>NZ_JBITLL010000004.1:767912-1175967 GCF_044465245.1 Nonomuraea terrae | reverse complement strand
CACCCGGTTACATTCCGAACCCGGAAGTTAAGCTTCTCTGCGCCGATGGTACTGCACTCGGGAGGGTGTGGGAGAGTAGGTCACCGCCGGACAATTTTTTGAGGGGGGTCTCGACGCCTGTGGGTGTCGGGGCCTCCCTCTTCTTTTTGGTGTTTTACGAGTGCTCCGCGCTGATAGTCCGAGGGCTCCACGCTGATGCGTGGGGCCCTTTCTGCGTTCGTGGGTTGTGTGTTCCGACGACCATGGCCGGCGCTTGCGTAGAAGCGTTCAACGCGGGCTTGCTGTGCGGCGTAGTCGGGGACGTGCGGGAGGTCTTGCAAGCCTTATGCGTTGAAGCGATCGTGGATAACGACCGCGCCTGCCCGGAGAGGGTGGTCGTCCTGTACCAAGCACGCCAGAACTGCGACATCTCGGAGCTACCTGGCGTGCCACGGCGCGTTCGGGCGGGAGCAGGACCATGTCGCCGAGTTGTTCAGCATTGATGTTCCGCCTGCGCCACAAACTCGCCCTCCGTCAGGAAGGCGTCTTTGGCGGGCGTGGTCGAGTGATCCGGGATCATCACCTCGCCCTGCGCGATTTTCTGTTTGGACTGAGTGGTGAAGTAGGCATCGGCGAACCTCGTATGGGTTTCCAAGGAATACGCGGCGATCAGGTACGTCTGCCCGTCCTCGAAATCCAGGCTTCCCTCCTGAAGGGACCACCCGGCGGGCATCTCCTCCAAGTTCATGGACATGATGCCGCCGGTCATCGATGGCGCCTTGATGTCGGCATGCTCCAGGAGTTCGCCGGCGGCGCGCCGGTGGACCACCACTCCGTCCGGGGCATTCCCGCACCAGGACGCCACCATCGTAAGCTGCCCGTCGGCGTTCACCGTTACTCCGGTCAAGCCACCGGACGCCGGGCTGCCGTAGCCGCAGGCAACGGTCACGTAAGCGAGCCCCAGAACAGTGATGCATTTCGAAGTCACGTTCTTCATGCCCTGAATCCTGGCGAGGACGTTACTGGCGGTCAACAGTTTGTTCAGCCACCCTTTCTTCAGGTCCGCCTTTATTTCGCAGCGATTGGTGAACGCGTTGTGACCTGCGGCCGGGTAGGGGGTGGGACTGCGTACCAGAAGCCGGTCTGCTTGCATGGCAACACCACTGGTTCTTGTGGATGAGCTCATGCTGCGTAAGATCCGCACCGATCTCCTTCGAGCACTTCTTGGTAATGAAGATGCCGGCGATCCTGTAACCGCTACGTCCGTCTGGGATGGACTTCTCGGGTGTCCCGGTGCACATCGGCATGCCGTTGTGCTTGCCGCGATGGCCGACAGCGTGCGCGCCCAGTTCACTACCGCGGCCTGCTCTTCTGTCACTGAGGGAGGCCGATGGCGCAATGCTGTCCGCATAGTTCTCTCCTCTCATATGTGCTGACTGCCGACCTGCGGTCGCCTGTCGTCCATTGAGGGAAGGCGATCAATCGGCGGGGGCATGGTGCGGCGTGGCTGTCGGGTTCGGTGTAGAGGTTTCCGATGCCGCGCCTCAGTGCGATGGGTGTGCATGCCGGCCCGGGTTTGCTGGGGATGGCGGCTATGTCGAGCAACGCCCACGCACGGGGCGCCAATCGGTGGAGGAAATAGGTGTCAACGGTCGAAGGTGCTGGTGTCTGATCGCAACGCATTGGCGAGCCCGGGTTCGTGACCAGGAGGTCAACGAAGAGGTCGACCCGCCGGCGAAGAGCTGCGAGGGGAGTGTTGACACCGGTCGGCAAGGTTGGCCGGTTTCGGCGCGTGTTTCTACGTGGCGGCGGTACTGGGGTGTCGCCCACAGTGGCAAATGGCGGTGGATCCTCCCGATGCCGGTGGCTGATGTCGGGTCTGGCCGTGTTATCAGGTATCGGCGCGTCGATGCTGGGGTTGACGAGCGGCGGCGGCAGCGTCGGCGATAAGCAAGGTCGGAGGCAAGCGGGTCGGAGGCGGCGCAAGAAGGGCCTGCTCGTTTGCGCAGTGCGTTGCTGTGCTGCCTCGGGCCAGTACCTGGGCTGCGGCGGGCATCGGTCTCTCCTCTCAGCCGGCGATTGACGAAACGGAAAGCCGTTCCGTATAGTTTCGGGACAGTGTTCCGTTTCCGCGGAACGGGCGGCCTTCGCTTGCCGCCTCACCTGCCGTCCGCCGGACAAGACCGACGGCGAAGCCTTTGGAAAGAGAAGCCACATCATGAGTGAATCGACCTTCGCCGTGGACGCGCTGAGCGCGTCCGCTCCCGTCCTCTCGGTCAGTCCGGTGGTGCTGTCCGCTCCAGGTCGCGCGGTGGATCTGCAGGTGCGTGTCTCCGCGCCCGTGACCGGGAGCGAGCTGCCGATCATCCTCCTCTCGCACGGCCACGGGCCCTCGAACAACCTGTCCTCGCTGAACGGCTATGCCCCGCTCGCCCACTACTGGGCGGCGCACGGCTTCGTCGTCATCCAGCCCACGCATCTGAGCTCGAGGACGTTGCGTCTGGATCCCGGTCACCCTGAGGCGCCGCTGTACTGGCGATCACGGGCCGAGGACATGTCGCGCGTCCTCGACCGACTCGACGCGATCGAGGCCGCCGTGCCGCAGCTCCTTGGGCGCCTGGACTGGGGCAAGGTCGCCGTGGCGGGGCACTCGATGGGCGGGCACACTGCCGGCCTGCTGCTGGGCGCGCGGCTGACGGATCCCGATGACGGAAAGGAAGTGAACCTGGCCGAGCCTCGGATCAAGGCGGGTGTGCTGCTTGCCGCGCCTGGCAGGGGCGGCGATGCTCTCAGTGCGTACGCGGCCGAGAACTACTCGTTCTTCCTGACCACGGACTTCTCCGAGATGGCGACGCCCGCGCTCGTGGTCGCCGGTGACAATGACACCTCTGCTCACCTGACGGTTCGGGGCGCGGAGTGGCACACCGATCCCTACGTCCTCTCTCCTGGCCCGAAGTCCCTGCTCACCCTGTTCGGCGCAGAGCACGGGCTCGGCGGGGTCTCCGGATATGACGTCGCCGAGACCACGGACGAGAACCCCGAGCGGGTGGCCGTGGTGCAGCGGCTCACCTCGGCCTACCTCCGCAGTGAGCTCTACCTCGATGACCCCGCTTGGCAGGTGGCGTGTGACGCCCTGATGGCCGGCTCCAACCCGCTCGGGCGCGTCGAGTCCAAGTAAGCAAGAAGAGCCGCCATCTCCGGCCGTTGACCAGGGGTTGTGTCAGGTCGGCCGTGTCCGTGTCGAGCTGCAGCTCGCTGGTCGGCGGACGCGAGCGGCCCGCAGCCGGTATCGTCTCGCAGGCTTCGGGGAAGGTGCGGAGCCTCCCTGAGGCGGCGTCAGTGGGCGGTGAGGGTGGCGGCCGCGACCACCAGGAGCAGCGTGCCGGACACGGCGGAGATTCGGTGGGTGGCCTGCGGGGTGCCGGTGAGAGCTTGGCCGGCTCGGGCGGTGGCCAGGGCGATCAAGCCGTACAGGATCGCGCAGTTCACGACGTGGAGCAGGCCGAGTGCGGTGAGCTGGAGACCGATGGGGACCGTCGTGCCGGTGGCGATGAACTGGGGCATCAGCGACAGGTAGAGCAGGAGGCCCTTCGGGTTGAGCAGGGCCGTGAGGATGCTCTGGCGTAGCACTTTCCCCGCCGGGTCGGGGGTGGAGGAACCGAGCGCGGGGCCGGTGCGGTTGCGCAGACTCATGAGGGTGCGTACGGCGAGGAACACCAAGTATGCCGCGCCGGCGTAGCGCATCGCGGGCAGGGCGGCGGGGACGGCGCGCAGTGCGGCGGCCAGCCCGGCGGCGGCCAGGACGGTGTGCACCGCGTAGCCGCAGCAGATGCCGGTCACCGCCATCAGCCCCGTGCGACGGCCCTGTCCGAGGGAGCGGGCCGTCACGTAGAGCATGTCGGGGCCGGGCGTGCAGACGAGCAGCAGATCCATGCCCAGGAAGAGCAGGACGAGTCGCAGGTCCACGGGCTCTCACCTCCTCGCGGCCGACGGTAGTCGAGGAGGAGTGGCAGGCGATGGTTGATTTATGCTGGGACGTCGGCATATGTGGCAGGATGTTGCGTCATGGATCGGATTGACCGCAGGATCCTTCTAGAGCTGCAGCGCGACGGGCGACTCAGCAACACCGAGCTGGCCGATCGGGTGGGCCTCACGCCGTCGCCGTGCCTGCGCCGGGTGCGCCATCTGGAGGAGACCGGCGTGATCCGCGGCTATCGGGCGCTGCTCGACGGTGACGCGGTGGGGCGGGGGTTCCAGGCGTTCGTCACGGTGGTGATGCGGTACGAGGACCACGACACCGTGGCGGACTTCGAGGGGCGGGTGGCGGAGATGCCGGAGGTGGTGGAGGCGTACCGGCTGTTCGGTGATCCCGACTTCCTGCTGCGGGTGGCGGTCGCGGACCTGGCGGCCTACGAGCGGTTCTACTCCGAGACGTTGTCCGGGCTGCCGGGGGTGGCGCAGGTCACCTCGCATCTCGCCATGAAGGCGGTGAAGGAGGACACCGGGCTGCCGGTGTCCTGATGGCCTGGCGCGACGGGCCCGTCGCACTGGAACCCTGCCGGATGTCCCCGGGCGACGGGCCCGCACCGCACCTGGCCCCAGCCGGTCGGAGATCCTCCGCGTAAGGACTTCGCCGGTCAGGGGCCTCGCGGAACAGGGGCTCGCCGGTCGGGGATCCGCCGTACATACCTTGCCGGTCGGGAACCCCGCCGCAACGGGAACCTGCTGGCACGGGCCCCTGCCGCAACAGGAACTCCGCCGCAACGGGAACCCTGCCGCAACGGGGACCCATCAGCAACGGGGATCGCGCCGCAACGGGAACCTGCTGGAACGGGACTCCTGCCGCAACGGGGATCCCGCCGCAACGGGGATCCCGCCGCAACGGGGTCCCCGTTGCGGGGTTACCTCGGTAGGACGAGGAGGGCGTCGCCGACGGCGCGTTCGGCACCGTCGGCGGGGCGGTTGACCGGCTTCTTGCCGACGACCAGGGTCGTCGATCCGCCGCCGTCCAGGTTGATCGCCTGCGTCGCGCCGAGCCAGCGCATGAACTGGGCCGCCTCCACGAAGTTCGCGCCGATGGTCTCGCCGGGGCGGCGTCCGTCGATGGCGGCCAGGATCAGGCTGCCGTCCTTGGTGGTGCCGACCAGGGTGCGCGGGTGGCGGCGGAGGATCATGTTCATCGAGTCGTGCCCGTCCCGCTTTGCGGTGATCTTGACCTCGCCGTTGCGGACGAGGCCGACGCCGCCCGCGACGACGTGCAGGTCCGGGGTCAGCTTGAGGGCCTTCTTCGTCCGCAGGTCGATCACGCGGGTGTCGATCTTGACCGTCCACCCCTCCCAGGCGTGCTCGTTGAGCCAGTCGCCGACCAGACCGTTGCCGTGCAGGACGCGTGTCCCGGCGCCCACCGCACGACCGGAGGGACGCAGGCGGAGGACACGGTCGTTAGCGTCGAGGATCGCGTCGACGCCGCCCGTGGGGGTCTTGGCGCCGAACTCCTCGGTGTAGAGGACCAGCTCGTCCGTGGCGGCAGCCCGGTTGACGCCGTCGACCCGGGTCCGCGTGCCGTCCTCGGACGTCGCGGTGACGGAGGTCTCCAGCTCGGTGATCTTGGCGGTACGGCCCCTGAGCACCACCGCCGAGCGGCCGGGCACGGCCTCGCTCAGCAGCCGGCCGCGCACCACGGACGCCCCCAGGGGCTCGCCGCGCAGGGCCGGGGAGGTGTGGATGTTGTAGAAGCCGCCGTTGACGCCGACCAGCGCCTTGCTCGCCCTGGCCATCGAGGAGACGGTCTCCCGCTTGGCCACGCTGCCGCCGAGCGAGGCGGCGTACGAGCCGCGGAACGTTCTGGGGTCGATCATGACGACCTTGGCGTTCCAGGGGCCGGTCGTCTTGAGCCCGTCGTCGCCGAGGTAGTCGACCTTCACCTTGAGGCCGGCGTCCTTGAGCGTCGCGGCCGTCTTCTCGGCCTTCTTCTTCTCCTTGAAGGCCCACAGGCCGACGCGGACCATGTACACGGTTTGGGACGGGGAGTCGGCGACGCCGGGCCTGATCACCTTCTGCAGGCTGGCGCTCTCCCCGGCCGCCTCCACTTCGGCGACCTTGAGCTCGGCGGTGGTGAGCGTCCCGTAGTCGCGGCCGTTCGGCATGAGCACGGTCACCGTGTAGCCGTCGGTGTGCGTGCCCGCCTTCACGTCGTACAGGTCGATGCCCTGGGTCACGGTGGTCATGGTCTTCATCGGCACTGGCCTGGTGCCCAGAGGGAACCTTGCCGACGGGAACCTCACCGACTGCTCCGCCGTGGCGGGCAGAGCGGTGAGGGTGAGCGCCGCGGCTGTGGCAAGACCGCCGGCGGCGAGGGTGCGTCGAGACATGAACTCTCCAGAGGGCGGAAAACGGACCGCACCATCCTGACGAGATCAAGGTCCACGGGGCAGGAGAACGCGCCAAACGGGTAAAGAGGTTACGAGATTGACACCGGCAGCAGATATTCTGGGATATGTGACTCGCACCCTCATCTGCCTGTGGTGGCGGCCGACAGACGGCCGCTGAATCCACCTGCCTGGCCGTCCCTGAGACGGCCCACGGTGCGCGGCTCTCCGGGACGGCATGATCCCAAGGAGAGAAACCTCGATGAACGACGTCGTGCTCACGGGCGACCGCCCGACCGGTCCGCTGCATCTGGGCCACTATTTCGGCTCACTGGCCAACCGGGTGATGCTGCAGGACAAATTCCCCATGTACGTGCTGATCGCCGACTATCAGGTGATCACCGACCGAGACGTGCCGGGCGAGATCCGGCGGCACACCACCGGGCTGCTGCTCGACTACCTGGCGGTCGGCATCGACCCGGCCAAGGCCACGATCTTCCAGCACAGCGCGATCCCCGAGCTGAACCAGCTGATGCTGCCGTTCCTGAGCCTGGTGTCGGTGTCGGAGCTGCGGCGCAACCCCACGGTCAAGGACGAGATCGCGCACAGCTCGCAGAGCGCGGTGAGCGGCCTGATGTTCACCTATCCGGTGCACCAGGCCGCCGACATCCTGTTCTGCAAGGGCACGCTGGTGCCCGTGGGCAAGGACCAGCTGCCGCACGTCGAGGTGACGCGGCTGGTGGCGCGGCGCTTCAACGAGCGCTACGGGGAGGTGTTCCCGCTGCCGGAGGCCATGATGGGCGAGCAGCCGCTGCTCAAGGGACTCGACGGCGGCAAGATGAGCAAGAGCCGCGGCAACGCGATCGCCCTGTCGGCCACCGAGGACGAGACGGCCGCCCTCATTCGCAAGGCCGTCACCGACTCCGAGCGGCTGATCACGTTCGACGAGGAGCGCCGGCCGGGGGTGTCCAACCTGCTCACGCTGGCCGGTCTGTGCCTGGGGCGCTCGCCGCGCGAGCTCGCGGACGAGATCGGCGACGGCGGCGCCGCCACGCTCAAGCGGGTGACCACGGAGGCGGTGAACGACTTCCTGCGGCCGATCAGGCGGCGGCGGGCGGAGTACACCGAGGCCGACGTCCGGCAGATCCTGGCCGAGGGCAACGCCAGGGCCCGCGAGCGGGCGGTCCTCACGCTCGACGAGGCGCAGACCGCGATGGGGTTCTAGCCACGGCGAGCTCCGTGACCGGGGAGCGGAGCGGGCGGCGGTGCCGTACGTCGCGGAAGCCCGCCGTGCGCAGCAGGGCCGCGATCTCGCGCCGGCCGCGCACCTTCCCGCCCACGGCGACCAGGTAGTTGAGGTCGAGCAGGTGGAGCAGGGCGCGGCTGGCCCGGCCGGGCATGAGGCTGTCGCCGAACTGGTCGCCGACGACGAGCGTCCCGCCCGGGTTGAGCGCCGCCGCCAGGCGCCGCAGCAGGGTGGCCGTCTCGTCGTCGGTCAGGCCGTGCACGACGTTGAACAGCAGGGCGACGTCGTACCCGTCGCCGAGGTCGTCATCCAGGAACGAGCCCGCGCGTGGTGTCAGGCGGGGGTGGTCGGCGGCGGCCAGCAGCGCCTGCGGCAGGTCGATGACGGTGGCCCGCAGCGCGGGGTGGCGGCGCAGCAGCGCCACGCTGAACAGCCCGTGGCCGCCGCCCACGTCGAGCAGCAGCCGGGCGCCGCGCGGCACGGAGACGGCCCGCGCCACGGCGGGCGCCTGCTGCCGGGCCAGCGCCGCCGTCCATGCCTGGAACGACCGCGACAGCGCGGGGTCGCTCTCCAGCAACGCGTAGAAGGGGATGACGGGCGCGCCGCCGCGTACGGCCCGCTCGACCTCGGGCCAGATCACGCACGCGGTACGCTCCCAGAACTCCAGCCCGGCCACCAGGGACGTCGGCGAGCCGGTCGTGAACCACAGCCTCGCGGCGCGGCTCAGCCGGTACCGGCCGCCCCTGACCCGTAAGTAGCCGAGCCCGGCCAGCGTCCGTAACAGCACGCCGGCCGCGACGGGGTCCACGCCGAGCGCGGCGGCGAGCTCGTGGTCGGTCAGCGGCCGGGAGCGCAGGGCGTCGAAGACCCCCAGCCGGGCGGCCGCGACGAGCGCGTGCAGCCCCAGGGCGCCGAAGTAGTCGAACATCGGGGGCACGATCGACAGCCTGTGGGCGGCGGCTTCGATGACGTTGTAGAAGAGGGGCACACCAGCGACAGTAAGCCGGTCAGCGCGTCTCCCGGCGGAAGGACTCCAGGGCCAGCAGGGCGACGTGCAGTGACAGGCACGACTCCACGTCGTCGAGGTGGGTGTCGAGGATGCGTTCGAGGCGGCGCAGGCGGTCGTAGAAGGCGGGCCTGGACAGGTGCGCCCGCTGCGCGGCGACGGCCTTGTTGCGCCCGGAGTCGAGGTAGACGCGCAGGATGCGGGTCAGGTCGCCGCCCCGCTGGGCGTCGTGGGCCAGCAGCGCGCCGAGCTCCCGTTCGGCGAACGTCTGCAGCCGCGCGTCGTCGCGCAGCAGGTGGAGCAGGCCGCGCAGGCGCAGGTCGGGCAGCCGGTAGACGGCCCGGCCGTCGGGCTGGCGGACCGCCACGTCGGCCACCTGCTCGGCTTCGAGGAAGCTGCGGCGTACGTCGCGCAGCGACTCCACGACCGAGCCCGCCGCCAGGACGAACGACGAGGGCCACAGTGTGCGGAGCCGTTCGGACAGTGAGGTCAGGGCGGGGTCGGCCTGGGCGCGGGGCGGCAGCGGCAGCAGCACCCCGATGCGCTCCTGGTCGAGCGCGCCGACCAGGGCGGGCAGGCGTTCGTCGCGGCAGGCGGCGGCGGTCGCCTCGGCCAGCTCGCCGAGCTGGGCGTGCCCGTCGAGCGCCTGGTCGGAGGTCTCGGTCGGGCGGATGACCACGCTGACCAGCCGGCGGCCCGTCAGCGGCACGCCCACCGCGCGGGCGCGGGCGGCGGCCTCCTCGGGGTCGGCGTAGGCGTGGGTCAGGATGCCGGTGATGATCGTGCCGTGAGCCTGGCGTTCGAGCGACTCCTGGTGGCGTTCGAGCAGGCGGCCGAGGGCGAGCGTGGTGGCGGCGCGCTCGGCCAGCACCATGTCGCGCGGCGTCGGCGGCGCCTCGCACAGCAGGATCAGCCGCCCCCAGTCCTGCCCGCGCGCGCCCACCATGGTGACCAGCCACCCGGAGGCCAGGTCGTACGCCGTGCGCTCGCCCGGCGCGACGGCCCGGGACCTGGACTCCCAGCCGGCCAGCAGGCTGCCCGCGTCGCGCCCGCCGGGCTCGCAGGCCAGCACCTGATGGGCGAGGTTCTCCAGCAGCACCGGCCGCCCGGACAGCCGGGTGACCTGGGCCAGCACCTCGGCCGGCGAGGCGCCCTCGACCGACAGCTCGGTGAAGACCTCGTGCAGCTGCTCGGAGGCGCGCAGCTCCTCCAGCTGGATGTCGATGATCCGGGAGTGGACCGACTCGGTGATCTGCACGAACGGCGTCTCGCGGGTCAGCACGATGAGCGGCAGGCCGTGTTCCTCGGCGGACTTGACCACGGCCGCCGGCAGCTCGCCGACGAACTTGCGGCCCAGCTCGACGATCAGCCCCGAGGCGCCGACCTGGGACAGTTCCCCGATGTAGTCGGTCAGCTTCTCGGGGTCGTCGGGCAGGGCGACGCCCGTGGTGAGCACCAGCTCGCCGCCTCTGAGCAGGTAGGCGATGTCGGCGATCTCGCCGACGTGCACCCACCGCACCTTGGTGTCGAGCCGGTCGGCGCCCGCGACCACGCGCGGGCTACCCCGGCGCACGGTCTCCAAGGCGAGAACGTCGGCGATGGTGGGCAGCACGGGGCAGAGCCTAGCTGATCACGTAGTAGGAACGCAGATAGGGCAAATCACACTTTGTGCCCCTTTTCATGAAATAAGGTCCTCCTCGCGAAACTCGCGCTGCGGCGCGCGTACACGCAGCTCAACGCGGCGGATCTTGCCGGAGATCGTCTTGGGCAACTCGTCGAACTCCAGCCGGCGCACCCGCTTGTACGGCGCCACCTCCCTGCGGCAGTGCTCGAAGATCGACCGGGCGGTCTCCTCATCCGGCTCGAACCCCGGCGCGAGCGTCACGTACGCCTTCGGCACGGCCAGGCGCACCGGGTCGGGGGCCGGGACGACGGCCGCCTCCGCCACGGCCGGGTGCTCCAGCAGCACGCTCTCCAGCTCGAACGGCGAGATGCGGTAGTCGGAGGCCTTGAAGACGTCGTCGGTGCGGCCGACGTAGGTGATGGAGCCGTCGGCGTCGCGGGTGGCGACATCGCCGGTGTGGTAGAAGCCGTCACGCATCGCCTCCCCCGATCCATCGACATATCCCGACATGAGGCCGAGGGGGCGGCGGTCGTCCAGCGGCAGGCAAATCTCGCCGTCGTCCCCCGGCTCGCCCGAGACCGGGTCGATCAGCACGACGTCGTAGCCGGGCAGCGGACGCCCCATGGACCCGGGCCTGACCGGCTCGTCCGGCGCGTTGCCGATCTGCGCGGTGGTCTCGGTCTGGCCGTAACCGTCGCGGATCGTGATGCCCCACGCCTTGGCCACCTGGTCGATGATCTCGGGGTTGAGCGGCTCGCCGGCGGCCACGGCCGTACGCAGCGGCGGCTTCCAGGCGGCGAGATCCTCCTGGATGAGCATCCGCCACACCGTCGGCGGCGCGCAGAACGTGTTGACCCGCTCGTCGCGCAGCACCTGCAGCAGCGCGGCTGCCGAGAAGCGTTTGTAGTCGTGGACCAGCACGGTGGCCCCGGCGTTCCAGGGGGCGAAGACGTTGCTCCAGGCGTGCTTCGCCCACCCCGGCGACGACACGTTCAGGTGCACGTCACCCGGTTTCACCCCGATCCAGAACATCGTCGACAGATGACCCACCGGGTAGGAGGCGTGGGTGTGCTCGACCAGCTTCGGCTGGGAGGTGGTGCCGGAGGTGAAGTAGAGCAGCAGCGTGTCGCCGGCCCGCGTGGGCCCGTCAGGGGTGAAGGACTCGGACGCGTCGTACGCCTCGTGGTACGGCAGCCAGCCGTACGCGTCGCCGACCGCGATCTTCGTGTACTCGCCGGCGCCGAACTTGCCGGCGTCGGAGGCGTTGGCGATGACGTGGGCGACGCCGCCGCGGTCGATCCGCTCGGCGACGTCCTTGGCGGTCAGCAGCGTCGTGGCGGGGATGACGACCGCGCCCAGCTTCATCACCGCCAGCAGCGCCTCCCACAGCTCGGCCTGGTTGCCGAGCATGAGCAGGACACGATCTCCGCGGCGCACCCCCTGCTCGTGCAGCCAGCCCGCGACCTGGTTGGAGCGGGCCGACAGGGCGGCGAAGGTGTAGGAGGCGCTGCTGTCTCCCACGATCTTGAGAGCGACGGCGTCGGGCCTCTCTGCGGCCAGCACCCCGTCGAACCAGTCGAGCGCCCAGTTGAACTCGGTGAGCTCGGGCCAGCGGAAGTCGCGGCGGGCGGTGGCGGCGTCGGCGCCGAGAAGGAAGTCTCGGGCGGCACGGAAATCGCTCATGCCCGGATCCTGCTACGTCGCCAGCCGCCGCTCAAGGCCGTCGAGCACCGACACGAGCCCGAAGTCGAAGCAGAGCTCGCGCACGGCCTGCGGATCCTCGTACACGTCCAGGTCCACGCTTTCCAGCATCTCGGGAAAATCGGCGGCGGCCTTGCGGACGGTGGCGCGCATCTCGTCGGCGTCGTAGCGGGTCTGGCCCATCGTGGCGTTCCAGGCGATCTCGGGGATCGTCATGCCGAACACGTAGGCGGTGAGCGTGGAGCTCGCGAAGTCGATGACGGACCCCTCGAAGCCGGCCGCCTTGAACATCCGGCGCATCCGGTCGGCGACGTGCAGGGCGTTGGGGCCGAGCGCGGGCAGGCGGCCGATCAGGTCGCCCGACCACGGGTGGCGCAGGATGACCTGGCGCATGCTGTGGGCCAGCGCGGACAGGGCGTCGCGCCAGCCCACCTCGTCGGGGTCGACGACGGCCATCTCGCCCCAGACCTGGTCGTAGGCCAGCTCCAGCAGCTCGTCCTTGGTGGCGACGTACCAGTAGAGGCTGGTCGCGCCGGCGCTCAGCCGCGCGCCGAGCTTGCGCATGCTCAGCCCGTCGAGCCCTTCCTGGTCGAGCAGCTCGACGGCGGCGGCGACGATCTCCTCGCGGCTGCGCCCGGGACCGCTGGGCTTGCGCGGCTCGCGGAGCCAGACGGAGGTGAACGACATGACCCCAGGATAAAACCACTCGCACAGTGTACGAGGATCGTCGTACGGTGTGCGAGTGAACTCGAACACTGTACGAGACCCTCGCCGCTGGTGGATTCTCGGCGCCCTCTGCCTGACGATGCTCGTCCTGGTCATCGACAACACGGTGCTCAACCTGGCCATCCCCTCGCTCACCGAGGAGCTGGGCGCGACGCCGTCCGACATCCAGTGGATCATCGACGCCTACGTGCTGGCCTTCGCCGGACTGCTCATCACCTCGGGCAGCCTGTCCGACAAGTACGGCCGCCGCCTGTTCCTGGTCATCGGCCTGGTCCTCTTCGGCGGCGCGTCGCTGCTCGCCGTGCTCGCCACCGAGCCCTGGCAGCTCATCGCCGCCCGTGGCCTGATGGGCGTCGGCGGCTCGCTGGTCATGCCGTCCACGCTGTCGATCCTGATGACCGTCTTCGACGACACCGAGCGGCGCAAGGCGATGGCGTCATGGAGCGCCGTGGCGCTGGTCGGCATGGTGTCGGGCCCCACCGTGGGCGGCTTCATGCTGGAGCACTACTGGTGGGGCTCGGTCTTCCTGCTGAACATCCCGGTCGCGGCGCTGGCCGTCGTGGCCGCGCTCGTCCTGATGCCGGAGACGCGCACCGCGGGCCGGAAGGTCGACCCGGTGGGCGTGGTGCTGTCGGTCACCGGTCTCACCGCCGGCGTCTACGTGATCATCGAGCGCGAGTGGAACCTCCCGGTCATCGCGCTCGCGGTGCTCGCCCTCGTCGGGTTCGTGCTCTGGGAGCGCAGCCGGGAGGAGCCCATGCTTCCGCTGCACCTGTTCGCCAACCGCAACTTCAGCGGCGCGTCGTTCTCGATCCTGCTGATGTCGTTCGGCGCGGGCGCCGTGATGCTCATGCTCACCCAGTACCTGCAGTTCGTCCTCGGCTATGCGGAGATGCGGGCGGGGCTGGCCATGCTGCCGTACGCGGTGGCGGCGGCCGTCTTCAACGGCGTCGGAGCCGCACTCGGGCAGAGGCTCAGCAACCGGACGCTGATCGGGGCCGGGTTGTCGCTCATGGCCGGGGGCTTCGCCGTCATGGCCACGACCACCGGCTACCCGACGCTGCTCACCGCGCTGGTGATCATGGGCATCGGCGGCGGGCTCGCCGGGCCGTCCGCGTACGCCTCGCTCATGGGCGCGATCCCGATCGAGCACGCCGGCGTCGGCTCGGCGCTCAACGACACCGTCCAGCAGGTCGGCATGGCGCTGAGCATCGCCGTGCTGGGCAGCGTGCTGGCCGGCCGGTACACCGCCGAGATGCCGGCCGAGCTGCCCGCCGCGGCCAGGGAGTCCATCGGGGCGGCGCACCCGATGGGCTTCGGCGAGGCCGCCAACGCGGCCTTCACCTCCGCCATGCATCTCGGCTCGTGGGTGGGGGCGGCCTTCTGCGTGGCCGCCGCGCTGCTCGCGGTCATCGTGCTCCGCCCGGCCGCGCCCGTCGCGGATCCCGAGCCGGAGCCGGAGCACGCACCGGCCTAACGCACACGGGGCTCTCGCATGCTCTCCAGGCTGTCGAGCTTGTGCGTGCGCTCGTCATGGCCGATCTGGCGCAGCAGATCGGCCACCGAACGGTAGCGGCCGTACTCGGCGGCGTACGTGCCGGGGTCGGGCACCAGCTCCAGCTCCGGGTGCTCGGCCACGAACGTCATGTACTCGTGCTCGGCGTGGTCCTCGAACTCCGCGTTCAGCCGGTAGCTCCAGTCCGGCCGGAGGAGGAACAGCAGCCAGGACACGTGGTAGTAGAAGAACGCGATCAGCCACGGCGCCACCTTGTGCGGCAGCCACGACTGCCGCTGCCCGGTGCGCTGCACGAGGTCCTGCAGGATGAGCAGGTGCCACTGCTCGTTGTCCTGGTCGGCGCGGGCCTCCACGATCCGCTCGAACACCCTCCTGGCCAGCGCGGAGCGGCCCGCGTGCCGGTGCACGAGCAGGTAGCCGATCCGCTCCCACGCCTGGTACGGCACCCGCGCGATGATCTCCAGCATGGCGAACTTCGTGTACGACCCCTCTTTGCCGTACATGAGGTCGACCGGCTTGAACATCATCCTGGCCAGCAGGCTGTAGTCCATGCGCGGCGTGTCCAGGGTCTCCCGCTGGGCGCGCAGCAGCTCCTCGCGGCTGAGCTTCGGCGGCCCGGACGGCGTCCGGTGGCGCTGCTCGACGGTGACGGTCATCTCGATCTCTCCTTCGTCTCGATGACTCGATCGTCGCCGAGAGGTGTGCGCCGGCGCGTCGGCCTGCGGAGGGCTTCCGCACTGCCTCCTGCGGCGTAAATGATGGGGATTCCGTACGTCCCCAGACGCACGGGACATCCCCTAAGGGGCCGATTACAGGTTGTAAGGTGAATTTGCCGCATGCCGACAGCTTGCGGATAGGAGCATCGCGGACAGGGACGGGATACTCAGTACATGTCGGAGCTTCTCGCGCGCCATCGGGCAGTGATGCCGAACTGGCTTGCGCTCAACTACAACGAGCCCATCGAGATCGCCAGCGGCAAGGGCAACCGGGTCGTCGACGCCGACGGCAAGAGTTACCTGGACTTCTTCGCCGGCATCCTCACCAACATGATCGGCTACGACGTGCCCGAGGTACGGGAGGCCGTCGAGCGTCAGCTCGCCACCGGAGTGGTGCACACCAGCACCGCCTACCTGCTGCGCGGCCAGATCGACCTGGCCGAGAAGATCGCGCGGCTCTCCGGCATCCCCGACGCCAAGGTCTTCTTCACCAACTCCGGCACCGAGGCCAACGAGACCGCGCTGCTGCTGGCCACGTACGCGCGCAAGAGCGACCAGGTGCTGGCCATGCGCCAGAGCTACCACGGGCGCAGCTTCGGCGCGATCAGCGTCACCTCCAACCGGTCCTGGAAGAACAACTCGTTCTCCCCGCTCAACGTGCACTTCCTGCACGGCGCCGACCGGCACCTCACCCAGTTCAAGGGCCTGTCGGACGCCGACTACATCAAGGCGTGCGTGGACGACCTGCGCCACGTGCTGGCCACCTCCGTCTCCAACGACGTCGCGGCGCTGATCGCCGAGCCGATCCAGGGCGTGGGCGGGTTCACGATGGCCCCCGACGGGCTGTTCGCCGCGTACAAGGAGGTGCTCGACGAGCAGGGCATCTTGTTCGTCTCCGACGAGGTGCAGACCGGTTGGGGCCGTACCGGCAGCGCGTTCTTCGGCATCGAGAACCACGGCGTGACCCCTGACATGATCACGTTCGCCAAGGGCCTCGGCAACGGCTTCGCGGTCGGCGGCATCGTGGCGCGCGGCGACCTGATGGACGCCCCCCACGCCGTGGGCCTGTCCACGTTCGGCGGCAACCCCATCTCCATGGCCGCCGCCAACGCCACCCTCGACTACGTCCTCGACCACGACCTGCAGGCCAACGCGGCCCGCACCGGTGAGATCATCATCAGCGGGCTGAAGGCGGCGGCCGAGCGGCTGCCCGTGGTCCAGGAGGTCCGCGGCAAGGGCCTGATGTTCGCCGTCGAGCTGGAGACGCCGGCGCAGGCCGCCCGCTTCATGGAGGAGACCAAGAAGCTGGGGCTGCTGGCCGGCAAGGGCGGCCTCTACGGCACCGCCATCCGCATGGCCCCGCCGCTCACGCTGACGGTGGACGAGGCCACCGAGGGCCTCGGCATCATCGTCGCCGCCCTCGAGACGATCAACGCGGAGCAGCAGTGAAGTCGGTCAAGCACTGGATCAACGGCGCCCTCGCGGACGGGGACCCCGCGCGTACCGCGGAGATCTTCAACCCGGCCACCGGCGAGGTGAGCGGGCACGTCGCGCTGGCCTCAGCCGCCGACGTGGACGCCGCCGTGGCGGCGGCCGCCGCGGCCTTCCCCGCCTGGCGCGACGCGTCGCTGATCAAGCGTTCGCAGGTGCTGTTCCGCTTCCGCGAGCTCATGTACGCTCACCGCGACGAGCTGGCCGCGCTCATCTCCTCCGAGCACGGCAAGGTGCACTCCGACGCGCTCGGTGAGGTGGCCCGCGGCCTGGAGGTCGTCGAGTTCGCCTGCGGCATCCCCCACCTGCTCAAGGGCGGCTTCTCCGAGGGCGTCTCGACCAAGGTCGACTCCTACTCGATCCGGCAGCCGCTGGGCGTGGTGGCCGGCATCACGCCGTTCAACTTCCCGGCCATGGTGCCGATGTGGATGTTCCCGATCGCGATCGCGTGCGGCAACGCGTTCGTGCTCAAGCCGTCGGAGAAGGACCCGTCGGCGTCGCTGCTGATGGCGCGGCTCTGGCAGGAGGCCGGGCTGCCCGACGGGATCTTCTCCGTGGTGCAGGGCGACAAGGTCGCCGTCGACCGCCTGCTGGAGCATCCCGACGTGCGTGGCGTCTCCTTCGTCGGCTCCACCCCGATCGCCCAGTACGTCTACGAGAGCGGCACCCGGCACGGCAAGCGCGTGCAGGCGCTCGGCGGCGCCAAGAACCACATGCTCGTGCTGCCCGACGCCGACCTCGACCTGGTGGCCGACTCGGCGGTGTCGGCCGGGTTCGGCTCGGCGGGGGAGCGCTGCATGGCGATCTCCGTCGTGCTGGCCGTCGACCCGATCGGCGACGAGCTCGTCCAGAAGATCGTCGAGCGGGTGGACGACCTGGTGGTCGGCCCCGGCGACGACCCGAAGGCCCAGATGGGGCCGCTGGTCAGCGGGCCCCACCGCGACAAGGTGGCCTCCTACCTCGACCTCGGCGTCCAGGAGGGCGCCAAGCTGGTGGTGGACGGCCGTGAGGCTCCCGTGCTCGGCGGCGGCAAGGCGGCGGAGACACCGGGTTTCTGGCTCGGCCCGACCGTGCTCGACCACGTGCCCGTCGGCTCGCGCACCCACACCGACGAGATCTTCGGGCCGGTGCTGTCGATCGTCCGCGTCTCCTCGTACGAGGAGGGCCTTGAAGTGATCAACGGCGGCCTGTACGGCAACGGCACCGCGATCTTCACCAACGACGGCGGCGCGGCCCGGCGCTTCCAGAACGAGGTCGAGGTCGGCATGATCGGCGTCAACGTGCCGATCCCGGTGCCGATGGCCTTCTACAGCTTCGGCGGCTGGAAGTCGTCCCTGTTCGGCGACACCCACGTGCACGGCACCGAGGGCGTGCACTTCTACACCCGCGGCAAGGTCGTCACCTCCCGCTGGCTCGATCCCTCGCACGGCGGCGTCAACCTGGGCTTCCCCACCAACGGGTGACACTCCCGAACCCGGCCGGGAGGGAGCGGCGTCTCTCCCGGCCTCGTCCCCGGTAAGCTCCACCACACGGACGAAGGGGACATGAAGGGGAGATCGTGAATCGTCGTCGGACTTTTGCCGTGGCGCTCGCCGTGACGGCGCTGGCGGCCGGCATGGGCGCGGCGCGGTCCACCCCCACCCCCGGCCCGAGCGCCACCCCGACGCCCAGCCCGTCGCCGAGCGCGACGCAGAGCGACGGCACGCTGCAGATCCTCACCTACCGCGGCTACGCCGAGTACGGCAGCGTCAGCCCCCGGGCCAACTGGGTGGTCCCCTTCGAGAAGGAGACCGGCTGCCGGATCGCCCGGCTCGACATCGCGCACAGCCCCGAGGACCTCGCCGCCAAGGTCGACGACCGGCCCTACGACGTCATGACCGCCGGGCCCGTGCTGGCCGCCGACCTCGTCGAGGGCAAGAAGGCGCAGCCGATCGACACGGCCAAGGTGAGCGGCTACGACGACCTCGACGAGCGGTTCCGCGACATGACCACGGTGGACGGCAAGGTCTACGGGGTGCCGTACCTGTGGGCGTACCACGAGTACGTCTACGACTCCGACAAGGTCAAGGACCCGCGGCTGGAGCAGGTGTTCACCTCCGAGCGGTCGGCGCTGCGCGACAATCCGCTGACGATCGCCGACGCCGCGCAGGCCGAGGGGTCGGCGGAGGAGCCGTACGAGCTGGGGGCCGGCGACCTCGGCCGGGCGGCGGAGCTGCTCGGGCGGCAGAAGGAGCGCACGTACTGGCGCGACGCGATCGACCTGGTGAAGGGGTTCGCCACGGGGTCGCTCGACTACGCCCAGGTCACCCCTTACCATCGCCTGCTGCTGCAGAAGGCCGGGCTGCCGGTCAAGACCCTGGAGACCCGGGAGACCACCGGGTGGGCCGACTCGTGGATGCTCGGCGCGCACGTCGCCGACACCACCTGCGCCTACCGGTGGCTCACCTGGGTGGCCTCGCCCGACAGGCAGCGTGACGCGGCGGCGTGGGCGGGCATGGCGCCCGCCGGCGACAAGGCGTGCAAGGGGCGGGCCAGGCAGATGTGCGAGCTGTACGGCGTGGGCGACGACAAGGTGCTCGACCGGGTGGTGTTCGCGGTGCGCCCGCCCGGCGACTGCCAGGCCGGCGAGGGCAAGTGCGCCGACCTGCCCGATTACACGGCCTGGGCCGAACGCTGGCGCGAGCTGGTCGAATAGCCGATCAGCGGGTGGGGAAGGCGACGACGGTGGCCGCCGGCGAGGGAGCCAGCGCCTCGGCGCAGTCTTCGCAGGCCAGGACGGTCGACTCGTCGGGCAGGACCCCCACGCGGACCCGCGGGCGAGGCCACCTCTTGAGACAGACGACGCAGGCGTCGCCGTAGCGCTGGGCCGGCGTCAGACCTTCGGGATCGAACGTCACCGTGCTCCGCGCCGCTCTGGTCGCACCCCGGTTCATCACGCTCCCAGCAGCCATTGCCCCTCCGTATAGACGGAACCGTTATAACCCTGACCGAGGCCGTGAGCGTCCAGCTGAGCGTCAAGTCAGGGTGAATTCTCTACCCGACTGCCGCCACTTACACCACAAAAAGGGACATCCAGCCGCAAGCCGGATGCCCCTTTCAGAGGGTTTCGTCTACAGTTCGGCGATCGCCTTCTCCAGGATGCCGAGACCCTCCTCAAGCAGGTGCTCGGGCATGACGAGCGGCGGCAGGAATCGCAGCACGTTGCCGTACGTGCCCGCGGTCAGCACCAGCAGGCCTTCCGCGTGGCAGCGCCTGGCGACCTCCTGCACGGCCGCCGGGTTCGGCTCCTTGGTGCCGGGCTCGACCAGCTCGATGGCGATCATCGCGCCCCTGCCGCGTACGTCGCCGATCACGTCGAAGCGCTCCCGCATGGCCTGGAGCCGGGGGAGCATGATCTCGCCGATCCGGCGGGCCTTGGCGACCAGGTCCTCCGCCTCGATGGTCTCCAGCACGCCGAGCGCGGCCTCGCAGGCGAGCGGGTTGCCGCCGTACGTGCCGCCGAGGCCGCCGGAGTGCACCTTGTCCATGAGTTCCGCCCGGCCGGTCACGGCGGCCAGCGGCAGGCCGCCCGCGATGCCCTTGGCGGTGGTGATGATGTCGGGCACGACGCCCTCGTCCTCGCAGGCGAAGAGCGTCCCGGTGCGCGCGAAGCCGGTCTGCACCTCGTCGGCCACGAACACGATCCCGTTGGCCCGGCAGAACTCGGCGACGCGCGGCAGGAACCCGCGGGCCGGCACGATGAACCCGCCCTCGCCCGCGATCGGCTCGATCACCACGGCGGCCACGTTCTGCGCGCCGATCTGCTTGGTGATCAGGTCGATGGCCTGCTCGGCGGCCTCCTCGGCGCAGTTCTCCGGCCCCGTCGGCCACCGGTACGGGTAGGCCAGCGGCACCCGGTAGACCTCCGGCGCGAACGGCCCGAACCCCTCCTTGTACGGCATGTTCTTGGCCGTCAGGGTCATCGTGAGCAGCGTGCGGCCGTGGTAGCCGTGGTCGAAGACGACGACGGCCGGCCGCCCGGTGGCGTGCCGGGCGACCTTGACCGCGTTCTCCACGGCCTCGGCGCCCGAGTTCACCAGGAAGGTGCGCTTCTCGTGGTCGCCGGGGGTGAGCTCGTTGAGCTTCTCGCACACCCGCACGTACGACTCGTACGGGGTGACCATGAAACAGGTGTGGGTGAAGTCGGCGACCTGCTTCTGGACGCGTTCGACGACCCTGGGGGCGGAGTTGCCGACGTTCGTCACGGCGATGCCGGAGCCGAAGTCGATCAGCGAGTTCCCGTCGGCGTCCTGCACCACGCCACCGCCGGCGCGCGTGACGAACACGGGCAGGGTGGTGCCGATGCCGGGCGGCACGGCGGCCTGCTTGCGGGCCAGCAACTCCTGGGACTTGGGGCCGGGGATGGCGGTCACGAGACGCCGCTCCTGGGGAATGCTCATGGCTCCGACGCTACGGTGGGCGCACACCTGCGCCGATACGTCGATATGTCACACTGAGAGTGATCGTCTTCGCCGGAATGGATAAAACTCTCATGCCGCCTTCGTTGCGGACCGTCGTGCGCCGCGTGAATCTCCGGCCACTGGCCGGGACGTCGCGCCAGGGGGTGCTGGACGCTCCCGTGCGGTGGGTGGCGGTCAGTGAGCTGGCCGACCCGACCCCTTACCTGGAGGGCGGGGAGCTGCTGCTGACCACGGGCATGCGGATGGAAGGCGACCAGTCCGGATATGTCGCCCGGCTCGTGGCGCGCGGTGTGGCCGGGCTCGGGTTCGGGGTCGGGGTCTCGCACGAGGAGACGCCGCCCGCTCTGGTCGAGGCCGCCGAGGCGGCCGGGCTGCCACTGCTGGAGGTGCCCCGCGAAACGCCGTTCATCGCGATCGGCAAGCTGGTCAGCGAGCTGCTCGCCGCCGAGCAGTACGACGAGATCACCCGCGCCTTCGCCGCGCAGGGCCGGCTGACGCGGGCGGCGCTGCGCCCCGAGGGCACCCACGCGGTCATCGACCGGCTGGCCAAGGAGGTCGGCGGGTGGGCGGCGCTGCTGGGGGAGTCGGGCGAGGTCCTGCACGCCACCCCGGGCGCCGTGACGGACAAGGTGACCGCCGCACTCGCCCGCCATCGCATCGGACCGGCCGACGCGCAGGACGAGACCCCGCCCAGGGAACCGACCGCGGAGGCGTCGCGGTGGGGCATGGCGCCCGAGCGGATGCCGGCCAGCCTGGCGTTGTCGGGCCCCGGCGAGCGTATCGTCGTGCAGCCGCTGGGCGGCGGCGCGCGTCCGCGCGGCTTCTTCGCCGTCGGCGCCGCGCACACGTTCTCGCCGGTCACCCACACGGTGATCAACGCCGCCGGCTCGTTGCTCACGCTGGCGATGGAACAGGGCAGGACGAGGCTCAGGGCCGAGCGCGGGATCCGTACCGCGGTGCTGGAGCTGCTCCTGGCCGGTGAGGAGGGCCGGGCCCGCGCGGTCCTGGAGCCGATCGGCGGCCGTCTGCCCGACGACCCCGTGGTGGTGCTCGCGGCGGACGCCGCCGCACTCGACGCCCTCGAACCCCGCGCCTTCACCGCCGTGCCCGCCGGCGACGTGGTGTTCGCGCTGGTGGGCGAAGGGCAGGTCGAGGCGGTGGCACGGGAGGCGGAGGGGCCCGTGGGGGCGAGCCTGCCGTTCCCGTACGAGGCCGGGGCGCTGCGCGGCGCGCTGGAGCAGGCGTCGCGGGCGCTGGCGGCCAAGAGCGGTGCGGGGCTGCAGCGCTTCGGGGACCTGGCGGGACAGGGGCTGCTCGGTCTGCTCGACCCGGCCGCCGCCCAGGCGTTCGCCGCCGCCGTCCTGGCCCCTCTCACCGGGTACGGCTCACGCGCCGACCTGGTGCGGTCGCTGCGCGCGTACCTGGAGTGCAACGGGCACTGGGACGCGGCGGCGCAACGGCTCGGCGTGCACCGCCACACCCTGCGTTACCGCATGAGACGCGTCGCCGAGCTGCTCGGCCGCGACCTCGACGACCCCGGCGTACGCGCCGAACTGTGGCTCGCCCTCGAAGCCGCCCGGCGCGGCTGAGCCCGGTTATCTGGGCTTGTCCACCTGGTAGCAGCAGATGACGGCCGTGGTCACCGCTTCGCACGTGCGGCCGTCGCGCAGGTGCCCGGCACGTTCCAGGCTGACCGCGCCCTGGGCCGCCGCCCACAGGGCGTCCGCGATCTTGCGGGGCTGGGTGGGAATCAGGTGGCCGGCCGAGATGCACTCGGCGATCACCCGGTCGAGGATGTTCAGGGCCGCGCGGGCGAGGGTCCTGGCCCGCTCGCTGGGCTCGAAGCCGGGGATGGCCTGCTCGAACATCAGGCTGTAGTAACCGGGCTCCGCCAGACACGCCTGCCGGTACGCCGGGCCGAGCGCGGTCAGGTGTTCGAGCGGGTCGCGCCGCTGCGGCACCGCCTCCAGGAACCGGCGGAAGCGCTCGAAGCCCTCCAGGTAGAGCGCCTCGGCCAGGCCCTCCCGGTTGCCGAACATCGTGTAGATGACGGTCGTCGTGCAGCCCGCCTCGTCCGCGATCCGCCGCATGGTGAGGCTGTCGGGACCGTCGGTCTGCAGCAGGTTGACCGCCACGTCCAGCAGGCGAGAGCGGAGCTCGTCATGGGTGGCGCGCTCACCGAGGAGGTAGGCGCCCTGCAACCCCAGAGGCGGTGAGGTCATGACACCTCCTCTGTGGCCGAGGAGGTCGCTGTGACCTCACGCTGTTCGGTCACGGGGCCCACGCCTTTCTGCTCGGGGGCCCGCCGCGCTGGAGACCCGCACACGATGACTTAGCCAGGGCAGAGATCGCTCAAACCACCCCGCGTGGTAAACATCATGAATTGGGTCTACTTCCGTTACATCGTGGGTATACACCAGAGCTTGTACTTAACGGTGAGTGCTCCGGGGAGTCTTGTGCAACGTGGTGTAAATGCCCCGACCCCGTGGTCGCATAACGTCAAGGTATGGACGTGCGTACCTTCTGGCTGGCCGGCCGCTCCGCGACCGGGGAGACCGAGCTCACTGTCACCAATCCGCTTGACGGCCGCGAGGTCGGCCGGCATTCCGTGCCGACCGACGCCCAGGTGGAGGAGGCCGTCGCGGCCGCCCACGCGGTGGCCAAGGAGGCCGCCGCGCTGCCCGTGCACGTACGCGCGGAGGCCCTGGCCCACGTCGCGCGCCGCATCGCCGAACGGGCCGAGGAGTTCGCCCAGCTGATCACGGCCGAGAACGGCAAGCCGATCCTGTGGGCGCGCGGCGAGGTGAGCCGGGCCGTGGCCACCTTCCGCTTCGCCGCCGAGGAGGCCCGCCGCTGGTCGGGCGGCGTGCAGCGGCTCGACACCGAGCCGGCGGCCGCCGGGCGGCTGGCGTACGTGACGCGGGTGCCGTACGGGCCCGTGCTGGCGATCACCCCGTTCAACTTCCCGCTGAACCTGGTCGCGCACAAGGTGGCCCCGGCCATCGCCGTCGGCGCTCCCGTCATCGTCAAGCCGGCTCCGGCCACGCCGCTGTCGTCGCTGCTGCTCGGCGAGATCCTGGCCGAGACCGACCTGCCCGCGGGCATGTTCTCGGTCCTGCCCGTCGCGAACGACCGCGCCTCCGGCCTGGTGCAGGACCCCCGGCTGCCCGTGGTGTCGTTCACCGGCTCCGCGCCCGTCGGGTACGCCATCGCCGACCAGGTGCCGCGCAAGCACGTGACACTGGAGCTGGGCGGCAACGCGGCGGCGGTCGTGCTGGCCGACGCCGACCTCGACTGGGCGGCCCAGCGCGTCGCGCTCTACTCCAACTATCAGGCGGGTCAGAGCTGCATCGCCGTGCAGCGGGTCATCGTCGAGGAGCCGGTCTACGACGCGTTCGTGGAGCGCCTGCTCCCGGCCGTCTCCGCGCTCGTCACCGGCGACCCGGCCGACGAGAAGACCCAGGTGGGCCCGCTGGTGTCGCCGGCCGCGGCCGAGCGGGTCGAGCAGTGGGTGCGCGAGGCCGTCGAGGCCGGGGCCGAGGTGCTGGCCGGCGGCACCCGCGAGGGCGCCACCGTCGCGCCGACCGTGCTGGCCGGCGTGCCGCGTGAGGCCAAGGTCGCCTGCGAGGAGGTCTTCGGGCCCGTCATGATCCTGCAGCGGGCGGCCTCGATCGACGAGGCGTACGCGATGGTCAACGACTCGAAGTACGGGCTGCAGGCCGGGGTGTTCACCCGCTCGCTCGACGCCGCCTTCCGGGCGAACCGCGAGCTGGAGGTCGGCGGCGTGATCATCGGCGACGTGCCGTCGTACCGGGCCGACCAGATGCCGTACGGCGGGGTCAAGGACTCCGGCATCGGTCGGGAGGGCCTGCACTCGGCCATGGACGACCTGACGTACGAGAAGGTCATGGTGCTGACCGGGCTCACGCTGTAGGACGACACGAGAGGGCGTGGCCGTGCGGCGGCCACGCCCTCTCGTCGTGTTCCGGCAGATCGTGTTTCGGCTGTCCTGTGTTTCAGTTGACCGTGTTTCAGCTGACCGTGACGACCGGGCCCGCGGGGGTGTCGTCGTCGAGGTCGACCTCGACGCCCATCTCCTCGGCCAGGCGCAGGGCCTCTTCGATCAGGGTCTCGACGATCTGCGACTCGGGCACGGTCTTGATGACCTCGCCCTTGACGAAGATCTGGCCCTTGCCGTTTCCCGAGGCCACGCCGAGGTCGGCCTCGCGGGCCTCGCCGGGGCCGTTGACGACGCAGCCCATGACGGCCACCCGCAGCGGCACCTTCAGCCCCTCCAGGCCCGCCTGGACCTGCTCGGCCAGCGTGTAGACGTCGACCTGCGCCCGCCCGCACGACGGGCAGGAGACGATCTCCAGACCGCGCTCGCGCAGGCCCAGCGACTCGAGGATCTGGGCGCCGACCTTGACCTCCTCGACCGGAGGAGCCGACAGGGAGACCCGGATCGTGTCGCCGATGCCCTCGGCCAGCAGCGCGCCGAACGCCACCGCGCTCTTGATCGTGCCCTGGAAGGCCGGGCCCGCCTCGGTGACGCCGAGGTGGAGCGGATAGTCGCACTGCTGGGCCAGCAGGCGGTAGGCGTTGATCATCACGACCGGGTCGTTGTGCTTGACCGAGATCTTGATGTCGCGGAAGCCGTGCTCCTCGAACAGCGAGCACTCCCACAGCGCCGACTCCACGAGCGCCTCGGGCGTGGCCTTGCCGTATTTCTGCAGCAAGCGGGGGTCGAGCGAGCCGGCGTTGACCCCGATGCGGATCGGCACGCCGTGGTCGGCCGCCGCCCGGGCGATCTCGCCCACCTTGTCATCGAACTTCTTGATGTTGCCGGGATTGACCCGGACGGCCGCGCAGCCCGCCTCGATCGCGGCGAAGACGTACTTCGGCTGGAAGTGGATGTCGGCGATGACCGGGATCTGCGACTTCTTCGCGATGATGGGCAGCGCGTCCGCGTCGTCCTGCGACGGCACGGCCACGCGGACGATCTGGCAGCCGGACGCCGTCAGCTCGGCGATCTGCTGCAGGGTGGCGTTGACGTCGGCCGTGACGGTGGTCGTCATCGACTGCACGGAAACGGGGGCGTCACCGCCCACGGGCACGCTGCCCACCATGATCTGGCGGGAACGGCGGCGTTCGGCGAGGGGTTTGGGGCGGACCGTCGGGATGCCGAGAGCTACAGAAGACATTTCAACCCTTACTTGACGACGCTTTTCAGTGTAGGCACCTAGCCGGAATGCGCGGCGGTCAGCTCCGCGGCCCGGGCGCGGGCCCAGGCGTCGGCGGCCAGGACCTCCTCGACGGAGTCTGCCGGGGTCACCTGGTGTTCTTCGACGACCTGGGCGACCGTGTCGACGATGCCCAGGAACGGCAGCCCGCCCCGCAGGAACGCCTCCAGGCACGCCTCGTTGGCGGCGTTGTAGACGGCGGGCGCGGTGCCGCCCTCGCCGCCGACGTGTCTGGCCAGGGCGACCGAGGGGAACGCGGCGTCGTCGAGCGGCTCGAACGTCCAGGTGTGGGCCTTGGTCCAGTCGATCGGCGGGGCGGCGCCGGGCAGCCGGCGGGGATGGCCGAGCGCGAGCGCGATCGGCAGCCGCATGTCGGGTGGGCTGGCCTGCGCGATGGTCGAGCCGTCGACGTATTCGACCATGGAATGGATGATCGACTGCGGGTGGACGACGACCTCGATGCGGTCGAAGCCGAGGTCGAACAGCAGGTGGGCCTCGATCACCTCGAGCCCTTTGTTGACCAGGGTCGCGGAGTTGATCGTGATGAACGGCCCCATCGACCAGGTCGGGTGGGCCAGCGCCATCTCGGGCGTGACGTCGGCCATCTCCTCGCGCTTCATGCCGCGGAACGGCCCGCCGCTGGCGGTGATCACCAGCTGCCTGACGCACGAGGGGTCGTAGCCGTCGGGGCCCGCGGCCCACAGGCACTGCTGCACCGCGGAGTGCTCGGAGTCGACCGGGACGATCTGGCCGGGCTTGGCCAGCCGTTTCACCAGCGGGCCGCCGATGATCAGCGACTCCTTGTTGGCCAGCGCCAGCGTGCGGCCGGCCTGCAGCGCCACCAGCGTGGAGGTCAGGCCGAGCGCGCCGGTGATGCCGTTGAGCACGATGTCGCACGGCCGGCCGGCCACCTCGGCGACGCCGTCGGCGCCGGCGAGCACCTCGGGGTGGACACCCCGCGCCGCCAGCGCCTCCTTCAGCGCGGGCACGGTCGCGGGGTCGGCCACCGCCACGACCTCGACACCGAAGTCGGCGGCCTGCCGGGCCAGCAGGTCGATCTTGCCGCCGCCGGCCGCGAGCCCCGCGACCCGGAAGCCGCCGGGGTTGGCGGCGATGACGTCGAGGGCCTGGGTGCCGATCGAGCCGGTGGAGCCGAGCACGACCACCGAGCGGAGGGTCTCTTGATGCACCCGTCCATTGTCCCCGCTCGGCGGCGCGCTCGGGCACCGGGCCGCCCGCGTCCCGAAATCCCTTCCTCGTGTGACGTGAGATAAGCCAGTGAGTTTATGTCGGAATGCAGCTATATCCGAATAAGCAAATCCTGAGAAATCGGGATATTGGGGCCGCTACCTTCCATGCCCATGTCCAGTTTCGGGAGGTACGTAATGCACCGCAAAGTCGTCCTGGTTTCCGTCGCCGCGCTCGCCGCGCTGATTCCCGCAGGTGGGGCGCGGGCCACCGTGGAAGGGCCCGCCGAGGCGCGGCCGAAGCCCGTCCAGCAGGCCGCCGCAGACACGCCCACGGAACGGCGGCAGGTCGTGACGTACTGGACGGAGGGCCGGATGGAGGCGGCCCAGCCGCTGGACGCGCCCGCCCCCAAGCAGGGCGCAGCGGGTCTGTCGGCCGACGAGCCCGCCAAGGGCACGCCGTGGACCGCTCCACCCACCCGCAGCCGCGGCGGCGTGGAGACGCAGGCCGCCCGGAGCTCGGGCGCGCCGTGGACCAGCGGCGGCGCGGTGACGCGCACCACGGGCCGGGTCTTCTTCACCACGCAGGGGCGTAACTCCTCGTGTTCCGGCACGGCGGTGACCAGCGCCAACAAGAGCGTCGTGCTCACCGCCGGCCACTGCGTGAAGCTGAACGGCGCCTTCCACACGAACTGGGTGTTCGTCCCCGGCTACGCGGGCGGCAACCGGCCGTTCGGCACCTGGGCCGCCACCCGGCTGCTGACCACGCAGCAGTGGAACGCCCGCGAGGACATCAACTTCGACGTCGCCGCCGCCATCGTCGCGCCGCTGAACGGCAAGTCGCTGACCGACGTCGTCGGCGGCCAGGGCGTGGCCTTCAACCAGCCGCGCGGCCGCCAGATGCACGCCTTCGGCTACCCCGCGGCGGCGCCGTACGACGGGTCGCGGCTGATCTACTGCAGCGGGCGCACCTTCGACGACGTCCTCATGAGCGACGACCTCGGCCTGACCTGCAACATGACGGGCGGATCGAGCGGCGGCCCGTGGATGCTGAATTTCACCGAATCGACCGGTCTCGGCACGCAGAATTCCGTCAACAGTTTCAAATACAACTTCGCTCCCAACTGGATGTTCGGCCCCTATTTCGGGAACGAGGCCCAGGCCGTCTACCAGTCGGCTCAGAGCGCCAACGCACTCTGAGAAATTTACCGAAAGTAGTCACAAGAACACATCCTGTAGTGCACACTCGGGGGGCATGACCCTGAGCACCCCCCTGCTTGCGGCCGTCCCGCTCCTGGCGGGGCTGATCGGACCCGCGCTGCTCGGCGCGGCTCCGGGCCGGCAGCAGGCCGAACAACCGGCCGTCGCGCCCGCTCACGGGCTCGCTCATCGGGCCGAGCACAGCGACGTCGTCGAGCACGTCGCCGCGCGCACCGTCGCCGACCAGCGGCGCGTGCTCGACTACTGGACGCCGGAACGCATGGCCAAGGCCCTGCCCATCGGCCTGCTCGACGTCGTCACGGGCGAGCGCGGCCTCACCGGCCAGGTAGCCCGGCTGCTGCCCGACCTGTCGGGCGGGCGGTCCGACCTGGCCGTCCCGCGCGAGCTGATGGGCTCCAACCGGCTGACCGGGGCCCGCCCCGACACCAGCACGGCCGGGTCCCGCTGGATGACGGGCGGCCTGGTGTCCAGGACCACAGGCCGGGTGTTCCTCACCGTGTCGGGCGCCGACTTCGTCTGCTCGGCCAGCACGATCAGGAGCGCCAACCGCGACGTCGTGGTCACCGCGGGCCACTGCGTCAAGGACGGCGCCGGCGCCTGGGCCGCCAACTGGACGTTCGTCCCCGGGTACGGCACGGCCGGAGCGCACCCGTACGGGAAGTACACCGCCCGGCGCATGTTCGTCGCGAGCCCCTGGTCACGCAGCGGCGACGACAACTACGACGTCGGCATGGTCGTCCTGAACACCTCGCGCGGCCGGCACGTCGCCGACGTGGTGGGCGCGCAGGAGATCGCGTTCAACACCGGGCGCGGGGGGCAGGTGTTCGGCTTCGGCTACCCCGCCGACCCGCCGTACGACGGCACCCGTCTGGTCTACTGCGCGGGCCGGCTCCGGGCGGACCCCCACCGCCAGACGCGCGACCAGGGACTGGGCTGCGCCATGACGGCGGGCTCCAGCGGCGGGCCGTGGATGACCAGGTTCGACCCGGCCACCGGCAGGGGCAGGATCACGTCGGTGAGCAGCTTCAAGTACAGCGACGACCGGCGCACGATGTACGGCCCCTACTTCGGCGACGTCGTCAAGGCGCTGTACGACAACGCGCAACGCGCCTGACCTGAGCCGGCCGCCACGCCCCGCCATGGAGCGATTACAGAATGGCAAGCATTTCCCCATACCCAGCGTCATGAGCCGGTTGCTCGCGGGAGCATCACAGGGCCTTATGACAGGGAAGGGGGCCGGGTGAAGCGACTAGTTGGGGTCGTCGCCGGAATGGCGGTGCTCGTGGCCGGAGTCGGGAGCGCGGACGGGACGGCGGTGGCCGGCGGGGTCAGAGCGGTGCCGTCCGTGACGGGCTGGGGGCCGTGCCCCGAGCGCGACGGACAGCCGGTGCCGGAGGAGGTCGAGTGCGCCACGCTGCGCGTGCCGCTCGACTACCGCGAGCCCATGGGACACCAGATCAAGATCGCGATCAACCGGGTCAGGGCCAAGGTCTCCAGGGACGCCAACCACCTCGGCACCCTGCTCATCAATCCCGGCGGGCCGGGAGCCTCCGGGCGTGACCTGACCCGGTTCGTGGCCGCGTCCCTGCCGGCGGACGTGCGGGCCCGCTACGACATCGTGGGCTTCGACCCGCGCGGCGTCGGAGCGAGCGAGCCGTCGCTGCGCTGCGTGGACCCGGCCACGTACTACCGGCCGCCGCGGCCCGACGCGGTGCCGCGGGGACAGGCCGACGAGCGGGTGCTGCTCGGCCGGGCCGAGGCGTACGCCGGCCGCTGCGGCAACCTGTGGTCCTGGCTGCTGCCGCACCTGACCACGGCGAACTCCGCCCGCGACATGGACCGCATCCGCGCCGCCCTGGGCGAGGAGCAGATCAGCTACCTCGGCTACTCCTACGGCACCTACCTCGGGGCCGTCTACGCCACGCTCTTCCCGCAGCGGGTCAAGCGGCTGGTGATGGACAGCTCCGTCGACCCCGGCGCGGTCTGGTACGCGTCGAACCTGCGGCAGAACGTCTCCTTCGAGCGCCGCCACCGCCAGTTCCTCGCCTGGGTCGCCCGGCACCACTCCGCCTACAAGCTGGGCAGGACGGCCGAGCAGACGTCGTTCGCCTTCTACGCGATGCGCGAGCGGCTGGGCGCCCGCCCGGCCGGCGGGGTCGTCGGGCCGAGTGAGCTCGACGACACCTTCTCCTTCGCGAGCTACACCGACAAGGTCTGGCCGCAGTTCGCCCAGGCCTGGTCGTCGTACGTGCGCGACGGCGACGTCGACGGACTGGTCGACGTCTACACCAAGCACGGCAGCAACGACGCCAAGGACGAGAACGGCTACGCCGTCTACCTGGGCGTGCAGTGCAGCGACGCCCCCTGGCCGCGCCGGTGGGACAAGTGGCGGGCCGACATGACCAGGATGCACCGCGAGGCGCCGTTCATGACCTGGCCGAACGCCTGGTACAACGCCCCGTGCGCGTTCTGGCCGGTGCGCGGCGGCACGCCCGTCGAGGTCAAGGCGTCGCCGAAGTTGCCGCCGTTCCTCATCCTGCAGTCCCGCCACGACGCCGCGACGCCGTACCGCGGGGCGCTGGCGATGGCGAAGCGGTTCCCCCGCGCGCGCATGGTCCTGGAACAGGGCGGCAACCACGGGGTGTCGCTGGCCGGCAACCAGTGCGTGGACCGGCACCTGGCCGCGTACCTGAGGGACGGCTCGCTGCCGCCGCGCGACGCCACGTGCGCCGCCTCACCCGCGCCTCGCCCGGCGGCCCGCATGGCGTCGGCGCAGCGGATGGAGACACCCGAACTGCTCGGCGTCCTGGGGGTGCTCGGGTCGCTCATCGGGAGATGATGTCAAGAAACGGTTACCGCGGGCAGCGCCAGATGAGCTAATCGGTAACCCTTCGCGTAGTCTGACCGTGTGATGCTGCGTACATCGGCGTCGCGCGTGCTCGACGACAACGACCGGGACGAGGTTCTCGCGCTGCTGGACAGCGACCCGGTCGCCAACGTCTTCGTCGCCTCCCGAGTGCGGGCCGTCGGACTCAACCCGGCGAGGCTGGGCGGGCAGATGTGGGGGTTCGGGCCGCGCGGTGGCCTCGTGTCACTCTGTTACGCCGGGGCCAACATGGTGCCGGTCAACGCCGGTCCAGAGGCCGTGCACGCCTTCGCCGACCGCGCCCGCAAGCAGGGACGGCGCTGCTCGTCCATCGTCGGGCCGGTCGACGCGGTCTCCCTGCTGTGGGAGCGCCTGGAGCCCCACTGGGGGCGCGCCCGCGCCATCCGCTGGGCGCAGCCCGTCATGGCGACGTCGCACAAGGCGCCGGTCCCCGCCGACCCGCTGGTGCGGCGGGCCCGGCCGGAGGAGTTCGACATCCTGCTGCCGGCGTGCGTGGCCATGTTCACCGAGGAAGTCGGCGTCTCGCCGAACCTCGGTGACGGCGGCGCCCTGTACCGCACGCGGGTGGCCGAGCTGATCCGCATCGGACGCTCCTACGCCCGGATCGACGACGGGCGGGTGGTGTTCAAGGCAGAGATCGGGGCCGTGACGCCGTACGCCTGCCAGATCCAGGGCGTCTGGGTCGACCCCGAGCTGCGCGGCCGGGGGCACGCCGTGGCCGGGATGGCCGCCGTGGTGGAGGCCGCGCTGAGCTGCTTCGCCCCGATCGTCACGCTCTACGTCAACGACTTCAACACCTCGGCGCGCGCGGTCTACCGCAAGGTGGGCTTCCGCGAGGTCGACACGTTCATGTCGGTGCTGTTCTAGAGACCCGTTGTGGAGACGGGTGCTGTTCTAGAGACGTACGAGCTTGTCGAAGAGGCGGGCCAGCTCCGTGTCGGGGTCGGCGGTGAGGCCCGCGTGCACCGGGCTCGTCTGCACGATCGTGCTGCGCGGCGCCGTCAGCCAGCGGAACCTGCCGCCGAGCGGCTCGCCCGCCAGTGGCCCGGGCTCGTCGCCGCAGGCCAGCTCGTACGCGCTGAGCGCCCGGCAGATGCCGTCGACGTCGGCGTGCGGGTCGAGGGCGCGCAGCCGGGCCGGGTCGAGCTCGACGCGGGCGCACAGGTAGTCGCGCGGCTGGCAGTAGAGCAGCACGCCGGCGTTGATCAGCTCGCCGCGCTCGACCTTGGGCACCACGCGGATCACCGCGTACTCGTAGACGTCCCTGCTCATCGGGGGCCTCCCCGCCAGAACTCGCCGACCGACCCGGGGCCCGCCTTCGGCGTCTCGCGCTGCTGGGCGCGCACCAGCCACTCGCGCGGCCCGTGCGCCCTTCGCAGCAGATGGCCGACGTACGCCTCGCGCACCTCGCCCGGCGCGGCGAAGCCCGGCTCGCCGTCCAGCCACTCGTCGGGCACCAGCGCCGTCACCGTCTCCAGCAGCTCCCGGGTGATCTGCCCGGCCAGCTCCGCGCCCGCCGCCTCGACGTCCGCGGCGAAGGGGGCGAGCACGTGGTCGCCCGCGTCGAACGGCCGCTGCGGGTCGGCGGTCTTCCAGTTGTGGTGGAACCACAGCGCGGCGCCGTGGTCGATCAGCCACGTGTCGCGGTGCCAGACCAGCAGGTTGGGGTTGCGCCAGCTGCGGTCGATGTTGTGGATGAGGCCGTCGAACCACACCACCCGCGCCGCGAACCGCGGATCGGCCACCCACGCCAGCGGCTCGAACCCGAGTGCGCCGGGCAGGAAGTCGACCGCCAGGTTGAGCCCCGTGCTGGCCTTGAGCAGGTCCTGCACCTCTTCGTCGGGCTCGCGGACGCCGAGCTGCGGGTCGAGGTCGATGAGCTTGAGCTCAGGGGTCCTGAACCCGAGCCTCCGGCCCAGCTCGGCGGCGATGATCTCGGCGACCAGCACCCGCCGCCCCTGGCCCGCCTCGCGGAACTTCACCACGTAGGTGCCGAGGTCGTCGGCCTCGACGACGCCCGGCAGCGACCCGCCCTCCCGCAGCGGGGTCACGTAGCGGGTGGCGGCGATCCTTTCCAGCACGAGACGAGGCTATCGCCCTCCGGGAGGTCCGGCGGCAGGCGTTCGTGACGGTCCCCGCTCCGGTGTGGCCGCTTGAGCGTTGGGCGGTTGGTCGGCGCTCTTGAGGGCGTGGGCATAATGGGGGCATATGTCCGAGCTTCGCGCCGATGACCCTCGGCAACTGGGGGCGTACCGGCTGACACGCAGGCTCGGCCAAGGGGGCCAGGGCGTCGTCTACCTCGGTCACTCGCCCCAAGGGGCGCAGGTCGCCGTCAAGCTCCTGCACGCCAGCCTGTCCGACGACCCCTCCGTGCGGCGCCGGTTCCTCCGCGAGGTCGAGGCGGTCCGGCGGGTGGCGGCGTTCTGCACGGCGCAGCTGCTCGACGCCGACCTCGACGGCGACCGTCCTTACCTGGTGAGCGAGTACGTCGAGGGGCCGTCGCTGCGCGAGCTCGTGCTCAGCCAGGGGCCGCGGCGGGGCGGGTCGCTCGACCGGCTCGCCATCGGCACCGCCACCGCGCTGGGAGCGATCCACCGGGCCGGGGTGGTGCACCGCGACTTCAAACCGGGCAATGTGCTGCTCGGGCTGGACGGGCCCCGGGTGATCGACTTCGGGGTGTCCCGGCTCAAGGACTCCACCGCCTCCACCGGGCACCTGCCGATGGGGACGCCCGCGTACATGGCGCCCGAACGGATCAAGGGCGAGCCCGCGGGTCCGGCGACGGACCTGTGGGCGTGGGGCCTGACCATGGTGTTCACGGCCACGGGACGGAACGCGTACGGTGGGGGCACGTACCAGGAGGTGCTGGCGCGCGTCCTGTACGGGCGGCCGGACGTGGGCGCGCTGACCGGCAGGCTGCGCGAGATCGTGGAGGCGTGCCTGGCACCCGAGCCGGGGGACCGGCCGGACGCTGAAGAGGTGCTGCGGCTGCTGCTGGGGCAGGACCGGATCGGGCCGGACGTGCTGACCTCGGGCGCGATGGTCGCCATCGGCGCCTCCGCCGCTCCTGGCCCTGACGCCGCTGGAACCGGGGGCTCTGGGGCGGCCGCGCCTGACACGAGCGGGGCCGGTGCGGCCGGGGATGCGGCCCACGAGTCCGGGTCCGATGGCGCGGACCTCGATGCGACCGAACCGTTCCAGGCGGACTTCAGCGTGCCCGGCGATGGTGAGAGTCGCTTCACCGATGACGATGCCGACGTCACTCAGGTCGCTCCTCGCGGCGCCCGCCCCACCGGGTCGGCGGCGGGGGACGCAGCACCGGCGCGCGTGGAGGATGCCGGGCTCGACGCCGACGGCGGGGAAACCGGTGGGGTCGAGCGCGAAGGTGTTGACGTCACCGCCGCGTTCTCCGGATGCGCCGGTCGTGGACCGGGTGGGTCTGACGGCGACGGGGCTGGGGAGGCCGGGGATGCCGACACGACTGTTCCGGTTCCTCCCGCGTCCGGCGCCGGTGGTGAGGACTCCGGGCCGGTGATCACCGATCCTGACCCCACGACGAGCTTTCCCGCGATCACCGGCCGGGAACGGCCCTTCCCCGCGAGCGCCCAGCCCCCGGCCGGTGGCGGAGCATCGGACAGAGGATCATCCGTCGGGGGGCGCCGGATGGTCCTCGTCGCCGCGATCGCGGTGGTCGTGGTGGTGGCCGGACTGCTGCTCTGGCTGCGCGCCGCGCACGGATCCGTAGCGGAAGGGGCGTGGACGGGCTCAGGCGAGACGACCACCGCCCCGGTCGTGCCGCGGTTCGGCGAGGCCGACCGGACGGTCATCAAGGTGACGCGCGCGGGTGAGGAAGAAGTGACGTATTCGGGCACGGTCTCCAGCGCCGCGTGACCTGCCGTGTCACGGTCAGGCCGCGATTGCCCTGCGCACCGTTGACTGTTCGCGCGCGGTTGCTTTCAGTAGAGAGCAGAAAGGGTGGCGGCGAGGGGAGGCGCTCCCGTGCCAACGGCGCAGCCGCTCAGGACGGGGGACCCGCATCGGCTCGGGGAGTACGAACTGTCCGGACGCCTGGGTGAGGGTGGACAGGGCACGGTGTACCTCGGTTCGCGGGGCGGTGAGACGTACGCGGTCAAACTGCTGCACGGGCCCGTGGGGGACGAGCAGGCGGCGTTCCTGCGGGAAGTGGAGCTGGCCAAGCATGTGGCGAGGTTCTGCACGGCCCAGGTGATCGACGCCGGGTTCGACGAGGGCCGGCCGTACATCGTGAGCGAGTACGTCGACGGCCCCTCCCTCCAGCGCGAGGTCGCCCTCACCGGGCCCCGGCGCGGCGGCGCGCTGGAACGCCTGGCCGTCAGCACGGCGACGGCGCTCACGGCCATCCACCGGGCCGGGATCGTGCACCGCGACTTCAAGCCGCAGAACGTGCTGCTCGGCTCGGACGGGCCGCGGGTGATCGACTTCGGGCTGGCCAAGGCGCTGGACGCGGCGGCGACGGTGAGCGGCCGGGGGGTGGGCACGCCGGCGTACATGGCGCCCGAGCAGATCACCGCCTCGGCGGTCACCGGCGCGGCGGACGTGTTCTCCTGGGGCGCGACGATGTGCTTCGCGGCCAACGCGTCGGCGCCGTTCGGGCAGGACTCCGTGGCGCCTGTGCTGCACCGCATCCTCACCGCGCCGCCCGAACTCGGCCGCCTCGACGGACGCCTGCGCACGCTCGTGGCGGCGTGCCTGGACAAGGACGCGCGCAACCGTCCGACCAGCAGGGAGCTGCTGTTCGAGCTGCTGGGGGAGTCGACCGGCGACGTGCCCGCGGAGGTGCTGCGCTCACCTCCGCCGCACATCCTGCGCGCTCCGGCGCCGCCGTTCGCGGTGCCGGAGCAGCGCTCACCGTACGGCCCCTCCGGTGCAGGCCCGCTCGCCGAACCCGAAGCGACCGGCACCCCGGGCGGTTACCGATTCACGGCCTCCGACCCTTCGCCGTCTGTCACGGATCCGGAACGTGCCAAAGCCTCCGATTCCCCGGACGCTGAGGGCTCCTCGCCCGACCGCCCCGGCCTTCACTCCGTCGGCGCCTGTTCGGACGGCAGCTGCCCGCTCGACACCGGCCCCATGGAGCACGCGTTCGGCGCCGGTCCTTCGGGCGGTGCGGCTGTGTTCGCCGTTGGTCTTTCGGGCGACGTGGGGGGATCCGGGGCTGAGGCCGGCGGTGCGGGCCGTACGGACATGGCGGGTGTCTTCGGGGGTGGGCCTTCGGGGAGTGCGGCGGGGGAGCGGACCACCAGGAGGTGGCCGACGGCGGCGATCGCGGTCTGCGCGGCGCTGCTGGTGACGGCGGGCGTCCTGCTGGCCGTGCTCGTCCCGCAACTGACCGGGGACGACTCCTCCCCGGCGGCCCAGGCGGCCGGACCCACGTTGCCCCCGGCGGCCGCGTCGGAGCCCGCGACACCGGAGCCGGCGACGTCCGAACCGGAACCGGCGAAACCCACGCCCGGCAAGTCCGACGAGGTGCGGGGGCCGCGCGAGTCCGCCAGTCAGCCACCGGTGGCACGACCGGTGACCGTCGCGATCCCGCCGCTGGCCGGCCTGGACAGAAAGGCGGCGACCAGGGCCATCAGGCAGGCCGGGCTGATGCCGGGCCTCGTCGCCGAGGTCGGCTCCACGCAGCCCGTCGGGCGGGTGCTGAGCAGCAAGCCCGCCGCGGGGGCGGCGGTTCCCCGGGGAAGTACGGTCTCGCTGCAGGTGTCGGCGGGCGTGGCGGTGCCCGCGGTGGCCGGCATGCAGCGCAAGGCCGCCGAGTCGACGCTGGCCGAGGCGGGCCTCAAGGCCGGCGGCGTCGACCGTACGTGCTCAGACAGACCCAACGGCCAGGTCATTTCCGCTGACCCCCGGGCAGGCACCCGCGTCTCCGGCGGCACCTCGGTGAGCCTCACCCTGGCCCGCCACGGCAGCACCGTCCCGGGCGTGGTGGGCCGTTCCGAGGCGGACGGCCGCGCGGCCCTGGCGGACGATGGCTTCCGGGTACGGTCGCGCGGAAAGGCCGTGGCGGACGAGTCGCAGGTCGGCACCATCCTGAGCCAGAGCATCGCAGGCGGCACCTGCGCCGAACCGCAAGCCTCCATCGTGATCACCGTCGGCGTCGCGGCCCAGACCGGCCCGGACCCGGGCGAAGAGCCCGACCCCGGCGAGGACCCCACCCCTGACCCCGGCGAAAGACCCGACCCCGGCGAAGTCCCCGCCCCGGACGCGGCCGCCGGGACCCCCGGCCACCTCCCCGGAGGGTGAACTCCTCATGGCCGGGCCTCCCGTCCTCCACCAAGAAGAACGGCCTCGCCGGCGCGGAGAACAGCCCCCACCCCGACTACCTGGAACGCGCACTGTCAGCGCGCCGGTCCACCGATCCAACGGGCCACTGGACACCCGGATATGCGTGCATGGCGCGCCACTGGGCAGTTGTGGCGGCATGAAGAACTTGCTCAAACTACTGGTGGCCCGCCGCCTGTCCGCTACGCCGATCGGCATGATCGCCCTGGGTGTCGGCTGGCTCATAGCCCGCCGCCGCAAACAGCGCCGGGCCGAACCGCAAACATCACGAAGCAGACGGCGGATGCCCGCCCACCGCTGATGCACCGTCCGCGCGCTGGAGGAGGCGGGTCACCCGGCGATGGCGGCGCGGCCAAGGAACTCCTCCATCGGGAAGGCATCGCCGGTGAGGAGCCCCGCGCCTCGGAGCAGAGCCGTCCAGTAGCGCTTGTTGCGGTAGAGGTCACCGATGTCCCGACCGCCGGCTTCCAGAGTTCCCTGAGCCGCTCGGTGAGCAGGGAGTCGTACGGGCCGGTGATGGGGGTGCCGGCCACGGGCAGCTGCCTTCTCCGAGGGCGCTGGAGAGCGATCTCCTTGTCGGAGATCAGAGCGTAACGCGCCGACCATGGAGCAGCCGCGTGGAGGTGCGACGCCTTTCTGCGCGGGTGATCCGGGGCGGTCAGCGCTTGCGTTTCCTGCCAGGGCTCTTGCGGCGGCCTCGGGCGCCTGGAGGTGTTGTGGGAACCAGGCGGAGGGGGTGGGGGCTGGTGGTGCGCAGGCGTTCCAGGACCAGGGTGCGCATTTCGTTCAGGCCCACGGTGTCGGGGTGGCCGGAGGAGACGATTGCCTCCAGGAGGTCGTACGCGTCGCGGCCTGCCATTGACGTGATCTGCTCCATGAGGCCGTCGGGGCCGGACAGTTCCAGGAGGGCCAGGAAGTTCTCAGCGCCCAACAGGAGGTGCTCGTGCTGGGTCAGGGACTCGGGGGTGAGGTCTCCCTGGTTCACGAGCATGCTCAGGACGGCGGAGCCGAGGATCGGGTCGTGGCGCAGCTCGGGGAGGAGCGTGCGGACCTCGGGAAGGGACTCGGTCACGACGTGCAGGAGGGCGGCGGTCCGGGTGCGGAAGGGGCAGTCGCGTACGGCCTGCAGCAACGCCGCTACGTCGTGACCCGGTTGGGCGAGCCAGCCCTTGAGCTCTGTGGTGGCGTCCTCGCGGGGGTAGTGCTGGGAGATCACGCCCAGGAGGCCGGCCGGGGACGCGGTGGCGAGCTCGCCGACGGCAGGGGCGTCGCGGCCGTCCGCCAGGAGGAGGTTACGGACGGCGTTCAGGCCGAGTGGCGTCAGGCCGGCCAGGAGGAGGTCTGGTTCCGCCAGGCGGGTGCGCAGGCGTTCGACGGTGTCCGGGGGTAGCTCTTGGTCCTCGTGGTCGAGGTCTGTGGCGTAGAGCGGGTCGGCGGGGCCGCGGGTCAGTTCCGCGGCGCCGAGGTCGGAGAGGACCTCGAAGGTGCGCCGGAGGTCTTCAGCGACCAGTTCGCGGCCCGGCGCGTCGTCGCCGCCCAGGAAGTAGGGGCTCAGGAAGTAGTCGCGGCAAGCGAGCCACACCGTCTCCTCCAGCCGGGCCACGGGCATGGCGTCGAGGCCGTACATCGAGTTGAGGATGTCGGGCAGCGTCTCCTGGAGCGAGCCCGCCAGCGCGGATTCGGCGGTGCAGACGGATCGGCCCAGCTCAGGGAGGGTCTCGAACGCGCGTTGCCACAGCTCGAAGGGGTTGCGGAGCAGCGGGGCCGCCTTGGCCACCTGGAGCAGGCGACCCTTGCTCGTGCGGATGAGACGCATCTTCTTCGCCCAGGTGAGGAGGAGGGTGACGTGGTGCAGCTCGGTGCTGCTACGGGCTTGGAGGCTCTCCTCGCCGGTGCCGAGGAGGGCGGCCAGGTCGCGGGCGTCGGCGAGGCGGAGGTGACCCGTCTTGGTCAGGGTGCGGCCGTCCGGGCCGATCCACTCCGTCAGGGCCACCAGGCGTCGTACGGTCTGGCTCCGGGCGGCGGCCTCCGCCAGGTCGGACTGCGGGGGGAGGGCGATGGGCGGCTGGACGAAGGCGCGTTCCTGGGGGAGGCCGGGGTGGCGGCCGGTGAGCCGGGCCTCCATGATCTCGTCGAGGACGTCCCGGTCGTAGGGGATCCGGCCGGCGTCGATGTCGCGGCGGAAGCGTTCGAAGGCGGGCGGGTCGGTCACGTCCACGCCGTGGTCGAGCGCCACCTGGAGCCAGAACTTCGCCAGGCCCTGGCGGGCCGGGTCGTCCAGGGCGTCGGGGAGCTCGGCGGCGGCGCGGTCGATCGCGGCCTCCGCGTCCTTGACGGTGGCGCCTCGGGGGTCGAGCAGGCCGGTCGCGTCGAGGTAGCGCAGGTACGTGCGCAGCACCTCCGGTGCGGTGTCGAGGACCTCTCTGTCAGCCACGAGCTGGGCCGGGACCCAGGCCAGGAGGAAGTGGCTGATCTCGGCGTCGTCCCAGTAGGCCAGGCGTCCGTCGCGGCTCTCGTGACGGGCGTCCACGGCGGCCTCCAGCAGCAGGCCGACGGCGGGTAGGCGGTGCTCGTCCGCCCAGGTGAGGCAGCGGCGGACGAGCAGGTCCTTGGCCGCCTCGAACTCGTCGGTCTCCTCCGGCTCGAACCAGGTGCGCAACAGGTGCTCCTCGCTGGTGGTTGGAGGCACCAGTATTCCGGCCCCAGGCACCTTCGGGCGTGCGGGTTCTGCGATCTAATCGGTGCGGACGGTCTCGCCGGTCAGGCGGGAGCGCTCGGCGGCCCAGGCCATGAGGTGGCTGTGGAGGCTGTCGGTCGGCGACGACAGGATCGAGGAGCGGTCGCGGGTGGACACAGCGGTCAGGAACGCCTCGACCAGCCCTTCGTCACCACCCCCATGGCCGCCCCTCGCCGTGGCATCACCGGGGGGACGGGTTTCGACGACCTCTGTGCGGCCGGTGACGAAGTCGTGCACGGTCAGGCGGTCGCCGTCGCCTTCTATTGAGCCGTGGGTGCCGAAGACGCGGGTCTGGCGGTGCAGGGACGGGGTGAAGGCGGTCATGGTGAACGCGGCCGTCGTGCCGCCTTCGAATTCCATGTTCACGACTTGGTGGTCGACGACGTCGTTGTCGCAGGCGTAGACGCATCGGCCGTACGGGCCGGTTCGGAGGGCTTTCCTGACGCCCTGTTCCGAGACGTCGTCGGTCAGGGCGGTCAGTGGCCAGATCTCGCGGCCGGCCAGGGGGAGGTAGAGGCGGGTGGCGGAGTACGGGCACTCGGGTTCGGCCGTGCAGTCGAGGCAGCGGTCGGCGGCGTTCTGGGGGCGGTTCTCCGGGCGGAAGTGGTGGAGGCCGCCGAATGACGAGACACGGGTGACCCGCTTGCCGGTGAGGTGCACGAGCCAGTCGAGATCGTGGCAGGACTTGGCGAGCAGCATGAACGTGGACTCGTCGGTGCGCCGCCAGTTGCCGCGGACGTAGGAGTGCGCCTGGTGCCACCAGCCCACGGGCTCCAGGTGCTGGATGCTGACGATCTCGCCGATGCGTCCGGCGTCCAGCAGCGCTTTCAGGGTCTTGGTGTACGGGGTGTAGCGCAGGACGTGGCAGACCGCGAAGATGGCGCCGGAGCGTTCGGCGGCGGACACGATCGCGTGGCACTCCTCCTGTGAGACGCCCATCGGCTTCTCCAGCAGGATGTCGTAGCCCAGCTCGGCGAAGCGCAGCGCGGGTTCGACGTGGTCGCGGTCCTGGGTGGCGATGATCACGGCGTCGGCCTGGCGGGGGAGGGCGGCCAGCTCGCGCCAGTCGGCGTACGGGGTGGCGTCGGGGAACTTCTCGCGGCGGGAGGCGAGCGGGTCGGCCACCGCGACCACCCGAGCCCGGCCGGTCCCGGCGGCGTGGCGGGCGTACGAGAGCCCTCGCGAGCCCGCACCGACGACGGCGAGCGTGACCATCCTGCCTCCTCCTGGAAACTCTGCCTCGCACCAGCAGCGGGCGAGCCGTCCGGCGGCCCTGTCTCCCACCGGCAAGGCGGAGCTTCCCCTCTCATGTCAACGGCGGCGAGTCTTCCAGCGGCTCTGCCCTGCCAGCAAGGGGCATGAGACGGAGGGAGGGTCAGTAGGCGCGGGCGGCCTGCAGCAGGGCGGCGTGGACCTGGTCTTCGGGGAGGTCCATGGTTTTGACGGCGCCCCATTGCAGGGCTCCCAGGAGGGCCCAGCTCTTCAGGCGGGCTTCGGGGGTGGGGTTGTCGCCGACCAGTTTGGTGTGGATCTCGTCGCGGAAGGTCCGGACGGTCGCACGCCCCGAGTCGGCGTCGTCAGTCGCCGGGTCGTCGGCCGCCAGATCCTCCATGAACAGGCGGATCACCGAGCGGTAGCGCACCGCGAACCCCACCAGGGCCTCGACGAACTCCTGGCGGGAGGCGTACGGGGTGTCGAGCAGGGCCAGCATGTCGCCCGCCGCGGGGGACAGCAGCTCGGCGGCCAGGCGGTCCTTCGGGTGGAAGTGGTAGGCGACCGCGGTCTTCGTCAGGCCCACGGCCGCCGCGATGTCGGCCAGGGAGGTGGCCGCGTACCCGCGTTCGGCGAAGAGCGAGCGGGCGGCGTCGAGGATCCGGGTGCGGGTGTCGTCGGCTGTGGCCATCGTCTCATTTCCCTCAGGGAGACAGCCTTCCGGATATTTCCGGTTTTATCGTTAGGTCCTGTACGACCGTACAGGACGGCCGTCGAGTGGGGAACGGAAGCGATGACACGGTTGCTGGGCCGGCTGGGCGGCTGGTGCGCGCGCCACGGCTGGATCGTCCTCGTCACCTGGGTGCTGGCCGCCGCCGCCCTGATGGGCAGCAACCTCGCCTTCCCCAGCCCGACCAGCAGCGACGCCAGCATCCCCGGCACCGACGCCCAGCGCGCCCACGATCTCATGAAGACCGGTTTCGGCTCCGGCTACCAGGCGGGCGGCACGGTGCAGCTCCTCGTGTACTCCGCCGACGGGCCGCTTCTTGCGGACACCCGCAAGAAGGCCGTCGAGGACGCCGTCGACCGGCTGCGCACGATGCCGCACGTCGCGGAGGTGGAGACGCCGTTCCGCAGGGGCGGCATCTCCTCCAACCTGCAGATCGGCCTGATCGGCGTCCGGCTGGAGGGTCACGACCCCGACGCGGTCGGCAGGATCACGCAGGACCTGTCGGAGGCCGCCGATCCGGCGCGCGAGGCCGGGCTGGAAGTGGTGCCGGCCGACAGCTCCAACCCTGCCAGCAAGGAGATCAAGACGGGGCCGAGCGAGGTCGTGGGCGTGATCTGCGCGCTGGTGGTGCTGGTGTTCGCGTTCGGGACGCTGGTGGCCGCGACGGTGCCGATCTTCGTGGCGCTGGTCAGCGTGGCCTCGGGGCTCGGCCTGATCGGGCTGCTCGGCTGGGCCGTGGACATGCCCAAGCAGGCCGGCATCATGGCCACGATGGTCGGGCTCGGCGTGGGCATCGACTACGCGCTGTTCCTGCTGTCCCGCCATCGCCGCCTGCTGGCCGACGGGGTGCCGGTCGTGGAGTCCGTACGCCGCACCGTGGCGAGCTCCGGCGGGGCCGTCGTCTTCGCGGGCGGCACGGTGATCATCGCGTTGAGCGCGCTGCTGCTGGCCGGGTTCCCGCTGCTGGCCACGCTGGGCTGGGTCACCGGCATCTCGGTGGTCGCCGCCGTGCTCACCTCGATCACGCTGGTCCCGGCCCTGCTCGGGCTGCTCGGCCACCGCGTCAACGCGCTCAGGGTGCCGTTCCTGCGCGGCTCCGGCTCGGGCGGCGCCGGGTGGGCGGGGCTCGGCGCGTGGGTGGCGCGCCGCCCGTGGCGGGTGCTGCTCGCCGCCGTCGTGGTGCTGGGGGCGCTGGCCGCGCCCGCGCTCGCGCTGAAGCTGGGGCCGATCGACGAGGGGTACGGCGCTCAGGGGTCGGAGTCGCGGCGCGCGTACGAGCTGATGGCCACCGGCTTCGGGCCGGGCTCCAACGGGCCGCTGATCGTGGTCGCCGAGCTGACCGAGAAGGTCGCCGACGCCGACGACCCCCTGGTGGAGGACCTGACCCGCGAGGTGAAGGCCGTCGACGGCGTGGCCCACGTGAGCGACCCCAAGCTCAACGACTCCGGCCGCTCGGTGCTGCTGCAGGCCGTCCCCGAGTACGCGCCCAGCGACGAGCGCACCGCCCAGGTGGTCAGGGACGTCAGGGCCGTCGCCCTGCCCGCGGTGCGGGTGCACGTCGGCGGCGAGGTCGCGGGCCTGACCGACGCCGCCGACCGCCTGGCCGAGCGCACCCCGCTGGTCATCGCCGTGGTGGTGCTGCTCAGCGCCCTGCTTCTGCTGCTGGCCTTCCGTGCGCCACTGGTCGCGGTCAAGGCGGCGGTGATGAACCTCGTCTCGCTCGGGGCCGCGTTCGGGGCGCTGGCGCTGGTGTTCTCGTTCGGGCTGGGCACGGGGCTGGTGGGGATGGATCCGCCGGTCAGCTCGTCGTACCTGACGCCGCTCTTCTTCTCGGTGCCGGTCGAGAGCTACGTGCCGCTGATGTTGTTCGCGGTGCTGTTCGGGCTGTCGATGGACTACGAGGTGTTCCTGCTGACGGCGGTGCGGCAGTCGTACCTGCGGCACGGGTGCAACGCGCGGGCGGTGGCCGAGGGGCTCGGCTCGACGGGACGGGTCATCACGTCGGCGGCGTTGATCATGGTGGCGGTGTTCACGGCGTTCATCGCCTACCCCGACTCGATGGTCAAGACGTTCGGGGTGGGTCTGGCGGTGGCGATCGCGGTGGACGCCACGATCATCAGGGGGTTCCTGGTGCCCGCGACGATGGTGCTGCTGGGGCGGGCCAACTGGTGGTGCCCCCGCTGGCTGGACCGGATCCTGCCGAACCTGTCGGTCGAGGGCCACGAGGAGGAGGACGGGCCCGCGCCCGAGCCGCGCCGCCCAGCACCGGTCAAGGCGGGCGTCTGATCCTCAGTCGTCGTCGGTGAGGTGACAGGCCGGGACCCAGCCGACGACGCCGGTGGTGGCGTCGCGCCCGTGGTACCACAGGGTGCTGTCGAAGTGGGCGTCGCAGCGGTAGAGGCCGTGCTCCTCCGACCGGTTCGGCTCGAACCCGTGGCCGGGGTGGCCGACGCCGTTGCGGGCCGACCCGGCGCGCGGCTCCGCCCAGATGACCACCCCGTGCGCGGCGAAGTCGTGGCGGAGCCCCGACAGCGCCGCGGACGCGAGCAGACCCGCGATGGCGGCTCGTGTGATGCGCACCGTGTCTCCTTACCGTCCGGCTCACAGTAAGGCAGCGGTCACTCAGCGTTCCAGCTCCTTGCCGCCGCGCCGCCAGCCGAGCAGGCCGCCGTCGAGCGGGCGGGCGGCGTAGCCGTGCTCGCGCAGCAGCCGCACCGCCTCCGGCGACACCACGCAGTACGGCCCTCCGCAGTAGGCCACGACCTCCGCCTGCCTCGGCAGCTCGGCCAGCCGCTCGCGCAACTCGGCCAGCGGCACCGAGATCGCCCCCGGCACGTGGCCGGCGGCGTAGTCGGCCGCCGTTCGCACGTCCACGACGACCGTGCCGGGGTCGGCGAGCCGGTCGGCCAGCTCGTCGGCGGTCACGCCCGCCAGTGACCCCATCCGCGCGTGCACGGCGTCGCGCAGATCGGCCAGCCGGCCCTCGGCGAACGCCTGCAGCTCGCCGAGGAAGCGCGACACCCCGTCGTCGGCCAGGCGGTAGTAGACGCGGGTGCCGTCCTTCCTGCTCGACACCAGCTGGGCCGCGCGCAGTTGCTGGAGCTGGGCCGAGGTGTTCTTCAGCGGCACGCCCGCCGCCTGCGCCAGCTCCTCCACCGTGCGCTCGCGCTGGTCGAGCACGTCGAGCAGGCGCAGCCGCACCGGGCTGGCCAGGGCCTTGCCGACGCGGGCGAGCTGCTCGTAGATCCGCTCTTCGGGGAACATCAGACCATGTACTGGTCGTGCCGGCGGTAGAGCTCCGTCCACTCCTCCGGCGTGAGGTTCCGGCCGGTGGCGGCGATGTCGGCGAGCTCCTCGAAGTACGCCTCCCGGGGCGCGCCGGGCGTGAACAGGATCAGCATCGAGGCGGGCTCGCCGGACTCGTTGCGGAAGGCGTGCACGCCGCCCTCGGGCACGAACAGGAAGTCGCCCGGCCGGCCGTCGGTCCACTTCACGCCGTCGTAGAGCCGGATCGTGCCCGACAGCACGTAGAACGACTCGGTCATGGTGCGGTGGAAGTGGGCGCCGGGGCCGGACGGGCTGGGGCCCATCTCCCACCGGTAGAGCCCGTACGCGCCGCCGGTGAGGCCGCCGGTGGCGAGGTAGTGGACCTGGGTGGTGCGCATGGGCAGGTCGGGTGGGTCGCCCGCGCTCCTGAAGACGCCGCTGTGCTCGCCGCTCTCGCCGAAGTAGCGCTGCTCGGGGTAGGACATGGCCACTCCTCCATTGTTCCAAGGAACTTTAGAGTAGCGCGGGCAGCACGTCCGTGGCCAGACGTTCGAGCTGCTGGGCCTCGTCGGTCATCAGGTCCAGCAGGACGAGGTCCGCGCCGGCCTCGATCACCTCGCGCAGCCCGCGTACGACCGCCTCCGGCGGGCCGGCGACGGCCGACTCGGCGGTGCCGTACAGATGGCGGAGCTGCTCGCCGATCCGGTCCTCCTCGCCCACGGACACGTAGACGCGCTTGGCGACCCCGAACCGCGCCGGGTCGCGGCCGGCCCGCTCCAGCTCGGCCCGCAGCGTCCGCACCTGCTCGGCGAAGGCGGCCGTCGTCGCCGCGCCGGCGCCCACGAACCCGTCGCCGTGCCGGACCGCCCGCCGGATCGCCGCGGGCCGGTGCCCGCCGATCCACACGGGCGGATGCGGCTTCTGGTACGTCTTCGGCTCCATGGCCGCCTCGACCTGGAAGAACCGCCCGTGGAAGGAGACCTGCGGCCGGCTCCAGCAGGCCTTCATCAGCTCGATGCCCTCGGTGAAGCGCGTCACGAACCCGTCGGGGGACACCCCGAAAGAGCCCAGCCGTTCCCTGCCGCCGAGCCCGAAGCCGATCTCCAGGCGGCCACGACTGAGCTGGTCGAGCGTGCTGAGGCTCTTGGCCAGCTGCAGCGGCTGGTGCAGGACGCTGACGAACACGGCGCAGCCGATGCGCAGCCGCTCGGTGCAGGCGGCCGCGTACGTCATGACCTCCATCGGGCCGAGCGTCGGGACCGGGGAGAGCGTCCCCTCGCGGGTCCACGCGCTGTGGAAGCCCAGCTCCTCCACGCGCGCCAGGTAGGCGCGGAACTCGCCGGGGTCGAAGGTGCCGTCGGCGACCTGCTGCGGCAGGGAGACGGCGAACCGGGTGATGGCATCTGTCATGTCCGACCGGATAGCCGCCGTCCCCCGCCGCCAAACCTCCGCGTGACTACGCGTGCCGCTCGGTGAAGTCGAGGATCTGCCGCCAGGCGTCCTGGCACACCTCGGCCCACTCGCCGTAGGAGCGGTCGAAGAACGAGTGCGGCGCGCCCTTGTAGACGTGCTTCTCGTACGGCGTGCCGGCCCGGTCGAGCGCCGCCTCGTACGCCGCGAACTGCTCGGGCTTGGTGGCGGTGTCGGCCCCGCCCATGAGCATGAGGATCGGCGCGCCCGGCCCGGACGCCGGCTCGTCCACGAAGCGCAGCGTCGGGTAGAAGCCGATGCCGCCCGCCAGGCCGTTGCCCTCGGCGGCCTGCCGCAACGACTGGGCGCCGCCCAGGCAGAAGCCCACCGTGAACACCGGCCCGGCACCGGCCAGCGCCTCGGTGGCCGCCTTCGCGTCGGCCCGCACGTGGTCGCTGGTGAGCTGCTCGACGTGCGGCATGAACGCGAAGTCGTCACTGCGGTCGCCCGTTCCGGCGGTGCGGCCGAAGTAGTCGATCGCGATCGTCCGGAACCCCGCCTCGGCGAACCGTACGGCCAGATCGCGGTAGTACGGGTGCAGGCCGCGGATGTCGGGCAGGATCACCATGGCCCGGCCGTTCGGCTGCTCGGGCTCGGCCCGGTAGGCCAGGAAACGGTTGCCGTCGGCGGCGGTCAGCTCTATCTGCTCCTGAGAGGCCACCTTGCCCTGCACGGGCGGGGCGGGAGGCCTGCTGTCAGTGGAATGGCACATGGTCCCAGCATGCCCACAGCAGTTCGGGCGGTCGCACGCGACCCCGGGGTTGCCCGGCGGAGTAATCCGATATGCATGGTGGAAAGGTATGTTCATGACCCTTCACCCCAACCTCGATCCGGAACTGCGCGCCGCGGTCGAGCAGATGGCGGCGCTGCCGGCAGGCACGTTCCTGTCGTACGAGCTCCTGGCCCAGCAGCGGGAGCAGATGAACGCGATGGTGGCGGCGATGCCCCGCCCGGACACGCAGGTGGTGATCGAGGACCGCGTCGTGCCGGGGCCCGAGGGCGCGCCCGACGTCCGGCTGCGCACCTACCGGCCGCAAGAGGACGGCCCCGCCCGCCCGGGGCTCTACTGGATCCACGGCGGCGGCATGATCATCGGGACGCCGGAGCTCGACGACGCGATGCTCGTCGACCACGTGGAGCGGCTCGGCGTCGTGGCCGTGTCGGTCGAGTACCGGCTCGCGCCCGAGCATCCGCACCCCGCGCCCGTCGAAGACTGCTACGCGGGCCTGGCCTGGGTCGCCAAGAACGCCGCGGAGCTGGGCCTCGACCCCGCGCGGCTGGCCGTGGGCGGGGGCAGCGCGGGCGGCGGGCTGGCCGCCGCGACCGTGCTGCTGGCCCGCGACAGGGGTGGCCCCGAGGTGGCCTTCCAGCTGCTGATCTGCCCGATGCTGGACGACCGCGACGACACGCCGTCCAGCCGCCAGTTCACCGAGGCCGTGGTGTGGGACCGGGAGGCCAACCGGTTCGGCTGGCGGGCGCTGCTCGGCGACCGGGTCGGCACCGACGACGTCCCGCCGTACGCGGCGCCGGCGCGGGCCACGGACCTGGCGGGACTGCCTCCGGCGTTCGTCGACGTGGGTGAGCTGGAGGTGTTCAGGGACGAGTGCGCCGACTATGCGCTGCGGCTGGCGCGGGCCGGGGTCTCGACCGAGTTCCACCTGTATCCGGGGGCGTTCCACGGGTTCGACATGATGGTGCCGGACGCGGCGCTCAGCGTCCGGGCGCGGGAGACACGGCTGGCCGCGCTGCGGCGGGCCCTCCGGATCCCGCAGCCGTGATCGTCAGGCGCGGTGGCGGCCTCTCCTGGCGCCGCCCGCGCCGACCAGGAGGGAGTCGTCCTCGGGCGCCCTACGGTGCCGGCGACCGCGCGGGGTGAGGTCGGCGAGGGTGAGGGGCTCCTCGCCCGTGTGGCGACGGCGGCGGCCCCGGTAGGAGGGGTTCTCGCCCCTCCTCGGCGGGCTGAACGCGTCGAACTCGCTCGTCGCCCCCGGGATCACGATCCGCTCGAACGGCCCGGTGTCCACCACCAACTCCAGCGGCCCCGTGTCGACGACGACCTCCAGCGGGCCGGTCTCGTCGCCGAAGGCGTACCGGCCGCGGTCGAAGTCCGGCTCGTAGGGGTCGGTGTCGAAGGCGGGGGTGAAGGGCCGGACGTCGGCGGCGCGGCCCGGCGCGGCGGGGTCGAGGGCGTGGCGGCGGCCGGCGCCGTCCATGGAGAGGTCGAAGGGACGGGTCTCCAGCGGCATCCGGGCGTGCCGGGCGCGCGGGCGCCGTACGCCGTCCTGCGTGGTGGAGACCTTCAGCACGGCGGCGGGCTCCAGGATCGCCGTCGGCTCCAGCGCGGCGGCCGGTTCCAGGGCAGCCGCTTCCAGGGCGGCCGGCTGCAGGGCGGTCGGCTGCAGGGCGGCCGGTTCCAGGGCGGGCTCCTGGGCCGTGGGCTCGGGGAACAGCGCCCTGCGCAGGCGTCCCTCGCTCGGCTTGCGGTGGCGGCGGTGGGCGGCGCGAGTCCGGTTCGTCCGGGGTCCGGCCACCGCGGCGGCGGCGACGCGGAGGCGGCGGGTCCTGGCCACCGCGAGCAGCGCGAGCGCGGCCACCAGGGCCGAGCTGACCAGGGTGGTGGGAGAGTCGATGACCGGCAGCGGGCCGGTCGTGGCGGCGTCCGTATGCGTGGGGAGCGGTTCGGCGGTCGCCGCCGTGGTGTCCGCCGTGGCGGGTTTGGCGTGCTTGGCCTTCTTCGTGGCGTCCGGTGCGCCTTCGGAGGCCGACGTCCGAGGCGGGGCGGCGTTCCGCTCCGAGGCGGACGTGTGGGCCGAGGACGAGCGGGGCGCCGGGGCGGCCTCCTGCTTCGGGCCCTGGTCCTTGGCCGGGGCCTGCGTACGGACCTCGTCCCCGGTGTGGGTCCTGCCCTGGACGCCGTCGCCGGGGAGCCGGCCGTCGACCTGGCCCTGTGACCGGTCGCCGTGTCCTGCGGGGCCTCCGGAATGGATGCGGCCCCCCGGGATCAACGAGCTCAGCGACTCTCCGGGGAGCTCGCCTTCGACCCGCCCGGCCTTCTCCTGCGCCTTCCGCTCCAGCCGGGCTTTGACCTTCTCGGGGTAGCCGTAGCCGACCACCTTGCTGGTGTCACGTTCCTTGCGCTTGGCGACACCGCCGTCGACGTTACCCTCGATGGTGTGGATGCGGCCGCCCTCGACCTTCGTCACCACACCGACGTGGTCGATGCGGTCGATGCTGTTCGAGCCGCTCCAGTCGTAGAAGACGATCGCGCCGACCTCGGGCTTCTTCCCCCACGCGCCCTGCTTCTTGAACCACTTCGCGTGCTCCACGGTCCAGGCGAACTGCCCGATCCACTCCTCGTAGCCCAGCTTGTGCGCGGCCCAGGAGATGTACATGTCACACCAAGGGGCGTTGGTGAAGTCGTCGTCGAACTCGACGTGCTTGCCGTACCAGTGGCCGAACTTGGTGTACGCGTCGCCCTTCTCGCGGTAGCCGAGCTGGCCCTCGAGCAGTTCGATGAACTTCTGGATCTCTGGCGTCATGGACCTCGGGAAGAACCTTCCGGGCAGACCGGTTTATCCACGCAGCCCTGGGTAACAGTGGGTACACCGGGACAAGTGTGGCCAAACCGGATGGTTGGCATCTTCTGCGGTCAGTGAGGTTACCCGCCCGTAACACTGACCAGGCACGCGTCAAGGGAGGGTCAAGACCCTTGCGCGGATGGAAACTGCAGGTCAAAACGGTGCCAGAAATGTCCATGCGCGGGTGGTTTAATCGGTAAAGATCTACCTCTGGGTGATAGTTCGCTATCCGCCGTCCCACGGCTCGTTCTCGACATGCGGATCAGGCGCGGGTTCCGGTCCGTCCTGTTCGGCGGACGGCGACGCCGGCAGCAGCCGTTCGAGAGACGGCTGCGGCGAGAAGCCGTCGGTGGGCCGGCGGAACGGCTGTGGCGGGGAGTCGTCCGGCGGGTCCGACGTGGGGGAGGCCGCGCGCGACGAGCCGGACGGGACGGTGGCCGACCCGGTGACGTACGGGCTCGGCGTGGGCGTGGGCGTCGGATCTGAGGTGGAGGCGGTCGAGCGGCTCGGCGTCGGGGCCGGGGGACAGGCGGGCCCGTGCACCGCCACCTCGCTCACCTGCGGCCCGTTGCCCGCCGCCGGCTCCGTCATGACGACCAGCCCCAGGTACGCCCGCTCGCCGCAGGCGACGTCCCCCGGATCGTGCGCCACCTCGCTGGTGTAGGCGGTGCTCCCGCGCAGCGTGCGGGTCTCCTCGCGCAGGGTCCTGGCCACACCCGCGTCGCCGTCTCTGCGGGTGTACGAGATCCGCAACCGCACCGGTCCCGTGCCGGTGGCCGACACGGTGACCGCCCCGGCCGTCCCGCTCCACCGCACGATGCCGGCCGTCCGTACGACGGGGCTCGGCACCGAGGCCGACCCCCGGGCCCGCGTGGGGGACGGAGGCGGGGGAGCGGTGCGCGAGCTCGGCGCGGCGCTCGGTGTACGCCTGGGGGCGGTGGCCGAGGGGCGCGGGCCCGGCGTCGTGGCGGCGGCGGGGGTCCGCGTGGGCGGCGTGGTCCGTGTGGTCCGGGCGGCGGGCTCGGGCTCGCTCTGCGTCTCCGGCGGCGGCATGAGGATCGTCCCGGGGCCGGGCGGGAGCCGTCCGCCCGACACCATGATGGCGACGGCCGCCGCGACGACGGTCGCGCCGGCCACCCACAGCTGCGGAGGTAAGCGCGGCATCCATGCCATACGGTCGCGGATCCCGGCCGCGGCCTCCCGGTCGGTCCTGGCCAGCGGGAAGCGGAGGGCGAGCAGCGTGGCCTGCTCCGCCAGGTGCCGGCGCCCGCGCTTCTCCCAGTCGGGGCCGTACCCGGCGACCGCATCCTCCTCCACCTCGGCCGCGAACTGCCGCGCCGAGGCGTACCTGGCCGCCGGGTCCTTGGCCAGCCCGCGCTTGAGCAGGTCGCGCAGCGTGTCCGGGGCCACCTCCAGCGGCACCGGCTCCACCAGGTGCTTGTCCCGCAGCGCGGGCACGTCCGGCTCGGCGTCCGCCCCCTCCTTGTACGCCCGGTACGGCGCCCGCCCCCGCACCGCCTCGAACAGCACGCAGGCCGCCGCGTACAGGTCGGCCGACGGCCCCGCCTGGTGGCGCGTCCACAGCTCCGGCGACATGTACGCGGGCGTGCCCGCCGGGACGCCCGGCTCCTCGGCGTGCACCACGACGCCGAAGTCGGCCAGCTTGCTGGTGCCGTCGGCCTGGACGAGGATGTTGTCCGGCTTGACGTCCCGGTGCGGCACGCCGCGCTCGTGGGCCGCGGCCAGGGCGAGCAGTGTGCTCTTCAGCACGGCCAGCGCCGCCTCGGGGCTGGTCCGGCCGTGCTCGGTCAGCAGCGTGCGCAGCGACACGCCGTCCACCAGCTCCATGACGACGGCGGCCCTGGTCGGCATCTCGACGTACTCGTAGAGCCGCACCACGTTGGGGTCGTCGATCTCGACGAGCTGATGGGTGTCCGAGCGGAAGCGGTCCATGAACTCGGCGTCCCTGCGCAGGGTGGCGTTCAGGTATTTGATCGCCACGTGCGCACCGGTCGCCTCGTAGGTGGCCAGGAAGACGCGGCCGGTGCGACCGGCGCCGAGCTGGCGTACGTCACGATAACCAGGGACCAAGTCCTACCCCCATCGGCAAGCCCTCACCGGTTCGACGGTCTCACCCGGGGTTGGGGTTGTCACGACCGCAGATATTTCGCCCACCGTCAATGCGCCATGACGATGAGTGACTCACAGCGAGTCGTAGACCGCCTGCACGAGGTTGGGGGCGCGCATGCCGCCCGAGGCCCCGCTGCTCATCCTGTTCATGACGTAGCCGATGCCGAGTCGGCGTTCTGGGTCGCCCATGCCGAGAGAGCCGCCCATGCCCGAGTGGCCGAACGCCGTCGGCGACGGCATCGGGAACGTCATCGACGGACGCATGAAGCCCAGCCCGAACGAGCTGTGCAGGAACAGCACCCGGTCGGGACCGTCCACCCGGGGCCGCATGGCCTCCTGGAGCGTCTCCGGCCGCAGGATGTCGCCCGAGACCACCGAACGGTAGAAGCCGGCCAGCCCCCGGGCGGTGGTGACCACCCCGGCGGCCGGCCAGCCGGCGCGCAGGATGACCGGGTTGTTGGCGCCGCCTTCGAGCAGGTGCATGCCGGGGTTGCCGAGCGCCCGGTTCATCAGGCTGCCGGGGTCGAGCGCGGCCCGCGCCATCTGGGCCAGCAGGTCCTCCATCCGCCCGCCGTCCGTGGCCTCCTCGCCGACCGTCGGGGCCACGGCTCGCGGGTCGGCCGAGGGCGGCTCCCCGGTCCGGCCGGAACGGGGACGGTCCGCGGCCTTGAGCCGGGCCGTACGGGCGATCACGGAGTCCGGCGCCCCGACCCACAGCTCCAGGCCCAGCGGCCCGGCGATCTCGGCGGCGACCAGCTCGCCCACCGACTTGCCGCTCACCCGCCTGACCACCTCGCCGACCAGGAACCCGTACGTGAGGGCGTGATAACCGTGGGCCGTCCCCGGCTCCCACACGGGGGCCTGGCGGGCGAGCCGGGCCGCGATCGCCGGCTGGTCCTCGAACTCCTCCACCGGCACCGGCTCCTCCACCGCGGGCAGCCCGGACTGGTGGGTGAGCAGATGTTCGACGGTGACCGACTCCTTGCCGTTCGCGGCGAACTCCGGCCACACGTCCGCGACCGGCGCCGTCACGTCCACCAGCCCCTGCTCCGCGAGGTGCAGCAGCACGGCGGCGGCGACGCCCTTCGTGCAGGAATAGGCGAACGCCGGGGTGTCGCGCTCCCAGGGCCGCCCGGTGTGCCGGTCGGCGACGCCGTCCCAGAGGTCCACGACCAGCTCACCGTCGAGGTGGACGGCGAAGGCGGCGCCCAGCTCCTGCCCCTCGGCGAACTGCCGCTCGAACACCTCACGCACACGGGAGAACCTGGGATCGCAGTACATCGGACCTCCGCACTAATCACTTGGGCCCCGAGCCTAACAATCCAGGATGATTCCTCCCAGAGCAGATGATCAGCTCGGCCACGTCACCGGGAGGCTCTCCACGCCGTAGACGGCGGCGCCCTGCTTCAGCGGCACCTCGGCGGCCGGCACGGCGAGGCGCAGGCCGGGGAGGCGGTCGAACAGCGCCCGGTAGCCGATGCGCAGCTCGACCCTGGCGAGCTGCTGCCCCAGGCACTGGTGGACGCCGAGGCCGAACGCGAGATGCCTGCGGGCCTCCGGCCGGCCGGGCAGGAGCGCCTCGGGGTCGTCGAACTCGTCCGGGTCGCGGTTGATCACGGACAGGGTCAGGGCGACCGTCTCGCCCTTCCTGACCGGCGTGCCGGCCACCTCGACGTCCTCCAGCGCGACCCTGGACGGCGCGCCGAGCTGCAGGACCGACAGCCAGCGCAGCAGCTCCTCGACCGCCCCCTCCTCGTAGGCCGACCCGTGCTCCAGCAGCGCGAACGTGCCCAGAGCCAGCATGTTGGCGGTGGTCTCGTGCCCGGCGACGAGCAGGATCATGGCGACGTTGGCCAGCTCCTCGTCGGTGAGGTCGCCCGTCAGGTCGCTGATCAGGTCGCCGGCCGGCTCGGCTCGGCGGCGCCGTACCAGCTCGCCGAGGTACGCCGACAGGTCGGCGATCGCCTCCGCCGTGTCATGGCCCCGCACGATGCGCGCCGTGCGCTCCTGGAAGAACCCGCGGTCGTCGTACGGGACTCCGAGCAGCTCGCAGATGACCAGGGACGGGATCGGCAGCGCGTACGCGGAGACCAGGTCGGCGGGCGGCCCGGCGGCGGCCATGGCGTCGAGGTGGTCGGCGGCGATCCGCTCGATGCGCGGCTCCAGCTCGCGCATCCTGCGGACGGTGAAGCGGCCGGTGAGCAGGCGCCGGTAACGGGTGTGGGCGGGCGGGTCCATGGTGGCGAAGAAGCCCGGCGGCGCCGGGGCGGCGGGGCCGCCGGGGCGGGCCGAGCGTACGGGGACGTGTTTGAGCTCCTGGCGGGCGCTGAACCTGGGGTCGCCCAGCACGACCCTGGCCGCCGCCATCGTGGTGGCCAGCCAGCCCGGATGGCCGTCGGCGAACTCCAGGCGGGTCATGGCGGGCAGCCCGCGCAGCTCGGGCGGCGGGTCGAAGGGGCATGCCGGGTCGCGGTGCTCGGGAAGTCGCATATTTTGAGAGTAGGCTCTCATTTGACAGCTGGCTAGCAGAAAGTGTGCGTGGACGCCCGGGCGCCGCACCGCCCAGAATGCGAAGTCATGAACGACCGACCGGGCCTGCGTGAGCGGAAGAAGGCCAAGACGAGGGCGTCGATCCAGAAGGAGGCGCTGCGGCTGTTCCGCGAGCAGGGATACGCGGCCACGACGGTCGAGAAGATCGCGGAGGCGGCGGAGGTGGCGCCGAGCACGGTCTTCCGCTATTTCGCCACCAAAGAGGATCTGGTGCTGGTCGACCAGTTCCCGCCCTTCATAGAGGCGCTCCGGGCGCTGCCGCCCGAGCTCGGCCCGGTGAGCGCCGTACGCCGGGCGCTGCGGGCGGCGGTCGAGGCGCAGACGCCCGAGGAGCGCGCCGACAGCCTGGAACGGGAGAGGCTCATGGCCACGGTCCCGGAGCTGTGGGCGGCCAGCCTCAAGGGCGTCACCGGCGAGATCAGGACCCTCCAGGAGACGCTCGCGCGACGCGAGGGCCGCGAGCCCGACGACCCGGAGATCCGCAACATCACGGGAGCGATCGCGGGCGTCCTGGTGGCCCTCTGGTTCGCCTGGGTACGTGATCCGGGCATGGACGCCCTGGCGGAGGCCGACCAGGCCCTGGCCCACCTGGAAGCCGGCCTCCCGCTGACCTGACCGTCCGCCCCGGCAAGGCTTTCGCGGCGGCCTGAGACCTACGCCAGGGCGCTGATGAGGCCGATCGCGAGGGCCGTGCGCTCGGGGATGTGCTCGACCAGCACGTGCTCGTGCCGCGCGTGCGCTCCGTCGCCGACGGCGCCGAGGCCGTCCAGCACCGGCCGGCCCAGCGCCGAGACGAAGTTCCCGTCGCTGGCGCCGCCGACCGCGGTCTCCTCCAGCTGCCACCCGAACCCGGAGGCCACCGCCTGCGCCTCCTTGAACAGGCGCTGCGAGGGGGCGTTCGGGACCATGGGCGGCCGGTTCCACTCGCCGGTCGCGGCGACCGTCACGCGCGGGTCGGAGGCCCGCAGCCCCGCGAACACCTCGTCGATCCGCGCCATCTCCGCCGGGTCGGCGACCCGCACGTCCACGCCGCAGGTCGCGCGCCCCGCGGCCACGTTGCGCCCGGTTCCGCCGTTGATCAGGCCGACGTTCACGGTCGTGCCGCGCTCACGCGAGCCGGCCCCGGCCAGCGTGGTGACGATCTCGGCGAGGGCGTGGATCGCGTTCGCCCCCGCGTACGGGTCGAGCCCCGCGTGCGCCTCGACCCCGGTGACCGTCACGTTGAACAGCCCCACGCCCTTGCGCGCCGTCTTGACCGCCCCGTCGAGCGACGCCTCGAAGACCAGCGTGGCCAGGGCGTCCTCGCTGGCCGCCTCGATGAACTCGCGCGAGGCCGGGCTGCCGATCTCCTCGTCGCCGTTGAACAGGAACCGCACGCCCGGATGGGGAAGCCCCAGCTCGCGCAGCCCGCGCAGCGCCCAGACCGCCTGGACGAGCCCCGTCTTCATGTCGAACACGCCCGGCCCTGTGACCTTGTCGTCCATGATCGCGAACGGCCAGCTCGTGAGCGTGCCCGTCGGCCAGACGGTGTCGTAGTGGCTGAGCATCAGCACCGTGCCGGGCGCGGTGCCCCGGTAGGTCAGCTCCAGGACGTCGCCGTGCTGGCCGCCCTCGTGCAGGATCTCGTCGTCAGGAGTCCCGAGATGGCCCACCACCCGCGCGCGGATCGCGCGCAGCCCCTTGACCAGCATGGGCTTGTCGTAGCTGTGGGTCTCCAGCTCCACCACGGCCCTGAGGTCGTCGAGCATGGACGGCAGGGCCTGCCGGGTCCAGTCGTTGATCAGCACGAGAATCCTTTCTAGGGGACGGGCGCGCCGGGCCCGAGCGGGACGCCCAGGGCCCAGAACACGAAGAACAGCAACGTCCAGACGACGAGCAGGGTGACCGCGAGCGGGATGGTCATCGAGGCCAGCGTGCCGATGCCGGCCGAGCGCCGGTAGCGCTGCAGGAAGCCCAGCGCCATCACGAAGTACGGGCTCATCGGCGTGATCGCGTTCGTACAGGAGTCGGCGATCCGGTAGAGCGCCTGGGTGTACTCGGGCGGGATGTCCAGCAACATCAGCATCGGCACGAACACCGGCCCGACCAGCGCCCACTGCGCCGACCCGCTGGTCACCACCAGGTTGATCACGGTGACCACGAGCAGGATGCCGAGGAACACCACGGGCCCGCTCACCCCGGCCGAGCGCAGCAGACCGGCCCCGTCGATGGCGAGGATCTCGCCGATGCCGGTCCACCGGAAGTACGCCAGGAACTGCGAGATGGCGAAGAACAGCACGAGGATCGGCGCCATCTCGCGGAACCCGTGCGCCATGAAGGCGGGGATGTCCCGGCTGCCGCCGATCGTCCCGGCCGCCTTCCCGTACGCCCAGCCGGCGGCCAGGAACGCGAGCCCGAGGAAGATCGCGATCGAGGTGAGCAGCGGCGACTGCACGATCCCGCCGTCCTCGCCGCGCAGCGGCGACCCGGAGGGCAGCACGGCCGCCACGATCGCGGCGGCGAGCACCACGAGCGTGATCAGCGCGGCCTTCAACCCCTTGCGCTCCCCGTCGCCGAGCGTCAGCGAGCCCAGGTCGTCGTCGGGGGCGTCGGGATCGACCGGCATGGTCTCGACCCGGCGCGCCAGCACCCGCTCGGTCACGAGGGTGATCGCGGCGGCCAGCAGGAACGACGACGCGATCGAGAAGTAGTAGTTGGCCACCGGCGTGACGACGTAGGACGGGTCGATGGTGTGCGCGGCGGCCGTCGTCAGCCCGGACAGCACGGCGTCCGCCGGCGTGATCAGCGGGCTGGCGTCGTAGCCGGCCGAGATCGACACGAACGCCACCACGATGCCGAGGATCGGGCTGCGCCCCACCGCGCGGAACGCCAGCGCGCCGAGCGGGATGAGCACGACGTACGCGGCGTCGGAGGCCACGTGCGCGACCATCCCGGTGAACGCCAGCGCGAACGTCACCCACTTCGGCGACACCTTCGACACCCCGGACCGCAGCACCGCGGCCAGCAGCCCCGAGCGCTCGGCCACTGCGACGCCGAGCATGACGACCAGGATCGTGCCGAGCGGCGGGAACGACGTGTAGTTCTCGATCGCGTCGCCGACCATCATCCGCACGCCCTCGACCGAGAGCAGGTTCCTGGCCACGACGGTCTCGCCGCTCGCCGGGTTGACCGCCGACACCCCCGCCGCGGCGAGCCCCCAGCTCACCAGCGCCAGCAGCACGCTCAGCACCACGAACAGCCAGAACGGATGGGGCAGTTTGTTGCCGAGTCGTTCGATGCCGCCGAGCACCCTGAGCAGCGCGCCGAGCGAACGGGACTCCGCCACCGGCTCGGACGTCATCACCGCGCCGCCTCCTTCCCGCATTTCGGTCAAACCTTACATGCGGTAAGGAAGCAGTTGACAAATCGGCACCAAGAAATCACGCAGGGGCGATGGACGCCTCCCTGAGCGGCAGGCGCACCTCGAACCACGTGTCGCCCGGCACCGAGCGCACCTTGATCTCACCGCCGTGCCGCCCCGCCACGATCCGGTACGAGATGTCGAGGCCGAGCCCCGTGCCCTCGCCCACGGTCTTGGTGGTGAAGAACGGCTCGAAGATCCGGTCCTTGATCGCCTCCGGTACGCCGTGGCCCGTGTCGCCGATCTCGACGATCGCCTCGTCGGCGTCGTGCGCGGTGCGGATGGTGAGCGTGCCGTCCGGGCCCATCGCGTCGAGCGCGTTGTGGATGAGGTTGGTCCACACCTGGTTGAGCTCGCCCGCGTAGCACGGGATCGCCGGCAGCGTGCGGTCGTACTCGGTGACCACGCTGATGCCCGGCGGGATCTTCCCGCGGAAGATCGCGATCGTGCTGTCGAGCAGCTCGTGCACGTCGATCTGCTGGAACGGCGCCCGGTCCATCTGGGAGTACTGCTTGGCCGACCGGATCAGCGTCGTGATGCGGTCGGTCGCGTCGGTCACCTCGTTGAGCATCTGCGCGATCTCGACGGCCTTGGTCAGCCAGTTGAGCGACCCCGCGATGTGCCGCTCGCCGAGCTTCTCGCGGATCTCCTCCAGATGCTCAGGGGTGAACCCGGCCGTGACCAGCGGCGGCGCCAGGTCCCACGCGTTGTCGACGCCCAGCTCCTCCAGCGCCTCGCCGAGCTCGTCCTCGGCGTCGGCGATCTCCAGCGGAGAGCGTTTCGGCTGCGCGGCCAGGCCGCCCGTGCACGCCTCCTGCACCTCGATCAGGGCGCGCAGCCGCTCGGGCGGGATGCCGTCCTCGGCCAGCTGGGCGAGCTGCCGGCGCGCGCCCTTGACCAGCGAGCGCAGCTCGCCCACCGCGCGTACGGCCGCCGCGGCGGGGTTGTTCAGCTCGTGGGTCAGCCCGGCCGTGATCGTGCCGAGCGCCGTCAGCCGCTGCCGCCGGTCGATGATCTCCCGCTGCATGCGGCCGCCCGACATCAGCCCGTCGAGCAGGTGCATCCCCATCGGGAACCACTCGGCGACGATGTAGCCGAACTTCCGCGCGGGCAGCATGAACACCCGCGACGGCGCGGTGGCGCGCAGCGTGTGCTGGTAGGTCTGCGGCGCCCGGTCGCCGAGATAGGCGGCGGTGGCGCCGCCGTAGACGCCGGGCTGCGAGGTGCGGGGCATCGCGACGGTGCCGGCGGCGACCGTCTCGCTGATCATCTGCACCTCGCCCTCGATGAGCACCGCGAAGCACTCGGCCGGCTCGCCCTGCCGGACGATGTCCTCGTCCTGCGCGTACGTCTGCACCCGGCCGCTGCGGGCCAGCGTGGTGAGCTGCTCGTCGGTCAGCCGCTCGAAGAGGAAGAGCTTGCGCAGCTCGTCGATGCCGATCTGGGTCTCGGTCTCGCTCATTGTTTCTCCAAGTACCGGTGCACCAGCGAGACGGCCATGGCGCCCTCGCCGACGGCCGAGGCCACCCGCTTGATGGATTCGGCGCGTACGTCGCCCGCGGCCAGCACCCCGGGCACGTTCGTCTCCAGGTAGTACGGCTCGCGCCGCAGCGGCCAGTTGCGTGGCCGCTGCCCGCGCTGCACCAGGTCGGGGCCGGTCAGGATGAACCCGCGCCTGTCCCGTTCGACGGTGTCGCCCAGCCACGACGTGTACGGCTCGGCCCCGATGAAGACGAAGAGCCACTGCGCGGGGACCGTGCGCTCCTCGCCCTTCGTGGCCAGCGTCAGCTCCTGCAGGTGGTCGTCGCCGGAGCCGGCGACGACCTGGGTCTGCGCGTGCACCTCGACGTTGGGCAGCGCCGTGAGCTGCTCGATGAGGTAGTGGGACATGGACTTCTCCAGCCCCTCGCCCCGCACCAGCAGGTGGACCTTGCTCGCGTACTGCGACAGGTGGACCGCCGCCTGGCCGGCCGAGTTGGCCGCGCCCACGATGTAGACCTCGGAGTCCTCGCACGACGGCGCCTCGGTCATGGCGGCGCCGTAGAAGACGCCCCGGCCGACGAAGTCGTCCAGGCCGGGCGCCTGCAGCCGGCGGTAGGTGACGCCGGTCGCCAGGATGACCGCGTGCGCCGCGATCTCGCCGCCGTCCTTGAACCCGACCACGCGCGCCTGGCCGCGCGGCTCCAGGCTGACCACCTTGCGCGCGGTCAGCAGCTCGGCCCCGAACTTCAGCGCCTGCCGCCGCGCCCGGTCGGCGAGCTGCTGGCCGGAGACGCCGTCGGGAAAGCCCAGGTAGTTCTCGATCCGCGAGCTCTGCCCGGCCTGGCCGCCCGACGAGTACGCCTCCACCAGGACCGTCTTGAGTCCCTCGGAGGCGCCGTAGACGGCCGCGCCGAGTCCGGCGGGGCCGCCGCCCACCACGATCAGGTCGTAGAAGTCAGTGGCCGGGGTCGTGGACAGGCCCACCGCCGTGGCCAGCGTCGCCTGGTCGGGCGACTCCAGCGTCACGCCGTCGGGCGTCACCACCAGCGGCAGGTGACACCCCTCGCCCGCCGCCTTCACCAGCTGCGCGCCCTCGGGATCCTCGGCCAGCATCCACTGGTACGGCACGTGGTTGCGGGACAGGAAGTCGCGCACCCGGTACGACTGCGCCGACCACCGGTCGCCCACCACCCGTAGCTCGGTCCGCTCCACCCGGTCGGTGCGCATCCAGGCGTCGAGCTGGTTGTCGATCACCGGATAGAACTTCTCCTCCGGCGGATCCCACGGCTTGAGCAGATAGTGGTCGAGATCCACCACGTTGATCGCCTGGATCGCCGCGTCCGTGTCGGCGTAGGCGGTCAGCAGCACCCGGCGGGCGTACGGGTAGAGGTCCATGGCGGCCTCCAGGAACTGCACGCCGTTCATCTGCGGCATCCGGTAGTCGGCCAGGATCGCCGCCACGTCGTCGCCCCGCAGCCTCATCTCCTTGACCGCGCCGATGCCGTCCGCGGCCGTTTCGGCGCGGACGATGCGGTACTGCTGCCCGTAGCGCCGTCTGAGGTCGCGCGCGACGGCCCGCGACACGCCCGGATCGTCATCGACCGTCACGATGACCGGCTTTTCCATGACCCTCGCCCCTTCGATGGCTCCTAAGGGAAGGATGTCATGTGCGTGGGTATGCGGCGGACGGCCACCCGGAGCCTGGCCGGGTCAGGCGATGACCCGGCTCTCGCCGCCGTCCACCAGCAGGGACACGCCGTTCACGAACGACGCCCGCTCGCTGGCCAGGAACGCCACCACGTCGCCGATCTCCTCGGGCCGCCCGACGCGGCCGACCGGCACCTCCTCGCCGCGGCGGCGCAGCGCCTCCTCGTCGCCCATGAGCTGCCGCAGCCGGTCGGTCTCGATGGGGCCCGGCAGCACGTTGTTGACCAGCACGCCGTCGCCGCCCACCTCGCGGGCCAGCGTGCGCACGACGCCGGCCACGGCCGAGCGGGTGGCGTTGGACAGCAGCAGGCCGTCGATCGCCTCGCGGACCGACCGGCTGGTGATGGTGACGATCCGCCCCCAGCCGCGCGAGCGCATCTCCGGCAGGACCGCGTGGATCAGGCGTACGGTGCCCAGCAGGTTGCGCTGGACGGCGACGTCCCAGTCGTCGAGCCCGACCTGGTCGAAGCGGCCGGCCGGGGGGCCGCCCGCGTTGGCCACCAGGATGTCGACCGGCCCGAGCACGTCGCGGGTCTCCTCGACCACCCGGCGCGCGGCGGACGGATCCTCCACGTCGGCCAGCACGGCGTGCACGACCTTGCCGAACTCCTGCAGCTCCACCACCGCGTCGGCGAGCCGCTCCGGGTCGCGGGCGCTGACACAGACGTCGCAGCCCTCCCGCGCGAGGCTCTTGGCGGCGGCGAGTCCGAGGCCCGCGCTGCCTCCGGTGACGAGAGCGACCTTGCCCGAGATACCGAGATCCATACGGGCGACTATAGATCGCCTCCGCGCCGGAGGTCAGGCGGGCTTCACGCGGGTCAGCTTGTCCGGGTTGAGCAGACCGTAGACCGCGCTGATCAGGCCGTCGCGGAACTCCAGCACCACGAGCTGGGGCTGGTCGCCGACGCGCGCCCAGATCGCCGGCTCGCCGTTGACGTGGACCAGCCGAGGATCGGTGAAGTGATAGCGGGCGGCGAGCCCGGCCAGGAAACCCAGCACCTTGCGCCGCCCGGAGACCGGCCGCAGCGCCGCCCTGACCCGGCCGCCGCCGTCGGTGTAGGCCACGACGTCCTCGTGGAACAGGTCGGTGAGCGCCGACAGGTCGCCGCCCGCGGCCGCCTCCATGAACCTGGCCAGCAGCCTGGCGTGCTCCTCGCCCGACGGCCGGAACCGGTCGCGCCCCGCGGCCAGGCGGCCGGAGGCCCGGTGGTGCAGCTGCCGGCAGTTGGCCACGGTCGTGCCGACGATCTCCGCGATCTCGTCGTACGGCAGCTCGAACGCCTCCCGCAGCACGAACACCGCCCGCTCCGGCGGCGACAGCCGTTCCATCAGGTGCAGCGTCGCGTACGAGACCGTGTCGCGCAGCTCGGCCGTGTCCAGCGGCCCCGCCTCCGCCGTCATGACCGGCTCGGGCAGCCAGGGCCCGGTGTACGCCTCACGTTTGACGCGCGCGGAGCGCAGCTGGTCCAGCGCCAGCCGCGACACCACCGTCACCAGGAACGCCCGCGGCTCCCTGACCTGGCTCCGGTCCGTGCCCTGCCAGCGCAGCCACGCCTCCTGCACGACGTCCTCGGCGTCCCACATGCTGCCGAGCAGCCGGTACGCCAGCCCCAGCAACATCGGACGGTGCTCCTCGAAGTCCACGTCCGGCATCATGCCCCCTCATCGTGCGAGCCGCGCGTCGCCTCCTGGTGACAGGACGTGGAGGTCGCGGAAGATGTGACAGTTCGCGGGAACCGTGATGGGCTGGACGCGTGGCGAGAAATCTGATCCTTTCAGGAGGCCCGTTCCACGACTTCGCCGCCACGTCGGCCGCGCTCGCCGAGACGCTCGCCGAGGTGGGGGTCGAATCCGAGATCACCGAGGACATCACGGGCGCGCTCGCCGAGCCGCCCGAGGTCCAGCTGATCACCGTCAACGCGCTGCGCTGGCAGATGCCCCAGGACCGCTTCGCCGGCCTGCGCCCGCGCTGGCGCTTCTCCCTGCCGACCGCGGCCCGCACGACTCTGCTCGACCACCTCGACCAGGGCGGCGGGCTGCTGTGCATGCACACGGCGGCCATCTGCTTCGACGACTGGCAGGGCTGGCCGCGCGTGCTGGGCGGCTGCTGGAGCTGGCCCAAGTCCCACCACACGCCGCTGGGCTGGACGGGCGTGCGCGTGCACGGCACTCACCCGGTGGCCGAGGGCCTGCGGGACTTCGACGTGGTGGACGAGGTCTACGGCGACCTCGACGTGCTGCCCGACGTCGAGCCGCTGGCCTCGGCGAACGGCCGGCCCTTGGTGTGGGCGCGTCCGGTGCGGCGGGGGCGGGTGCTCTACGACGCGCTGGGGCACGACACGAGGTCGTACGACAACGAGATCCACCGCACGCTGCTGCGCCGGGCGGCCCTGTGGCTGCTGAAACGGCCGGTCACGGTGCGGGAGTAGCGGTCGCCGACCAGCCGCTCCAGCGGGTCACGTCCACGACGATCACCGGCCCGGCGGGACGGCGCCTGCGGTACTGCGCGTACTTCGAGGCGAGCACGTCGAGCGCGGCCTCGCGGTCGGGCCCGTCCTCGACGACCCGTGCGGTGCCGTCGGCGCGCGCCCACCACAGGCGCGTCCAGTCGTCCTCGTAGTGGTCGGCCAGCAGGCTGACGGCCGGGTTGTCGCGGACGTTGCGCAGCCGCCGCAGCGCCATGGTGGTCTTGGGCTTGTGGTCGACCGCCGTCACCACGCGCGCGCCCGTCACGGCGAAGGTGACCGGCACCACGTGGGGCCGCCCGCCGGCGTCGGCCGTGGCCAGCCGCGCCACCGGCTGCCCGGCGAACCTCTCCCGTGCCAGCTGAGCGTCCATCACCCTGCCATTGTGCGGGCGCGCTGCGGCCCTGGCCCGCAGGCGCGTCCGGAACGTACAAGAGCGCACGGCCCGAATCCGGGCACGATGAGCGCATGAACGTGAACCTTTCCGTGGTCCCCGCCTTCCTGGCCGGGCACGCGCGGGTGCTGGACCGCCGCCGCTACGACCTGCTCATGGGGGAGGGTGACGCGGCCGGCGTCCTCGCGGCGCTGGAGGGCTACCGCAACGCCGACGGCGGGTACGGCTGGGGCCTGGAGCCCGACCTGCGCTCTCCCGAGAGCGAGCCGGGAGCCGCGCTGCACGCCTTCGAGGTGTTCGACGAGATCGCTCCCGCGACCGCGCCGCAGGCCGCCGCGCTGTGCGACTGGCTGGAGTCGGTGACGCTGCCCGACGGCGGGCTGCCGTTCGCGCTGCCGATCCGTGACACCGCCGCCACCGCGCCCTGGTGGGCGGGCGGCGACCCGACCGTGTCGTCCCTGCAGATCACCTCCGTGTCGGCGGCGGCCGCCCACCGCGTCGCCGCCCACGACCCGGCCGTGGCCGCGCACCCGTGGCTGGAGCGGGCCACCCGCTACTGCCTCGACGCCATCCACGCGATGAAGGAGCCGCCGCACGCGTACGTGCTGGCGTTCGCCGTGCGCTTCCTGGACGCGGTCCACGACACGCAGCCCGGCGCCGCCGAGCTGCTCAAACGCCTCGGCGACCACATCCCCGAGGACGGCAGGGTGCGGGTGGAGGGCGGCACCGAGGACGAGGCGCTGCGCCCGCTCGACTTCGCGCCCTATCCCGGCCGGCCCGCCCGCACGCTGTTCGAGCCCGAGGTGATCGCCGCCGACCTCGTCCGCCTGGCGGGGGAGCAGCGCGACGACGGCGGCTGGGCGGTGGACTACGCGCGGATCTCGCCCGCCGGGGCGATGGAGTGGCGCGGCGCCGCGACCGTCAGCGCGGTCAGCGTCCTGCGCGCCAACTCCCTCGTCTGAGAAGCCCCGTAGTACTCCAGAGCTACCTGAAAGGTGCGCTCTCCAGCGGGAGTCGGACTACAGGCGGTGATCCCTACTTTCGATGCCGAGGACTGATCCCCGGCACGGAAGGACCCACCGCTCATGAGGACCCGCCTGCACCGCTTGTTGTCCGCGGCGATCGTCGCCGCCCTGGCGGGGCCCCTGACCGGCGTGACACGTCCCGGATCGGTGCCCGCGCCCGTTCCCGCCCCCGTGCCCCCGCTGGTCGCGACCCCGGCCGCACTCGCCGAGCGGTACGCCGCCGGCCGCGCCGAGATCCTGGCGGCCGAACGGGCGGCGGCCCGGCACGGCGACCACCGGCGCGCCGCCGTGGTGCGCGCGATGGCCGATCCCGCGCGGCGCTTCCTGTCGTTCGACGGACGTGACGGCGGCCGGACCGTCGAGGTGTTCGGCGATCTGGCCGGCGCCGAGCGCATCGCCGTGCTGGTGCCCGGCGCCGGCATCAGCCTGGACAAGTACCGAGCCTTGCGCGACGGCTCGACGAGTCTCAAGGACGCGCTCGGCGACCGGTCGGCCGTCGTCGCCTGGCTCGGGTACGCCACGCCGAACGGTGTGAGCCTCCAGGCGGTCACCCCCGGCCGTGCCGAGGAGGCCGCGCCCCGCCTGCGCGCCTTCGTCCGCGAGCTGGCCGCGGCCAGGCCGGGCGCCAGGATCTCGCTGCTCTGCCACTCGTACGGCTCCGTCGTGTGCGGCCGGGCCGCGCCGGGCCTGGACGTGGCCCACCTCGTCCTGTTCGGCAGCCCCGGCGCCGGCGTGCCGGACGCCGCCGCGCTGCGCACCCCCGCCACGGTGTGGGCCGGCCGCACGGCGGGGGACTGGATCGGCGGCCTGCCGCACGCCTCCATCGCGTTGCCGTTCGCCACGGTCGGGCTCGGCGAGGACCCGGTCGCGCCCGGGTTCGGCGCCCGGGTCTTCGCCGCGGGCGGCGGCGGGCACGGCGACTACCTGGCCGCCGGGTCCACGGCGCTGGCGAGCATCGCGCGCATCGTGTCCGGACGGGCCGGCGGCGATGCGTGACCTGCTCACGCGGCTCGACGCCGCGACGCCCGCCGATCGCGACCGCGCGCTCGACGCGCTGCGCGCCCTGGCCGTCCTCGGCGTGGTGATCGGGCACTGGCTGGTGACCGCGCTGGTCATGGAGAGCGGGACGGTCCGCGTCGCCAGTCCGCTGCGGTCCATGCCGCAGCTCGCCCCGGTGTCCTGGGTGTTCCAGACGCTCGCGGTGTTCTTCCTGGTGGGCGGTCTGGTGGCGACGCGCGGTCACCTCCGTGCCCGGGCGCGAGGCGTGTCGTACGGGCGGTGGCTCGCGGGGCGGGCGGCCCGGTTGTTCCGGCCGGTGGCGGCCTTGGTGGCGGTGTGGGCGGTGGCGGCGCCGGCCATGCTGGCCTGGGGCGCCGAGCTGGAGAGCGTGTGGGCGCTGGTCAAGCTGGTGCTGTCGCCGATGTGGTTCCTGCTGGTGTTCGCCGCGCTGACGGCGGCGACTCCGCTGGTGTCACGGCTGCATCCGGCCTGGCCGCTCGCCGTGGCCGGGGTGGTCGATCTGGCGCGGTTCACCGTGGACGGAGCGGATGGGCTCGGGTGGGTCAACGTGGTGGCCGGGTGGCTGGTGCCGTACTGCATGGGGGCGGCCTGGGCCCGCCGCGGCCTGCCGGGGCGCGCGGCGGGATGGGCGCTGCTGGCCGGGGGCGGGGCCGCGGCCGTGGCGCTCGTCACCTGGGGCGGCTACCCCGCCGCCATGGTCGGCGTGCCGGGGGCGCCGCTGTCGAACCTCGACCCGCCCTCACTCGCCGCCGTCGCCTTCGGGCTCGCCCAGAGCGGCGCGGCCGTGCTGCTGCTCGGCCCGCTGCGGCGGGTGCTGCGCCGCCCGGCGGCCTGGGGCGCGGTGGCGCTCACCAACCTCGCCGCGATGACGGTCTTCCTCTGGCACCAGACCGCGATGATCGCGGTCGCCTCGCTCGCCCTGCTCGCCGGGAGACTGCCCGGCCTGCACACCGCTCCCGACGGGCTTGGCTGGGTGCTGGCCCGGCCGGCCTGGCTGCCGGTGTTCGCGGCGGCGCTGCTGGTCTGCTGCACCGCGTTCCACGTCCACGAACGCCGTGCGGCCGGTTGAGCGTTTCACCGCGCGGGGGTGGCCGGGGGAAGCGACTCGACCTGCCGGCCGGTCACCGCGCGGGGGTGACGCGCAGGGCGGACTCGGACTCCTGGGCCATGCGGCGCAGCGTGTCGAGCGCCCGGCCGTACAGGACCGTGCCGAGCACCATCGCCTCGACGGCGGCGTCGCGCGGGCCGTCGAACGGGATCGCGTCCATCTCCACGTCCGCCACCAGCCTGCGCGCCGCCTCAGCGTACGGCGCGAGGTCGATCCGCAGGCCCAGCTGACGCATCCGGACCAGGGTGTGGGCCAGCTCGTCACGGGTGGGCGCGGCCGGGGCGACCTCCCAGCCGAGGTCGTCGAGGAGGGCGTCGACCTGGGATCGCGCCGCCCGCCACTCGTCGCCGGGCTCGGGCTCGACGGGCACGCTCAGGGCGTTGTGGGCGGTGCCCAGCGTCACGTGCATCGGCAGCGACGGGTCGTCGACGGCGGCGACGACCTTCTTGATGGCGGCGACCGAGAGCCGGCCGACGTCGAGCAGGGTGCGGATCAGGCGCAGCCGCCGCAGGTGGGAGTCGTCGTACTCGGCCCTGGTCGCGGCGGTCTGCTCGCCCGGGTGCAGCAGCCCTTCGCGCAGGTAGTACTTGATCGTCGGGATCGCGACACCCGACCTGACGCTGAGCTCCGAGATCCGCATCCGGCAGATAATAACGCTATCCACTCTCCGTCCAGCTTGTGGCTCGCTCCCCGTGCGGCCGGGCTCCGGTGAAGCGGGTATGGCGGGCGCGCGACTCCCGTGGGTCCAGGAACGCCTGCGCGGCCAGCCAGGCCGCCGCCCCCGCGGCGTCGCCCGCCACGGTGACCGTCCCGGCGCCTTCCAGGAGATCTCGTACGGCATCCCGTACGGGGCCCTCAGGTGTGAGGACGCCGCCGGACAGGACGATCGGCAGGCCCGGCTCGTGCACCGCCGAGACGGTCCTGACCAGGCGGCGTGCGGCTTCCTCGACGATCGACACGGCCGCCGGATCGCCGGTTCGCGCCGCCCGGCTCACCAGCGGCGCCAGCTCGGCCAGCGCCAAGGGGTGGCGCGCGTGCACCACCTCCGCCAGCCGCGCCACGGGATCGCCGTGGGTGGTGCAGGCGCACTCCCCGAGGAGGCGGCGGACGACGAGGGAGGTGAGCGGGCCCGGGGTGGCGGCGACGGCGCGGATGGCGGTGCGGGCGGCGGCGCGGCCGATCCAGAAGGCCGAGCCTTCGTCGCCGAGCTGCCAGCCGTACCCGTCGGCGGTGGCGACCGGCGCATGACCGCGGATGCTCGCCGCCACGGCCCCCGTGCCCGAGATCAGCACGGTGCCCGACGGCGACGCCGTGCCGGAGACGAACGCGGTCACGACGTCGCCCACCGTACGCACGCGCGGGGCGGCGTCGTCCGTCCGCGTGGGAAAGGCTTCCGGGAGGGCGGCGCGCAGGACGCGGTCGGACAGGGACGCGCACAGCGCCGGGTTTCCCGCCAGCCCGACCACCACCGCCTTCACCCGCGACGGCGAGACCCCGGACAGCGCCGCCCGCACGGCCTCGGCGAGGTTCGCGGAGGCGGCCTCCATGCCGAGCGTGACGGGGTTGGCTCCGCCGGCCGACCCGCGCCGCACCGGCTCGCCCTCCACCGTGAACAGCGCGGCCCGCGAGGATGTGCCGCCCGCGTCGACGCCCAGCACCAGCTGCATGTCAAAAATTATTGCCCAAATGCCCTTGACTGCACCAGATCTGGGCATAATTATCGCCGCGTGGACCTCCTCAACCGCATCGCGACCGACCGGCACGACATGCCCGAGGCGCTGCGCAAAGTGGCCGACGCCATTCTCGGCGGCCCGGCCGACGCCGCCCGGATGACCATCGTCGACCTGGCCGAGCGGAGCGGGACGTCCACCGCCACCATCACCCGTTTCTGCCGCGCCCTGGGCTTCACCGGGTACGCCGAGTTGCGCGTGGCCATCGCGACCGAGACCGGGCGGGTGGCGCAGCAGACGTGGGAGACCGACATCGGCCAGGAGATCCTGCCCGACGACAGCCTCGACCGGGTGCTCGGCGTCGTGTCCGCCAACGACATCCGGCTGATCCAGCAGACGCGCGACCAGCTCGACCTCGCCGTCGTCGACAAGGTCGCCCAGGCCGTGGCGCGGGCGGGCCGGGTGCTGCTGTTCGGGGTGTCGAGCAGCGCGGCGGTGGCCAGCGAGATGGAGTACCGCCTGCAGCGCATGGGGGTGCCGACCTGGAGCAGGTCCGACGCCCACACCGCGCTCACCGACGCGGCGCTGCTCGGCCAGGGCGACGTGGCCATCGGCATCTCCCACAGCGGCAGGACGCGCGAGGTCATCGAGGTGCTCGCGGAGGCGGGCAGCCATGGCGCGATCAGCGTGGCCGTCACCTCGCAGCCCCGCTCGCCGCTGGCCGAGGTGGCCGAGCTGGTGCTCACCACGGCCAGCCGGGCGACCAGCTTCCGGTCGGAGGGGTTCGCCGCCATTCACTCGCAGCTGCTGGTGCTCGACGTCGTGTACGTGTCGGTCGCCCAGCGCACCTACGAGCGGACCAAGCAGGCCTTCGACGTCACGGTCCGGGCTGTCGCCGGACACCGTCTACCGGAGCAGCGTCCATCGGAGCAGCGTCCATCGGAGCACCGTCCATCGGAGCACCGTCTACCGGAGCACCGTCCATCGGAGCACCGTCTACCGGAGCACCGTCTACCGGAGCACCGTCTACCGGAGCAGCATCTTTCCGAGCAGCACCTTCCCCAGCAGGGCCTTCCAGAAGAGGAGTCATGACAGTAAGCCGCGAAGACTACGCCGGACACGTCGCCGACCTCGTGCGGGTCATCCCCGAGGACCCGGAGATCCCGCGCGCCGCCGACCTGTTCACCAAGGCCCTGACCGCGGGCGGCGTCATCCAGGCGTTCGGCTCGGGCCACTCCGAGGCGGTGGCGATGGAGATCGCCGGCCGCGCGGGCGGTCTCGTGCCCACCAACCGCCTCGCGCTGCGCGACATCGTGCTGCACGGCGACGCGCCCCGCTCCGAGCTCGACCGCTACGACCTCGAACGCGACCCCACCATCGCCCGCACCATCCTCGACCTGGCGCCGGTCCAGAATCACGACCTGTTCGTCATCATCTCCAACTCCGGCGTGAACGGCGTCGTCGTCGAGCTCGCCGCCCTCGTGAAGGAGCGCGGTCACGACCTGATCGCGATCACCTCGCGCGCCCACGGCGCAGCCGTCGCCTCCCGCCACCCCTCGGGGCGCAAGCTCGCCGACCTGGCCGACGTCGTCCTGGACAACCGTGCGCCGTACGGCGACGCCGTCCTGTCCCTGCCCGGGGGAGGCGCCTCCGTCGGAGCCGTCTCCACGATCACCTCCGCCCTGCTCGCCCAGCTCGTCGTCATCCAGACCGTACGCAACCTTCTCGAAGCCGGCGAAGTGCCGCCCGTCTACCTCTCGGCCAACGTCCCCGAGGGTGACGCGCACAACCTCCGGCTGGAGGCGCTGTACGCGGGTCGCATCCGCCGCGGCGCCTGACCCGGCCCCACACTCAGGGGCACGCACGACATCGGGGACCACACACCCAAGGAGACCCCCGCCATGTCCCGAAATTTCGGAAAACTGCTCCTCTCCTTGTCCCTCACCCTCCTGCTCGCCGCCGTCGGCGCCCTGGCCGTCGTCGCGCCGGCCAGCGCCGACCAGGCCGTCCGCCTCCAGTACCGCACGAGCGCGCCCGGCGCCACCACCGCCCAGGCCGAGCCCTGGCTGCGCCTGTTCAACGACGGGACGACCACGATCCCGCTGAACCAGGTCAAGATCCGCTACTACCTGACCGGCACCGAGACCTATCGCTTCGCCTGCTCATGGGCGGTGGTGAGCTGCTCGACGGTCACGGGGACCTTCGTCCGGCAGGAGGGCTCGGGGCAGTACCTGGAGGTCGGCTTCACCTCCGGCAGCCTGGCCCCGGGCCGGAACACCAGCGACCTGCAGCTGCGCTTCTACCGCGCCGACTGGCAGACGTTCACCCAGAGCGACGACTACTCCTACGGTCCGCAGACCGCGTACTCCGACTGGGAGAAGATCACCGTCTACGTCGGCGGGGAGCTCGCGTGGGGCGAGCCGACGGGCAGCGACCCGGACCCGACCGACCCGCCGACCAACCCGCCCGGCGGATCGGGCGTGCTGTTCGACGACTTCAGTTACGCCGGGCCGGCTGACCCGCTGCTGTCACAGCGCGGTTGGACCGTGCGCTCCAGCTCGGGCGGGCCGGGCGTGCCCGGCGCCACCTGGTCACCGTCGGCCGTGTCGTTCCCCGGCGGCCTGCTGACCCTCGACTCCTCCACGAACGGCACCGCCGCCGGGACCGTGCAGACCGAGCTGTCCACCGCCGCCCGCAAGTTCCACGAGGGCACCTACGCCGCCCGGGTGCGCTTCAGCGACGCCCCCACCAGCGGACCCGACGGCGAGCACGTCGTGCAGACGTTCTTCACCATCACCCCGCTGGCCTTCAACCTCGACCCGAACTACGGCGAGCTCGACTTCGAGTACCTGCCGAACGGCGGCTGGGGCGAGCCGTCCACCATCCTCTACGCCACCAGCTGGGAGACCTACCAGGGCGACCCGTGGCAGGCCGTCAACACCCACACCGCCGAGCGCGCGTCGTTCGCGGGCTGGCACGACCTCGCCATCCAGATCTCGGGCGGCCGGATCAAGTACTACGTGGACGGCCGGCTCTTCGCCGACCACGGTGACATGTACTACCCCGAGACCCCGATGTGGATCATGTTCAACCAGTGGTTCATCGATCTGCAGGGCGCGACGGGAACCCGTACGTACCGGCAGCAGGTCGACTACGTCTACCACAGCAAGAACGAGGTCGTCGCGCCCGCCGACGTCCTGAGCCGGGTCGCCGCCCTGCGCGCGGCCGGCACCTCCTTCACGGACACCGTTCCCAGCCCGTGAACCGTCCCGCGCCCGTCCCCGCAGGGGGCGGGCGCGGGTCCACCCCCCACCAGAAGGAACACCATGAAATACCGCATTCTTGCCCTGGCGGCCGTGTTCGCGCTCAGCGCGTGCGGCGGCGGCGGTGAGCCGGAGCCCGGGGCGGCCTCGGGGGCCGCCTCCACGACGCTGACCGCCTGGATCATGGACGGCAGCGTCACGCAGGACCTGCTGAAGAAGTTCGAGACCGAGTACGAGGCGGCCCACCAGGGCATCGACCTCGACATCCAGATCCAGGCGTGGGACGGCATCGGCGAGCGCGTCACCGCCGCCCTGGCCAGCACCGACGCCCCCGACGTGATCGAGGTGGGCAACACCCAGATCGCCCAGTACGCGGCCAGCGGCGGCGTGACCGACCTGACCGGCAAGATCGCCGACCTGAAGGGCGAGGACTGGCTGCCGGGCCTGGCCCAGCCGGGCAACATCGACGGCAAGCAGTACGGCATCCCCTGGTACGCCGCCAACCGCGTGGTCGTCTACAACAAGGACCTGTTCGCCGACGCCGGCATCACAGAACACCCGAAAACCCGCGACGAATGGATAGAAGTCACGACAAAACTCAATAAAGATGGAAATCAGGGCATTTATTTAACCGGCCAGACCTGGTACGCCCTCGCCGGCTTCGTCTGGGACGAGGGCGGTGACCTGGCCGTCCAGGAGAACGGCCAGTGGAAGGGCGCGCTCGACACCCCCCAGGCCATGGCCGGCATGCAGTTCTACAAGCAGCTGCAGGCGCTCGGCAAGGGCCCCAAGGACGCCGACGAGGCCACCCCGCCCCAGCACGAGGTCTTCGCCCAGGGCAAGGTCGCCCAGATCATCGCCGTGCCCGGCGCCGCCGCCCGCGTGCTGGAGGTCGAGCCAGGGATGAAGGACAAGATGGGCTTCTTCCCCATCCCCGGCAAGACCGCCGACAAGCCCGGCACCGTCTTCACCGGCGGCTCCGACCTCATCATCCCGGTCGCCTCGCAGCGCCAGACGGAGGCGTACGAGCTGGTCAAGGCGCTGGCGGGGGAGAAGTTCCAGACCGAGCTCGCCACCACCATGAGCTTCGTGCCGAACCGCACGTCGCTGGCCGGCGTGCTGTCGGGCGACGAGGGCACCGCGGCCATGGCTGTGGGCGCCGCCAACGGCCGCGCCACCCCGAACACCCCGAACTGGGCCGCCGTCGAGGCGACTTCGATGATCAAGCAGTACATGACCGCCGTGCTCACCGGCGCCGACCCCGCGACGGAGGCGAAGAAGGTCTCCGAGTCGATCACCACGACGTTGAACAGCGGATCCTGATGTGGGTCAGGACCCGGTCGTACTGGCCCTACCTGCTCATCGCGCCGGCGGTGGTGGGCGGGGCCTTCCTCCTGCTCTATCCGCTGTTCAAGGCGGCGGTGATCTCGTTCCAGCACTTCCGCATGGGGGAGCTGATCAGGGGCGGCGCGGTCTTCGTCGGGCTGGACAACTACACGGAGCTGCTGACCGGCACCGAGTTCTGGGAGGTGCTGCTGCGCACGGCCGTGTGGACGGCGATCAACGTGGTGCTCATCGTGGGGCTCTCCACCGGCATCGCGCTCATGATGGTCCGCCTCGGCCGCGGCCTGCGCCTGGCCCTCATGAGCGCCCTGGCGCTGGCCTGGGCCATGCCGATCATCGCCGCCACGACCGTCTTCCAGTGGTTGTTCCAGTCGGAGCTGGGGCTGGTCAACTGGCTGCTGGTCACACTCGGCCTCGAGTCGTTCCAGGGCTACACCTGGTTCGCGAACGGCACCGCCACGTTCGCCGTGCTCGTCGTGCTCGTGGTGTGGCAGTCGGTGCCGTTCGCCGCGCTCACCCTCTACGCCGGGCTCACCACGATCCCGGCGGAGCTGTACGAGTCGGCCAGGATCGACGGCGGCACCGGCTGGCAGGTGTTCCGGCAGATCACCTTCCCGATCCTGCGCCCGCTGTTCGCCCTGGTCGCGTCGCTGGAGGTCATCTGGGTGGCCAAGTGCTTCCCGCAGATCTGGGTGCTCAGCCAGGGCGGCCCCGACGACGCCACGACCACCCTGCCCGTGTACGCCTTCAAGATCGCGCGGGTGCTGCACCGCTATGACCTCGGTTCGGCGGTGGCCATGCTCACGGTCGTCATCCTGGCGATCGCCCTGGTCAGCAACCTGCGCAGGATGGTGCGTCAGTGAAGAGGCTCCTGCTCAACACGGCGGCCGTCGCCGTACTCGTGACCACGATCTTCCCGGTCTACTGGATGTTCCTGACCGCGTTCAAGCCGACCAGGGACATCCAGTCGCCCACGCCGACGTTCTGGCCCGCCGATCCGACGTTCGACCACTTCGTCACGGCGATCAACGCACCGGGGTTCTGGACCTACTGGCGTAACAGCCTGCTGGTCACCGTGGGAGCGGTGCTGCTGGCGCTGATCGTGGCGCTGCTGGCGTCGTTCGCGGTGGCGCGGATGCGGTGGCGGGGGAGAGGCGTGTTCGTCGTGGCGGTGTTCGCCGCGCAGATGGCGCCGTGGGAGGCGCTGCTGGTGCCGGTGTTCATCATCGCCCGCGACACCGACCTGCTCGACTCGCTGGCCATGCTGACCGGCGTCTACTTCATGATCACGTTGCCGTTCACGATCGTCACGCTGCGCGGGTTCCTGGACGCGATCCCCCTGGAGTTGGAGGAGGCCGCCCAGGTGGACGGGTGCAGCCGGATGGCGGCCTTCCGCCGGGTGGTGTTCCCGCTGCTCGCGCCGGGCCTGATGGCGACCTCGCTGTTCGGCTTCATCACGGCGTGGAACGAGTTCGCGTTCGTCAACGTGCTGATCATCAAGGACCAGGACCAGCGGACGCTGCCGGTGTGGCTGTCGTCGTTCCGCGACGTGTTCGGCACCGACTGGGGCGCCACGATGGCCGCCGCCAGCCTTTTCGCGCTGCCGGCCCTGCTGCTCTTCCTGTTCCTGCAGCGCAACGTCGGCACCGGGATGACGGCGGGAGCGGTCAAGGGGTGAGCGCCGCGGCGGGTCACCCGGACGCTTCCTCGGGCCACTCCCCGGGATCGCACACGTAGGTGCCCCGCTGCGGCACCGTGACGACCCAGCGCGCCTCCCGCAGGTGCGAGACGGCTCGCCGCGCGGTGACCCGGGCGACGCCGTACTGGCGCATCAACGTCGTGTCAGTGGGGATCGGCCGGTTGGGCCGGAGCTCGCCGCGCCTGATCCGGGCGACCAGGTCCTCGGCGATGCGGGCGTGCAGAGCCCTCGTCGGCTTCACCCGGGGCACGCCCGCGGGCCCGACGAACGTGCCCTCGCCGCGGACGGTGTGGACGAGCCGCCGCCTGCGCAGTTCCCTGGCCACGTTGCGCGCGGTGGTCCGCGCGATGCCGAACTCCGCCTCCAGCGCCGCCTCGCTCGGCACGGGCTCACCGGTGCGCAGCTCTCCGCCGGCGATCCGCTCATGGATCACGTCGGCGACCTGCACGTACAGGGGGATGGGGCCATCGCGGTCGAGCACGCTCATAAGCGTAGACGTCTAGATACGAGCGGGCAGGCGAATCACTCCGCCGGCCACGACTCCTTCGGGGAGACGTAACTGCCGCGCTGGGCGACGGTGTAGATCCAGCCCTGCTCGCGCAGCAGCGCCATGGCCCGCCGTACGGTCTCGCGCGCGACGCCGTACTGCTTGACCAGCGCCGTCTCGCCCGGAATGGGACGCCGCGGGAGGAACTCGCCCGCCTTGATCTGACCGCTGACGTCCGCCGCGATCTGCTGGTAGATCGGCATCTTCCGCTTCTGGCGCGGGGCTCCCGCCGGCGGGCCGACGAAGGACCCCTCTCCCTGCACGGTGTAGAGGAGGCCCTCCTCCCGCAGCAGGTTCACCGCCCGCCGGGCGGTGGTCCTGGCCACGCCGAACTCCTGCTGGATCTCGGCCTCGCTCGGCACCGGAGATCCGGCGGCGAGGCCGGAGACCCGGCGTCGCAGGATGTCGGCGATCTGGATGTAGACGTGGGTGTCGCCTTCGTAGTCGAGCACGTAGGCAACATAGGCCAAGACGGGCAAGAGCTCTCATATCGTGCTGTCTGTTCAGACAGACTAGGCGCTCCATGCAGACAAGAGCAGACGACCAGAGATATGGTTCCTCCCGTGATCAGTAATCGACCCGGTGACGGCCCCGTGGAGGACCTCCCAGCGGAGGAGGGCCGGTTCCACTCGGCCCACGTGCCCGACGTCCCCGGCTGCGCCGAGCTCGACTGGGAGCCCGTCCGCAACGGCGGCTACGCCCGCGTCCGCGCCTACACGTGCGACTGCCGGCCGACGTTCTACGAGCTCTGCTACGCCCACGGCCAGGCGTTCATCCGCCGCACCCGCCGGGTGAACGGCAAGACCCTGATCGACGAATGCGCCCACGGCCGTCCCGTCAAGACGCTGGCGGTCTGGGCCATGCTCCTCGCCGGAGCGGCCAGGTAAGAGGCTCGCCTCAGGGGCCGGCGGTGAAGGCGGCGTGCAGGGATCTCGCGGTGGTCTCGGCGAGGAGGTCGCGGGTGGCCAGCCAGGCGGCCGCGCCCGCCGCGTCGCCCGCCGTCGTGACGGTCTCGCCCGCGAGCAGCTCGGTGACCGCCCGCCGTACGGGCCCGTCGTTGGTCAGGACGCTGCCGGCGAGCACCACCGGCCCCGACACGTGCACCCGCCGCAGCGTGGTCACCAGGTGGCGGGCCGCCTCCCGGGTGATCTCGGCGGCCGTCGGGTCGCCCTGCTCGGCGGCCCGGCTGACCGGCCGCGCCAGCGACGCCAGCCGCATGTGGTCGGCCTGCGCCAGCCGTACGATCCGGTTGGCCACCTGGCGCTGCCCGGCGGGCCGCTCGTCGCCGAGGAAGTCGGCCACGACGAGGTCCGCCAGCACGCCTTCGGCCCGCTCCTGGTCGAGGGCGGCCACCACGGCCTTGGCGGCGGCGCGCCCGATCCAGAAGCCCGACCCCGCGTCGCCCAGCAGCCAGCCGAGGCCGTCGGCGATCACCTCCTGCCGGAAGCCCGCGATCCTGGCCGCCACCGCGCCCGTGCCCGACAGCAGCAGCGAGCCGTCCGGCTCGGGCGAGCCGGCCGCGTACGCGATCGGCACGTCGCCCGTGCACCGCGGCCCCTCGGCGATGCCCACCGCGGCCCAGACCTTCGCCAGCTCGGGCGCCAGCTCGTCCACGAGCCCCGCCACCCCGGCCACCGAGGCGACCACGCGATGCCCGTCACCGGGCGGCAGCGCCGCGCCGAGCGCCGTCTCGATCGCCGCCACCGACCTGCCGAGCCCGTGGGCGCTCGGATTGCCCGCACCCGCCCGCGCATAGCCGACGCGCGTGCCGTCGAGCGCGTGGACGGCGACCCGGGTAGAGGTGGCACCGGCATCCACACCGACCACTAGCGATTCGGTCACGGTCAGAGTCTGGGGCTTGACGTGGCCCATAAGCAAGAATAATTTTCGCCAGAAGACCGAGTATTCGGAAGGAATATTCGTGACTTCAGGAGCGCTCGGGCGCGTCGAAACAGAACTCCCCGGCTTGCCGGAGGCCTTGCGCAGAGTCGGCGAGGTGATCCTCGGCGACCCGGCCGAGGCGGCCCGCTCGACGATCATCGCGCTGGCCGAGCGCGCGGGCAGTTCCCCTGCGACGGTGACCAGATTCTGCCGGGCGTTCGGGTTCTCGGGCTATGCGGAGCTGCGCGTCGCCCTCGCCACCGAGACCGGCCGGGCCGCCCAGGCGGGCTGGGGCGCGGGGGTCGGCCACGAGATCGGCCCCGACGATCCGCTCGACGCCGCCATCGAGGTGATGGCGGCGGCCGACACCCGGCTCATCCAGGACACCGCGGCCGGGCTCGACCTCGACGTCGTCGCCCGGGTGGCCGACGCCGTCGTGGCGGCACCGCGGGTGCTCCTCGCCGGCGTGTCCACCAGCGGCAACGTCGCCACCATGCTCGAAGGGCGGCTGCGCAGGATCGGCATCCCGGCCTACGGCGCGGGCGACGCCCACGTGGCGCTGTCGGAGGCGGCGTTGCTCAAGTCGGGCGACGTGGCCGTCGGCATCAGCCACCGAGGACGCACCCGCGAGGTCATGGAGGCGCTGGCGGAGGCGGGCAGCCACGGCGCCACGACGGTCGCGGTCACCTCCTTCGCCCGCTCCCCGCTGGCCGACCTGGCCGACCTGGTGCTCACCACGGCCAGCAGGGAGACCACGTTCCGGCTCGGCGGGCTGGCCGCCGTCCACTCGCAGCTGTTCGTGCTGGACGCCGTGTACGTGGCGGTCGCCCAGCGCACCTACGAGCGGACGAACGAGGCGTTCGAGCGCACGATCAGCGCAGTGGAGAGCCACCGCGTGGAGAGAGGCTGAATGACGTACGCATCCAAGGTCCTCGACCTGGCCCGCCAGGTCGCCGAGAGTCAAGCGGGGCCGGTGGGCGAGGCCGCGGCGCTGCTGGTGGCCGCGATCAAGGCCGGAGGCGTTGTAAACGCTTTCGGTTCCGGGCACTCCGAGGCCATCGCCATGGAGATCGCCGGCCGGGCCGGTGGCCTCGTCCCGAGCAACCGCCTCACGCCGAGGGACCTCGTCCTGTACGGCGGCAAGCCGCCGAGCGTGCTGACCTCGGAGCTGGAGCGCGACCCGGCCGTGGCGCAGGAGATCTACGACCTCGCGCCGGTCGCGCCGCAGGACGTGTTCGTGCTCGTCTCCAGCTCGGGCGTCAACGGCACCGTGGTGGAGCTGGCCCGGATCGTCAAGGATCGCGGCCACCCGCTGATCGCGATCACCTCGGTCGAGCACAGCACCCGGATGACCTCGCGCCACCCGTCGGGCCGCAAGCTGCTCGACCTGGCCGACGTCGTGCTGGACAACGGCGCGCCGTACGGCGACGCCGTCCTGGAGCTGCCCGGGGGCGGCAGCTACGGCGCGGTTTCCACGATCACCTCCGCGCTGCTGGCGCAGATGGTGGTCACCGAGGCGGTGGACGAGCTCGTCGCGCTCGGCGAGACGCCGCCCATCTACCTGTCGGCCAACGTGGCCGGCGGCGACGAGCACAACAAGGCACTGGAGAGCCGATACGCAGGGCGCATCAGGCGCGGATCATGAAAAGTCAGGAGTAGTCGATATGCCTTCCACCCCCCACCTCAGCAGGCGTGATCTTCTTCGTGCCGCGGCGCTCGTGCCCGCGGCCGGGGCGCTGGCCGCGTGTGCCGCCCCCGCCTCCCAGCCGGCCCAGACCGCCTCCGCGGCGCCGGCCGCCACCAGCGCGGCCAACCCGTTCGGCGTCGGCGACAAGCCGCTCGAGGTCTGGATCTTCGACGGTGGCTTCGGTCACCAGTACGCCACCGACATCCACCAGCCGCTCTTCAAGACCAAATATCCGAACGTCGAGATCAAGCACAACGTCACCAAGGAGATCACCAAGATCCTCCAGCCGCGCTTCGCCGGCGGGAACCCTCCTGAGGTGATCGACAACGCCGGCGCCGACATGATGGACTTCGGCGCCCTGGCCCAGGACGGGCAGCTGCAGGACCTGTCGCCGCTGCTCGACGCGCCCTCGTGGGACGACCCCAACGTCAAGGTGCGCGACACCATCGACCCGTCCGTCATCGAGATCGGCACCTACGACGGCAAGTTCAGCGTCCTCGGCTACGTCAACTACATCCACGGCATCTGGTACTCGCAGAAGGTCTTCACCGACAACGGCTGGGAGGTCCCGAAGACCTGGGACGCCTTCCTCGCCCTCTGCGAGACCATCAAGAAGTCCGGCGAGATGGCTCCCTTCACCTACGCCGGCAAGCACCCGCAGTACGCCTACGAGCCGCTGCTCACCATGGCCGCGAAGATCGCCGGCAACGAGGTGCTGGTCAACATCGACAACCTCGAGGACGGCGCCTGGAAGGTCGACGCCATGAAGACCGCGGCCGAGAACATGGCCGAGGTGGGCGCCAAATACCTGATGCAGGGCACCGCCGGCCTCGACCACGTGCAGACGCAGACCGCGCAGAACAAGTTCCAGGTCGCCATGCTGCCCTGCGGCTCGTGGCTGGAGAACGAGCAGAAGTCCACCACCCCGGACGACTTCGCGTACGCGATGTTCCCCATCCCCGACATCACCGGCTCCGACGCCTTGCCGTACGGCACCCTGCACACCCAGCCGGGTGAGAACTTCATGGTCTCGGCCAGGAGCGCCCACCCGCAGGCCGGCATGGAGTATCTGCGGGCCATGTTGTCGAAGAAGGCGGCCGGCGACTTCAGCGAGCTGGTCACCACCCTCACCGTGGTCAAGGGCGCCAGCGAGGGCCGCGAGATCTCGCCCGGCGTCACCAGCGCCACCCAGGCCGTCGCGGCGGCGGGCACCAACACCGTCTACTACCGCGTCTTCGCCTGGTACGGCCAGCTCAACGACGAGTGCAAGGCCGCCACCGGCGAGCTCATGACCGGTGGCCTGACCCCGGACGCCTATCTCGAGCGCATGCAGAAGAAGGCCGACGAGATCAAGAACGACTCCTCGATCAAGAAGTTCACCCGGTAATGACTTTCAACAGGTATCGCCGCGGGCTGTTCATCACCTCGTTCCTGGCAGCCCCGGTGATCCTTTATCTCGTCTACGTGATCTCCCCGAACGTCCAGGCGTTCTACATCGCGATGACCGACTGGCGTGGCGTGTCCGCCACGCCGGCGTTCATCGGCCTGGAGAACTTCGAGCGGCTCCTCGGGGACAACGTCTTCTGGAAGGCCGTCAGCCACAACGCCGCGCTGCTCGTGCTGCTGCCGGTGATCACGATCGTCATCGCCCTGTTCTTCGCCTTCCTGCTCAACGTGGGCGGGCGGCAGGGCGTGTCGGGGATCCGGGGGTCCACCTTCTACCGGGTGGTCTTCTTCTTCCCGCAGGTCCTGGCCGTCACGATCGTGGCGGTCCTGTTCCAGCAGGTGTTGCGGCCGGACGCCAGCGGCATGCTCAACGGGCCGCTGATGGCGCTCGGGATCAACCCGATCGGGTTCCTGTCCGACTCGGGCCTCGCGTTCTGGTCGGTGCTGGGCGTGCTCGTCTGGCAGGCGGTCGGCTTCTACGTCGTGCTCTTCTCGGCCGGCCTGGCGAGCATCCCCAAGGAGATGTTCGAGGCCGCGCAGATCGACGGGGCCGGCCGGGTCAGCATGTTCTTCCGCGTCACGCTGCCGCTGCTGTGGGACACCGTCCAGGTCGCCTGGGTCTATCTGGGCATCCTCGCCATGGACGTCTTCGCGATCGTCTGGGTGATGACCGTCCAGCAGGGCGGCCCCGACTGGTCGACCACGGTGATGGCGGCCGAGATCTACCGCAACGCCTTCGGCTACTTCCGCTTCGGCTACGCCTCCGCCCTGGGCGTGGTGATGTTCCTGTTCACCGTCGGCTTCGCGATCCTTTCGCTGCGCCTGTCGCGGCGTGAACGAATCGAGTACTGAGAAATGGCAACGATGACCTCGGCTGCGCCCTCAAGGAGCGTCGCCCGTGTGGAGCGGAGGCGGCGGCTGGGGCCGCTGGGCGTGCTGACGCACCTCGCGCTGGTGATCTGGACCCTGCTGGTGTTGGTGCCGCTCCTGTGGACCTTCCTGGCCTCGGTCAAGAGCGAGGACGAGATCTTCGGCTCGGCGTGGTCGCTCCCGGAGTCGTTGCGCTGGGACAACTTCGCCAGGGCCTGGGAGCAGGCCCACATCGGCCAGTACATGATCAACAGTGTGATCGTGGTGTCGTTCAGCACGTTCGGCACGATGCTGGTCGGCTCGATGGCGGCGTACGTGCTGGCGCGTTATCCCTTCCGGGGCAACCGCACGATCTACACGCTGTTCGTCGCGGGCCTGGCGTTCCCGTTCTTCCTGGCGCTGTCGCCGCTGTTCTTCGTGGTCCAGAACATGGGCAACGTCCCGGTGATCGGGCAGTTCATCGGGCTGAACACGCACGCGGGCGCGGTGCTGGTGTACATCGCGTACTCGATGCCGTTCACCATCTTCTTCCTCGCGGCGTTCTTCCGTACGCTGCCGACCTCGGTCGGGGAGGCCGCGATGGTGGACGGCGCCTCGCACACCAGGGTGTTCTTCCAGATCATGATGCCGATGGCCAAACCCGGCATCATCAGCATCACGATCTTCAACATCCTGGGCCAGTGGAATCAGTACCAGATCCCGCTGATCCTGCTGCAGGACCGCGACAAATGGGTCCTGAGTCAGGGCATCGCCGACATCTCCACCGCCGCCGGCTACGACGCCGACTGGGCGGCCCTGTTCGCCGCCCTGACGCTGGCCATCCTCCCCATGCTCGTCGTCTACACGGTCTTCCAGCGCCAGATCCAGTCCGGCCTGACGGCGGGCGCGCTGAAATGACGTCGGCCTGGGTGGGGCGGTTCCCGCTGCTCCACCCACCGACCCCGTGCACCGGCGGCGGCCGCCGCTAGAGCCCGCTAGAGCTCGGCCCGCAGCCTGCGGGTGGCCGCCACGACGTTTTTCAGAGACGCCTCGACCTGCTCGTACGCCCGCGTCTTCAGCCCGCAGTCGGGGTTGACCCACACGCGCTCGGCCGGCAGCACCCGCAGGGTCCTGCGCAACAGGTCCTCGACCTCTTGCGCCGAGGGCACGCGCGGCGAGTGGATGTCGTAGACGCCCGGACCGAGGCCGCGCTCGAACGCGTCCACCGCGCCCAGGATGCGCGCCCCCGACCGTGCCGACTCGATCGTGGTGACGTCCGCGTCCAGAGCGTCGACGGCGGCCAGGATCTCGTCGGCGTCCGAGTAGCACAGGTGGGTGTGGATCTGCGTGCGGTCGCCCGCCCCCGAGGTGGCCCGCCGGTACGCCGCCACCGCCCACTCCAGGTAGCCGCCCTGCGCCGCCCGCCGCAGCGGCAGCAGCTCGCGCAGCGCCGGCTCGTCCACCTGGACGATCGGCACCCCGGCGGCCTCCAGGTCGCGCACCTCCTCCCGGACGGCGTCGGCCACCTGGAACACCACGTCGCGCAGCGGCAGGTCGTCGCGGACGAACGACCAGGCCACGATCGTGACCGGCCCGGTGAGCATGCCCTTGACCGGCTTGTCCGTCAGCGACTGGGCGTAGCGCGCCCACCGCACCGTGATCGGCGCGGGCCGGCTGACGTCGCCGTACAGGAGGGGCGGGCGGGTGCAGCGCGAGCCGTACGACTGCACCCAGCCGTTCGCGGTGACGGCGAACCCGTCGAGGTGCTCGGCGAAGTACTGCACCATGTCGTTGCGCTCGGGCTCCCCGTGCACGAGGACGTCGAGCCCGAGCCGTTCCTGCAGCCGGATCACCCGCTCGATCTCGGTCTCGACCCGCCGCTCGTAGTCCTGCTGGGGCAGCGTCCCGGCGGCCGCGGCGGCGCGGGCCGCGCGCAGCTCGCCGGTCTGCGGGAACGAGCCGATCGTGGTGATCGGCAGCGGCGGCAGCCGCAGCCGGTCGGCCTGCGCGGCGGCGCGCACCGCGTACGGGCCGCGCCCCTCGGCCGCGAACGGCGCCGGCGCCGCCTCGGACGGCAGGGACACCGGCACGCCGCGGACATCGCCCCGGGCCAGCGCCACCACCTCGGCCACCTTCTGCTCCGCGAACGCCAGCCGCTCCTTCAGCGCCGGGTCGAGCCCCGGCTCCGCCTCGACGTCGTACGGCACGTGCAGCAGCGAGCAGGACGTGCTCACCGTCACCCGCGAGGCCCGGATCGCGCCCAGCGCGGCGAGGGCCCGCTCGGGCGGGGTCCGCCACACGTCACGTCCCGACACCACCCCCGCGACCACGGTCTTCCCGGTCAGGTCGAGCTCCGGCACGCCGCCCCTGACCAGGTCGACCCCGATGGCCTCCACGGGCGTGGCGGCCAGCACCGGCAGCGCCTCGCCGAGGTCGCCGAAGGAGGAGGCCACGAACAATCCCGGCCGCTCGGACAGCGCCCCCAGCCGTTCGTAGGCGTCGCGTACCGCGGCCAGTTCCTCCGGGGTGCGGTCGGCCACCAGCGCCGGCTCGTCGAGCTGCACCCACGCCACCCCCTCGGTGGCCAGCGCCGCGAGCAGCTCCGCGTAACAGCCCAGCACCTCCTCCAGCCGGTCCGGCGCCGAGCCCAGCAGCAGGAACGTCACCGGCCCCACCACCACGGGACGCGTCTCGAAGCCGAGCGCGCGCGCCTCGCGCACCTCGCCGAGCGGCTTGCCCGCGTCCAGCTTGAACACGGTCTGGGGGCCGATCTCCGGCACGATGTAGTGGTAGTTCGTGTCGAACCACTTCGTCATCCGCAGCGGCGCGAGCCCCTCGGTGCCGCGCGCCATCGCGAAGTAGGGGTCCTCGGCCGCGCGATAGCGCTCCGGCACCGCGCCGAGCATGACCGCCGTGTCCAGCACCTGGTCGTACAGCGAGAAGGTGTTCGACGGCAGCCCCTCCAGCCCCAGCTCGGCCAGCCGGCGCCAGGTCCTGGCCCGCAGCTCGGCGCCCGTCCGCTCGAGCTCCGCCCGGCCGGACCGCCCGTCCCAGTATGACTCCAGCGCCCGCTTCAGCTCCCTGCGCGGCCCGATCCGCGGGTATCCGAGCACGGTGGACTGGGGAAATGCCGACATCTTACGTCTCCTCGCACGGTGGATCAGAATGCTCGGCATCCTGCCGACTGCCCGGCGAGTGGTGCACCATGTATTGGTGTTGCTTATGCTCAGGGAGATCCACTGCTTCACGCGGGTCGCGGCCAGGCTCAGCTTCTCGGCCGCCGCCGCCGACCTCGGGATGTCCCAGCCCGCCATGAGCCAGGCGATCACCCGGCTCGAACGCGCCACCGGCCTCCGGCTCTTCGCCCGGACCGCCCGCGAGGTGCGGCTCACCGCCGAGGGCAAGACGCTCCTCGCGTACGCCGAGCAGGTGATCGAGTCGGTCGGCGCTTTCACCGCCGAGGCGGCCCGGCTGGCACGGCCGACCATTCACCTCGCTTATCCACCGCCGGTCGGAGCGCTCGCGGCACGCATCGCCAGGCGGCTCGCGAGCCGCACGCCCGCGATCGGGGTGGAGCTGCGGGCGGCCGGGCGGGGGGAGGCGGCGCGAGCGCTGGCCGGCGGCGAGGTCTCGGCCGCGATCCTGGCCACCCCGGCGCCCGCCGGGCTCGTCACGGCGGCCAGGTTCCACGTCACCGTCGACCACCTGGCCGTGCCGGTGGGGCACCGGCTGGGGTCGAGTCCGCGCGTCACGCCCGCCGACCTGGCCGGGCAGGTGCTGCTCACGCCGGCCGGCCGGCCCTGGGCGGGGCTGCCGGGCCGGGCGCGCCTGGTGGCCGAGGACGACTTCGCCGCCGCGCTCGACCTGGTGGCCGCGGGCGCCGGGCTGCTGCCCGTCCCGCACCTGCTGGTCAGGACGGTCAGGCGCGACGACCTGCGGTTCGTGCCGCTGGAGGCGGGCGACCTGCGCATCACGTACGCCCTGGCCTGGTCGAAGGAGCGCGTCACGCCGGAGCTGATGGCTCTCGTGCAGGCGGTGCAGGAGGCGCTGTGGACTAGGTGAGGGAGAGGTTCTTCAGCGCCTCGCGGCGGCTCAGGCCCGAGATGCCCTTGGCCTTGACGTAGCGGATCACTTCGGCGGGATTGGTCTTGGCGTATTCGCGTAACGCCCAGCCGATCGCCTTGCGGGCGAAGAAGTCGGTGTCGGACAGGCTCGGCTCGATGCACGCGTACAGCAGGGCGGTGTCGGTGCGGGCCTTGAACCGGTTCTGGCACAGGATCGCCGTACGGCGCTTCCACAGGTCGGCGTCGCCCGCCCATTCCAGCATGAGCGGCCGCATCGTGTCGGGGTAGGCCGCCAGCAGGCCGCCGACCCGGTGGGTGGCCAGCTCGTCCACGAGGTCCCACCAGGCGCCGGTGACGATCATCTCCTCGTACATCGGCACCGTGTAGAGGGTCTGGAACTCCCGGTAGAAGTGGTGGCCGGACAGCTCGATCGCGGCGTAGCGCTCCTCCCGGTATTCGGCCTCGCGCCACAGGGACAACACCGCCCGCCGCCACTCCGGCGCGGTCGCCAGCCGGTGCTCGGCGAACACCTTGCGCAGCGCCCCCCGCCGCGGCACCGCCTGCACACCGAGGAACGGCATCGACGACTTCATGTACGCCCGCATGACCTCGGCCTTGCCGGGCTGGGCCGCCTCCTGCAGGGCCAGGCGCACCGCCTTGCCGAGGCTCATCCCGCGGCGGCGCTGGTGGGGGTGGTGCGCTCGCCGGTGGCCAGACCGTCGAACAGCACGGTGATGTAGTGCTCGGCCAGGGCGTGGGGATTGAGCCTGCCGCCGGGGCGGAACCAGCGCACCGCCACCCAGATCGTGTCGCGGATCATGCGGTAGGTCAGCTTGGGATCGACGTCGGCCCGGAACAGCCCGGCCGCCTGACCCGCCTTGATCTGCTCGACCCAGATCTGCTCGACCTCCTCCTCAGCCTTGACGAGGTAGTTGAAGCGCTCGAACTGACGCAGGTAGTTCCAGTCGTTCTGCATCACCGTGATCGCGGCGCGGTGCGGCTCCAGCGTGGCGAAGCCGATGCGGACCATCTCCGAGAGCACCTCGCGGGCGTCGGTGCTCGTGTCGAGCGCGCCGCGGTAGCGGGCGATGATGTCGTCGAGGAAGGTGGACAGCACCTCGTCGACGATCGTCTCCTTGGAGTCGAAGTGGTGGTAGAGGCTCCCGGACAGGATGCCGGCCTCGTCGGCGATCTGGCGTACGGTCGTGGCCTGGAAGCCCTTGCGTGCGAAGAGCTCCGCGGCGAGCTTGACGAGGTGGTCGCGGCGCTCGGACGCCGACCCCGTCGAGGTCGTGCGCTGACGCTTCGCCGTGGTGGCGGTGCCGGAGTTCTTTCGCGTGGTCACGCCACCATTATGAGCCCTCAGACAATCGCTTGTTCTCGCAACCGGCCCAGCTCATGCGGCATTCGGCGGCAAACCAAGCGCTTGGTGAGCTTTACCCTGCCGTTCCTCGGTCACGATAGAAAAGTATGGCCGACCCTTTCACCCTCGGCGTCGCGTCGGGTGAGCCACTGCCCGACGGCGTCATGCTCTGGACCCGCTTGGCCGTCGACCCCCTGAGCGCCGATCCCGCCCGGCCCGGCGGCATGGCCGCGCGGGCCGTCGAGGTGAGCTGGCAGCTCGCCGAGGACGAACACTTCACGCGAGGGCTGCGCCAGGGCGTCACCGAGGCCCAGCCGGCCTGGGCGCACAGCGTGCACGTCAGGGTCGCCGGTCTCAAGCCCGGCACCGACTACTACTACCGGTTCAGGGCGAGCGGCGCGCAGAGCCCCGTCGGGCGCACGCGGACGGCCGACGACCCGGCCTCCACCCGGCCCGTACGCTTCGCCGTGGCCAACTGCCAGCGCTACGAGCACGGCTTCTACACCGCCTACCGCCACCTCGCGGCCGAGCGGCCCGACGTCGTCCTCCACGTCGGCGACTACATCTACGAGTCACGCCAGGCCGCGAGCGTCGTACGCCCCCTCGGGACGCTGCCCGGCGAGACCGACACGCTGGCCGAGTACCGCCTGCGCTACGCCCGCTACAAGTCCGACCCCGACCTGCGGGCCGCCCACGCCGCCGCGCCCTGGGTGCCCACCTGGGACGACCACGAGGTCGCGAACAACTACCGGGGCACGGGCGACGGCACCGCGGCGTTCCTGCGCCGGCGGGCCGCGGCCTACCAGGCGTACTTCGAGAACCAGCCGATCAGGGTGCGCCCGCGGGGCGGCGGCCTGCAGATGTACCGCAGGCGGACGTACGGCGCCGTCGCCGACTTCCTGGTGCTCGACGTGCGCCAGCACCGCGACGCGGGCACCATGCTCGGGGCCGCGCAGGAGGAGTGGCTGATCTCCCGGCTGGTCACCGGGCGGGTCAGGTGGCGCGTGCTGGTGCAGCCGCTGTTCTTCGCCCGCCGTTTCGTGCCGGGGCCGGCGCCGAACCTGCGTACCGACTCCTGGGACGGTCACCAGGAGCAGCGGGCGCGCATCCTGGCGGCGGGGGCGCCCGGCCTGGTGGTGCTCAGCGGCGACGTGCACAACGCCTGGGCCGGGGAGCTGAAGGCCGACTTCCTCGACCCGGGCTCGGCCACGGTGGGCGTGGAGTTCGTGGCCAGCGCGATCAGCAGCAGGCCCCCGGCGACCGACGGCCCCGCCGTGCTGGCCGCCAACCCGCACCTGAAGTTCTTCGACGGCCACCGCGGTTACCTGTCGGGCACGGCGGGCCCCGACGAGCTGCGGGTGGCCTTCCAGGCGATCGACCACGTCGACCGGCCCGGCGCGCCTGTCACGACCGTCGCGGAGTTCCGCACAGAGGGAGACGGGCTGACGTCAGAAAATGCCACTAGCAAATAGTAAAGTTTCCTATTAGATTCATGGGCATGCCCCTCAGCGGTGACCTGCTTCGCCTCGCCGACGCCGTCCTCTTCCCCGGCTTCGCCGGGCACGGCCCACCCGACTGGATCCGCCGCCGGCTCGGCGAGGGGCTGGCCGGGGTGGTGCTGTTCTCACGCAACATCGCCGGGCCTGAGCAGATCGCCCGGCTGACCGCCGCCCTGCGCGCCGAGAACCCCGCGGTGCTCGTCGGCACCGACGAGGAGTCGGGCGAGGTCACCCGGCTCGAAGCCGCCACCGGCAGCAGCCGCCCCGGCGCGTACGCCCTCGGCGTCGTGGACGACGTGCGGCTCACCGAGGCCGTGGCCGTGGACCTCGGCGGCGACCTGGCCAGGGCCGGCGTCACGATCGACTTCGCGCCCTCGGCCGACGTCAACTCCAACCCGGACAACCCGGTCATCGGCCTGCGGGCCTTCGGCGCCGACCCCGATCTGGTCGCCCGGCACACCCGGGCGTTCGTCCGCGGCCTGCAGTCCGCCGGGGTGGCCGCGTGCGCCAAACACTTCCCCGGCCACGGCGACACCTCGGTCGACTCCCACCACGGCGTGCCCGTGGTCGCCGAGCAGGGCATCGAGGAGGCGCTGCGCCCTTTTCGCGCGGCGATCGCGGCGGGCGTCAAGGCCGTCATGACCGGCCACCTGCTCGTGCCCTCGTACGACGCCGAGCGGCCCGCCACGCTCAGCCCCAAGGTGCTCGCCGGGCTGCTGCGGGAGGAGCTCGGGTTCGACGGCATGATCATCACTGACGGCATCGAGATGGCGGCGGTGTCGGGGGCGTACGGCATCGGGGGCGCCTCCGCCCGCGCCATAGCCGCCGGCGCCGACGCGATCTGCGTCGGCGGCGAGCGGGCCGACGAGGCCACCGCCGCCGGGATCCGCGACGCGATCGCGGCGGCGGTGGTCGAGGGGCTGCTGCCCGAGGAACGTCTGGCCGACGCCGCTCGAAGGGTCCGCGAGCTGGCCGCCTGGACCACCTCCTCGGGCAGCCCCACCCCGGCGGAACCCGGGATCGGGCTGGTCGCCGCCCGGCGGGCGATCCGGATCACGCGCCGCTCCACCGCGCAGGTCCTGCCGCTGGCGGATCCCGCGCACGTCGTGGAGCTGGCGCCCGAGATGAACCTGGCGATCGACAAGAAGACCCCGTGGGGTGTGGGGGAGCCGCTGGCCCGCCTCGTGCCCGGCACCGCGGTCACCCGCCTCACGTCCGGCGAGGCGACCGGCCCCGCACTCGAACGCCTGATCGCGACGGCCGCCGACCGGCCCTTGGTCGTCGTGGTCCGCGACGCGCACCGCCACCCCTGGCAGGCCGACGCCCTGCGCCACCTGCTGAGCGCCCGCCCCGACGCCGTCGTCGTCGAGATGGGCCTGCCCGCCCGCGCCGACCTGGGCGCCGTGCACATCGCCACGCACGGCTCGGCCCCCGTCTGCGGCCGGGCGGCGGCGGAGGCGCTGAGCGGTAGGCTCTGAGATCGTGAACTTCGACGGCGAGGACCTCTCCCGCAAGCCCCTGGCCGACCGCCTGGCGCCGGGGGAGACGCACGTCTTCCACGACTGCGACCTCACCGAGGCCGACCTGTGGGGCGCGTCGCTGGCCGGGGCCAGGTTCGAGTCGTGCGTGCTGGAGCAGACCGACTTCCGCAAGGCCGACCTCGACGGAGCCGTGTTCACCGGCGGGGGCGGCATGCGGGCCCGCTTCAGCGACGCCGACCTCATCGACGCCACCTTCACCGACGTCGACCTGTCGTCGGCGCAGTTCGGCGGCGCCCTGCTGACCGACGCCGCGTTCACCGGCTGCCGCATGATCGGCGCCTCCCTGACCGGCTCGCGGGGCACCGGCTTCACCGTGACCGGCTGCAACCTGACGCTGGCCAACCTCGGTGGTTGCTCGTTCCGCCGCGAGCACATCGAGGGCGTCCGCTTCGACGACGCCGACCTGGCCGGCTGCGACTTCACCCAGGCCACCCTGACGGACTGCCGGTTGATCGGCGCGCGCCTGTTGAAGACGGTCTTCGCCCAGGCCGATCTGCGCGGCGCCGACCTGGGCGACATCGACGACGACACCAGGCTCCGCGCCCTGGCCGGTGCGGTGATCACCCAGTCGCAGGCCACCGCCATCCTCGCCGCCCGCGGCCTCACCGTCATCTGACGGCCCGCGGGCAGACGGTCAGCGCAGCGACGAGCGGGCCGTGGGCCGCAGGCGCAGCCGTACGGGGGCGGCGGTGAGGCACGGCGCCAGCATCGGCAGGTCCACCTCCCGCTCCGCCTCCGGCGTGTCGAAACGGGCGAACCACACGAACACCTTCACCCCGGTCCGTACGGGCAGCCGCGGAAAGGTGTTCCGCGCGGGCTCGGTCTCGAAACAGGCCACCGGCGGCACCCCGGCCTCGGCCAGCACCGGCGCCGCCGCACGGGCGAAGAGACCGGCGAAGCCGTCCGTGACGTGATAGACCGTGGCGACGTAGGACGACGGCGGGGCCTTGGCCGCGCCCACCGGCGGACGCTCCGAGACCTGGAACTCCGGGCCGGCCGGGCGTAACAGGAGCACGTCGTCGGAGCTCTCCATCGTGGCGTTGGCCGCGTCGCGGTGCGCGCGCCACACGGGGCCGCCGTAGAACGCCTCGAGCGACGCGCGGCGCGACTCCATGTCAGGGAAGGCCCGCACCCACGGGAACGTGTCGGGCGCGTCGGGATCGCGGAAGGTGCCGGTGACGCGTATGCCGACCGCTTCCTGCGGCTCGACGAACTCGCGCTCGAACAGCGCGATCAGCTCGTCGCGCCGTCCGGGGCGCATCGTGTAGTTGCGCAGCTCGTAGATCATGCGCGGATGGTAGCCATGGTCACCGACATCCGACCGTCGAACAATATTCTGATTACTCATAGCTACCGATTGGCAACGCAGGGTTATATGCTCGCACTGCCTTGATCCCCAGGGGTCAAGGAAGGTCAAAGGAAGGGCGTGCGCCTCGGGGCCCCGGCGTCCGACCCGTCCCGGAAGGCTTTCCCCACTGGCGAAGGAGCAGAAGTGATCAAAAGGACGTCCGCCGTCGTGGCGATGCTCGCAGCGGTCGGCGGCAGCGCACTATTGGCAGCCCCCGCCCATGCCGACGACGGCTGGCGCAGCCCCTGGTCCGGTGCCAACTGGGGGGTGAACCGCAGCGCCAACGGCGACTCGCTCCAGACGGGAAACAACTTCGGCGACGTCCTCGCCGGCATCCGCGGCGCGGGCTTCTCGACCAACGTCAACAACACCAACGGCATCGCCGCGACGTCCGCCCACGGCGGCATCACGGTGATGTACATCTTCGACTGACCGGCTGACGTTCCGCACACAAGCACTCTCTGGAAGGACATCGACATGATGAAGAAGCTCTGCGTGACCGGTCTCATCGCCGCCGCGGCGGGCGTGACCCTGATGTCGGCTCCCTCGTACGCCGACGTCAACGCGGGCAACACCAGCGTCAACCGCGCCTCGTCGCAGTCGGGCAACAACTTCGGCAACGTCGTCAGCACCAACGTGAACGGCCGTGCCGCGACGGGTGTCAACACCGTCAACGGCAACGCCGTGATCGGCGCCTACGGCAGCGACCTGCTCGTGGACGACGTGGTCGACTGACCTGCCGACGCGCGCCGCGCCCCTGCGGGACGCGGCGCGTCCGGAGCGCGTGCGAGCCGGGTCCCGTGACGGCCCCGGCTCGCGCCGTTCCCGCACCGCCTCCGGTGCGGGTGCGATGACGCGCCCCAGCCCCGGGCCGGGTCGAGCTCGCCGAGAAGGTCCTTGCTGCCGTACCCCATGTCCTTCTCCAGGCCGGGAGCGACCCGGCCCGGTCCATGTCAGCAGGTGATCCCGCCGTCCACCGGGATCACCGTCCCCGTCAGGTACGCCCCCGCCCGCGAGGCGAGGAAGATCGCCGCGCCGGCCATGTCGTCCGGCCGTCCGATGCGCCCCAGGGGCACGTTCGCCGCGATCGACTTGCGCGTCTCCGGGTCGTCGAGCGCGAACGCCATCATCTTCGAGTCGAACGGCCCCGGTGCGATGGCGTTCACCGTGATGTGCTCCTTGGCCAGGTGCTTGGCCAGGTGCCGGGTCAGCATGTGCACGGCCGACTTCGTCGACGAATACGCGTAGGTCGGCAGCGCGGGCACCTTGATGCCGTCGATCGAGCCCACGTTGATCACCCGCGCCGGGTCGTCGGCGCTCGCCGCCTCCCGCAGCTGGGGCAGGAACTTCTGGGTCAGATGGAAGACGCCCTTGACGTTGATGTCCCAGAGCTTGTCGAAGGCGTGCTCCGGATACTCCTCCAGCGGCGCGCCCCAGGTCGCCCCCGCGTTGTTCACCAGCACGTCCAGCGGCCCGTCCACCGCGGCCACCAGCGTCTCCAGCCCCTCGGGCGTCGACAGGTCGGCCGGTACGGCGACGCAGCCCAGCTCCGCGGCCGTCTTCTCGACCTCGGCCGACTTGCGGGCGGATATATAGACGTTCGCCCCTGCCTGTACGAAGCCGGCGGCGATCATGCGTCCGATGCCGCGCGACCCGCCCGTGACGACGACCGTCTTGCCTTCCACCGAGAACAGAGTCATGTTCCGGAAGCATGCCATACCGAACGGTCGGTTGCCAGAAGCCCGGGATGCGCCCTGGCGCCGGTCTCAGCAGGCAGGCGCGGGCTCCAGCAGCGCGGCGGGTTGCGGAGGTGCGGCGGTCTTCGGCGGTGCGGCGGTCTTCGGCGGTGCGGCGCTGAAGGAGCCGTACGCGCCGCGGAAGAAGACCAGCGGGTCGCCGTCCGCGAGGGCGGCGAGCCGGAGCACCCGGGCCACCACGATCGTGTGGTCGCCCGCCGGGTGCTCGGCCTCGATCGCGCAGTCCAGCCAGGCCAGCGCGCCGTCCAGCACGGGGTTGCCGCCGGGGGAGCCGCTCCACGACAGGCCGGCGAACTTGTCGCCGCCACGGGAGGCCAGCCGGGCGCAGACGTCCCGCTGGTCGCCCGCCAGCACGTTCACGGTGACGACTCCGGCGTCGCGCACGCGCGGCCAGCTGGAGCTGGTGTGCGCCACGCAGAACGCGACCAGGGGCGGGTCGAGCGAGACCGAGGTGAAGGAGTTGACGGCCAGCCCGCACGGCCGCCCGTCCCGCGGATCCACCGCCGTGATCGCCACCACCCCGGTCGCGAACGTCCCCAGCACCTCCCGAAACCGCCGCCCCTCGACCATCCCGGCCACACGCGGGCCGGACACCCCAGGCACACGCGGCCCGTCCTCGCTGTGGTCGCTCCGCCCCTCCGCACGGTCGTGGGGCTGTCCCTCTGCGCTGCCGTCGAGCCGGCGCTCCAGCCGCCGCTCCACTCGATCGCTTGAGCGGCCGTTCGGCTGGTCGGCCTCGGCGGTGGTGGGGCCGGCGCCGGACGCGCGGAGGGGCGGCAGGATGACGCCCCGGCGGGTTCTGCGCCTGCGGGGCACGAGGATGCCGCGGCAGCCGTCCGCCTTGCCGGTCCGGGCAGCGCGTGTGCTCATGTCCGCCTCCAAGTCCACCGCACCAGATCAAACCAAGCGCTTGCTTGGACGGTAGGGTTGGCGGAGAGTGCTGTCAAGTGCCCCCGGACCCCCGGACGGCTCGCCCCGATCGCCCCTCTCGGAGTCTGCATGACCATCCCCCAGCCCGCGAGGACCCGACCAGGACGGTCTCGGTCCGGCGACGGGATCGGTACCGACGAAACCATTGGTCCCACCCTGACGAAGCGGCCCACAGCCCAGGCCCCGAGGGCCGATGATGGGGGAGGCGTCGACGCGGACGGCTCGGACTTGGCGGCACACGTGAGAGGTACGTACGGGACGGCGGCCCCGGCGACGGGGCCGCGGAAGACGGTTTCGTGCGTCCGTCATGACGTCTCCCGGATGAGTCGCCCCTGCACTCGCGCCCCGCCTGACGACGACGAAGCCCCCATCGGCTGATGGAGGCGTCGGGTCCCTTCGGAGGAAAGCGCGCCCTGGCGGGCGTGGGGGACCCGCCAGGACGCGCTTCCTGCCCCGCGTGCGGCGGCGCCAGGACTCCGGCGAGGGATGGAGTCCTAGACCGCTGGTTCGCACACGGAGTCGATGGGGGAGCACGAAGGCCCCTGCTGCCGGCAACGTGCGTCGATGCGTCGAGCTGCGCCGACCAGGTCATCAATGGAGTGCGCGACGGGGGCGCCACCCTCCTCGTTCGCGACAAAGGATCCGTCAGCGCACCACACGGTCAGCTCAGCGAACACCGATGGCACGGAAACACCACTGCTCTGGTAGGTGTGGGTTACCCCATCGCGACTCAACCCGTAACGCAGTAAACGAGTTGCTTCGCGGGGGTCATGCCAGGGCAGTAATGGCGTACCCGTGCGGACCGGCAACACTGGCCCTCACCCCCTCACCGGCCTTTAGATGGATTTGTACCAACGAATGGATGATGGGCCGGTCGAAGGGGTTCGGTCAAGGGGTTGTGGCCTGCTAGAACCAGATCGTCTAAATTGTTGGAACAAAAGGGGTGAAAGTGGCAAGGTCGGTGCTGTATCAGCAGGTGGCTTCGGAGTTGCGACGAGCCATCTACTCGGGTGTCCTCGGCCCCGGGGCGCAGCTTCCGACCGAGGCACAGCTCATGGAAGACCATGGGGTGAGCAGGAACACCGTGAGGCTGGCCCTGGGCGAACTCGTCAACGAGGGACTCGTCACGCGTACGCCGCGCCGCGGAACCGTGGTGAGAGACCGCCGGCCGCTGCTGATGTACCCGCAGCGGGAGCTGGAGCCACAACCCCGTGGGGAGCTGAAAGAGGCCTTCGCCTATGCCGTGTCGCAGGAAGGCCGCGAACCCAGCCAGTACATCGAGGTCCTGACGGTGTCTCCGGTCGAGGAGATCGCCAGCAGGCTCCAGCTGGCAGACGGGGAATTGGCGGTGGTCAGACGCCGTCTGCGTTTCGTCGACGGTCAGCCGTACAACACCAACGATTCCTACTTTCCCCGTGATCTGGTGGCCGACTCCGAGATCGCCAGGCCCGGGGACATCGCGCGAGGGGCGAACCGGGTGCTGGAGGAGCTCGGGCATGCGCAGGTGCGCGTCGTCGACGACATCTGGGCACGCATGCCCAACCAGGAGGAGGCGGAACGCCTTCAATTGGAACTCGGCACACCCGTCATGGTCTATGTCCGAGTTGGGTACGACCGGGCCGACATGCCCGTTCGTGTCGCCGTGTCGGTGCTGCCCGCCGACAAGCATCTGATCAGGTACGAGCTCGATCGCCGCTAAGAGCTCAGGGTGAAGGGGTGATCCCGCCGGCCGGGCGCAGCGAGAAATAAGCCGCCTCGCTGGCCATGGGGAGTCGTGCATACTCCCCTAAATCGCCATTTATCCATATATATCGGGTTAAGGCCCCATTTCGGCCCCACGCGACATTGCCTCATCACGCTACGTGTCAGCGTGGAAACCCAACGCGACGAAGGGCTTACTCATGCACACCCCCACCCTGCTTCATCCTCTCGCGCTCCGCAGAGCCGAGCCGGCGGACCTCCACGGCGTACTCAAGCTGCTCGCCGACACCTCCGAGTGGCTCTACACGCAGGGAGTGCGGCAATGGCCCCGCGGAGGCTTCGGCCCCGAGCGGATCGAGCCGCTGATCGAGGAGCGGGTGCTGTTCCTGCTGGACGACGAACTTCGCTACCTCGACCCCGGCGCCTCGGCGCCGCCGGTCGCCACCATAGCCCTCGACGAACACGCCGACCCTGAGTTCTGGACTCCCGGCGACGACCCCGGCGCGGCGCTGTACGTCCACAAGCTCGCCGTCGCCCGCAACTGGTCGGGCAGCGGTCTCGGCGACGCCCTGCTGGACTGGGCCTGCGCCGCGGCGTACGCGGCCGGGCTGCCCTGGCTGCGGCTCGACTGCGCGAAGACCAACCTGCGGCTGCAGGACTACTACAGAAAGCGCGGCTTCCGGCACATCCGCACGGTGGATCTGCCCCACCGCGCCTCGGGTGCGCTCTTCGAGCGCCCGTCCGAGGACGTGTCCCCCACGGTGTTCCGCGACCTCACGGCGGCGGAACTGATCAGCGCCTGACCGGCTCGACGGCGGCCCGGCCCCACGCCAGGGGCCGGGCCCGGCTTCTCGCCGGGGGCTTTGCCCGTGATCCACAGCAGAAAGGGGCAGAGCACCATATAACCTCTGCTGCATGACCGGATCCCTGCTCGAGGTGATCGCGCTGAACGTGCGCGACGCCGTGGCCGCCGAACAGGGCGGAGCCGACCGGCTGGAGGTCGTCGCCGACATGGCGGCCGACGGGCTGACCCCCTCGCCGGAGACGGTCGCCGCGATCGCGGCGGAATGTCCCCTTCCGCAGATGGTGATGCTCCGCTGTGACGCGAACTTCACCGCCGACCCCGACGTCCTCGACCGGCTGCGCCGCGACGCCAAGGATCTCGCCCAGGCGGGCGCGGCGGGATTCGTGTTCGGCTTCCTGGACGGCGCGGGCGCCGTCGATCTGACGGCCACCGAGGCGCTCATCCACGCCGTCTCCCCACTGCCGTGGACGTTCCACCGCGCCGTCGACCACGCCGCCGACCTCCAGGCGGCCTGGCGGGCCGTACGGCTGCTGCCCAACCTCGCCACGGTGCTGACCTCCGGCGCCCCGACGGGCGTGGGCGACGGCCTGGGCGTGCTGAAGGCACGCGCCGACGCCGGGGACGCCTCCATCATCCTGGCCGGCGGCGGCCTGCGCCCCGGCCACGTGCCGGCCCTGCTCGGCTACGGCATCCGCGCCTTCCACGTGGGCTCCGCCGTACGGGCGAGCTGGTCGGACCCGGTCGAGCGGCACCTGGTCCGCCAGTGGCGCGACCTGGTCGAACGCGACTGACCCGTCAGGGGAGAGTCGCGTCGGCCCGGCGCAGGGCGGCGGCGAGCGTGCGGATCGTGGCGGGCTCGTCCAGCACGCCGCCCTCGGCCGCGCGCCGCTCCTCCCAGGCCCGCACCCGCTCCCGATAGGAGTCGTAGCGGGCCAGGTGGAAGGCGTAGACGGTGGCGAAGCGGCTCACCAGGTGCGAGGGGTGCATGTCCCAGCCCTGGTGGAAGCCGTGCCGCAGCGAGTGCCTGACCAGCTCGGCGTGACGCCGCCACAGCACGTGGACGTCGAGCGTCCGGTCGGAGGCGGGCGCGGCGGCCAGTGACCCGTCCGACAGCTCCACCCCCGTGCCGGCGAGCGCCGTCTGCATCACGTGGCGCGCGTGGTCGCAGGCCGGGTGGTCGAGCCGCTGCTCGTGCGGCGGCAGCCCGATCGCGGCGGTGTAGTCGAAGACCCCGAAGTGCGCCGCCGCCAGCCGCCCGCCCAGCGACTCGTTGAGGTCGCCGCGCAGGAACGCCAGCGTCTGCGGCGCCTCCACCTGCATCTCGAACCGCAGCCGCACCCCGAGCTCCGCCTCCAGCCCGGCCAGCACGCCCGCGAACTGCCCGAGGTAGGACTCCATGAGGATCTTGGGGAAGGTCACCGTGAAGCCGTCCGGCAGCCCTCCGGCCCGCTCGGCCACCCCCGTGACGAACCTCTCCAGCGTCCGCGCCGAGCGTTCCGGGTCGCCGTCCGCGAACGACTTCACCCGGGGCCCCCACCGCCGCGGCAGCGTCCCGGCGTCGCTCATGGCGGCCACCGCGGCGACGGACTGATCCACGTGACCGTCCTCGACCGGCCCCGGCCGCAGGCCGTAGCCGTCCTCGAAGTCGATCCGCAGGTCCTCGACCGGCTCGGTGGCCAGCTTCAGCAGCACCTTGTCGTGGACGACCGCGGCGAGGCCCCCCGGCACACCGAAGACCTCGGCCATCTCCTCGGCGCTCGCCAGATGGGACTTGAGCAGCGACAGCGCCCGCTCGCCCCAGTCGGCGACGGTGCGCTCGGTGAACCGGTCGGCGGGCACGTACACGGTGTGGACGGGCTGCCAGGCGGGCTCATCGGCGGGATACCGGGCCCGCTGCAGCCGGTACGCCTCCTCGAATCCCTCAGGGACGGCACGCACGGAGCATGGCCTCCAAACCCACGAGCTTGACGCGTTCGCCGCGCCCCAGCGTCTTGGCCAGCTCCGCCTCGGCGGCCTCGACGGCCAGCCACTCGTCGTAGGTCACCGGCCGCACCCCGCGCGAGGCCAGCAGCGCGCCGATGCCGTCGTGACCCACGCGCTCGCGCCCGTCGAGGTCGGCCAGCAACGTCCGGACGGTCTCGGCCGCGTCGGACTTGTTGGTGCCGATCACCCCGGTCGGCCCGCGCTTGAGCCACCCCGCCACGTATTCGCGCTCGCGTACCCGCCCCGCCTCGTTGGGCACGGTCATGGTCCGCTCCGAGAACGGCACCCCCGGCAGCGGCACGCTGCGGTAGCCCACCGAGCGCAGCACCATGCCGACCGGCAGCGTCTCGAACTCGCCGGTGCCGACCACGCGGCCGTCCTCCGACAGCCGGGTGCGCTCCAGCTTCAGGCCCTCGACCCGTTCGGCGCCGAGGATCTCCACCGGCCGCATCCAGAAGCGCACGTCGAGCCGGCGCGGACGCCCCACCGGCTCGCGGGCGGCCCACGACTGCAGCACCTTGATGTTGCCCTGCACCTGCCGCGGGAAGTCGCCGCCCAGCACGACGGCCTCCTCGGGGCGTACGCAGACGTCGGCGTTGGCCAGCTCGCCCAGCTCGCGCAGCTCCTTCAGGGTGAACTTGGCGTGCTCCGGCCCGCGCCGGCCGATCATGTGGATGGCCTTCACCTGGCTCTCGCCGAGGCGTTCGAGCACCTCGTGGGGCACGTCGGTGGCGCTCAGCTCCTCGGCCGTCTTGGCCAGGACGCGTACGACATCGACCGCCACGTTGCCGACGCCGATGACCGCGACCTCGGAGGTGTCGAGCGTGAACCGGTCCGGGTCGACGTCGGGGTGGCCGCAGTACCAGTTGACGAAGTCGGTCGCCGCCACGCTGCCCGGCAGGTCCTCGCCGGGGATGCCGAGCTTCCTGTCGACCATGGCGCCCGTGCAGTAGACGACCGCGTCGTAGACGCCGAGCAGGTCCTCGACCGTCAGGTGCTCGCCGAGCGTGACGCCGCCCAGGAAGCGCACCTGGGGAAGCTCCAGCACCCGGCGCAGGTAGTTGGCGATCGACTTGATCGAGGTGTGGTCGGGCGCCACGCCGTACCGCACCAGCCCGTACGGCGTCGGCAGGCGTTCGAGCACGTCGACCGCGACCGGCTCGGCCGACTGCTTGACCAGCGCCTCGGCCGTGTAGATGCCGGCCGGTCCCGATCCGATGACCGCCACGTGCAAGGTCACGCTGCCTCCCTCTGCCGATGCTCGGTTCACGCGGGCACGCGTCCCACCAGATGCAACCGGCCAATGTGATCGATGTATCCCCGGTCCCCGGTGCGGATGAACCCGTCTTTGGCGAATGCCGGGCGCCGGGGGATATCGCCGACATATCCGCTCATCACCGCCCGGGAGCGGAGGAGCACCTCGCCCTGCTCCCCGGCGGGCAGGACCCGCCCCTCCACGTCTCTGACGGACACGTCCACCCCGCCGCGCGGCCTGCCGACGCTCTCCTCGGCGTCCTCCGGAGGGTCGCCGGGCGCCGTGCCGAGCCCAAGACCGGCCTCGGTGCAGGTGTAGCGATTGCAGACGGGCACGCCGTACCGCTCGCGCAGGCCCCTGATCAGCTCCGGCGCGGCCGGGGCGCCGCCGCACAGCACGAGCTCCAGGTCCGGCAGATCCGCGCCGAGCGCCAGAAGGCGCGACAACTGGTACGGGCTCCCCTGCAGCACCCCGATCCGGTGCCGGCGCAGCACCTCCAGGGCGGCTTCCGGCGTCCATTCGGGCAGGACGTGACAGGTCCGCCCCATCTGCAGGAAGACCGGCAGCCGGGTGGCGAACCCGAGCCGCCCGAGCGGGTGCGGCACCAGACGGGCCTCACCCGTGCCCCAGCGCAGCCCGGCGCCGTGGGCCCGGATCGCCTCCAGCTGCCGCTCGCCGAACAGCACGCCCTTGGGCGGCCCCGTCCTTCCCGAGGTGAACGTGATCACCACCGGCCGCCCGGGATCGGGCGGGAACGGCGGAGGCGGCGGCTCGGCCCTGCGCAGCCCGTCCAGCCGGGCGGGATCGTAGGAGTGCGGCTCGCGCGGGCGCCGGTCGAGCGGCAGCGTCACGACGTCGATCCCGGTCAGCGGCGGCAGCACGCCGGGGGCGGTGACCACGACGGCCGGGTCCGGCGCGGCGGGCAGCTCCGCCCGCCGCGCCCCGACGCCGGCGGTGACCGCGCCGATCTTGGCGGCCGCCACGTAGCAGATCACGAACTCGGGCCCGTCGGGCAGCGCGAGGATCACGATGTCGCCGATGCGGCACCCGCGATGGGCCAGCCCGGCGGCCACCTCGTCGGAGAGGCGGTCGAGCTCGGCGAACGACAGCGGCACAGATCCGGTGAACACGGCCGCGCGCTCCCCGAACCTGCGCGCGGCCTCTCCGGCCAGCAGGCCCAACATGGCAGCTCCCGGGGCAGAGGGCGCACCTCCACGCTACTCGCCCGCCGTGCTGTGTGAAGTGGGAAGCGGTTCGCGGCAAGGACTTGCGGGAAGGTGAGGGGGCGATCAGAGTGGATGCTCGTGAAGCGAAAGCACGCGCTGCGACGGCCGGAGGGCGGGCCGTTCCCTGATCAAGGCGACGATCTCTCGCTCACCAGCGCGCGCAGGTACGAAGCCTTCGGCCGGGTGATGGCCGCGCTGGCGTCCGAGGCCGACTTCATCGAGTCGTGCCGCGACCTGACCTGGTGGCGCGGGTCCGACCACAGCTGGCACATCGAGTGGCGTGACGGCCCCTACGCGTCGGAGGTGGCCGCCCTCCTCGCCGACGAGGTGCGCGACCCCGACTACGACGGCTCCCTGGTCACCCAGGCAGGTCCGGGCGGCGACGGCTCGGCGGTGCTCGACGTGATGGGCGTGCGGTTCGAGCTGCGCGCGGTCGACCCGATGGGACGGGCCACCGTACGCGCCCGGCCCGGCCTCTGGCGCCTGGCCGAGGCACTCGACACCACCCGCCGCACCAACACCCGTCATCCCTGGGAAGAGCTGCTCGGTGGTTAGCCGTCCCACATCGGGGAATCCCTCTGTGGGACAGAAGTGACCGTTTTGTCCCTAAGATGACCCAAATTTGCCTTTTTTGTACGGTTACATAATCTGGTGGTGGTCATCCCTATCTGTAACCGGGGGAGGTTTGACCAGGGACTGGAGATGAACAACACCACCATCGAGTACGCAGACTTCGCCGAGTACGACAGGCGGCAGCGCGCGATCGAACGTCACCTGCTGGTGGCCTTCGCCGGGGGACTGACCGTCGGCCTGATCGGCATCCTCTTCGCCGGGAACGGCCCCGGATGGGTCGGCCAGATCTACGATCCGTACGCCTACCTCGCCCTCTCGCTCGCCGTGGGCGCGAGCGCGTCCGGCTTCGCCTGGGCGCTGGTGACCACGTTCCTGGCGGCTGTCTCCGCCCTGGTCGGCACCATGGCCGCGGGCGCGCTGCACGGCCGCGACATCCTCGAGATCGTCGGCTCCGACGCGGCCGGGCTCAACTGGACGCTCGTCCTGCTCGTCGGTCTCGGCCTGCTGGCGTACGCCACGCGCAGGGACGACGGCTGGGGCGACCTGGCCGCGGGGGCGGTCGGCGCGGCGCTCATCGCCGACGTCGTGGACCGCGCGACCCCCGGTTTCATCGAGAGCGAGCAGTCGTTCTGGCCAGGGCCCGCGATGGCGATCGGGCTGTTGTCCCTCGTCCTCGTGCTCGCGCTGCGCAGGAACACCCGGGGACGCCTGCGCGCCCTCGCGCTGTCGGTCGTCTTCTCGGGAACGTTCGCGGCCTGCCTGGCCGCCTTCGTCGCGGGCTGGTTCCCCCTGGCCGTCTGAGGGTCGCCGCGCGATAACGACGAGCGCCGTACCACGCCGAGTCGATAGCCTGTAATCCTCCATCAGGGTTTCGAGCAAGGAGTGGCCGTGTTGCTGCGCATGTCGTCGTTGTTTCTTCGCACCCTGCGGGACGACCCGGCAGACGCGGAAGTCCCGAGCCACAAGCTGCTCGTCCGCGCCGGTTACGTCCGCCGGGTCGCGCCCGGGATCTACTCCTGGCTGCCCCTCGGCAAGATGGTGCTGGAGAACGTCACCAGGATCGTCCGCGAGGAGATGAACCGGATGGGCGGTCAGGAGGTGCTCTTCCCCGCCCTGCTGCCCCGCGAGTACTACGAGGCCACCGGCCGCTGGACCGAATACGGCGACAACATCTTCCGCCTGCAGGACCGCAAGGGCGCCGACTACCTCCTCGGCCCCACGCACGAGGAGCTCTTCACCGACATGGTCAAGGGCGAATACTCCTCGTACAAGGACTATCCGGTCATCCTCTACCAGATCCAGACCAAATACCGCGACGAGGCGCGGCCCCGCGCGGGCATCCTGCGCGGGCGCGAGTTCCTGATGAAGGACTCCTACTCCTTCGACCTCGGCGACGACGGCCTCAAGCGCTCCTACGAGCTGCACCGCGAGGCCTACATCCGCACGTTCGACCGCCTCGGCATCAACTACAAGATCGTCTTTGCCCAGTCGGGCGCCATGGGCGGCTCGGCCTCCGAGGAGTTCCTCGCGGCCACGCCCACCGGCGAGGACACGTTCGTGGCCTGCCGCTCGTGCGGCTACGCCGCCAACGCCGAGGCCGTCACCACCCCCGCGCCGGCCGCCCGTTCCTACGACGACGTGGCGCCGATGAAGGTCCTCGACACACCCGACACCCCCACCATCGAGACGCTGGTGTCGTACGTCAACGAGCACCACGGCCTGTCCGTCACCGCCGCCGACACGCTCAAGAACGTCGTGGTCAAGGTCTCCACGCCTGGCACCGACAAGGTCGAGACGCTGGTCATCGGGGTGCCCGGCGACCGCGAGGTCGACTTCAAGCGCCTGGAGGCGGCGCTGTCGCCCGGCGAGCCCGCCATCTTCGAGGCCGCCGACTTCGACAAGCACCCCGGCCTCGTCCGCGGCTACATCGGCCCGCAGATCCTGCGCGAGCTCGGCATCCGCTACCTCGTCGACCCCCGGGTCGTCACCGGCACCTCGTGGGTGACGGGCGCCAACGAGCCCGGCCGGCACGCCGTCGACGTGGTCGCCGGCCGCGACTTCACCCCCGACGGCACCATCGAGGCCGCCGAGGTGCGCGCCGGCGACCCCTGCCCGCGCTGCGGCTCCGCGCTGTCCATCGACCGCGGCATCGAGATCGGCCACATCTTCCAGCTGGGCCGCAAATACGCCGACGCCGCCGGCCTCGACGCCCTCGGCCCCGACGGCAAGCCGATCCGGGTCACCATGGGCTCCTACGGCATCGGCGTCTCCCGCGCGGTGGCGGTCATCGCCGAGCAGGCGCACGACGAGCTCGGGCTCGTGTGGCCGCGCGAGGTCGCGCCCGCCGACGTCCACATCGTCGGCACCGGCAAGGACAACCAGGTCGAGGCGGCGCTCCAGCTCGGCGCCGAGCTGGAGGCGCGCGGGCTGCGCGTCCTCGTCGACGACCGGCCGCAGGTGTCGCCCGGCGTGAAGTTCAAGGACGCCGAGCTCCTCGGCGTGCCGACGATCGTCGTGGTCGGCCGCGGCCTGGCGCAGGGCGTGGTGGAGCTGCGCGACCGCGTCTCGGGTGAGAAGTCGGAGATCCCGCTGGCGGAGGCCGCCGACCGCGTCCAGGCCGTCTGCGCCGGCTGATCCCGCACGCCGCGCGGGCTGACTTGGCCCGCGCGGCTACTCTGTCACGCCGCTGCCCGCCCCCGAGGAGGGTGCCGCGGACGGCGTCGTTGTGGGGGCCGCTGATGGGGTGGGCGTCCGGGTCGAGCCCGGCATGCCGGGGAAGGCCGGCGGCTGGGCCGGGCGGAAGGCGTACGCGCGGGTCACCGCGTCCTGCATGGCCTTGGCGGCGTAGCGGCGCAGCGACGGATCCCGGGCGGAGGCCAGCTCCAGGTAGGCGGCGGTGACGCCGTTCTCCAGGTGCACCGCCAGGTTGGTGGCCAGCGTGGCGTTGGAGGGGAAGAACGGCAGCGTGTAGGAGGCCTCCGCCTCGGCCGGCTTGCCGCCCCTGGCCACGATGTAGGAGCGCAACTGATCGCGCCGGGCCCGGTGCACGTCGAAGGCGTCCTCGACGCGCTCCCGCAGCGAGCCGGACGTGCGCGCCCCCAGCAGCCCGTAGGCGAACAACACCGCGTGCTCGGCCGCCAGCGCCTTGCGCAGCTTCTCGGCGTCGTCCGCCGCCGTCAGGGCGCGCCCGCTCACAACGACCTCGGCAGGGCGACGGCGTGGGCCGCCTCGCAGGCCCCGATGCTGGCGATGAGCTGCGCGACTCCGGGGGAGACCCCGGCCAGCTGCCGCGTACGCAGCTCCGCCGCCGCGCGCTCGGCGTCGCGCAACCGCGACAGGGACGGCTTCGCCGACGGCGACGCAGAAGGCGAGCCCGACGGCCGCGGCGACTGGGGCACTGACTGGGGCACCGACTGGGACGGCGACTGGGGCGCCGGCGGCACGTGCTTGCGCAGTTCGGCGAGGTGGGCCTGATGGCGCTGCCGGAACGGGATCAGCTTGTCACCCCCGTCGGCGATCAGCGACGAGTAGAGCGCGATCGTCCGCTCCTTCTCGGCGATCAGCTGCCTCAGCAGCCGCGTCTCGGCGGAGTCTTGAGCCGGGGCGGACGGCCGGGGCGGCCCTGACGAGCTGCAGGCGGCGAGAGCGGCCGCTCCGCCCGCCAGCAAGGCTCGCCGAGACAGGTGACGCGGGCGCACAGGCGTGGACCTCCAGTGACTACGGACGCAGATAGCATCGTACGGGCTGGTGCCCCGGATCGCCGTCAGGCGACGCTCCGCCATTCGACGGTGACGAGTGGCGCTCTCTCCGTGCCTTCGTACGGATAGGGTGTCAACTGTCGTCGCTGGCCGAGCTGTCAGACGGCGGAGAGCCAGAGGCGAGGTCCGCCCGGCTGAGACATGACAATAGGGGAGGTCGATATGGGCAGCGCATCACCCCGCGACCACCTGATGAAGCTCCTGGAGCCCGTGGTCAGCGCGGAGGGCCTCGATCTGGAGGACATCACGGTCACCCAGGCGGGCAGGCGACGGATCCTGCGCGTGATCGTCGACCGTGACGGCGGCGTGAGCCTCGACGACGTGGCCGACGTGAGCCAGGCCGTCTCCGCGGCGCTCGACGACGACGACGCGATGGGCCAGAGCGCCTACACGCTCGAGGTCTCCTCGCCCGGTGTCGACCGTCCGCTCACCGAGCCGCGCCACTGGCGGCGCGCGGCCAAACGGCTGGTGAAGGCGGAGATGAGAGACGGCACCGTGATGGAGGGCCGCATTCTGGGCGCCGACGAGAGCGGCGTCGACCTCGACGTCGCCGGCACGGCGCGCAAGCTTGATTACAAGGACCTGACCCGGGGACGGGTACAGGTGGAATTCCGCCGGATCGACGACGTCGACGGCGACGAGGGCTAGGGGGAGCCGCCGTGGACATCGACATGAGCGTCCTGCGCAGCCTGGAGCGGGAGAAGGACATCTCCTTCGACCTGGTCGTCAAGGCGATCGAGGACGCGCTGCTGATCGCATACTTCCGCACCGACGGTGCCGCTTCCAAGGCGCGGGCGGAGCTCGACCGCGCGACCGGTCACGTCATGATCTGGGCTGCCGAGATCGACGAGGACGGCGAGGTCGTCAGGGAATACGACGACACACCCAACAACTTCAGCAGGATCGCCGCGACCACCGCCAAACAGGTCATCCTGCAGCAGTTGCGCGACGCCGAGGACGAGATCAACTTCGGCGAGTTCGCCAGCCGCGAGGGCGAGCTGGTCTCCGGCGTCATCCAGCAGGGCAAGGACCCGCGCGTGGTGCTGGTCGACCTCGGCAAGATCGAGGCCGTGCTGCCGCACGCCGAGCAGGTCCCCGGTGAGGAATACGCGCACGGCGAGCGCATCCGCGCCTACGTGGTGCAGGTGAAGAAGGGCCACAAGGGCCCCTCCGTCACCCTGTCGCGCACGCATCCCGGGCTGGTGAAGAAGCTGTTCGCGCTGGAGGTGCCGGAGATCGCCGACGGCACCGTGGAGATCGCGGCGGTGGCGCGCGAGGCGGGCCACCGTACGAAGATCGCCGTCAGGTCGCGCAAGGCGGGCGTCAACGCCAAGGGCGCGTGCATCGGCCCGATGGGCTCGCGCGTGCGCAACGTGATGACCGAGTTGCACGGCGAGAAGATCGACATCATCGACTGGTCGGAAGATCCGGGCGAGTTCGTCGGGAATGCCCTGTCGCCCGCACGTGTTTCCCACGTCGAGGTTCTCGATCTGGACGGGCGGGTCGCGCGAGTGACGGTGCCCGACTACCAGCTCTCGCTGGCGATCGGCAAAGAGGGGCAAAATGCGCGGCTCGCGGCCAGGCTCACCGGATGGCGGATCGACATCCGTCCCGACACCCAAGCCGAGGACGCCGCCGGTTCCGTAGATGCGTCAACACGGTAAGCTGGAATATGGTGGCCAGGCAGCCCCGCAGCGCACCTGTGTGGGTTGCAGGGTTCGCACGGCTCAGTCCGAGCTGCTCCGCCTGGTGCGGGTAGAGGATCATGTGGTCCCCGACCTGCGAGGACGGCTCCCCGGTCGCGGTGCTTCACTGCATCCGTCCTTGAGTTGTCTGGAGCTTGCCGAGCGTCGCCGAGCGTTTCCGCGCGCGTTCCGCGTGACGGGGCCGCTTGACGTGTCGCCCGTGCGGGCGCACCTGGAGGGAGAACCACGAAATGTCATGTAGGACGCCGAGTTGATGGGCGGAGTCAGATTGCTATGAGCGCCTGATGAGCACGCGGCGATGAAGACGTCAAGGTAGCGACGGTCCGGACGGCACAGCCAGCCTCCCGGGCCGAGTAAGGGAGTGCAGTGGCGAAGGTCCGGGTATACGAGCTCGCTAAGGAGTTCGGCGTAGAGAGCAAGGTCGTCATGGCCAAGCTCCAAGAGATGGGAGAGTTCGTCCGTTCGGCGTCCTCGACCATCGAGGCGCCGGTGGTCCGCAGGCTCACCGAAGCTTTGGGCGCCTCTAAGGGGGGCCCCTCCAGGGGCGGCGGTCAGCCGTCCAACAGGCCGCAGCCGCCAAGGGCTGCGCCCCGGCCGGGCGAGAGCCAGGCCGGCAACGGCGCCGGACAGGCTCCGGTTCCAGTTCCGCCGCGTCCGGCTCCCAAGCCCGGTCCGCGGCCCAGCCCCGCGGGCGGCGGTCAGCCGCGTCCGCAGGTGCCGCCGATGCCGCAGCAGCAGCCCCAGCCGCAGCAGCCGCAGCAGCCCGAGGCTGCGCGCGGCGAGACCTCCGGGGCTCCTCAGGCGCGCTTCGAGAGCGGCGCGCCCACACGTCCGGCTCCGGGCCCGAGGCCCGGTCCCGCCGCACGTCCGGGTCCCAAGCCCGGCCCGGCGCCCCGTCCGGGGCCCTCGGGTGGCGGCGGTTCCCAGCAGGCGCCGCGTTCCGGCGGCCCCGGTGGCGGCGGCCCGCGTCCCGGTCCGGGTCCCAAGCCCGGCCCGCGTGGCCCGCGTCCCGGCAACAACCCGTTCTCGTCCAACGCCAGCGGCATGGGTCAGTCGCGCCCGCGTCCGGGAGGCAACCGCGAGGGTGGCGGTCCCGGTCAGCGCGAGCGTCGTGACGGTCCGCCGCGCGACGGCGCGATGCCGCGTCCGCCGCAGGGTCGGTCCGGCCCCGACGCCAGGCCCGGCTCCGGTGGCGCGCGTCCCGGCCCGCCGGCCGGCGGCCCGCGTCCGGGTCCCGGTGCGGGTGGTCCCCGTCCGGGTGGCCCGCGGCCCAACCCGATGATGATGCCGCAGGGTCGTCCTGCCGGTGGTCCCGGCGCCGGTCGTCCCGGTGGCGGTGGCGGCGGCGGTCGTCCCGGTGGCGGTGGCGGCGGTGGCCGTCCCGGCGGTGGTGGCGGCGGTGGTCGTCCCGGTGGCGGCGGCGGTTTCGCCGGCCGGCCGGGTGGCGGCGGCACCGGTCAGCGCACCGGCACCGGCGGTCCCGGTGGCGGCGGCTTCGGCGGTCGTCCCGGTGGCGGCGGTCGTGGCCGTGGCGGCGGCACCGCGGGAGCCTTCGGGCGTCCCGGCGGCCGTCCGGCCCGTGGCCGCAAGTCCAAGCGTCAGAGGCGCCAGGAGTTCGACAACATGTCGGCGCCGGCGATCGGCGGTGTGCAGGTCGCTCGCGGTAACGGCGCGACGATCCGGCTGCCGCGCGGCGCGTCGCTGTCCGACTTCGCCGACCGCATCGGCGCCAACCCCGCCTCGCTCGTGCAGATCATGCTGCACCTCGGCGAGATGGTGACGGCGACGCAGTCGGTCAACGAGGAGACGCTGCAGCTGCTCGGCGCCGAGCTCGACTACAACATCCAGGTCGTCAGCCCGGAGGAGGAGGACCGCGAGCTTCTCGAGGCCTTCGACATCGAGTTCGGCGAGGACGAGGGCGACGAGGCCGACCTGGCCGCGCGTCCCCCGGTCGTGACCGTCATGGGTCACGTCGACCACGGTAAGACCAAGCTGCTCGACGCCATCCGCAAGACCAACGTGGTGGCGCGCGAGGCGGGTGGCATCACCCAGCACATCGGTGCTTACCAGGTCTCCACCGAGCACGAGGGCCAAGACCGGAGGGTCACCTTCATCGACACCCCGGGTCACGAGGCGTTCACCGCCATGCGTGCCCGAGGCGCCAAGTCCACCGACATCGCGGTGCTGGTGGTCGCGGCCGACGACGGTGTGAAGCCGCAGACGATCGAGGCCCTCAACCACGCCCAGGCGGCGGAGGTGCCGGTCGTGGTCGCGGTCAACAAGGTCGACAAGGAGGGCGCCGACCCCAACAAGGTGCGCGCCCAGCTCACCGAGTACGGCCTGGTGGCCGAGGAGTTCGGCGGCTCGACCCTGTTCGTCGACATCTCGGCGAAGAACGGCACGGGCATCGACGAGCTCCTCGAGGCGATCCTGCTGACCGCCGACGCCGAGCTCGACCTGCGGGCCAACCCGACGATGGACGCGCAGGGCATCGCGATCGAGGCTCACCTCGACAAGGGCCGCGGCCCCGTCGCGACCGTCCTGGTCCAGCGCGGCACGCTGCGGGTCGGCGACTCGATCGTGTGCGGCGAGGCCTTCGGCCGAGTCCGCGCGATGCTCGACGACAACGGCGACGCGGTCGAGGAGGCCACGCCGTCGCGTCCGGTCCTGGTGATGGGTCTGACGGCCGTGCCGAGCGCCGGTGACAACTTCATCGTGGTCACCGACGACCGGATGGCCCGGCAGATCGCCCAGCAGCGCGCGGCGCGCAAGCGCAGCGCCGACATGGCGAAGTCGAGCCGTCGCCGCACCCTCGAAGAGCTGTTCAGCGACCTTGAGAAGGGTCGCGTCGACGAGCTCAAGCTCATCATCAAGGGTGACGTGTCCGGTTCGGTCGAGGCCCTGGAAGACGCCCTGCTCAAGATCGACGTCGGCGACGAGGTCAGGCTCCGAGTCCTGCACCGCGCGGTCGGCGCCATCACCGAGTACGACGTCAACCTGGCCGTCGCCGACGACAACGCGGTCATCATCGGCTTCAACGTCCGCCCCGAGCCTCGGGCGCGCGATCTGGCCGAGCGCGAGGGCGTCGACATCCGCTACTACTCGGTCATCTACCAGGCGATCGAGGAAATCGAAGCGGCGCTCAAGGGCATGCTCAAGCCCGAGTTCGAAGAGGTCCAGATGGGCACGGCGGAGGTCCGCGAGGTCTTCAAGGTGCCGAAGATCGGCAACGTCGCCGGTTCGCTGGTCCGCTCCGGCGTGATCGTCCGTAACAGCAAGGCCAGGGTGATCCGCGATGGCGTCGTCATCGCCGACAACCTGACCGTCTCGTCGCTGCGTCGGTTCAAGGATGACGCGACCGAGGTCCGCGAGGGCTTCGAGTGCGGTATCGGGGTCGGCTACAACGACATCCGGATCGACGACGTGATCGAGACGTTCGAGATGCGGGAGAAGCCGCGCGTGTGATGCGCGGCCGGGCGCCCGGCGGGACATCCGCCGGGCGCCTCTCGCACGCCCAGGCCTGGTTCCCACCGCAGCAGGCCGGCCGTGCTTCCACCCCACCAGGCCAAGCGGTGGTTACCAACGATGTATGTGGGTGCTCTTACCCTGGACATCCTGCTGGGCGATGTCAGGTCGCTGAAGCAGAAGCGCGCTGTCGTCCGGCCGTTGATCGCCGAGCTGCAGCGCCGTTATCCCAGCGTCGCGGTGGCCGAGACCGGACATCTCGACCTGCACCGCAGGGCTGAGGTCGGCGTGGCGGTGGTGTCGGCCTCCGCGGGCAACTGCAAGGAGGTCCTCGACGCGTGCGAGCGTATGGTGGCTTTCCGGCCCGAGATCGAGCTGCTGTCGGCCCGGCACCGGCTCTACAACGACGAAGATTGAACGAACAGCACGCCAGGTCGTGCGTGAGGGGGAGCGAACATGGTGGATGCCGCACGAGCGCGCAAGCTCGCCGACCGCATCCAGCAGATCGTCGCCGAGATGCTGGAGCGCCGGATCAAGGATCCCCGTCTGGGCTTCGTCACCGTGACCGACACGCGCATCACCGCTGATCTGCGCGATGCGACGGTGTTCTACACGGTGTTCGGCTCCGAGGCGGAGCGGGCCGACAGCGCGGCCGCTCTGGAGAGCGCCAAGGGCATCATCCGCTCCGAGGTGGGCCGTCAGACCGGTGTGCGTTTCGCTCCCACGCTGACGTTCAAGCATGACCCGCTGCCCGACAGCGCCCGCCACCTCGACGACCTCATCAATGCCGCGCGGGCGCGCGACGCCGAGGTGGCCCGTCAGGCGCAGACCGCGGCCTACGCGGGTGAGCCCGACCCCTACAGGAAGCCGGAGGAAGGCCCCGGCGAGGGGCCCGAGTCCGGCGGGGAAGACCAGGCGTGACACCCGACGTGCGTGACCGGGCCGGCCGTCCGCACCGCGTGGACCGTCGGCCCATGGAGAGCTGCCCGATCCCCGACTCCCAGTGGGAGCGGGCCCTTGAGCTGATCGGCCGCGCCGACGAGGTGGCGCTGGCCTGCCACGTCACCCCTGACGGCGACGCGCTCGGCTCGATGCTGGCGGTGGCCTTCACGCTGCGCCGGATGGGCAAGCGGGTGGTGGCGTCGTTCGGCGACCGCCACTTCGTGGTGCCGCGGCTGCTGCGGTTCCTGCCGGGCCAGGACATGCTCGTGGCACCGGAGGACTACCCGGCAGAGCCCGAGCTGATGATCGTGTTCGACGCCTCGACGTTCGAGCGGCTCGGGCTGCTGTGCTCGAACGCCGCCACCGCGCGCGAGGTCATCGTGGTCGACCACCACCCGTCCAACGGCGGGTTCGGCACGCTCGGCCTCATCGACGCCAAGGCGGCGGCCACGGCCATGCTGGCCGAGCAGCTCGTCTACCGCCTCGGCGGGCGTCTGGACCGTGACATCGCCACCTGCCTGTACGCCGGGCTGGTGACCGACACCGGCTCCTTCCGCCACTCCTCCGTCACGCCCGCCGTCCACCAGATGGCGGCCAGGCTCGTGGCGACGGGGCTGCGTACCGACGAGATCGCCCGGGAGCTGTGGGACCGCTCGCCGTTCGGCTACCTCAAGGTGCTCGCCGCCGCGCTCGACCGGGTGACGCTGGAGGACGGCCTCGTCTCGACGTACGTCACGCGGGTCGACCGGGCCGCGTACGGGCTGCCGTACGCGGAGCTGGAGGGCATCATCGACATCGTCCGGCGCACCGACGAGGCCGAGGTCGCGGTCGTTCTCAAGGAGGACGACCAGGGCGACTGGCAGGTCTCCACCAGGTCCAAGGGCCGCGTCGACGTGGGATCGGTGTGCGCGGCGCTGGGCGGCGGCGGCCACCACAACGCGGCCGGCTACACCTCCCACGACTCCGTGGAGGAGACCATGGCGAAGTTCCGGCGCGAGCTGCGGAAGGTCTGCTGAATGGCCGAGAGCGGTCTGATCATCGTCGACAAGCCGGCGGAGTGGACCTCCCACGACGTGGTGGCCAAGATGCGGCGCATCGCGGGCACCCGCCGGGTGGGCCACGCGGGCACGCTCGATCCGATGGCCACGGGCGTGCTGGTGATCGGCGTGGAGAAGGCGACCAGGCTGCTCGGGCACCTGACACTGACCGAGAAGGTGTACGAGGCGACGATCCGGCTCGGCGTCAGCACCAACACCGACGACGCCGAGGGCGAGGTCACCGCCGCCTCCTCGGCGGCCGGCGTCACCGAGGCGGAGATCCGCAAGGGCATCGAGGCGCTGACCGGTGAGATCATGCAGATCCCGCCGCAGGTGAGCGCGATCAAGGTGAACGGGCAGCGGGCGTACAAGATGGCGCGCGCGGGCGAGGAGGTCGAGCTCGCGGCCAGGCCCGTCACCGTGCGGGAGTTCGACGTACGCGAGATCCGGGCCGGCGGTGACGTCGTCGACGTGGACGCGGTCGTGACGTGTTCCAGCGGCACCTACATCCGCGCGCTGGCCCGCGACCTGGGGGCGGCGCTCGGCGTCGGCGGGCATCTGACGCGGTTGCGGCGCACCCGCGTGGGGCCGTACGACCTGTCGCTGGCCAGGACGGTCGAGCAGCTCGCCGAGGAGTGCGTGATCCTGCCGATCGCCGAGGCGGTGGCGGCGGCGTTCCCGCGCCGCGACGTCACGGCGGAGGAGGCCCGCGTCGTCGGCCACGGCGGCCGGCTGCCCGCGGCCGGCCTCGGCCCGGGACCGATCGGCGTGTTCGGCCCGGACGGCGCCTTGCTCGCGCTGGTCGAGGAGCAAGGCCGCACGGCCAAGCCCGTCGCGGTCTTCGTCAGCTGACCGCCCGCACACCGGAGCGCTGAGTGCGGTGGAGGGGGGATCGCCCCCGCCACCCCCAAGAGGCGAGCGGCGCCTGCGGTGTCCGCGGCGCACCAGGCACTACTCCCCGGACGCGGGCGCTCGGTGCGGAGGGCGTGGCAGGGTGCGCCCCGGAAGAGGCGAGCGTTGGCGGGGCGGGCGTGGCGGGGCGCGCCCGGAAGAGGCGAGCGTTGGCGGGGTGGGTCAGCGGGCGGGTTTGTGGGCGACGAGGATGTCGCGGACGATGGCCTGGTCGACCCAGTGTTCGAAGTCGGGATATTCCATGACCTGAAGGCCCGCGTCCAGCAGGATCTCGCCCAGCTCTGCGCGCGTGCCGCCGTAGGTGTTCCAGGCGATGCCCATCGCGCCGCCCGGGCGCAGCAGCTCGGCCCAGACCGGCACGGCCTGGCGCAGCAGCTCCAGCGGGCTGCGCGACAGGCCGCTCCCGCCCTTGCTGCCGTGCTGGACGCCGTAGGGCGCGTCGGTCACCAGCAGGTCGAACGAGCGGGGCTTGAAGAAGTCGCGGCTTTTGAGGGTGTCGGCGTTGACCACGGTCAGGTGTTGCACGTCACCGGCCTTGACCGCCTCCTTCGACAGCCCGAACGTCACGTTGAGCCGCCGCCCGACCAGCGCCCGCTCACGGCGCACCGGCACGGTCTCGGCGGTGTGCTTGAGCCGCTTGTTGCGCAGCCACGTCTTGATGAAGCCGGTGTAGGCCTCGAAGTCCTTGCCGTCGACGTCGATGCCGTAGGCGTCGTAGCCGTACATGAGGGCCTGGTTGAGGGTGGTGCCGCGGCCGCACAGCGGGTCGAACACCGAAAGCCCGTCGCCCAGCCCCTTGTCGCCGGCCAGCGCGGTGACGTTGAGCAGCAGCTTGGTGAAGTGCTCGTTGGTCTTGCCGGCGTATTTCTGGATGGTGATCAGGTCGCTGCTCAGCCGGTCGCGCGGGCGCATGGCCAGCGGGCGCAGCAGCTCGCCCTCCACGCCGAAGACGACGTAGACGGAGGACAGGTTGGACAGCAGCGCGACGTCGGCGTCGGCGAGCGGCCGCGCGGTCTCGAACGTCACGTAGGGGACGCCACCGATCCGCGTCTCCTCGCTGCCCACGACGTCGACGTCGAGGGCCCGCGCGCTGAAGACGGCCAGCTCGGCGCGGGTCAGCCGGGCGGCGCTCTCGCCGTAGACCCGGTTGAAGGCAGGCAGGATCAGGAGCGCGTAACGAGGCATGATGCCCGATGATAGTGCCCTCGGTTGGAGCGGGCCGCGTCTCGCATGGCAGGCTTGTGCGCGTTGACCGGGAATGAGCGAATGGGGGCTGCGGTGCAGGGTTCGGGAAGGGCCGTCGTCACCGTCGGTGTGTACGACGGCGTCCACCTGGGGCACCAGCGGGTGGTGGAACGTACGGTGGCGGTCGCCCGCGAGCGGGGGCTGCGGGGCGTCGCCGTGACGTTCGAGCCGCATCCCGACGAGATCGTCCGGCCCGGCGCGCGACCGCAGCGGCTGACCAGCATGCGGCGCAGGATCGAGCTGCTGACCCGGCTGGGGATCGACGAGGTCCGGGTGGTGGAGTTCACGCCCGAGCTGGCGCGCGAGACCCCGGACGACTTCGCGCAGAGCGTGCTGACCGAGCGGCTGCGGGCGGCGGCGGTCGTCGTGGGGGAGGATTTCGTGTTCGGCCGTGACGCCAGCGGCGATGTCGAGATATTGCGGACGCTGGGCGAAAAATATGACTTCGCGGTGGAGGTCGTGCCCCGGCTCGACGACGTCTCCTCCACCGCCGTCCGCGAGCTCCTCACCGCCGGCGACGTCGAGACCGCCGCGGCCAGGCTCGGCCGGCCGCACCGCGTCGAGGGCATCGTCGTACGCGGCTACCAGCGCGGACGCGAGCTCGGCTTCCCCACCGCCAACGTCGAGACCCCGCAGCACACCGCGATCCCGGCCGACGGCGTCTACGCCGGATGGCTGCAGAGCGTCCCGGTGGCCAACCTCCCCACCCTGTACGAGGGGCAGCGCTGGCCCGCGGCCATCTCCGTCGGCACCAACCCGACGTTCGAGGACGTGCCGCGCACGGTCGAGGCGTACGCGCTCGACCGCGACGACCTGGATCTCTACGGCACGCACGTAGCGGTGGAGTTCGCGGCGCGCCTGCGCGGCAACACCCGCTTCGACTCGATCGACGCCCTGATCGCCCAGATCCACGACGATGTGGCGGCCACCCGACGTCTGACGAGCTGACACTGACGAGCTGACGTCTGACGAGCTGACGGCTCCCGTCTCCCGGCCCGCGACCACCCCGAGCATCCGGCACGAGGTGGTAACCTTGCATGTCGGCTCTGTAGCGGCGGAGCTGTCCGCTGCCCATGACGGCCTTCACGCGGCGACTGTAGGCACGCACGGTCGTTCGTCTGTCCATCTCATCGACGCGTGCCCGTAGAATCGAAGGAGAGCCGTGTCCCTCGACACCGCTGCCAAGAAGTCCATCATCAGCGAATACGCGACGGTCGAGGGCGACACCGGGTCGCCCGAGGTGCAGATCGCCCTGCTGAGCAAGCGCATCAGCGAGCTCACCGAGCACCTGAAGACGCACAAGCACGACCACCACAGCCGTCGTGGCCTGCTGCTGCTCGTGGGCCGTCGGCGCCGCCTGCTGAAGTACTTGCAGAAGATCGACATCCAGCGTTACCGCTCGCTCATCGAGCGGCTCGGCCTGCGCCGATAACATGGAAGGGAGCGGCCTCCGCGCCGCTCCCTTCTCATATGGGCACGACCGATATGAGCAGGCGCGTGGCGGCGTGAATCGGCCACGCGCCTGACGTACAACTGAAGATCCGAGACACACAGCCCCCGCGTCCGTCAGCACCATGCGACCCGCGACGCCTGCGGGCCGGTCCTCGGTAGTGGCTTCCGGTAGGACTCGATGTCCTCGACCGGGTGCTTCGATCGAAGACCGGCGCTGCACCTAACGAGGGTGCCGGTGAGAAAAGGGCGCGGGAGACCGACCACAAGGAGGTCCCCCGTGGAGGGTGTCCACACCGCTGAAGCCGTCATAGACAACGGTTCGTTCGGCACGCGCACGATCCGGTTCGAGACCGGTCGCCTCGCGCGTCAGGCGGCGGGTTCCGCCGTCGCCTATCTCGACAACGACACGATGGTGCTCTCGGCGACCACCGCGTCCAAGGCTCCGAAGGAGCAGTTCGACTTCTTCCCGCTGACGGTGGACGTCGAAGAGCGCATGTACGCCGCGGGCCGCATCCCCGGCTCGTTCTTCCGCCGTGAGGGCCGTCCTTCCGAGGACGCCATCCTCACCTGCCGCCTGATCGACCGGCCGCTGCGCCCGTCGTTCGTCAAGGGCCTGCGCAACGAGGTGCAGGTCGTCGCAACGATCATGGCGCTCAACCCCGACCACCTCTACGACGTGGTCGCGATCAACGCCGCGTCCCTGTCCACGCAGCTGGCGGGCCTGCCGTTCTCCGGCCCGATCGGCGGCGTGCGGGTCGCGCTGATCGAGGGCCAGTGGGTGGCGTTCCCGACCCACCACGAGCTGGAGCGGGCCACGTTCGACATGGTCGTGGCGGGCCGCGTGCTCGACGACGGCGACGTCGCGATCATGATGGTCGAGGCCGAGTCCACCAAGGACACGCTGAAGCTGGTCGCCGACGGCGCCGTCGCGCCGACCGAGGAGGCCGTCGCGCAGGGCCTCGACGCCGCCAAGCCCTTCATCAAGGTGCTGTGCGAGGCGCAGTCGCGCATCGCGCGGGTCGCCGCCAAGGAGACGGCCGAGTTCCCGGTCTTCCTCGACTACCAGGAAGACACCTACGCCGCCGTCGAGGCAGCGATCAGGACCGAGCTGGCGGCCGCGCTGACCATCGCCGGCAAGCAGGAGCGCGAGAACGAGCTCGACAAGGTCAAGGCGCTGGCCGCCGAGAAGCTCCTGCCCGACTTCGAGGGCCGCGAGAAGGAGATCAGCGCCGCGTTCCGCGCGGTGATGAAGAAGCTCATGCGCGAGCGGGTCGTCAAGGAGGGCGTGCGCATCGACGGCCGCGGCACGAAGGACATCCGCGCGCTGTCCGCCGAGGTCCACGTGGTGCCCCGGGTGCACGGCTCGGCGCTGTTCGAGCGCGGCGAGACCCAGATCATGGGCATCACGACGCTCAACATGCTCCGCATGGAGCAGGTCATCGACACGCTCAACCCCGAGCGCACCAAGCGCTACATGCACAACTACAACTTCCCGCCCTACTCCACCGGTGAGACCGGCCGGGTGGGCTCGCCCAAGCGCCGCGAGATCGGTCACGGCGCGCTGGCCGAGCGGGCGCTGATCCCGGTGCTCCCGACCCGCGAGGAGTTCCCGTACGCCATCCGCCAGGTCTCCGAGGCGCTCGGCTCCAACGGCTCGACCTCGATGGGCTCGGTGTGCGCGTCCACGATGGCGCTGCTCGACGCCGGCGTGCCGCTCAAGGAGATGGTCGCGGGCATCGCGATGGGCCTGATCGGCGAGGGTGACACCTACGTCACGCTGACCGACATCCTCGGCGCCGAGGACGCCATGGGCGACATGGACTTCAAGGTCGCCGGCACCAAGGACCTCATCACCGCCCTGCAGCTCGACACCAAGCTCGACGGCATCCCGGCCCACGTGCTGGCCGGCGCGCTCAAGCAGGCCAAGGGCGCTCGCCTGGCGATCCTCGACGTGATGCAGGAGGCGATCGACTCCCCGGCGGAGATGAACCCGACCGCGCCGCGCATCATCACCATCAAGGTCCCGGTCGACAAGATCGGCGAGGTCATCGGCCCGAAGGGCAAGATGATCAACCAGATCCAGGACGACACGGGCGCCGAGATCACCATCGAGGACGACGGCACGATCTACATCGGCGCCACCGACGGCCCGTCCGCCGAGGCGGCGCGGTCGGCGATCAACGCGATCGCCAACCCGCACATGCCGGAGGTCGGCGAGCGCTACCTGGGCACGGTCGTCAAGATCGCGGCCTTCGGCGCGTTCGTCTCGCTCATGCCGGGCAAGGACGGCCTGCTGCACGTCTCGCAGATCCGCAAGCTGCACGGCGGCAAGCGCATCGAGAACGTCGAAGACGTGATGAGCGTCGGCGAGAAGATCCAGGTCGAGATCGCCGAGATCGACGGCCGCGGCAAGCTCTCGCTGGTGCCGGTCGAGGTCATCGAGAAGGAGGCCGCCGAGAAGGAGGCCAAGGGTGGGGCCGCCGAGGGTGACGACACCGACGTCCCGGCGCAGGCCGAGGCTTCGGGCGAGGACAAGTCCGAGCGGCCCCGTCGCACCCGTACGCGCGTGCGCACCACCCGCAGCGCCGAGGGAGACGACCGCAACTCGTGAGCACGACCACGCTGCACCCCGGCAAGGACGGAGCCGGGGTGGTAAGGCGCACCGTCCTCCCGGGTGGGCTGCGCGTGGTGACCGAGACCATGCCGACCGTGCGTAGCGTCGCGGTCGGCATGTGGGTCGGCATCGGCTCGCGTGACGAGGCCCCCGAGCACATGGGGGCCACCCATTTCCTCGAGCACCTGCTGTTCAAGGGCACGGCCACCCGCGACGCCATGGAGATCTCCGCCTCCATCGAGGGCATCGGCGGTGAGATCAACGCCTTCACCGCCAAGGAGTACACCTGCTACTACGCGCGGGTCCTCGACGAGGACCTGCCGATCGCGGTCGACGTGCTCGCCGATGTGGTGACGAGCTCCCTGGTGAGCGAGGAGGACGTCGAGTCGGAGCGTGGCGTGATCCTGGAGGAGATCGCCATGCACGACGACGACCCCTCCGACGTGGTGCACGAGCAGTTCGCCGCCGAGCTGTACGGCGACTCGCCGATCGGCCGCCCGATCCTCGGCACGGTCGAGTCGATCAACTCCCTGGCCCGGGAGCGGATCGCGGAGTACTACCGCCGCTACTACCGGCCCCGCCGCACCGTCGTCTCCGTCGCCGGCAACATCCGGCACGAGGAGGTCGTCGAGCTCGTCACCCGCGCCTACGAGCGGGCGGGCGCGCTGAGCGGCGCGGCGGAGTTCGCCCCGCCGCGCACGAGCGGCCCCGGAGCCGAGACGCGCTCCGGCGTACGCGTGCTCGACCGGCCCACCGAGCAGGCCAACCTGGTGCTCGGCACGACCGGCCTGGCCCGTACCGACGATCGCAGGTTCGCGATGGGTGTGCTCAACGCCGCCCTGGGCGGCGGCATGTCGTCGCGGCTGTTCCAGGAGATCCGGGAGAAGCGCGGCCTGGCGTACTCCGCCTACAGCTACACCTCGGCCTACGCCGACACCGGCCAGTTCGGCATCTACGTGGGCTGCCTGCCCTCGAAGATCGACGACGTGCTGAAGATCTGCCGTGACGAGCTGGCCAGGGTCGTGACCGAGGGCCTGGCCGCCGACGAGATCATGCGCGGCAAGGGCCAGATGCGCGGCGGGCTCGTGCTGGGCCTGGAGGACACCGGCTCGCGCATGTCCCGCATCGGCAAGAACGACCTGGTCTACGACGAGCTCATGTCGGTCGACGAGGTGCTCGCGCGCATCGAGTCGGTCACCCCTGACGAGATCTCCGAGGTGGCCCGCGACGTGCTCAACCGGCCGCTCACGCTCGCCGTGATCGGCCCGTACGGCGACAAGGACTTCTCCGACGCCATCCGCTGAGTCCCGGCGGGCCGCCGGTCGCGGCCCGCCGCTTCGGCTCCGGGCAGGTGGGATAGGGTTGGCCGTGTGATCAAGGTAGGTGTGCTCGGCGCCCGCGGCCGTGTGGGCGTGGAGGTGTGCAAGGCGGTCGAGGCGGCCTCCGACATGGAGCTCGTGGCCGCGCTCGACAAGGACGACTCCATCGAGGGGCTGCAGGACGCGGAGGTGGTGGTCGACTTCACCCACCCCGACGTGGTCATGGGCAACCTCGAATGGGCGATCGGTCACGGCATCCACCCGGTGGTCGGCACGACCGGCTTCGACGAGGGCCGGCTGGAGGCCGTACGCGGGTGGCTGGCGGCCTCGCCGGGCACCAACTGCCTGATCGCCCCCAACTTCGGCATCGCGGCCGTGCTGATGATGCACTTCGCCCAGCAGGCGGCGCGCTACTTCGAGTCCGTCGAGATCGTCGAGCTGCACCACCCCAACAAGGCCGACGCGCCCTCCGGCACGGCCCGCCGTACGGCGGAGCTGGTGGCCGAGGCGCGGTCCAAGGCCGGGCTGGGCGCGATGCCCGACGCGACGACCACCGCGCTCGACGGTTCGCGCGGGGCCGACGTCGGCGGCGTGCACGTCCACGCGGTGCGCCTGTCGGGGCTGATCGCGCACCAGGAGGTGCTGCTCGGCGGCGACGGCGAGATCCTGACGATCCGCCACGACACGATGAGCAGGTCGGCGTTCGCGCCGGGCGTGCTGCTGGGCGTGCGCAGGGTGCGCGAGGTGCCCGGCCTGACGGTGGGTCTAGAGCCGCTGCTCGACCTTTGATCGCCGTACACGACGTGCCCACCACCGAGTGGTAATGGGCACGTCGTGAGGAGAGGGTCCCGGCTCCGCACAGCCGGGCCTACGATCATCAACCCTAATACGAGCGGCGAGATCCGCCCGAAACATGAGATCGTGTCGCCATGGTGCGATGGGCTCAAGCCGCCGAACTTCCCGGGCTGGTCGCTGTCGAGCTGGCCGCCGACAGGCTGTTCGAGCAGGTGGGCATCGTCTTCCCGCCCGGCACGACCATGATCGAGGATGTTGGCGACCCCGGTTCGGTGCTGGTCGAGGGCGAGCCGCCGGCCGGGTTCGCGCTGATCGGGCAGGCGGACGGCAACGTCCATCTCGACCAGCTCGCCGTCCACCCCGACAGCATGCGGCGGGGCATCGGCGGGCGGCTGCTGGCGGCCGTGGTCGACCACGCGCGGGCCGCGGGCGCGCCCGCCGTGACGCTGACGACCTACCGCGACGTGCCGTGGAACGCGCCCTGGTATGCGCGGCACGGCTTCTCCGTGCTGCCCGAGAGCGTGTGGGGGCCGCGGCTGCGGGCGCTGGTGAAGCATGAGCGCGAGCTGGGCATCGAGGTCGCGCCCCGCGTGGTGATGAGCCGCGCCACCGAGATCGGGGATGACGTGGCTTTCCGCTGATCTTCACCGTCTGATGCCCTTGGTGTCTGGCGAGTGACAAACCCCGGGCGCACCACCCAAGCGGTCGCGAAGAAGGGGCTGCTGTTCCGCAACCGCGACTACACCGGCTGGGCTCGGCGACGGCGATCCTCATCGTCGCCGGAGTCCTGGCCGCCATCGCGGCGAGCAGGCACCTCGCCGACGGCCTGCGCGTGCTCGACCAGCCGATCGAGGAGGCCACGGCGGGTTAGCGGGGCTGCCCCGCCGCCACGTACGCGTCGATCTCGGAGAGGTAGGCGTCCTTGAGGTGACGCGGCAGCCAGGCGATCTCGAAGGCGTTGCGTTCTAGATCGGCCAGCTCCTCGCGGGTGAGCTGGAGCGCGCCCTGCAGCGCCTCCAGGTTCTCCCGCACGTAGCCGGAGAAGTACGCCGGATCGTCGGAGTTGACCGTCACCCGCACGCCGAGGTCCATCAGCTTGCGGATGCCCTCGGCCTTCATGCCCTCGCTGACGTAGCCGTTGGAGATCGGGCAGCAGGTCAGCCCGAGACCCCGCTCCAGCACCGCCTCCACCAGCCGCAGGTCCGCAAGGACGTTGACGCCGTGGTCGATCCGGTCGACGCCGATCTCCTCGATCGCCTGGCGGATGTGCTCGACCGTGTCGTCCTGGTCGATGTCGCAGTGCATGGTGAGCAGATAGCCCTCCTGCCTGGCCCGCTCGTAGACGGCGGCGAACTTGCGCGGCGGGTTGCCCTTCTCGTCGGAGTCGAGCCCCACGCCGGCGATCCACTCCTTGTACGGCAGCGACTCCAGCAGCGTCGCCATCGCGTACTCGGCCTGGAAGTCGCGCAGGAAGCACATGATGAGCTGGGCCCGCACGCCGAGCCGCGCGTCGGCGTCCAGCAGCGCCCGCCGCAGCCCGCGGATCACCACGTCGAACGGCACCCCGCGCGAGGTGTGGGCCTGCGGGTCGAAGAAGATCTCGGCGTAGCGGACGTTCTGCTCGGCGGCCTTGCTCAGGTAGGCCATGGCCAGGTCGTAGAAATCGGGCTCGGTGCGCAGCACCCGCATGCCCTCGTAGTAGATCCTGAGGAACGACGGCAGACTGTCGAAGGTGTAGGCCGCGCGCATCTCCTCGACGCTCGCGTACGGCAGCTCCAAGCCGTTGCGCGCGGCCAGCTCGAACTTGAGCTCGGGCTCCAGGGTGCCCTCGATGTGCAGGTGGAGCTCTGCCTTGGGCAGCCCGGCGATGAAATCCCTCACCCGACCCAGACTAGAAGACGAGCGAGAGCCCCACCGCGAAGAGCAGCCCGTAGGCCATCTGCAGCTTGCCCGTCTGCTGGAGCGCCGCGATCAGGGCGGGGCCCACGGCCTTGCTCAGCACCACCCGGATGGGGGAGATGGCCAGCGGCGCGGCGAGCAGCACCAGGGCCGCCCACGGCGTGATCGGGATCATCGCCAGCGCCACCACGAACGGCACGATCTGGCAGGCGACGTAGAGCGTGCGGGTGCGCTCGGCGCCGAGCGCCACGGCCAGCGTGCGCTTGCCCGTCTCGCCGTCGGTGCGGACGTCGCGCAGGTTGTTGACCACGAGCATCGAGCAGGAGAGCAGTCCGACGGGGATGGAGGCGATCAGCGCCGCCCAGCTCAGCTGCTCGGTCTGCACGTACGTGGTGCCGACCACCGGGACGACTCCGAAGAACAGGAAAACGGCCACCTCGCCCAGCCCGCGGTAGCCGTACGGGCGGCTGCCGCCGGTGTAGAACCAGGCGGCCGCGATGCACGCCGCGCCGACCAGCAGTATCCACCACGCCTGCGTCGCGATCACCAAAATGAGCCCGAGCACCGCCGCGACCCCGAAGGAGCCCAGCGCGGCCGTCAGCACCTGCCGCGGCGTCGCCGCCCGCGAGCCCACCAACCGCATCGGGCCGACCCGCTGGTCGTCGGTGCCACGGATGCCGTCGCTGTAGTCATTGGCGTAGTTGACGCCGATCTGCAGCGACAACGCTACGAGAAGGGCCAAAATCGCCCGCCACCATACGAATCCGCCTTCGCCGACGGCCACACCTGTGCCCACCATCACGGGCACGATCGCATTGGGCAGGGTACGCGGGCGGGCGCCCGCGATCCACTGGCCTGGGGTTGCCATGTTGTCTACCTCAAGTCAACTGATCAACTGATGTCGGTGGCAAGCCGGACCATTCGGATCGGGCGGCCCATGTCGAGGACGCGCTCGGCCATGTCCTCGCCCCAACCGGCCGACTCCAGGAAGCCGAGCACAGCGTAGTTGTCAGCGAAGACCCAGGTCACGATCTGCCGGAACCCATCTTCGCGCAGGTAGTCAACAGTGGCGTTGAGCAGGCGGCTGCCATGCCCCCGGCGGACGAAGTCGGGGTCGACGAGCAGTGTCAGCATCTCGGCCACCACACTGGGGTCGAGATCGGGATCTTCAGCGGGAGCGTGTGAGGCCAGGCCCACCACGCGTTCGCCGCCGCGGGGCGTCACCAGTGCGGCGCTGCCGCCCGCGCCGAGCGCGGGGAAGCCTTCGGTGTCGAGGATGGTCTCCACCGCCACCAGCACCCGGTGCCGGGGGCTGGGCGGGGCGACGATCGCCTCGTCCCACTGGCGCAGCCACATCTTCTCGGCCGCCGGGCCTGTCATCTGCTCGAGTGGGCCCTCGGGGAGGAAGTCCCGGTAGCCGTAACGCCAGGCGCGGATCTGACAATTCGCCACCTGAAGTACATCCTCGCGCCGGGCCGCCCGGACGCCTACGTCTGCCATCTCGGCCCGCTCCTTCGCCTGCTGTCCATGCCACAAGGCACGAGTTACACCGTATCGGTGTTTGACCCTACGAGACGACGCGAACCCCGCTTCCTAGCCCGGTAAGCCCGTGTCTTGGTGCGGTTGCCGCATACCCGCATGGAACACCACGAGCGGGAACGGTTCTTCGACGAGTCGATGAACGCCCACTGGCATGTGCTGTCCGCGCACACCTTGAGACGGTCCCACGACGCCGACACGGCCGCCGCGGCGATCCGGGCCAGCCCGCCCGGCACACCTTCGCACGCGGGGACCAGCCTGGGCGCCTCGCCGGCCCGCACCGCGACGCGCAGGGGCAGCGCCGGGAGGTCGGCGGCCTCGCGTCTGAGCGCGGCCCTGAGCCCTTCGCGCAGGGCGTGGGCGGTGGTCAGGTCGTCGTCGGTGGCGCGGTCGCGCGGCCCGATCAGGTCTCGCTCGCGCAGCCACATGGCCAGCTCGGCGGGGGAGGACAGCTCGTCCGCCTGCGCCTCGACGTCGAAGGTGTTCACGAAGTCTCGTACGAGCTCCGCGGGGAACGGCATGCCGTCACTCTACTGGGCCCGCCGCGCGTCAGTGATCGCCGGTCGCCTCCGTCACGGCCTCGGCCAGCCGCCGTACGCCCTCGTGCAGCTCGGCCAGGTGCGCGGCGGCCATGTGCGTGATGCGCAGATGGGGGCCGGGAGGCTCCGACGGGAAGTACAACCTGCCCGGGCTCACCAGGGCGCCCTTGCGCCGTGCGGCCTCCACCAGGGCGTTCTCCTCGACCTCGGCGGGCAGGCGTACCCACAGATGCATGCCGCCGATGGGCAGCAGGTGGGGCTCGGCCTGCGGGATGCGCTCGGCGAGCGCGGCGGCCAGCGCGTCGCGGCGGGCGCGGATCTCGGCGTGCACGGCCGCCAGGTGCCGCCGCCACGCCGGCGTGCCGACGAACTCCAGCGCCGTCTCCTGCAACGGCCGCGCCACGAAGAACGACTCCACGAGCTGGCTCGCCCGCAGCCGGTGCGCGGCCGGCCCCCGGGCGATCATCGCCGCGACCCGCATGCTCGGCGACAGGATCTTGGTCAGCGAGACGACGTGCACCACGGTGCCGTGCGCGTCCATGGAGGCCAGCGAAGGGGGCGGCTGCTCGGTGAGGTAGCGGGCGTAGTCGTCCTCCACCACGAACGCGCCCGCCGCCCTGGCGACCTGCAGCACCTGCTCGCGGCGCTCCAACGGCAGCGTGGCGCCCGTGGGGTTGTGCAGCGTGGGCTGGCAGAAGAACACCCGCGCCCCCGTGACGGCGAACGCCTCGGCCAGCAGGTCGGGACGTACGCCGTCGCGGTCCACCGGCACGGCCGTCGCCCGCAGCCCCGCCGCCCTGGCCGCCGCCAGCGCCCCCGGATAGGTGGGCGTCTCGACCAGCAGCGGCGTGCCCGGCGCCGCCAGCGCCCGGAACGCGTGCGTCAGTGCCGCCTGCCCGCCGCTCACGATCAGCGCGTCGGCCGCCGTCACGTCGCCACCTGCCTGCGCCGCGAACCACCGCCGCAACTCCGGCAGCCCCGCCAGCGGCGGCATCGCCCAGGCTCCCGGACGGCGCACGGCCCGCGCCGCGGCGGCCGCGAGCTGCCGGTCGGGCCGCAGCCCCGGACGCAGGTAGCCGCCGGTGAGCGGCACCACCCCGTCGGGCGCCGCCTGCAGCAGGGTGGCGACCGGCTCGTCGTCCACCACCCGGTCGCCCAGCGCGACCGTCTGCCACGACAGGTCGGCGCCGCCGCGTTCGGACCGCTGCCGCCGCGTCACGAAGACGCCGCTGCCGGGCCTGGTTACCACCCGGCCCTCGGTGGCGAGCTGGCCGATCGCCCGTGACACGGTGACGGGGCTGACGTTGTGTCGACGCATGATCTCCCTGCTGGACGGCAGCCGCGCCCCCGCCCCGAGCCGGTCGGCCTCCTCGCGCAGGATGGCCGCGATATGAGCGATACTGCTATCGTTTTCCATGAGAGTTGAGAATAGCGCTACTGTCTCCGGGGGAGTAACGGTCCCGGTCGACCGACGGCGGGGAACGTTGCTGGCGTTCGTCGGGGTGCTGGCGTTCTCCGGGTCGTTCCCGGCCACCGTCTACGCGATGCGAGGCTTCGACCCGTGGCTGGTGGCGGTGGGCCGGGCGGCCGTGGCCGGAGCGCTCGCCCTGATCTGCCTGACAGCCGCCCGCCGGCCCCTTCTCCCGCCGAAGGGCCGGCGGACCGCCTACGCGCTGATCTCCGCCGGCGTCGTCTTCGGCTTCCCCCTCTTCAGCGGTCTGGCCCTGGACCTGGGCGCGAGCACGTCCCACGCCGCCGTCGTCACGGGACTGCTGCCCGCCGCCACGGCCGCCTGCGCCGTTCTCCGGGCGGGCGAGCGCCCCCGTCCCCTGTTCTGGGCAGCCTGTACGGCCGGCGCCCTCGCCATCACCGTCTTCACCCTCACCCGGCAGCAGGGCGAGGCGGCCTGGCCCGACCTCCTCCTCATGGGCGCCCTGCTGTCGGCGGCCGTCGGCTACACCGAAGGCGGACGCCTGGCGCGGCACACCCCCGGCTGGCAGGTCATCTCCCAGGCCCTCGTGCTCTCCCTCCCCGTCACCCTCCCGGTGACGGCCGTCCTGGCCCTGACCACCCCCGTCACCTTCACGTTCGACGCCGTGGCCGGGTTCGCGTACGCGGCGACCATCTCGATGTTCCTCGGCTTCTTCCCCTGGTACGCGGGCCTGGCCAGGGGCGGCATCGCCCGCGCCGGACAGACCCAGCTCACCCAGCCGCTCCTGACCCTCGTGTGGGCCTGGTTCCTGATGGGGGAGCGGTTCGGCCCCGCGACGGTGGCGGCGGCGCTGGCCGTACTCGTCTGCGTGGCCATCACCCAGCGCGCCCGTACTTGAAAGCCGTGACGCCGGCCCGCAGGATGGGAGAGGAGGTGTCACAACATGGCGGACCTCACGATCCCAGAGGGCGGCTTCTGGCCCGCGCCGGAGATCCCGCAGCCCAACATCTATCCCATGGAATGGCGCGTCGAGACGGAGAAGCTCGCCGCCATCTACGAGAAGTCGAAGCGCATGGTCTGGAACCCGGCCGACCTGCCCTGGGACGGCCTGAACCCCGACGACTTCACGAGGGAGCAGCGCCTCGGCATCATGTACTGGTTCGCGGTGCTGGCGAACTTCGACGCGTCGGGGCCGGCGGTGTTCGCCCGCGCCACGATCCACGCGTTCGAGAAGCACGAAGAGGACCCGGTCAGGAAGTGCTTCTTCTCCATCACCCGTGACGAGATGAACCACGAGGAGTGCTGCCAGCGCACCATCGCCAAGCTCTGGCCGGGCGGCCCCCTCGACTGGACCCCGTCCGACGACCTCGAAGCGGCCGCCCACAACAACATCGGCTGGCTCTACCACAACGGCGGCCGCTACTGGAACGGCTACAACTCGGCCGTCGGGAAATACAGCCTGCCGGTGTTGTTCACCAGCTTCATGATGGGCGAGATGGCCGCCTCCACCCTCTTCAGGGGCATGGCGTCGGGCACTCAGCACCCGGTCTTCAGCGAGATGTTCCAGCGCATCGGCCGCGACGAATCCCGCCACCTGCAGATCTGCATGACCATCCTGGACAACGAGTGGCCGGGCCTCACCGACGAGACCCGCGGCCTCATCACCCGTCAGCTGCGGGCCGGGTTCGTCTTCCTCAGCATGATCCTCTGGGAGCCGCCGGAGGGCTTCTGGGAGCTGCCGCCGTACTTCCTGCACAACCACCGCGTCCTCATGGACCACGCGCGCGACGCGGGCCTCGGCGTGCTGTCGTACGACGAGCAGGCGGAGAACTGGCGGGTGGCCATGGCGCGCATCCGCGCGATCGTGGAACGGTGGGGGATCGCCTTCCCCGCCATTCCCGAGCTGGACCTGGAAGGGGTGGAGGTCGACTTCATCGATCCCGAGGACATCATCCCCGTCTTCTAGGCTTGGGCACCATGTGGCCGCGTATGGATGGGCTCAGGGTCCTCGAACTGGGGACCCCCGGTGAGCTTCGCACCGAGCTGACCGAGCTGACGTTGTCGGGCGCCAAGACGGCCACGGCCGGGTTGCCGGCGCTCGACTACGACGCCGAGGGGGAGGCGGTTGAGCACGTGGGCGAGCGTCTCGTCCTCGTGGACGACTCGGGGATGCGGGCGGGTGAGGTCGAGGTCACGCGGGTGGAGCTGGTGCCGTTCGGGGAGGTGAGCTGGGAGTTCGCCCGGGCGGAGGGCGAGGGGTACACCTCTGTGGGGCACTGGCGGGAGTCGCACCGGCGGTACTGGGAGGGGCAGGGCGGCGAGGTGGGCGACGACACCACGATCGTCTGCCTCTGGTTCCGTCTCGTGTGACGACTGCTGATCGGACGGCATCTGCCATCGTCGCTCTTCATCCGGTACGCGTCTCGTCCAGGGCACGCTTCTCCGGGACGTATCTCCTCCGCGCAGCCCTCCTTTGTTGGCGGCGTGTGGCTCGTCCGTGCCGTCGTTCGGGGGGTGGTTGTCCGGAACGTGTCGTTGTGGGGGAGGCGTCTCGGCCGCGGGCACGCTTGTCTGGAGTATGTCCGGCCTGTACGTGCTTTCTCTCGTCGCGGTGGTTGACCGGCTGTTCTGCCGTGCCGCCCTGGTCAGCTCGCAGAACCATTTCAGCCCGCTGCACTGGCTCGCTCGTCGGGACACCGCTCGTGCGCTGCTCTGCCACGCTCGTTGGGACACCGCTCGCGCGCTGCTCTGGCCCGCTCGTTGGGACACCGCTCGCGCGCTGCTCAACTGCGCACTCGACTACCCGCGGACGTTCGCATCCGGTGTTCCTTCTTCGAGCGGATGGGCGGCTACGACAGCGACGTGCTGTTCGAGAACCTGGTGAGATGGGCTTGGTCCGATAATGCCTGGTCTGAGGCGTGTCTCATGCGGAATGTGTCTCATTCGGGACGTCAGAGGGCCAATGCTCCCGCTGGTGGACGTAACTTCCGCGATGCGGGACGCTGTAGACCCAGCCCTGCTCGCGGAGCAGAGCGATCGCCCGGCGTACGGTCTCGCGGGCGACGCCGTATTGGCGTACGAGAGCGGTCTCGCTGGGAAGCGGATGGCGCGGCTGCAGCTCGCCGTTTTGGATCTTCTCCCGGATCTCTCCTGCGATGTGTCGATAGATCGGTGTCTGCCGCGCCGGTGGGCCGGTTTGCCCGGGAGCGTTGACGAACGTCCCCTCGCCCTGTCGTGTGTGCACCAGTCCTTGGGTGCGTAGGACGTCGATCGCCCGGCGCGCGGTCGTGCGCGCGACGTTGAACTCCCGCTGGATTCCCGCCTCACTGATCACGAGATCTCCGGGGGAAAGCTCGGCGATGATGCGTGACCTGAGGACCTCGCTGATCTGGAGATAGAGATGGGTGTCGCCCTCGCGATTCAGCACGGCAAAAGAATATCCAACGGCCCAGACATAGGAAGGCCGATTAGAAACCCAGCTTTATGGGCCATTTCTTAGGCTCGGTCACATATGTCTCTTGTTAGGGTCCTGTCTAGACCCGTCCATGTTCCTGGAGATGTGCAACGTACTCGCGTGTGGTGGCCTTTGCGACGTAATGGTGCCGCAAAATGTTTCTCTCCTGGAATGACCAGGTGGGCAGGGTCTCGCCGAGCTGTATGTGTTCGGCAACCTCTTCGGCCTGTTTCTGATGAATCCGCGCCTTTGCGGCTACAGCGGTGTTTCGGGAGTCCGCCGAAATGCCCTCGCCGTGGATCACGTACGTCGTGCCTGCTCGCGCAGCTTGTGCGTCACTCGCCGCGTCGTTTCCCCGCGATGCCGTAGGCGCCTCTCCGGACCGCGAGCTCCCACACGGCCTCCGTGTCGCTTGCCACGAACGTCGGCGGGGTGCCCAGCAGTCGTTCGTACCACTTCAGTGCTGCCGCATAGTCGGTGACCGGAATACCTGCGTACAGGTCAAGGGGCATGTCGCAATCTTATCAACCTTGTCCATATTTGTGCGCTGTAACCCCAGTCGCCACACCATCCATCGGATACGCCGGCCGGTTAACGAATGCGACGCCTGCCGTGGACTAAGGGGTGACGGTCGCGTTGCCGTTGCGCGCGCAGTCGTGAGTGCGGGACGTTCGATGACGTCTCTTACCAGTGATTCCGGACGTAAGGCATTCCACTCGCTTCAGCGGAACCTGCTGTCGGACACGGAGGCGGCCACCGCGTGGGCCTTCGACAGCAACGACTCATGGGCGAAGGGGAATGGCGGTGGCCGCAGGGACTAGTGTGCCGCCTTTCCTGCGATTACCGCAGGCAATCCAACACGTTGGGCGGATATTGTTTTCTCTCCTCCGAGACAGGTTCCGCCGCAACGCTTACTTTTCTCACTAGTAAGGCATCATGCAGCAGGTCAAGCAGGAGTAAAGCGTAGCATCGGCTTTATGTTATAATTGCAGCATCCCGTGAGGTCGTTGATCTCCAGAGTCGATACTGACGCAGCCTGATCTCGATGCTCTTCGGCACGTCCACGCACCCGAGTGCTTTTCCCATTCGGCTCTGCCGAGACAGGAATGGACCGATTAGTCGAGATGGCGGAAAACACCCGTAAGGCCACGATCCGATGCCCAGAACAGGAGCCGTGTGCTGACTTACCCTAGGGTCATTCCGCTGTCCGCTCGCACACTGTCCTACCGGGCGTCAACCTGTTTGGGATGGTCGTGCCGCACGAGGATCCCGCTGCGGGGGCCGGCTCCCCGCCCGTCAGGCCTTACTGGCGATGGCCCATCTGCGTAACGGGCACCTGTGCCCGGCTGGCCGGCGGCTTTGGCATCGCCACCACCGCCTGGCGCTACGTCCGCGAACCCGTCCCACGCCTGCTCGTACTCGCCGACGACGTGCCGGCCGCCATCGAGCGCCGTCCGGCCGGCGTACGCAATCCTGGACGGCACGCTCATCGCCGTCTGACCGACTGGCCGATGAAAGCCGCACCACTCGGGCAAACGTCATCGGCATGGCGTACGGATCCGAGCGCGTCGGCAGGCTCGTGCGCGCTCACCTGCCCTGCTCGAAGCCATTCACGCAGCCCGGACGACGGGCCTCATCGACGCTCTGACCGAAGCCGCGACCAAGACCTTCGCTGACAGGGAAATATCAAGGCGCCGGCGGCAGCCACTCCGCGAGCGGCATCGCATCGTCCACGCCCGTCGCGCAACCAGAAGTCGGTCAACCGCGCCTGCGCCCGCATTCGGGTCATCGGTCAACGGGCCGTGGCCACACCCAAGACAGGAAAGCTGCAGGTGAGCGGCGGCGGCGCCATCCTCCGCGACCGTGACGGCAGGGTCGTCAGCACCTCCGGGCACGCACCGGGTGGGCGGTGTAGAAGGCGGTGAGCGTGTCTTGAACAGCGGCGTCACCGTGCAGCCGACCATCATGCCGACGGTGAGCCGCCCGCGGATGAGCGCGGCCACCTCGCCGACCGCCTGCTCGACGGGTGCGGGCCAACCATGATCGAACGATCGCGCGATTCGTCTACCCAACTGCCGGCACGGCCTGCGCTGCTGCCCTCACCGCGTGACCGGGATGGTCCTGGCGATCCTCGTCCGGTAAGCCGTGGAAGACGGCCGCCGCTCGGGATATGAACGCTCAGTGCTGGATCAAGCCGCCGATCGGGACGGGATTGACATGGCCGGTTGCCGGAAGGGTCTGTGCCAGAGCGAGGCCGACATCGACCAACGATGATCGGCGGAGGCGTACAACGTCGGGAATCGGGGTCCAGACCGACTCGGCGGTTTCGCCGTTCGGCTCAGGCCTGAGCTGGCCACCGGTGATTTCCACCTGGTAGAAGATGCCGACATTCTGATGCTCAGGCAGGCCGGGCATGCGGTCAGCTGCGGGAATCACCCGCGAATCCACCCCTAGCAAGCGTTCAACCACCCCGTCACAGCCGGTCTCCTCAGCAACCTCCCGGATGACGGCGTCGAATGGATCCTCTCCGTGCTCGACCTTTCCGCCAGGGAGAGTCCAGTGCCGCTCGCCCCTCGGCCCTACGTAATGGGCCAGCAGCACCCGCCCGTCCTCGATGCACCGGCGTACGCCGCCAGTCGGAAGCTCATCGCCGCACGCTATCCCAACGCCCAAGATGCGCACATTTCGTTATTCCTCCTGGGCGACTGCCGTCTTGCTGGGAGCCTTTCCCGACGGCCAGGTGCCCCATTGCCCATCCCAAGCAGCCAGGTCAGGCTGGAAATGGCTCACTTGCTGGAAATCCGAACCGGGCTGGTCGATGGCGCGTGGTCGGCCTCTCCGTCGTGCCCGGGGGAGAGCACGTCGCTGCCACAGGCGCGTATGCGCTACGCCGGATCTGCCGCCTCGGGCTCGACCCATCGCGCCCTCGGTCCTGAGGCGTGTGGCCTGTGCCAAGGCGATCGACGTGACAAGGTTCCCTCATGGCTTGGGTCGGTTGCCGCACTCGTTGTCGCGGGCCGCTGGGAAGAGTTGATGCTGACGCGCAGCGTTGGTGTCGATCATGCCTTTGCCTACAAGCACGGAGAAAGGCACGGGTGACGGCCATCGCGGACTCCTGAAAATCGCAGTTCAGGAAAACCATGGTCCGCGATGGCCGTTCACCGCAGTGTGCCGCCCGAACCGCCGGCCACTGGAGGGGATTGGCCGGTGACTCCGATTTCCTGCAACGGCACCCTATGGAGGGCTTCGGGTGCCGTCTTGTCTCCGGACGGGGCTGCAGCCCGCCCGGCGACATGGGTGAGGTGGAGTGTCCGGCTCGTCCTTTGTCGCCGCATGGATGAACCGGACACTTTTGACGACCGCACTTCTGCCGCCGTCGCTGTCCCACCCTGCATCTTCACGTTGTCCCCGGGGCGACGCGCCAACCCAAATCCCCGATATGAGGAAAATGGATCGCCCCTGAGCGCAGCGTGAATCCGCGGACGTGTGATCCAGGCCTCCAGGAAAGGCGCATGAATTCACGTCACGGGTAATGGCCGGCTGACGTTCCTAGCGGCCTACCCGCGCCATCAGGTTCTCATGGGCGTCTCTTGGAAGACTGCCGTTCGGAGCTATACATACGATCATGGCCTTTGCCGTTGGTGGGTTGATCATCCGTGGTGGATTTGATTTAGGCGGGAATCCGCCTCCAGGCACCATCCGTGATGATGACGTGGTCGACGAGTCGCAGCCCGACCGTGTCCGCGGCCTCGGCGATCCTGATGGTTGCCTCGAGGTCTTCAAGGCTCGGCTCCAGCGACCCGCCGGGATGGTTGTGGGCGAGGCCGAACACGGCTCCCCCTGAGGTGAGCACCTCGGTGATGACCTGTCGTATCGGCATGGCCGTGTGATCACTGCTGCCTTCCGTCAGGACCGTACGCTTGAGCACCCGCCCACCCGTGTCGCACACCACCAGGACGAGGCGCTCGTGAGCCCGGTGACGCAGCAGCGGGGCGCACACGTGAGCCAGGTCCGAGGTGCTCGTGATCCGTTCTCGCTCGGGGCTTTCCTGCGCTCGGCGTACGAGATGGAAAGCCGCCGTCACGCGGGCGGCCTTGGCCGGCCCGATGCCGGGCAGTGCCAGTAACCGATGCGGGTCGGAACGGCTCAGCGCATCGAGATCTCCGCAGTGCTCGATCACCTGACTGGCCAGGTCGAGCGCGCTCACCCCGCGGAATCCCGAGCCGAGCAGCACGGCCAGCAGCTCACGATCCGCCAGCGCGGCGGCGCCGCTGGACATGAGCCGTTCGCGCGGCCGGTCACTCTTTGACAGGTCTTTGACTCGCATCGACAACCTCCGCACCTGTTCTATCAACGGCCACCGACAATCTTTGACCTGCGCATTCGCGGCAAATGCGCCACAGTGGTCTCGTGGACTGCCGATTACCGTCCGCGACCACGGCGGAGATGTCGCTGACGAACGCGCCTCCGCGAAGACGCGGTACATCGACGGACCATGTGGACGCGGCTCGTGCGTACGGGGGCATGGCCGGCGTCCCATGAGGCGTCAGGAAGCGCGAGGTTCGCCAAGGTCCCCTTGGCGGCAGCGGGCAGCGAGTGCGTCCGACGTGTCTACGGCCGAACTGGAGGCTCCGTGCACGACCACCACCATGGGCAGGGCGCTCAGTCAACGTGATCTACGGCGAGTCATTCATGGACTGACATTCGCTGCGGGCCTTGAGGCACAGCCTTGCCTGGGATCGGTGCGGGGTGGAAAGCCTCTGGAGACTGGCTCAGGGTGGCGTTGGCGCAGCAGACGTGATCTTCCCACGCCACCCGAGCCGGAACGGCGAACGGCGAGAGTTGGGTGGTCCGGAAGGGTGTTGAGCCTCTCCACGTATCCGGGTATCGCGTTGCGTGACGGGCTGGTAGGGGATGGCCGTGTTCGAGGTGGAGCGAGCCCAGGGCGGCTTCGGCGATCGCGCCGATTCGCCGGGGGCAGACGCTGATGCGTCGCAGGGCCGTGAAGGTGGTCTTCAACGGGGAGTTCGCTGCTCAGCGCCGTGGACGCCGGGGATGATCAGGCTGTACTGCTTGGCGGCCTCGGAGAACGCGATGCCTTCTCCTTTTTTGACCGGCATTCGCAGCTTTTGACCGGCATGCGCAGCGCGGGTCCGGCCAGCCCCTCATAGCCCAGGCCGGTCAGGGTCGGCATGCCACGGCGGCGGTTTGCTCAAGCGCGGCCATCAGCCCGACGGCGGCCTTCGCGCACGTCGGGTCGTGTTCCTCGCCAGGGCGGACGTCGGAGACCAGACCGGCCGGCCGGTCGGGTCCGACAGCACCTGGATGTTTCCCGCCGTGGTGCTTGTGCTTCCCGGGCCGCCACAGGTCGGGGTCGTTCCGGAGTGGGCGCATCGGTCAGTGGGTACCACGGTGCCGTCCAGATTCAGATGTCCGTGGCCTGCTGCCTCGGCCGCGGTGATCGCCTCGGGCAGGTCCGGAGCGCACCTGGCCACGGCGTGGATCCCCTCGTGCAGGTAGTCATAGGCAGTGGACTTCCGATCACCGTTGTCGGCCGCAAGTTGCGTCATCTGGTTGCCGTCCAGGAACCAGCGGATCAGCGCCGCCTGCCGGTGACAGCCCAGAGACCGACGTCTCTGCCGGGTGCCCCTTTGCCCGGCGCGGCATCAGTAGGCGGGACAGAAAGAACACCGTCTCTTCCCGGACGTTCAGCACGGCGGTGTATGGCTCGATGGAGTCCACGTGAAGCCGCGCGGCATGAAGGTGATCCTTGGACAGGGCCTCCTTCTACCAGGGGCTTCACGCCGTTTCACGACAGGATCCGTAGATACTCTGCCGGCCGCTACAGCCACACGCGCGCGACGGCTTCAGCGGCGGACGATGATTTCCATGAGCCGTTCCGGCGCCCGCAGCGGCAGATAGTGATCAGCCGCAGTCACGACTTCCAGGTGAGCACCGGGAATGCCCTCGGCGAGTCGGCGAGCGATCACGCCGATCTCCGAGTGATCGTGATCGCCGACGACGACGGTAGTAGGCACCGTGACGCGGTCAAGGAGCTCAACGGCGCCTACCTCCGAGAAGCGGACGTGGCCCTTCTCGGCGGCCGCCCGGATCTTGGCGTTCTCGGTGACCATGCCAGCGATCGCCGCGTATCCCGGCGCCCGATCGCCCAGCGAGGCCCATATTGCGAGCTCCATCTCGGCCAGGCGGTCGGCATCGTTCCCGCGGTTCACCGCCGTGTAGGCGTCCATCTCGGGAGACTGCGGCCAGTCGTGGCCACTGGCCGACGCCGCGACGAGGACCAGCGATCGCACCCGCTCCGGATGCTCCAACGTGAAATCGAGCGCGACCTCGCCGCCCATGCTCAGCCCAACCAGTGCGGCGCGCTCGATGCGAAAATGGTCGAGGACCGCGAGCAGGTCGTCCTCATAGCGGAACGGCGCGGTCGGCAGCGTCGAACGACCCAGGCCTCGCGCGTCGTACCGGATCGCGGTGCGGTGGCGTGCCAGTTCAGGGAAAACTCCGTCCCACAGGCCACTGTCATGCATGGAGCCGTGAAGCAGGACCATGGGTGCTCCGTTGCCGGATTTCTCGGCCCACCGGCGGCCGTCACCGGAGACGGGGATGTACTCGATCGTCATAGGAGCGATTCGACCACACACGTGCTGCTCCACCTCGACGGCCAACTCCAGATGACGTGACAGCCGGGTACGCGGGAAGGCTCGTTCATTGTGCGGCCGAGGCCGCCACAGTCTCCGCTGGTAAGCAGGGGCGCGCTGGGGTGGTCCGGGAGGGCGGAACGGCGTTCGTTGTGAGCCCGGTCGCAACGACGGCCGCTGGGCGGTTCGCGCGCGAGGGCCTGCGTTGGGCGGGCCGGCAGGGGTGATCGGTGTCTGCTTCCAGACGCGGGCCGCAACGGCTTCCGCTGGAGAGCTGAGTTGCCCGGCGTGGGCCCCGGGTGTGGAACGGGCACGTTGAGCGAGTGGCGACATGGACGGCGACCGTTCGGCCGGCCAGGGGCGACGGCAGTCGAGGACGGGGTCGCCAGTGCAGGGGCGCACAGGTGGTGAGGGCAGGGTGAGCGCTCCGGGCGAGGAGGCGCCCGCCCGGAGCCCTTAACGCTCAGACGGGCATGCTGTACGTGACCCGGAATCGGTCACCTGGAACGACGATGTCGCTCGTCTCCACGGGGCGATCGCCGGCCCAGTGGGTACGTTCGACGTGCAGAACGTGCACGCCGGCCGCCAGATCAAGCGCATCGCTCTCCGCCGGGCGAGGAACACGGGTGTGTACGCTTTCGACGACTTCAGTGATCTTTATGCCGTGTGCGTACAGCCTCGCGACGACACTTCGTCGTTCGTCGTCCGAGTGGGGGGCGAACTCCCGCGGCTCGTACGAGGTGGCAAGTTGGAGCGGCTTGCCGTCGCCGCGGTAGACGTAGCGGGTTCTGGTCAGCATGGTCGACTCCGGCAGGCGTAGCCGCTTGGCGACGACAGGACCCGCTTCGACAGGTTCGCTGTGCCAGTCCCATGTCACACGTCTGCCCTGAGACTGCAGGTCGGCGGCGAACGGGGCAGGGTGATCGAGGAATCGCCAGCGGTGGAGTGGTGTCAGGTCTGGGCGTTGCCTGACGTAATGGCCCGAGCCCACCCGGCCGATGATGAGGCCTTCGCCCGCGAGTACGCGTAGCGCGTGACGAGCTGCGGTCTCGCCGACCTGATACTTGCGAGTCAGCTGCGCCCGCGAGGGAATGGGCGCACCGGGGGGAAGGGTGCCGTCGGTGATCTGTCGCCGGATGTCTTCGACGACGCGCAGGTAGACCGGATCTGAGGTGGCCACTAGTCCATCCCTGGGGGTTCGTGTGAGGCGTTGCCCCATGTTGCCGTATTCGGCAGGTAACCGACCGTCATCGATGACGGCTGGAGCCCCAACTTTGCAATGGCGGAAAATTATCGGAGAAACTCTGTAACGCAGACGTAAGGTGCAGCGATTCTTCGGTAGAGGTCGTCGATGTGTGTACCCCCGAGCACATATCGGCGGCCTCTTCCCATGCCTGCTGCGGCCACGAGCAGCACAGGGCAACACCTTGGTCGGCGTCTGGCGGCGGGCCACCGTGACGCTGTGTGGCGATACAGTCACGATAGACCGTCGGCCTCATGCCACGCTCGGGCAACGTGATGGCCGCATACCCGTGTGCTGTCTCCCAAGCTCACGTCGATCTGCTCTGGCCCTGACGTCTCCCTTCTTAATCGGGCTGCAACTGCCGTCTTGAAACGGTTCATTCGCACCTGACATGGCGAAAGCACCCGCCGTTGTGTTGTCAGACGCCCACCACGTTGATCGTCCTTCGTGGGCATGGGGGCTCAGAGGTGGTGGGCTGGCCACCTACGATTCGAGCGGCAGCCAGGGCCAAAGACCCAGTGCTTGGCTTGGACGGAGTTCCCAGGGCTTCCTCCGAAGCAGCTCGAGCTCATGGGAGGGTACTTCTCCGTGGCTGAGCGCGGTGGCGCGGCACATCGCGCATATGCAACTCGTATTCGCTTGAAGCCCAGGTAGCCCGCCGGGTACGGATCGGCAGGCTCGTAGGAGAGCCGTGTCATCGATGACCTTGCCGAGATCTCTGTGAGCGCTGTGGTGTGACGGGTCTCCTGTGACTCTCCGGCGACCGGAACGTGGGCCGTCTGGATGCAGGGAAAAGGGAGCAAAAACCGGTGCGAGGCAGGCAAAGCGGGGTGGCGGCGTCCAATGGATTTCCGAATCCGGGTACCGTTCCCACTATGGCATCGCCTACAGGAACCACCGACGCACCCTTCGGCCGTATGCTGACTGCGATGGTCACGCCGTTCACGCCCAACGGTGAGGTCGATTATGCGGCTGTGCGACGTCTTGCCACCTATCTGGTGGATGAGCAGCGTAACGACGGTTTGATCGTCAACGGGACGACCGGTGAGTCGCCCACCACCTCGGACGACGAGAAGCAGCGCATCGTCAGCGCCGTTGTCGAGGCGGTCGGCGATCGCGCGACCGTTGTGGCGGGCGCGGGCACCAACGACACCCGCCACAGCGTCGAGCTCGCGAAACAGGCGGCACGTGCCGATGCGCACGGCCTGCTGGTGGTGACGCCTTACTACAACAAGCCGCCGCAAGAGGGTCTGTATCGGCACTTCAGCGCTGTCGCCGATGCAACCGGCCTTCCTGTGATGCTTTACGACATCCCGGGGCGGAGCGGCGTACCGATCAAGACGGAAACGTTGATCCGCCTGGCGCAGCACGATCGCATCGTGGCTGTCAAGGACGCGAAGGGTGACCTGTTCGGCGCCAGCCAGGTGATGATCTCGACCGATCTCGCCTTCTACTCCGGCGACGACCTGCTCAACCTGGCCTGGCTGTCGCTGGGCGCCGCCGGGTTCGTCAGCGTCGTCGGACACGTGGTGGGCGCCGAGCTGGCGCGCATGATCCGCCTGTTCCAGAGTGGCGATGTCGAGGAGGCGCGGGCGATCAACAGCCAGCTGGCTCCCGTGGTCGACGGCATCATGCTCCGTGCGGGCGGCGCGATCATGGCGAAGGCCGCTCTGGGCATGGTGGGGATGCCGGTCGGTCCGGTACGGCTGCCGCTGGTGGAAGCAACGGAAAAGCAAATCGCCGAGCTGCGTGCTTGCCTGGTGGCCGGCGGGGTGAAATTGACAGACGCATAGGAATGGGGAGGAACCAGAAGTTTTGAGAACACGATCTGACCGTGAGGGCCAGGCATGAGCCATCCGCATCCTGAGCTTGGCCCCCCACCCGCGCTGCCTGAAGGCGGCCTGCGCATCGTTGCGCTCGGCGGGTTGGGGGAGATCGGCAGGAACATGGCCGTCTTCGAATATGAGGGTCGCCTGCTGATCGTCGATTGCGGGGTGTTGTTCCCCGAGCCCGACCAGCCGGGCGTCGACCTCATCCTGCCCGACTTCGAATACATCAGGGACCGGCTCGACGACATCGAAGCCGTAGTCCTCACGCACGCCCACGAGGACCACATCGGGGCGGTGCCGTACCTTCTGCGTGAGCGGCGCAACATTCCGCTCATCGGCTCCAGGCTCACGCTTGCCCTGATCGAGGCCAAGCTCACCGAGCACAGGATCCAGCCGACCAAACACGAGGTCGTCGAGGGGGAGCGGCACCGCTTCGGGCCGTTCGACTGCGAGTTCCTCGCCGTCAACCACTCGATCCCCGACGCGCTCGCCGTGGCCATCAGGACCCCGGCGGGCATCGTGCTGCACACCGGCGACTTCCGGATGGACCAGTTGCCGAGCGACGGCCGTCTCACCGACCTGGGCGGTTTCGCCCGGCTCGGTACAGAGGGCGTCGATCTGCTGATGTCCGACTCCACCAACGCCGAGGTGCCGGGCTTCGTCACCAGTGAGCGGGAGATCGCTCCGGTCATCGACGAGGTGATCCGCACCTCCGAGCAGCGGGTCATCGTGGCCAGCTTCGCCTCGCACGTACACCGCATCCAGCAGGTCATGGATGCTGCCGCCCGGCATAAGCGCAAGGTGGCTCTGGTCGGGCGTTCCATGGTGCGCAACATGGGCGTGGCCCGGGACCTCGGATATCTAAAGGTGCCGCCGGACCTGATCGTCGACGCGCGCGACATCGAGGAATGGCCGCCGAAGGACGTGGTGCTCGTCTGCACAGGTTCGCAAGGCGAGCCGATGGCGGCGCTGTCGAGGATGGCCAACCGTGACCATCCGATCCGCATCGCCGAAGGCGACACCGTGCTGATGGCATCGTCGCTGGTGCCCGGGAACGAGACCGCGGTCAACAAGGTCATCAACGGGCTCACCAGGTGGGGCGCCCGGGTCGTGCACAAGGGCAACGCCAAGGTGCACGTCTCCGGTCACGCGGCCGCGGGTGAGCTCCTGTACGTCCTGAACCTGACCCGGCCCTCGAACTTCATGCCGGTGCACGGCGAGTGGCGCCACCTGCGCGCGCACGCCAAGCTCGCAGCGCTCACCGGCGTGCCCGACGACCACATCGTGATCGCTGAAGACGGCGTCGTGGTGGACCTGGTCGACGGCAGGGCGAAGATCGTCGGTGCCGTGCACGCCGGATACGTCTACGTGGACGGCTCGTCGGTGGGCGAGATCACCGACACCTCGCTGAAGGACCGCAGGATCCTCGGCGACGAGGGGTTCATCTCCGTGGTCGTCGTCGTCGACTCCAGCACCGGCAAGCTCACCGCCGGACCCGAGATCCACGCGCGTGGATCGGGCATCGACCCCCAGCAGTTCGATGAGTTCATCCCGCAGATCCAGCGAGCCCTTGAAGAGAAGGCCGCGGACGGCGTGGTGGACATGCAGGAGATCCGCCGGGTGGTGCGCCGTACGGTGGGCCGCTGGGTCAGCGACACCTACCGCCGCCGACCCATGATCATCCCGGTGATACTCGAGGTCTGACCTCCCGACGGGTACGGCAGGCGGCTCGGCCTGCCGTACCCGAGGAAGGCCGGACATCCAACGGCCCCCGTTGCCCGTGGGGCCGGCCTGTCCTTCCCTGCTGGGCTGTCGTGTGCGCACGTCGGTCACATGTCCTTTCGGCGGATCAGCCACATGGCGGCAAGCAGGGGGACGGCTGCGTAGGCGACCAGGCACACGGCCGCCAGCGCCGGTGGCAGGAGCGAGCCGTACACCGAAGAAGCGTTGCTGCCGCCGATGAGCTGGCGGGGGAGCGCGCCGATCATCACGGAGCCGAGACGTTCGCTCCAGGGCTCCGGAATGTTGCCGATGACCATGGGGATTACGTAGACGAGACCGACGATGATGGCGATCGCCCCGGCGGTGGAGCGCAGCAGTGTGCCGAGCCCCAGGCCGAGCAGCGCGAACGCCGGCACGGTGAGGCTGAGCGCGATCAGGAGCGGTAGCCGGTCGGAGAAAGCGCCGGCGTACGCGCCGGAGAAGCGGTCGCCGAGCACCCCTCGGCTCACGACGTAGGTGCCGAACGTCGTCAGCAGGCCGACGGCCAGGCCCAGCGCGCCCACGATCGCCGCTTTGGCTGCCACGATCGGCCAGCGACGGGGGACCATCGTGGCGCTCGTCCTGATCAGTCCGGTCGCGTATTCCGACGTGATCGCCAGCGTGCCGAGGATGCCCAGGCAGAGCTGGGGCACGATGACGAGCACTTCCTCCAGATCCGCGATCCGGGCGCCCGGCTGCTTCTCGGAGGGAGCGGCGTCGTACATGCCGGCGGCCATCACCGCGAGTGCGAAGCCCAGCAGGACGGTGCCAAGACCGAGGCCGAGGATCAGCACGGTCGAGCGGACCGAGCGGATTTTCAGCCATTCGGAGGTGAGAACGCTCATGCGGATATCCGTTCGGCGTAGAGGGACATCGCCCATGCATTGGCCCGAGGCGTGAGAAGAACAACATCTGCGCTCATCGCCGGGCGCCACGGCGTGGAGCTTCTGCTCCGACTCACTGACGCCTGCACTCCCTGTCGATGCGCCGGGGCGAAGGTGAGAGGGTTTTCGGGCAGCTTGGCGTGGGTGTCGGCGGGCGAGGTCATGCGTCTCTCCGCTTGAGGGCGTAAGAGCCGATGGCGAGGGTGACGACGGGGTAGGCGAACAGCACTGCCAGTGCGGCCCATGGCGGCAGGGACCCGTCGCCCAGACGGGACAAGAGCCATTCGTCCGCGATCTGCGGCACGAGGTTGGGCAGGAGAAGCGTCGAGACGCGTGTGTTCCAGGGCGGCGGCAGGTAGACGGCGATGCCGGGCAACACGAAGAGCAGCGCGATGACCGACACGATCGCTCCTGCCGTCGACCTGATCACAGCGCCGAGGCCGAGCCCCACCAACGCCAGCGCGGCCGCTGACAGACCCGAGGCGAGCAACATCGGCAACTCGTCGACGCTCGTTGAAGCCCAGGGAGCGATCGCCCGCCATCGGACGGCTGGTCGCATGGGTGACGAAGAGGAGCACGTGGGCCGCCAGGAACGTGGTCAGACCGACGTCGCCGCTCTTGGCCAGGAGTAAGGCCCCGCGTTTCGGCACGGCGACCAGGCTCGTGCGGATGGCGCCCGTGGCGTACTCGGACGTGATGGTGAGCACTCCGAGCACGGCGAGGCTCATCTGGAGGAGAGGGAGGAATCCCTGCTCCGGAGCGCCGGCGCGCACGCTGCCGCGCTCGTCGGCGAGGCCGGTCGCGTAAAGCGTCCACACGATGCCGAGGACTATGGGCAGAGCAGCGGTCGCCATCGCGTGATAGGTGGACGCCACCGAGCGCAACTTGAGCCATTCGGAGGAGAAGACCGCCGTCATCGGGCGCCTCCGTACTGGACGCTGCCGGCGGTCAGCGCCAGGTAGGCGTCTTCGAGCGAGCGATGGCGGGCCGTCAGCTCCGTCACCGTGGCCTCTGCGACGAGCCTGCCGCGGCCGACGATGACGATGCGGTCGGCGGTGAGAGCCATCTCGCTCATGAGATGGCTGGAGAGCAGGATCGTCCGGCCCTGCGCGGCGAGTGAGCGCATCAGCTCACGGATCCACCGCACACCGTCGGGATCGAGGCCGTTGACCGGCTCATCGAACATCAGCACACCGGGATCGCCCAGCAACGCGGCGGCGATGCCGAGCCGCTGTTTCATGCCGAGGGAGAACCCACTCACGCGCTTGCGCGCCACGCCGCCCAGCCCCACCTGGTCGAGCACCTCGGTCACGCGTCTCGACCCGATGTCGTTGGTGCGGGCCAGGCAGAGCAGATGGTCGTAGGCATTGCGCCCGCCGTGAACGGCGCTCGCGTCGAGGAGCGCGCCCACCTCACGCATCGGCCTGCGGAGCGAGGCGTATCGGCGCCCGCTGACGAGCGCCTGGCCGGAGGTCGGCGCATCGAGGCCGAGGATCAGTCGCAACGTCGTGGACTTGCCCGCGCCGTTGGGCCCGAGGAAGCCGGTCACGTGGCCGGGCTGGACCGTGAAGGACAGGTCGTCCACCGCGAGGGTGCTGCCATAGCGCTTCGTGAGGTGGTGGAGTTCGATCACGCCGTAGAGGATGCCGGGTGGCGGGCCGCCGGAGCGTCGGACCACGGTTGGAACTTCAAGGTCAAACCCTGGGTTGACGTGCGAGCTCCGCTTCGGCGCTACGGTTCAACGCGTGGCCGACACGTATCCCTTCTTCGCCAGGCCCCTGAGCCGTCGCCAGCTCGTCACGCTGGACACGGTGGCCGGGATGTGCTTGGCGTTCGTGTTCCTCACCGTGACCGTCCACGCCACCGCACTGCCGCCGTGGGCGCGGCTCGCCCTTCCGCTCGGGCTGGGCCTGCCCCTGGCCGCGCGCCGCCTGTGGCCGCTGCCTGTCTTCTGCTTGACGCTCGTGTTCGCCGTCTTCGCCGCGGTGATCGGCGCCGTGGGTTTCGCCTACATCGCGCCCGCGTACGCCCTTTACATCGTCGCGCTGTCCGACAGGCTCGGCCCCGCGGTCCCGACGTCCGCCATCGGTGTGGTGAGCCTGAGCACCGTCCTGGCCCTGACGGTGGCGGGCACGCCCCGAGACACCGCTCCCGACTGGCTGCTCCACATCGACCAGCCGCTTCTCGGCATCGCGGCGCTGGGCGGAGCCTGGACGATCGGTCGGGCCGTGCGGGAACGCAGGTTCTACGCCGCCCGTGAGGCCGAACGGATGGCGGCGCAGGCGGTGACCGACGAGCGGCTACGCATCGCCCGCGAGTTGCACGACGTGGTCACGCACAGCGTGGGGCTGATCGCCGTCAAGGCCGGGGTCGCCAATCACGTCATGGCCACCAAACCAGAGGAGGCCCACGACGCCCTGCGCGTCATCGAGACCGCAAGCCGGAGTGCCCTGGTCGAGATGCGTCATCTGCTCGGCGTGCTCAGATCCACGGCGGCTCCTGACCTTGTGCCCGCGCCCGGCCCGGCGGGGATTCAGCAATTGGTGGAGCGGGCCAGGCAGGCGGGGGTCGAGGTGGAGCTCGAGCTCCACGTCGAAGCCCGTCACCGTGCGGGCCAGTGCGAGAGCGGGGAGTGGGACGGGCTGCCCGACGGCTTGGGGCTGTCGGTCTATCGCATCGTGCAGGAGGCGCTCACCAACGTGGTCAAGCACGCCCTGCCGGCGCACTGCCGGGTGTCGGTGGTGGCCGACGGGAAACAGGTCCGGATCGAGGTCGTCGATGACGGGCGGGGGAGGTGTTCGCCGGCCGCTGAAGGTGCCGGGCATGGTCTGATCGGGATGCGGGAGCGAGTCATGATGTACGGCGGCGTGTTCGAAGCCGGGAGTCTTCGCGGGCGGGGATTCCGGGTCTTCGCGACGTTGCCCTATCAGGAGGTGTCGTGATTCGGGTGGTGGTGGCCGACGATCAGGCGTTGCTGAGGGGGAGCTTCACAGTGCTGGTCGACTCCGAGCCCGACCTGGAGGTGGTGGGTGAGGCGGCGACTGGCGTCGAGGCCGTTGCGGTGGTGTTGGAGCAGCGGCCGGACGTGGTGCTTATGGACGTACGAATGCCGGAAATGGATGGTATTGAGGCTACTCGTCGTATCAAGGATGTCGCGCGGGTCCTTGTGGTGACGATGTTCGACCTCGATGCGTACGTTTACGATGCACTTCGGGCCGGCGCCAGTGGGTTCTTGCTGAAAGATACGCCGCCTGCTGAGCTGCTCGCCGCCATTCGGGTGGTCGCGAGTGGAGAGGCATTGCTGGCTCCTACGGTGACGCGCCGGCTAATTGAGGAGTTCGCCCGCACTCCCGCGCAACCCCGACTGAAAGGCTTGGACGGGGTTACCGAACGGGAGCGGGAAGTGCTGGTGCTCATCGCTCGTGGCTTGTCGAACGGGGAGATAGCGGCGGAGCTGCAGCTGAGCCTTGCCACGGTGAAGACGCACATCACTCGCTTGCTGGCCAAGTTGGAGGCCCGGGACCGGGCGCAGCTCGTTATTGCGGCTTATGAGAGTGGATTGGTCTCGGCTGCTGGGTGAGGTAAGGTTTTCGGCGGAGCTCCGTCACTCTCCGTTCCCGTGTTGAACTTTTCCTGTTGCTTTCGACAGCCATGCCAAGTGCGCGCCGCCGAATGGGCTTTTCCCGTGTCCCACTGCATTCATCAGCCAGTGCGCGGCTCTCTGAGCTTGCATGATCAAATCGGGTGGATAATTCAGCAGCACTTGATGGAGCGCGAATTCGTCTTCGTCGTCGAGTATCAGTCGTCCGTCTCTCATGCGGATCACGTCCAGGTCGAGGTCGAGCATGGTCACCTCGTCGTCCCTCCACTCCGGAATGGTGGTGACGTCGACGTAGATCTCGCTCCTGTCGGGCGGTGTGTTGAACGAAGCAGTCCACCAGGCGTTGCGAGGAAACAGCGTGATCGTTGTTGTCTCCCAGGTGGTGGGCGGGCCGTCGTTGCCTTTGCGGGCTACCGTTCCGCCCGGCACTTCCACCCAGACGCCGTGCGCGTCCTCCCCGAGCAGGCGGCCCGGATGATGCCAGTGCAATGCGCCGCCGTACTTACGGAAGACGATTCGCACATCAGTCATAAGGAGAATCTTTCATATCCGGCCTGTACGCAGAAGGTGCCGGTTGAGCGTTGATGGCCCGGTGTGCGAAAGATCCGCGGGATGGCAGGGGCGCACATGTGTGACTAGGACCTGGTTTTTGAGGCGCTTTGTCAGGCGTGGAAGCTTTATGCGATGTGGGTGGGTGTTGAAGTCCAGAGTTGACGGCAGCTCATCGCGGCGCTGGTTTTGTGCAAGTCAGTAAATTCGGCCTGTGGGTTCGCGGCGATTGTTGCTGGGTGATGGGTGCGGGGTGCCGGTGGTCGGGGGTGCCGTGGTCCGGGGTGCGGTGGTCCGGGGCGCGGTGGTCCGGGGTGCGGTGGTTTGCAGGCTGTCCCCGATATAGCGATGGTCTGAGTTTTTGTTGGAATAGCAACAGTCTCAGGGGCGTGTGGGAGTAGCAGTGGTTCGTAGGGTGCGTTGAATATGGCAGTGGTCGCAGAGTGGGTTGGAAAATAGTAGTAGTAGTTTGCGGGACGTGGTGGAGATGAGGATGACGTGGTGGCGGAGTTTGAAATCTTGCGCGAAGGTGGCGGGAGAACTCGTGGCTGGAACGTTCTCGACAGTGTGATCGGATACCTCGCGCAGAGGCCGGTATTTCCGCCGGTCAGGACTGTTTGATTCTGATCAGGGCGCCATGGTTCTTCTGGCGTGGAGGTGGAGAGCTTCGGAGACGGCTGCCAGGCGTTGGGGGGAGGCCAGGCCGGCGTGGTAGAGGTGGAACTCGGTTGCGCCTGCTTTGGCGTACGTCCCGAGGTGGTCGGCGAGGGTGACGGCGTCGGCGGGACGAGGCGGCAGGGCCAGAACGTAGGCGCCTATCCGCTGCTCCGGAGTCGCCAGGTCCTTGAGCCCGGCCAGGCGAGTGGCGTCCACGGCGGGGTCGCCCCAGCAGTTGGCCACCAGCACGTCGGCTCCGGGCTCGCCCGCGGGCAGCGGGGCGAAGGCGCCGGCGGCCCAGGGGTCGGGATTGGCGTGCAGGGTGATAGGGACGTTCGGGGCCGTGCTTCTGGCGGCGGCGATGAGGCGTTGGCGGAGTGTGTCCGACAGGCCGACACGGATGGCGCGTACCTCGTCCGTCAAGAAGCCCAGGGCCTCTTCGAGGGTGCCGGCGGACGAGGCGGCGTCGTTCGTCGGGGTGGCGGTCGTATGCGTGGCGGGTGCCGTCGCGGGAGGTGGGGTGCGGTCTATGGCGGCTTTGACCTGGGCTCTTGTCGCATCCGGATAGCGGGGAGCGCAGGCGTCGCAGAAGCACAGGGAGAGGAGGTCGGCGTCCGTCGGAGTCCAGTCAGCTCCAGAGGTCTTCTCGTGGACGCTCTGGTGGGCGAAGCCCATGGGGCCGCAGGCCTCCAGGATCAGGCCGTCGGGCTCGGCCAGTTCCAGGACTTCCGTTACCAGGCGTTCGCAGTACTCGATGACGTCCTCGTGCGCCGGGCACAGGGCGTACGGGTACGGGTCGCCGAAGGCGTTGCGCACGACGAGGTCGGGATTGGCGGCGCCGAGGTGCGAGTTGTGGGTGAGGACGGTCCAGGCGCGCACCTCGAGGCCCACGGCCTTCAGGGCGTCGCGGGCCTGAAGGTAGGCGTCGGCGGGTGTCCACGTCGGCGCGACGGGCACCAGCCGCCCCCACGAAGATGGGCGAATCGGAAGGTAGAAGGCCGGATATGGGACGTCCAGCACGCGGTGGGCAGGGTGGTACGGAGTCGCCGTCCGGGTCGAGTGGTAGCTCGCCGCCAGCGCGACCGCTCGCACACCCAGATCGGCCAGGCGGGCCGGGGCAGTGGGGTCGCCGACCACGTCCCAGGGATAGAGGTAGGCGATGTTCACCAGCGGGGTCTCCTAGCCGTGAAGGAGGGATCGAAGCGTTGCATGTAGGACGTGTCGTCGCGGGCCGTGATTCCGCACTTCTCGTACTGCTCGTTCATGACGGCCAGCGCATCCCGGTCGAGCTCCACGCCGAGACCGGGGCCGGCGGGCACCGGCACGGCGCCGTCCACGAACCGGAGGGCACCCGGCAGGACCACGTCCTGGCCGTCCTGCCACGGCGTGTGGGTGTCACAGGCGAACGTGAGGTTCGGCGTGGCCGCGGCCAGATGCGTCATTGCGGCCAGGCTGATCCCCAGATGCGAGTTGGAGTGCATCGACATGGCCAGGCCGAAGGCGTCGCACATGGCGGCGATGTGCGAAGAGCGGACGAGTCCGCCCCAGTAATGGTGGTCCAGGAGGAGCACGCCGATCGCATGGGACGTCATCGCCGGTGGGAAGTGCTCGGGCGCGACCACGCACATGTTCGTGGCCAGGGGCATCGGGACGGCCGCGGCCACCTCGGCCATGCCCGCGATGCCGGCGGTCGGGTCCTCCAGATACTGCAGGACGCCGTCGAGTTCGCGACCCACCCTGATCGAGGTCTCCACGGTCCAGGCCGCGTTGGGATCGAGGCGCAGCGGCACCTCGGGGAACGCCTCGTGAAAGGCGCGAATGGCGGCGATCTCCACGTCAGGCGGAAAGACGCCGCCCTTGAGCTTGATGGAGGTGAATCCGTACTCCTCGATGAGGAGCCGGGCCTGTGCGACGATGCCCGCTTCGTCCAGGGCGGCGCCGAATCGGTCAGGCTCGTCGCCGGGGTGGCCGGCCCACTTGTAGAAGAGATACGCGCTGTAGGGGACGGTGTCGCGAACCTTGCCGCCCAACAGCTCAAAGACCGGCACGCCGGTCGCCTTGCCGCGGATGTCCAGGCAGGCCACCTCGAAAGGGGAGAAGACTCGGTCGACGCTCTTCTCCTTGGTGGCGCCGCTCTGCCGACCGGTGCCCACGATGGCGTCGATCCGGGCGTACATCGTATGGAGAGCGTGGACGTCGAGGCCGATCAGCGCCTTCGCGCATTCCCTGACTCGGTTCAGATGGTGGAGATCGCCGTAGGTCTCGCCCAATCCGGTCAATCCATCGTCCGTGACGATCTCGACAATGGTCCGGAGGGCCCAGGGTTCGTGGACGCCGGAGGCGTTCAAAAGGGGCGGATCCCGGAAAGCTACTGGCGTGACGTGGACCTGCTGAATGATCAACGCGATCGCCGTCCATATATGTGAACAGTGGCCAGATTTGTGGACAAGTTGCCGCAACTGTAAGAATCAGGTTGAAGAAGTGTCAAGACTCCGAAGGGCCATTCGATGATCTACGGACACGACCCCAGGACCGGCGCGACCGTGGGCGCAGGCCAGCCCGAGACCGACAGTGCCGGGGTCGACTCGATCGTTTCCGCCGCAGCCACCGCCGGGACGGCCTGGCGCGCGATGCCGGCGGCCGAGCGGGCCGTCGCGCTCGAGGCCGTCGCCGACGCGCTGACCGCGCACGTGGACGAACTGTGGCAGCTCGCCGATCAGGAGACCGCCCTCGGGGAAGGGCGGCTGCGCGGTGAGGTGGCGCGTGCGGCTGGACAGTTCCGGCTCTTCGCCGAGGTGATCAGAGACGGCGGCTATCTCGAGGCGATCATCGATCACGCGGACGCTTCCCTGGCGCCGCCCCGGCCCGACGTACGGCGGATGAAGCGTCCGCTGCAGGGTGTCGTGGCCGTCTTCGCGGCGAGCAACTTCCCGTTCGCGTTCTCGGTGGCCGGGGGCGACACCGCCTCCGCACTCGCCGCGGGGTGCCCGGTGGTCGTGAAGGCGCATCCTGGACACCCGAACACGTCCGAGCGGGTGGCCAAGATCGTGCAGGAGGCGCTGCCGTACCCGGAACTTCTGGGCCTCGTACAGGGCATGCAGGCCGGTGCTGATCTGGTGCAGCACCCCGCGGTGGTCGCGGCCGGTTTCACCGGGTCCGTGGCCGGGGGCAAGGCGATCCAGAAGCTGATCGACGACCGCGAAGTGCCGATCCCGTTCTTCGGTGAGCTCGGAAGCGTCAACCCGGTGGTCGTGCTTCCGTCGGCGCCGGTCAAGGAGATCGCCTCGGGGTTCGCCGGATCGCTGACGCTTGGAGTGGGACAGTTCTGCACGAATCCCGGGCTCATGTTCGTGCCCGAGGACGACGAACTGCGCAAGGCGATCGTGGAGGCCGTCGAGGGCACGACCGGCGGTCCCATGCTCGCCGAGCGGATCCGGGACGGCTATGTCGGCGGTGTGGAGCGGCTGGGCGAGCTGCAGTTGCTGGCCGAGGGCAAGCCGGGCGAGGGGCACTGGGCGGTCACGCCCAAGGTCTTCACCGCCGATCTCGGTACGTTCGCGGAGAAGCTGCCGCACATCGCCGATGAGTGCTTCGGGCCGGCGTCGATCGTGGTGACCTATCGCGACGTCTCGGAGCTGCCTTCTGTGCTGGAACGGCTGGAGGGTTCGCTGACCGCGACCGTCCACAGCACCCAGCCGGACGAGGCCGCCGGCGTCGCGGAGGTGCTGACCAAGAAGGCCGGGCGGGTCATCTGGAACGGCTGGCCGACCGGTGTCGCCGTGTGCTGGGCCATGCACCACGGTGGTCCCTGGCCGTCCTCGACCACGACCTTCACCTCCGTCGGAGCCACGGCCATCGACCGCTGGCTCGCGCCCACGGCCTACCAGGACTGGCCGGACGCACTGCTGCCGGACGAGCTGAAGGAAGGCAACCCGCTGTCGATCCCGCGCAGGGTCGACGGTCGCCTGGTCCTCTGAATCCAGGTCGTCTGGAGTCAGGTCGTCTAAGCGGGGTCGTCTGAAGCCTGATCCATAAGGGCGGTCGGTGACATGAGGACCGGCCTGGCAGTGACCCCGGTCACCGGGGTCGTGGGCCACCGGAAACCCTTGCGGTTCCGGTGGTCCTTGATCCCGGTGGTTGCCGTGGCGGGATGGTGTGGCTCCGGTGCGCCCGGTCTGAGCTGCGCGTGCGTCGGCTTGTGGGCGGCACAGGCACGCATGTCTGGCCGGGCAACGGCGCGGCCGTTGGAGGCCGGTCGGGGTGCGCGGCTGGGGCGGCGCCATTTGGGTCGTGCGGCGTTTGGTCCGGTGGGGTGCGCGGTTGTGGCGGCGCTGGTTGGGTCGTGCGGCGGTGTGGTCCGGTGGGGTGAGCGGTTGTGGCGGCGCTGGTTGGGTGGTGCGGCCGTTAGGGACGCAAGTTCGGTCATGTCGCGCTGTGGGTGTTTTGGGCTGCGCGGTTGCGGCGGCGCCGGTCGGGTGGTGCGGCCGGTAGGGACGCAAGTTCGGCCTTGCGGCGGTGCGGTGTCATTGGGCCCAGCGGCTGCGGCGGCGCTAGTTGGGTGGTGCGGGCGGTAGGGACGCAGTTCGGCCTTGCGGCGATGCGGTGGCATTGGGCTCAGCGGCTGCGGCGGTCCTAGTTGGGTTGTGGCCGATGGGGCGGGTCCTGCGGCGGCGCGTTTGGACGGCGCCGGTTGGGGTGGTGCCGGCGGACGCAAATTGGGTTATGCGGTGGGGTGCGGTTCGGTTGCGCGGCTGCGGCTGCGGCGGCGCGAATCGGTTGTGCGGCCGGTGGGGGCGCCAGTTGGGCTGTGCGGCGGTCTGGTGCGATGGGTGCCCGGTTGCGGGGGCGCTGGTGGGGTGGTGCGGGCGGTAGGGATGCAAGGTCGGTCTTGCGGCGGTGTGGTGGCATTGGGCTCAGCGGCTGGGGCGGTCCTAGTTGGGTTGTGGCCGATGGGGCGGGTTCTGCGGCGGTGCGTTTGGACGGCGCCGGTTGGGGTGGTGCCGGCGGACGCAAATTGGGTCATGCGGTGGGGTGCGGTTCGGTTGCGCGGCTGCGGCGGCGCGAATCGCTTGTGCGGCCGGTGGGGGCGCCAGTTGGGCTGTGCGGCGGTCTGGTGCGATGGGTGCCCGGTTGCGGGGGCGCTGGTGGGGTGGTGCGGGCGGTAGGGATGCAAGGTCGGTCTTGCGGCGGTGTGGTGGCATTGGGCTCAGCGGCTGCGGCGGCGGAAGTTTGGTTTTGCGGCGAGGCAGGCCGGCGCGGGTGTCCCACTCGCGCCGGCAGTAGCCGTTGCCGGAGTTGGTCCGCTCGTCGCTGCGCTGAAGACCATGGCCGAGACGTTGATGTCGGCCGAGGCCAACAGCCTGTGCGGTGCCGCTCATGGTCACCATGGATCGCAACAGATCCGGGTCGTCGGTCTCGATCTGCTTCGCCAGCCACTGCGCGGGCGTCACACTGTTGTCTGCGGCCATCGTCTGGTTCTCCTTCGATCTCGATCTCGCTGCTCGAAGGATCACTCGGTGGCCGTCTTCATTTCATGACGCCACGCTTGTGCCCAGGCCGAACTCGTACACCACTTCGGTGGACGCAACCGGGTCGTGCGGCGCGGCGGTGCGGTCGGGGTCGTGCGGCCGTGGCGGTGCAGGTCAGGTGGGGTGGGGGTTTCCGCGGTTCAGCGGATGCCTTCTCGGCGGAGGGTGGCGGCCAGTTTGCGGGTGTGGCGGATCATGGCTTCGGTGATGGGTTCCACCTCGGCAGGGGTGAGGGTGGCGGGCATCGAGCAGCTGATCGCGTCCGTGGCCGGGATGCGGTAGTCGACCGCCACGGCCACGCAGGCCACCCCGGGGGTGCCCTGTTCGCATTCGTACGACCAGCCGCGGGTGCGTACCTGGTCGAGTTCCCCGGTCAGTTTGGCCAGGTCGGTGATGGTGTGGTCGGTCAGCCCCGTCAGCGGTTCGGGTAGCAGCGCCACGACCTCGTCGTCGGTGAGCTGGGCGAGCAGCACCTGCCCGAGCGCCGTGAGGTGGGCGGGCAGCCGTCGTCCCACCCGGGGGATCACGTGGGCGGCGTCTCGCGCCTCCCGGGTCGCCAGGTAGAGGACGTGCGCGCCGTCGCGGCGGGCGAAATGTACCGTCTGGCCGATCTCGTCGCGCAGGTCCTCCAGGGTCTCCTGGGCGAACGGCAGCGCCGGGTCCTTGTCGAGGTACGCCGTGCCGGTCAGCAGCGCGTGGGGCCCGATGCCGAACGCCGACCGCGAGGTGTCGGTCTCCACCCAGTTGAGCTCGACCAGCGTTCGCATGAGGGCGTGCAGGCTGCTGCGCGGGAACCCGGTGCGCTGCTGGAGCTCCGACAGCGTGAGATGGTCGTGCGACTCGGCGAGCGCTTCAAGGATGCGTACGGTCCGTTCCGCTGACTTGACCAGCTGGGGCTGCATGCTCATCCCATCTCGTATCCTCTGCCGCGTGATCCAGGATATTGGATGGCGTCCAGATACGTGGACGCCAAGCGGGTGACGGCTAACCCTTGACGGCTCCACTGGTCAGGCCGCGCATGAACTGCCGCTGGAACGCCAGGAACGCGATGATCGACGGCAGCAGCGCCAGCAGCGAGGCCGCCAGCAGCACGCCGATGCCGACCTCCTCGTCCGAGCGGAGCGAGCGCAGGGCGATGGGCAGCGTCCACATGTCCGACGCGGGCGCGACGATCAGCGGCAGCAGGTACTGGTCCCAGATCATCGTGAAGCCGAAGACGCCGATCACGCCGAGCGCGGGACGGCACAACGGCACGATGATCGTGGCGAAGATCCGCAGCTCGCCGGCGCCGTCGATGCGCGCGGCCTCCTCCAGCTCGACCGGCACCTCCTTCATGAACTCCGTCATGACCAGGATGGAGAAGCCCCAGGCGCCGACCGGCAGGATCATGCCGGCGTACGTGCCGATGAGGTTGACGTTCAGGATGGGCAGGTCGGACAGGACGAGTGACAGCGGGATCGCGATGATCTCCTCGGGCAACATCATCGTGGCGAGCATGAGCAGCATCACGAATGTCATGCCGCGAAACTTCTTGCGGGCCAGCGAATACGCGGCGAAGACGCTCACCAGCATCTGCAGCAGCAGCCCGAAGCCCACCACCACGAACGAGTTGAACAAGTACAGGTAGACATTCTTCTCTCCGGCCTGGAGGAAGTTCTCGAGGGTGAATTCGTCCGGCCAGAGGGAGAACGAGGTGGGGTCGAGGGTCTTGCTGAACGCGCTCATCAGCAGCCCCACCAGCGGCCCGGTGAAAATGACCACCATAAGGCCATAAATCAGGATCTTTCCGAAGACTGCCAGCGGGCCCCGACGCGACTCCAGCCCCAGCGCGCTGTCGAACCTCATGCCGCCTGCCTCCTGCGCAACATCTGCACGACCAGGGTGAGCACCAGCGTGGCCAGGAACAGCACGATCCCGCCCGCCGAGGCGACCCCCAGCTCGTTCGACTGGAACCCGAGCTTGTAGATCAAGGTCATCAGCACCTCGGAGGACCCGTTCGGCCCGCCGTTCGTCAGGACGTACACCTCGACGAAGACCCGCAGCCCGCGGATGGCCGCCAGCGTGAACAGGATCCAGAACACCGGCCGCAGCGCCGGCAGCGTGATGTGCACCAGCCGCCGCCAGGTGGAGGCGCCGTCCACGGCCGCCGCCTCGTACAGGGTGCGATCCACGCCGACCAGCCCGGCCAGGAAGATCATCATGTCGTACGGCGTCCCGCGCCAGATGCTCATCAGCATGATCGACCACAGCGAGGTGTCCTCGCTGGCCAGCCACGGCTGCGGGTCGATGCCGCCCCAGCCGAGGACGACGTTGAGCATGCCGCTGTCGGCCGGGTGGAACATGATCCGCCAGACTTCGGCCACCGCCGCCATCGTCGTGACGACGGGGAGGAAGGCCGCGGTCCTGACGAACCACAGGTAGCGCGCGGGGCCCTCGATGAGCAACGCGAACCCCAGGCCGAGCACGATGGACCCGATCGTGGTGCCGAGCGCCAGCACGACGCTGTGCCAGATGGCCGCGGCGAACTCGTCGTCGGTGAGGATCGTCCGGTAGTTCTCCAGGCCGACCCACTCGTCGCCGAGAAAGGTCTGCACCTTGAAGAAGCTCTTCCACAGGCCGACGAACATCGGGATGAACTTGAAGTACAGGAAGAGCAGCAGCGCGGGCGCGAGGAACAGCCAGGCGATCAGCGTGCCCCGCCACCGCACCGGATCGGGGCGGCGGCGGGGGTGCGCCGGGGTGGGGATGGACGTCATGACGCGTTCTGGCTCTGCAGTTCCTGGGTGAGCTTGGTGTTGAGCTCGTCCATCGCGGTCTTGACGTCGGCGGAGCAGTCGGCCCAGACGGCGTTGATGGTGTCGGCGGAGTCCTGGCGGATCGGCGCCCAGTTGGGCACGGGTGGCGCGTAGACCGCGTTCGCGTACGACTCCTGGAACACCTGCCAGCGCGGGTCCTGGCGTTCGGCGGCCATGTCGACCTGTGTGTTGACGGGCAGACGGACGATCGCGCCGTTGGCGTCCTTGTTCATGCCGATCCGCTGGCCCTCGGGGGAGATCGCGAACTCGGCGAACTTCTTCTGCGCGTCCTGCATCTGTGAGCCGGCCATCATGTAGACGTTCTCGCCCTCGCCGAGGGTGCCGGGGCCGCCGGACGGGCCCTTGGGCACGGGCAGCACCTCGATCTTGTCGGTGCCGATGCTCTCCACGAACCGGGCCAGCACGTACGGCCCCACCAGGTAGATGCCGCCCTGGCCCTTCTCGAAGACCTCGTGCGTGACGGTCGTGTCGTTGCTGACCGCGCCGGGGTTGACCGTCTTGTTGTCGCAGAACTGGTCCTGCAGGTACTGGACGGCTTCGACGGCCTTGGGATCGTTGGCCGTGGCGACGTACTTGCCGGGGCCGTTGGTCTTGAGGAAGTCGCCGCCGTTGGCGTAGATGAGTGAGGAGGCGTACCAGGAGGCGTAGCCGCGCTTGGTGCCGGCGGGGATGACGAAGCCGGCGGTGTCGGCGGTGCCGTTGCCGTCGGGGTCCCGCTCGGTGAAGGCCTTGGCCAGCGCGGTCAGATCCTCCCAGCTCTCGGGCGCCTCCATGCCGACCTTCTCACGCCAGTCCTTGCGCACGATCAGCGCGAACGACTGGGCGGAGAAGGGGGCGCCGTAGGTCTTGCCGTCGCTGCCGGTCGCGGCCGTCCATGCCAGGTCGGACAGCTGGTCGCCGCCGGCCAGCGCCGCCTTGTCGACTTCTTGGAGCCAGCCCTGCGACTGCATGGCGCCGAGCTGGGCGGTGTCGTTGATGACGATGTCGGGGAGTTGGCGCTGCGCGGCCTGCTGGTTCAGTTTGGTTTCGAAATCGTCGAAAATGGCGACGACATTCGTCTGAACCCCACTGGCCTTGGTAAATGCGTCGGCGAGCCTCTTCGCCGTCTTGGCGGATTCCGAATCGGGCGCCTGCCTGATCCAGATCTCTAATGTGTTGTTGTCCGACGCTGTCGATCCGTCGGAACCGCAGCCTGTCAGCCCTGTGGCTAAGGCCGCTGCTAGAGCGACTCCCAGCAGACGACGTGACATAAGACCGCCTCCTGTTCACATATGTGGACATGAGTCGCGCACTTGGATGTGTGCCTGTGAACGTAACTAGTGACATGGCGCACGGTCAATATTCAAGGATGTGAATTCGGGTCAGAATCGTGTACACCATGGATGCATGCGCATTCTCATGACAGGGGCCGCGGGGAAAGTCGCGACGCTGCTTCGGCCGCGGCTCGCCCGTGCGGGCCGTACGCTGCGGCTTTCCGACGTCCAGCCGGTCGAGCCGGACCCGGGGGAGGAGTGGGTGACGGCCGACCTGGCCGATCCCGCCGACATGGCCGAGGCCATGAAGGGTGTCGACGCCGTGCTGCACCTCGGGGGTCAGAGTCGCGAGCGTCCCTGGGCCGACATCGTGCGGGCCAACATCGAGGGCACGCAGGTGTTGATGGAGGCGGCGTACAACGAGGGGGTCCAGCACGTCGTCCTCATGGGCAGCCACCACGCGGCGGGCTTCCACACCCGGCCGGAGTCCGGCGAGGACCTGCCCGACTACGCCTTTCCGCGCCCCGACACGTACTACGGCGTGAGCAAGGTCGTCATGGAGGCCCTCGGCAGCCTCTTCCACGACCGGTTCGGCATGAACGTGACCGTCATCAGGCTCGGCACCTGCAACGATCGCTCGCCCGACACGCGCGGCCTGGCCACCTGGATCTCGCCCGACGACCTCGCCCGCCTCGTCGAGGCCGCGCTGACCGCGCCCGGCTACCACGTCGTCTGGGGCGTCTCCGACAACGCCCGCCGCTGGTGGTCGCTGGAGGAGGCGACATCCATCGGGTACGTCTCCCACGACTCCTCCGAGTCTCAGGCGGCCGCGCTCATCGCCGAGCACGGTGAGCCCGATCTCGCGGACCCGGTCCACCACCGCGCCGGCGGCGTGTTCACGCTGAAGGAGCTGGGCGGCTCCTGGTGATGGCAATCGGTTGCAGTGAGCTTGACGCCGCCACCGGCATAGGTCGAGGCTTGCTCTGGCAACCGTTTGCAAGGGAGGGCGGCGATGGCGGCGACGATCAAGGACGTGGCCCGCGTCAGCGGCGTGCACGTGTCCACGGTGTCGCGCGCCTTCTCCGCGCCCCATCTGGTCAACCCCGCCACCAGGAGCCGTGTGCTCGCCGCCGCCGACGACCTCGGCTACCGGCCCAACCGGGCCGCCCGGGCGCTGACCACGGGGCGCACGTTCAACCTGGGCCTGATCGTCGCCGACATCTCCAACCCGTTCTTCCCGCCGCTCATCAAGGCCGCCCAGGCGCAGGCCCGCGGCCGTGACCACCACGTGTTCGTGGCCGACACCGACGAGGACCCGCGGGTGGAGGAGGAGCTGATCAGGACGCTCACCAAGCAGGTGGACGGCGTCCTGCTGTGCAGCCCCCGCCTGTCGAACAAGGTGATCGAGCGCCTGGCCGAGGACGTGCCGTTCGTCGTGGTCAACCGCCGGATCGGCGGCATGCCGTCGGTGCTCATGAACGTCGCCCGGGGCGCCGCTCTCGCCCTCGACCACCTGGCCGGCCTCGGCCACCGCAGGATCGCGCTCGTCTGCGGCCCATCCGGCTCGTGGACCAGCAACGAGATGCAGGCCGTGGCCGCCCGCTCGCAGGGGCTCGACCTGGTCTCCTTCGGCCCCAACCAGCCCACGGAGGGCGGCGGCCTGGCCATGGCGGCGGAGGTGGCCGCCTGCGGCGCGACCGCGGTGCTGGCCTACAACGACCTGCTCGCCCTCGGCCTCGTCGAAGGGCTGGCGGCGATGGGGATCAAGGTTCCAGAGCAGATTAGTGTGATCGGGTTCGACGACATCCTGCCCGGACGCCTCAACCGGCCCAAGCTGACCACCGTGGCCATGCCGGCGGCCGCCGCGGGGAGGATGGCCGTCGACCTGCTGCTGCAGTCGGGGGGCGAGGGCGCCACGGTGACCCTCGACACCGCCCTCATCGTCCGCGAGTCCACGGGAAGGGCCAGAACATGATCTTCGGAACGCTGCCGTCCGGCCGGCAGGTCGAGTGCGTGGAGCTGTCGTCGGGACGGCTGCGCGCCGAGGTGCTCACCTACGGCGCCGTCGTCCGCAGGCTGGAGGTGTCCGGGGTCAACGTCGTACTCGGACTCGACACGCTGGAGGACTACCTCACCCGCAGCCGCTACTTCGGCGCCGTGGTCGGCCGCTACGGCAACCGCATCGCCGGCGCCCGCTTCACCCTCGACGGCGTCGAACACCGCCTGCCCGTCAACAACGGCCCCAGCAGCCTGCACGGCGGCACCGAAGGCTTCGACAGCAAGGTGTGGACCATCGCCGCCAGGACCGACGACTCGGTCACCCTGACGCTCACCAGCCCCGACGGCGACCAGGGCTACCCGGGCACGCTGACCGTCTCGGTGACGTACACGCTCGCCGACGACGCGCTGCGCATCGACTACGCCGCCGAGACGGACGCGCCCACCGTGGTCAACCTGACCAACCACTCCTACTTCAACCTCAAGGGCGGCGGCGACGTGCTCGACCACGTCGTCCGCATGGAGGCGGCGCACTACCTGCCGGTGGACGACGACAAGATCCCCACGGGCGAGCTCGCGCCGGTCAAGGGCACGCCGTTCGACTTCACCGAACCGCACGCGGTGGGGGAGCGCAACGACGGCGCCTACGACCACTGCTTCGTGCTCGACGGCGGCATCACGGTGACGGGCGGCGGCCTGACCATGGAGGTCACCACCACCGAGCCGGGCGTGCAGTTCTACACCGGCGCCATGCTCGACGGCACCGCCACGCCGTACGGGCCGTTCGCCGGGCTGTGCCTGGAGACCCAGCACTTCCCCGACTCGCCCAACCAGCCGCGCTTCCCCTCGACCGTGCTGCGGCCGGGCGAGCGGCGCACCTCCACGACGTCGTACCGGTTCATCTGACCGGCTGGCGCAGGACGGCGGAGGCCTTGATCACCAGCAGGGCCACGTCGTCCTGCGACGGCTCGGTGGCGAACGTCTCGACCGCGAGCCGCACCCGTTCGGCCACCGCGTGGGCGCTCAGCCCCCCGCAGCCGGACAGCAGCCGCGCCAGCCCGTCGCCGTCGTCGAGCAGCCGGTCGCCGTCGCGCCGCTCGGTCACCCCGTCGGTGACGCACAGCAGCACGTCCTCCGGCGCCATCTCGAACCTCTCGACGTAGAACCGGGCGCCGGTTTCGATGCCGAGCAGCAGCTGCGGCGTCGCCACGGTCTCGATCCGGCCGTCGGCCCGCAGCAGCAGGGGCGGCGGATGCCCGGCCGAGGCCACCGTGCACAGCGCGCCGCCCTGGGGCAGCGGCGTCAGCTCCCCGCACAGCAGGCTGAGGAACCGGTCGTCGTCGCCCTCCTCCAGCAGCGCCTGGTTGAGCCGGTCGAGGATGTCGGCCACCGTGTAGTTCTCCTTGGCCAGCAGGCGCACGGCGTGGCGGGCCAGACCCGTCACGCCGGCCGCCTCGGGGCCGCTGCCGCACACGTCGCCCAGCGCGAAGCACCAGTGGTCGCCGACGGTGAACAGGTCGTAGAAGTCGCCGCCGACGTCGGCGCCCTCCTCGGCCGGCTCGTACACGACCGCCGACTCCAGGCCGGGCATGGGCGCCACACGCATCGGCAGGAGGCTGCGCTGCAGCACGCGCGAGCGGGTGGCCTGGCGCGCGTACAGCATGGCCGTGTGCAGGTTGAGCGCCACCAGGCGGCACAGGTCGGCCAGCAGGTCGGCGACCTCCAGCGGCAGCGTCGGCTCGGCGCGGCCGATCACCAGCGCGCCGTGCGACCTGCCCTGGGAGAACAGCGGGAAGGCCAGCACGGTCTCCGGGCCGACCGGCCAGCTCACGTCGCTGAGGGCGCTGCGCGGGATGGCGGGCAGCGACGTGCGCAGCTCGGCGTTGTGGCCCTCCTCGCTGTGCCAGACATGGGCGAGCCTGGTCATCCCGGTCAGGTCGGTCAGATAGACCGCCGCCCACCTGGCGATCTTGGGCACCACGAGCTGCGCGGTGAGCGCCGCGATCAGCTCCTCGTCGTGCACGCCCGCCAGCAGCTCGCCCGCCTCGGCCAGGAACGACAGCCGCCCCCGGTGCGCGCGGTCCTGCTCGGCCAGCCGCTCACGCTGCAGCGGAACGGCCACCTGGTCGGCGATGTGCTGCAGGCTGACCGTCAGCTCCTCGTCGAAGCGGCCCGGCTGGGCGGCGGTCACCACGAGGAACCCGATCACCTCGCCGGTCACCAGCAGCGGCGCGCACGCCAGAGAGCGCGCACGCAGCTGCTCGGCCAGCTCGACGTCGCCCGCCAGCAGGTCGGCGACCAGCGCGGGCGTCCTGCGGTCGGCGCCGAGCACGCCGGTGGCCAGCACCCCCACCAGCCCCGCCGTCGCGCCCGCGCCCGCGGCCACGCCGAACCGGCCGCCGTCCTCGGCGGCCAGCAGCACGTACGCCGCGTCGCCGCCGCTCGACACCTGTACGACCTGGGCGATCGTGTCCAGCAGCTCGGTGAACGGCATGTCGCGGTCGAGCAGCTCCTTGATGCGCCGGCCCGCCTCCCTGCGCATCGGCGCGGGCGGCGGCGTCAGGACGTAGCGGTGCTCGCGGGCCACCACCATCCAGATGGCCCGGCGCTCGCCGGCATGGCCCTGGCTGAGCAGGTGGGAGACGTACACGGGGATCAGCCGGCCGTCGAGGTGGCGCATGCGCACCTCGCCCCGCCAGCGGCCCAGCCCGAGCGTGTCGGCCAGCGACAGCGCGTACGGGCCGTGGCCGCGCCAGGCCACCAGCTCCTTCAGCGACCGGCCGACGGCCTGCTCCGCCGACCAGCCGAGAAGCCTTTCCGCCTCCGGGTTCCACGACTCCACCACGCCGTCGCGGTCGGCGACCACCACCCCGACGTGCAGCGCCTCCAGCGGGCCGGCCGGCACGGCGGCGAGCGCGGCCTCGCGGGGATCGCCCCCCTCGCCGAGCTCCATGCGCACCCAGACCCGTTTGGCCGTCTTGGTGTAGGTGACGCCCCAGGCGTCGGCCAGCAGCGTGGCGAGCGCGAGCCCGCGCCCCGACGTGGGCAGCCCGCCGGGGGACTCACCGGGATTCTCCGGGACCGTCCGCGCGGGGTGGTGGTCGTCGACCTGGATCTCCAGCCTGGCCGGTACGGCGTCGACGTCGAGGCGGCAGGTCAGCTCGACGCCGGTGCCCGCGTGCACGACGGCGTTCGTGACGAGCTCGCTGGTCAGCAGCACGGCGTCCTCGGCCAGGTGGCTCAGGCGCCATTCGCCGAGCACCTGGCGGACGAACTTGCGCGCGTGCGCCGGGGCATGGGGAGTGCCCTCGAAGGCCGTGCTCGACACCCGGGTCGTGTCCACTCTGCGTCCTAGAACATCACTCGATGTGGCAGTTCGGTCACTCCAGGGTGACAGACCGGGGGCCGTCGGCATGTCCAGTTGTCAAGAAGGCCGCCACGTGATCAGGTTTCGGTTGCTCACATGTCAGGACACCGGCGAGCCTACGCGCGTACGACGGTGTCTCCGACGTACCTTTGGCATCATGGCCACCCGTACGCCGAAAAGCGCATCGAAGGGGCCGGCGAAGCGGTCGACCTCGTCACGCTCGACCCCCGCCAAGCGCGGGTCCACGTCGGCGGGACGTCCTCGGGCGAAGGGAGCCGCCTCCGGTCGCAAGCCCTCGACGACCCACCAGGACCCGATCAGCTGGGTCTTCACCATGATCGGCAAGCTGATCGTCGGGCTGTGGATGTTGCTCGCCAACGGCATCGGCAGCGCCACGCGGGCGCTCGGCAAGAACGCCCGCGAGCTCGATCCGGCGCTCCGGCGCGACGGGGTGGGGCTGACGGTGCTCGCCGCGGCGATCGTGCTCGCGGCCATGACCTGGCGCAACTCCGACGGCGCGGTGGCCGGAGTGGTCAACGTGACCGTGCGGGGCGTGTTCGGGTCGCTGGCGTGGGCGCTGCCGCTGCTGCTCGGGCTGCTGGCCTGGCGCTACCTGCGCCACCCCGACCAGAACGCCGACACCGGCCGCATGGTGATCGGCTGGGCGGCGCTGGTCGTCGGCGTGCTCGGCGTCATCCACGTGACGAACGGCACCCCTTACCCGGCGGGCCAGGGCCAGGGCATGGACAAGGTGTCGGCGGCCGGCGGCATGATCGGTTTCCTCGTGTCGGCGCCCCCCATGAGCATCCTGCCGTCGTGGGTGACGATTCCGCTGTTGCTGCTCCTGTCCGGGTTCGGCGTGCTGGTCATCACGGCGACGCCGGTCCATCGCATCCCTGAGCGGCTGGCCGAGCTGCGCCACATGCTGTTCGAGCGGCAGTCGGAGACCGGCCAGCAGAAGACGCCGGCCAAGAGGCGGGCCAAGGCGAAGAAGCCCGTCGACGGCGACGGCGTCGAGATCGTCAAGCCGTACGACACCCCGGTGTTGTCCGAGAAGGAGCGGCGCGACCACTCGCCCGAGATCGTGCCCGGGCTCACCGAGGAGGAGGAGACCCCCGCGCCCGAGACCGAGCGCAGGCAGGAGCCGCCGCTGCCGACGCCCGCGCCGCGCAAGGTGGAGCAGCTCGTGCTGTCGCCGCAGGCGGGGCCGTACGCGGTGCCCGACCTGCAGTTCCTCAAGCCCGGCACGGCGCCCAAGCCGCAGACCAAGGCCAACACGACCGTGGTGAACGCGCTGACCAGCGTGCTGGAGCAGTTCGCCATCGACGCGCAGGTGATCGGGTTCACCCGGGGCCCGACGGTGACCCGCTACGAGATCGAGCTGGGGCCCGCGGTCAAGGTGGAGAAGGTCACCGCCCTCACCAAGAACATCGCGTATGCCGTCAAGTCAGCCGATGTCCGGATTTTGTCGCCGATTCCGGGGAAGTCGGCCATCGGGGTCGAGATCCCGAACGCCGACAAGGATCTCGTGGCGCTCGGCGACGTGCTGCGCTCCCAGGTGGCGCAGGCCGACCACCACCCGATGATCGTCGGACTGGGCAAAGACGTCGAGGGCCGGACGATCGTGGCGAACCTCGCCAAGATGCCTCACCTGCTCATCGCGGGCGCGACCGGCGCCGGTAAGTCCGTCTGCGTCAACGGGCTGATCACCAGCATCCTCATGCGCGCCACGCCCGACGAGGTGCGCATGGTGCTGGTCGACCCCAAGCGTGTCGAGCTCAGCGTGTACGAGGGCATCCCTCACCTCATCACTCCCATCATCACGAACCCGAAGAAGGCCGCCGAAGCCCTCGAATGGGTCGTGGGCGAGATGGACCGGCGCTACGACGACCTGGCCGCCTCCGGGTTCCGGCACGTCGACGAGTTCAACAAGGCCGTACGCGCGGGCAAGCTGCAGCCGCCGCCCGGCAGCGAGCGCGTCTACCAGCCGTACCCGTACCTGCTGGTGATCGTGGACGAGCTGGCCGACCTCATGATGGTGGCGCCGCGCGACGTCGAGGACTCGATCGTGCGCATCACCCAGCTCGCCCGCGCGGCCGGCATCCACCTCGTGATCGCCACCCAGCGGCCTTCGGTCGACGTGGTCACCGGCCTGATCAAGGCCAACGTGCCGTCCAGGCTGGCGTTCGCGGTGTCGTCGCTCACCGACTCGCGGGTCATCCTCGACCAGCCGGGCGCCGACAAGCTGGTCGGCCAGGGTGACGCGCTGTTCCTGCCGATGGGCGCGAGCAAGCCGATCCGCATCCAGAACGCGTTCGTCTCGGAGAAGGAGATCGCCGAGATCGTCACGCACTGCAAGACGCAGATGCAGGCCGAATACCGCGACGACGTGGCCGCCGCGCCGGTCAAGCGGGAGATCGACGGCGACATCGGCGACGACCTCGACCTGCTGATCCAGGCGGCCGAGCTGATCGTGACCACACAGTTCGGCTCGACATCGATGCTGCAGCGCAAGCTCCGGGTCGGCTTCGCCAAGGCGGGACGCCTGATGGACCTGCTCGAAAGCCGGAACGTGGTCGGTCCGAGCGAGGGCTCCAAGGCGCGTGAGGTGCTCGTGAAGCCCGACGATCTGCCGGGTTTGCTGGCCGATCTGCGTGGCGAATGACCCCAATGCGTGCTTGCACGGCGATAACTGATTGAATATGTCTCACCACGAAGAGTAGTACCTGTGGTGGGGGGCGGTTCGCTGTGCAGGAGCAGAGCATCGGGGCCATGCTGGCGGCGGCCAGGCAGGCGGCTGGGCTTACGGTCGCGCAGGTCAGCGCGGCCACGAGAGTTCGTGAGTCGATCATTCAGGCTCTGGAACAGGACGACGTCGAGCAGGGCGGAGGCGCCTTCTACGCGAGGGGCCACGTCAGAGCGGTGGCCAAGGCCGTGGGGCTCGACCCCGACGCCACGGTCCACCTGTTCGACCAGCAGCACGGCGGGGCGCCCAAGCCGATGCCGGCGTCGGCCGTGTTCCAGGCCGACCGCAAGATCCATCTGCCGGAGCGGCGCGGGCCCAACTGGACGATGGCGCTCGGGGTGGCGCTGGCCGTCGCGGTGATCTTCGGGACGCTGCGGGTGCTGGGCGGCGCCAGCGACCACGTGCGTACGGGGGACATGCAGGCGGCCTCGGCGCGGCCGAGCGTCCCGCCGAACACCCCGATCACCGAGACGCCGCGGCCCAAGCCGTCGAAGACGGCCGGCAAGAACATGGTGACCGTGCGGATGAAGGCCAAGCGGTCGTCGTACGTGAATGTGCACGACGCCAAGGGACGCAAGTTGTTCGCCGGGAGGCTCAAGGCGGGAAAGACGTCCACTTGGCGCGCGGCCGACCGGGTCGACGTGCTGATCGCCGACGCCGGAGCCGTGACGGTGCACGTCAACGGCAAGCGGGTCAGGGAGCTGGGCGGTACGGGAGAGGTCGTGCGGAGATCGTTCCTGCCGCCGAAACCGCAGTCGAGGTAGATCACCTGGAGATCAGCTGGGGAACCCGTGCATCGGGTGGTGGCCAACTCCCGATACCGTAGTGTTCACCATGTCATCCCGCCGAACCGCATCGCTGATCACTCTGGGCTGCGCACGTAACGAGGTCGACTCCGAGGAGCTGGCCGCGCGACTCGAGGCTGCCGGTTGGCAGCTGGGCGAGGACGCCCCCGACGTCGTCGTCGTCAACACGTGTGGCTTCATCGACTCGGCCAAGAAAGACTCCATCGACACGCTCCTCGCCGCCGCCGACTCGGGCGCGAAGGTGGTGGCCGCGGGCTGCATGGCCGAGCGCTACGGCAAGGAGCTCGCCGAGGCCCTGCCCGAGGCGAGCGCGGTCATCTCGTTCGACGACTACGCCGACATCGGCGGGCGCCTCGACGACGTGCTCGCCGGCCGGCCGCTGACGCCCCACACGCCGCGCGACCGGCGCACCCTGCTGCCCATCTCCCCGGTCGACCGCGCGAGCGCCGCCAAGTCCCACATCCCGGGCCACGGCGACCTGCCGGAAGGCGTGGCGCCGGCCAGCGGGCCGCGCGTGCTGCGCAGACGGCTCGACGAGAGCCCGGTGGCCTCGCTCAAGCTGGCCTCCGGCTGCGACCGGCGCTGCACGTTCTGCGCCATCCCGGCCTTCCGCGGCTCCTACGTCTCCCGCAGGCCCGAGGAGCTGCTGGCCGAGGCCGACTGGCTGGCCCACCGGGGCGTGCGCGAGCTCGTCCTGGTCAGCGAGAACTCCACCTCCTACGGCAAGGACCTGGGCGACCTGCGGGCGCTGGAGCAGCTGCTGCCCCAGCTCGCCGCCGTCGAAGGCATCGAGCGGGTGCGGGTCAGCTACCTGCAGCCGGCCGAGCTGCGCCCGGGGCTGATCGACGTGATCACCGGCACCGAGGGTGTGGCGCCCTATTTCGACCTGTCCTTCCAGCACGCCAGCAACGGCGTGCTGCGGCGGATGCGCCGCTTCGGCGACCCCGAGCGGTTCCTCGGGCTGCTCGACACCATTCGTGAGCGCGCCCCCGAGGCGGGCGTGCGGTCCAACTTCATCGTGGGCTTCCCCGGCGAGACCGAGGAGGAGTTCGGCGAGCTGGTCGGGTTCCTGGAGCGGGCCAGGCTCGACGTGATCGGCGTGTTCGGCTACTCCGACGAGGACGGCACGGAGGCCGCGCGGTTGCCGGGCAAGCTGGAGCAGGAGGTCGTCGACGAGCGCGTCCGCGTGCTCACCGAGCTGGCCGAGGAGCTGACCGCCCAGCGCGCGGAGGAGCGCATCGGGACGGAGGTCGACGTGCTGATCGACGACGACCTGGGCGACGGCGGCTACGAGGGCAGGGCCGCCCACCAGGGGCCCGAGGTCGACGGCTCGGTGACGGTCCAGGGCATCGGCCTGGTCCAGGGGCAGATCGTGCGCGCGGTGGTGGTCGACGCCGAGGGGGTCGACCTGATCGCGCGCATCAAGGCCGGTCCATGACGAGGGACGAGCGCCGCGTGGTAAGCCCGTGGAACATCGCCAACGTCCTCACGGTCCTCCGGTTGGCGCTCGTCCCCTTCTTCGTCTTCTGTCTTTTCCTGCCGGGCACCGGGTGGCGGGTGGCCGCGCTCGCGCTTTTCGCGGTGGCCTCCCTCACCGACCACCTCGATGGCGAGCTGGCCAGGCGATACGGCCTGATCACCGATTTCGGCAAGATCGCCGACCCGATCGCCGACAAGGCGCTGACTGGGGCGGCCCTGGTGTGCCTGTCGATCCTCGGCGAGCTGCCGTGGTGGGTCACGATCGTGATCCTCGTCAGAGAGCTGGGCATCACGGCGCTGCGCTTCTTGCTGCTGCGGCACGCGGTCATCCCGGCCAGCTACGGCGGCAAGGTCAAGACCGTGCTGCAGATCACGGCCATCGTGCTCTATCTGCTGCCTTTCGTGCCCGACCCCGTCCGGTGGGTGGTGATGGGGGCGGCGGTGCTGATCACCGTGGGCACCGGCGTCGACTACATCGTCAGGGCGGTGAAACTGCGTAGCGTGGCCAGGCGGGCACGAGGGGAGTGAACGATGGCGGATGTGGCGGGCATGCTGGCGCTGCTGGTCGGCCAGGGGGCCACGGTGGCGGTGGCCGAGTCGCTGACCGGAGGGCTCATCGGGGCGACGATCACCTCGGTCGCGGGGGCGTCGAAGGCGTTCCGGGGCGGGGTGATCTCGTACGCGACCGAGGTCAAGCGTGACGTGCTGGGCGTGCCGGGGGAGCTGCTGCGCCGTGAAGGGGCGGTGCACCCCGAGGTGGCGGCGGCGATGGCCGCGGGGGCGGCGCGGCTGTGCGAGGCGACGTACGGGGTGGCGGTGACCGGGGTGGCCGGCCCGGAGCCGCAGGACGGCAAGCCCGTCGGCACCGTGTACGCGGCCGTTGCGGGGCCCGGAGGGAAGATCTGGTCCCGGGAGTTGAAACTGGACGGGTCGCGCGAACGTATCAGGGTAGGGACGGTGGACGAGGTAGTCGATCTCCTTTCAAGTGTGCTGAAGGCTAACGTAGGGGAACATTCCGGATGATTACCGTGTTACGTCCCGAGCGAACATGCGATGCGCGGTCTGACGCGGTGTCGGTGGATACGGGTACGGTGGAGCTGTGAGTGAGGTCCGTGAGCCAACTGCAAGCACCGAGCGCCCGGCAGGCGGGCCTGATGAGTCGCGCAACGAGCCACGAGTGGCGGTCCAGGGGCCGCGTCGCCCCACGATGACGGCGAGGAGTATGTACGAAGCGAAGAAGACCAATGTGCGGCACGATCCGATCGCGCGGGGCGTGGTGAAGACATCCGCGCCGGGGAGGGAGCGACAGATGATTCTGCTGCGTCAGCTGCTCGGCGACGTGCTGAGGCGGTTGCGGGTGCGGCAGGGGCGGACGCTGAGAGAGGTGTCCACGCTGGCGCGTGTTTCGCTCGGCTACCTGTCCGAGGTCGAACGCGGCCAGAAGGAGGCCTCGTCGGAGCTGCTCGCGTCCATTTGCGGCGCGCTTGGAGTGCCGCTGTCGCAGGTGTTGCGTGAGGTGTCCGACCAGTTCGCGCTGGCGGAGCTCCAGGCTGCCCCTGTGTTGGCCGAGGTGCCCGAGCACGAGCGCCTGCTTTCGGAGACGGTCCCTGGGCCGATGTCCGATTCGGTGTTCCCTGAGGTCAAGGACATGGTGGCTGCCTAACGCGGCTGGCAGCCCGCACACCACAGGATCAGCCGTTCCTGTGGCTGCGCCCCCATCTCCGCACGGCTGATGCGGGTGCCGCATCGGCGACAGGGCCTCCCCGCCCTGCCATAGACCCAGGTCTGGTTCGCCGGTCGGCGATCACCTGTGGTCACCGTGCCCGCGTGCCCCTTGTTGGCCGCCAGCAGCCGCTGGGCCAGCGACACGAGCCCTTCGAGATCGTCGATCTCCCCGACCTTCCGCCACGGCCAGACCCCCCGCAGGAAGAGGGTCTCGGCGCGATAGATCGTGCCGATCCCCGCCAAGTTGCGCTGATCGAGCAGCGCCTCCCCGATGGTCCTGCCGGGCGCCGCTCGCAGCCTGCGCGTGGCCTCCTCCGGGTCCCAGTCAGGGCCCAGCAGATCGGGCCCCAGGTGGCCCACCAGGCGTGCCTCGTCGTCCGTTCTGACGAGATCGACCATTCCCAGCTTGACGCCGATCGCCTGCCATTCGTCGTTGGCCAGGATCAGGCGTACCTGGTCGCCGGGGGCGGTGCGCCGGCCTGCGGGGGTGATGCGCCAGCTTCCGTCCATGCGCAGGTGGGTGTGGACGGTGAGAGCGCCCTCGACGCGGGTCAGCAGGTGTTTGCCGCGGGAGATCGTGGTGACGACCGCGCGGCCGGTGAGATCGGCGGTGGCGTGCCGGGGGACGCGGAAATCCGATCGCGTGAGTACGCGGCCGTCCAGCGCACCCCTCAGGCGCGCGGCGGCCCGATAGACGGCGTCCCCTTCCGGCATCCCTCCAGTCTAGGAACCGCGCCCCTCGGTGGTTCGCGGCGCTGCGGATGCTCTGGTCCCGGATTCGGGCGTCGGGGGGCAGGATCAGGCGTTTCGGGTCTCGTAGGCGGTTCTGCTGGCCTCGATGTCGGCGATGTGGTCGATGGCCCAGCTTGCCAGCGCCAGCGCGGGCGAGATGAGACTGCGCCCGGTCGGGGTCAGCGCGTATTCGACTCTCGGGGGCACCTCGGCGTACACCGTCCGGGAGACGAGGCCGTCGCGTTCCAGGTTCCGGAGGGTCAGGGTCAGCATGCGCTGGGAGATGCCCGGGATCTGGCGATGCAGGTCGGTGAAGCGCAGCCGTTCCTGATCAAGGGTTGCCACGACCAGGAGGGTCCATTTGTCGCAGATCCGGTCGAGGATCGTGCGGATCGTCCGGCCGCCGTCTCCGCGGATCATGCAGGTGTGCTCGTACTGCGACATGACAGCCCCTTGTGCCTAAGGCACACGCCTGTGCCTTTTGTAAGGGTCTCAATAGTGACGCATGATGGGGCAACTTACGAACAGTAACCATCAGTCTCGGAGCCCCCACATGAGCGTCACTTACTGGATTGTCGCCGCGCTGCTGGCCGTGTTCTACCTCTACGCCGGAGGTAAGAAGGCCATCCAGAGCCAGGAACGGCTCCTGCCGATGATGGGCTGGGTCGACCGCGTTCCCATGCCGCTCGTCCGGCTCATCGGCGTGCTGGAGATTCTCGGCGCCGTCGGCCTCGTCCTGCCGCCGCTGACCGGAATCGCGCCCTGGCTCGCCATCGCCGCGGCGATCGGCCTCGTCGTGATCCAGGTCGGCGGTATCGCGGTCCACCTCTCCCGTGGCGAGGCCCGGCTGATCGGACTCAACATCGCCCTCCTGGCCGCCGCGGCCGCGACCGCCTGGCTGGGCACCACCTGGATCTGAACCGGCCGGCGATGTTCGCGGTCGGCTCCGTTGCGGAAACAGTGTCTCTGTTACGGCGGGGCCAAGCAGGCCGCCACCCGCCGACCGGGGCTGAGGGCCTCCAGGAATACGGCCGCTGACCCGCACGGGGTGCCCGCCGTGACGCGCGTGCCGTTGACCGGCCAAGTGGTGCGGCGGTGAGGACCGCGAGCTCGGTGACGATGGACGGCGGGACGCTCGCGGGCTCGCCGATGGACCGGTGGCCGGGATGAGGGTGGTGGTCTCGTCAGTCCCAGGCGGCGGGGTCGGCGGCGAGCTGGCGGATGCGGTCGGGCAGGGAGCCCGACGAGACGTGCTCCAGCGTGACCTCTTCGAGGATCGAGCGCTCGGTGGCGCGCAGCGCGATCCACACCTGCTGCAGCGACTCCGCCGGGCCGCGGTAGCCGACGTGCTCGGGCCGCTCGCCCCGGACGTTGGCCAGCGGGCCGTCGACGGCCCTGATCACGTCGGCCAGCGAGATGTCGGACGCCGGCCTGGCCAGCACATAACCGCCCTCGGGGCCGCGCTGGCCGCGGACGAGGCCGGCGCGGCGCATCTGGAGCAGGATGTTCTCCAGGTATTTGGGGGGCATGTCCTGCTCCTTGGCGAGCTCGCCCACGGTGGTCGGGCCGGCGCCGGCCGCGGCGAGTTCGGCGGCGGCGCGGAGGGCGTAGTCGACACGAGCGGATAGGCGCATGTTCTTGATTATCCCTCCTGGTCATCACTGGTTAGCCGCAAGGCCGCCAGAACATGCAGGAGATTCACATTCCGTACGCGCCGTGACGGCACCCTCCTGCAGGATCAACCGTCCGCGTCAGGCATCCTCTTGTCCGCTCGCAGCGGCGCGCAAGTGCCGGAGCGCTAAACTTCCAACAACCTTTTCGATGTGACGGTGGGATACAGCGTGGAGCGACGCCCTGGTGTGCCCAGATTGCTCAGGGAGATCAACGACCGGGCCGCGCTGGAGCTGCTGCTGGCCACCGGGCCGATGACGCGGGGGCAGATCGGCGACCTGACGGGCCTGTCCAAGGTCACGGCCTCGCAGACGCTCGCCCGGCTGGAGGAGCGCGGCCTGGTCGAGGTGGTCGGCGCCCAGGCCGGCGGGCGCGGGCCGAACGCGGCCCTCTACTCCGTCATCCCCTCCAGCGCGTACGTCGCGGGCCTGGAGGTCGGGCCCGACCTGGTCTCGGCGGTGGTCGCCGACATCCACGGCCACACGATCGGCGAGGTGTCGGTCGAGCCCGACGGCGACGACGACCCGGTCTCGGTCGTGCACGGCGCCATCGTCAAGGCCTGCCGCGGCGCCCGGGTCAGCGTTTCCAAGCTCCGGGGCGTGGTGATCGGCACCCCTGGCGTGGTCGATCCGCGCAGCGGCGACATCCGCTTCTCCTTCGACCTGCCCGGCTGGCACGAAGGCGTCCACGAGGCGTTGGCGGGCCATCTGCGGCGCGAGGTGACGATCGAGAACGACGTCAACCTCGCCGCCATCGCCGAGCACGCCGACGGGGCCGCCAAGGGGGTCGGCGACTTCGTGCTGTTGTGGGCCAGCCGCGGGCTGGGCCTGGCGGTCATGCTCGGCGGCAGGCTCCACCGCGGGAGGTCGGGCAGCGCGGGCGAGATCGGCTACCTGCCGGTGCCCGGCGTGCCGTTGCCGGAGGACATCCGCACCTCGCCCGGGCGGCTGCCGTCGCTGGCGGGCGGTCTGCAGTCGCTGGTCAGCGCCGAGGCGGTGACCGAGCTGGCCCGGGGGTACGGGTTCGCGGCGGGCAGCGCCGGCGAGTGCGTCGAGGTGGCCGTGGCCGCCGGGGCCGAGGGTGAGCCGCTGCTCGACGAGATCGCCCAGCGGCTGGCCCTCGGGGTGGCGGCGGTGTGCGTGATCCTCGACCCTGGGCTGGTGGTGCTGGCCGGCGAGGTCGGGCATGCGGGCGGCGCCGCGCTGACGTCCCGGGTGGAGGAGGCGGTGGCCCGCATCTGCCCGGTCCGCCCCCAGGTGGTCACCACGACGGTGACCGACCGCAACCCGGTGCTGCGCGGCGCCGTGCTGGCCGCTCTCGAACAGGCCCGCGAGGAACTGCTCGTCTCCTAGAGCGGTGGGGAAGTCCAGGCGGTGGGCAGCTCGCGGCGCGAGTGGCTCAGGCGGTGAGGAGTTCGATGGCGGCTTGGGCGTTGGGGCGGGCGGCGCCGTACGTGGCGATGTAGGCGGCGCCGGCGGGCCGCCAGACGGGCAGGCCCATCTCGATCACCGTCGTGTCGGGGCGTTCGGCGAGCAGCGCCGAGACCATCTCGCGGCCGGCCGGATGGCGGTGCGCGTCCTTGACGACCACGACCAGCGACCGGTTCACGGCCTTGGCGAGCAGTCCGGGCACGTCCGCGGCCGCGGGCGCGATCCGGAGGATCTCGGCCTCGGGCAGCCACGGCCCCACGCCCCAGGGCACCTCGCCCACGGCGATCGTCGGCGGGGTGTCCACCTCGATCACCAGCGGTTCGACGAGGGGCTCGGCGGTCCCCGTGAGCCGTACGGCGCGGCGGGCGGCGTCCAGGCCCACGGCGCCGGGCTCGTCGGCGGCGGGCCGCGGTGCGGCGAACCACTCCCGCAGCGCCGCGACCCGCGCGGCGGCCTCCTCCAGCCGCTGCGCGGGCAGCCGCCCGTCGCCCACCGCAGCGACGATCTCGGCGATGATCGCCAGGACGTCGTCGTAGCCCGGCACCGGGCCCAGGCACAGCAGGTCGGACCCGGCCGCGAGGGTCCGTACCGCCCCGCCGGCCAGGCCCACGCTCTTGGTGATCGCGTGCATGTCGAGCGCGTCGGTGACGACCACGCCGTCGTAACCGAGCTCGCCGCGCAGGAGGCCGGCCAGCGCGGCGCCGGACAAGGTGGCGGGCGTCTCGCCCGTCAGCGCCGGCACCGCCACGTGCGCGGTCATCACGGACCTGGCTCCCGCCCCGATCGCCGCGCGGAACGGCGCCAGCTCGCGCTCGCGCAGCACGTCCAGGCCGACGTCCACGACGGGGATGGCGAGGTGGGAGTCGACGCGGGTGGCGCCGTGGCCGGGGAAGTGCTTGACGCAGGCGGCCACGTTCAGCGACTGCAGGCCCTCGACGGCCGCGACCGTGTGGCGGGCCACCAGCTCGGCGTCGGCGCCGAACGACCGGGTGCCGATCACCGGGTTGTCGGCCTCGGTGTTGACGTCGGCGCTCGGCGCCATGTCGAGGTTGACGCCGCAGGCGACCAGCTCCGAGGCGATCGCCCGGTAGATCCGGCGGGTGAGGGCGACGTCGTCCACGGCCCCCAGCGCCGCGTTCCCCGGGTACGGGCTCCCGGCGTGGTAGGCCAGCCGGGTCACGTCGCCGCCCTCCTCGTCGAGCGAGATGACGGGCTCACCGGCTCCCCGCAGCGCGGTGGTCAGCTCCAGCACCTGGCCGGGGTCTGCCACGTTCCAGCCGAAGAGCGTGACACCTCCCAGGCCCTGCTCCAGCTCGCGCAGCACCCATGCGGGCGCCGTGGTGCCCTGGAAGGAAACGAGCAGTGTGCCGGCCGCCAGGCGGCGCAGCCCCCGATCACTCTGACTCATGGCTCCTCATCGGTTGTCCGGCATAACCGGATATGTCAGCCCTTCACGGCGCCGGCGACCAGGCCGGAGACCATGCGGCGTTGGACGAACAGGAAGAAGATGACGACCGGGAGGGTCATCATCGTGGAGCTGGCCATGATGGCGCCCCAGTCGGTGCCCTTCTGCCCGAAGAAGTACTGCAGGGCGACGGGCATCGTGTACTTCGTGGGATCGCTGATCAGGTAGAGGGCCATGATCAGCTCGTTCCACGCGGTGATGAACGAGAAGATGCTGGTGGCCACCAGCCCTGGCGCGACGAGCGGGAAGAGCACCTTCCAGAAGGTGGTGAAGCGGCTGGCGCCGTCGATCCAGGCCGCCTCCTCCAGCGACTTCGGCACGGCCGCGACGAACGTGCGCAACATCCAGATGCCGAACGGCAGCGTCAACGCCACCTGCGTGACGATCAGGCCGAGCAGCTGGTCGTAGAGGCCGAGCCGGCGCACGCTCAGGAACAGCGGGATGACCAGCGCCTCGGCCGGGATCATCTGCACGACCAGCAGCAGCGCCAGGAAGGGCACCCGGCCCTTGAACCGGAACCGCGCCACCGCCGTGGCCGACAGCAGCGCGAACACCGCGCCGATCAGCACCGTGCCCAGCGCGACGACGGCGCTGTTGCGCAGGTAGACCCAGATCGAGTGCCCGGCCACACCGTCGGTCAGCACGCGCGAGATGTGCTCGAAGGTGAACTGGGTGGGGAACGGGATGAAGTCGGTGGTGAAGATCTGGTCGTTCGTCTTGAAGGCCGTGGAGACCATCCAGTAGACGGGGAAGGTCGCGATCAGGAAGACCAGCACACCCGTCGTGTTGAGCGCGGCCTTGGTCAGCCGCCTGCGGGCCAGCGGGCTCATCACAGCTCCTCCTGCTTGAACATCTGGCGGATGTAGGCGGCGGTGACGATGAGCAGGATGATGGTCAGCACGACGGCGATGGCCGCGCCCGAGCCCATCTTCGGCGGGGCCCTGAACGCCTCGGTCACCGCGTACATCGACAGGTTGAACGCTTCCCGGTTGTTGGTGCCGGCCAGCACGTACAGCTGGGAGAAGACCTTGAAGTCCCAGATGATGGACAGCACGGTCAGCACCGCGAACACCGGCTTGAGCAGCGGGAAGGTGATCTTCCTGAACGTCCGCCACGGGGTCGATCCGTCGACCCGGGCGGCCTCGTACAGCTCGGCGGGGATGCCCTTGAGGCCGGCCAGCACGGAGACCGCGATGAACGGGAAGCCCGCCCAGACGACGCAGATGGTCAGCACCATGTAGATGGACCAGGTGTCGTTGAGCCAGGGCTCGCCGGTCCAGTCGGCCCGGCCGAACAGGGCGCTGGAGAGCCAGTCGGGCAACAGGTTGAGCGCCCAGTTGATGATGCCGGCCTCGGCGTCGAACAACCAGCGCCAGATGACGCCCTGCGCCACCGGCGGGACGGCCCAGGCGAACATGATGCCGATGATCACGAACAGCGACATCTTGCTGCCGAGCCGGTGCAGCAGCACGCCGACGGCGGTGCCGAGAATCAGCGTCAGCGGTACCGCGACCACGGCGAAGAGCACCGTGTTGCGGAGCGAGGACCAGAAGATGTCGTTGTCGAAGATGCCGGTGTAGTTCTCCCAGCCGAGCCATTCGGCGGGCCGGCGGCCGGAGATCTGGACCAGGCCCACCTTCTGGAACGAGATGGTCACCATCTGGACCAGCGGGTACAGCAGCAGGGCGGCGATGACCACCAGGCCCGGGATCAGCAGGACGTAGGGGATCGACCAGACGGGCAGTCCGCTGGCCTTCCGAGGGGGATGCGCGCGGCGCCGCCCCGGGGTGGCGGAGTTCCGTTCACCCCGGGGGAGCGTTGAGGTCTTCGTCATGGGGCTTCAGGACGCGTTGAGGATGTCTTCGAGTTCCTTGTTGGCCGCGGCCAACGCCTCGTCCGCGGTCGCGTCGCCCTCGATGACCTGGCGCGCGGCGTTCTGCAGCACCGCCTTGGTCTCGTTGGCCTCGGTCCACTGCGGGTCGGCGGGGAAGGCCTTGGCCTTGGCGAACGCGGCCGCGAACGGCGCCTGCACCGGGTCACTGGCCAGCGCCGACAGGGCGTCGGAGTAGACCGGCAGGAGGCCGCCCTCGGTGGCGTACCGGACGCCCCACTGCTTGTTGGTGGCCAGCTTCACGAACTCCTTGGCCGCGTCGATCTCCTTGGCCAGGGCCCAGACGGCGATGTCGTTGCCGCCGAGGAACGACTGAGCCTCGCCGCCATCCTTGGCCGGGAGCGGGAAGAAGGCCAGCTTGTCGCCCTTCAGCTCGCCGTTGCTCTCCTCCTCGATGGTGGCCAGGTCCCACGCGGCGGTGAGGTACATGCCGACCTTGCCGTTGGAGAAGCGCGTACGGATCTCGGTGGTGTTCTGGCTGAGCCGCGACTTGCTGGACAGGCCGTCGGTGACCAGACCGGTGTACTGGGCGAAGCCCTCCTTGAAGCTCGGCTCGGTGAGCTTGCCGACCCACCGGTCGCCTTCCTTGACGGCGTACTCGCCGCCGGCGGTCCAGGCGAGGGCGCCGAGGAGGTGGTTGGCGTCGGAGCCGCCGTTGAAGGCGAAGCCGTCGACGTCGGAGCCCTTCTCCTCCTGGATCTTCTTGGCCGCGGCCACGAGCTCGTCCCACGTCTTGGGGACCTCGATGCCGAGTTCCTTGAACCAGTCGGCGCGGTAGAGCACCGCCCGGCTGCCGCCGCCCCACGGGATGGCGTACGTCTCGCCGTCGATGGTCTCCAGCCCCATGAGGTTCTTCGGGATCTGGGCCTGGTCGCCCGAGGAGACGATGTCGGTGACCGGCTCCAGGGCCTCCTGGCTGTGCCAGAGCGGCACCTGGTCGTTGCCGATCTCCGTCACGTCGGGGCCCGCGCCGCCCGCCGCGGCGGCGGCGAACTTGTCGTTCACCTGCGCCCACGGGATCCACTCGACGTTCACCTTGGCGCCGGTCTGCTTCTGGAACTCGGCGATCAGCTCTTCGTTGTACTTCTTGGCGTCGGGGTTGCTGTCTCCCAGGCGCCACATCGTCAGGGTCTTGCCGGCGAACTTGGGGCCGCCGGCGGCAGCGGGTGAGGACGTGGGGGGTGTGTCACTCGACCCACAGGCGGCCAGGCCCAAGGCCAGCGTGGCCGTGGCGACCGCAGTGGCTGTGATCTTCGCGATCCTCACAGGGTTCTCCCTTCCCGGGTGCTGGCCTACGGTCCGCACCAGGCTGATCGTCAATGCCGAACGATGCCTGCTAAACTAACAAGAAACTTTCTTAAAAGAAACGTCCGTTAGCCGATCGTGACGAGAAGGTGCGCTGATGAGTCGAGACCCGGGAACCCCCCGGCTGCTCCGCCGGCTGAACGATCGCGCGGCGCTGGAGCTGCTCCTCGGGGACGGCCCCCTCACCCGGGCCGAGCTCGGCGAACGGACCGGGCTGTCGAAGGTGACCGCAGGTCAGCTGCTCGCCCGCCTGGAGGAGCGGGGGCTGGTCGAGGTGGCCGGGGAGCGGGCGGGTGGCCGGGGCCCCCACGCCGCGCTCTACGCGGTCGTCCCCTCCAGCGCGTACGTCGCCGGGCTTGAGGTGCTGCCCGACAGCCTACGCGTCGGCGTGGCCGACATCACCGGCAGGACCGTGGTCGAGATCACCGTCAACCCCTCCGACGTGAGCGACCCCGTGGGCGCCGTGCACGACGCGGTACGGCGGGCCTGCGACACGGCGAACGTCAGCCTGTCACGCCTGCGCGCCTTCGTCATCGGCACCCGGGGCGTGGTCGATCCGGCGACCGGCGACGTGCGCTGGTCGTACGACCTGCCCTCCTGGCACGTCGGCGTGCTGGCCAGCCTGCGTGAGACCCTCGGCGTCCCCGTGACGATCGAGAACGACGTCAACCTGGTGGCCCTCGCCGAGCACGCGTACGGCGCCGCCGTCGGCTACGACGACTTCGCGGTGTTGTGGGCGGGCGTCGGCCAGGGCCTCGGCGTCATGCTGGGCGGCAGGCTGCACCGCGGCATCTCCGGCGGCGCGGGCGAGATCGGCTGGCTGCCCGTCCCCGGGGAGCCGCTGCCGACCGACGTGTCGGAGCCGCAGTCGGGCTCGTTCCAGCGCCTGGTGGGGCCCGCCGCGCTGCGGGGGCTGGCCGAGCGGCACAGCATGAGCGGCGACCACGTGCCCGACCTGGTGCGGGACGGCGACGAGGCGTACCTGGACGAGGTGGCGGCCCGGCTGGCCGTGGGTGCGGCGGCGGTGACCGTCGTGCTCGACCCCGGGCTCATCGTGCTCAGCGGCGACGTCGGCCGGGCCGGCGGCGAGCGGCTCGCCGCGAAGGTGCAACAGGCCGTGGCGCGGGTCTGCCCGAGCAGCCCTGCCGTGGTCACGACCAGGGTCGACGGCGACCCGGTGCTGCGCGGGGCCCTGGTGGCGGCGTTGGAGCAGGCCCGGGAGCAGGTCTTCTCCGACACTGTGTGAGAATTCTTGCCCATGTGGCAGTCCCCGAACGATGTCGTGCTCATCTCCGACCCCCGTGTGACCTCGATCCCGGTGCAGGAGTGCGGCGAACCCCTGGAGGACGTGCGCGGCCGGCTGCGCGTGGACACGCGGATGGCCGACGACGCCGGGGCGTACGCGCACCTGCGGGCCGGTCTGCTGCGCCGGCTGGAGCACGCCGAGAGCCTGCTGCCGAGCGGCTACCACCTGCTGATCGTCGAGGGCTACCGCCCGGTCGCCACCCAGCGGCGCATCTTCGAGGGGTACCGCGCCGAGCTGCGCGCGACCTTCGCCGAGATGTCGGAGGAGGAGTCGCACATCGCGGCCAGCCGCTACGTCTCCCCGGTCGAGGTCGCCCCGCACACCGCGGGCGCCGCGGTCGACCTGACGCTCTGCTCGCCCGACGGCGTCGAGTACGACATGGGCACCCAGGTCAACGACAACCCGGAGCAGAGCGGCGGCGCCTGCTACACCGCCGCCCCCGACATCTCCGACGACGCCCGCGCCCACCGCAAGCTCCTCGCCGCCGCCCTGGAGCCGGCCGGCCTGGTCAACTACCCGACCGAGTGGTGGCACTGGTCCTACGGCGACCGCTACTGGGCCATGGTCACGCGGACCGCGCACGCCGTCTACGGGCCCGTGGACCTCACCACCTGACCAGGTTCCCCCGCCGCGCCGCACGGGCACAAACCTCCGTACGAAGAGGACTCCCCTGCGAGGTGGGCATGGTTCCGCTCATCGGGATCGAGGAGGAATACCTCGTCGTCGATCCCCGCACTCGCCACGTGACACCACGGGCGGCCGACGTGCTGGCGGCGGCGACGGGCATGTTGGACGTGGTCCACGAGATCACCAGATTCCAGGTGGAGGCCCGTACACTGCCCTCCGCCGACCTCAGCGAGCTGGGCTCGCAGCTGCGTGACGTGCGCAAGGAGGTGTCGGGCGCGGCCCGGTCGTGCGGGCTGGCCGTCGTCGCCTGCGGCATGCCCGTCCTGGGCGACGTCATGCCGCCGCCGCTCACCGACGACGACCGCTACCTGCGGGGCCGGGTGCTCTACCGCGGGCTGCAGGACGAGCTCACGATCTGCGCGCTGCACGTGCACGTCGACGTGCCCGACCCCGAGCAGGCCGTCTACGTCGGCAACCATCTGCGGCCGTGGTTGCCGACGCTGATCGCCCTCGCCGCCAACTCGCCGTTCTTCGCCGGCCGCGACACCGGCTACGCGTCCTGGCGGGTGATGAGCTGGGGGCGCTGGCCCGTCTCCGGCGCGCCTCCGTACTTCCCGTCGTACGAGACCTACGAGCTGGCGTTACGGTCGCTGGCGGAGTCGGGCGTGCTGCTCGACCCCAAGAGCGTCTACTGGGACTCCCGCCCGTCGTCCAGCCTGCCGACGGTGGAGGTCAGGGTGGCCGACGTGCCGCTCGACGTGGCCGACAGCCTCACCCTGATCGGGCTCACCCGGGCTCTGGTGATGACGGCGCTGCGGGCCGTCGCGCGCGGTGACCGGGGGCTGCCCGTCCCGACGGAGGTGGTGCGCGCGGCCTACTGGCGGGCCGCCCGCGACGGCCTCCGGGGGGACAGCCTGGACCTGCGCGACGGGACGCTCGTGCCGGCCGCGGTGATGGCCGGCCGCCTCCTGGAGCACGTACGGCCGGCGCTGTCGGAGGCGGGCGACCTGACGTACATCCAGGAGGGGCTCGAGCGGCTGCTGCGCGAAGGGTCGGGTGCCGTACGCCAGCGCCGGGCCTACGCCAGGGACCACGACCTCGCCGAGGTGGTGGACGACCTCATCGAGGCCACCGTCGCCTGACGTTCAGCGCAGGGCGAGGGCGAACGCGACGGCGCCGCGCGGCACCTTCGGCATCAGAGAGGGCAGCGGCCGTCATCGGCCGACGGCGTAGCCCTGAGCGCCGCGTGGGTTGGCGGCGGCCTTGAGCAGGTCGCCGTCACGGGCCACCGCGCTGAGCCTGCCGAGTGACCACGAGTCCTGGATCTCGACCTCGTGCCCGCGCCGGCGCAGCTCCGCGACGACGCCCGCGTCCACGCGGTCCTCGACGTGCAGCACGCCGGGACGGGAGCCGCGCGGGTAGAACGAGCTGGGGAAGTGCTCGGTGTGGAACATGGGGGCGTCGATGGCCTCCTGCAGGTTCGTCTTGCCGTGGACGACCGCGAGGAAGAAGTTCACGCTCCACTGGTCCTGCTGGTCGCCGCCCGGTGTGCCGAACGCCAGCCACGGCCTGCCGTCCCTGAGCGCGAACGACGGCGACAGCGTGGTGCGCGGGCGCGCGCCGGGCCGCAGGGAGGCGGGCAGGCCCTCCTGCAGCCAGAACATCTGCGCCCGCGTGCCGAGGCAGAAGCCCAGCTGGGGGATCGTGGGGGAGCTCTGCAGCCAGCCGCCGCTGGGGGTGGCGGAGACCATGTTGCCGAAGCGGTCGACGACGTCGACGTGGCAGGTGTCGCCCTTGACCGTGCCGTCGGCGGAGATCACCTGCTCGCCGGTGTCCACCCGGCCCACGGTGGGCTCGCCGACGCCCTGCGGGGCGCGCGCGCCCGACAGACCGGGCGCGCCCGGGATCGTGCTCGGGTCGGGGTAGACGGGCAGCCGGGGCGTGCGCCCGCCGGGCGCGCCGGGACGCAGCTCCAGGCTGGCCTGGGCGCCGATCAGCCGCCGCCGCTCGGCGTTGTACTCCTGGCTCAGCAGGTCGGACAGGGGCACGTCGGTGTCGCCGTACCAGGCCTCGCGGTCGGCGAAGGCCAGCTTGGCGGCCTCCGTGACCGTGTGGATCCAGTCGGCGCCGAGGTGGCCCATCGCGTCGAGGTCGAAGCCCTCCAGCAGGGCGAGCTGCTGCAGGAACACCGGCCCCTGGCCCCACGGGCCCGTCTTGCACACGGTGTGGCCGCGGTAGTCGAAGGTCAGCGGCTCCTCGACCGACGGCCTCCAGGCCGCCAGGTCGTCGGCCGTGAGCAGGCCGCCGTGCACCTCGCCGGAGCTGTCACGCCAGGCCGTCTTGGCGCAGAACTCGGCGATCGCCTCGGCGACGAAGCCCTCGTACCATGCCTTCCTGGCGGCTTCCAGCTGGCCCTCGCGGGTGCTGGAGGCCGCCTCGGCCTCCGCGACCAGCCGCCGGTACGTGGCCGCCAGCACGGGGTTGGCCAGCCTCGTGCCCGCAGCCGGGACGTTCCCGCCGGGCAGCCAGGTGGCAGCGGAGGTCGTCCATTCGTCGGTGAACAGGCCCTTGACCGACTCGATCGTGGTGGAGACGCGCTCCAGCACCGGCACACCGTGCTCGGCGTAGTGGATCACAGGCGCCAGCACGTCGGCCAGCGACCAGGTGCCCCACCGCTCCAGCATGAGCATCCAGCCGCCGAACGCCCCCGGCACGGTCGCCGCCAGCAGCCCGGTGCCGGGGACGAGGTCGAGCCCCAGCTCGGTGAAGCGCTCGATGGAGGCCGCGGACGGGGCCACGCCCTGCCCCGACACGACCGACACCTTCTGCTCGGCCTCGCTCCACAGCAGGATCGGCACCTCGCCGCCGGGACCGTTCAGGTGCGGCTCGGCGACCTGCAGCACGAAGCCCGCGGCGACCGCCGCGTCGAAGGCGTTGCCGCCGCGCTCCAGCACGCCCATGCCGGTGGCCGAGGCCAGCCAGTGCGTGCTCGCGACCATGCCGAAGTCGCCCGACAGCTCGGGCCTGGTGGTGAACAAGTTCTCTCCTTCTATCGAGTCGCGGCCGCGTCGGGGACGCGGTCCGCCGTTACCAGGTGGCAGGCGGCCGGATGGCCGCTGCCACGTGGGTCTTGCAAGGCCGGCTCGACGGTACGGCACTCGTCGTACGCCAGCGGGCATCGGGTGTGGAAGCGGCACCCGGAGGGTGGGTCCACGGGGCTCGGCACGTCGCCGCCGAGCACGATGCGGCGCCGTTCGCGCTGCGTGACCGGGTCGGCCACGGGCGCGGCCGACAGCAGCGCCTGCGTGTACGGGTGCCGGGGCTGAGCGAAGATCTCCTTCGTCGGCCCCGACTCGACGAGCTTGCCGAGGTACATGACGGCGATCCGGTCGGCCAGGAACTCCACGACCGACAGGTCATGGGTGATGAACAGGCACGAGAACCCCATGTCCCGCTGCAGATCGGTGATCAGGTTGAGCACGGACGCCTGCACGGACACGTCCAGCGCCGACACCGGCTCGTCCGCCACGACGAGCTTGGGCTCCAGGATCAGCGCCCTGGCCAGACCCACCCGCTGCCGCTGCCCGCCGGACAACTCGTGCGGGAAACGCGAGCGCATCTCCGGACGCAGCCCGACCTTCTCCAGCATCTCGGCCACCCGCCGGGAGGTCTCGCGGCGGTCGGCGAGCTTGTGCCGCAGCAGCGGCTCACCGACGATCCGCTCGATCGTGAAGCGCGGGTTGAGCGAGGAGTAGGGGTCCTGGAAGACCATGTGGACGTCGCGGCGCAGCGGGCGCATGGCCCGGCGCGACAGGTGGGTGATGTCGCGGCCGTTCAGCTCGATCGTGCCGGCGGTCGGCTCGGTCAGGCGCAACACGCACTTGCCGACCGTGGACTTGCCGCTGCCCGACTCGCCGACCAGGCCGAGCACCTCGCCCTCGCCGATCTCCAGCGACAGGCCGTCCACGGCGCGTACGGGCCCGTAGTGCTTGACCAGGTTGTCGATGCGCAGGATCACGACTGACCTCCGGGGTGGAAGCAGGCCGCCAGGTGGTCCTCGCCCTGGCGGACGAGCGGCGGCCGGGACAGGCGGCAGTCCGTCTGGGCGCGCGGGCAGCGGTCGTGGAACGCGCACTCGTCCGGGTCGGACAGCGGCGAGGGCACCATGCCGGGGATCTCCGCCAGCCGCCCGTTCACGGCCGCGGACGGCAGCGCCTTCATCAGCCCCAGCGTGTACGGGTGCCGCGGGTGGGCGAACAGCTCGGTCACCGGGGCCTGCTCGACGGCGCGGCCGGCGTACATGACGACGGCACGGTCGGCGATGTCGGCCACCACGCCGAGGTCGTGCGTGATGAGGATGATCGCGGTGCCCAGCCGGTCGCGAAGGTCGCGGAAGACGTCCAGCACGCCCGCCTGGATCGTCACGTCGAGCGCCGTGGTGGGCTCGTCGGCGATGAGCACCCGCGGCTCGCAGGCCACCGCGATGGCGATCATCACGCGCTGGCGCATGCCGCCGGACAGCTGGTGCGGGTACTCCTTCATGCGGCGCTGGGGGGCCGGGATGCCCACCAGCTCCAGCAGCTCGACGGCCCGCTTGCCCGCCGCCTGCCGCGACAGGCCCTCGTGCCGGCGCAGCACCTCGGCGATCTGGTAGCCGACGGTGAACGACGGGTTCAGCGAGGTCATCGGCTCCTGGAAGACGACCGAGACGGACTTGCCGCGTACCCGCCGCATCTCGGCCTCGGGCAGCGTGGTCAGCTCGCGGCCGTCCAGCGTGACCGAGCCCGACAGGCGCGTGGTGTCGGGCGGCAGCAGCCGGGGCACCGACATCGCGGTGACCGACTTGCCGCAGCCCGACTCGCCGCACAGCGCCAGGATCTCGCCCTCGTCCAGGGTCAGCGAGATGTCCCTGACCGCCTGCACGAGGCCGTCCTCGGTGGCGAAGCCGACGCTCAGGTCGGTGATCTCCAGCAGGCTCATGGGCCGCTCCTCGGGTCCAGTACGTCACGCAGCCCGTCTCCGAGCAGGTTGAAGCCGAGCGTGGCCAGCGCGATCATCACACCGGGCCAGATGGCCAGCCAGGGCGCGTCACCGAGGTACTGCTGCGCGGTCGTCAGCATCACGCCCCACGACGGTGTCGGCGGCTGCACGCCGAGGCCCAGGAACGACAGCGTCGCCTCGCCGATGATCGCCGCCGGGATCGCGACCGTGGCCTGCACGATGAGGGGGCTCGCGCAGTTGGGGAGCACGTACCGGAAGATGATGTGACCGTCGCCGGCGCCGTCGGCGACCGCGGCGGCCACGTAGTCCATCTCCCTGATCGCGAGCACCTCGCCGCGGGTGATCCGGATGACGGCGGGCAGCTGCGAGAAGCCGAGCGCCAGCACCACGCCCCTGAGCGAGGGCCCGAGGATCGCCGCCAGACCCACCGCGAACACCAGGAACGGGAACGCCAGCGTCACGTCCACCAGGCGCATCACGATCGGGTCCAGCCAGCGCCGGTAGAACCCGGCGACCAGCCCGACGGGGATGCCGACCGCCATGGCCAGGGCCGTGGACAGCACGCCTGCCTGGAGCGAGACCTGCGCGCCGTGCGCGATGCGGGCGAAGGCGTCACGGCCGAGGTCGTCGGTGCCCATCGGGTGGGCGGCGGACGGGGGAGCGAGCGTGGCGAGGTAGTCCTGCGCCGCCGGGTCGCCGGTGACCAGCGGTCCGATCAGCGCCAGCAGGATGAACCCGATGACCAGCACGAGCCCGGTCATCGGCATCGGGCGCCGCCGGAAGCGCCGCCACATCCTGGCGCGCCGCAGCGGCGGGGCCATCGTGTCAGTCATGGCGCGCCCCCGAGAGCCTGATCCGTGGGTTGAGGAAGGCGTAGGCGATGTCGACCAGCAGGTTGACCAGCACGTATCCGATCACCGTGACCAGCACGACCGCCTGGATGACCGGGTAGTTCCTGGTCAGCACCGCGTCCACGGTCAGCTTGCCGAAGCCCGGGATGACGAAGATCTGCTCGGTCACCACGGCGCCGCTGATCAGCGCGCCGAGCTGCAGTCCGAGCACGGTCACCACGGTCGTCAGGCTGTTGCGCAGCGCGTGCGCGCCGACGACCTTGGCCTCCGACAGGCCCTTGGACCGGGCGGTGCGGACGTAGTCGGCCGACAGCGCGCCCAGCATGGCCGAGCGGGTCTGCCGCATGAGGATGGCCGCGAAGCCGGTGCCGAGCACGAGGGCGGGCAGGATCATGCGCTGCAGGTTCTGCGCCGGATCCTCGGAGAACGGGACGTACCCGGAGGCGGGCAGCACCCGCCAGGTGACCGCGAACAGCAGGATGCCGAGCAGGCCCAGCCAGAAGTGCGGCACCGAGAGCCCGGCCAGGCCGAAGCCGGTGGCCACGTAGTCGGCGGCCTTGCCGCGGCGGATCGCCGCCACGATGCCCGCGCCCACGCCGATGACGATGGCGACGAGCATGGCCAGGGCCGACAACTCCAGCGTCACCGGGAGCCGCTCGGCGATGATGTCGATCACCGGCAGCTGGTCCTGGGTGGAGCGGCCGAAGTTGCCGGTGACGGTCTGCGTGACGTAGTCGAGGTACTGGGCGGGCAGCGGCTTGTCCAGGCCGAACTCCTGCCGGATGGCGGCCACCACGGCGGGCGACGCCTCGTCGCCCGCCATGACGGTGGCCGGGTCGCCCGGCAGCGCCCTGATCCCCAGGAAGATCAGGATGCTGGCCAGGAACAGCACGATGACCGCCGACCCGCAACGCCGAAGGATGAACCAGAGCATTACGCGGTGAATCCGGCGGTCACGAAGCGCGGCAGGCCGTCCTTGAAGTACTGGACGCCGGCCACGTTCTTGCTCATGCCCAGGTAGTACTTGTTGTGGTACAGGTACACGACGCTGCGCAGCTCCTGGATCCTGCGCATGGCGGAGCCGTACAGCTCGGCGCGCTCGGCGACGTCCGTCTCGGCGGCGGCCTGCTTGATCGGGTCGTCCACCCCCGGGTCGGACATGCCGCCGTAGTTGTTGCTGCCGCCGGTGGTGACGATGTTCGTCAGGTTGCCGTCCGGGTCGACGCGGCCCGACCAGCCGAGCAGCATGACGTCGAACTTGCCCGCCCGGCCCGCTTCCAGCGTGGTGACGAACTCGGCCGTCTGCACGCTCACCTCGAAGCCGGCCTCCTTGGTCATCTGCTGGATGACCTGCGCCAGGCGGACGTTGGTGGCGTCGTTCGGGGAGGTCAGGGTGACCTTGATCGGCGTCGGGACCCCCGAGGCCTGGACGAGCTGCTTGGCCTTGGCCAGGTCACGCTTGGGGCACTGCAGGTCCTTCGGCCGGTACGGGCTGTCCAGCGGCACCGGGAAGCAGTCCGCCTCGTGCAGGCCGTTGTAGACGGTCTTGTTGATCACGTCACGGTCGAGCGCCAGCTCGAACGCCTCACGCAGCTCCGGGCTCTTGCCCAGCGGCGTGTCGACCTCGCCCGGCTTCTCGGTGGAGCCGCTGACGTTGCCGATGTTGATCTGCATGCCGTAGTAGCCGAGGCCGCCGCCCGAGACGACGCTCAGGTTGGGGTCGTCCTGGACGCCCTTGACGGTGTTCGTGGCGAGCTGGTCGGCCACCTGCACGTCGCCGGACTTCAGGTTCGCGGCCCGGACGTTCGGGTCGACGATGATTTTGTATACGAGCTTGTCGAGCTTGACCTTGGCGGCGTCGTAGTAGTCGGCCGACTTCTCCAGCGCGATCTGGTTGCCCGACGTACGGCTGGCGAACTTGAACGGCCCCACGCACACCGGGTTCGCGCCGAAGTTGTCGCCTTCGGCGTCCAGGGCCTTGGGCGACATGATCATGCCGGCGCGGTCGGCGAGCTGTGCGGTGAGCGGCGTGAACGCCTGCGTCAGGGTGAGCCGCACCGTCGACGGGTCGACGACCGTGACCTCCGTGACGGCGGCGAGGTCGGCCTGGCGCGCCGACTTCTCCCACGTGCGGTGCCGGTCGAGCGACTTCTTGACCGCCTCGGCGTCGAAGGGCGTGCCGTCGTTGAACTTCAGCCCCTCACGCAGCTTGATCGTCACCTCCTTGCCGTCGTCGGACAGCTCGGGCATGGAGGCGGCCAGCTGGGGGATGAGCGTCGAGGACGCGTCGATGTCATAGAGCTTCTCGCACATGTTCGCGAACACCTCGCGGCCCACCAGCGTGGTGGAGCTGCTCGGGTCGAGTGCGTCGGGGTCCGCGTTGAGTGCGATGTTGAGTGTTCCGCCGGCCTTGACCGGCCGGTTGTCGGCCGAGGCGTCGGCTATGGAGGGTGGGGCCGAGGGCGTGGTGCTCGAACTTCCTCCGCCGCACGCCGCCAGGGCGAGGGGAAGTGTGGCGAGAACCGCGACGAGCCTGGGGGACGGTCTCATGTGGCCTCCATTGAAGGGTTTAGGAGACTGTATACAAGACCTGACATTTCACTGGTGTTTCATTGCCCTATGTTGTTATCTGAGCGTTTTCGAATCGTTCGGGTGTTTCGCTAGTCGTTCCGGCGTGTCGCCGTGCGGCCGGTCTCGGCGAGGAACGACCGCCGGGCCGCGGCGACGTGCGCGACCGCCCGCGCCTGCGCGTCGTCCTCGTCGCCCGCGGCGATGGCCTCGTACAGGCTGAGGTGCTCGGTCCAGGAGTGGGGGGCGCGCGCGGCGGCGGTCCTGCTGAAGATCCACTGCGCGCGCTGCACCATCGGCTTCATCATGAGCGTCAGGTACGAGTTGCCCGCCGCCTCCCCGATGCCCAGATGGAACGCGGTGTTGAGGGCGGCGACCTGCTCCAGCCGCCCATCGGCCACCGCCTCTCCGGCCTGTTCCAGCACCGTGCGCAGCCGCTCGGCCGAGGCGGCGCTGCGCTTGCGGGCGGCCAGCCGCGCGGCCAGGCCCTCGACCGCCATGCGCACGTCGAACAGTTCGTCGGCCTCCTCCTGGGACAGTAGGGCGACCGTGGCGCCGAGCCGGGGGACGACCTGGACGAACCCCTCCGCGGCCAGCACGCGGATGGACTCGCGTACGGGGTTGCGTGAGACGCCGAGCGAGGCGGCCAGCCTGTCCTCCACCAGGCGCTCGCCCTGGCGCAGCTCGCCGGTGAGGATGCGGTGGCGGAGCTCCGCGGTGACCTCGTCGCGCAAGGTCTGATGCGCTGCGCCCAGCGTGATACCACTCATAAGGGGATTAAATCGTATACAAGGGACAGGCGCGGCCGGGTCAGGTCCGCGCGGCCGGGTGCCAGTCGGCGTCCGTCACCTCGCGTGAGACCTCCCACAGCCGGTCGAACTCGGCGCCGAAATGGCGGCACCACGCGTGGTCCCGGCGCGGGCTGAGCGTGAAGGCCGGGTCGTTGCCCGGTGAGCGGTGAGTGCCCAGCTCCACATAGACGATGCCGTCGTCGTCGCCCGGGTCCAGCATCAGCAGCCCGAACGCGGGCACGAGCGGCAGCAGCCGCACCTCCAGCCCGTCGTGGGCACGCAGGTCGCGCAGCACGTACAGGGTGGAGCGCACACGACTCTCGAAGACGTCGGGCTGGTCGGGGACCGTGCTCCGGCGCGCCGCCTCCTCCGGTGCCGCGCCCACCGGGTCGATCATCAGCACCTTGACCGACGCGCCCCGCTCCAGGGCCTGGCGCAGGTCGTCGGCGTACCGGCGGACCGTCCGGCTCAGCGTCACGCCCGCGAAACGGATGTCGTCGGCGCGGCCCACCCGCCCGCTCAGGCTCTCGCGGTCCTTGCTGAGGAAGTCGCCGCCGGCCAGGCTCCTTTCGAGCTGGCGGCTCAGCTCGGCGACCCGCGACTCCAGGTCGGCCACCTGGTGGCGCGGGCCGAGCGCGTTCACCGCCACGAGCGCAAGCGTGGCGAGGGTCGCGGCCCCCACGACCTTCGGGTTCACGGCGTCGAACACGCCCAGCACGCCGACCGCCAGCGCGATCAGAGCCGTCACGTAGATCTCGAGGTTCTTGCCGGTGGCGAGATCCTGGCGTAAGCGCTTCAAGGGGCCCATGTGATCTTCTTATCAGGCCTCCTGGGCTTTTTGGGCGGCCTGTTTCTTCGCCTGGTGCCAGAGCCGGAAGCCGGTGACGTACATGGCCAGGCCGACGAGCATCATCACGACGGCCGTGGGCCAGCGCAGCCCCGGCGGCATGTACGTGGCCAGGAACCACGAGTGCCGGAGCTGTCCTTCGGCCGTCATCACCATCGCGACGACGCCCTGCGGGATCAGCGGGATCGCGCCGAGCGTGACGCAGACCATCACGACGGCCTCACGCGGCTTCGACATCTTCGGCATCGCGAACGCGGAGGTGCCGCTGCCCGGACGCCGGCCCGTACGCATCAGCTGCAGCAGCTCCGGCCCCTTCGTCGTCAGCCGCCGCTCCGCCAGCAGGCCGAACCACCAGTACCACAGCACGCCGGTCACCACCCCGACCGGCACGCCCCACCAGCCGAACAGCACCGCCGCCGTCATGGCCGGCGCCGCCGCGCACGCCACCAGGAGCAGCATGAGGTACGCCATCCCGGTCTGCGTGCCGTCGTCCTCGCTGGTGCGCAGCGGGTTGCCGCCCCGGTTGCGCGGGTCGATGCCGGGCACGAGGCCGTACACCGACATCAGCAGCACCAAGCCGGCGCCCCCGCCGAGCAGCGCGGGCGTCACCGCCAGGATCACCGGCCAGGGTCCACCGGTGATCATCGTGAACGCCACCGTGACCACCACCCCGACCGGCCCGACCGACACCAGCCACGCCAGCTGCCGCCCCCGCGCGTCGGACGCGCCGGGCGTCATCAGCGTGAGCCAGTGAGCGGTGCCGTCGGTGCCGTAGGAGTTCGCCGTCATGGCCGCCGCCATCGCGATGAACACCGGCCCGGCCAGCGGCAGCATGTCGGGGATGCCCACGACGAGCGGAGTGGCCGCGAAGAACACCCCGTAGGCCAGCGCGAACGTGAGCAGGTGGTTGCGCACCAGATCGCGGGTCCACGTACGCAGCTCCTTGGCGACCACCGCCTGCCGCGCCGTGGCCGGCCGCATCGGCCTGCGCCCCCGCGTCGAGGGCCGGTCCCTGCCGGTACGCCGGGCCAGCAGCGCCGCCCACGCCGCCAGCAGCAGCCCGACCAGCACGGCCATCGCGGCCAGCGCCACATAGTCGCCCTGGACCGCGAGCAGCCCCCACCCTGACGGCAGATAACGCACGAACTCGGGGATCTGCCCGCCCTGACCAAAAGCCACGGCGAAGACCCAGCTCTGCCCGAGGAAGGCCAGGATCACCCCGTTGATCACCCCGGCGCCGATCGCCCCGACCCGGGACCCGAGCGCCACGCCGAGCAGCCCCACCGTCACCTTCGACAGCAGCACGAACACCGCCAGCTGCAACACCATCGCGGGCAGCGCCACGAGAGCCCCCACGACGCCCTCCCGCGCCCCGGCCACGACCAGCCCGCCCAGCGCGACCAGACTGACGACCGGCGCCACCCCCACGAAGGCCGACGCCAGCAGCCCGGCCGCGAGGCGGTGCTGCCGCAGCCCGAGCGGTGCGAAGAACTCCGGGCGCAGCGTCTCGTCGCCGCCCGAGAAGACCGGGCCGATGATCCAGCCGAGCATCCACACGGCGTACGCGGCGGCGAGCCAGTCGCCGCCCAGGAAGGCCAGATAGATCGTGCCGGCCGCGAGCAGGGCGCCGAGCACGCCCGCCGAGCTCATCGTGGCGCCCTGCGGGCCCTTGATCGCGTGGCGCAGGATCGCCACCTTCATCTGGACCAGCGTCATCGCTACAGCCACGACAGCCCCTTCGTGGTCGTGGTGGCCGCGCCCACCAGCTCCACGAACCGGTCCTCCAGCGTCGCCGCGCCGCGTACCTCGTCCAGCGTGCCCGCGGCAGCCACCCGGCCCTTGTCGATCACGCCCACGTGGTCGCACAGCTGCTCCACCAGCGCCATCACGTGGCTGGACAACACGATCGAGCCGCCCCCCGCGACGAACTCGCGCAGAATCCCCTTGATCGTCGCCGCCGACACCGGGTCGACCGCCTCGAACGGCTCGTCCAGCACCAGCAGCCGGGGCGCGTGCAGCAGCGCCGTGGCCAGGCCGATCTTCTTACGCATGCCGGTCGAGTACTCGATCACCAGCGTCTTCTCCGCGCCGTCGAGCTCCAGCACCGACAACAGCTCTCCGGCCCGCTCGGCCACCACGTCCTTGCTCAGCCCGCGCAACAGCCCGAGGTAGGTCAGCATCTCGCGCCCGGTCAGCCGCTCCGGCAGCGCCATCCCGTCGGGCAGCACGCCGACCAGCTGCTTGGCCTTCGCTGGATCGGCCCACACGTCGGCGCCGAAGATGCTCGCCGTGCCCGCGTCTGGCCGCAGCAGCCCCACCGCCATGGACAGCGTGGTCGTCTTGCCCGCGCCGTTCTGCCCGACCAGGCCGTAGAAGGAGCCTTGCGGCACGGTGAGGTGGACGTGGTCGACGGCGACATTGTCCCCGTAGGTCTTCGCCAAGCCCTTGATATCTAACGCCGCTGTCATGGCCTATCTCCTGGTCGCGAGGGTCAAAGTGGTGACCAGCTCGCGAGCGAGCAGGTCGAAGTCCCAATCGGGGTGGGGGATGAGGTGCCCGGCCACGGCGTCGATCACTCCACGGAGCGCCACGGCCATGGTGTGCCTGTCGAAGTCGCGGAACTCGCCCGTTCGCTGGCCCCACTCCAGCACCTTCTCCAGGTCGCGGACCGCGATCTCGGCCTGCCGGTCGTACGGCCCCGGCCCGCCGCTCTCGCGAGGGGCGTGGGTGATGATCTCCATGAGCGCCAGCAGGGGCTTGCGGTGCTGCCGCATGAAGTCGAGATTGGCCTCGACGTACGCCCTGAGTCCCTCGGTCGCGGTGGGCTGGGCGAGGATGCGCGGCACCATCATGTCGGTGGCCATCCTGGCCACGTCGCTGACGACCGCGTCGATGAGCGGCGCCTTTCCCCCGAAGTGGTACGAGATCGCCCCAGGGCTGATCTTCGCCTGCTTGGCGATCCTGGCCATGGTGGCCTGCGCGTACCCTTCGTCGGCGAGAACGTCGATGGCGCACCCGATGATCTGCGCCCGCCGGGCTTCTTCGACGAACGTCCGAGTTTCTGACGCCACGTTCAGAACCTTAAACGTTCATTCAACTCCGCGGTAACCCCTTACTTTCCGCGCATCGCGGAGCCTTTCGGGCTGCCTGCCGTGATTGCCGCCCCGGATAATGACCGCAATCGACCCGCTTCGTGAGGCGCTCATGGAACGCATGCTCATCCGCCTGGCCCTTCATACGATCAGGTTCGCCGGAGCCGCCACGGCGGCCTGGGGCATCGCGTATACGGTCAATGCCGCCACCCGGGCCGGTGGGTACGTCACCATCCGCGTCACGTCCACGCTGGAAGCCGTCTCCCGTTCGCCGCTGAGCGGTGTGAACCTCCCCGCCGGCGTCGTCCTCAACGACCGAGACCTGCCCCTGGACGTAGCGGACTCCACGGTCGCCGAACAAGTGCTCTCACGGGGAGACGTCTTACTGAGCGGCCTGTGTGCCGGCGTCGCCGCCCTCCTGCTGATCGCCCTCCTGAACTCCCTCACGCAAGGACGCCCTTTCGCAAGGCGAAATCCCGCCCGGATCGCCTGGCTCGCCGCTCTTGCGCTCGTCGGAGGCCTCAGCCCCTTGCTGCCGGGCGCCGCCGCAGCGACCGTACTCGACCGCGTCGGCCTCACCGGGCCCTTCCTCCCGTCACCCACCTTGTCATGGCCGCCGCTCGCCGCCGCCGCGCTCCTCTTCGCGATGGCCCTGGCGTTCCGCGCTGGAGCGAAGACTCTCGCTACGGCAGGGCCAGCATCCCCAACGGACTCACAAAACAGCTCCTAGCAACGCCGGCGCGCCACTGCCTCGCCAGATGGCGGCGCGCCACTGCCACCGCCAGATAGCGGCGCGCCTGCTGCCACGGCGGATGGCGGCGCTTGGGAACTGCGGCCGCCGTGAGCTCGCGCGTACCGGGCATGCCACTCGCTCACCTCGGCGGCCTGGTTCGCCCACCCATCGGTTCGCTCTCACTGAGTTCAACGGTGGTGCTTGCCGGCTTCCTGGCTGTGCTGGTCGGCTTCGCGGTGGCTGTCGTTGACCTCAACGGTCGTGCTTGTCGGCTTCCTGTTCGCGGTGGCCCTGGCGTTCCGCGCTGGAGCGAAGACTCTCGCTACGGCAGGGCCAGCATCCCCGACGGACTCACAAAACAGCTCCTAGCAACGCCGGCGCGCCACCTGCCACGCCAGATAGCGGCACGCCTGCTGCCATGGCGGATGGCGGCGCTTGAGAACTGCGGGCGCCGTGAGCTCGCGCGTACCGGGCATGTCACTCGCTCACCTCGGCGGTCTGGTTCGCCCACCCATCGGTTCGCTCTCGCTGACTTCAACGGTTGTGCTTGTCGGCTTCCTGGCTGTGCTGGTTGGCTTCGCGGTGGCTCTCGTGACTTGAACGGTTGTGCTTGTCGGCTTGCTGGCTGTGCTCGTCCACTTCACGGTCGCTCTCGCTGACCTCAATGACCGCGTTGGCTGTGCTGGTCCGGTTCAGGTTCGCTCTCGCTGACCTCAATGGCTGCGTTCGCCAACCTCAACGGTCCTATTAGCTGCTCCATCTCCACGATGAACAGGGCGGCTGCGACAGTCGCCGCGAGGCGGGGGCCGCGTCCGGCGACAGGCGCAGGTCATGCCTCCCCCCGATGCCTGTCCTGGACCGGCTTGTCTGCTCTCACCCTGCCTGGGCTCACTCATCTCCTCTCGCTCGGTGTGACCGGCTTGTTTGCTCTCGGCGGTCTGGATCGGCTTATCCGGGTTCACCCGGCTTGACTGGGCTTGTCTGCTCTCACACTGGGCACGCTTTGCGCCCTCGCCTGTGCCCGGGGGATCAGGCGCGCAGTCGAAGGCCACGGGGGGTGGGGTGGAAGCCGGCCGCCTCCAAGGCAGCCGCCAGCGGGGAGTCGACGATCGGCGCGCCGTCGGCCCGCTCCACCGTCAGCTTGCCGAGGGCCCCGTCGCGTACGGCCAGGGCGAGCGCGTCCACGGCCGGCTGCAGCCGCTCGCCGTCGGTGAACGACAGCAGCGTCTTGCCGCCGCGCTCCACGTAGAGCACCAGGTGACCGTCCACGAGCACGACCAGCGAACCGGCCTTCCGCCCTGGCTTGTGCCCGACGTCGCCGGGATGCTGCGGCCAGGGCAGCGCCGCCCCGTACGGGCTGGCCGGGTCGGCCGCCGCCAACACCACGGCCCGCTGCCCCCCATCACTCAGGCCGCGGTTGGCCCCTCCACCCCCAGACCACGCGCCACGCCTCGTACCAGGTCCTTCAGCAGCGGGCCCGCCCTCGCCCGGTGGGGTGCGGAAGTCGGCCGGCAGGCCCTCCGGCTGGGTGGTGGGGGCGACGCTCGGGGCCATGGCGCGCATCCGGTCGACCGCTCCCGGCAGCGCGAACTGCGCACCCCCGAGCCCCTCCACGAAGTAACCCCGGCGGCACCGCCCGCTCTCCTCGTACACCCGCAGAACTTGGTAAATGGGCGTGAACCCACCAGGCAGTCGTTCTGAGGTCACCGCCCCTCGGGTCACCACGCCGTGCCGTTCGAGCAGGACCTCAGCCTGGGCGTGAGCCCGCTGGGTGGCGTCGGCGGCCGGCCCGGGCAGCAGCCACCACCGTCCCGCCACGGTCGGCGGCCCGCTCCGGCTCGGCAGCACCGCCCGGCGCCGCCGCGTCACAGGCGGCCGGTGCGCGGGCCGCCCGGTGCCGAGCGTCGCCCGCAGCGGCGCCAGCGTGTCGCCCGACACCCGGCCGGCCCACACCAGGTCCCACAGCGCGGACACCAGTGTCGCGTCGTCGAGCGAGCCGAGTTGGTCGGAGATCCCCCGGAAGAACAGCGCGCCGCCTCCGACCAGCAGCTCCAGCACGCGTTCGTGCACCGGCGTCATCGTGATCTCGGCCGGCTCCGGCATCAGCAGCGGCGCGGTGTCGGCGAAGTAGAGCGACACCCAGCCGTCGCCGCCGGGCAACGACCCCTGCCCCATCCACATGACGTCGCCCGACGAGGTCAGCTCGTCGAGCAGCGCGGGATGGTAGCCGGGCACCCGCGAGGGCAGCACCAGCGTCTCCAGCGCCGAGGCGGGCACCGCGGCCCCCTGGAGCTGCTCGATGGAGCGGACCAGCGCGTCCATGGCCCGCGCCGATCCGATCGTGCCCCGCGCCGGGGAGCCCCCGTCGGAGCCGGTGACGCCATGCCAGGCGGACAGGAAGCGGGCGAGCGTCTCAGGGGCGACCGGCTCGACCTCCTTGCGGAGCCGGGCCAGTGACCGGCGGCGCAACATCCGCAGCACACCCGAGTCGCACCACTCCTCGCCCCGCCCGCCGGGCCGGAACTCACCGCTGACGACCCGCCCGCTCGCGGCCAGCCGCCGCAGCGCGTCGGTCACCACGGCCACGCCCAGCCCGAACCGCACGGCGGCCGTCGCGGCGTGGAACGGCCCTCGGGTTCGGGCGTGCCGCGCCACGAGGTCGGCCAGCGGATCGGCCACCGGCTCCAGGAACGCGTGCGGCACCCCCACGGGCGGCGGCACGCCGAGCGCGTCGCGCATGCGGGCGGTGTCTTCGATCGCCGCCCACTGCTCCTCGCCGGCGATGCGCACCCGGATCGCCCGCCGCGCCCGCTCCAGCTCCTCCAGCCAGGCCGGATCGCCGCCGCGTACGCTCACGTCGGGCGCCAGCAGCGGCCCGTGGGAACGCAGCAGGTCGGCGAGGTCTTCCGGGTCACGCAGCGGCCGGTCGAGCCGGGCCAGCTCACGCTCGCTGTCGGAGATCACGTCGGGGTCGAGCAGCTCGCGCAGGTCTGCCTGGCCGAGCAGCTCGGCCAGCAGCGAGGTGTCGAGCGCCAGGGCCTGCGCACGGCGTTCGGCCAGCGGGGCGTCGCCTTCGTACATGAACGCGCCCACGTAGTGGAACAGCAGGGAGGCCGCGAACGGCGAGGCCTGCGAGGTCTCCACCTCCACCACCCGCACCCGGCGCGCGGCGACGTCGCGCATGAGCTGCACCAGCCCGGGGACGTCGAAGACGTCCTGGAGGCACTCCCGCATCGTCTCCAGCACGATCGGGAACGACGCGTACTGAGAGGCGACGCCGAGCAGGTGGGCGGCCCGCTGCCGCTGCTGCCACAGCGGGCTGCGCCGGCCGGGCGTGCGGCGCGGCAACAGCAGCGCCCGCCCGGCGCACTCGCGGAACCGGGAGGCGAACATGGCCGACCCGCCCAGCTCCTCGGTGACGATCTGCTCGATCTCCTCGGCGTCGAACGCCGCCACGTCGGTGGGCGGCTCTGCCAGCGTGTCGGGGATGCGCAGCACGATGCCGTCGTCGGAATGGACGGCCTGCACGTCGATGCCGTAACGCTCGCGCAGCCGCCGGTTGATCGCGAGGGCCCATGGGGCGTGCACCCGCGCGCCGTAGGGGGAGTGGATCACCACGCGCCAGTCGCCCAGCTCGTCGTGGAAGCGCTCCACCAGCAGTGTGCGGTCGTCGGGGACGTAGCCGGTGGCCTCGCGCTGCTCACGCAGGTAGGCCAGCAGGTTGGCGGCGGCGAACTCGTCGAGACCGGCCGCCTGCATGCGTTCGGTGGAGCCGTGCTTGGCCTGCTCGCGCAGGAACTGCCCGATCGCCCGGCCCAGCTCGGCCGGCCGGCCCTGCGCGTCGCCGTGCCAGAACGGCAGCTTGCCCGGCTGCCCCGGCGCGGGGGAGACCAGCACCCGGTCGGCCGTGATGTCCTCGATCCGCCAGGAGGTCGCGCCCAGCACGAACACGTCGCCCACGCGCGACTCGTAGACCATCTCCTCGTCGAGCTCACCCACCCGGGAGGCCCGCTCACCGACCAGGAACACTCCGAACAGGCCCCGGTCGGGGATCGTGCCGCCGTTGGTGACCGCCAGCCGCTGCGCGCCCGGCCGCCCCCGCAGGGTGCCGGTGACGCGGTCCCACACGATGCGCGGGCGCAGCTCGGTGAACTCCTCGCTCGGGTAGCGCCCGGCCAGCATGTCGAGGGTGGCCTCCAGCGCGCTCCTCGGCAGCGTGGCGTAGGAGGCGGCGCGCTTGATCACGGACTCCAGCTCGTCGACCGTCCACTCGTCGAGCGCCGTCATCGCGACGATCTGCTGGGCGAGCACGTCGAGCGGATTACGCGGATAGCGCAGCTCCTCGATCATGCCGCTCTTCATCCGCTCGGCCACCACGGCCGTCTGCACCAGGTCTCCCCGGTATTTCGGGAAGATGACCCCCTTCGACACCGCGCCCACCTGGTGGCCGGCCCGGCCGATGCGCTGCAGCCCGCTCGCCACGCTCGGCGGCGCCTCCACACACGCGACCAGGTCGACCGCCCCCATGTCGATGCCCAGCTCCAGGCTGGAGGTGGCGACCACGGCGGGCAGGCGGCCCGACTTGAGCGCCTCCTCGATCTGCGCCCGCTCCTCCTTGGACACCGAGCCGTGGTGGGCCCGGACGATCTCCGTCACCGTGCCCTTGCTCGCCCCGGCCTGGGCCATCATGTCGGCGGGCGTGCGTTTGGGCCCCGTCTCCCAGATCGACAGGTCGACGGCCTCGCCGCCCTGACCCCTGTCGTACGCCAGCTCGTTGAGGCGGGTGCACAGCCGCTCGGCCAGCCGCCGCGAGTTGGCGAAGACGATCGTGGAGCTGTGGGCCTCGATCAGGTCGAACAGGCGATCTTCGACATGGGGCCAGATCGACCGGTTGGCGGGATCGGGCGCGAACTCCCCGCCCTCCTGCCGCGGCCGGGCCTCCATCTCCGTCATGTCCTCGACCGGGACGACGACCTCGACCTCGATCTGCTTGTCGGACGGCGGCTGCACCACGGTGGCCGGCCGCGCCCCGCCCAGGAACGCCGCCACCTCGCTCACCGGCCGCACGGTCGCCGACAGCCCCACCCGCTGCGCCGGCCGGTCGAGCAGCGCGTCGAGCCGCTCCAGGCTGAGGGCCAGGTGGGCGCCGCGCTTGGTGGCCGCGACCGCGTGCACCTCGTCGACGATCACCGTCTCGACCGTGCGCAACGCCTCGCGCGCCTGGCTGGTGAGCAGCAGGAACAGTGACTCGGGAGTGGTGATGAGGATGTCGGACGGCTTGGCCGCGAACCGCCTGCGGTCCTGCGCGGGCGTGTCTCCCGAGCGGATCGCCACCGAGATCTCCGGCACCGGCAGCCCCAGCCGCCGCGCCGTCTGCTTCAGACCGGCGAGCGGCGCGCGCAGGTTGCGCTCGACGTCGACCGCCAGCGCCTTGAGCGGCGAGACGTAGAGCACGCGCGTGCCCTTGCGCTCGGTGTCGGGGGTCGCGCCCGCCAGCCGGTCGAGCGACCACAGGAACGCCGCCAGCGTCTTGCCCGACCCCGTCGGCGCCACGACCAGGGTGTTGTCGCCGCGCGCGATCGACTCCCAGGCGCCCTCCTGGGCGGCCGTGGGTGCGCGGAACGCTCCGGCGAACCATTGCGTGGTCACCTGGCTGAAGTGGTCTAGCGAGCTCACCAGGCCATACTGCCTCGCGCCACCGACAGAAAACGCCGGCCCGTGGTTGAGCAGGGGCCTTCGCGGACATACAGCGACCGTGACCATCGACCACGCGGCCATCGACGCCCGCCGTACCGAAATCAGACAGCGCTATCTCTTACCGCACCGGCCTTCGAGCAGCGCCCGCGGCCTCCACCACGTGGCCCTGCTCTCCTCGGACGTGGAGCGGACCGTCAAGTTCTATCAGGAGCTCCTGGAGTTCCCGCTCACCGAGATCATCGAGAACCGCGACCACCAGGGTTCGAGCCACTTCTTCTTCGACATCGGCAACGGCAACCTGCTGGCGTTCTTCGACTTCCCCGGCCTCGACCTGGGCCCGTACCGCGAGGTGCTGGGCGGTCTGCACCACATCGCGATCTCGGTCGACCCCGCGACGTGGGAACGGCTGCGCGGGAAGCTGGAGATGGCCGGCGTGCCGCACCAGATAGAGAGCGGCGCCTCCATTTACTTCAAGGACCCCGACGGCGCCCGGCTGGAGCTGCTCGCCGACCATCTCGGTGAGATGTACGGCGCGCGGGTGCTGTGATCTAACGCCGCGACGGCCTGCGCGTGCGCGGCCTGCCCGCACGGGGTTGCCGCCTGATGCCCGCGTGCCGCTCGGCACGCTCGGCCTTCTCCTTCTGTACGGCGAGACGCAGCAGGTGTGCCAACCGGCGGCGCTTGGCCCTGTTGGCCTTCGTCCTGGGGGGCTTCGGGGGTGAAGACTTGGGGGTCTTTGGCATGCGGATGTCCTACCCACCCTCCAGGCGCTCCCATACTTGAGTGATGCGCCTGACCGAGTTCTGGAGAAGGATGAACGCCCACTTCGGCGAGACGTACGCCGAGTCGTGGGCGCGCGACTTCGTGCTCGCTCCTCTGGGCGGCCGCACGGTCGTGCAGGCGCTGGCCGACGGCGAGAGCGCCAAGACGGTGTGGCGCGCGGTCTGCCAGGTCGAGAACGTCTCGTCCAAGCTGCGCTGATCGGACGGCGCCAGCCGGACGGAGCGCCAGCCGGACGCGGCGCTAGTCGGACGGGGCCAGGTCGAGGACGCGGCGGAGCGTGGCGGCCGTGCGTTCCGGGTCGTCGGCGCTGTCCTGACCGTCCGGAGACCACAGGAACTGCCAGCCGCGGTTCGACGGGGTGGCGAAGATGATCGTCTGGCGGCCCGTGTGCGGGTGCCACACCCACAGCACCGGATCCTCGCCCCCGACCATGCGGCCGACCAGGCCGTGATCGGGCAGCAACTCGGCGAGGGCCTCCAGCCGTACGCGCCGTTCCCCGGTGTAACCGCTCGTCACGTCGCCGCCTCCAACCCTCGCCACTGCAGAGAGTCTCCCCAGCTCATGTCGCGCGAGAACGCGCGCGGCGGCACGGGAACCAGGCGGTCCTGATCAGACGGGGACGAGCTCTCCGGGCAGCGGCTCATTCACGACCCTGGCTCTGATCATGGCCGTGAACAGCTCCGGCTTCTCCCCGTTCCAGCCGTGGCCCACCCCGGGGGCCAGGCACGCCTCGCCGGACGGGAAGCCGGCGGCGATGTCCGAAAGCGAACCCTTGGTCAGATCGTGCTCGTTCTCGCCGGCCACGGCCAGGACGGGACACGGGCAGTCTCCGCTCCGTGCGGGCAGCCGGAAGCCCAGGGCCTCGTCGTTGACCTTCCTGAACGCCTGCCGGGTGGTGGTGCGGGCGGCGTCCTGGTAACCGTCGAGATCCTCCGCCGGTACGTTGAGCGCACGGGCGTTGGCCCGCAGCACCGGGCCCAGCTTCATGACCGGTGCCATCAGCGCGCCGATGAGCCGGAGCCGGCCCGGGTGCGGGAACGGCCGTACGTTCACCCCGCTCACGATCGCGCCGATCACCGTCTCGCAGTGGGCGGCGGCCAGGTGCACGGCCACGTATCCACCCAGGGAGAGCCCCACGACATGCGCCCTTCCGCCTGGCACCAGCGTGGTGATCACCTCGGCGACCAGGCGGGCGGTATCGGACATCGAGCGCCACGGCAGGGCGTTGCTCTTCCCGTGTCCCGGCAGGTCGGGCACCAGGACGCGCAGGTCCGTGGCCAAGGCGTCGACCTGCCTGTTCCACATCCAGCCGGTGGTGCCCACGCCGTGCAGGAGAACGACCGCAGGTGCGTCTTCAGGGCCTGCCTCGTGGACAAAGATCGTCATATCGGCATGCTGACACACCGGCCGGAGGTTCGGCATCGTATGCGCGGACCGCCGCCGTGGCCCATGTCACCGCGCGGGCGGGGACATTCGTGAACGCGGTGCGGTAGCTGCGTGTTCGTGCTGTGATCGAACAGTCGTTCGGCTACGATGGACAGCGTCGGGCCACGTCTTCCCTGACTGCGGCAGAAAATGTCGGTGGCAGGCCATAGCTTTCACTCGACTGATCGGACCACGACCCTCAGGGGGAGTTCCATGGCAATCAACGACCGCGAGAAGGCCCTCGAGACCGCGCTCGCCCAAATCGAGCGGCAGTTCGGCAAGGGCTCTGTCATGAGGCTGGGCGACGACGCCCGAGCTCCCATCGAGGTGATCCCCACGGGGTCGATCTCGCTCGACGTCGCCCTCGGCATCGGCGGGCTCCCGCGCGGGCGCATCGTGGAGATCTACGGCCCCGAGTCCTCGGGTAAGACCACGGTCGCGCTGCACGCGGTGGCCAACGCCCAGCGGGCCGGCGGCATCGCGGCGTTCATCGACGCCGAGCACGCCCTCGACCCCGAATACGCCAAGAAGCTGGGGGTCGACACCGACGCCCTGCTGGTCTCCCAGCCCGACACCGGCGAGCAGGCGCTCGAGATCGCCGACATGCTGATCAGGTCCGGCGCCGTCGACATCATCGTCATCGACTCGGTGGCGGCCCTGGTGCCCAAGGCCGAGATCGAGGGTGAGATGGGCGACAGCCACGTCGGCCTTCAGGCCCGCCTGATGTCCCAGGCCCTGCGCAAGGTCGCCGGCGCCCTCAACAGCACCGGCACCACCGCCATCTTCATCAACCAGCTCCGCGAGAAGATCGGCGTCATGTTCGGCAGCCCCGAGACCACGACCGGTGGTAAGGCGCTGAAGTTCTACGCCTCCGTCCGGCTGGACATCCGCCGCATCGAGACGCTCAAGGACGGCACGGAGGCGGTCGGCAACCGCACCAGGGTCAAGGTCGTCAAGAACAAGATGGCCCCGCCCTTCCGTGTCGCCGACTTCGACATCCTCTACGGGGTGGGCATCTCCCGCGAGGGCGGCCTCATCGACATGGGCGTGGAGCACGGTTTCGTCCGCAAGTCCGGCGCCTGGTACACGTACGAGGGCGAGCAGCTGGGCCAGGGCAAGGAGAACGCCCGCAACTTCCTGAAGAGCCACCCCGACATGGCCAACGAGGTCGAGAAGAAGATCAAGGACAAGCTGGGCGTGGGCCCGCGTCTTGACGCTCCCGCCGAGGCCGCCGCTCCGGCCCCTGCCGCGGCTCCGGCCGCCGCCTCGTCCGGCCGTGGCTCGAAGTCCACCCCGAAGCCGGGTGACGTCTGATCGCCTGACGCATGAGTAACACCGATCGCCCACAGGCGCCCCACCTCCCCGACCGGGGCGCCCGGCTCCCCTCATCGGGCTCATCAGGCGGGCGCGACCTGGCGCGCTCATCCGCCGACGGCTGGCCATCGGTGGACGAGTGGCGCGAACAACGCATCCGCCTGCGCGCAGAGGAACCGTCCACCGCGCCTTACGAGGCGGATGGTCCAGGGCCTGTCTCCGAGGCCGGTGCTTCCGGGCCTATCTCCGAGGCCGGTGATTCAGGATCTGTGTCCGAAGCGGGTAGCCCAGGGCCTGTGTCAGGAGTGGATGATTCAGGGTCTGTCTTCGAGAGGGATGGTTCTAGGCCTGTCTCCGCAGCGGAGGAGCCGAAGGCCGTCTCTGACGTGGAGACGACGCCATCGGCTCCGATCGGGGGTGAGGCGGCCATCGGTTCCGCCGAACGTGCTCCGGACGAGGGCCGCACGGACGCGCGTCCCGGGAGCGAGTGGCACGCCGAGGTCCTGGCCGGGAGCAGTTGGTTCGCGGCCGACCAGAGCGAGCAGGGCATCGATCGGGGCGGCGACGAGACCGAGAGAGCGAGCGGGGGCCGTCGGTCCGGGGGGTCCGGCAGGCGGTCCGGCCGTGCCGGCGGCAAACGGGCCGGGCAGCGTCCACGCGGGCGCGACCGCTCTTCTGGCGAGGACACCGATGCGGGCAGCCCGCCCGGCTGGGCTCCCAGTGGCGACCATCCGCCCGGCTGGGCTTCCGATGGTGATCATTCGACTGGTTGGGCTTCCGGGAGCGATCGTCTGACCGGTTCGGCTCCTGATGGGGATCGCCCGGTGGGCTGGGCCTCCGATGGTGATCGTTCGACTGGTGTCGAGGCCGACTGGGATTCCCGTGGGGGAGCCGGGGGCGAGAGCGATGCTCGCGGGCGGTCCCGAGGGGGAAAGCGGCGCAAGGCCGGGCGTGCAGGCGACCAGGCCGGCGCGGGTGCGGGACATATGGCGGAGGGGCGTACGGGGAAGGGACGGTCCGGCTCTGCAGCCGAGGCCGATCCGGAGGCCGTGGCGCGGAACATCTGCCTGCGACTGCTGACGATGGCGCCCAAGACGCGTGCTCAGCTTGCCGAGGCGCTGCGGAAGAGGGACGTGCCGGAGGAGGCCGCCGAGGCGGTGCTCAGCCGGTTCTCGGAGCTTGGGCTGATCAACGACGAGGCGTTCGCGGCGGCCTGGGTCGACTCCCGGCACCACGGCCGCGGTCTGGCCAAGCGGGCTCTGGCGGCGGAGCTGCGCCATCGTGGTGTCGACAGCGAGACCGTCAGCGAGGCGGTGGAGCGGCTGGACCCCGACCAGGAGGCGGAGACGGCCCGGCGGCTGGTCGAACGTAAGCTCTCCGCCACCCGATCCCTCGACCCGAAGACCCGCACCCGCCGGTTGGCGGGCATGCTTGCCCGCAAGGGCTATCCGTCCGGCCTGGCCTTCCGCGTCATTCGCGAGGCGCTGGAGCAGGAGGGCATCGAGATGGAGGAAGACCTCCCGTAGCAGGTCACCGAACTGCGTGTCGCCCTCGGTCGTGTCCTTGATGTGAAGGAGCCAGTCCGTGAGGTTCGGATGCCAGGAGGTTGGTCTCTGAGGTTCGGATGCCAGGAGGTTGGTCTCTGAAGTTCGGATGCCAGAGGTCGGTCTTGAAGTTCGGATGCCAGAGTGGTCGCTCCGTCGTGGTTCGGGTGCCAAGGAGCCGTCTAGGGGTTCGGATGCCAGGGGGTCGGCCCAGGGGGCTCGGGATCCAGAGGGCTGGTCTCTGAAGTTCGGGTGCCAAGGAGCCGTCTAGGGGTTCGGATGCCAGGGGGTCGGCCCAGGGGGCTCGGGATCCAGAGGGCTGGTCTCTGAAGTTCGGATGTCAAGGAACCGACCATGGGTTCGGATGTCAAGGAACCGTCCATGGTGTTTGGGTGCCGGTGGCCTGTTCGTCGCGTTCGAGAGCGCCGGACGGCTGGCCCCGCCGGTCTGCGCGTGGCTTCCGTCGGCCCGTGCGTGGCTTCGGTGGGACCGGCGTGGCTTCGGTCGGCCCGTGCGTGGCTCTCGCCGGTCGGCGTGTGGCTTGGGCGCGGGATCTCGGTGGGCTGGCGCGGGGGCGTTCCACACGCTGGCGTGGCGGCCTGCGCGCTGAGGGCGACGACGTCGTTTGAGGCCGTCTGTACCCGTTGGCGGCGGGCTGGGCGACCCCTTGGTCCTGCTATGCGAGGTCCTGGTTTGAGGGATATCTGATTTTGGAATCGCTGGGAGCGGCGGATGTGGGTTGGTGGCGGGTTCCGTGGCTTTGTTGAGTTTGGAGCCGAGGGTCGGATGGGCCGGGAATATGTGCGGGATCCTCGGTGGGAACGGGGGTTTGGGGTCCCCTGTGGGCGCGGTGTTGTGTGGGTTTTGGCTGTACGGCTGGGCGCTTCGGGGGCGAGCGGGGGATATCGGGCGGAATGGGGAGAGTCAACCCCGTAAGACACGCTTGATGACGCGTTTGCTTGCTCGTGACCTGTTCGACGCATAACCTCGACGGCAGTGAGGAGTTACTCCGCGCAGTGCGGATTGCCATACCGGTGAACGACGGACGAACAAGCTTGGTTGGTCGAGGCAGGCGAGGCTTCGGATTTCGAGGCCGACGCCCGGTCGGCCTTTGCTTGACATCGATCCCGGCGATGACGCCGACCGGGCTGTCCGCGGCGCGTCTGTGACCCCTCCCGTTTTGTGGCCGCGTTATGAGGTGTTGACGACGCGAGGAGGGCGGGGCGCACATGGGGCCGCTGGTCGTGGTGCTGATGGTGGCGGTGCTCGTGCTCGCGTTCGGGATGGTCGCTGCGCTTCTCGTCGTCGTACGACGCACTTCGGGCGGCCTGCCCCGCGCCGCCAAGCCGAGCCCTGAGCAGTTGCAGGCCGTACAGGGCGAGCTTGAGCAGGCGCGTGAGGAGGCGCAGGAGATCCGCGCCAAGGCGGAGACCGACGCGGAGGAGATCCTGCGCAGGTCGGAGGCGGCGGCCGAGAGCGCCACGCAGATGCGGCGTGAGGTCGAGGAGGAGAGCCGCATCCTCAAGTCCGAGCTCAAGGAGCTCCGTGTCGACCTCGAACGTCGCGAGGCTCGCCTGGCCGAGCGCGAGCAGCGGCTGGATGAGGAGGCGAGGCGGCAGGCCGAGCGCGACAGGAAGCTGGCCGAGACCGAGATCGAGCTGGCGGGCCGCCGCGAGGAGCTGCTGCAGGCCGAGGAGGAACGCCGGGCCGTCCTCGAACGGGTCGCCGGGCTCACCGCCGAGCAGGCCAAGGCCGAGCTGGTCAAGGAGATCCAGAACCAGGCCAAGCGTGAGGCCGCGCTGATCGTCCGGGAGATCGAGGGCGACGCCCGCAAGGAGGGCGAGAAGCGGGCCACGAAGATCGTGACTCTGGCCGTGCAGCGGCTGGCGGCCGAGCAGACGGCCGAGTCCGTGGTCAGCGTGCTCCACCTGCCGGGCGACGAGATGAAGGGCCGCATCATCGGGCGTGAGGGGCGCAACATCCGCGCGTTCGAGTCCACGACGGGGGTGAACCTCATCATCGACGACACCCCCGAAGCGGTGCTGCTGTCCTGTTTCGACCCGGTCCGGCGGGAGACGGCGCGGCTCACGCTGGAGAAGCTGGTGCTCGACGGCCGCATCCACCCGCAGCGCATCGAGGAGGCCCACGACCGCAGCCGCCAGGAGGTGCAGGACCTGTGCGCGCGGGCCGGCGAGGACGCCCTCGTCGAGCTGGGCATCACCGACATGCACCCGGAGCTGACGCTGCTTCTCGGGCAGCTGCGCTACCGCACCTCCTACGGGCAGAACGTGCTCAAGCACCTCATCGAGTCCGCCCACATCGCCGGCATCATGGCCGCCGAGCTGAGGCTGAACTCGACGCTGCTCAAGCGCTGTGCCCTGCTCCACGACATCGGCAAGGCGCTCACGCACGAGGTCGAGGGCAGTCACGCCCTGATCGGCGCGGAGATCGCCCGCCGCTACGGCGAGGAGGAAGACGTGGTGCACGCCATCGAGGCTCACCACAACGAGGTCGAGGTCCGCACGGTCGAGGCGGTCCTCACGCAGGCCGCCGACGCGATCAGCGGCAGCCGTCCGGGGGCGCGGCGGGAGTCTCTGGAGGCGTACGTCAAGCGGCTGGAGCGGCTGGAGCAGATCGCGCAGTCGTACGAGGGCGTGGAGAAGGTGTTCGCCATGCAGGCCGGGCGGGAGATCCGCGTCATGGTCAAGCCTGACGCGATCGACGACATCCAGGCCCAGGTGATCGCCCGTGACGTGGCCAAGCAGGTGGAGGAGGAGCTCACCTATCCGGGACAGATCCGGATCACGGTGGTGCGGGAGTCGCGGGCGACCGAGTTCGCCCGGTAGTCACCAGGTGAGCTCGGGGCTCTCGAAGCCGCCGCCGAAGGCGGTCGCGGTGCGGAGCTTCCAGCGTTGCCGGGCGACGTACGGGATGCCGCGCGGCGCGGTGACCTCGTACCAGCCGCAGACCTCCATTTCGCCCTCGTAGGCGAAACGCATGTCGTGGCAGCGCAGCGGGCTGGTGACCGTACGGTTCGCCTGGGAGTCGTACAGCTCGATCGACAGGTCGACGGACGTGCCGACCTTGCCCTTGGCGCGGGCCTGGATGTAGGCGCGCTCGCCGACGATCTTCAGGCAGGGGCTCATCGTCAAGCCGTCCTTGGGCGGTGACCAGGTCCGGCAGCCTACGCGTTCGGGCGCCGAAGGCGGGCTCGGCTTGAGGGTGACCGCGGGGGTGGGGGTCTTCTTCTCTGTGGTGGGTTCGGGGGTGGGGCTCTTCTTCTGAGGGGCGGAGGTGGACGTACGAGGCTTGGGGGTGGTCTTCGGGGCGACCTGTGTGGTCTTGACCGACCGGTGGCCGGGCGGCGCGTTCTCTTCCCGCCCGGACGGTTTCAGCTCTTCCCGGTCGGCCGGTTCCAGGTCGGACGGTGACGTTGAGGGCTCCGTCGGGGTCGGTGGGAGTGCGGACTGGGCCGGTGCGGTCGTCTCCGGCGCGAGCGCCGCGGTCTGGGCCTGCTCCCGGTACGGCGTGGGCTCCGGCTGCCCCGGTGACACGATGAACACGGCGACGGCGGCCGCCGCCGCCGCACTGGCGCCGCCTGCCAGCCACGCTCCCCGCTTGCGCGCCGTACGGGTGACGGCGGGCGAGGTGGCCTCGCCCCAGCCGGGCGCGGCCGGAACGGGGTACGGCCCCGAGCCGCCGCGAGGCGGAACCGGCGCGGCCCCGTGCGCGCCCGGCGGCTGCGGTACGCCCTGCCCGGAGTGGGGGACGGCCGCCGCCTGAGGACCACCGGGTGAGGATGCCTCACTCCTAGGCGGCGCGGGGGCCATCTGCGAGGGCGTCGGGCCGTGCGGCGGGTTTGTCTGCCCGAGGACCGGGAGGTGCGGCGAAGCGGGGTTGGCCTGCGGATGCGTCGGGACGTGCGGCGAAGTCGGGTCGGCCTGTCTGGGTGTCGAGGGGTATGGCGAGGCGGGGTTGGCGGACGCGGGCGTCGAGACGTGCGGCGACGCCGAGTCGGCCTGCCCCAGCGTCGGGACGTGCGGCGCGGTCGGGGAGCCGTGCGTGTGGGCGGGGAGGTGCGGTGAGGTCGCGGCGGTCTGCGTGTGCGGCGGGATGCTGGTACCCGGACCGGGGTCGGGGTACCAGCCGGGGGTCGTGGAGCTCTCAGGCGCCGCTCCGGCGTGCGTAGGGAAACCCGGGTGCGAGGAGCCCGGGGCGCGGTGGGGCGAGCTCTGAGGGGACTGAGGGGAGGCGCTGGCGGCCTGGCCAGGCTGGAACGGGAAAGCGCCGGCTCGGTCGTCCTGAAGCGGTAAGGGGCCGGCGTCGGGCTGCGGGGCGAAGGTGCTGGAGTCGGCCTGAGGCGGAAAGGTGGTGGCGTCAGGTCGCGGCACAGAGGCGGCGGCGTCGGGCTGGGGCGGGAGGGTGCTCGCTTGGTCGGCCTGAGGCGGGAAGGTGGTGGCGTCAGGTCGCGGCACAGAGGGGCCGGCGTCGGGGTGAGGCGGGAAGGTCGTGGTGCCTGGGTGAGGTGAGGACGTGCCGGTGTCGGGCTGGGGCAGGGAGGTCGGGGTGTTGGGGAGCGGGATGGCGGTGGCGGAGAGTGGTTCGTCGCGGGAGACCGGCGGCAGGGGAAGCTGGGGCTCCGTGCGGGCGGCCGCGTGGAGGACGGGGGTGAGCTGGTCGAGCGGCGGCCGGGCGGCAGGCTCCTTGGCGGTGCAGGCGTCGATCACGCCCCAGAGAGTGTCGGACATGCCCTCCAGCCGCCGCGGCGCCATGTGCAGCGCCGAGTGCAGCGCGCTCAGCCCGTGGCCGCCCGCGAACGGCGGACGCCCGGCCAGCAGCTCGTACAGCAGCATGCCGAGCGCGTAGACGTCGGCCGCCGGTGAGGGACGCTCGCCGCGCAACACCTCGGGCGCCAGGAAGACGGGCGTGCCCGCCACGGAGCCGGTGGTGCTGGCGGTGGAGCTGTGCAGGATGCGGGAGACACCGAAGTCGGTCAGCCGCAGCGCCCCGGTGGCCTGGTCGACCAGCACGTTGGCGGGCTTGACGTCGCAGTGGACGACGCCCCGCTCGTGGGCGTGGGCGAGCGCCTCGGCCAGCGAGGCGGTCATCGTGGCGGCCGTGGCCGCGGGGAGCGTGCCGGAGCGGCGTACGAGGGCGCTCAGGTCGCCGCCGGTCACCAGGTCCATGACGATCGCGATGCGGTCGCCTTCGAGGACGAAGTCGCGGATGGACACGATGCCCGGATGGCGTAACCGGATCAGAACCGTGCGTTCGCGGACGAACCTGGTGACGGTGTCGGGCTCGCGCGTCAGCCGGGGATGCAGGAGCTTGGCCGCCACCTGTTCCCCGGTGCGGCGGTCGAGCGCACGCCACACGGTGCCCATGGCGCCCTCGCCGAGGATCTCGACGAGGCGGTAGGAGCTGCCGAGGGAATCGTCCATAGCGGCGATCATGCTAGCAGGCTGTGACCGATCCGCTCAGAAGATCTGCTGGTAGAAGGCAAGCTCGGCGGCGAGCGCCGCGGCCCGCGTCTCCGTGCGGCGAAAGCCGTGCGACTCGCCCTCGAAGGCGAGGTACGTGCACGGGACGCCACGCTCGGACAGCGCATCGGCGAAGGCCTCCGACTGCTCCGGCGGCACCACGGGATCGTCGAGCCCCTGGAGGAGCAGCATGGGGCAGGTCACGCCGTCGACCAGCGCGAGTGGCTCGCGGGCGGCGTACACCTGAGGGTCCTCCGGGCCCACCAGCCACTCCACGTAACGCGACTCGAAGTCGTGGGTGTGGGCGACCAGCGGGGCGAGCGCGCTGATGCCGTAGTAGGAGACGCCGCCGGCGAACACGTCGGAGCGGCAGCAGGCCGCCATGACCGTCCAGCCGCCCGCGCTGCCCCCGCGTACGGCGATCCGCCCGGCGTCGGCCAGGCCCTCCGCGGCGAGCCAGCGGGCGGCGGCGACGACGTCGTCGACGTCGGCCAGGCCCCACCGGCCCCTGAGCCGCTCGCGGTAGGCGCGGCCGTAGCCGGTGGAGCCGCCGTAGTTGACGTCGAGCACGCCGATGCCGCGCGAGGTGAGGAACGCCTTCTCCAGGTCGAGCGCGGAGTCGGCCTGAGCGGTCGGCCCGCCGTGCACGAAGATCACGTATGGGGGCGTGTCGCCCTCGGTGGCCGGGGCGTACGGCGGATGGAGGAAGGCGTGCACCTCGCGCTCGCCCGGCACGCGCACGGCGCGGGGGACCGGCAGGTACTCGGGGTCGGGCAGTGAGGTGAGGTCGCTCCCGAGCGTGAGATGGCGCCCGGTGGCCGTGTCGGCCCGCACCACCGAGCGCGGGGTCGTGGCGGCGTACGCGACGCCGACCACGGACGTGCCCTCGGCGGCCAGCGCGGCGTCCCAACCGGCGTAGGGCAGGTCGAGGTCGGTCAGCGCCCCGGACTCGGGGTCGAGCACGCCCAGCCGCAGGTCTCCGCGCCCGTGCAGCACCGCGAGCCGCCCGTCGGCCAGCACGGTGTACGGCATCCCGCCCAGCCGCCACGGCGGCAGCGTGAACTCCTCCTCGGACGGGTGCACGGCCCGCGCGTCGTCGCCGTGGAGACCGATCTCGTAGAGGTTCCACCAGCCGGTGGAGTCGGAGATCAGGTAGAGGCGGGCATCGTCCTTCCACGCCGGGGCCAGCACCGACTCGGCCGGGCCGCCCTTCACCGTCCAGGAGCGGCCGTCGGCCAGGGAGGTGACGCGCAGCTCGGTGCCGTCCCAGGGCATGCGGGGGTGGTTCCAGCAGATGTAGGCGAGGTGCCGCCCGTCGGGGGAGACGGCGGGGGAGGCGAAGAAGTCACAGCCGTTGGCGCGTTCGCGGATCTCGCCGCCGTCGAGCGGGACGGACACGATCGCGCGGCTCACCTTGCCGTCGCCGCTGTGGCGCTCGCGGACGCACCACACCTGGCCGTCGTGCGCCAGCAGGTCGGCGTAGCGGGCGCCTTCGGGGGTGAGCGGGCGCGGGTCGCCGTCGCCGTCCAGGATGTACAGCCGCTGGTCCGGCAGGTTGGCGAAGACGACCTTGCCCGCGGGGGTCACGGTGTAGGGGCGCCCGCCGTACTCGTGGACCCGGGTGCGGGCGGACCACGGGGCCGGCAGTAACTCGGTGCGGGTGCCGTCGGGAGCCCGGCACACGATGGTGGTGCGCCCGCTCTCGTCGGGACGGTCCTCGGTCCACCACACCCGGCCGTCGCGGGCGATGGGCCAGGCGGGGCGCGTGCCGGAACTCGCCACGTCTCTGGTCGAAATGGGGGAGGGCCAGAAAGGCATACCCGCATCCTGCCGGAAGATCTGCGCGAACGCAGGAGGCTCCGCGCGGTTCAGCCGCAGTGCCGGGGGCGAGGCGGTGAGGCGGGCAGCTTGAGCCCCGTCCCGCCGAACCACTTGCGCAGCAGGGAGGTCGCCGTGCCGTCCTGCCACATCCGGGCGATCGCCCGGTTCACGGCCTCGCAGGTGGCGACGTCGCCCTCCTTGATGCCGACGCCGTAGCTCTCGTCCGAGATGGGGTCGTTCAGCAGCCGGAACTTGCCGGGTTGCTGCTCGGCGTACCCGGCCAGGACCAGGTCGTCGGTGCTGACCGCGTCGAGCTGTCCGGCGGCGAGCTTGCGTACGCAGTCGGAGTAGTTCGCCGCGGGCACCAGGACGGCGGGCAGGTCCAGCCGCCCGTCTGGCGGCGGGTCCACGATCCGGCGGTAGGAGTTGGACCCCTCGGCGAGGCAGATCCGCTTGCCGCGCAGGTCGGTCGTCTTCCTGATGCTGGGGTCGGTGGCCCGCACCATCGTGTCCTGCCGGGCGATCACGTACGGCCCGGCGAACGTCACCCTGGCCGAGCGGGCCGGCGTGATGCTGTAGGAGGCGACGACCAGGTCGACGGTGCCGTTCTGGAGCAGCGCCTCTCGGGACGACGACGGCGAGTCCCGCCAGGTGATCCGGACGTCGTCGCCGCCGGCGAGCTGCCTGACGATGTAGCGGGCCACGTCGACGTCGAAGCCCTGAGGCTCGCCGGCGCCCGTGCGCAGGCCGACGCCCGGCTGGTCCGCCTTGGTGCCGACGACGGCCGTGCCGGTGTTCTTGATCTTGTCGACGACGGTCGTGTACGAACCGCCGCCTCCGCACGCCGTCAGGGCCAGCACCATGACGAGCCCCGCGTGCGCCGCCCCCCGCATGCTTCCCGGACCTCCTCGCAAGGAGGCTACCTGCGGAGGGGCGCTCCCGGACCTGCGGCAAAGCAGACCTGGGGCTTTCTTGGCCGTCCCTGGGAGGCGGCGGGCGCGCGGGCCCGCCGCCCCGCCGTCACTCCATGCCGCGGCCGGCCGCGACCCCGCCGCCCTGCGGCCCGGTGCCCGCCCCGGCACCGATGGCGGGCTGGCCGGGGGGCTCGATCGGCGCCGCCGAGGTCTTGCGGCTGCGCCGGCTACGCCGTTCCAGCCACGTGGCGAGGAAGCTCAGCGCCATGTTGAGCGCCACGTAGATGACGCCGATGACGATGGCCGCCGGGATCAGCGAGCCGAAGAAGCGCGCCGGCAGGATCTTGAAGCCGGTGTTGAGCAGGTCGACGTAGGCGATGATGTAGCCGAGCGCGGTGTCCTTCAGCAGCACCACGAGCTGGCTGACGATCGCCGGCATCATCGCCGTGACGGCCTGCGGCAGCAGCACCAGCCGCATCACCTGGTTCTTGCGCATGCCGATCGCGTACGCGGCCTCCGACTGGCCCTTGGCCACGGACAGCACGCCGGCCCGGACGACCTCGGCCAGCACCGAGCCGTTGTAGAGCATCAGGCCGACGACGACCGCCATGAACGTGTAGTCGCCGGGCCCCGCCACGGCAGGCGCCAGGTAGAAGATGAAGAAGATCAGCAGCAGCAGCGGGATGGCCCGGAAGACCTCGACCACCACGCCCGCCGGGACGCGGATCCAGCGGTGGTCGGACAACCGCGCCAGGCCGAAGACCGCGCCGAAGACCAGGGCGAGCACCGAGGCGACCGCGGCGGCCCGCAACGTGCCGAGCAGGCCGGGGAAGATGTAGAACTCCCACGTCTCCCACTCGAGGAACGGCTGCCAGATCTCGGCCCGCCACTGGCCCTTGGCGTCGAAGCCGCTGTAGATGCCGTACAGGGCGGCGCCGACCAGGATGACGCTGGCCACCGTGAGGAGCGCGTTGCGCGCCCGCGCCCGCGGCCCGGGAACGTCGAACAGGACAGAAGTGCTCATCGGGCCACCGCCAGGCGCCGGGCCAGCCGGCCGGTGAACCAGCCGACGGGCAGGGTCACGGCCATGAAGGCGACCACGATGCCGAGGAAGATCGGGATCGAGGCGCCGACCTGGTCAAAGGACTCCTTCATGTTGGCCGCCGACTCGGCGGCGAACCCGCCCGCCACCGCGACGGTGGTGTTCTTGATCATGGCGATCATCACGCTGCCCAGCGGCGCGACGACCGCGCGGAAAGCCTGGGGGAGGATGATCATCCGGAGTGACTGCATGAACGTCAGCCCGATCGCCCGGGCCGCCTCCGCCTGCCCGAGCGGCACGGTGTTGATGCCCGAACGCAGCGCCTCGCAGACGAACGCCGCCGTGTAGGCCGACAGGCCCATCGCGACGATCCAGAACGAGTTGATCCTGGGCTCGGCGGAGAAGACCAGCCCGAGCTGGTCGCTGAGCCCGAGCGCGGAGAAGGCGAGCACCAGGGTCAGCGGGGTGTTGCGGATCACGTTGACGTAGAAGGTGCCGGCCACCCGCAGGACGGGGGTGGGGGAAACTCTCATCGCCACCAGGATGGTGCCGAGAATCAGGGAGGTGATCGCGCCCACGATGGAGAGCTTGATGTTCTCCAGGAACCCCAGGGCGAGGTCGGGCGCGTACCTAATCAGATCTTCCATCGTGCTCCACCACATAGGGCGGCGGCGGCCGGGTCGCCGGCCGCCGCCTCATGTGTGATCAGGCGCAGCCCTCGGGCGTCGGCGCGGTGTCGGACAGCTTCAGGCCCTGGATGCCGCCGAACCACTTGTCCAGCAGCGTCTTCATGGTGCCGTTGTCCCACAGCGCCTTCACCGCGGTGTTGACGGCCTCGCAGGTCTTGGTGTCGCCCTTCTTCACGCCGACGCCGTACTTCTCGTCGGTGAAGCCCTGCCCGAGGACCTTGAAGTTGCCGCCGGACTGCTGCGCCTGCTTGGCGAAGCCCGCCAGGATCAGGTCGTCGGTGGTCACCGCGTCGAGGTTGCTGCCGGAGAGCTTCTGCACGCACTCGGAGTAGTTGGCTGCGTCGACGGTGGTCGCGTCGAGGTCGAGCTCGCCGTCCGGGGGCGGGTCGGTGATGCGGCGGTAGGAGTTGGAGCCGGCCGCCTTGCAGATCCGCTTGCCCTCGAGGTCCTGCGGGGTGTTGATGGTGGTGTCGTCACCGCGGACCATCACGTCCTGGTGCGCGACGACGTACGGGCCGCCGAAGGTCACCTTGGTCTTGCGCTCCTCGGTGATGGAGTACGTGGCGAAGATGATGTCAACGGTGCCGTTCTGGAGGAACGGCTCACGGTTGGAGGAGGCCGACTCCTTCCACTCCACCGCCACGTCCTTGCCGCCGTTCATCTGCTTCAGCACGGCCTTGGCCACGTCGACGTCGAAGCCCTCGGGCTCGGCGCCCATCTTCAGGCCGAGGCTCGGCTGGTCCCATTTGGTGCCGACCACGATCGTCCCGCCGGCCGCGATCTTGTCCGCGACCGTGGCGTAGGTCTGTTCGCCGCCGCCACAGGCGGACAGGCCGGCGGCCAGGGCCGCCACCGAGAGCAGTGCTCCCGCTCGACGCATGTGCATGTGTACCTGCCTCAATCTTCAGTGCGTGAGGATCTTCGAAAGGAAGTCACGCGCTCGGTCGGTCTGCGCGTTGGTGAAGAACTCGTCGGGGGTGTTCTCCTCCGCGATCTGGCCGTCGGCCATGAACACGACGCGGTGGGCGGCCCGCCGGGCGAAGCCCATCTCGTGCGTGACGACCACCATGGTCATCCCGTCACGCGCCAGCCCGATCATGACGTCGAGCACCTCCTGCACCATCTCGGGGTCGAGTGCGGAGGTGGGCTCGTCGAACAAGATCATTTTCGGGTCCATGGCCAGCGCCCTGGCGATCGCGACGCGCTGCTGCTGGCCGCCGGAGAGCTGGGCCGGATATTTGTCGGCCTGCGATGCGATGCCCACCCGTTCGAGCAGCTCCATCGCCCGCTTGTCGGCGGCGTCCCTCGCGATGCCGCGCACCTTGGTGGGGCCGAGGGTGACGTTCTCCCGGATGGTCTTGTGCGCGAACAGATTGAACGACTGGAAGACCATCCCGACTTCGGACCGAAGTCTGGCCAGCCCCTTGCCCTCGGCGGGCAGGACGTTGCCGTCGAAGACGATCCTCCCGCCGTCGATCGTCTCCAGCCGGTTGATCGTGCGGCAGAGCGTGGACTTCCCGCCGCCGGACGGGCCGATGACGACCAGAACCTCGCCACGAGAGACGGTCAAGTTGATGTCCTTCAGGACATGGAGCGACCCGAAGTGCTTGTTGACGTTCTCCAACTGCACGAGTGGAGTGGCGTCTCCGTTCTCCGTCATGGAACGAAACGGTAGAGGGCGTTAGAGCGCTGGTCACTAACCGAGCGGTACCGATCCGATCACATCATGCCATCAAGCTGGCCTTTTGGAACGGTGAGGGTCCTGTCAAGTCCGACTGCGACTACCCTTGAAGACGCCATGACTGTGACCCAGGAGGGCGCCCGCACATACGAAGTGCGCACATACGGGTGCCAGATGAATGTGCACGACTCCGAGCGGCTGTCGGGCCTGCTGGAGAACGCCGGCTACGTGCCCGTTCCCGACGGGGAGACGGCCGACGTGGTCGTGTTCAACACGTGCGCCGTGCGGGAGAACGCCGACAACCGCCTTTACGGCAACCTCGGCCACCTCCGCCCCGCCAAGACGCGCAACCCGCGCATGCAGATCGCCGTGGGCGGTTGCCTGGCGCAGAAGGACCAGGGCGAGATCGTCCGCAAGGCCCCGTGGGTCGACGTGGTGTTCGGCACCCACAACATCGGCTCGCTGCCGGTGCTGCTGGAGCGGGCCCGCGTCGCGGGCGAGGCGCAGGTCGAGCTGAAGGAGTCGCTGGAGGTCTTCCCGTCCACCCTGCCGACCAGGCGCGAGTCGCCGTACGCCGCGTGGGTGGCCATCTCGGTCGGCTGCAACAACACCTGCACGTTCTGCATCGTGCCGTCGCTGCGCGGCAAGGAGAAGGACCGCCGGCCCGGCGACGTCCTCGCCGAGGTCAGCACGCTGGTCGGGCAGGGGGTCCTCGAGGTCACGCTGCTCGGCCAGAACGTCAACACCTACGGCGTCGAGTTCGGCGACCGGCTGGCGTTCGGCAAGCTGCTGCGCGCCTGCGGCGACATCGAGGGGCTCGAACGGGTGCGCTTCACCTCGCCCCACCCGGCCGCCTTCACCGACGACGTGATCGCCGCGATGGCCGAGACGCCCAACGTCATGCACCAGCTCCACATGCCGCTGCAGTCCGGCTCCGACCGGGTGCTGCGCGCCATGCGGCGCTCCTACCGCGCCGAGCGCTACCTCGGCATCATCGAGCGCGTGCGCGCGGCCATGCCGGACGCCGCCATCTCGACCGACATCATCGTCGGCTTCCCCGGCGAGACCGAGGACGACTTCCAGCAGACGCTCGAGGTGGTCCGGCGCAGCCGCTTCGCCAACGCCTTCACCTTCCAGTACTCCATCCGTCCCGGCACCCCGGCGGCCACCATGGACGACCAGGTGCCCAAGGAGGTCGTGCAGGAGCGCTACGAGCGGCTGGTGGCCCTGCAGGAGGAGAGCTCCTGGGAGGAGAACAAGAAGCAGGTCGGCCGGACGCTCGAGGTGCTCGTCGCCGAGGGTGAGGGCCGCAAGGACGAAACCACCCGCCGGCTGTCCGGGCGCGCGCCGGACAACCGCCTGGTGCACTTCGCGGCGGGCGACGAGACGCCGCGACCGGGCGACATGGTCACGGTCGAGGTGACGTACGCGGCTCCGCACCACCTGGTGGCCGACGGGCCGCTGCTCGGCGTCCGGCGCACCCGGGCGGGCGACGCCTGGCAGGTCCGCCAGGGACGCCCTGCCGGGCAGGGGTCGGGAGTGCCGCTGGGCATGCCGACCATCGGCCGCCCGCAGCCGTCCGCCGCGGCCACGGGAGGCTGCTCGGCCCACTGACGGGAGTCGGCTTGGCGGAGGGCGGTGCCGTGCGGCGCCGCCCTTCGCCGTTCTCAGCGGATGAGGCGGTCCAGGAACGCGTGGCAGGCGCCGCGGCGGAAGTCGTCGAACGTGGCGCACGGGTCGGGAAAACCGCGGCGCGGCGGCGGGGGAGGGTGGCCGGCGCCGTGGTCCCGTGACGGGCGTTCGAGCGTCGGCGGGGGCTCGGGCGAGCCCTGGGGGCGGGGGACGGGCGGGCGGTCCTTCCGCGGCCGTTCGGCGCGGCTCCTGGCTGGTCGGCGCGCCTGAGGCGAGGCCACGGGGCCCGCCGTCACCGACGGCAGCGCGACCGGTGGGACCTGTTCGATCCAGGGCGGGGGCAGCGGCCCGAGCACGAGGTCCGCGGGTTGCGCCGTCGGCAAATGGATCGCTCCATGCGAAGGCGCGCGAGAGTGGCGTGACGTGGTGGCTGTGGGTGTTAACTCCGACGCTATGAGTGGCGTCGACGGTGATTTCGATCTCACGGTAAGCGTGGTTTCCTGATCGATTTCTGAAGATCGCCGCGGAGAATGTTCAGGTGAGTCGGTGAATGCCAGGAAAATCCCCAGGGTCGCGGTGACAAGTACCCCGGCTACTCCGGCCGCGGGTGCCAGTCCGGCGCGGCTACCTGGGCAAACGGATCTAAGGGGGGACAAGTCGTGATTCCTTTGTGATGGGTGTGCGAGCATTCCGCCGATGCGGCTAGTGTGGTCCATCACCCGCGGAAGCCGGCGAGCTTTCCCCGATACGACCGCAGGGAGCTGTACCCCCATGCAAGATCCGATCGATCGCGATCGTCAGGAGATCCTGTCCGGTCCGGGAGACACCCTCCTGGGGCCGGGAAATACTCCCCCGGAAAACACCCGGCGCAAGAAGAACACCAACAAGACGCTCATCATCGTCCTGGGCGCCATCGTCGCCGTGCTGGTCGCGGGCGGCATCGGTTTCACACTGGCCGGCGGCTCCGAGGAAGCGGCCCAGCCCGGCGGCGGCACCTCCGCGCCCTCCCAGACCGCGGGCGGCACCGACGACCTGAGCGGCGAGGACGACGACGCCACGATGGGCGACGCCGTCACCGACACCCCGGGTGACGACCTCGGCGGCGACGACGCCACCATGGGCGGCGTGAGCGACGCCGGCGTGGGCGGCGACGACCAGGCCGGTACGGGCGACACCGGCTCGACGGGCACGGGTTCGACGGGCACGGGTTCGACGGGCACCGGTTCGACCGGCACGGGCTCCTCGGGCGACGCCAAGGCCGACGGCGGCAAGAAGCCCACCACGGCCCCCTCCGGCTCGGGCAAGCCCTCAGGCGGCGGCGCCCCGGCCGACACCCCCGCCGACGGCCCGGCCGGCGTGGTCGAGGGCCAGTGCTCCACGGCCGGCTGCTGACGGGCCGCCCCGCCGCCGGCGGTGAGCGGGCGCCCCGCCGCGCGGTCCGTGGAAGTGGCTCGCCGTAAACGGCGGCCAGTGGCTCTACGCGCAGGTCGCGGGGCTGCCTAGGGTCGTGGCATGACGACTGACAGAGCGGCCGCGCTGCGCGCGTTGCACATCCCCGGGAAGCCGCTGGTCCTGCCCAACGTCTGGGACGCCGCCTCGGCCCGAGCCGTACGTGATGCCGGGTTCCCCGCGGTGGCGACCGGGAGCGCAGCCGTCGCCCGTGTGCTCGGCCATGACGACGGCGAGCAGACCCCCGTCGAGGAGATGCTGGCGGCCGTCGCCCGCGTGGTCAGGGCGGTCGACGTGCCCGTCACCGCCGACATGGAGCGCGGCTACGGGCTCGAACCGGCCGAGCTCGCCGAGCGCCTGGCCGAGACCGGCGCCGTCGGGTGCAACCTCGAGGACTCCCTCCCCGGCACCGGCGAGCTGGTGGACCCTGGCGAGCAGGCGGAGTTCCTGGCCGGGGTGCGCGCGGCCCGGCCCGAGCTGGTGATCAACGCCCGGGTCGACGTCTACCTCCACGGCGGCGCCACGCGCGCGGAGGCCGTCCGGCGCGCGCGGCGCTACCTGGAGGCGGGAGCCGACTGCGTGTACCCGATCGGCCTCGGCGACGAGGACGAGATCCGCGCGCTGGTCGACGAGCTGGGCGCGCCGGTCAACGTCTTCTACCGGCCGGGGGTGCCCGAGCTCGCCAGGCTGGCGGAGCTGGGTGTCGCCAGGATCAGTTTCGGAGGCGAGGTCCACCGGCTGGTCCACGCCTACACCGAGAAGCTCGTCGCCGAGATCCACGTGGGCCGCAGCCCGTTCTGACCCGGTGGCCTGCGGTGACGTGGAGGCGTGTCACGGGGATTCGGCGGGGAGTCGTACGCTTGCGGTCGTGCTTGTCGCCGCGGCCGTATGCCCGCCCACCCCGCTGGTCGTGCTCGGGATGCCCGACCTCCGCTCCGCCTGCCTGGCCGCGATCGCCGCGGTCGGTGAGGCGCGACCCGACGCGCTGATCGTGGTGGGCGGCGCCGAGTCGTCGCAGGCGTACGACGGCGCCGCCGCCGGCAGCCTGCGCGCCTGGGGCGTCGACCGCACGGCCGGCCGGGGAGAGCCCGTGCTGCCGCTGTCGCTGACCGTGGGCCGCCTGCTCCTCGACGGCCACGCCCCCGACCGGCTGCGGTCCGTGGCGTTCGACGCGCCGAGCGAGGACTGCAGGAAGCTGGGGGAGGAGCTCGCAGCGGCCGCGGACAGGGTGGCGCTGGTCGTCATGGCCGACGGCTCGGCCTGTCTCAGCCCCGGAGCGCCCGGCCGGTACGACGACGCGGCCGGGCCGTTCAACGCCCGCATCGCCGCCGCGCTCGCCGCCGGCGACCCCGCCCCGCTGGCCGCGCTCGACCCCGAGGAGGCCGACCGGCTGTGGGTGAGCGGCCGGGCCGCGCTGCAGGTGCTGGCGGGAGCGGCCGGCGCGAGCGCGTACGACGGGCGGCTGCTCATGCAGAGCGCGCCGTACGGCGTCGGCTACTTCGCCGCGCTGTGGGCCTGACGCCCCGGCACGGGGATCTTCATCAGGTCGCGGGCGAGCACCACCTGGCCGCCGTAGCTGCGGCGTACCTCCTCGGTGAACGCCGGCTCGTCGTCGAACCCGTACCGCTCGGAGAAGTGCGTCAGCACCAGGCGGCGCGCGCCCGCGTCGGCGGCCACCACCCCCGCCTCGAACGCCGTCAGGTGCCCGTACTCCTTGGCCAGCGCGCTCTCCGACGACAGGAACGTCGACTCGATCACCAGCAGGTCGACCCCCTGCGCCAGCTCGAAGACGGCGTCGCACAGCCGGGTGTCCATGACGAACGCCATGCTCTGCCCCGGCTTCGGCTCGCTGCACTGGTCGAGCGTGACGCCGCGCACGGAGCCGGTGCGCTGGAGCTCGCTGATCTCCGGGCCGCGGATGCCGTGGGCGGCCAGCCGCTCGGGGAGCATGCGCCGCCCGGCCGGCTCCTGGAGGCGGTAGCCGTACGACTCGACGGGGTGGGACAGGCGGCGCGCGGTCAGCGGGCCGACGCCGGCCAGCTCACCGGAGACGGGGTGCTCCTCGATCACGGAGGTGTCGGCGAAGGCCGTCGCGTGGCGCAGCCGCCGCCAGTAGCTCGCGCCGGAGGCGGGGAAGACCGCCCGCACCGGGTGGCGGACCTTGTCGCGGGCGATGCGCTGCACGACGCCCGGCACGCCCAGGCAGTGGTCTCCGTGGAAGTGGGTGACGCAGACCCAGTGGACGTCGTGCGCGCTCAGCCCCGCGAACGTCATCTGCCGCTGCGTGCCTTCGCCGGGGTCGAACAGGTAGCCCTGGCCGTCCCAGCGCAGCAGGTAGCCGTTGTGGTTACGGTGGCGGGTGGGCACCGCGCTGGAGGTGCCCAGCACCACGAGCTCACGTGAGGACATGATGGCCCCCATGGAGAACACGGTCGCCTACGCCGAGGTGCCCACGCCGGTGGGCCCGTTCACGCTGGCCTTGACCGAGATCGGTCTCGTCGCGTCGGGGTGGGGGTCCCGTGAGCGGCTGGCCGACCGCCTGGGCCTGGCTGAGGTCCATGATGCGGATCGTACGGCCTGTGCGGTCGCCGAGCTGAATGCTTATTTCGCCGGTGAGCTCAAGGAGTTCGCGACGCCGATGGACTGGCGGCTGATGTCCGGCGCGCGGCTGCGCGTCCTGCGGGCCCTGCACCGCGTCCCGTACGGCACCGCGGTCACCTACGGCGAGCTGGCCCGGCTGAGCGGCTCAGGGGTGCCCGCGCGCGGCATCGGCTCGATCATGGGCTCCAACCCGATCCCGATCGTCGTGCCGTGCCACCGCGTCGTGGCGGGCAACGGGCTGGGCGGGTTCAGCGGCGGGGAGGGCGTCGAGACGAAGCGGTGGCTGCTCACCCATGAGGGCTATCTGCAACCGACACTCCTCGACCTCTAGCAGACTGGAGGGGTGCGCCAGCATCCCGTCATCGCCGTCGTGGGCCCCACCGCGGCCGGAAAGTCCGATCTCGCCGTCGACATCGCCCTGCGCCTGGGCGGCGAGTGCGTCAACGCCGACTCCATGCAGCTCTACCGCGGCATGGACATCGGCACGGCCAAGCTCACCCCCGCCGAGATGCGCGGCGTGCCCCACCACCTGTTCGACGTCTGGGACGTGACGGTCACCGCCAGCGTGGCCGAGTACCAGAAGCTGGCCAGGGCCGTCATCGACGCCGTCGAGGTGCCCGTCCTCGTCGGCGGCAGCGGCCTGTACGTCCGGGCGGCCATCGACGACCTGGAGTTCCCCGGCACCGACGCGGAGATCAGGGCGCGGCTGGAGGCCGAGCTGACCGAGGTCGGTCCCGGCCCGCTGCACGAGCGCCTGCGCGAGCGTGACCCGGCCGCCGCGGCGGCCATCCTGCCGACCAACGGCCGCCGCATCGTGCGCGCGCTGGAGGTGATCGAGCTGTCGGGGCGCCCGTTCACGGCGACCATGCCGACCTACGAGGCCGTCTACCCGAGCGTCCAGATCGGCCTGGAGGTGCCGAGGCCCGAGCTCGACGAGCGGATCGCCGTACGGGTCGAGCGCATGTGGGGGGCGGGCCTGGTCGAGGAGGTCCGCACGCTGCTGGAGCGAGGGCTGACGCAGGGCCGTACGGCGAGCAGGGCACTCGGATACGCCCAGGTCATCCGTTTCCTCGAGGGCGAGTGGAGCGAAGAGCAGGCGTTCGCCGAGACCGTCCGTCTGACCAGGCGTTTCGCCCGCCGCCAGGAGTCGTGGTTCCGCAGGGATCCGCGGGTGTGCTGGCTGCCGTACGACGCTCCCGATCTCCTGGAAAGATCCCTCGCGCGAGTCTCCGAGCACGCATGCGGATAAACTTGTACAATGCGCTTTCTCAAGGGGCACGGCACCGAGAACGATTTCGTCATCCTGCCTGATCCCGACGGTGTGGTCGACCTTTCGGCCGCGGTCGTCGCCAAGATCTGTGACAGGAGAGCCGGCGTCGGGGCCGACGGTGTGCTCCGGGTGGCGCGCACGAAGCAGAGCCACGAGGTGGCCGAGCAGGCGTCGGCGGCCGAGTGGTTCATGGACTACCGCAACTCCGACGGCAGCGTGGCCGAGATGTGCGGCAACGGCGTACGGGTCTTCGCGCGCTACCTGATCGACGCCGGGCTGGAGAATGCGACCGAGTTCGCGGTGGCGACGCGCGGCGGCCTGCGCAAGGTGCGCGCCGAGCCCCACGGCGACATCACCGTCGACATGGGCAAGCCCGTCGTCCTCGGCGAGAGCGTGGCCTGCCTCGGCGGGCACGAATACACCGGTGTCCACGTCGACATGGGCAACCCCCACCTGGCCTGCGCCATCGGGGATCCGGTCGCCCAGCTCGACCTGAGCCACCAGCCCGCCTTCGACACGTGCGTCTTCCCCGCCGGCGTCAACATCGAGCTGTTCAACCCGGTCGGCACCACCCGCGCCGTCATGCGCGTCTTCGAGCGCGGCGCCGGCGAGACCCGTTCCTGCGGCACCGGCGCGGTGGCCACGGCCGTCGCCGCGGCCAGGCTGTCGGGCGACACCCTCGGCACGTGGACGGTCGAGGTGCTGGGCGGCACGCTGACGGTCATCCTCGACGAGGACACGAGCTACCTGTCGGGCCCCGCCGAGATCATCGCCAGCGGCGAACTCCTGCTTGCAGAATGATGTTCTGATAGCGGATGCTGGGTTCACTTCACGAACTGAGGAGTGGACATGGCGGACGCGCGGACCACTGCAAGGGCGGTCAAGTCGCCCATCGGGCAGTACGGCGGCGGATTCATGATCTCCAGGGAGGCCAAGGCCGTCTGCGACGAGTACGGCCTCGGCGCCCGTGAGTTCTACTTCCGGGGCCGCTGCGGCGTCCTCGGCGAGTGCGACGCCGACGTGGTGAGCGCGGCGGCCGTCTTCTTCCCCCCGGACCACGTCAGGCAGAGCTGGGAGAGCGGGCGCAAGCTCCCCGTCGAGCGGGCCGTCGAGCTCTACGCCGAGGCGTGCCACGCGTGGGCGCGGCGCAAACTCGACGGGCGCGACGGCTGCGCCAGGATCGCCGAGCTGCTCCAGCGCGTGGTCGAGAACGCCTCGCCGGTCGGGGCCCCGCTGTTCGCCGGCTGGCGGGCCGTGCCGCTGCCCGGCGACGCGCCCGCCCGCGCCGTCCAGCTCATGCACGTCTTACGCGAGCTGCGCGGTGGTCTGCACGCCAATGCCGTGATCGCGGCCGGGCTGCACCCGCTGGACGCCACGCTCGCCGCCGAGCACGACGGCACACCGCTCGGGCAGCGGTCGGGCGAGATGATCGCCCGCTTCTTCACCTGGCCGGAGCCGTACGCGACGCCGGGGCCCGAGGTCGTGGCGCGCCGCGCGGCGGTCGAGGAGACGACCGACGCGCTCATGGCGGAGGCGTTCTCCGTCCTGAGCGACGGCGAATCGGACGAGCTGATAGAGCTTCTGCGTTTTGGGCATGCCCGTTGACCTGGCAGACTGGCTGCCCATGGACGTGGACATCTGGGCCTGGGTCGGCGACACCCAGCAGCAGCTTTCCGAGGCGGGCAACGTGGGCCTCGCCATGGCGCTGGGAGACCTCCCCGCACAGGCTTACGAGGGCCGATACCCGCAGCTCGACGTCATGGCGCCGGCCATCGCGCAGCAGGCGGAGGCCTTGGAGCTGCCCTGGCTCGAGTTCTACGCCCGCTACTGGCATCTGATCGGCCGCATCGGCGACCGGGCGCAGGGCGCGGTCGCCGTCGACGACGCGAAGCAGCTGCTCGCGTTCGCCGAGCGCGAAGACGTCCGCGACTGCCCGGCCGCTCCGGCGGCGGTCGAGGCCCTCGCCATCGCGTGGGCCAACACCGACGGCCCCGGCTACGCCGCGCAGCGCCTGGAGACGCTCAGCCCCCACATCGAGGCGACCAGCCCCGAGAAGCCGGCCTTCGCCGGCCTCGTGACGCAGTACGTCGCCGCCCTGACCGACGCCGGCCAGCCCGGCGAGGCCGTCACCTACGCCGACTCCGCCGTCGAGCGGCTGCGCACGGCCGGGCGCGAGCCGAGCTGGGAGCTCGGCGCCGAGCGCGCCCGCGCGCTGCTGGCCGCCGGGCGCGGCGACGACGCGCTCGGCGCGCTGCAGGCCGCGGCCGACGCCAAGCCCGACGACCCGGTGGCCCAGCCCCACCGCGACGGCGTGTGCCGCGCGCTGATCCTCGCCACGCTGGGCCGCATCTCCGAGGCCGTCGACGCGCTGCCCGACCTCGACGTGATCGGCGAGCACCCGCGGGTGTTCACCGAATGGACGCAGGCCGTCGCCAAGCTGGCCGGCTCCGCCCAGATCACCAACACCTGGCAGCTGGGCCGCGTCGTGCGGCAGTGGATCGACTACTTCGGCATGATGGGCGGCTACCGCGCCCGCGTCGAGCTGGCGCTGGTCGCCGGCGACCTGGCGCTCGGCCGCCAGGGCGTCTGGCAGGCCAGGCTGCTGGCCGACGTGGCCGAGGCCGGCGCCGCCGAGCTGCGCGAGACCGGCGACCTGACCGAGCGCATCGCCGCGTTGCGGGCCGCCGCCGACGCCACCCCGGAGCCCGCGGCGCCGGGGCCGCTGGAGGAGCGGGTCGGCCAGTTCGACGCCGCCGACGGCTTCAACGCCGACCCTGAGAAGTGGGTCGGCTGGCTGGCCCCGCTGTCCGGCAAGGACCTCGAGGCCACCCGCCGCCACACCACCACGCTCGGCTTCCTCGGCTTCCCCGCGGCGGGCGCCGACATCTTGTGGAAGATGCTCGTCGACACCGGCGACATCGCCACGGCCCACGCCGACGACCTGGCCTACCTGACCACGCTGCTCATCGAGGCCCGCCAGGACGAGCGGCTGGAGCAGATGGCCGCGTTGCTGCCGCACGCCGACCAGTACGTCGCCCTCGCCCGCATGCACAGCGCCCGCGAGCGCTGGCAGGAGTGCCTCGACGCCGCCGAGCACGCCGTCTCGGCCGGCGCCGGCATCGAGGCCCGCCGCCTGCTGTCGGGCGCCGCCCAGCAGCTCGACCACAACGACAGGGCCGCCAACGTGCTGGCCGAGGTGATCGACGAGCTGGCCGACGAAGACGTCTGGCGCATGATCGTCATGGCCACCTCGGCGGAAGACTGGGCGCTCGTCCGCAAGGGCGCGGCCAAGCTCGGCATGCCGCTGAAGTCCAGCGAGGGCCCGATCGAGGAGGAGATGGGCCTGATCCGGCTCGTCCTCCCGGCGCCCGACGGCGGCCAGCGCCAGGTGCTGTCCATCCGCACCGGCCCGGCCACCGCCCGGCTGGCCCTGCCGCAGCCGCGCGGCATGGACTACAACGCCGGCGACCTGGTCGTGTTCGACCCGCAGCTGCTCGAGCCCGTCCCCGACGACCCCAAGGAGCAGCAGAACTTCGTGCCGCCGTTCGCCGCGGTGCGCATCCTGCGGCCCGGCGGCTACACCAGCTACTTCTTCGACGGCGCCGCGCCGAGCGAGGAGGACTGGGCGGAGTTCACCGAGGTCATGGCCGAGCGTGGCTGGCCGATGTGGGTCTACAGCGACGAGAACTACACCATCACCCACCCGAGCACCGGCGAGCGGCTGCCGGGCGTGTTCGGCTGGGTCGCGGTGCCGCCCGACGTCTCGCCCGCCGAGGTCGACGCGCTGCTCGACGACGCCACCGAGCGCTGGGTGCACCCGCTGGCCTGGCTCGACCTGGCCCGCGAGATCGGCGTAGAGGTCGAGCGGCACGAGCGCATCGTCAAGGAATACGGGCTGTAGAAGTGCTCGACCGCTTCCGGCTCGACGGCAAGGTGGCCGTCGTCACCGGCGCCTCCTCCGGGCTGGGCGTCGCCTTGGCCCGGGGGCTGGCCGAGGCGGGCGCCGACGTCGTGATCGGTGCGCGCCGCGCCGATCGGCTGGAGGAGACGCGGCGGCTGGTGGAAGAGACCGGCCGCCGGTGCCTGGCGGTGGCGACCGACGTGTCGCGGCCGGAAGACTGCGACGCTCTGGTGGCCGCCGCCGTCGAGGGCCTGGGCCGTGTCGACGTGCTGATCAACAACGCCGGCATCGGCACTGCCGTGCCCGCGCTGCGTGAGACGCCCGAGGAGTTCCGGCAGGTCATCGACGTCAACCTGGTCGGCACGTACTGCATGGCGCAGGCGTGCGCGCGGGTGATGCGGCCAGGATCCTCGATCGTCAACATCGGCAGCGTGCTCGGCGAGACCACGGCGGGGCTGCCGCAGGCCGCCTACACCGCCTCCAAGGCGGCCGTGTCCGGGCTCACGCGCGACCTGGCCCAGCAGTGGACGGCGCGGCGCGGCATCCGGGTCAACTGCCTGGAGCCCGGCTTCTTCGCCTCCGAGATGACCGACCAGTACAAACCCGGTTATCTCGAGCAGATCGTGGAGACGCGGGTGCTCATGAAGCGGCTTGGCCAGGCCGAGGAGCTGGTGACCGCCGCGGTCTTCCTGGCCAGTGACGCGGCCTCGTACGTCACCGGGGTGACGCTGCCGGTCGACGGCGGGGTGCTGCTCACCTAGAGGCACCTGGAGGTGCTGCCGGGTCGGCGGCTGACGGCGAGCGCGACGGCGAGCGGCACCAGCGCCCAGGCTGCGCAGACCGCGACCGCCGTCGACGCCGGCATCGTCTGGGGAGCCTGGCGGAGCAGCTCCAGCCCGGCCGCCAGAGGCAGGAACCCGCCGACGTCCTCGCCGCCGGGAAGCGACAGGACGACCAGCGGGATGACGTACAGGACCGCCATCAGAACCACGACCGCTACGGCTCCGTTGCGCAGCAGGGCGCCGAACGCGAGCCCGAGGAGCGCGGCCATCACCAGCACGAGCGCCGCCGCGCCGATCTGCCGCCAGGCGTCCGGCGGCAGGAACGCCGGATCGTGCCGCGCGGTCACCACCCGGCCGTACCCGTATCCGAGGCCCCCGACCAGCACCAGCACGGTCAGGGCCGCGCCGGTCAAGACGGCCGCCTTGGCCAGGAGGACGCCCCTGCGCGACGGCATGGCGGTGTAGGTCAGGCCGATCATCCCCGACGCGTGCTCGCCCGTCATGGTGATCACTCCCAGGACGCCGATCACCAGGGCCGAGAGCGCCACGCCGAAGAAGGCCACCGCCCATACGCCCGACGCCACCTGTCCAGGCGGGTGACCGGGCTCGATGCGCGTGAGGACCGTTCCCGCCGCGGGCACGGTCACGGCCAGCGCGCAGCCCACGGCGGCGGCCAGCGACCACAGGCTGGAACGCAGCGTACGGAACTTGATCCACTCGGCGGCGAGCAGTCTCATGACATGCCTCCCACGGCCTCGAGGTAGACGTCCTCCAGGGACGCTCCCGGCCGGACGAATTCGGCGACCGGCACGTCGGCCACCAGCCGCCCGCGGGCGACCACGATCAGGTGGTCGGCGGTGATCGCCATCTCGGACATCAGATGGCTCGACACCAGGACCGTGCGGCCCTCGGCGGCGGCCGACTTGAGCAGGTCGCGGCTCCACCGGACGCCCTCGGCGTCGAGCCCGTTGACCGGCTCGTCGAACAGCAGCACGGCTGGGTCTCCGAGCAGCGCCGCGGCCACCCCGAGCCGCTGTTTCATGCCGAGGGAGTAGGCCTGGACCCGCTTGCGTACGCCGTCCAGGCCCACCCGCCGGAGCAGGGGAGCGATGCGCTCGTCCGGCAGGTCGTTGGAGGCCGCCAGCCACCGCAGGTGCTGGTCCGCGCGGCGGCCGCCGTGCACGGCCGTCGCGTCGAGCAGCGCGCCGACGCTGGTGAGGGGCCTGTCGATCTCGTGGTAGGGCCGGCCGCCGACGGTGGCACGCCCCGACGTGGGGCGTTCGAGCCCGAGGATCATCCGCATCGTGGTGGTCTTCCCCGCCCCGTTGGGCCCGAGGAAACCGGTGACGCGGCCGGGACGCACCTCGAAGGAGAGGTCGTCCACGGCCAGGTCGCGTCCGAAGCGTTTGGTGGCACCGGAGACTTCGATCATGTGGACGACGATCCTCCGGCGAGCGCGTCTCCGCGTCTGCCCCAGGTCTGATCCCGATATCGGACCCCAGGCTGATGTGCGGGCCCAGGCCGCCGGTTTACCGTCGATGCGTGCCTGCGACCCAGATCCGTCCGCCGCTGTTCAGCAGAGTGCCGCTGAAGGCGTGGCTGCTGCTCGACGGTTTGTGGGCGGTCGGGGTAGGGCTCGCCTACCTGCCGTTGATGGTGTACACCCACGAAGCGGGATGGCCCGGTGCCGTCGCGGCACTGGCGGCGACGCTGCCGCTGGCCGTGCGGCGGATTCGGCCGCGCACGGTGTTCTGCGTGGTCATCGCCGGCGGGGCGGGCATGCAGGCGCTGGCGCCGTCCGGAGGCGACGTGCTGGCCGTGCCCATGGCTGTCTACGCGGTCGCGCGGTTCGCCGGTGGCCGGTGGTCGGGCGGCGCGCTGGCCGCGGCGCTCGCGCTGACCACCGCCACGGCGATGCCGCATCTGCTCCGCTCCACGGGTTCCGCCCAGAGCGTCCAGGTCTTCCTGCTCGTGGCCGGGGTGCAGGTGACCTTCTGGGCGGCGGGGGCGATGATGCGCGAGCGTGCCCTCTACGTCGAGCGGCTGGCCGCGCACGCCGAAGAACACGCCAGGGCGGAGGCGACGCAGGAGCGGTTGCGCATCGCCAGGGAGCTGCACGACGTCGTCGGGCACACCCTCAGCACGATCGCCGTGCAGGCCGGGGCCGCCGAGCACGTCGGGAGACCGGAGGAGATGCGCAGGGCACTGCGCTCCGTCGGTGAGACGAGCAGGTCGGCCCTGCACGAGACTCGCCGGTTACTCGGCGTCCTGCGCGAGGACGGCGAGGCCGCGCTCGCACCCGCCTCCACCCTGGCCGACCTGCCGGAGCTGGTCGGGCAGACTCGCGCGGCGGGGATCGACGTGTGCCTGTCCGTGACCGGCGACGTGCCGCGGGAGCTGGAGTTGACCGTCTACCGGATCGTGCAGGAGGCGCTGACCAACGTGATCAAGCATGCCGGTGCCGACCAGGCCCGCGTGACCGTGACTCAGGAGGTGGGGGGCACCCGGGTCGAGGTGCTCGACGACGGGCCAGGACGCGAGCCGGGCGAGCTGGGCGCGCCGGGTCATGGGCTCATGGGGCTGCGGGAGCGCGTGCGCGTGTTCGGCGGTGACTTCGAAGCGGGCCCCCGTCCGCTGCGTGGCTTCCGCGTGCACGCGTTCCTCCCGGCACAGGATGTGTCCCCACACGCGGAGGGTGTTCCCCAGGGCCGGCCCCGGCCGGAGGGCTCGGGCGAGACGGCATGACCACGCGGGTGCTCGTCGCCGACGACGAGGCGCTGATCCGGGGAAGCTTCCGGCTGCTCGTCGACAGTGCCCCCGGCCTGTCCGCGGTGGGGGAGGCCGCGACCGGCATGGAAGCGGTCGAGATCAGCCGCCGCGAGCGGCCCGACGTCGTGCTGATGGACGTGCGCATGCCGGTCATGGACGGCATCGAGGCCACCCGCCACATCTGCGCCGAGCAGCCGCAGGTGCGCATCCTCATCGTGACGACGTTCGACCTGGACGAGTACGTCTACGGCGCACTGCGCGCCGGGGCCGCCGGCTTCCTGCTCAAGGACACGCCGCCGTCCGACCTGCTGAAGGCCGTCGAGGTGATCGCCCGTGGCGACGCACTCCTCGCACCCGCCGTCACCCAGCGGCTCATCGAGCGCTACGTCGCACACGTGCCGCCGCCCAGACGACTCCACATCACCGAACGTGAGCGGGAGGTCCTGACCCTGATCGCTCGCGGCCTGTCCAACCACGAGATCGGCGCCGCGCTCCACCTCAGCCTGGGCACGGTGAAGACCCACGTCAGCCACCTGCTGACCAAGCTCGGCGCGCGCACCCGCGTGCATTTGGTGATCGCCGCCTACGAGGCCGGCCTGGTCCCCTGACCCATCCATGGTGATGCCCGGGAGGCGGGTGCCGCCCGGGTGGTGGATCACTGGTCGAGCAGGTCGTGCTGGGCGGCCAGGTAGCCGGCGTGGAAACGGGTGCGGGCGCCCAGACGCTCGCACAACACCTGGACGCGGCGCTGCACCGTACGGGGGCTGAGGCCGAGCTGACGGGCGATGGCGTCGTCCTTCATGCCGCCCGCGAGCAGGGCCAGCACCTCCGTGTCGGGCGCCTGCGGCCACGTCTCCGGCTCCAGGTCCTCGGACGTCAGGCGCAGCGGCACCGCCGCCCGCCACAGCGTCTCGAACAACCCCACCAGCGCGTCGAGCAGCGCCGACGGGTGCACCACGAGGGCGCTCTCGACGGCTTGGTCCTCCTCGGAGACCAGCGGCAGGATGGCGGTGCTCGCGTCGGCGACCGCCAGCTTGACCGGCACGTGCCCGAGCCTGGCCTGCTCGCCGTCGGCGATGGCGCAGCGCGTGTGGGCCAGCATGCCGGGCTGTTCGAACGCCTGCGGGCTGTAGATGCCGCGGATGACGGGAGCGCCCTGGCGGGCGGCGCGCCGGCGGTTCTCCTGGTCGTCGCTGATGTCCACCGCGTACGGCGGGTGCACGAGGACGAGCATCTCGCGGGTGGCGTTGCGTTCGAGCTGGAGGTAGCGGCGGGACACGGCGTCGCGGCCGGAGACCACCTCCAGCACCTCCTCCGGATGCGGCCCGCTGCGCTCGCTGACCTCCGTGGCCAGCAGCGCCGCGGCGGCCCGGCTGTGCGTGATCTCCTCCTGGCGGCGGGCGACCAGGATGTCGACCGCGATGTTCGGGGGCGTGGCGATCAGCCGCAGCGGCCGTCCGGCCACGCGCGAGATCAGGCCGAGGTCCTCCAGCCGCGGCAGCATGCGGCGGATGCCCCCGGCGGACGAGCCGGTCTCGGCGGCCAGCTCGTTCAGCGTGGCCGGTCCGTGCCGCAGCAGGGCGCGGTAGGCGGTCTCCTCGGCGGCGGTGACCCCGAGCCCCTCAAGTAAGCGCCGCTGCGCCATCGATCCTCCCCTGTCGTGATCCGGAAGCAGCCTAGGCGTCGGGCGGTCCACCGGTCTTGTCCCGGGATGAACGGCGCTCTATGGTCGTTGCGTAGTCCGGTGCGTATTGCGCATTAAGGAACAACCGGAGGCGCCATGAGTCGGCCCCGTGTGGTGATCGTGGGCGCCGGCATCGTCGGCTGCGCCCTGGCCGACGAGCTCACCGGACGGGGATGGACCTCCGTCACCGTCGTCGACCAGGGGCCGCTGTTCGCCGCCGGCGGGTCCAGTTCGCACGCGCCCGGCCTGGTCTTCCAGACGAACCCGTCGAGGACGATGACCGCGTTCGCCGCCTACACCGTCAGCAAGTACGCGGCGCTCGGCCCGTCGTGCTTCCAGCAGGTCGGCGGCCTGGAGGTGGCCACCACACCCGAACGCTGGGCCGACCTGCACCGCAAGCTCGGCTGGGCCGAGTCGTGGGGCGTCGAGGCCCGGTTGATCGAGGCCGGGGAGTGCGCGCGGCTCTGGCCGCTGCTCGACCGGGGCAAGTTGCTCGGCGGGCTCCACGTCCCGAGCGACGGGCTGGCCGCGGCGGTGGCCTGCGGCGAGGCCCAGGCGGCGCGGGCCACCGAGCGCGGGGCCAGGTTCCTGCCGCACCACACGGTGGTGGGCGTCGAGCAGCGCGGCGGGCGTGTCACCGGGGTCTCGGTCGTGACGTCCGGCGGGCACCGGACGATCCCGGCCGACGTGGTGGTGTGCGCGGCCGGCTTCTGGGGGCCGTCGATCGGGCGGATGGCCGGGCTGACCGTGCCGCTGCAGCCGCTGGCCCACCAGTACGCCAGGTCGGGCCCGCTGCCGCCGCAGCCGCACGGCCCGATCCTCCGTCACCAGGACCGCGACCTGTACTTCCGCCGGCACGGCGACCGCATCGGCATCGGCTCGTACGCCCACCGCCCCATGCCGGTCGCCCAGGACGAGATCGGCCCCAAGGGCACCACCATGCCGTCGGTGCAGGCGTTCACCGAGGAGGACTTCGAGCCCTCCTGGCGGGACGCGGTCGAGCTGCTGCCCGCGCTCGCCGAGTCCAAGTACGCGGACGGCATCAACGGCGTCTTCTCCTTCACCCCCGACGGGTTCCCGCTGATCGGCGAGGCTCCGCGGCTCGACGGGTTCTGGGTGGCCGAGGCCGTCTGGGTGACGCACTCGGCGGGGGTCGCGCGGGCGCTGGCCGAGGTGCTGGTGGACGGGCGGTCAGGGTTCGACCTGCATGAGTGCGAGCTGGGCCGGTTCGAGCAGGCGCAGTTGTCGCCCGCCTTCGTCGAGGAGCGCGGCAGGCAGAACTTCATCGAGGTCTACGACGTCATCCACCCGCTGCAGCCGATGGAGTCGCCGCGGCCGCTGCGCACCAGCCCGTTCCACGTCCGGCAGCGGGAGCTCGGCGCGTACTTCCTTGAGGCGGCCGGGTGGGAGCGGCCCCACTGGTTCGAGTCGAACGTGCCCCTGCTGGAGGACCTCGTACGGCGGCGCAGGGACGAGTACGCCGACGTGCCCGAGGAGGCCCGGGGCGCGGCCGCGGAGCCGTTCCTCGGGGCGATGCAGCGAGACGCGTGGGCGAGCCGTCACTGGTCGCCGATCGCCGCCGCCGAATCCTGGGCCACGAGGGAGCGGGTGGCGCTCTACGACATGACGCCGCTCAAGCGGATCGAGGTCAGCGGGCCCGGGGCGGCGGCGTTCCTGCAGCGTATGACGACGAACAACGTCGACAAGAAGCCCGGCTCGGTCGCGTACACGCTGATGCTGGACGCCGGCGGCGGGATCCGGTCTGACCTCACGGTGGCGCGGCTGGACGAGGAGACGTTCCAGGTCGGCGCGAACGGCAACCTCGACCTCGAATGGCTGACCCGGCACGCGCCGGGCGGGGTGCGGGTGCGCGACCTGACGCCCGGCACGTGCTGCGTCGGCGTCTGGGGACCCTGGGCCAGGGGACTGGTGGAGGGCCTCACCGACATGGACATGTCCCACCAGGGCTTCCCGTATTTCACCTGCAAATCGGGATATATCGGGCATGTGCCGGTGCTTGCGATGCGGGTCTCGTACGTCGGCGAGCTGGGCTGGGAGTTCTACACCACGGCCGACATGGGGCTCAAGCTGTGGGACACGCTCTGGTCGCCGGGGCGGGCGGTCGCGGGCGGGCGGGCCGCGTTCAACAGCCTGCGCCTGGAGAAGGGCTACCGGCTCTGGGGCGTGGACATGACGACCGAGCACAACCCGTACGAGGCGGGGCTGGCCTTCGCCGTCAGGCAGGACAAGGACTTCCTCGGCCGCGACGCCCTGTCCGCGGACGTCACCCGCAAGCTGGTGCCGCTGCTCGCCACCGAGGTCGTCATGGGCAAGGAGCCCGTACGTCACCAGGGCCGCACGGTCGGCTACGTCACCAGCGCCGCCTATGGCCACACGATCCACCGCTCCATCGCGTACGCGTGGTTGCCGATCGAGCTCGCCGAACCCGGGACGCACGTGGACATCTCCTACTTCGGCCGCCGCGTGCCCGCGGAGGTCGCCGCCGAGCCCCTGTACGACCCCGGGATGGAGAAGATCAGGCGTTGAGCCACCCCGACTTCCTCTGGCGCAACCCCGACCCCGAGCCCGCCTACGACGTGGTCATCGCGGGCGGCGGCGGGCACGGCCTGGCCACCGCCTACTACCTGGCCAGGAACCACGGCATCACGAACGTCGCCGTCCTGGAGAAGGGCTGGCTGGCGGGCGGCAACATGGCGCGCAACACCACGATCATCCGCTCCAACTACCTGTGGGACGAGAGCGCCGCCCTCTACGAGCACTCGCTCGAACTGTGGGAGGGGCTGAGCGAGGAGCTCGACTACGACCTGCGGTTCAGCCGGCGCGGGGTGCTCAACCTGGCGCACAGCCTGAGCGACGTGCGCGAGGGCCGGCGCCGGGTGAACGCCAACCGGCTCAACGGGGTGGACGCCGAGTGGCTGGACGCCGACGAGGTGAAGAAGTTCTGCCCGGTCATCAACGTCTCCGACCGGGCCCGCCACCCCGTCATGGGCGCCACCCTCCAGCGCCGCGGCGGCATCGCCAAGCACGACCACGTGGCCTGGGCGCTGGCTCGTAAGGCGGACGCGTACGGGATCGACCTGATCCAGGGCTGCGAGGTCACCGGATTCGAGATCACGAAAAATCGGGTTACGGCCGTACAGACGTCGCGGGGGCGCATCGCGGCTGGGAAAGTGGCGCTGGCCGCGGCCGGGCACACGTCGGTGCTCGCCGAGCGGGCCGGCGTCCGGCTGCCGCTGCAGTCGCACCCGCTGCAGGCGCTGGTCTCGGAGCTGCTGGAGCCGGTGCTCGACTGCGTGGTCATGTCGAACGCCGTCCACGTGTACGTCAGCCAGGCCCACAAGGGCGAGCTGGTCATGGGGGCGGGCATCGACGCGTACAACTCCTACGGACAGCGGGGCGGCGTGCACGTGATCGAGGCGCAGATGGCGGCGGCGCTGGAGCTGTTCCCGATCTTCAGCCGGGTGCGCGTGCTGCGCACGTGGGCCGGCGTCGTGGACGTCTCCCCGGACGCCTCCCCCGTCATCGGCCCCACCCCGGTCGAAGGGCTCTACGTCAACGCCGGCTGGGGCACCGGCGGCTTCAAGGCCACCCCGGGCTCGGGCTGGGTGTACGCCCACACGCTCGCCCATGATCGGCCGCATCCGCTGGCGGAGCCGTTCGGGCTGGAGAGGTTCACCACGGGGGCGCTCATCGACGAGCACGGCGCGGCGGCGGTGGCGCACTGATGTTGCTCATCGAGTGCCCGCACTGCGGCCCCCGCGACGAGACCGAGTTCCACTACGGCGGCCAGGCCGGGGTCGCGTACCCGGCCGGGGAGGTCTCCGACGAGGAATGGGCCGCGTACGTCTTCCTGCGCGACAACCCCAAGGGCTGGTTCCGCGAACGCTGGTTCCACGTGCACGGCTGCCGGACCTGGTTCGCGGTCGAGCGGCACACGGTCACCCACGAGATCAGGACCTCATGAGATTCACCTTCGACGGCCGGGAGCTGCGCGGCGAGCCCGGCGACACGCTGGCCGCCGCACTGCTGCGCAACGGCGTGCGCGTGGTGGGCCGAAGCGTCGAGCTGGGGCGGCCGCGCGGGATCTTCGCCGCGGGCGCCGACGAGCCGAACGCCCTGGTGCGGGTGGGCGCCGACCCGATGCTCGCGGCCACCACCGTGGAGCTGTACGACGGGTTGGAGGCGTGGAGCCTGCGTGGCAAGGGCAGGCTGGACCTCGACGCCGTGGACGATCGGCGCTGCGACAAGGGCTACCTGCACTGCGACGTGCTGGTCGTCGGCGGTGGGCCCGCCGGGCTGGCCGCCGCGGTCGCGGCCGGGCGCGCCGGGGCGCGGGTGATCCTCGTGGACGAGCAGCCGCGGCTCGGCGGCGACCTGCTGAACAGCCGCGTGCTCCTGGACGGCGCCCCCGCCCTCGACTGGGTGGACGGGCTCGACCTGCCCGGCCGTGTGCTCACCAGGACGACCGCCGTCGGCTACTACGACCACAACTACGTGGTGGCGGTGGAGCGGCGCGAACGCGACGAACGTCTGTGGCACCTGCGGGCCCGGCGGGTGGTGCTGGCGACCGGGGCGCACGAGCGCTCGCTCGCCTTCCCGGGCAACGACCGGCCCGGCGTGATGCTGGCCTCGGCCGCCCGCGCGTACGCCAACCGGTACGGGGTGCCGCCGGGGCGGCGCGCGGTCGTCCTCGCCTGCGCCGACTCCGGGTACGAGGCTGCCCGCGACCTGGAGGCCGCCGGGGTTGAGGTGGCGGCGATCGTCGACCCACGCCAGGAAGGGCTCGTGCCGGGCACACTCGCCGGCCAGGTGGTGACCGGCACGACCGCCGACGCGGAGGGTGTCCTCACGGGCGTGTACGTCGGTGGCGGGCACAGCGGCGGGCACAGCGGCGGGCACGGTGGCGGGCGCGGCGACCAGTACATCGAGGCCGACCTGCTGGCCGTCGCCGGGGGCTGGAACCCGGTGGTGCACCTGTTCAGCCAGTCGCAGGGACGCGTCCGGTTCGACGATGACCTGCAGGCGTTCGTCCCGGACGTCTCCGCCCAGGCCGAACGCTCCGCAGGGGCCTGCCGCGGCCGCTACGGCACCCGCGAGGCCATCGCCGACGGCTACGCCGCCGGCACGGAAGCCGCCGCCCTCGCCCTCGGCCGCCCACCGGACCACGAGGCCACCGCTCCTGAGACCGCTCCTGAGACGGCTCCTGCGACGGCGGACGGGTGGCGGGTTCCCGAGTGCGATGAGCGGGCGCTGCGCGCGCCTGCGGTGTTGTGGCAGGTGGAGGGGCGCTCCGGTGAGCCGGCGTTCGCTGACCTGCATCGGGACGTGACCGTGGAGGATCTGGCCAGGGCTGCGGGCACCGGGATGCGGTCGGTGGAGCACGTCAAGCGCTACACCACCGCCGGCACCGGCGCCGACCAGGGCAAGACCTCGGGCGCCGTGGTCGTCGGCGTCATGTCCGCCCTCCTCGGAGCCGCTCCCGGGCAGGTCGGCACGACCACGTTCCGGCCGCCGTACACGCCGGTGTCGTTCGCCACCCTGGCGGGGCGTGACCGCGGCGCGCTGTCCGACCCCGTCAGGACCACCGCGATGCACGACGTCCACGTGGCCAGGGGAGCGGTCTTCGAGGACGTCGGCCAGTGGAAACGCCCCCGCTACTTCCCCGTGGACGGCGAGCCGATGGAGGCCGCCGTGCCGCGCGAGTGCCGCGCGGCCCGCACCGCCGTGGCCGCCATGGACGCCTCCACCCTCGGCAAGATGGACATCCGGGGCGCGGACGCCGGGGAGTTCCTGGACCGGATCTACACGAACACGTTCTCCACGCTCGCCGTCGGCGCCTGCCGCTACGGGGTGATGTGCCGGGCGGACGGCATGGTGTTCGACGACGGCACCACGACCAGGCTCGCCGAGGACCACTTCCTCATGACCACGACCACGGGCAACGCCGCCGCGGTGCTGGACTGGCTGGAGGAGTGGCGGCAGACGGAGTGGCCGGAGCTGGACGTGTCGTTCACGTCGGTGACCGACCACTGGGCGACCGTCGCCGTCGTCGGCCCCCGCGCCCGCCAGGTGATCGCGGCGGTCGCGCCGGACGCGCTCGGCCTGGCGTTCATGCGGTACACCGAAGCCGACGTGCTGGGCGTGCCCGGCCGGGTGTTCCGGATCAGCTTCTCCGGCGAGCTGGCGTACGAGGTCAACGTGCCGTGGGCGTACGGCAGGGCGCTGTGGGAGGCGGTGCTGGACCTCGGCGCGGTGCCGTACGGGACGGAGACCATGCACGTGCTGCGGGCCGAGAAGGGGTTCGCGATCGTCGGCCAGGAGACCGACGGCACGGTCACCCCGCAGGACCTCGGCATGGCGTGGATCGTCTCCCCGCGCAAGCCCGACTTCGTCGGCAAGCGCTCGCACACCCGCCCCGACACCGACCGGCCCGGCCGCAAGCGCCTGGTGGGCCTGCTGCCCGACGATCCGGCGACCCTCGTGGACGAGGGCGCGCAGCTCGTCGCCGGCCTCAGGGAGGGCGTGGTGCCGATGCTGGGCCACGTGACCTCCAGTTACGCCGGCGCCGCGCTCGGCCGGACGTTCGCGCTGGCCCTGGCCAAGGGCGTGGCGCCGGGCGACCGGCTGACGGCGGTCTCCGGGGCGGTCGTGCACGGCGTCACCGTGGTGGAACCCGTCTTCTACGACAAGGACAACGCCCGCCGCGACGGCGACCCGCTGGAGGGCTCGCCCGCGCCGTACGCGGGCGAGGTGCGCGCGGAGAGCCCGGCCGCGGCCTGCGCAGCCCGGTTCGCGGCGGCGAGCGGACCGGCCGTGCGGCTGCGGGAGGTGGCGTTCGAGCCGATGTGGGAGGTCCGCGGCGCGGACCCGGGCGTCGGGCTCAGACTGGGGCCGTCGTGGTGGCTCGTGTCCGGAAATATCAGCCCACAGCCCGGTTGGGTGGACGTCTCCGGCCAGCGGACGATCCTGGAGCTCGCCGGCCCGGCGGCCGAGGACGTCCTGATCACCGGCTGCCCCATCGACCTGCACCCGTCGGCCTTCCCCGGCCATGCCCAGACGCTGCTGGGCAAGACCTCGGTCATCCTGGAACGCCGGGATCCCGAGACCTATCGCCTCTACGTCAGATCATCGTTCACGCGCTACCTGGCGGAATGGCTGCTCGACGCCCTGGACGCGTTATAGGGCCATATAAGGGCATTACCTAGACTTTAAGGGTTGTTGACCTTAGTCTGGGGAGCGAACGTGCGGGTGCGGGCGTACATGGCCGGTCTGGCCACAGCGGCGATGCTGACCGGCTGCGGCGGCCTCGAGGCGCAGTCCGGCGGCGGGGAGCCCGCCGCCAAGCCCGACTCGGCCGCGATCGCCGACGCCCGCGAGAAACTGGCCGACCTCGACGTCAAGGGCCGCGCCCCGAAGACCGGCTTCGACCGCGACGAGTTCGGCCCCGCCTGGGCCGACGTCGACCGCAACGGCTGCGACACCCGCAACGACATCCTCAAGCGCGACCTGGAGGACGAGACCTTCAGGTCCGGCACCCACGACTGCATCGTGCTCACCGGCGTCCTGCACGACCCGTACAGCGGCAAGACCATCGAGTTCGAGCGCGGCCAGGACACCAGCAGCGAGGTGCAGATCGACCACCTGGTGCCGCTGTCGGACGCCTGGCAGAAGGGCGCGCGGCAGTGGTCGGACGCCAAGCGCAAGGAGTTCGCCAACGACCCGCTCAACCTCCTGGCCGTGGACGGTCCGCTCAACGGCCAGAAGAGCGACTCCGACGCCGCCACCTGGCTGCCGCCCCGCAGGTCGTACCGGTGCGCGTACATCGTCCGCCAGATCGACGTGAAGGCCAAGTACGACGTCTGGGTCACCTCGGCGGAGAAGGCCGCCATGGACGGAATCCTCGACGACTGCTGACACCCGTCTGTACGGGCGGTGCGGATCTCCGTACGATCCGGGCGTGACCAGACGCATCCTGGCGATCACGGCGCTCGTCGTGCTCGCACCCCTGCTGACGACCACCCTCGCGCAGGCCAGGGCGACCGACCTCGTCGTCCTCAACTGGAACGTCCACGGCGAGAGCGCCGACATGAGCGCCGTCGCCGGCCAGATCCGCGCCACCGGCGCCAACATCGTGACCGTCCAGGAGATCCACCGCAGGCCCGACGCCGACCAGGTCAGGCAGCTGGCCGACGCGCTCGGCTGGGACATCACCGCCAACGCCCACTTCGGCGCCGGCGACAACCCCGGCCCCTGCGACGACCCGCAGCCCGGCCAGGCCGGCAACGCCGTCCTGTCCAGCTTCCGCATCGTCGAACGGGTGACGATCCGGCTCACCGACTTCGCGACCTGCCCCGTCAACCGGTCGATGGCCGGCGCCAAGCTCGACCTCGGCGGCGGCTCGTCGGTCACCGTCTTCACCACCCACCTGTCGCCCGGCCTGTCGGCGACCTCGGTGGCCCGCCGTGAGGCCCAGGCCGACAAGGTGCGGACGTACCTCGGCACCCGCACCGGCGTGATCCTCACCGGCGACTTCAACGCCCCGCCCACCGACGCGCTGTCGCGCCGGTTCGTCAGCGCCGGCTGGCTCGACACCGGCGCCCGGTACGCCGACGAGCCCACCCTCGGCGACGCCCGCATCGACTACGTCTACACGCGCGGCATCACGGTCACGGGCGGCGACGTCCTTTCGACCACGCTGTCCGACCACCGCCCGATCGTCATGCGCATGAGCCGCTGACGCGGAACGACGCCGGCCCACGGGCCGGCGTCGCCTTCACCGGGGATCAGTCGTCGTCGTCCCGGTCGTCGTCCCGGTCGTCGTCCCGGTCGTCGTCATCGTGGTCGTCGTCCCGGTCGTCGTCGCCGTTCTGGCTCACCCGGTCCGTCTCATGCTTGACGATCTTGCCGGAGGCCGCGTCCACGTCGATCTCGTGCCGTTCCTGCCCCTTGGTCAGCTCGATCTCCCACACGTCGGGCCGGCTGCCCTTGAGGTCGAAGTCGAGCTCGCTGACCCAGGCGCCCTGCACCTTCCCGTGCGCGATCTGCATGGCCTGCTCCGCCGAGACCTTCGGCGCGGGGGCGGCGGTGAAGGTCTCCACCGAGGGGGAGGCGGCCGTGGCGGTGGCGTACGCGGCGCCGCCGCCCGAGGCCAGCGCGACGAACCCGGCGCCGGCGATGATGATCTTCTTCGTGATCTGCATGTCTCCACGAAACCGCGAAGCCGGGTAACCGCGCGCTAAGCGACGGTTAACGCCGTCTCCTAGGGCGCCGCGCCCAGCAGCACCTCGACGCGGGCCCCGCCGCCCGCAGGCGTGGAGACGGTCAGCCCGCCGCCCGAGGACTCCGCGGTACGCCGGGCGATGTCCAGCCCGAGCCCCGTCGAGTCGCCGCCGCTGATGCCCCGCTCCAGCAGCGCCGGCTCGAACCCGGGCCCCGCGTCGCTCACGGTCAGCAGGGCCCCGGAGGGCCGCGGCTCCAGCCGTACGGACATGGAGGCACCTTCCGGCGTGTGCGCGAAGACGTTGCCGAGCAGCGCGTCGACGCACGCGGCCAGTTCCTCGGCGCCCACCGCGACCGGCAGCGGGCCGGCCGGCAGGCTGATCGCCACCTCACGCCCCTGGTCCTCGGCCAGCACCGACCAGAACCGTACGCGCTCGCGCACCACCGCCGCCGCGTCGCACGAGCCGCGCCCGGCGGACCGGCGGCGGGCCTCGGTGATCACCGCGCTCACGGCGCGCTCCAGCGCGTCCACCCTGGCCTGGATGCGCCCCGCCTCCTCGGGGTCGCGCAGCGACTCGGCGTCCAGCCGCAGCCCGGTCAGCGGCGTGCGCAGGCGGTGGGACAGGTCCGCCACGGACTCACGCTCGGCCGCCAGCAGCTCGTCGATGCGGCCGGCCAGGTGGTTGAGCGCCATCGCCACCGAACGCACCTCGGGCGGGCCGCCGGGCTCCGCGCGGGCGGTCAGGTCACCTCCGGCGAGCCGGTGCGAGACCCGCGCCAGCCCGTCCACCGGCCTGGTGACGGCCAGCGCCAGCCGGTCCGCCAGGACGATGCCCAGCACGACCAGAGCGAGCCCCAGCACGAGCAGTGCCAGCCACGCTTCCCGCACGCCCCTCATCAGCTCGTCGTCCGGCACGAACACCCTGATCACGGCCGTGCCGCCCGGGGACTGCGCCGAGACGAGCACCTCCCTGCCCCCGTCGGCGTCCGCCGTGACGCTGCGCCCGGTCGCGGCCAGCCGCACCGCGTCGGAACGGCCGGCGGGCCTGCCCACCGTGCCGCCGCCGGGCAGGAACACCGTCACCGGGCGGGCCACCTGCTCCACGGCCAGCGCCAGGTCGGGAGTGCCGACCGCCACCGCGACGGACTCGGCCGCGGCGGTGGCCCGGCTCATCGCGCCGTTCTCGGCCACGGCGCGGATCAGCAGCGCCATCGGCACCAGCAGCGCGATCAGCACGAGCGACGTCGTCGCCGCGACCAGCAGCGCCAGCCACCGCCTCACGACGGCTCGACCAGCTTGACGCCCACACCGCGCACGGTGTGCAGGTAACGGGGCCGCGCGGCCGTCTCGCCGAGCTTCCTGCGCAGCCACGACAGGTGGACGTCCACCGTCTTGTCGGCGCCGCCGTACGGCAGCTGCCACACCTCCGTCAGCAGCTCCCGCTTGGTGACGACCTCGCCGGGCCGCGCGGCCAGGTAGTGCAGCACGTCGAACTCGCGCGGCGTCAGATCCAGGGCCGCCCCGTCGAGCGTGGCCGTACGCGCCCGCGGGTCCACCCGCAGCGCCCCGACCGCCAGCGGCTCCGGCGCCGCCTCGCCCGCCCGCCGCAGCACGGCCCGTACGCGCGCGTCGAGCTGGGCCGCGCTGAACGGCTTGACCACGTAGTCGTCGGCCCCCGCGTCCAGCACCGGCACCATCTCGGCGTCCCCGTCGCGGGCGGTCGCCACGATGACCGGCACCCGGCTCACCGCCCGCAACATCCGCAGCAGCTCCGCCCCGTCCAGGTCCGGCAGCCCCAGGTCGAGCACCACCAGGTCGGGGCGGTCGCGTACGGCCAGGCGCAGCCCGTCCATCGCCGTCGGAGACGAGGAGACGGCATGGCCGAGCTCCCGCAGCCCGCGGCTGAGCGCCGTACGGATCGCCACGTCGTCCTCGATGAGCAGGATGTCAGCCATATACAGAAACTAGACGTTCGCGGACGGTGACCAGGTCTCTCTTAGCGTCGCCTTAACCTCGCCTTAGCCGTCGATGGGGGAAGCTTGGGCGCGATGAAACGACTCGTGCTGGCCTGGGCCGTCACCGCCGTCGCCGCCACCGGCGCCGCGCTGGCGGTGCTCGGTCTGCTCGGCACCGGCCTCACCGGCAGCTCCAGCCACGTGCTCAGCCGGGACGAGGTCCGCGCGGCGCTGTCCACGGCCACCTCTCGGGCCGTCGCCGCCTCGACCGCCGAGCCGTCCTCGACGTCCCCGGGCAAGCTGATCCGCAGCCCCGGCGGCACGGTGATCGCCTCGTGCGACGGCGACCTGGTCACGCTGCGGTCGTGGAGCCCGGCCCAGGACCACTCGGTCGACGGCGTCGAGCCGGGGCCGGCCGCCGAGGCCCAGGTCGAGTTCGAGCCGGACGACGGCGACGACATCGAGCTGACGATCACCTGCGTGGCGGGGCAGCCCGTCGCCCGCGTCCACTGACGCTCACGACGCCTCCGCGCCCAGCGCCGCCTTCGTCAACTCGGCCTGGCGGCGGATCTGCCCCATGACGATGGGGTTGACCCCCTTGGCGGCGAACGTGGCCACCATCCGGTCCAGCACCGCGTTCGCCCGGCCGAGGTCGCCCTGCCGCGCCTCGGCCCTGGCCAGGCGGCGCATCACCAGGTTGAGGGTGATGTTGTCGACGCCCGCCCCGCGCACGACGTGGGTCAGGTGCTCGATGCCCTGCTTCGGGTCGGGCGGCCGCACGCGCAGCCCCTCGCCCGGCACCAGGTCCTTGAACTCACGCTCGGCGTTCAGCCCCTTGACCAGGCGGGCGTAGACGGCCAGCGGGTGCGCGCCGTAGCGGCCGATGACCTCGTCCAGCGCCCGGTTGCCCGAGCTCAGCGCGGGCGAGTCGGAGCCGAGCAGCGAGAACAGCTGGCCCTGCTCCTCGCCCAGCATCAGCTCGGCCACCCGGTGGTCGTCGGGCTCCGCCGGCCGGCCCACCCTCACCAGCAGCGCGGGGGAGACGACGAGCGAGCCGTCGGCGGCGACGTACCGGGCGCGCACGTGGTACTCGCCGGGCTGCTGGAAGTAGTGGCCGTCGCGCCCGTGCCCGATGTACGCGCTGCGGTACATCGCCGGGTTGCCGTCGTCCAGCCTGACCTGCGGCGTGGCGTCCACGCACTGGCGCAGCATGGGCCGGTAGAGCACCGTGCCGCCGTCGGGACGGGTGATCGACACCCGCGTGAAGCCGCTGTCGGGGTGCAGGTGGCCGTGCGTGCCGCGCGGCTCGCCCGCGTGCGACAGCTTGAGCTCGACCACCACCGGCTCGCCCAGCGCGTACGACTCCTTGGCGCGCAGCTCCAGCCGCAGCCCCGAGTGGTCCTCGACCGGCTGCTCGAACGGCTCGGCCTCAGCCGCGCCGACGCCGAACGCGTGCGCCCCCATGGCCACGTCGCGGTAGAAGGCGTGCCGCAGGTGCACCAGCTCGGCGTCGGTGAACCGGAAGGGGAAGGCCGCCCAGTAGGCCGGCTCGCCGCCCGGCTGGTAGGTGTAGGTGTAGTTCATCCACGACAGGTCGCCGAAGCCGCCCTCGGGGCCGAGCGGCCTGGGCGGGGTCGCCAGGTGCTTCTCCCACGAGTGCAGCAGGTTGAACGCGTGGCCGACCTCGTGCACGTACGTGCGTAACTGGGCCCTGCGCGCCTCCGGCGTCGTGCCCTGGACGGCGTCGTGGAAGACGGCGGCGCCCTGCCGCTGGTGGGCGTCCTGGTAGTCGAACATGATGCCGCGCAGGCCGCGCGCGTGCTTGCTCGCCACCAGCAGCCACACCCGCCAGGCCGGGGCGTCGCCGTACGCGCTGAAGTGCCGGGTCATCGCGTGGTGCAGCTCGGCGTCGTCCCACACCAGGTCGGCGCCCGACCCGTCCACCGGGACCACGCCGGGCTCGGCCAGGCGCAGCTCGATGCCCGCCTCCGCGTACGCGGCGGGCACCGTCAGCTCCCTCGGCGGCGAGCCCGCGGGTCCCGGCAGCGAGCCGGTGTGGTACGACACGAACGGCACCGCCCCCACCACGGAGTCCTGCTCCAGCAGCACGCTGCGGAAGTGCGGGGAGGCGAAGGCCACCTCGTACGCGCGCCCGCCCACCGTGGCGCTCCCGCTCCCGCCGGCGATGACGACGCCCACGTCGCGCGCCTCGGTGTCGAACGTGAACCGCCCGGCTCCCTCGATCCGCGTCTGCCCGCCCTCGGACCGTACGGTGGGCGCGTCCACCAGGAAGGAACCGGCGTAGGACGTGGTCGCCCCCGACACCGTGAACAGGTCGCCGCTCACCCGCCCGGTGGGCCTGGCGCCGTCGACGTCGACGCGGAGCTCCAGCCGCGAGTCGCCGTCCTGACCCTGGTACAACCCGCTGATCATGGGAGCCCCCTGGAAGATCGGGTGAGGGTTACATCCCGGTACGCTTCCCTCGCGCGCGGGAGCTGTCAACGACTCCCGCGGACTTCCAGCGCCCCGAGCAGCTCCTCCGACGCCCGGGTGATCGCCTCGACCGCCCGGTCGAACGCCTCGGCGTTGTGCGCCGCGGGCGCGCGGAACCCCGAGATCTTCCGTACGTACTGCAGGGCCGCCGCGCGCACGTCGTCCTCGGTCACGCTCTCCGTGTACGGCGGGCGGAGGGTCTTGATGCTTCTACACATGACTCAACCGTAATAGCCGATGCGCTGACTGATCTCCCTCGCGCCCTTGACCAGCAGCTCGCCCACCTCCGGCAGCCGCTCGGGCGTCAGCCGGTAGGAGGGCCCCGAGGCGCTGACCGCGGCCACCACCGAGCCGTCCGCCCCGCGGATCGGCGCGGCCGCCGCGTTGAGGCCGACCTCGAGCTCCTCCGCGGCGCAGGCCCAGCCGCGCTGCCTGATCTCGTCGAGCCCCAGCTCGCCGACCGAGGTGACGGTGTGCGGTGTGTAGCGTTCCAGCTCCGTGGGCGGCCGCAGCGCGCCGAAGGCCAGCAGCACCTTGCCGCTGGAGGTGGCGTGGGAGGGAGTGCGCTGGCCGACCCAGTTGTGGCCGCTGATCGCGGCGGGGCCGCGCACCTGGCTGACGTTGACCGGGTCGCCGTTGCGCGGCACCGCGATGTTGACCGTCTCGCCGATCGCCTCCGCCAGGCGCAGGCACACCGGCAGGCTCTCGCGCGACAGGTCGAGCTGCGCCGTGACGGCCCCGGCCAGGCGGACGAGGCCGAACCCGAGCCGGTAGCGCCCCCGGTCACCGGTCTGCTCGACCAGGCCGCCCTGCTCCAGCGAAGCCAGCAGCCGGAACGCCGTGGACTTGTGCACGTCGAGCTCCGCCGCGAGGTCCGTCACCCGGGTGGGCCCGTCCCGAGCCAGGAGCTCCAGGATCGCGAGGGCACGATCGACCGATTGAACCGTCGTGCTGTTGCCCATGGCGCAACACGATACCGGGTGCTCCAACCCCGGGCCGAGGTCAGCCCCCGCCGGTCACCGGCCCGAGCTCGTTGCCGAAGTCGGCGGCGATCTTACGCATGCTCTCGGCCAGGTCGTCGCGGTCGAGCGCGTCGATCCGCTCGGCCGGCCCCGAGACCGACAGCGCCGCCACCACCCGGTCGCCGTCCCGGACCGGCACGGCGAGGCAGTGCACGCCGAGCTCCTCCTCGCCCAGGTCCAAGGCGTAGCCGCGGCCTCTGACGGCCTGCAGCTCGGTCAGCATCGCGGACCGGTCGACGATCGTGTTGGGCGTGCGGCGCGGCATGCCGGTGCGCTCGAACACCGCGACCGCCTCCGCCGGGGGCCGCCCGGCGAGCAGCGCCTTGCCCACGGCCGTGCTGTGCGGCAGCACCCGCCTGCCCACCTCGGCGAACATCCGCAGCCGGCGCGGCGACGGCACCTGCGCCACGTACACGACGAAGTCCCCTTCGAGCACCGCCAGGTTTGCCGTCTCACCGGACAGCTCGACCAGCTTGCTCAGGTACGGCCGCGCCCACACACCGACCATGCCCCCGGCGACCCCGCCCAGCCGGACGAGCCCTCCGCCCAGCGCGTAACGCCGGTCGGACTCCTGGCGCACGTAACCCCGCACGAGCAGCGTCTGCAGCAGCCGGTGGATGGTGCCGTACGGCAGGCCGGTCCTGGCGGCGATCTCCGACAGCCCCGCCTCGCCTCCGTGCTCGGCCAGCGCCTCCAGCACGTCGAGCGCCCGCTCGACCGACTGGACGCTCACAGGGCGGCCCCGCGCAGTGAGGCGTCCAGCACCTCCGCCGTGTGGGCCACCCTGATGTCCGCGCCGGCCCGCCGCATGGCCGCGGCGATCTGCATGGTGCACCCCGGGTTCGCGGAGACGAGCAGCTGCGCGCCCGTCGACCCGACCGCCTTGGCCTTGCGGTCGCCGAGGTCCCGCGCGGCCTCCGGCTGCAGCAGGTTGTACGTGCCCGCCGAGCCGCAGCAGATGGCCGACTCGGGGATCTCGCGCAGCTCCAGCTCCGGGATGCCGCTCAGCAACTGGCGCGGCTGCGAGCGCACGCCCTGCGCGTGGGCGAGGTGGCAGGCGTCGTGGTAGGCGACGGTGCGCGGCAGCGGGTGCCGCGTGGCCACCGGGCCCAGCTCGGCCAGGAACTCCGACAGGTCCATCACCCGGAACCCGGGGTCGTACCCGAGCAGCGTCGCGTACTCCTTCATCGACGAGCCGCAGCCGGCCGCGTTGACCACCACGGTGTCCACCCCGGCCTTCTCGAACGTCCTGACCGTCCTGCGCGCCAGCCGCTTGGCCTGCGCCTCCAGCCCGGAGTGCACGCTGAGCGCCCCGCAGCAGCCCTGCCCCGGCGGGATGACGACGTCGCAGCCCTCCATCGCCAGCACCCGCGCCGTGGCGGCGTTCACCTGCGGGAAGAACTCCCGCTGCACGCAGCCCAGGAGCATCCCGACCACGGCCCGGCGCTCGCCCCTGGCCCTCACCACGCGCGGCAGCCGCTGGCGCCGCTCCACGCGCGGCGCGAGCCCGGCCATCGCGCCGAGACTCGGGTTCACCCTGGCCAGGAACGGCGCCATCCGCCCGGTCAGCCCCAGCGTCGGCCGCAGCAGGCGCAGCCGGCGCGGGTAGGGGAACAGGTTGAAGACGATCCCGCGCACGGCCCGCTCCTGCGGCGGGCGCTCATGCTCACGTTCGACCTCGACGCGGGTCTGCTCGATCAGCCGGTCGTACTGCACCCCGGACGGGCACGCGGTCACGCACGCCATGCAGCCCAGGCAGGCGTCGAAGTGGCCGGCCATCTCGGGCGTCATGGGCGTGCCCTCGACGTGCTGGCTCATCAGGTGGATCCGCCCGCGCGGCGAGTCCATCTCCTCGCCCCACAACACGTACGTCGGACAGGTCGGCAGGCAGAACCCGCAGTGCACGCAGTCGTTGATGAGCTTCGGATCCATGTCAGATGCCTCCCACGAACCGTCCGGGGGACATCCTGCGCCCGGGATCGAACCGCTCCTTGACCCGCCGCATCAGCGCGAGCCCGCTGATCTGCCCCCATCTGTCGACCCCACCGTCCGGGCCGTCGTCCGGCGTGGCGAGCACGACGACCCGCCCTCCGGCGTCCTCCACCGTCTTGCGCAGCGCGGACACGGCCAGCTGACCGTCCGTCGCGAGCAGCAGCCGCCCCGCGACGGGAGAGCCGCGCAGCGCCGTCCCGGCGCCGGCCGCCGCGTCGAGCACGGCCCCCGTGGCCGTCGGCGGGAACCGCACCTCGGCCAGCACCTCGCCGGACGGGACGCGCCCCCACCACGACGGCGGCTGACCGATCACCTCGCCCCCGCCCACGACGTCGCGCAACGCGCGCGCCCTGGCCTCGGCCGCCGTGCCCTCCACCAGCGCGGCCAGGACGAGCGGGCCGTCCGGATCCGGCCGGTCCACCTCGACCGCGCTCGGCTCGGCCTGTGACGCCGCGAGCGCCAGGGCGATCCTCGGCACCTCGTCCAGGGCCGGCTCGGCGACCACCCAGCGGCGCTCGGCCGGCAGCGGATGCAGCCGGAACACCGCCTCCGCGATGACGCCGAGCGAGCCGTACGAGCCGGCGAAGAGCTTGCCCAGGTCGTAGCCGGCGACGTTCTTGACCACCTTGCCGCCGGAGCGGGCGACCGTGCCGTCGGCGAGCACCACGGTGATGCCGATGAGCAGGTCGCGGGCGGTGCCGAAGCGGAACGCGCGCGGCCCTGGCAGCCCGGCGGCCAGTGTGCCGCCCACCGTCGAGCCCGCGCCGGACGGCACGTCGAGCGCCAGCTCCTGCCCCTTGCCCGCCAGCTCCGCAGCCAGGGCGTCCATCGTCACCCCGGCCTGGACGCGCACCACGAGGTCGCCCGCCGCGTGCTCCAGCACGGCGTTCATGCAGCACATGTCGAGCAGCACGTCGCAGCGCTCCGGCGGCGCGCCCCAGTGCAGCTTCGTGCCGCCGCCCACGGGCACCACCGCGAGGTCCTGCTCCGCGCAGGCCCGCAGCAGGGCCGCGATCTCCTCGACGCTCTCCGGCAACGCGACCCAGCGCGGGAGCACGCCGCCCACCGCGTCGTCGGGGCCCGCCTGCCTGACCGTCACGCCGATCCCTGTCAGGGTCATCAGAACTGCTCCGCCTTCCCCGACTCGACCAGCGGATGCACGCCCTTGCGCACGCCCGGCACCTCGCCGCACAACCGCGGCGTCGGGAACACCTTGCCCGGGTTCGACAGCCCGCGGGGGTCGAACGCGCACCGTACGAGCTGCATGGTGTCGAGATCGTCCATGCCGAACATCTTCGGCATGTAGCGCGACTTGTCGACGCCCACGCCGTGTTCGCCGGTGATGGAGCCGCCGTGCTCGATGCACAGGTCGAGGATCGCGCCCGAGACCACCTCGGCCCGCTCGCCCGCCCCCGGCTCCGCGTCGTCGAACAACACCAGCGGATGCAGGTTGCCGTCGCCGGCGTGGAAGACGTTGGCCACCCGGATGCCGTGCTCCGCCGACAGCCGGTCGATGGCCGCCAGCACCGCGGGCAGCGACGTGCGCGGCACCACGCCGTCCTGCACGATGTACGCCGGGCTGATGCGCCCGACGGCGGCGAACGCCGACTTGCGGCCCTTCCAGATCGCCGCCCGCTCGGCCGGCCCCGCCGCCACCCGCAGCTCGAACGCCGCCGAGCACATCTCCTTCAGCCGGGCGAACTGCCGCTCGACCTCGGCGGCCGGGCCGTCCAGCTCCACGACCAGCACCGCCCCGGCGCCCGCCGGATAACCGCAGGCCACCGCGGCCTCGGCCGCCTCGATGCTGAGCGCGTCCATCATCTCGATCGCAGCCGGCACGATGCCCGCGCCGATGATCGCCGAGACGGCCTCCCCGCCCTGCTCGAGGCTCTCGAACGCGGCCAGCACCGTGGTCACGGCCTCCGGCGCGCGGCTCAGCCGTACGGTGATCTTGGTGGCGATGCCGAGCGTGCCCTCCGAGCCGATGAACGCCCCCAGCAGGTCGTAGCCCGGGTCCATGCGGTCGAGCGTGACCAGGTCGCCGTCGGGGGTGACGATCTCGCAGGCCTCGACGTGGTTGACGGTGAAGCCGTACTTCAGGCAGTGGGCGCCGCCGGAGTTCTCCGCGACGTTGCCGCCGATCGAGCAGACCTGCTGGCTGGAGGGGTCGGGCGCGTAGTAGTAGCCCTGGTCGCGGACGGCCTCGGTGATGGCCAGGTTGGTCACTCCCGGCTCGACGACCGCCCGGCGGTTGTCCAGGTCGATGTCCAGGATGCGGCGCATCTTCGCGGTCACGATGAGCACGCCGTCCTCGCGGGGGAGCGCGCCCCCCGACAGGCCCGTGCCCGAACCCCTGGCCACGAACGGCACGCCGAAGTCGTTGCACAGGCGCACCACGCGGGCGACCTGCTCGGCGGTCTCGGGCAGCACGACCACGCCCGGGGTCGCCCGGTGGTAGGTGAGGCCGTCGCACTCGTAGGTGCGCAGGCGTACGGGATCGGTGATCACCGAATCTTCGGGCAGCAAGGAGTGCAGCGCCGCGGTCAGCTCTTCCATCACCGATCCCCCCTCTTTTCTATTTTTCACCTTTTGTCATGGCATTCGAGCATAGGCCGGGAGAGTTAGGAATTCGGCGAAGTCGTCGTCCAGCGCCACTTCCTTGAACAGCTGCGTCGCCTGGTCGAACACCTTCTCGTCGTATCCCGGCTCCTGCGCGATCTTGGCCAGCTCCTCGCCGATGATCCGCTCGACGATCTCCTTCGTCACCTGCTCACCGGTGTCGGCGAGGGTGACGTCGTTGTGGATCCACTGCCAGACCTGCGAGCGCGAGATCTCGGCGGTGGCGGCGTCCTCCATCAGGTTGTGGATGGCCGCCGCGCCCTGCCCGCCCATCCACGAGGCCAGGTAGCGCAGGCCGACGTCGACGTTGCTCCGCAGGCCCGCCTCGGTGATGTCGCCCGGCGTCTCGGAGACCGCCAGCAGCTCGGCGGCGGTCACGCTGACGTCCTCGCGCAGCCGGTCGAGCTGGTGGGGTCGCGACCCGAGCACGCCGTCGAACACCTCGCGGCAGATCGGCACGAGGTCGGGGTGAGCCACCCACGACCCGTCGAACCCGTCGCCCGACTCGCGCGTCTTGTCGGCCCGCACCTTCTCCAGCGCGACCTCGTTCACCTCGGGGTTCTTGCGCGAGGGGATGAACGCCGCCATCCCGCCGATGGCGTGCGCGCCCCGCTTGTGACACGTGCGCACCAGCAGCTCGGTGTAGGCGCGCATGAACGGCGCCGTCATCGTGACCGTGTTCCGCTCCGGCAGCAGGAACTCGCGGCCCCGCGTGCGGAACTTCTTGATCACGCTGAACAGGTAGTCCCAGCGGCCCGCGTTGAGCCCCGCCGAGTGGTCGCGCAGCTCGTAGAGGATCTCCTCCATCTCGAACGCCGCCGGGTAGGTCTCGATGAGCACGGTCGCCCTGATGGTGCCGTGCGGGATGCCGAGGAGCTCCTGCGCCCGGGTGAACACGTCGTTCCAGAGCCGCGCCTCCAGGTGCGACTCGATCTTGGGCAGGTAGAAGTACGGGCCCTTGCCCTTGTCGATCTGCCGCTGGGCGCAGTGGAAGAAGTAGAGCGCGAAGTCGAACAGCGACCCCGACACCGGCCGCCCGTCGACGAGGGCGTGCTTCTCGTCCAGGTGCCACCCGCGCGGGCGCACCACGACGGTGGCCAGCTCCTCGTCGGGCTTGAGCGTGTACGCCTTGCCGCCGGACTCGAAGTCGATGGTGCGGTCGAGCGCGTCGCGCAGGTTGAGGTGGCCGGCCACGCAGTTCTCCCACAGCGGGGACAGGGCGTCCTCGAAGTCGGCCAGCCACACCTTCGCGCCGGAGTTGAGCGCGTTGATGGTCATCTTCTTGTCGGTCGGGCCGGTGATCTCGACGCGCCGGTCCTCCAGCCCGGGCGCCGGGGGAGCGACCTGCCAGTCGCTCTCCCTGATCTGCTTGGTCTCCGGCAGGAAGTCGAGCATGGCGCCCGCCGACAGCTCCGTCTGGCGCGCCTGGCGGGCCTCCAGCAGCTCAAGCCGCCTGGGGCCGAACTCCCGCTGAAGAGTCGCCACGAAATCGAGCGCCTCCGGCGTGAGGATCTCGTCGAACCGATCGAGCATCGGGCCGGTGATCTCCATGGGACCTCTTTTCCATGATATGGAAAATGACTTCTGGAATGTGGAAGTGAAGTTACTCTCCCGCCTATATCGGGTCAAAGGCGGGGTCCCCCCGGGGAGTCGTCGGGGTCATCCCCGATGTGGCGGGCGCCATGCCGGGAGAGGATTCACCGCATGAAGAAGGTGATCGTTGCGGGCGGACTTCTGCTCTCCGCCGTCCTGCTGACCGGATGCGGCCTCGAGAGCGTCACCGGCCCGAGCAACCAGGACACGGTGTCGTACGAGGTGAAGGAGAGGGTCGGCGAACTGCGGCTGAAGAGCGGCGCCGGCGACGCGGAGATCACCGAGACCGACGGCGACACCGTACGCGTGGTCGAGCACCTGCGCTGGCGCGGCGACGCCAAGCCCGAGACCGAGCACAAGGTCGAGGGCGAGGCGCTGGTGGTCACCTATGACTGCCCGTCCAGCTGGGGCACCTGTGGCGTCGACTACGAGATCCAGGTGCCCAAGGGCCTGACGGCCGACCTGACCACCGGTTCCGGCAACCTCATCCTCAGGGGCCTGACCGGGGAGCTGAAGCTGCTCGTGGGATCGGGGGACGTGGACGCCGCCGGCCTGGCGGGCAAGAGCCTGTCCGCCGAGTCCGGGGCGGGCGACATCGAGCTCACGTACGCCTCCGCTCCCGACGCCGTCGAGTTGACGGCCGGGAGCGGGGACATCCGGCTGACCGTTCCCGACGGCGCCTACGACCTGAAGAGCGAGGTGGGCTCCGGCGAGACCGACGTCACGGTCAAGACCGACACGTCGTCGCCGCGCAAGATCTCGTTGCGGACGGGATCGGGCGACGTCACGGTGTCACCTGCGTAACGGGATAACCAGGTGATTGCGCTCGGGGATGTCTGCCACCATCGTGGGAAGACATCGAGGTGTCCAGACGTTTCCTCATAGAGATGACACGAATGCGCGAATACACCCTGCTCGACGAGATCGAGACCGGCGACATGGACCTCGAGGAGCGCCAGGCGCTGCGCCGCGTCGCAGGCCTGTCCACCGAGCTTGAAGACGTCTCCGAGGTCGAATACCGGCAGCTGCGGCTCGAGCGGGTCGTCCTCGTCGGCGTCTGGACCTCCGGCACGGCCGAGGATGCCGACAACTCCCTGCTCGAGCTGAAGCTCCTGGCGGAGACGGCCGGCTCGCAGGTGCTCGACGGGCTCGTCCAGCGGCGCCAGAAGCCCGACCCGGCCACGTACATCGGCTCCGGCAAGGCGTTGGAGCTGCGTGACATCGTCGACTCCAGCGGCGCCGACACCGTGATCTGCGACGGCGAGCTGGCCCCCGGCCAGCTCCGCCAGCTTGAAGAGATCGTCAAGGTCAAGGTCATCGACCGTACGGCGCTGATCCTCGACATCTTCGCCCAGCACGCCAAGAGCCGCGAGGGCAAGGCCCAGGTCGAGCTGGCGCAGCTGCAGTACCTGCTGCCGCGTCTGCGTGGCTGGGGCGGCAACCTGTCGCGGCAGGTCGGCGGACGCGCCGCGGGCGGCGTCGGCATCGGCGGCCGCGGCCCCGGTGAGACCAAGATCGAGCTCGACCGGCGCCGCATCCGCGAGCGCATGGCCAAGCTGCGCCGCCAGATCGGCGGCATGTCCACCGCGCGTGACACCAAGCGCCACGCGCGCCAGCGGCGCGAGGTCCCTGCCGTGGCCATCGCCGGTTACACCAACGCCGGCAAGTCCTCGCTGCTCAACCGCGTCACCGGCGCCGGCGTGCTGGTGGAGGACGCGCTGTTCGCCACCCTCGACCCGACCGTGCGCCGGGCGCGCACGCCCGAAGGCCGGCTGTTCACGATCGCCGACACCGTCGGGTTCGTCCGTCACCTGCCCCACCAGCTCATCGAGGCGTTCCGCTCGACGCTGGAGGAGGTCGCCGACGCCGACCTGATCCTGCATGTGGTCGACGGCTCCCACCCCGATCCCGAGGGGCAGCTCGCGGCGGTCCGCGAGGTGTTCGCCGACATCGAGGGCGCGTCCGACGTGCAGGAGATCGTGGTGATCAACAAGGCCGACGCGGCCGACCCCGAGGTGCTCGACCGCATCGCGCGGCGCGAGCGCGACAGCATCGTGGTCTCGGCCCGTACGGGCAAGGGCATCCCCGAGCTGATGGAGCTCATCGAGGAGCGGCTGCCGCGTCTCGACCACGAGGTCCACCTGCTGGTGCCGTACGAGCGGGGCGACCTGATCTCGCGGGCCCACAAGGAGGGCGAGGTGCTCTCGGTCGACCACGTGGGCGAGGGCACGATCCTGCACGCGCGCGTGCTGCCCAGCCTGTCGCAGGAGCTGCTGCGGGTCGGCAAGCCGGTGGAGCGCGTTTCCTAGGCCGTACTTCGAGGTGGGTGCCGCTGCGGCGGCACTCACCCGTATGGTGCGCCAGATCTCGCCGCAAAGCGCGCAGAGTTGCGCAAAAGCGGCAGTGGTTTCGGCACCCGGGGATTGCTAAGATTGGCCAGACCCAACGTTGGTCTGGCTTTTAAGTTCGGGTTCTGGGTTTTCGGTGATGGCCGCGCGTCCTGAAGTCGTCAGCGGGGCCCCTGGGGCAGAGGCAGTGCCGCGTGACAGCTGAGAGCAGTGGTCTTTCTTCCGAATAACCCTGTACAGCGGCCCAAGATGTGAAATAACGTAACTGAACTGAAATCGCCGGATCATGACTCCGGCGATACGGTCACCGCACAACCTGATGCGGATGAGAGCAGGAGACCCCCCATGTCGTCCGGACCCGGAGCGGACTCAGTGGGCGCGGCACAGGCCGTGCGCTGGGCTCGGCGCCCGTGCGGGGGAGCATGCTGGGTGGTGATGCGGTGACCGTTCGGCTCCTGACCAACATCGGCCGCCTCTGGACCGGCAACGAGGTCCTCAGCAACGCCGCCATCCTCGTCCACAACGACCGCATCGCGTGGGTCGGGCGCGCTCCCGACCTGCCGCAGAGCGTTCCGGGAGTCGTCGACGACATCGTCGACGTCGACCACGTCGAAAACCTCGGCGGGGCCCTGGTCACGCCCGGTCTCATCGACGCCCACACCCATCCCGTCTACGCCGGCAACCGCTACGCCGAGCTGGCGATCCGCACCGGCGGCTCCACGTCCGCCTCGATCACCGCGGCGGGCGGCGGCGTGGGCTCCACGGTCACCGTGACCCGCGGCACCGACCCCTGGACGCTGTGCAACGGCGTGCGCGAGCGGCTGCGCGGCTGGCTGCTCAGCGGCACCACCACCGTCGAGGCCAAGACCGGTTACCACCTCACCCGCGACGGCGAGCTCGCCGACGTGCGGCTCCTGCGCGAGCTGGAGAAGGAGCCGATGATGCCGCGGGTGCACGTCACGTTCCTGGCCGCCCACGTGGTGCCGCCCGAATACTTCGGCAGGCAGCGCGAATACGTCGAGGCCGTGGGCGCCTGGTGCGCCGACGCGGCCGCGGCGGGCGCCGACAGCGTCGACGTCTACTGCGACGAGGGCCACTTCACCACCGAGGAATCCCGCTGGGTCCTCGCCTCCGGCCGCAACGTCGGCCTGCTGCCGCGCATCCACGCCGGCCAGTACAGCCGGCGCGGCGCCGTCCAGCTGGCCGCCGAGCTCGGCTGCGCCTCCGCCGACGGCCTGCACCACATGTCCGACGAGGACATCGCCATCATGTCCCGCTACGGCGTGCCCGCCGTCGTCTGCCCGGCCACGGCCCTGCAGCGCGGCCACCTGCCGCCGGTCCGCCAGATGATCAAGCATGGCGTGCAGATCGCGCTCGGCAGCGACCACAACCCCGGCTTCTGCGGCATCACCTCGATGTCCCTGGTGATCGCCATGGCGGTGTCGGCGTTCGGGATGAGCGTCAACGACGCGCTGCGCGCTGCCACCCTCGGCGGCGCCACCGTCCTGGGCGCGCCCGACCGCGGCGTGCTGACGCCGGGGCGGCTCGCCGACATCGTGCAGTGGGACGCCGACCACGAGGGCGCCTTCGCCTGGTCCTTCGGCCTCAAGCCTCGCCGTGTCTGGCGCGGCGGCACCCCCGTCCAGTAACGCCCGCTCCGCCACCCAGCGCGGCGCCGTTCCACCCCATGCAACCGGTGACCGGCGAGCTCGTCGAGGCCGCCGTCGACAAGCAGTTGACCAAGACCATCAACCGCTACGGCCGCATCGACCTCTGCTGACATCGCGACCATGCCGAGTGTCGAGTCTCGGGGGCCGGCCGTCGCCGCCCGCGGCTCGGCATGGTCACAGGCGTTGGAGGAAGGCGAGGACCTGGTCGCTTGGACGGTAGCGGCCTGGACAAGCTTCCTGGAGAAGCTTCCTGGTGAGCGCGAGGGCCTTCTTGATGCTCATGTCAGCGTGAAGGCAGGCGTCGGTGGAGCGGATGCCGGCGTGGCCGAGCCAGAGGCCGCTCACAGAGGTGTCGACTGTCACCGCCCCAACGGCACGCCGTGCGTGCAGCCGGTGCCGGTTCCTGCGCGTCCCCACTACCCGGCATCGAGGGGACGACCTGCAACGCCGAAGCCCGCCTGATCGAAAGTCCTTCGCGCGTGCCACCGTCGGGATGATGAGGTGGCACGCGGGTCCTGGGCTGGTGGCGGTTGATCCGACCGCCGCGCACTGCGAGTATCCATCGCTCCTCATGACACATCTGGCAGGCCGGACGGTCCTCGACGATGAGGGATCGGAGACGCGCGTTCCTCTGCTGGCCCGTCAGCTCGTGGCCATCCATGCGCTGCGGCCCGTCGAGCGGCCCCGGCCTTTCCCGACAGCCCGCTGGTGGGGTCGACCAGGATCATCTTGTGGCTCTGCGAAGCGGAAGAATCGCCGCGCGATCCGCAGCCGACGGGGCCGGTTCTTGGGCTGAGCGGCTCAGAACGTCTCGATGTCGTGCACGTCGATCAGGGCCCGGTCCTGCCTGCCGTGCGCGTCGACGTGCTGCGCCAGATGGGGCATGGTGGACAGCTTGATGTCGAGGGTGACCTCGGCGCGGGACCGTCGACGAGCCGGTGTCGTGGGTGGTGGTCGATCTCGGGTGGCCTATGTCGAGGTGCGCGGGTATCCGGCGGGCGTTGACCACCGAGGAGACTTGTGCCGGCCGGGTCGCCTTGTACTTGTCGTACTGCCTGGGCCACGGGGTGGACTGGTCGAGCCCGCGCTTGGGAGCCGATGCCGGTGAGGGCCCGGCTCGCCGAGTCGGTGGCGGGTCGACCAGGACGGCCTTCGAGTCGTGGACCGGAGCAGGAACACCCGTGAGCGGACCCAGCGCTCGACATCCTTGGCGTGCTTCTAGTCGGTGGTGGTCTGGCCGGCGGAATCGCGGGCGAGGGCGACGATCTGCTCCAGAGCCGCCGCATGCCGTTGGAAGGCCAGCCGTCCCTGCGGAGTGAGCTGCACGTACGTCCGCCGCGCCCGCCTGTCCTGGTCCTTGCGGACGATGACGTACCCGGCGGCGGCCAGCGCGGAGATCTGCTTGGACAGCGCTGAGTCGCTGGTGCCGACCGAGTCTCTGAGAAAGCCGAAGTCCACCCACTCGGCCGGTGCCAGCAGCGCCACGACCGACAGACGCGCCGGGACGTGCAGGAACTCGTCGAACAGCGGATCCATCAGGCGGCCCCGCCGCCCTGCCGGACGATCGACTTCATGATGGCGCGGTTCACGGGCGTGGCCGCGACGTACGCCACGGCCACCACGATCGCGCCGGCGGCAGCCTGTGACAGCAGCCCGTGAGGCGGCAGGTCGAACAGCGCGAAGGCGGCGATCCGGCCGATGCTGAAGGCCACCATGATGCAGGCCAGCAGCCCGCCGTGGAAAAGGGCCTCCTGGCTGGTGACCTTCCGGCAGACCGAGGCCCGGTGCTCGTAGACGATCCCCACGCCCGCGTACAGGACCATCCCGGCCACCAGGAAGACGAAGTTCCAGGGGCGCGGGAGGTCGATGGCCGCGAAGGCGATGAAGAGGCCGAGCGCGGAGATGACCACGCGCGGAAGCGCGAAGCTCTGGCGGACGATCTGCTCCCGGGTTCTGTCCTGGAGACGGTGGATGTCGTCGAGCGAAGTCCGGGCGTCTTGCTGATTCATGGATCATCCCCAGAGTCGACTACTGCTTTCCTTTGAGGAAAGTACCATCTATTTTCCTCGCGGGAAAGTGGTCGGCGCGCGCGAGGCTGTGCTGGCGGGAGTTGAACACGGACGACTGGGTGAGGGCCGCGCTTCGCTGGGGGAGGGCGGGCCGGCCGCGCGGCCAGACTGCTTGCCTGACGTGGCTTAACGGCTTTCAAGCGTCTGACCAGCTAGTTTTCTTGTCTACCCCAGACGGGCCAAGGGTCGTTCGCGCTGGCCGCTACCTTCACCGGTCCGGCATGGGTGGCGGCACTTGACCGCTTGGATGTCCACGTGCCGGCGCCGATCGCCCACCCACGGGCCGAGGTCTGATCAGCTGGCGCCACTTGGCGGGGCCGCTGGTGGACAATTCGTCATCCACAGACTCCGGCCTGCCCTTGTTCCTTGTCCACAGAATGCGGTTCGGGTCCAAAGCGGCGGTGCCCTGCGCCATACGGTCGCCGGCGTGCGAACCCCCGATCCAGCGGCAGAGCGAGCGATAGCCGAGTCCCGGCTACGCTCCATCACCGCCTCTACCCGCCGCCCGCGCCGTCGCGTGGGCCGACCGGCGTGGGGGACGGCCGAGCGAGCCACCTCCCGGGGAAACCACCACCCATCCCCCGGAAGCGCCCGCCCATCGCGTGGAAGCACCCCCACAACCCCCGACGAGCTCCAGCCTCACCTTCAGCCCCCAAGTCCGACAACCCTCTCGTACACCCCGGAAGGCGTGGACCAACTCTCCACATTCTGGAGCGCCCACGGCGACCGCTTCGCTGCATCGCGTTCTGTGCCCGGTTACGGCGACAGCGTCGTTCTGCCGCACCCTACGACCTTCGCCCGGGATGACTCCGGTTTTGTAGCGGATCAGGCTGCCCACGTGGTTTCCCCGGGTTCTCAGGGCTTTGGCCTGGATGACTCAGGCGCCGGGGGTGCGACGGCGCCCGACCACGACCGCTTCCGCCGGCCGGCTTCCGTTGACGTCGCTCGGAACGACCTGGGTGGCATGAGTTCAGCCCTGGGGCACCGCGACAGCCTCGGCTCTTTCGGTCCCGCACCCTTCGACCTGGCCCATCCGGGCTACCTGCGTCCCGTCGGCATCCACAACGACGACCTCGGCCCTTTCAACACCTCGCCCCATGCTGGGAGCGGCGTCGGCTCCTCGGCTTCGTCCGTCCCTCCTGACCCCGTGACCGCGTCCAGCCCCGCGGTGGTGACGCAGCCCAAGAACAGCCCGGCAGCGGCACCACAGGCCAATGAGGGCCCGGCGGCGGCTCAGACCATGAAGGGATCCACCACTGTTCCCCCGTCCCTCCAGAGATTCCGCAACGCTCTCGCCTCCCAGGGCCCCGCGCTGGACCCCGGCAGGCCGGGCCTGCGTGTGCTGCTCGCCATCGGCGTCCTCGCTGCCGCAGTGGCGGCCTTCCTGGTCTGGCAAGCCCAGCCCAGACCGCAGCCCCTTCCGCCACCCACCCCGATCGTGCCCGCGACTCCATCGCCCACGGCCAAGGTCACCGTGCACGTGGCCGGCAAGATCCGCAAACCAGGCGTCTACCTTCTCCCCTCAGGCGCGCGGGTCACGGACGCGGTGGCAGCCGCCGGAGGAGTGTCTCGTGGAGCCTCCATCGGAGGGCTCAACCTGGCCCGACGCCTGATCGACGGCGAACAGATCGTCGTGGGCGCCAAACAGCAGCCGGCCGCCCCCGGCTCGCCCGTCGTGGACCCGGCAAGCGCCGTACTCGACCTCAACTCCGCCACCGCCGAGCAACTGGAGCAACTCCCCGGCGTAGGGGAGGTGCTGGCCGCCCGCATCGTCGAGTTCCGCACCAGCCGCGGCGGCTTCACCGCTGTTGACCAGCTTCGCGAAGTCAGCGGCATAGGTCCCAAAACGTTCGAAGAAATCAAGCCAAAGGTCCGGATCTGACATGCCCACCATGCATTCCGAAGAGCACCACAACCGCCGTGCGAGCCGCTCTCTCGGCAGCCCAGGCCCTTCGCAGCAGCAAGAGCAACACCCCGACGCCCTTGCAGGCCCTGATCTCGAGGTCCGCGACGCCGCACACCCCTTCTCGGCGACGAATCACCCGGCGCGTCCAGTCGCCTGGCCATACGAGCCCGCCCTCCTCGATGCCGCACCGCCTCGCACAGCCAGGAGCCCAGCAGGACAGTCCCGCCCAGCATCAGCAACCGGTCTGGCGCACTCGGATGACGACCTGGGGAGGGTAGCCCGCCTGGAGGCGGATACACGCTGGAGTGATGGGGCCGGCTGGACTCAGCCGGAGGTGAACCGTGGGTGGCCGGCATGCTCAGGACCGGCTCCCGGTCCGGCCCATAGGGGCGACGAACCGGGGCGGAGAGGACTTTCAGCCGGGAAGACGTCCTGGGGCCATGGGACCCGCTGGATCCGGCCGATGGAAGTCTCGGGAGGGCCCGCACGCTCAGACGCGCTCACCGCTTGGGTGCGTCCGGATGACGGTTGGTCCCGAGGGGACCAGAGCCGTGGGACGGCGCGTCTCGGCGCGGACGTCAGAGCAACGCGGCGCATGCAGGCCGTCGCGCCATCCCAGCCCCCTCTTGTGAAGAACGACCGCGAACGTGCATGGCCGCTCGCCTTCCCGGCGGTGGCGGCCTGGGGCAGCGCCATGGCCTTGCTCGGCTGCTCGGCCGGCACCGGCATGATCGTCGCCGTCACCTCAGCCCTCGGTGCTGCTGCGACGGCGTGGCTCGTACGGCCCCGCGTCACCCGTATCGGCTGGCACGACATCACGACCGGATGGCGCAACATCGCCATCGCCACCCTCATCTGCACGGCGGCCGCCTCCGCATCGGTCGCCCTGCGAGTCCACGCACTGAGCACCGGCCCGGTGCCTGAGCTGGCAGACAGCAGCGCCTTCATCACCGCAGAGATCGCGCTGACAGACGACCCCGAACGGCGCCCGAACCGAGGCGGACACTTCACCCAGGACAGCTACGTCGCCCGCGCCGCGCTGAAGGTCGTCCAGTACGGCACCAGCCGCCAAGCGGTCGACGTCCCCGTAACCGTCTTCGCCATCGGGCGGGCCTGGAGCGGCTTCCTTCCCAGCCAGCACCTCCAAGTCGCCGGACGCCTCGCCCGCCCCACTTCCGGCACTTCGGTGGCGGCCATCCTGTTGGTCCGAGGCCCGCCGAAGGTCCTGACACCTCCCTCCGGCCTGCAGACGATGGCGGGCTCTCTCAGGGCAGGGCTCCGGTCCGCCGCCGACGTCCTTCCTCCCGACCAGCGTGGTCTCCTCCCCGGTTTGGTCGTGGGCGACGTCTCCCGGATGGACCCGCAGGTGACGTCCGACATGAGGGAAGCCGGCCTCAGCCACCTGAACGCCGTAAGCGGGGCAAACCTGGCAATCGTCGCAGGCGCTACTCTCGCTCTCTCCCGTGTGATCGGCCTCCCGCTGCCGGTGAGAGCCGGGTTCGCGGCTATGGCGATGCTGGTGTTCGCCGTCGTCGCCCGTCCGTCGCCGAGCGTCCTCCGCGCCCTTCTCATGGGCCTGGCCGCCGCCGTCGCCATGGGCACGGGCCGCTCCAAGGACGGGGTGGCCGCTCTGTCGGCGACCGTCCTCTTCTTGATCCTTTTCGTCCCTGAACTTGCCCGCTCGTACGGCTTCGCCCTCTCCGTCACGGCCACCGCAGGCATTCTCATCCTCGCCCCCCGCTGGCGCGACAAACTGTCCCGCTCGAAGGAGAACATCACCCCACACGACCCGCTCACCGCAGCCGACACGGGCCCGCCACCCCCGTACGGTCAGGTCGCCACTGGTAACGATGGCCAGGTCCTGGGCGAAGACAACGGTCATCTATTGGACGACGCCCGGTCAGACGGCCGGGCAGACGATCGGGCACACGGCCGGGTAGACGGCCGGGTAGACGGCTGGGCACACGGCCGGGTAGACGGCCCGGTGGACGGTCGAAGGGCGGAGCGCTCATCGCGGCAGCGCGCCTTGCTGCGGGTTCCGCCGTTGCCGCGTTGGGTCGCGGAGGCGGTCGCCGTACCCGCGGCCGCGCAGCTGGCCGTGACACCCGTCCTGGTGCTCATGGCGGGACAGCTGACGCCTGTGGCCGTGGTCGCCAATCTGCTCGTCGCCCCGGCGGTGGCCCCCGCCACGCTGCTCGGCTTCGGCGCCGCCTTGGTGGCCCCCGTGTGGCCGGACGGCGCTCGGCTGCTCGTCGTCCCGGCCGGTTATGCGGTCGGGTGGATCATCACGGTCGCCCGCTGGGCGGTGGACCTGCCGTTCGCCACCGTGCCATGGCCGGCCGGCCTTCCAGGTCTTGCCCTGCTCGTGCTCGCAGTGCTCGTCGCGATCCCCATCCTGCGCCGCCGCGCCTGGCGGACCGCCGCGGTGACCGTGGCCGTGGCAGCGCTGGTGGCGGTGCTGGTGATCCGGCCGATCGCCGGTCCCTGGCCGCCCAAGGGATGGCTGATGGTGATGTGCGACGTGGGTCAGGGCGACGGCCTGCTCATCGCGGCGGGTCCAGGTCGGGCCGTCGTGGTGGACACAGGGCCCGATCCGGTGATCATGGACAAGTGTCTGCGCAGGGTCGGGATCGACGATGTTCCCCTGCTCGTCCTCACCCACGCCCACGCCGACCACGTGGGCGGCATTTCGGGAGTGTTGCGAGACCGGCGCGTGGGGGCGGTTGTGGTCAGCCCCCACGGAGCCGGCTCGGAAGGCGGGTCACGCATCTCCACCATGCTGGCGGGTCGCCGCATACCAGAATGGACGGCCGCCCCGGGCACACGCTGGCGCTTCGGCCCGTCGGAGCTCACCGTCGTCGCCCCGGCTGTCGACTCGGGCACACCGTACGGCTACGGAGAGGGCAGCGAGATCAACAACGCGAGCGTGGTCCTCCACGTACGCTGGCGTTCCGGCTCCGCCCTGCTGGGCGGCGACCTGGAAACCGAGGCGCAGGACGACCTCCTGCGCCGGTTCCCGGTACGCGCGGACATCCTCAAGACGCCGCACCACGGATCGAACCGGCAGTCTCCAGAGTTCCTGGGCTCCCTCGGCGCACGGGCGGCCTTGATCAGCGTGGGGGTCGGCAACGACTACGGTCACCCTGCCCCAGCCACGCTCGGCCTCCTACGCCGACTCGGGCTCACCGTCTACCGCACCGACCAGTCGGGCGATCTCGCCGTAGTGGAGGGTGCAGGCGGAATGGCGGTGATCCCCCGTGGCCGTGACTTCAGTTTTCGCGCAGCCGGAGACGGCCACGGTGGCGCGACAGGGGTGGGGCGCGGCCTGGCCGCCACCCACCTGCGGAGGCACCGCTGCACAAGGTCGAAGCACCGGTGCGCACCATCGGCCGCGATGCCACCGAGCCCGATGACCTGATGGTCATGATCAGTCAAAGGGGAGGATGCGGCCCGGCCGCCGTTCGCGTGTTGGGCCACCGTTGCACAAAAGCACAATATCGGTGTGCACGATCGGCCGCGGCGCCATCCGGCCCCAGTTCCTGGAGGTCAAGAACGGCATCGATCAGATGCTGGAGCAGCCCGACCTTACGGACGGGGAACGTCAGACGCTCGAAGGAGACAGGGACGCTGTCACCGCGCTCGCCGAACGCCTCGCCAACATCCCCACCCCGGGCCGGTCCCACGCCTGAGGAACTCGGTGCGCAACCGGCCTTCATCCCGCTCACGGTTCTGCGAGATCTCCTGCCTGGAGGTGCAGCATGAGCGAGCAGGTCACCCACTCGCCAGGCAGGAACCTCGGCTACGCCGCAGTGTCCGGCACTTCGGGACCCGACGAACCGGCGTGGGAACGAGGACGTCTGTCATCCGTCGCTCGGTACGAGCATCACTCACCGGGATCAAGCACGTCGGGACCGAAACCCTGTGGGGACAGGCGACACGATCGTGAGTATGACGAGGTGTTCGGCATCGTGGCCCTCGCCTGCCCGCGGGCACGCGGTGCCGGGCTGATCGATCGTGCCCCGTGCTGGAAGCGCACTGTCGTCCTCGTCTGCCAAGACAGCACCGCCCTCCGGGGACAGCGACGATGGTGGCGGGCCGTCGGTGGTCAACTCCGCGGGAACATTTGTCCAAGACTGATGGCCGACCGCCCGTGCATAGTCTCCGCATGAGTACGTACGGCATTGAGCACTCGCATGGGATGCACGTGGTCCATGACGGCCAGCGGCAGGCGCCGCCGTTGTTGCTCATCCACGGATCGGGGGCCTCGGGCGGCTTCTGGAGTCCGGTGGTCCCGGCACTGGCCGGCCACCATCACGTCATCCGGGTCGACCTGCCGGGCTGCGGCCAGTCCCCGCCCGCGCCGTCGTACGACGTGCCTGCGCAGGCGGGCCAGGTCGCGGCGCTGCTGGACGACCTCAGCCTTCGTCACGTCGCCGTGGTCGGGCACTCCAGCGGCGGCTACGTCGCCACCGCGCTTGCCGAGCAACGTCCCGACCTCGTGGGTTCGCTTGCACTGATCAGCAGCGGCCCAAGTCTGGATGCGCTCCTTCGGCAGCCGCTGATCCTTCGGGTCCTGTTGGCCCCGCCTTTGGGCCCGCTCCTGTGGTCGAGGCGTTCGGATGCGATGATCCGCAGGGGGATCAACGCGACGGCCGCTCGCCCGGTGGACCTCCCGGACGACGTGGTCGCCGACGTACGGAGCATCACCTACCGCGTGATGAGGACGGTGCTGCGCCGGAACACCGCGTACATCGCCGAGCGAAGCGTGCCGGAGCGTCTCGCCGCCCTCGGGGTCCGCGTGCTGGTGATCTTCGGCGCTGCCGACTCCCGTTGGGAGCCGTCATCGGCGCACCAGTACGACGCGGTGCCGAACGCGCGCGTCGAGCTGCTGCCCGGCGTCGGGCACCTACCCATGTTGGAAGCGCCCGAGACGACCAGCAAACTGCTGCTGGGCTTCACGGCAACGGGCCGCTGACAGCCCACCGATGATCCCTGAAACCTAGACTGGTCACGTGTTGTCGACCGGGACGCCACCTGACCGGGCGTGGGTGGACGTCGCAGTCCCACGCCCGTCGGTTCGGCTGCCGGGGGTCAGCATGGCCGGGTTCCGCCATCGCGCCCCGGCCTTTGTGGACATCGCCATGGTCGCGTACCCGTCCGTCACCCTGCTCGTCGATCTGAGCGAGGGAGAAGGCGTCGTCTACGAAAACCATGGCCGGCACGAACGTGGCAGTGTCGTCGTCGGGCTCCTCCCCGGCGATCTTCGGGCAACTGGCTGGGGAGTCGGCGAGTGCCTCCAGATCCGGCTGGAGCCGGTCGCGGCGGCTGCGTTGTTCGGCGCATCGGCCGAGCTCAGCGGGACGGTGGTGGCCCTTGAGGATGTCTGGGGCCGCGACGCCGGGCGAGTCGAGGACAGGCTGCGCGCCGCCGCGTCGTGGGACGAACGGTTCGCGATCGCGGTGGACATCCTCGGCCGACGGCTGGGCGCCCATCCACCGGTCGATCCGCAGGTCGCCTACGCCTGGCGGCGGACGCTCACCAGCCGCGGGCGGGTGCGGGTCGACGGACTGGCGGACGAGGTCGGCTGGAGCCGCAAGCGCCTGTGGTCCCGCTTCCGCTCCCAGCTCGGCATCACACCCAAACGCGCCGCCCGACTGGTGCGCTTCGACCACGCCGCCCACCTTCTCGCGGCGGGTCACGCCGCCGCCCGCGTTGCCACCGAGAGCGGCTACGTCGACCAGTCCCACCTTCACCGCGAGGTCACGACGTTTGCCGGGCTCACGCCCACGGCCCTGGCCGTCGCGCCGTGGCTCGCGGTCGACGGCGTCGCGTGGCCGGCTTCATCGCCAAGCCGGCGCCTTGCGAAGGGCGGCGAACGCGTCCCCGACCTTCCTTGAACAGCCTGCCTACACGATGCGGCTGCCCAGATGGAGGAACCCGCCGCGCGTCAGGGCAGTGTCGTCAGAGTCCCCGCGGAGGTTCGCCGGTCGTGGCTACATCTCGAGAAGTGTGATGCCGACGACGGGGCGCGACTCCTCCAGATGCTGGCCGCCATGACGAGTATCACGGCGTCAGCACGAGCATGGCCGGAGATTATCGGTCAGCACATATCGCCGTGTTCATACTCATCGGCAATGGCGTTCTGAGCTCATAGCCGCGACGCCTGACAGACGTCCTGTAGACGTACTCATAAGCGATGAACGCTACGGCAGGCGTGTCGCTGTGGCTGCGGAAAGGGCATGGGTGACGCCGGTAAGCGGTTCCGACAGCTGCCAGAGGCGAGTGGCTGTGGTGGGGTCGTGGATGGCGCGCTCGAGGACGACGACGTCGTATGTGTTGCTGTCATGTCAGTTTCCCTTCGCGGCGCGGCCGAGGCGGAAGGCCGAGATGAGGAAGAAGATGCCGCCCGGGATGGCGTAGCCGGCCGCGTTGATCAGTGTCGGGTTGTCCGCGGCGGCACCGATGATGAACGACGCACCGGCGAGCACGGAGATGCCGCCGCTGACGATCATCGGCCACTGGCCGCCCATCTTGCGGCGGGTGACACCCAGGATCAGCTGGACCAGCCCGGCCACGACCGCCCAAGCGCCCCACACGCGCAGCACCGCCGGGATACCGGACGCGCAGGCGATGGCCACGCCGACGGCGGTGATCAGGCTGACCGCGATGTTCACGTACAGCAGGGCAGGTGATCCGGTGGTGCGCGACGCGCGGGCGTCGATGATGGCGGCGGCCACGTCGAACAGCGGGTAGAGCACGAGCAGAGTGACCGCGACCGGACCCAGTCGCGAGGCGGTCGTGAACATCACGAGGGCCCAGACGATGGCGAACGCGAACCGGATGAAGTACAGCCGCCGCAATGCGGACGCGGTCCCGGAAATCCCGGGTGAAGCAGCGATGGTGCTCATGGTGATCCTTTCAGTGGATGAGTGACGAGGAGAGCGGTTCAGCGCGTCCTGCGGTCGGCCCCCTTCTCGATCAGGTGGCTGACCGGACAGTGGGCGGGAGTTCACCTCTTCGGTGCGGGCTTTGGCCCGCTTCGTCAGGTAGCGTTCGTCGCCGGGCGCGATGGCCGGGTCCTGCCTGCTGACCGGGTGCCAGGACGAGATGGTGTGCCCGGCGGCCGCCTCGCTCGTTCCGGCGCGGATGATCTGGCCGTTGACGCCGCGCAGCACGTCCTTGACCGCGCCGATGGGTAGGCCACGCGGCGCAGTTGACGCGGCGATGACGGGGTGGCCGGCGTCGCGCAGCCAGGTGATCCCGTCCAGCCGCCGTGCACGAGGACGACGGTCGGCTTGGGCGCGGCAGCCCGGGTCGGCTTCACGAAGGCTGGGGGGACCGAGATCCGTGCCCCGGACGGCGAGACCGCCGCCGACAGGCCGACCGGAGTGACCACGGCTGTACCGATGGACAGCGGGGCGGTGCGTACTTGCCTGCACGAGCCACTGGCACAACTCCCCGAAAGACAGAACGTTCTATCGCGTCACAGCATGGCCACCTTCGGCGGAGCTGTCAAGACCGAACGTTCTACCCACTAGGATGGCGGCATGCGCAGCCAATCCGAAGGCCGGCCGTCCGAAGCGCGATCCCGGCTGCTCGACACGGCCACCCGGCTCTTCTACGCGGAGGGCATCCACGCCGTCGGCATCGATCGCATCGTCGCGGAAGCGCAGGTGACGCGGGCCACCCTCTACCGGCACTTCCCGGGCAAGGAGGACCTTGTCCTCGCCTACCTGAACGACGTAGACCGGGCCATGCGGAGCCAGGCGGACGAGGTCGTCGCCGCCGGGCTCCCACCCGCCGCCACCGTCCGAGCCCTCGGCAAGTCCATCGCCCAGGGCATCCAGTCCCCCGGCTTCCGGGGATGCGCCTTCCTCAACGCCGCCGCCGAGTTTCCCCACCCCGAGTCCCCGGTGCGCAAGACCGTGCTCGCCCACCGCCAATGGTTCCTGGAAACCGTCACGGAACTGCTGACCAAGATCCGGCAGACAGGCGCCGAGCCCGCCGCCCGCCACTTCGTGATGATGCGCGACGGCGCCATGGCCGCCGGCTGCCTGTTCGACCCGGCGCTGATCTGCGAGACCTTCCTGCGCGGAGTCGAGAGGCTCCTGCAGGTTCATGCCGCCACCGACGGCATCGGGCCGGCGGGGCCCGAAGACGCCGTCAACGCACCTGCACGTTGACCCTGGCTCTGTCGCCGGACGTGGGTCCGTCAGTGTCGAAAGAAGGATCCTCTCTCTGAGCAGGTCTCAGTTCGCCCTGCCGTACCCGTGCCGTTTGATCAGACAGTCCTGCGGGGTCGAGCGGCAGGCCCTCGGCGTACCGGGTGGGCGCGGACACGTCGCTGGCACGCACCTGCTGATTCCTCCGATCGGTTCCCGATTGCTCGTGGGCCGTTGGCTCTGGGGCATTCAGCGGCTGATGTCGTCCAGTTCGGTCAAGTCCTCATGAGAGAGGGAGAGTCCCGCGCCGGCGATGTTCTCGCGCAGGTGTGCCGTCGATGACGTGCCCGGGATGAGCAGGATGTTCGGTGATCGCAGCAGCAGCCAGGCCAGTGCGACGGACATCGGTGTCGCCTCCAGTCGAGCGGCGACCGCCGAGAGCGCCGAGGACTGAAGCGGGGTGAAGCCCCCGAGGGGGAAGAAGGGCACGTACGCGACGCCGTCGGCGGCGAGCCGGTCGATGAGCGCGTCGTCGTGGCGGTGGGCGAGGTTGTACATGTTCTGCACGCACACGATCGGCGCGATGCCCTGCGCCTCGGTGACCTGCTCCGCGGTGGCGTTGCTGACCCCGAGGTGGCGGATCAGGCCCTGCTGCTGGAGTTCGACGAGTGTCTCGAACGCCTCGGCGAGCGAGCCAGGCTGGGGACCTTCGGCGTTCCCGAGCCGGAGGTTGACCAGGTCGAGTACGTCGAGCTGGAGGGACTTGAGGTTGTCGTGGACCTGGCTGCGCAGCTCTTCGGGTCGCCGGGCCGGAGGCCAGCCACCCTGTTCGTCACGGGTCGCGCCCACCTTGGTCACGATGTGCAGCGACTCGGGATAGGGGTGCAGTGCCTCACGGATCAACTCGTTGGTGACGCGTGGCCCGTAGGCGTCGCTGGTGTCGATGTGGGTGATGCCGAGGTCGACCGCTTCACGCAGCACGGCCAGGGCGCCGTGGCGATCGGCGGGCGGCCCCATGACCCACGGGCCGGCCAGTTGCATGGCGCCGTAACCGAACCTGGTGACGGTCAGGTCGCCCAGCGTCCAGGTGCCGCCGGGAAGAGAGAGGGAGGGTGTGCTCATCTTGTTGCCTTTCGTCGTCCACTTGGGGGTGGCGCCTTCTGTCTCCCTGCATCAGCATTGGAGAGAAACTTCCTTTCAGGAAGTAGGCACTTCGAAGTGCGTAACCCACTCATAGGTAAGAGGGGCGAATCAGTGACGACGATGAAGGCGACCCAGAAGAGGGCTCAGGCCCAGGCGGAGTACAACGCGTTCCTGGCGGCATGCCCCAGCCGGCGGCTGCTCGACCGAATCTCGGACAAGTGGGTCGTCCTGATCCTGTGTGCGCTGGGCGGCGACGACAGCCCTCGCCGGCCCGGTGCTGCACACGCGGACGCTCCGAAGGCGATGCGTTACTCCGAGATCTCCCGTCTCCTGGCTGGGGTCAGCCAGAAGATGCTGACCCAGACGCTACGGTCGCTGGAGCGCGATGGTCTACTCACCCGCACCGTGACGCCAACCGTCCCTGTCACCGTCTCCTACGAGCTGACCGACCTCGGTCTCTCGCTCCACCACATGACGCGCGGGCTCAGGAGCTGGGCGCAGACGCACATGGCCGAGGTCCTCGAAAACCGCGAGAACTACGACGCTCGCACCTCCTGACGACTCACATCCAACCGTGCGACCGCTCCATGTTCTGGGCGCCACACCCTCACTTGCGAAGAGCCGTCATCGCCGCCATCCCTCCCACCTGACGCCACGCAGGGGCGATCGAGTCGCCGCCCGCCATGGCGGGCGGCCCGAGCAGCACTCATGCCGCGACTTCGTGGGCTGCTACAAGAGCCAAAGAATTTCGGCCGGCGATGTCGAGAACCCGTGGCTGGTTCCGTCCCCCCGATGAACGACCACAATGGGTCGCACCAGTATCGAGGAGAACCACGATGGCCAAGTACTTGCTGCTCAAGCACTACCGCGGCGCGCCGGCAGCGGTCAACGACGTGCCGATGGACCAGTGGACGCCGGAGGAGATCTCGGCCCACGTGCAGTACATGCAGGACTTCGCGGCCCAACTGGAGGAGACCGGTGAGTTCGTCGACGGTCAGGCGCTCTCGCCCGAGGGGACGTTCGTCCGGTACGACGGCGAGGGACGGCCGCCGGTCACCGACGGCCCGTTCGCGGAGACCAAGGACCTCATCGCCGGCTGGATGGTGATCGACGTCGACAGCCACGAGCGGGCACTCGAGCTGGCCGGCGAGTTGTCCGCGGCTCCGGGCGCGGGCGGGAAGCCGATCCACGAGTGGATCGAGGTGCGCCCGCTCCTGGCCGCGCCGCCCACCATCTCGGAGTGACCTCAGGTGAACGAGATCCTGCTCCGCAGCCTCACGCCGAGCGTGCTCGGGATCCTCGTCCGTCGCGGGGCCGACTTCGCGGCGGCCGAGGACGCCGTGCAGGACGCGCTGGTCGAGGCGGTCCGCGTGTGGCCGGACGACCCGCCGCGGGACCCGAAGGGCTGGCTGGTCACCGTGGCCTGGCGTAAGTGGCTCGACGCGACCCGCGCGGCCGCCGCCCGTCGCCGGCGTGAGGGCCTCATCGAGGAGGAGCCGGCGCCCGGGCCCGCGCCCACGGTGGACGACACGCTCCAGCTCTATTTCCTGTGCGCGCACCCGTCGCTGACGCCGTCGTCCGCGGTCGCGCTCACGCTGCGCGCCGTCGGGGGGCTGACCACCCGCCAGATCGCCCAGGCCTACCTGGTGCCCGAGGCGACCATGGCGCAGCGCATCAGCCGGGCCAAGCGCACCGTCTCGGGCGTGCGGTTCGACCAGCCCGGCGACGTCGCCACCGTGCTGCGCGTCCTGTACCTGGTCTTCAACGAGGGCTACTCCGGTGACGTCGACCTCGCCGTCGAGGCCATCCGGCTCACCCGGCAGCTCGCGGCCGCGATCGACCATCCCGAGGTGGCGGGACTGCTCGCCCTCATGCTGCTCCACCACGCCCGGCGCGCCGCCCGGACCGCGCCGGACGGCAGCCTGGTGCCGCTCGCCGAGCAGGACCGCGGCCGGTGGGACACCGTGTCGATCGCCGAGGGCGTGGAGATCCTGCAGGCGGCCCTCGCCCGCGACCGGCTGGGCGAGTTCCAGGCCCAGGCCGCCATCGCGGCACTCCACGCTGACGCGCCCACCGCCGAGGAGACCGACTGGGTGCAGATCGTCGAGTGGTACGACGAGCTGGCGCGCCTGACCGACAGCCCGGTCGTCCGGCTGAACCGCGCGGTGGCCGTCGGCGAGGCCGACGGACCGCGCGCCGGCCTGGCGGCGCTCGCGGCGCTGGACGACGCACTGCCGCGCCACGCCGCGGTGGCGGCGTATCTCCACGAGCGCGACGGCGACCTCGCGACGGCGGCACGGCTGTACGCCGAGGCGGCTCGAAAGGCGCCCAACCTCGCCGAGCGTGACCACCTGACGCGCCAGGCCGCCCGGCTCAACGCCCGCCGGCGTCGCTGACGGGTCGCGCTCGGTTTTCCCCCGGGCACTCGGCGCGGCCCCGTGGCCACGAAGAGCCGGATCAGCCGGCGAGGCGTCTGGGTGCACGGCCTCTGCTGTCGCGTGCGAGGCGCAGTCACGGACCAAGCCGGGCGCGGAGACCATCGTCGTGATCGTCGTGATCGTCGGGAGCGATTCGCGTGGTTCGCCGGAAATTTCCGCTTCGGGTGACGCCTCGTCATGGGCTCCCGGCCGGCCTCAGCGGAAGTCGTCGGCGTGGTCGGCGGCCCACTGGGTAAAGGTGCGGCCGGGGCGGCCGGTCACCTTCTCGACGTCGGTTGAGATCGGCACCTCAGCGTCGTTCAGGTAGTCGCCGAACTGCAGGAACCACTCGATCACCGCGGGCGGGCAGGCATCCTTCCACTCCTCGCGGGCCTGGGCGGGAGTCAGCGCGACGAAGCGGATCTCCCGCCCGGACGCCTCGCCGATGAGGCGCACCCGTCGGCCCGTCGTACGGGCTCGGGGCCCGCCGGCCAGTAGGTGCGGCCGGCGTGGCCGTCCTCCAGGAGCGCGGTTGTCAGGACCGCGGCGATGTCCGCCTCGTGCACCATGGCGTTGGTCCAGCCGCCGAACGGCGCCCGCACCTCGCCCGCGGCCTTGATGGACGGCGCCCAGTCCACGGTGTCGGCCATGAACTCGCCGGGAAACACGTGGTCATCGCTCTCCACGGTCTCACCGCCGGAGGAGAGCAGGGCGTACGCGCCGACTCCACCGCCGCCGAGCAGGACCAGCGCGAGAACGCAGGCGATCACCATCCCCGGCTGAGGACCACGCTCCGGCCCGCCCGCCGACCCATGCCTCCCACCAGGCCCAGGCCCGCCGGCAGGCCTCCGGGGTGGCCGCCCGGTGCGGGGTGAGGGGCCGGGCCTGTCCACCCCGGCCCCGCGGGTCCGGGGATGGGCCGGCCAGGGGGCTGCCGCCGGCCGGGCGCCGGGTTGCCGAAACGGGGATCGGCGGAGCCGTCCGGTCGTGGGGCGGGTATGACATGGCCGTCCGCGGTAAGGGCGTGGTTTGGTGTGAAATTGGCGTCCATGGAGGCGCGGGGCCGAGCCGGCGCCTCAGGCGGTCGAGTACCGGGTTGTCGGTGGGGCGTGGCATGCTGCGTGGCATGGCGGGAACCGATCCAGCACCTGTGACCTTGGTCGTCGGCGATGAGGAGCTGCTGGCCGAGCGGGCCGTGGGCGAGATCGTCGCGGCCGCGCGCGCGGCCGATCCCAGCGCCGAGATGCATGATCTGCTGGGTGGCAAGGTCACGACAGGTGAGCTGGCCCAGATGACCTCGCCGTCGCTCTTCGGCGACCGTTCCGTGGTGGTGATCCGGTCGGCGCAGGACCTGCCGAAGGACGTCATCACCGAGATCGTGGCCTACGCCAAGCAGCCGTCCGACGACACCGTTCTCGTTCTGGCGCACCCCGGCGGCGTCAAGGGGAAGGCGCTGGTCGACGGTGTGAAGAAGGCCGGGGCCAAGGTGATCACGATCAGCAAGGTCACCAAGGCGGGGGAGCGGCTGGAGTTCGTCAAGGCGGAGTTCCGGCGGGCCGGGCGGAAGGTCTCCGGTGACGCGGCGCAGGCCCTGCTCGACGCCGTGGGCAACGACCTGCGCGATCTGGCGGCGGCGTGCAGTCAGCTGGCGTTCGACACCGAAGACAAGACGATCAGTGCCGCAGCCGTTGCCCGCTATCACAAGGGGCGGGCCGAGGTCACCGGGTTCAACGTCGCCGACTCCGCCGTCGAAGGGCGGCTGGCCGAGGCCCTGGAGCAGGTGCGATGGGCGCTCGGCACCGGTGTTTCCCCGGTTTTGCTGGTGAGCGCGCTGGCCAACGGGCTGCGTTCGCTGGCCAAGGTCGCGGGCGCGCCGCGTAACCTGCGCGGTCCGCAGCTGGCCGGCCAACTCGGCATGCCGCCCTGGAAGGCGGATCGGGTGAAGCGGCAGCTGAACGGCTGGGGCCCGGAAGGGCTGTCGCGCGCGATCCAGGCCGTGGCGACCGCGGACGAGCAGGTCAAAGGCGGGGGAGCAGACCCCGCCTACGCCCTGGAGCACGCGATCCAGGTCATCGTGTCCAGCCGCACCGGCCGCTGACACCTCCGCTCGCCGCAGCGGTGGCGCAAAGCAAGATCACCCCGGACCCGCGCCCGGCGCCCGGCGTCCCGCGCCCGGCGTCCCGCGCCCGGCGTCCCGCGCCGGCGTCCCGCGCCCGGCGTCCCGCGCCGGCGTCCCGCGCCGGCGTCCCGTGCGCCGGGGCGCGACGCTTCACCAGGGCGGGCGCGAGCAGCGGGTCAGGCGCGGGTGGTTTCGTGGACGGCGCCGTCGGTGATCTCCAGGACGCGGTCCGCGAGGGTGATCAGGCTCGGATCGTGCGTGGCCACCAGCGCCGTGACGCCCTCACTCCGGACGAGTGCCCGCAGCAGCTCCATGATCTGCCGCCCCGTCTGCGAGTCGAGCTGCCCCGTGGGCTCGTCGGCCACCAGCAGCCGCGGCCGGTTGGCCAGCGACCGGGCGATCGCCACCCGTTGCCGCTGCCCTCCTGACAGCTCGTAGGGCCGCTGGTTGACGTGGCTCTCCAGCCCCACGAGCGCGAGCAGCATCCGTACGCGAGCCTCCCGCTCCGCCACCGGCATGCGCTTCAGCCGCATCGGCACGCCCACGTTCTCCGCCGCCGAGAGCACGGGGATCAACCCGAACGACTGGAACACGAACCCCACCACGTCACGGCGCAGCGCGAGCAGCTCGTCCTCGGACATGGCGGTCACCTCGTGCCCGTCCACGACGACCCGCCCGGCGTCCGGCCGGTCCAGGCCGCCGATCTGGTTGAGCAGGGTGGTCTTGCCGGAGCCGGACCGCCCGCGGAGCGCGACCAGCTCGCCGGGGAAGATCGAGAACGACACGTCCCGCAGCGCGACGATCTCCTTGGGCCCGCTCCGGTAGACCTTGCGCAGCCCTGCGACCACGACCAGCGGTGTATCAGTCATCAGTGGACTCCTCCCGGGCCGGCCACACGCCGATGTGGTCGGATTCGAGTTCGAGGCGCACGCGCCGTTCCATGTCGAGGGCGTTCATGAAGTCGCGCGGCAGCTGCAGCCGCCCCACCCGGTCGAGCACGGCGTACTCCTCGGCGATGATGCGGCCTTCCGCGTCCTCGCGCCGCAGCGTCTCGCTGCTGGTACGCCCGTCACGGATGCCCACCGTCCGGTCCACCTGCTCGGCCACCAGCGGGTCGTGGGTGACGATGACCACGGTGACGCCGAGCTCCCGGTTCGCGGTGCGCAGCGCGTCGAAGACCTGCTCCGAGGTCTCGCTGTCGAGCTCCCCGGTCGGTTCGTCGGCCAGGACGACCTGCGGGGAGTTGGCGAGGGCGACGGCGATGGCCACGCGCTGCTGCTGGCCGCCGGACATCTCGGGCGTCCTGCGGTCCGCGCAGGAGGCGACGCCGAGCAGCTCCAGCAGCTCGTCCGCGCGCTGCCGCCGCGCCCGGCCACCGCCGGCCAGCTTCATCGGCAGCTCCACGTTCTCCCGCGCGGTGAGGTACGGCAGCAGGTTCCTGGCCGTCTGCTGCCAGATGAAGCCCACGATCGAACGCCGGTACCGCAACCGGTCGCGGGCGCTCATCGACAGCAGGTCCATGCCCGCCACCCTGGCCACCCCTGCGGTCGGCACGTCGAGCCCGGACAGCACGTTGAGCAGCGTCGACTTGCCCGAGCCGGACGCGCCGACGATGGCGACCAGCTCACCCTTGTCGATCAACAGGTCCAGGCCCTGCAACGCGACGACCTCGACGCCCTCGGTCTTGTAGATGCGGACGAGGTTGTCGCACACGATGTGCGCGTCGCCGCCGAACGCGGCCTTCTTCCGGATGGCCTTGGCTTCCAGGTCGGACAGGGTCGGGTTCATGTGAGGTCCCCCACTCGCAGGATGGCGCCGAGGCCGCGACGGCGGCTGACGACGGTGTGCGCGTACGCGCCGAGCACGGCCACCGCCGTGAGCCCGGCCGCCAGCGCGGTCGGCAGGAACAGGTCGAGGGAGTAGTCGCCGACGGGCAGGTCGCCGGCGTAGGCGGACAGGTCGACGCCGGGCCCGAGCGCGGCCGGCAACACGAGGCCGAGGCCCAGCCCGACCAGCGCGGTCACCGCGATCATGGGCAGGATCTCCAGTACGGCCAGCCGCCGCGCCTGCCGGTCCGACAGCCCCAGCGTGCGCAGGAACGACACCGTCCTGGCCCGCTCGGCCGCGCCGACGACGAGCGAGAGCACGACGGCGGCCGGCGCGTACGCGGCCAGCGCGGCCGTCACCACGGTCAGCGTCCAGCGCACCGCGCTCGTCAGCGGATCGTCCCTGATGGCCGCCAGAGCCTGCTCCTGCGACTCGACGGTCGCCGACGGGACGATCGCCGCCAGATCGGCGAGCGCGGCGTTCCCCTTGATGAGCAGGGTGTTCACGGCCGGCCGCAGCTGGATGTCCAGCGGCACGACCAGGAACTTGCCCTTGGTGAAGAAACCGGGCACCGTCTCGACCACACCCCGCGTGGCCAGCTTGACGCGAGACTGCCAGCCGATCTCGAACGTGCCCCGCCCCCGCAGCTCCGGCGAGACGAGCGCGCCGTCGGACAGCGGGGGCAGGACGACCGGGGTGCCGTCGAGGATCTCACGCCATCCGGCCACGTCCACGGCGACGGCCTCGGCCCGCTCGCCGCCGAACCCGACCTGGACCTGGCCCGTCTGCGCGAGCACCACCCGCTCGACTCCGGGCACCCGGCGGATCCGCTCGACCGCCTCAGCGGGGATCTCCATCTCCGACGTCATCCGGATCGGCGCTCCCACCTGCTGCCAGGACGCCAGCCGCTGCGTGCCCGCGATCCCGTCGGCGACCACGGCGGCGAACACCGACACCGCCAGCGCCGGCAGCAGGACCAGCACCGGCAGCACGCTCCCTGCCCGCGCCCGCGCCGCCCCGGTCAGCCCGAGGAACGGCACCGCGGACCGCACCCGCGCGGCCAGCCGCACGAGCAGCCGCAGCGGGTACGGGTAGCAGCGCAACGTGACGAGCGCCGCCGCGACCGTCAGCGCCACCGGCACCACCAGCAGGAACGGGTCCTGCTCACCGGACGTCGTCAGCCCGCGCGCCCGCAGCAGGTACGCCCCCGCCAGCGCCAGCACCACGACGAGCACCTCCAGCGTGATCCGCCGCGCGCCGGGCCGGGCCGCGACCACGTCCTCACGCCGCTCGTGCAGCGGCCGGCGATGCGTCAGAGCCGTGCGCGCGGCGCAGAAGGCGACGGCCACGACCACCACGACGAGGGGCCCGGCGTGCACGACCGGCAGCACGGGCCCCGGCACCAGGGACGACAGCGCGTACCCGGCCACCGCCGCGGGAGCCGTCGCGATCGCCGTCAGCGCCGCAGCCGTTCCTGCGACCTGCCGCAGCGACCCGCCGCGCGCCCGCGCCAGGGAGAGCGTGTGGTCCAGCCGGTCGGTCAGCAGCCGCACGGCCAGCACGATCACGCCGAGCGCGACCGCGAGCAGCCCGCCGAGCACGAGGTACATCACGGTCCGCGCGGTCGACAACGCCGCGAGGAAGTCGCTCAGCAGCTCCGTGAACCCGCTCTCCAGACGGTACGGGCCCGAGGCGCCCGTGGACTGCAGCGCGACCACGCGGCCGAACTCGCCGACCGCCGCCCGCAGCTCGGGCGCGGCCGCCGCCGTCGCCGCCGGCGGCTCCACCGGCAGGACCCACCGGTACGTCAGGTTGCGCCCCTCGCCGCTGAGCATGCCCAGCTCGACGTCGGAGATCAGCGCGGTGACGTGCTTCTCGGTCTCCGCCGCGCCGGGTGGCAGGATCTCGATGACATGCGGGACGTCGGAGTTGTGCGACCAGTAGCGGTCGCCGGGGTCCTTCGCCTCGAAGGCGCCGACGATCTTCACGGCGGCGTAGTCGTACTCGCCGATCATCTTCGTCTCGCCCACGCGCATGTTCGTCTTGCGCAGCGCCTCGCGGGAGAGGCCGGCCTCGAACACGGGGACGGGCTCGCCCTTGTACCGCATCGTGGACGGCGCTGCGGGGGCGCGGCCCTCGACCCAGGTCACCCGCCGCTCCGCGTCGGACAGCCAGCCCAGGTTGAGGTACGTCCGGCCGCCCGTGCCGGTCAGCGGCGTGAGCGTGGTCTTGGCGCTCATGTGGCTGGTGCCGGTGCCGGCGGGCTGGACCAGGGGACGCAGCGCGGCGGGCAGGATCTCCCGCCACAGGCGGTCGCGGGTGTCGAACTGGCCGCGTTCGCGCAGGTCCTCATCCGCGCCGCGCGACATCGTGGTCACCGTCAGGTCGGCCGTCACCGCGGGGGCCGTGCTCAGCGCGCGCCGCAGCGCCTCGTCGTACGACGCCTGCACCGCCTTGGGCAGGCCCGCGACCAGCACGCAGGCGCTGAGCGTCAGCACGGAGAGCACGGCCACCGTGCCCAGGTGCACGCGGGCGAGCAGCCCGATTCTCACTGTTCCTCCCGAAGGCCGTGCCCTTGACCGCGCAGGCTCCGCGCCAGCCCGGCGACGATCGCGAGCAGCACCCCGGCCACCAGCACGAGCATGGCGCCGGTGGCCGCCCACGGGATGTCCAGCCGCACGTCCGGGGTGGCGGCCGCAGCCTGGCCGGTCAGCACGACGTGCGGCACCACCAGCACCCCGACGACCGCCGCGAGCGCGGTGCCGGCCACCAGCGACAGCCCGATGACGAACGTCTGCTCCACGGCCAGCATCCCGAACACCTGCCGCGCGCTCACCCCGAGAGCCCGCAGGATCGCGAACTCGGCCGTCCGCTCCCGCGCCGCGACCACCGCGTTCACCAGGAATCCGAGCACCGCGAACACCAGCGCCGCAGCGAACCCCAGCATCAGCGCCCCCTGCAGCCCGCTCGCGAGGGGGTCGTCCATCAGGCGGGCGGCCAGCTCCCGCTGGTCGACGGCGCTGACGTCCCACTCGGGGTGCTTCTCGAGCGCGTCCGTCGCTGCGCTGCCGTCGCCGCTGCCGTCGCCGGTGGCGAGCCACCACTCCGTGGCGGGCCTGGGCAACTGCCCCGCGGCCAGCTCCGACGCCTGCAGCGTCTCCCAGTCGGCGAGTACGGCCGGCTGCCCCGCCGAGGTCGTCGGCATGGACTCCACCACGCCCACGACCTTGACCGGCATGATCCGGCGGTCGATGCTGGCCCGTCCCTCCTGACCGACGCCGAGTCGGAGGGAGGCGGCCAGGTCGGCGGTGAGCACCACGGGCAGCGGCCCCGGCGTGGACGACGGCGCGAAGGCGGCCGTGGCGGGCCGGTCGCCGCGCACGGTCATCGACAGTGCGGGCGGCGCGACCTCGTGCCCGTCGGCGCTCAGCCCGGTGAGCCGCAGGGTGGCGGTGTCCTCGACGGTGCCCGCGACCAGCCCGCGCAGCGCCACCGGATACGTGATCTTCCCCGTCCGTCCGGCGAGCGCCCGCAGGTCGACCTCCATCCGGTTCGCGCCTGGCCGGAGCACGCCGAGCGACACGTCGCGCCAGACGCCGAGCCCGTCGGTGAGCACCAGCCTTAGCGGCAGCTCGGCGTCCACCTCGGCCCTTAGGGTCAGCGTGGCGGGCCTTCCCGGCAGCTCCAGCCGGCCGGCCCGCGAGCCCGCCAGGCCCCGTGACAGCTCCGCGACCGGCTGCGCCGACAGGTCGGGACGCAGGTGGAACAGCTCGCCCAGCTTGCCCGCGTCGAGCGCGAGCAGCGTCGCGATCTCCCCGCTCACCTCGCTCTGCCCGCGGAAGGCGGGGGAGGCCGCCGTGACGCCCGGCAGCGCGGTGAACGCCGTACCGCGCCCCAGCGCCCCCAGCTCAGGACCCTCCGACGGCCCGGACAGCCGCAGGTCGGCGCCCGCCTGGTGGCGGGCCTGGTCCAGCTGCGAGGCCCGCCACGTGGCCGCCGTGGCCATGGAGACGAGGCCGATCGCGATGGCCATCGTCAGCAGCAGCGCCGGTCCGGCGTACGTCAGCGGCCGCCTGCTGACCTGCCAGGCCCCGAGCGCGGGGGCGAGCGCCGGCCGCCGTGCGGTCAGCCGCGCGGCCGCCTTGGAGATGCGCGGCACCAGCCGCAGGCCCAGCATGCCGCCGGTGAGCAGGGCGAGCGCGGGCCCGGAGATGATGAGCGGGTCGATGCCGAGCCCACCGGCCGTCGTCGCGGTCACGGGCGCGCCGTAGTGCTGGAGCTGCCAGATGGCGAGCCCGGCCACGACCAGCAGCGCCAGGTCGGCGCCCGCCCGTTCGACCAGCCCGCGCCCGCCGCCGCGCCCGCGCGCCGACTGCTCCTCCACGTACGTACGCCGCGCCCCCGCCAGCGCGGGCAACGCCAGCAGCACGGCGGCGGCCACCGCCACCCCGGACGAGACCAGGAACGAGCCCAGGTCGGCCGACGGCTCCAGCCGCACGCCCGAGGCCCTGACCCACGGCAGCGCGCTGACCAGCGCCAGCAGCGGCGGCCCCAGGAACGGCGCCGCGACCGCGCACGGCAGCGCCACCAGCAGCGCCTCCCCGCCCGCCAGCGCCGCCAGCCGCCCGGTGCCCGCGCCGCGCGATCGCAGCAGCGCCACCTCCATGCGGCGGTGGTCGGCCAGCAGGCGCGCGGTGAGCATCAGCGCGTACCCGGCCAGCAGCAGGAGCTGCAGCACCGGGATCAGCATGGTGGAACGCGCCACCAGCGAGGCGGTGTCGAGCTGGGCGAGCATCCGCGGCAGATCCCCCGCGGCCACGCACGGGCCGCAGCCGGCCGCCTTCAGCCGTTCGCCGATCCCGGCGATGCCGTCGGCGATCGGGCGCAGCTGCTCAGGGGTGACCTCGCGCAGGTCGGGCTCGACCGTCCAGGTGGCGTTGACGCTCGTCGCGAACCGGGCCACGAACGTCTCCCGCGCCACCATCAGCGGCCCGTACGTGGTGAACTCGCCGCGCTCGACACCCCGGCTGAGCAGTTGCTCGCCCGCCCAGCGATCACCGGAGGGGTCGTCGAGCTGGAACACGCCGGTGATGCGGACCCGGACCGGGCGCGGGTCGAGCCGGCCGCGCACGGTGAACTCCCGCCCCGCCTCGAACCCCGTCGCCGAGGCGGCCGGCAGCGAGATCGCAGCCTCGACCGGGCGCCGGCCGGGACGCGGCCAGGCGCCGGAGATCAGGTTGGCGTGCCGGTCGAACCCGTCGTAGCTGCCGAACCTGAGCAGCTCAGGCCGCTTCCTGTCCTCCTGGCCAGGCATGACATAGGAGTCGGAGCGGAAACTCGTGGTGATCGCGGGCGGCGGGGTGTAGGCCCGGGCGAACGCGTCGCGTACGGCCGCGTCGAAGCGCGGGAACGTCTCGGCCGTCACGGGCGCGCTGACGGTGGTCGCGGTCTGCCGGTACGATGCCGTCTCCATCGTCCTGCGCACACCGGCGTCGGCGATGGAGGAGGCGTACATCGTCAGCGCCACCAGCGTGGTGGTGGCCAGCAGGATGGAGCCGAAGGCGGCCAAGAGCAGCAACGGTTCGCTGAACGCCCTTTTGACGACCAACGGCGCCCGCATGTGTCCCCTTTCCCCCGGTTCACTGCACTTTCGGGCACTTGTGAGTGGGGGAGCAAGGTGGCGGAGACAACGGTGACGCAGCCGAGACGCTGCGGCGATGCCGATGTGATATCAAAACCGTGACAAAGTGGCGCTGAGATACAGAAAACGCCGCACTCATGAAGAGTGCGGCGTCTGTGGAACCCGCCGACCGGTCACCCTGACCGGCGCCGACCCGGATCTACTTGGCGGCCAGCGACGCGGCCTGCCGAGCGATCGCGGACTTGCGGTTGGCGGCCTGGTTCTTGTGGATGACGCCCTTGCTGACGGCCTTGTCGAGCTGACGGGCCGCGACCCGCTGCAGCTCGACGGCCTGCGCGACGTCGCCCTGCTCGGCGGCCTCGCGGAACTTGCGGACGGCCGTCTTCAGGGACGACTTGACCGCCTTGTTGCGCAGACGAGCCTTCTCGTTCTGCTTGTTGCGCTTGATCTGGGACTTGATGTTCGCCACGAAGAAGCCTCGGTGAAAGTCTGGTGATGGATGGGGCGCGCGGGCTCGAGAGAGGGCGCGCCACACGCAGTTGAACAGATTACCAATAACCCAGACGGCTGCTCAAATCAACGGCCTGGGCGAATGGGTACTCAGGACAGTGTACGTCCCCCGGAGCCCGTGGTCACCCACCGTGTCGTGTACTCGCGCCAGTCGTCCTCGGTGGCGGCGAAGTCGACGTACAGGGCGAGGCCGAACCGCTCGCGGCGGCCGTGCTCCGACAGCGCCAGGCGTGCCCCCTCGGCCGCCATCGCCACGCTCTCGGCCGCGTCCGACCAGGTCACGCCATGGTCGTGGTAGGCGGGCACGCCGACGAGCAGCTGCTTGTCCTCGGGGACGAGGTCCAGGCCCAGCGCGGCCTGACGGGCGACGTGGCCGCCGTACAGGGACTGGGTCGGCAGGAAGGAGTCGTACGTCATGACGGCGACCTGGTCGACGCGGGCGACGACCTGGCTGAAGTAGCCCCTGGACCAGTACTTGTCGTGGCTGAGGGCCGCTCGCGCCGCCAGTCGCATGCCGGCGTACGGCTCGATCTGGGGGACCGAGGTGGACAGCAGGGTCGTGTGCCGGCGGGTGCGTTCGAGCAGGTCGAGGAACTCCTCGTCGCCGTCGCCGATCGGCTCGAAGTTGTAGTGGACGCCGTCGTAGCCCTGGGCCATGACGGCGGCGACGCCGGCCAGGACGTTCGCGCGCGAGGCGGGGTCGTCGAGGTCGAGGCCGTTCTTGACCGCCTGTCCCAGCCAGGCGGAGACGCGGACGTTGGGAAGGTGCTTATGCATCCATTGGACGAAATTTCGTGCGTTGGGGTATTTGGCGGGGTCTAATCGTCCATCCCACTCGAAGGGGCCGGAATGGACGTACACGTCCTTGACGCCGGTGCCGCGCAGCCGTACGGCGAGCTCTTGCACGTCGCGCTCCGTGCGGCGGCCGTCCACCCACATGTGGCCCATCCACAAGGCGTCGTGGCCCGTGCTCATCGCCCAGGCGGCTGGGGCACCGGTAAACTGGAGGCGGAGCGCCGCGGCGAGGAGGCCGCCCAGCGCGACCACGGCGGCCAAGGCGAGCGCCAGCGCGCGCAGGCCGTGCCGGATGACGGTTCGGGCATTCACCCGGGCATGTCACCATGAAAGACTGCTTGACCTCAACCCTGTCGAAACGGACTTCGGTGCGCACTCAGCCTGGCCAGACCGACCCCGCGTTGATCCGCAACTTCTGCATCATCGCGCACATCGACCATGGCAAGTCGACCCTTGCCGACCGGATGCTCCAGATCACCGGCGTCGTGGACGACCGCGCCATGCGGGCCCAGTACCTCGACAGGATGGACATCGAGCGCGAACGCGGCATCACGATCAAGTCGCAGGCCGTCCGGCTGCCGTGGGACGGCCACGTCCTCAACATGATCGACACGCCCGGCCACGTCGACTTCACCTACGAGGTGTCACGGTCGCTGCAGGCGTGCGAGGGCGCCATCCTGCTGGTCGACGCCGCCCAGGGCATCGAGGCGCAGACGCTGGCCAACCTCTACCTGGCCATGAACGCCGACCTGCACATCATCCCCGTCCTCAACAAGATCGACCTGCCCGCGGCCCAGCCGGAGAAGTTCGCCGAGGAGCTCGCGGGTTTGATCGGCTGCGACCCGTCCGACGTGCTGAAGGTGTCGGGCAAGACCGGCGAGGGCGTGCGCGAGCTGCTCGACCACGTCGTCGCGACGGTGCCCGCCCCGGTGGGCGACGCCGACGCCGCCGCCCGGGCGCTGATCTTCGACTCCGTCTACGACACCTACCGCGGCGTGGTGACGTACGTCCGGGTGATCGACGGTCACCTGGGCAAGCGCGAGCGCATCCTCATGATGTCGACCAACGCCACCCACGAGACGCTGGAGATCGGCGTCATCTCACCCGAGCCGAAGCCCGCCGCCCTGGGGCTCGGCGTGGGCGAGGTCGGCTACCTGATCACCGGCGTGAAAGACGTGCGCCAGTCGCGTGTCGGCGACACCGTCACCGCGGCGGCCAAGCCGGCCGGCGACATGCTGGCCGGTTACGAGCACCCGAAGCCGATGGTGTTCTCGGGCCTGTATCCGATCGACGGCGACGAATACCCCGAGCTGCGCGAGGCGCTCGACAAGCTGCAGCTCAACGACGCGGCGCTGGTCTACGAGCCGGAGACCTCGGCCGCGCTCGGCTTCGGCTTCCGCGTCGGCTTCCTGGGGCTGTTGCACATGGAGATCGTGCGCGAGCGGCTGGAGCGGGAGTTCGGCCTGTCGCTGATCTCCACGGCGCCCAACGTGATCTACCGCGTGGTCATGGAGGACGGCAAGGAGCTCACGGTCACCAACCCGTCGGAGTTCCCGACGGGCGGCAAGATCGCGCAGGTCTTCGAGCCCGTCACCAAGTCCACGATCCTGGCGCCGTCCGAGTTCATCGGGGCGATCATGGAGATCTGCCAGGGGCGGCGCGGCCAGCTCCTCGGCATGGACTACCTGTCGGAAGACCGCGTCGAGATCCGCTACACGCTGCCGCTCGGCGAGATCATCTTCGACTTCTTCGACCAGCTCAAGTCGCGCACCCGCGGCTACGCCTCGCTCGACTACGAGCCGGCCGGCGAGCTGGAGTCGGAGCTGGTCAAGGTCGACATCCTGCTGCAGGGCGAGCCGGTCGACGCCTTCAGCGCCATCGTCCACAAGGACAAGGCCTACGCGTACGGCGTCGACATGGCGAAGAAGCTGCGTGAGCTGATCCCGCGGCAGCAGTTCGAGGTGCCGATCCAGGCGGCCATCGGGGCCCGGGTGATCGCGCGCGAGAACATCCGCGCCATCCGCAAGGACGTCCTGGCCAAGTGCTACGGCGGCGACATCTCCCGTAAGCGCAAGCTGCTGGAGAAGCAGAAGGAAGGCAAGAAGCGGATGAAAATGGTCGGCCGGGTCGAGGTGCCGCAGGAGGCCTTCGTCGCCGCGCTGTCCACCGACTCCAACGCCGACAAGTCCAAGAAGTAGATTCGCCCGCTGCACGACTAACCTGAAAAGTATGGAAGTGGTGCATACGGCGCGCATGGTCCTATCCAGGGTCACGATGGACGATTTGGACGCCGTCCACGAAATCCACTCCGACCCGCGGACCAGCGTGTACCACCCCGGCGGGCCGGTGACCGACCGGGAGTCGAGCCGGGCCATGCTCGACCTGTGGGTGGCCGACTGGTCCCAGCGCGGCATCGGCTACTGGGCGGCCCGCCTGAAGGAGCAGGACGAGGTGATCGGCTTCGGCGGGCTGCGCCAGGCGATGGTGGACGGCGACGAGGTGCTCAACCTGTACTACCGGTTCCGCCCGTCGGCCTGGGGCCACGGGTACGCGGTCGAGCTCGCCCGCGCCGCCCTGCGCGTCGGCAAGGCCCTCGGACCCGTCGTGGCGGTGATCCGCGACGTCAACGAGCCGTCCCACCGGGTGGCCGAACGCGTGGGCATGCGCAGAGACCGTACGATCCCGTACGGCGGCGTGCCGAGCGACGTCTACGTCGCCTAGCCCTTCGCGGCACGCGCCCGCCACAGGTAGCCCAGCAGCACCGCCACGCCCGTCACCCCCTGGGCCAGCAGGTACGGCCCCAGGTCGGCGGACGGCGACGTCAGCGCGGTCAGAGCGGGCAGGCAGCCCAGCGCCGCCAGGTCGGCTCCGGCGACCGCCCAGAGCAGCACCCCGGTCGGAACCGCGCCCGCACCCGTCTCGATCACCGGCAGGGAGTGGTCGATCGGCCGCCGCCTGGCCATCCGCAACGCCCCCGCGGCCAGTGCCGGCGCCATCAGCGGCCCGAACACCCACCACATCCCCGCGCCGCCGTCCGGGACGTTCAGGGCGAGGGCGGCGGCGGCCCAGGCGCCGCTCAGCAGGGCGGGCAGCGCCGCGCGGGCGGCGAGTCCGGGGCGCAGTCCCACGCCCATCAACCGGGCCAGCGCCGGGTTGTCGGCGTCGCGGCGGGCTCCGGACACCGCCGTGGCCGCCACCGCCAGCGCCCCGCCCAGCACCGCGAAGCCGAAAGCCGTGGGGGAAGCGCCTGCCTGCGCCAGCACCGCCGGCAGCGGGGCCGTCGCCGCGATGACCGCCAGCCGTCCCGGCCTGCGGGCCACCCGCACCCACTCCGTCCACGCGAGGGCCGGCGGCGCGGGCGGCTTCGGCCAGCGACGGGAGACGAGCGTCCTGGAGCGCCAGTGGGTGTCCTCGGCGATCCACGTGAACACGCTCGGGTCCAGCCCCACGGTCGCGTCCGCGACGTGGCCGGCCCGGGTGGAGGCGGTCACGAGGTCGCGCGACGGGATCCGGTCGAGCGACATCCATGCCCGCCCGGCCAGCATCCCGGAGACCGCGACGGCCCCGGCGACGGCGGCGGCGACCGCGGTCAGGGGAGCGCCGGCTGTGACGGCGAGCACCGTCCGCAGTTGCCCGCTCACGGCCACCACGGCCACCACGAGCAGCGCGGCCACCGTCGCCGTCAGCCAGAACTGCCACGTCTGCGACGATTGCCCGAGCACGGCCAGCGCCATCCCGCCGACGGTCGCCGACACGCCGAGGACCAGAGCGCCGAGCACCCGCCACACGAGCTGGTCCGGCGCGCCCAGCACCGCCAGCAGCGCCACCCCCAGCAGCAGTCCCGCCACGAGCGCGACCAGGCCGAGCATCCGTGCGGTGCGGCTCAGCAAGCTCCGCCGGTGCAACGGCGTGAGCAGCAGCCAGGAGGCGTCGGCCGGGGGCACGAAGAGCGGTCCCGCCATGCGGGCGGCCGCCAGGAAACCGGCCACCGCGACGGCCAGCAGCGCCGCCCCCGCTCCCACGCGCGCGGGATCGACCGGCGCGGCCAGCCCGGCGAGCACGCCGGACACCGGCTGACCGGCCACGGCGACGATCATGGCGATCCCGAACACGGCGACGTAGCGGTCGGCCAGGCCGGTGGTTCCGCGCCCGCGCGAGCGCAGATACGTCCGTACCTCCTGGACGCGGGTCATGCGGCCACCCCCGTCGGCGGGACCCGGCGGGCGCGCTCGGCCAGGCCGGGGTCGTGGGTGGCCATCAGGACGGTGCCGCCCTCATGCGCGTACTCCTCCAGCAGATCGCCCAGGCGGGCGCGGAAGGCGGCGTCGAGGCCGCGTTCCGGCTCGTCGAGCAGCAGCAGCGTGCTGGGCCTGAGCAGGGTCGCGGCCAGCGAAAGGCGCTGGCGCTGGCCGGTGGACAGGTTGAGCGGCACCGCGTCGGCCCGCTCCGCCAGCGCGAACTCCTCCAGCGCGGCGTCCACCGTCATCCGGGCTTCGGCGTGCACGGCGGCCACGAGTTCGAGGTGTTCGCGCGTGGTGAGCGCGGGATACCAGGCCGGCTCCTCGAACAGCAGCCCCACCCGGCCCCAGAATCCGGCGTCGTCGGCCGGCGGCTCCCCGAACACCAGGACCTGCCCGTCCGTGGCGGGCTGGAGGCCGGCGACGCAGCGCAGCAGGGTCGATTTGCCCGAGCCGTTCGGGCCGACGATCGCCACGATCTCACCGGGCGACACGTGCAGTTCCATGCCCCGGAGCACGGGGTTGCCTCCGAGATCGACCGTGAGGCCGTCGAGGTCGATGATCGCGTCGTACACCGTTCGAGCGTATCCAGCGGGATCGCCCGCCGCGCGGGCTCATCTTCGGTGCGTCAGCCGCGCGGCCCTTGCCGCGGGGGAGTTCATGGCGCGCGTCCTCCGCGGCGCGGCGCATGGGACCTCGCGCGCACGCGGATCCCCGGCGGCGTAAGGGATTCCGGCGCGATTCTGTCGGTGCCGTCGTCTACCTTCTCTTCTCGAACGCCTGTGCGACTGGAGGGTGACGTGATTGCTTCTGAGCGCTTCGAGCGCGCCGCGGTGCTGGGGGTGGCAGTGGCGGAGGAGGCCAGACGGCTGCTCCGGCTCCACCTGGCCGAGGGCGAGGCCGGCGACGACGGCACGGTCATGGTCGACGTTCCCTACCCCGACGCGGCCGTGGTGACGGCGCTGCTCGACGTGGCGGCCGACTGCTTCGGCGAGCGGGGCGCCTCGGTCGAGGAGACCCGGCAGGCGGCGCTGGAGACGTTGTTACAGCTCGCCGGGTTCGACGAGGAGTCGCAGCTCAACTCGGGCGCGCCAGGCCATGACGGTAGGCGTACGTGACGGCCTGGGCCCGGTCCCTCAGGTGGGCCTTGGCGAAGAGGTTGTTGATGTGCGTCTTGACGGTGGCCTCCGTGACATGGAGGCGGCCGGCGATCTCGGCGTTCGACAGGCCGTCCGCGATGAGGGCCAGCACCTCGCCCTCGCGCGGGGTCAGCCCGTCGGGCAGGTCCGCGCCGCGTCCCGCCGGGGCGGGCCTCACCCGTGTGGGCGCCATGCTCTCCAGCAGGCGCCGCTGCACGGACGGGTCGAGCTGCGCGTCGCCGCGCACGACGGTGGCGACGGCCCGGGCGATGTCGTCGGCGTCGGCGTCCTTGGTGAGGAAACCGCGCGCGCCCGCCCGCAGCGCGGCGAAGACGGAGTCGTCGTCGGAATACGTGGTCAGCACCACGACCTGGGTCTCCGGGTACGCGGCGCGGATGCGGCCGGTGGCCTCGACGCCGTCCATGCGCGGCATGCGCAGGTCCATGAGCACCACGTCCGGTCGTTCTTCCTCGACCAGCCGCAGTGCCGCCTCGCCGTCGCCCGCCGAGCCGACCACCTCGATGCCCGGCAACAGCCCGAGCAACAACACCAGCCCTTCCCGCACCACGGCCTGGTCATCGACCACAACGACTCTGGTCACGGCGTCACCTCCTGGGGTCCGGGCAGCCGATGCTGGTGTTCGGCCCGCTGGTGTCGGGCCAGGCCATGCACCTGCCGGACCTCCGCCATCCGCCCCGCCCCGTGGGGGCCGCTCCATCGGCCGCGCCGGACGGCGCAGCATCCGCCGCGCGTCGCGCTCCTGCGTCGGCCGTCCCCAGCCTGCGCCCGTGGGGGCGCGGCGCCCGCGTCATGCCGGGACTCGCAGGTGTACGAGGAAGGAGCCGTCCCGTTCGCCGGCCATCAGGGTGCCGCCGAGCAGTTCGGCGCGTTCGCGCATGCCCATCAGGCCGTGGCCGCCGCCGGGGGAGCCCTCGCCGTCCGAGAACGGGTTCGTGACGCGCAGATCGCACCACGACCGATCGCACGACAGCTCGACCGTGGCCGGGCTGCCGGGGGCATGGCGGCGTACGTTCGTGAGCGCTTCCTGGGCGGTGCGGATGAGGGTGAGCTCGGTCTCCGGCGCGAGCCTTCGCTCCAGCCCGCGGACGCGCAGCGCACACTCCTGCTGCGTGGCGCTCTCGAACTCACCGGTCAGCGCGCGCAACGCCTCTGGCAGCGGGGGAGGGCTCTCGCGCAGCGCCGACACCGCCCGCCTGGCCTCGTCGAGCCCCGACTTGGCCAGATCGCGGGCGCGGGTCACCCGGTCGAGGGCCTCGGCCGTACGCTCCGCGCGGAGCAGCAGCTTGGCGCCCTCCAGGTGGACGAGCTGGGCCGAGAGGGAGTGGGCGAGGATGTCGTGGAGCTCCCTGGCGATCCTGGCCCGCTCGGCGAGCACCGCCTCACGTGCCTCGGCCGCCCTGGCGGCCTTGCGCTGCCTGGCCGCGTACGCGATCAGGAAGATCATGCAGACGCTGAGCATGGCGGTGAGGTCCTGGGCGGGGAAGCCGTCGAGGACGCCGACCACGAGCAGTCCCCCGACGGCCAGGATCCCGACCGGCATCGACTGGCGCAGGGGGAAACGGGTCGCCACGAGGGTGACGCAGAACAGCAGGGCCCCGACCGCCGCACCGTCCCGGCTGATGGCGAAGAGGATGTCGGAGAGAATCACCGCCAGCCCAAGCGCCACCAGCGTGAGCGGCACACCGAACACCGACGCCTTGGCCGCGCTCTTCGAGAGCCCTGCCGCGAGACGCGACGCCCGCGCCGTACGTGGCGAGGGCTCAGGCGCAGCCTGCGACGTGTCCGCCCCACCCCGAGAGAGCTCCGGTGCGGGGTGAGACGTCTCCGCGCCTCGCCAGACCTCTGCCGCGGCCCGCGACGGGTCCTTCGTGTCCTGCGAGGGCTCGCGACGCGAGCCCCTGAGGGGCTCTGTCGAGCGCTCCGGCGCGTGCCCTGGCGTGAGGAGCGACGTGCCGTCCGTTGGCTGCGGGGGCTCGGTCGGATGCGAGCCTTCGAGGGGCTCTGGCGCGAGGTCGGGCGCGGGGTTCGCGGTGCCCTGGGATGGTCTGCGGACGCCGCGCAGCGGCAGCCGGAACGCGATGGCGAGGAGAGTGACGGCGAGCGCTCCGGTGACGACCGCGACGGCCAGGCCCGGGCCGGTCGGGCCAGGTGCGGGGGCGGACCGCACCTGGGCGATGATCAGCAGTGCGACCGCCCCGCCCCGCAGCACGAACGGGACGATCCTGGCAAGCGCGCGAATCACCTCTCGACGGTATCCGGTCGCCCGTCCATGGAGATGAGAGCCCGTCCGCGACGGGCGACGAGGTACGCCTGGACGCCGATGGTGAGGCCGACGAACAACAGGATGCCGCCCGCGGACGGGGCCAGGCCGAGCCACTGCCCGGCGGCGTACAGGCCGAGGCGGACCGCGATCGAGGTCACCCACGCCACCAGGGTCCAGCCCGTGCCCTTCGCCCAGGCGACGCCCGAGTCGTCCAGCCACACGCGTGTGGTTGCCGCGCGCCACACACCGAGCGCCACGGCGCCGAGGGCTTCGACGGCGAACAGGGCGAGGCTCAGCGCGGGGTGCACCGGGTCGAGGAGCCCGCCCATGACGACGCCGGCGACGATCATGGCACCGGCGGTGTAGAGCACGCCGAGCCTGCCCGCGCGGCGGGTCCTGAACTGGCGGTAGATGACGAACGCGACGGCGAGGAGGACAAGGAGGGAGATCTCTGTCGTTTGCACGGCAACGACGCTAGAGACGCGAGGGCCGCACCGGATCGGCCCGCGGGTTGAGAGCACGAATCTCCACCCTGGGGTGGAGGCCGGAAACGGGTCGCCCGGGGAGACGGCCATCGGTTAGCGTCCAGGCATGCGCATTTTGTCGGTGAACGTCGGACAATCGTTCGAGGCTGATTGGGCGGGAAAGCTCGGGCGTACGGCGATCGACAAGCGGCCGGTCACGCATCGGGTCGAGGTGACGGGCCACGGGCTGGCGGGGGACGAGCGCGCCGACAAGAAGCACCACGGCTCACCTGACCATGCCGTCTACTCCTACGCCAGGGAGGACTACGACTGGTGGGCGTCCGAGCTGGGCAGGCCGTTGCGCGCGGGCCAGTTCGGCGAGAACCTCACCACGTCCGGCGTCGACCTCAACGGCGCCCTGCTCGGCGAACGCTGGCGGGTGGGCACGGCCCTGCTGGAGGTGACCGGCCCCCGGATCCCATGCGTGGTGTTCCGCAACTGGATGGACGAGCCCGGCTGGCTCAAACGCTTCACGGCGGCGGGCCGCACGGGCGCCTACCTACGCGTGGTCGAGCCCGGACTTCTCGGCCAGGGGGACGAGGTGGAAATCGTCTTCCGCCCGGAGCTCGGCGCGACCGTGACGGACGCGTTCCGAGCCCGCCACGGCGACAAGAACGCCATGCAGCGCATCCTCACCATCCCGGACCACGACCCCAAGTGGGACGCCCTCGCCGCCCGCACCCTCACCTGAACGGCCCAAGCCCCGATCGGACACCGAACAGCGGTGCCCTCACCACCCTGTCCACGCCGACAGGCGGGATGAGCCTGCCGAACGCGCCCGCCCGAGGTAGCCGAACAGCTGACCAGGCACGGTGAAACCTGGCCGCCACGCGTCGGCCAACGGCGACGGCGCACGGAGGGCACCGCGATGGGTGAGTGGAGGTAAGGCGTGCGCTGCCTGTGCGGGCGGGGTTGCGCGATGGCACGTACCGCCCCCCAAGCCGCGTGGCCGACGCTGCCCCCGGCAGAAGTGGGACGAGACGCCGGCCTCGCGGGCGCCAACGCCGGATGGGTAGGGCGCCGGCGAGGTGTGGTGGGGGTGGATGTCGATGTCCCGGCACGGGGCGGTGTTGGCGGGGAGCCGGGGCGTACAGGGCGGGAAAGGGAGGGGCCGGACGTTCGGGGCCCGGAATGGAGGGGTCGGCGCCGGACTGTGTACAGCGCCGATGAGGAGGGAGTCAGCGCCGGATGGGTGGGGCGCCGGCGGGGTGTGGTGGGGGTGGATGTCGATGTCCCGGCATGGGGCGGTGTTGGGGGGAGCCGGGGCGTACAGGGTGGGAATGGGAGGGGTCGGCGCCGGGGAGCCGAGGCGTACAGGGGGGAATGGTAGGGGTCGGCGCCGGACCGGGCGTTCGCGGCCCGGAGTGGAGGGGTCGGCGCCGGACCCGGCGTGCAGGGCGGGAGGGGGAGTGGGCGGCGGCGTCAGCGGAGGATCGTGTAGAGGGCTGAGGTGAGGGAGGCTTTCGCGTCGTCTTGGTCGATGGACCAGAGCATCGAGCCGCCGAGGCCCTTCAGGCGGATGTACGCGGCCTTCTGCAGCATGATCGCCGGGTCGTCGTACGACCAGAACTCGTTGCCGTCGTAGAGCCACATGGCGCCCGTGCGCAGGTCGCGGTGGCGCTTGCCGGGTTTGGCGACGAGGTCCTTGTAGTCCTCGGTGCCCGGGGCCCACTTGCCCGGAGCGGGGCCGGTGGCGGGCTGGTAGAGGCCGTCGCGGGAGCCGGTGACGCCGGTCCAGCCCTGGCCGTACGCGGGCACGCCGACGACGATCTTGCGCGCGGGCGCCCCACGGGCCAGGTAGTCGCGTACGGTCTGGTCGACGCTGTACTTCACCGGGTTCGGGTCGCGCCGGTCGGTCAGCAGGTTGCTCTGGTGCCCGGTCTGCGGCTCCCAGGTGCCGTGCAGGTCGTACCCCTGGATGGTGGCGAAGTCGAGTTGCTTGAACACCCGGCGCACCTCGTAGCCGGCGTCGATCTTCGCCGCCGCGGCCGGGAGGAAGGCCGTGAGCTCCGCCTTCTGGGAGAACTGGCGAAGCTGGTCACGCAGTTCCTCCACGAACAGGGTGAAGTTCCGCTTGTCCTCGGGCCTGATGACGTTGCCCTCGGCTCCGGAGGAGCCCGGCCACTCCCAGTCCAGGTCGATCCCGTCGAACACGCCGGCGCCCGCCCCCGGCTCCAGACCCGGCAGGTTGCCGCGCAGCCACAGGTCGATGCACGAAGCGGCCAGCTTCGTCCGGGACTCCGGGGTGAGCACCGCGTCGGAGAAGTGCGCCGAGCCGGTCCAGCCGCCCAGCGAGATCATCGTCTTGAGCCCGGGATGCTTGGCCTTGAGCTTGCGGAGCTGGTTGAGGTTGCCGTTGAGCGCCTGGCCGGGCGCGTCCGCGACGCCGTCCACGCTCTGTTCGGCCGGGACCGGGCGCTGCCAGTCGGCCCACGGGTCGGAGGAGTAGCACGTGGCGTCGGCGCTGACGAAGCCGAACGCGTAGTTGAGGTGGGTGAGCTTGGCCGCGGCGCCGGTGACGTCGACGTCCCTGACGTGGTAGTCGCGGCCGTAGACGCCCCATTGGATGAAGTACGCGACCCGTTGGAAGTCGGTCCGGGCCTCGGCGGGCACGGAGAACGCCGTGAGGCCGAGTAAGAGGGACAGGGCTAACAGGATCTTCTTGTGCACGCGGGGCTCCATGGGACGGCGTACTTATAGGAAACTTTCCTATAAGTCAGACGGATCGTAGATCCCCGGCCTGCCACCGTCAACGACCCGGGCACCCTCCGGGGACGGGCACACTGGAAGCGTGCCTTCGACCCTGCCTGACGGCGATCCCGCGCCCGCCTCGGGCGAGCTGCCCGACAGCGCCCTGAGCGGCCTCGGCGAGCGTCCGTTCGGCTTCTACGTGCACGTGCCGTTCTGCGTGACGCGATGCGGCTACTGCGACTTCAACACCTACACCGCGGCCGAGCTCGGCCCCGGCGCCTCGCAGCGCGACTACGCCGACACGGTCGTCGAGGAGATCCGCCTGGCCCGCCGCGTCCTCGGCACGGCCGACGTGCCGGTGGAGACGGTGTTCTTCGGTGGCGGCACGCCTACCCTGCTGCCCCCCGAAGACCTCGCCGGCATCCTCGCCGCGATCGACTCCGAGTTCGGGCTCAAGCCGGGCGCCGAGGTCACCACGGAGGCCAACCCCGAGTCGGTGGATCCGTCGTACCTGGAGAAGCTGCGCCACGGCGGGTTCAACCGCATCAGCTTCGGCATGCAGAGCGCCCGCGAGCACGTCCTGGAGGTCCTCGACCGCCGCCACACGCCCGGCAGGCCCGCGGCGGCCGTACGCGAGGCCAGGCAGGCCGGGTTCGACCACGTCAACCTCGACCTGATCTACGGCACGCCCGGCGAGTCCGACGACGACTGGCGGGCCTCGCTGACCGCGGCGATCGAGGCCGGGCCCGACCACGTGTCGGCGTACTCGCTGATCGTCGAGGAGGGCACGCGGCTGGCGGTCAGGATCAAGCGCGGCGAGCTGCCGATGCCCGACGACGACGTGGCCGCCGACCGCTACCTCCTCGCCGACGAGCTGCTCGCCGAGGCCGGATTCGGCTGGTACGAGGTGTCCAACTGGGCCGTGTCCGACGCCGCCCGCTGCCGGCACAACCTGCTCTACTGGACCGGTGGTGACTGGTGGGCCGCCGGCCCGGGCGCCCACAGCCACGTCGGCGGCACCCGCTGGTGGAACGTCAAACACCCGGCCGCCTACGCACGACGCCTGGCCGCCGGTGACTCGCCCGCCCACGCCCGCGAGGTGCTCGAAGCCGACGACCGCGCGGCCGAGCGTCTCATGCTGGAGCTGCGGCTGTCGTCCGGCTACCCGCTGGCCGACGTGGCGCCCGGGGCGCGCACGGTCGTGGCGAGCGCCCTGGCGCGCGGTCTGCTGGAGCCGGAGCCGTTCAGGGCGGGCCTGATGGTGCTCACGCTGCGAGGGCGGTTGCTGGCCGACGCCCTCGTCAGGGACCTGCTGGTCTAGGTGATCATGCGCAGGGCGATCGGATAGCGGTACTTCTCGCCCCTGTTGGCCGCGATGGCAGCCTGGATCTGGAAGATCAACGACAGGATCCAGACGACCGGCAGCACCAGGAACCCGATGAAGACGAGCATCAGGGCACCGGCCACCATGTATCCGATGAACATCGTGATCTGGAAGTTGAGCGCCTCGGCGGCCTGGTCCCTCACGTAGGGGGACTCGTCCTTCTTCATCAAGTAGATGATCAGCGGGCCGAGCCACGACACCAGCAGGCCCAGCAGGTGGGAGAGCATCGCCATGTTCGTGTCGTCGGTGCCGGGGCGGGGGCCGAACCGTCCCGGGATGTACGGCTCGCCAGGCGCGCCGTAGCCGGGGCCGTAACCCGGCGGAGGACCGTATCCAGGCGGAGGCCCGCCGTACCCCTGCTGCCCGTAACCCTGCTGGCCGTAACCGTCGTAGCCCGCGGGCTGCCCGTACCCCTGCTGCCCGTGGCCCTGGCCGTAGTCAGAGGCCTGCCCGTAACCATTGGCCTGCCCGTATCCCCCGGGTTGCCCGTAACCGCCGGCCGCGCCGTAGCCGGAGGACTGACCGTATCCGCCGGACTGCCCGTAGCCGGGCGGCTGCCCGTATTCAGGCTGAGAACCCGACTGTTGCCCGTACATGGGCTGAGAACCCGGCTGTTGTCCGTATGCGGGTTGGGAGCCCGGTTGTTGTCCGTACGGGGGCTGAGAACCCGGCTGTTGTCCGTATGCGGGTTGGGAGCCCGGTTGTTGCCCGTACGGGGGCTGGGAGCCCGGCTGTGGGCCGTATCCGGGGGGAAGGTCGGCGGGGGTGACGCGGCGCGTGGCGTCGTCGTCGGGCGGCTGCGGCGGGTCCTGGCTCATGGGGTCTCCGTTACGAAGTCGATCAGTTCTTCCACCCGGCCGAGCAACTCCGGCTCCAGGTCCGTGTACGTCGAGACCGCCCCGAGGATCCGTCGCCACGCCTCGGCGGGCTCCATCCGCCAGCCCAGGGCGGCGATCACGCCCTCCTTCCAGGGCACCCCGCGCGGCACGTCCGGCCAGGCGGGGATCCGCAGCACGGACGGTTTGACGGCCTGCCAGATGTCGATGTAGGGGTGGCCCACCACCAGCACGTCCGGCGAGGTGATCTCGGCGGCGATCCTGCTCTCCTTGGAGCCGGGCACCAGGTGGTCGACCAGCACGCCGAGCCGCCGCCCCGGTTCGGGGCCGAACTCCGCCACGATGGCCGGCAGGTCGTCCACGCCTTCCAGGTATTCGACGACCACCCCCTCGACCCGCAGGTCGTGACCCCAGATCTTCTCCACGAGGGCGGCGTCGTGCACGCCCTCCACGTAGATCCGGCTCTCCCTGGCCACCCTCGCCCGCAGCCCCTGCACGGCGATCGAGCCGGACGCGCTGCGCCGGGGGCCCGCGGGGGTCGCCGTCGTGGGGCGTACCAGGGTCACGGGTTTGCCCTCCAGCAGGAAGGCGGCGGGAGCGAGCGGGAACAGCCGGCGCCGGCCGAAGCGGTCTTCGAGCGTGACGGCCTCCTTGTCGCAGGCCACCACCGCGCCGCAGAAGCCGCTGTCGGCGTCCTCCACGACGAGGTCACGCTCGGCGGGCACCTTCGGGATCTTGCCCTTGCCCGGCCGCCGCCAATTTCCTGCCAGCACATCGCCGTCGTACACACGGGGGACCGTAGCAAATCACCCCGTCACCGCAAGGTGCTTACGGGTGATGTTCCGGCGTATCAGGACGAAGACGGTGCCGGCGACGGCGACGAGCAGGCCGGCGGCGGGTACGAGCAGCGGCAGCAGGCCGGAGACGCCGCCGGGGGTGGAGAGCAGGTCGCGGCCGACGCCGTACCGTACGGCGGCCTGCTCGTCGTCGACGCAGGTGAGCCGGTACTCGCCCCTGGCCGGCGCGTTGATCACCAGGAACTGCCGCCACACGACGCCGTCCGAGGTGACCGCCTCGGTGCCGGTGGTCTTGGCGAGCCTGGCCTGGCCGGTGATGGAGCATTCGTAGGTGATCGGCGTGTCGCTGGCGATGTACACGGCGGGCTTGTCGGCCGGGTCGACCGGCACCGTGACGCTCTCCCCGGAGGCGAACGTCCGCGTCGGCGCCGCGCCCGCCACGCCGCCGCCCGGCAGGACGAACACCCCGGCCGCCGCGCACGCCACGAACACGCCCCAGACGACCGCAAGCCACCACAGCCCAGGCTTTATCGCTTTGGAGTTGATTCGTGGCGGAAATTGGGGTTGTTGGCCGTATTGTCCGTACTGAGATGACGGGCCGAACGGCGTGGGCTGCTCGTACGGCGGCGGCCACGTCCCCGGCTGCCCCTGGCCGGGCTGTACGCCGTACTGAGGAGGCAACTGACCGTGGTGCCCTGGCGGGCGGCCGTACGACGGAGGCCGGGATTCGTCGGTCATGTGCGCAAGTGTGAGGCCTGTCGCGTCATGGAAGCCAGCAGCAGTTAGGGACGCGGTGTTATCGCACCTTGTGGGCCGGAGCCGTACACTTGGCACTCGGGAACACAGAGTGCTAGACGCCGCGTTTTCCCGAAAGAGACAGAGGCAGGAGGTGAGCACGTGCTCGACGATCGGAAACTGGCGGTGCTCCGCGCCATTGTCGAAGACTACGTGTCCACCAACGAACCGGTGGGCTCCAAGGCGCTCGCCGAGCGTCACAACCTGAAGGTCTCCCCGGCGACGGTCAGGAACGACATGGCCGCGCTGGAGGAGGAAGGCTACATCACCCAGCCGCACACCAGCGCCGGGCGCGTGCCGACCGACAAGGGCTATCGGCTCTTCGTCGACCGGCTCTCGCAGATCAAGCCGCTGTCGGCGGCCGAGCGCAGGGCCATCGAGACGTTCCTCGCCGGCGCGGTCGACCTCGACGACGTGGTCACCCGCACGGTCCGGCTGCTCGCCCAGCTGACCCGGCAGGTGGCGGTCGTGCAGTACCCGACGCTGACCCGCTCGACCGTCCGGCACGTCGAGCTCGTCCCCCTCAACGAGCGCCGGGTCATGCTCGTGCTGATCACCAACACCGGCCGAGTCGAGCAACGCGTCATCGAGCTGCCCGAAGAGGTGGAGGACACCCGCATCGCGCACCTGCGTGCCGTGCTCAACTCCTGCCTCGACGGCTGCGGCCTGAGCAGCGTTCCGGAGCTGGTCTCCGACCTGCCCGAACGCCTCCCCGTCGAAGACCGCCCCGCCGCGGCCACGATTCTGTCGGTGCTCCTCGAGACGCTCGTCGAGCGGCACGACGAGAAGATCGTGTTCGCCGGCGCGGCCAACCTCGCCGGCGCCGACTTCTCCATCGGCCTGCGCGACGTGCTGGAGGCCCTGGAGGAGCAGGTGGTGCTGATGCGGCTGCTCGGCGAGACCACCTCAGACATCCCGTCCGCACTCACCGTCCGCATCGGCTCGGAAAACCCCTACCTGCGGGGCACGTCCGTCGTCGCGACGGGATACGGTTCTGGCGACAACCAACTGGCCCGGCTCGGCGTGCTGGGACCGACCAGGATGGACTATCCCGTGACAATGGGCGCCGTACGCGCGGTGGCACGCTACGTCAGCCAGATCCTGGCTGCATCATAAGAGGTCGATAAGTGGCAAACAGCGACTACTACGCCACCCTCGGGGTGCGCCGTGACGCAAGTCAGGACGAGATCAAGAAGGCGTATCGCCGTCTCGCCCGCGAGCTGCACCCTGACGTGAACCCGGATCCGCAGACACAGGAGCGGTTCAAGGAGATCACGCAGGCCTACGAGGTGCTGTCCGACCCGAACAAGCGCCAGATGTACGACCTGGGTGGCGACCCGTTCGGCGGCGCGGGAGCGGGCGCCGGAGCCGGCGGCTTCGGCGCGGGCTTCCCGTTCAGCGACATCATGGACGCCTTCTTCGGCACGGCCGCGGGCGCCCGGGGCCCGCGCTCGCGCGCCCGGCGGGGCCGCAACGCCACCATCCGGGTCGAGCTCGACCTGCGCGAGACGGCGTTCGGCACCACCCGCGAGCTGGTCGTCGACACTGCCGTGCTCTGCGAGGTGTGTCATGGGGCCGGCGCCGCGCCCGGCACCCACCCCGACACCTGCGACATGTGCAGCGGGCGGGGCGAGATCTCCCAGGTCACCCGGTCGTTCCTGGGCCAGGTCATGACCTCGCGCCCGTGCCCGCAGTGCGGCGGCTTCGGCACGATCATCCGCCACCCCTGCCAGGAGTGCTCCGGCGACGGCCGCGTCCGCACCCGCCGTACGATCAAGGTCCGCATCCCCGCGGGCGTCGAGGACGGCACCCACATCCAGCTCGCCGGGGAGGGCGAGATCGGCCCCGGCGGCGGCCCGCCCGGAGACCTCTTCCTCGAGATCGTGGAGCGACCGCACGAGATCTTCGAACGGCGCGGTGACGACCTCCACTGCACCGTCCAGATCCCGATGTCGGCCGCCGCGCTCGGCACCGTGCTCACCGTCGAGACCCTCGACGGCCCCGAGGAGATCGACGTCCGGCCCGGCACGCAGTCCGGCCAGGTCATCACCATGTTCGGGCGCGGGGTGCAGCGGCTCAACGAGTCCGGCCGCGGCGACCTGCTCATCCACGTCAACGTCGAGACTCCGAGCCGTCTCGACGCCGCCCAGGAGGAGCTCCTGCGCGAGCTGGCCAAGCTGCGCGGCGAGGAGCGGCCGCCGGGCAAGTTCGCGCCGGGGCAGCAGGGCTTCTTCTCCCGGCTGCGCGACGCCTTCAACGGCAGGTGACGTGACCGTCCCGGTCTTCCTGGCGGAGGAGGCCCAGGAGCTCGACGGGCCGGAGCTGACGCTCGCCGGCCCGGAAGGCCGCCACGCGGCCTCCGTACGCCGTCTGCGTCCCGGCGAGCGGGTCGACCTGACCGACGGCGCCGGAGCGGTGGCCGAATGCGTCGTGCTTGAGACGCTGAAGGACGCCCTCCGCCTGGAGGTGCTCCACCGCTACGCCGTCGAGCCGCCCCGGCCCCGGCTGGTCGTCGTCCAGGGCCTGCCCAAGGGCGACCGGGGCGAGCTGGCCGTCGAGATGATGACCGAGGCCGGCGTCGACGTGATCGTGCCCTGGGCCGCCTCGCGGAGCATCACCCAGTGGAAGGGCGACAAGATCGCCAAGGCGCTCGGCCGCTGGCGTTCCACGGCGCGCGAGGCGGGCAAGCAGGCCCGCAGGTTCCACCTGCCGCAGGTCGCCGATCTCCACTCGACCGCGCAGGTCGAACGCCTGCTGTCGGAGGCCGCGCTGGGGTTGGTGCTGCACGAGGAGGCGGCCGAGCCGCTGTCAGGGGTGGCGTTGCCCGCCGGCGGCGACATCGTCGTGGTCGTGGGGCCCGAGGGCGGCGTGTCGGAGCAGGAGCTGGCCGCGTTCCGGGCGGCGAAGGCCGTTACGGTGCTGCTGGGGCCGACGATTCTGCGGACGTCCACGGCGGGCGTGGCCGCGGCGGCGGTGCTGCTCAGCCGTACGGGGCGCTGGTGAGCGAACCGAGCCCGTAGGGCGTCAGGGCGTGGTCTGGGGCTCGTCCACGAGAGGGCTCGCGGCTTCGGTGGGGGTTTCGGTCAGAGCATCGTCCGGAGGGCACTGCTCGGCGGGACACTCCGAGGGCGGCACGCTCGCGTCGAGCGCGGTGGGCGTCGGCGTGGGTGAGATCGTGGGACAGTCGGTCTGCTCGGCGGCCTGCGGAGACGGACACTCGGAAGTCGTCGGGGTCGGCGAGGGCGACGGCCTGCTGGTGGACTCCGCCCTCCTGGTCGGCTTCGGCGCCGGCGACCGGGACGTCTCGGGCACCACGGCCGGAAACGACGGGGCGGTCTGCTCCGGAGGTGGTGGCTGCGACCTTGTGGTGGAGGAGTTGGACGGCACCTCGTCGGTCGTCTCCTGGCGCGCCGGCTGCACGAACTGCTGGTCGACGATCTGCGAGCGCAGCTGCGGCACGGCCATCACGATCGTCCCCGCCACCAGGACGGCACTGCCTGCGGCCGCGCCGGCCCGCCACCAGAACAGGCTGCGCGCGCTGCGCCGCTGGATGCGGGCACGGATGATGTCCAGTCCGTCCGGCGAGGGCACGACCGCGTCCGCCTCCGCTCGGAGCGCACGGCGCAACAGGTCGCCGTACTCGTCGGGGGGCTGGGTCATGACATTTTCTCCAGGACCGATCTCAAGGCGGCCATGCCACGCGCGGTGTGGCTCTTGACCGCCCCCTTGCTGATGCCCATGGCATGGGCGATCTCAGCTTCGGACAGATCACCGTAGTAGCGTAGAACCAGTGCTTCTCGCTGCCGGGTCGGCAAGGCTCGTAACGCCTCGATTACAGCGGAGCGTTCCAACTCACCGATGGCGCCGTTCTCGGCGCTCGGCGCGTCGGGCAGGCCCTTCGGAGCGTACTTCTCGACGACCGCGCGGTGACGCAGCACGGACCTGGATCGGTTGACGACGGACTGACGCAGGTAGGCGAGTGCCTTGTCGGGGTCACGCAGCCTACGCCAGGCACCATGGATGGCGACGAACGCATCCTGCACGACTTCCTCGGCGGTTGCTATATCGCGCACCAGCAACACAGCGAGACGCACCAACGACCGGAAATGCGCACTGTAGAGCGCCGTCACGGCCATGTCGGCATCCCACCCGACCGGCACCGCCCCCATCGACCTGTCGGCCAGAAGGGTTTCGGTGGTCACATCAGTGGGACGCGCGGCCTTCCCAGAGGGTTTACGCTCTTCCGGTTCTGGAGGTTTCCCCGGTTCGTTAGGGTGCATTACCCAGTCGTGTCCTCGCCAGGTGGCGCTCGCCCGACCCTGAATCGTCCTATTTTTTGCTGAAGTGTCGCACACTCACCCTAACCGCGCGGATCTTCCCGTGCACGACACAGCCGATTACCGATTCGCAACGGAACCGGCCCGCGGACACGGTCTCGATAGGGTGATCAGGTGACTGATTGCCTCTTCTGCAAAATTGTCGCCAAGGAGATTCCCGCCGAGATCGTTCATGAAACCGGCAGGACGCTGGCGTTCCGTGACATCAACCCGCAGGCCCCGACCCACGTGCTGGTCGTTCCCAAGCAGCACCACCCCGACGCCGCCGCGCTGGCCAGGGCCGACGACGGCCTGGCCGACGACGTGCTCAAGACCGCCCACGCGGTCGCCGTCCAGGAGGGCGTGGCCGAGGGCGGCTACCGCGTGGTCTTCAACACCGGCCCCGGCGCGGGCCAGACCGTCTTCCACGTCCACGCCCACGTGCTCGGAGGCCGCCCGCTGACCTGGCCGCCCGGCTGAACCACCCGCCGGCTGCCGGGCCGGGCGATATTGACGAGAGCAATCGTCCTGGTCCCGGATACGATGGGCGGAGAAGCACACTGCAAGAGACCGGGAGGCATCAGGCCGCTGGCCTGCCCATGTCCGAACTACACGAATCCCGACGCACGGCACCTCCCTCGCGCACCCAAGCCAAGGTGCTGATTCCGGACGAATACCCGATGGTCAGCCTCCTCGGCTCCCGAGACGAGTTGCTACGCGTGATCGAGGGCGCCTTCAGGGCCGACATCCACGTACGCGGCAACGAGATCACCGTCACCGGCAGCCCCGACGAGAGCGGCACCGTGGTGCGGCTCTTCGAAGAGCTGGTCGAGGTGCTGCGCAGCGGCGGAGAGCTCACGCCCGACGCGGTCGAGCGGAGCATCGCGATGCTGCGCATGACCTCCGACCGGCCCGCCGAGGTGCTCTCGCTCGACATCCTCTCCTCGCGCGGCCGCACCATCCGCCCCAAGACGGTCAACCAGAAGCGCTACGTCGACGCGATCGACCAGCACACGGTCGTGTTCGGCATCGGCCCGGCCGGCACCGGCAAGACCTACCTCGCGATGGCCAAGGCCGTGCGGGCGCTGCAGGAGAAGCGGGTCAACCGCATCATCCTGACCCGTCCCGCGGTGGAGGCGGGCGAGCGGCTCGGCTTCCTGCCCGGCACGCTCTACGAGAAGATCGACCCCTACCTGCGGCCGCTCTACGACGCGCTGCACGACATGGTCGACCCCGACTCGATCCCGAAACTCATGGCCGCCGGCACGATCGAGGTCGCACCCCTCGCGTATATGCGGGGTCGCACCCTCAATGACGCGTTCATCATCCTCGACGAGGCCCAGAACTCCTCGGCCGAGCAGATGAAGATGTTCCTCACCCGGCTCGGGTTCAACTCGAAGATCGTGGTGACGGGTGACGTCACGCAGGTCGACCTGCCCTCGGGCACGGTCAGCGGTCTGCGGGTCGTCCAGGAGATCCTCGAGGGCATCCCCGACATCCACTTCGCCCACCTGTCCAGCGCCGACGTGGTCCGCCACAAGCTGGTCAGCGACATCGTGGACGCGTACGGGCGTTACGACGCCATGCAGGAGCCCAAGCGCCTGCAGCAGCAACGGGGAAGGCGACGGGTGAGCGACCGTGAGCACTGAGATCAACAACGAGTCGGGCGTCGGGGTCGACGAGGAGAGCCTGACCGCCCTGGCCGCCCACGTCCTGGCCGAGATGGGCATCAACCCGCTGGCCGAGCTGTCGATCGTGGTGGTCGACGAGGAGGCCATGGCCGAGCTGCACGAGAAGTGGATGGGCGAGCCGGGGCCGACCGACGTGCTGGCGTTCCCGATGGACGAGTTGCGTCCCGGGGGCGGCGCGCGTGGTGAGTCCGACGCCCCGGCCGATCCCGCGCTGCTCGGTGACGTGGTGCTCTGCCCGCAGGTGGCCGCCCGGCAGGCCGAGGAGGCCGGCCACAGCGCCGCCGAAGAGCTCGAACTGCTGTGCACCCATGGCATCCTCCACCTGCTCGGTTACGACCACGCTGAGCCGGAGGAGCACAAGGAGATGTTCGGACTGCAGGCCCGGCTCCTCGAGTCGTGGCAGGAGGTGCGCAACTCGCGGTGAACGTCTGGTTGTTGTCGGCCATCGCGCTGGTGATCGTCGGTGGCCTGATCGCCAGTGCGGAGACGGCGCTGACGCGCATCTCCCGGGTGCGCGCCGACGAGTTCGCGCGTGAGGCCAGGCGGGGGGCCGCGAGGCTGCGGGCCATCGTGACCGACCCGCCGCGCTACCTCAACCTGCTCCTGCTGTTGCGGCTGAGCTGTGAGCTGGTCGCGACGGTCATCGCGACGCTGCTGTTCATCGACCTGATGCACGACCAGGGCTGGGCGTACGTGTGCGCCGCGGCCGTGATGATCGTCATCAGCTATGTGGTGGTCGGAGTGATGCCGCGTACGCTGGGCCGTCAGCACGCCGAGCCGGTCGCGCTGGCGAGCGCCCCCGTCGTGTACGGCCTGACCCGCATCTTCGGCCCCCTGCCCAAGCTGCTCATCCTGCTCGGCAACGCGCTGACGCCGGGCAAGGGGTTCCGCGACGGGCCGTTCACCTCGGAGGCGGAGCTGCGCGACCTGGTCGACCTGGCCGAGGAACGCCGGGTGATCGAGCCGGACGAGCGCGAGATGATCCACTCGGTGTTCGAGCTGGGTGACACGCTCGTGCGCGAGGTGATGGTGCCGCGCACCGACATGGTCTACATCGAGCGTGGCAAGTCACTCAACCAGGCGCTCTCGCTGGCGTTGCGCAGCGGTTTCTCCCGCATCCCGGTGGTGGGGGAGAACGAGGACGACGTCGTCGGCATGGCGTACCTGAAGGACATCGCCCGCAAGATCCACGAGTCGGGCGAGGACGGGGCCAAGGACACCGTCGAGTCCGTCATGCGACCTGCCGCGTACGTGCCGGAGAGCAAGCCGATCGACCAGCTGATGCGGGAGATGCAGGCCCGGCAGATCCACATCGCCGTCGTCATCGACGAGTACGGCGGCACCGCGGGTCTCGTGACGATCGAGGACGTCCTGGAGGAGATCGTCGGGGAGATCACCGACGAGTACGACCAGGAGGCGCCTCGCGTGGAGCCCATGCCCGACGGCGGCATGCGGGTGACCGCCCGGATGCCGGTCGACGAGCTGGGCGAGCTGTTCGACACCGAGATCGAGGTCGACGACGTCGAGACGGTGGGCGGACTGCTGGCGCACGCGCTGGGGCGGGTTCCGATCGCGGGCTCGCACGCGCGGGTGGCCGGGTTGTCGCTGACCGCCGAGAGCCTGGCGGGGCGCCGTAACCGCATCAGCACGGTGGTGGTCCGCCGTGCCGAGGCGCCGGCGGGTGACGTCGTCCCGGCCGCGGCCGAACGCGAGTGACGAGCGGCAAATCGGGGCAGATGCCGCAAGCGTTCTACAAGTCTTCTGCAAGCCGGGTCCGGCACTCTGAACTCACGGCATCCAGTGCGGTGGGTGCCCGAGGGGAAGCGTCCGAGGGCCGGGTGGGGTTCGCGGCCCGAGGACGCCCCTGGGGGGACGACAGCGTCCCGGCTGGTCAGCCGGCTGTGGCGCTGATCGGCGTAAAGGGTGCTCCCGTCCGAAATATTCGGACGGGGGCGCCCTTTTTGCATATTCGGTGGGTTGTCGCATTCGTCGGTTGGGGAGGTTGCCGGGCAAAAGGGGGGATCATGAGACGAAAACGGGGGATCTTCGCCGGAGTGCTGCTGACGGGCGTTCTGGCGGGATGCGGGGGAGCCGAGAGAGTCCACGACCCGCACGCCATGGCGCAGCTGCACGAGCTGGTCAGCAAGGGGCCGCAACTGCCCGACGGCTTCACGGTCAGGCCGGAGCCGGCGTGGCGGCTGCCGTTCGCGAAAGGCGACAAGGACTGCCGGGCGCTGCTGGAGCCCGCCGGCGGCAGGGCGCCGGGCGAGGCGCTGACCGCGCAGGTCGCGGTCAGTTACCGGGGCTACGACCTGGGCGAGCAGGCCGGGGTGGGCCTGGCCCGGTACGCCGACGCGCAGGCCGGGGGGCATCTCGACGAGCTGGCCGGGGCGATGCGGGAGTGCCGGACCGTACGGACCGCCACGGGGACGCACCTGCGGCTGCTGGAGCTGCCGATCGGGAACGTCGGCGACGAGGCCGTGGGCGCGCGGCTGCGCGGACGCCTCAACGGCTACCCGTACGCACTGGACGTCGTGCTGACGCGGGTGGGGGACACGCTGGTGTCCGTGGTGCACACGGGCCTGGAGGACGTGGACGCCGCGCGTACCCGGCAGGTGGTGGATGCGGCCATCTCCATGGCGAGCGCCTAACCTGTTCCCCGTGACTCTCGATCCTGAAGACAGCAAGATCATTACGCTGGCCCGGTCGGCCAGGGCGCGCAACGGCTCCGCCGAGGGGGCCGCCGTCCGCGACGAGACCGGCCGCACGTACGCCGCCACGAACGTGGCGCTGGACGCGCTGACCCTGTCGGCGGTGCAGGTGGCGGTGGCCATGGCGATCTCCAGCGGGGCGCGGTCGCTGGAGGCCGTCGCGCTGGTGAGCGAGGGCGCGCCGAGCCCGGCCGACGAGGCCGTGGCCGCCGAGCTGGGCGTCAAGTCACTGCTCGTGGCCGGCCCCGACGGGACCCTGCGGGGCTGACATGCCGATGTCCCCGTTCCTCGCGCGGTTGCGCGAGAAGGTCGGCACCGACCTGATCATGCTGCCGTCGGTGTCCGGCTTCGTGTTCGACGACGCGGGCCGGCTGCTCCTTGCCCGGCACGGCGACGTGGGGCTCTGGGCGGCGCCAGGCGGCGGCGTCGACCCCGGCGAGCGGCCGGAGGAGGCCGTGGTCCGGGAGCTGAAGGAGGAGCTCGGCATCGCCGTCGAGGTGCGCGGCCTGATCGGCGTGTACGGCGGCCCCGAGTTCCACACGGTCTACCCCAACGGCCACGAGGTCGGCTACGTCATCGCCGCGTACGGCTGCGCGATGGTCTCGGGCGACCCCGAGCCCGACGGCGTGGAGATCAACGATTTCCGGTGGGCGGCGGAGCCCGAGGTGGCCGAGCTCGACACGACCGCCTGGATGCCGGTGGTGGTCCCCCAGGCGTTCGCCTGGTGGCGTGAACACGCCCGCTGATGGGACACAATGCACATGTGACTTCGCCAGACAGCCATCGCGCCGGATTCGCCTGCTTCGTGGGGAGGCCGAACGTCGGCAAGTCGACGCTGATGAACGCCCTGGTCGGTACGAAAGTGGCGATCACGTCGTCCAAGCCGCAGACGACCAGGCGCGTCATCAGGGGCATCGTGCACCGCCCTGACGCCCAGCTCATCATCGTCGACACCCCCGGCCTGCACCGCCCGCGCACGCTGCTCGGGGAGCGGCTCGACAGCCTGGTGCTGTCCACGCTCACGGAGGTCGACGCGATCGGCTTCTGCGTGCCGGCCAACGAGCCGATCGGCAAGGGCGACCGGTTCATCGCCGACAAGCTGTCGGCCGTGAAGAAGACGCCGGTCATCGCGGTGGTGACCAAGTGCGACCTGGCGAGCAGGGAGCAGATCGCCGAGCAGTTGCTCGCGGTGTCGCAGGTGGCGGAGTTCGCGGCGATCGTGCCGGTCTCGGCGCAGTCGGGCGAGCAGCTCGACGTGCTGGCCGACGTGCTGATCGAGCACATGCCGGAGTCGCCGCCGCTCTACGAGGGCGGCCAGCTGACCGACGAGCCGGAGCAGGTGCTGGTCGGAGAGCTGATCCGGGAGGCGGCGCTGGAGGGCGTACGCGACGAGCTGCCCCACTCGATCGCCGTGGTCGTCGACGAGATGCTGCCCCGCGAGGGGCGTGACGACCTGCTCGACATCTACGCCCACATGTTCGTCGAACGGCCCTCGCAGAAGGCGATCGTCATCGGGCACAAGGGCGAGCGGCTGCGCGACGTCGGCACCAGGGCCCGCAAGCAGATCGAGGCGCTGCTCGGCACCCGCGTCTACCTCGACCTGCGGATCAGCGTGGCGAAGGACTGGCAGCGCGACCCCAAGCAGCTGCGCCGCCTCGGCTTCTACGACTGAGCCCCGCGCGTGGCGCCACGGCCTCCTGGCGGTGTCGCAGACGGCTGCCTCATCGGTGCCGGCGGTGGAGGAGGGCCAGGAGCGCGAGGACGACGACCGCCGCCGCGCTCGCCAGCGCGGCGAACCAGCCGAACCTGATCACCGGCTCGATCGACAGCAGGTCGCCGAGGTGGATCGAGACGCGGTCGTGCAGGCCGCTGCCCTCGTTCATGAACAGCACCAGCAGCAGCACCGCCACGCCGCCGGGCACCGCGGCCAAGGCGGCCAGTCGCGGGTGACCGCGCAGACCGGCCACGCCGCAGGCCAGCGCCGCCAGGCCGGCGACCAGCGTGTAGACGCCGTACACGTCGTCGACGCCGCGGACGTCGCCGGTCACGCTGCCGCCGATGAGGCTGCTGGTCGCCTGCAACCCGGCCCACGGCAGGACCGCGCAGCACATCAGGAGCGCTCCCGCCACCGCCACGGCCAGCGGATAGCCGCGGCCGCCGCGCGGTGAGGCGGACGTGGGCATGAGGTCATCCACAGGCTCACTGTAAGCCGGGCGCGTCCGGCCGGCCACCGTACGCGACGGAGTCGTCACCAAGAAGGTGCAGGTCCGCGTGGGATGGGTGCCCCTGGACCGGGGCCGCGCGAAGGTCCGGTGGGGGTCGTGCGGACTCGGTGTCTCTGGGACGAGGCCGGGGTCGTGCGGGCCGGCACAGGGTGGGGGTGATGCTCAGCTGGGTGAGGTCGGAACGGGTGTCAGGGCCGTCCGCTCGCCCCACTCCAGGCGGGAGCGGAGTTCGACGGCGTCGGCGGCCAGGGCGGAGACCAACGTGCCGGGGCCGGCCAGGGGGAGGACCGCTACGCCGTCGGACACGGTCGGCTTGCCGGTGCGGGCTGTCAGGAACGTGGTGCCGACGCAGCGTGCCGTGCCGTAGACGGCGGGGGAGGCGTCGAGGGCCGGGTCGCCGACCGTGAACTCCTGGCGGAGCAGCGGCAGGCCGTCGCAGGTGGCGTCGAGACGGGCGTGACAGCGGCCCGGGGACTCGCCGTGCCGGCCGAAGACGATCTCCTCGCGCCAGAACACGTCCGCGTCCGCTTCCAGGGTGAGGCGGACCAGGAGGCGGTGGTCGCAGCCGGCGGCGAGCACCGTGGGCTCCGGCGCGAACCGGAGGGTGGCGCCCGCGCCCACCCGTGCGGTGACCAGCATCTCGGACGCGCCGTCGCCGGGCAGCACGAGCGTGCCGGCGACCGAGCCCAGCTCCAGGGTCGTGTGGGGGGCGACGTCCACGTCGAGGGCGAGCCGGTCGCCGCCGAGCGGGCCCGCCGCGGTGGAGATCAGGTGGACGGTGCGGGGGCCGGTCTGGCGCAGCGTCAGCGGCGGCGCCGAGGCCAGACGGCGGATGATCGTACGTCCGTCGCCGGTCAGGGCGGTCGCCACGGCCGCGCTCGCCCGCATCCCCCGATGGGACGGACGCCTTTCCCCGGCGGGCCCGGTGACGGCCGTGCGGGCGGGCTCGGGGGCCCGCGTGCCGGCGGGCGCGGTGGGGGCTGTCAAGAGACGGGGACCGCGTGGTCGTGGGACCAGGCGTGGACCTGGTCGGAGACCCAGGTGGCGACGGCGGCGGCCGTGGGTTCCTGCCTGATGGAGGTGAACAGGACCGGGCGCTCCCCGCGCACGGTCCTCGCGTCGCGGGCCATCACGTCGAGGTCGGCGCCCACCAGCGGCGCCAGGTCGGTCTTGTTGACCACCAGCAGGTCCGACGTGGTGACGCCGGGGCCGCCCTTGCGGGGCACCTTGTCGCCGCCCGAGACGTCCAGCACGAAGATCTGCCGGTCGGCCAGGCCCCGGCTGAACGTGGCCGTCAGGTTGTCGCCGCCGCTCTCCACGATCACCAGGTCCAAGGGGCCGAAGCGGTGTTCCAGGGTCTCCACGGCGTCCAGGTTCGCGGCGATGTCGTCGCGGATGGCGGTGTGCGGGCAGCAGCCGGTCTCGACGGCGAGGATGCGCTCCTCGTCCAGGACGCCCGCCCGGCGCAGGAAGTCGGCGTCCTCGGTGGTGTAGATGTCGTTCGTCACCACGCCGAGGGACAGCGTGCGGCCGAGGGCCCGGCACAGGGCGGCGACCAGGGCCGTCTTGCCGCTGCCGACCGGCCCGCCCACCCCGAGCCGCAGCGCCCGGCCGCGTCCGTCGGGGGCGTGGTGGTGGTCGTCGTGATTGGCGCCCATGGTGAAGGTCCTTCCTTGCGGAGCGTTCAGGAGACGAAGAGCCGGACCGCCGCCTGCGCGTGCTGTTCGGCGATCAGGTCGAGGGCGGGTGCCGAGCCCGCGGGCAGCGCCTCCCAGCCGGCGGCCCCGGCGGCGAGGCCCGCCCGCGCGGCGACGGCGGCGAGGTCGGGGGCCAGGTCCGCCAGCAGTCCGTGCACGGCCACGGGGTCCAGGCCGAGGAGCCGGACCGCCGCCGTGGCGGCGCCGCTGACGGCGTGGTACGCCGCCGCCAGCGCGGCCTCCCCGGGCGTGGCCCCGGCCGCGTGCGCCGCGACCCCGAGCGCGAGCGGATGATGGGGGCTCGGTACGGCGCGCGCCAGCCCGTCCAGCATCGGCGACGGCCAAACGCGGCGGGCGACCCGGAGCAGCAGCCGCCCCTGCGTCGTCGAGGCCTCGCGCTGCGCGGGCGACGCGGTCCTGGCGTCCACCTCGGCGTCCAGCGTCGGCCACCGTGGCTCGGCGGAGGCGGCCTCGGCGCAGGCGGCGGCGCTCAGGGCGGCGGTGGCCGTGCCGGTGGTGTGCAGGCGTCCGCGCAGGAACGCCTCCAGCGACGGCACGTCGCGGACCGCCCCCGAGGCGATGGCGCGTTCGGCGCCGCCCGAGTGGGCGTGGCCGCCGGCCGGCAGGCGGGAGTCGGTGAGCAGGAGCAGCGCCGGGTTCATCCGGGCGAGCCCGCCGAAGGGAGTCCGTGCATGAAGCTCCTCAGAACAGGAAGTAGCGCTGGGTCATGGGCAACGTGACGGCGGGGGAGGGCTCGATGAGGTCGCCGTCGATGCGCACCTCGAACGTGTCGGGCGCCACCTCGATCCGCGGCAGCGCGTCGTTGAGCGGCATGGACGACTTGCCGCGCCGCCGTACGTCGGCCACCGGGACGAGCCGGCGGCGGACGGCCAACCGGTCGGCCAGGCCCGACTCCAGGCCGAGGGGCGCGACGAAGTGCAGCGAGGTGGCCGCGGCCGTCACCGGCGAGGCGCCGAACATGGGACGGGGCAGCACCGGCTGCGGCGTCGGGATGGAGGCGTTGGCGTCGCCCATCTGCGCCCAGGCCACCATGCCGCCTTTGAGCACGAGATCGGGCTTGACCCCGAAGAACGCCGGGTCCCACAGGACGAGGTCGGCGAGCTTGCCGCGTTCGACGGAGCCGACCTCGGCGTCCAGGCCGTGTGCGATGGCCGGACAGATCGTGTATTTCGCGATGTAGCGCCGGGCGCGCAGGTTGTCGGCCGGCCCGCCCAGCGAGCCGCGCCGCGCCTTCATGACGTGCGCGGTCTGCCACGTGCGGATGATGGTCTCGCCGATGCGGCCCATGGCCTGCGAGTCGGAGCCGATCATGGAGATCGCCCCCAGGTCGTGCAGCACGTCTTCGGCGGCCATCGTGGTCGGCCGGATGCGCGACTCGGCGAAGGCGAGGTCCTCGGGGATCGAGGGGTTGAGGTGGTGGCAGACCATGAGCATGTCGAGGTGCTCGTCGAGCGTGTTGACGGTGTGCGGCCTGGTCGGGTTGGTGGAGGACGGCAGCACGTTCGGGTACGCCGCCACGCGGATGATGTCGGGCGCGTGCCCGCCGCCCGCCCCTTCGGTGTGGTACGCGTGGATCGTCCGGTCGCCGATGGCCTTGAGCGTCGACTCGACGAAGCCGGCTTCGTTCAGGGTGTCGGTGTGCAGGGTGACCTGCACGCCCGAGGCGTCGGCCACGGTGAGGCAGGCGTCGATGGCGGCCGGCGTCGAGCCCCAGTCCTCGTGGAGTTTGAAGCCGGAGGCGCCGGCGCGCAGCTGTTCGAGCAGGCCCTCGGAGCTGACGGTGTTGCCCTTGCCGAGCAGCGCGAAGTTGAGCGGGTAGGCGTCGAGCGCCTCCAGCATGCGGCCGAGATACCAGGTGCCGGTGACGGTCGTGGCCTTGGTGCCCTCGACGGGGCCGGTGCCGCCGCCGACGATCGTGGTGACGCCCGACCCGATGGCCTCGTCGAGGAGCTGCGGGCAGATCAGGTGGACATGGGAGTCGACGGCCCCGGCGGTGAGGATCTTGCCGTTGCCCGCGAGCACCTCGGTGGACGGGCCGATGACGAGGTCGACGCCGTCCATCGTGTCGGGGTTGCCGGCCTTGCCGATGGCGTGGATGCGGCCGTCGCGGATGCCGACGTCGGCCTTGACCACTCCCCAGTGGTCGAGGATCACCGCGCCGGTGATGACCAGGTCGGCCGCGCCCTCCCCGCGGGTGGCGCGGGCCTGGCCCATGGACTCGCGGATGACCTTGCCGCCGCCGAACACGGCCTCGTCGCCGGCCCCGGCCGGGCCCATCGACAGGTCGTCGGTGACCTCGATCCACAGGTCGGTGTCGGCCAGGCGGACGCGGTCACCGGTGGTGGGACCGTAGAGCGCCGCGTAACGGGCGCGGGAGATGTCAGTCATCGAGCGGCCCCGCCCACTCCGGCCGCAGGCCGGGGACGACCCGCTTGCCCGCGATCGGCACCAGGGACACGTCGCGCTCGACGCCCGGCTCGAACCGGATCGCGGTGCCGGCGGGCACGTCGAGCCGCATGCCCCAGGCGTCCTCCCGGTCGAACTCCAGGCCGGGGTTGGCGGCGGCGAAGTGGTAGTGGGAGCCGACCTGCACCGGCCGGTCGGCCGTGTTGACCACGCGTACGGTCACCCGTTCCCGCCCCGGGTTGAGCTCGATCGCCCCCTCGGGGTGCGCGTACTCGCCCGGGATCACGGGATGGGCCTGTGGACGGTGACGAGCTTCGTGCCGTCGGGGAACGTCGCCTCGATCTGCACGCTCTCCAGCATCTCCGGGACGCCCTCCATGACGTCGGCCCGGTCGAGCACCGACCGTCCCGCCTCCATCAGGTCGGCGACGCTGCGTCCGTCTCTGGCGCCCTCCATGAGGAACGACGCGATGATGGCGGTAGCCTCGGGGTGGTTGAGGCGCAGGCCCCTGGCCCGGCGCTCGCGCGCCACCCCGGCGGCGACGTGGATGAGCAGCCGCTCCTGCTCGTGTGAGGTAAGCCGCATGGCCGGACCATAGGAACCGGCCGTTTCCTCGCTGTTGCCGGGTGATGTCGTGTCGGTTTCACACGGCGAAGAATCCCGACATGACGGAATAAGTGCCCTTGTGAAAGTTCGGCAATGGCCAATTAACGTTCGGGATCTTCCGGGGTAATGTCGCGGCGTCACCTTTCTGGCAGAACTCCTCAGCCAGGAAGGAACCGGCTGTGCGCATCTCCCGTCCGATTCTGTCCGCACTGCTCGTCATGGCCTTGGCGGCCTGCGGATCCGACGCAGAAACCGCCGCCTCGTCCAACGAGATCAAGGTCGGTCTGCTCCATTCGCTCAGCGGCACGATGGCGATCAGCGAGGTCACCGTACGCGACGCCGAGCTGCTGGCGATCGAAGAGATCAACAACGCCGGCGGCGTGCTGGGCAAGAAGATCGTCCCCGTCGTCGAGGACGGCGCCTCCGACTGGCCCACGTTCGCCGAGAAGGCCACCAAGCTCGTCAGGCAGGACAAGGTCGCCGCCGTCTTCGGCGGCTGGACCTCGGCCAGCCGCAAGGCGATGCTGCCGGTCTTCGAGCGCTACAAGGCGCTGCTGTGGTACCCGGTGCAGTACGAGGGCCTGGAGAGCTCGCCGTACATCTTCTACACCGGGGCCACCACCAACCAGCAGATCATCCCGGGCCTCGACTACCTGAAGGAGCAGGGCAAGAAGCGGATCTTCCTGGTCGGCAGCGACTACGTCTTCCCGCGTACCGCCAACAAGATCATCAAGGCGTACGCGGCGGCGAACGGGATGGAGATCCTCGGCGAGGAGTACACCCCGCTCGGCCATACCGAATACTCGACGGTGGTCAACAAGGTCATGCAGGCCAAGCCGGACGCCGTCTTCAACACGCTCAACGGCGACAGCAACGTCGCGTTCTTCAAGAGTCTCAAGAGCTCCGGCGTCACGGCGGAGAGCATGCCGGTGCTGTCGGTGAGCATCGCCGAGGAGGAGGTCACCGGCATCGGCGTGGAGAACATCGCCGGCCACCCCGTCGCCTGGAACTACTACCAGACCACCGAGACCCCGGCCAACGAGGCGTTCGTCAAGGCGTTCAAGGCCAAGTACGGGCAGAACAAGGTCACCTCCGACCCCATGCAGGCCGGCTACAACGCCGTCCACCTGTGGGCCGAGGCGGTCAAGAAGGCCGGCAGCACCGAGGTCGAGGCGGTCAAGAAGGCCGCGCCCGGCATCTCGCTCGACCGCCCCGAGGGCAAGGTCACCATCGACGGCGACAACCAGCACATGCACAAGACCGCCCGTATCGGCATCGTCCAGTCGGACGGCCTCATCAAGCAGGTGTGGGACTCCGGCGAGCCGATCAAGCCGGACCCGTACCTCGAGGGCTACCCGTGGGCGGCCGGGCTGGCGGGCCAGTGATGACGGCCTTCCTCAACCAGCTGCCCATCGGGCTGTCGATCGGTGCGGTGCTGATGCTGATCGCGCTCGGGCTGACGTTCACGTTCGGGCAGATGGGCGTGATCAACATGGCGCACGGCGAGTTCATCATGGCCGGGGCCTACACCGCGTTCCTGCTGCAGGACATGGTGCTGGCGCTGCCGGCGGCGTTCCTGGTCGCCGGGGTCATGGGGCTGATCCTGGAACGCTCGGCGATCCGGCACTTCTACGGCCGGCCGCTCGACACGCTGCTGCTCACCTGGGGCGTCAGCCTGGTGCTGCAGCAGCTGGCCCGCGACCTGTTCGGCGCACCGAACGTGCAGGTGCCCGCCCCCGCCTGGCTGTCGGGCGGGGTGGGCATCCTGCCCTACAACCGGCTGTTCATCATGGGCCTGGCGGTGGCCGGCGTGGTGGCCGTCTGGCTCTACCTGACGCGTACGGGGCTCGGCCGCAGGACGCAGGCCGTGGTGCAGAACCGGCAGCTCGCCGCCACCAGCGGGATCGACACCGGCCGGGTGGACATGCTGACGTTCTTCATCGGCTCCGGCCTGGCCGGCGTGGCCGGGGTGGCGCTCACCCTCATCGGGCCGGTCGGGCCCGCGCTCGGCACGTACTACATCGTGGACGCCTTCCTCGTCGTCGTGGCCGGCGGGCTGGGGCAGCTGCGCGGGGCGGTGCTCGCCGCGCTCGGGCTCGGGCTGCTCAACTCCTATGCCGAGTTCTGGTCGGACGCCTCGCTGGCCAAGGTGATCGTGCTGGCCGCCGTCATCGCGTTCCTGCAGGTACGGCCGCAGGGGCTGTTCGTGCTCAGGTCGAGGGTGCTCACATGATCAAACGACACCTGCCCTTCGCGACCGTGGCGGTGATCGCGCTGGTCGCCGCGCCGCTGCTGCTGGAGCCGTTCCGGCTGGGGCTGCTGGCCAAGTACCTGTGCTACGCGATCGTCGCGCTCGGCATCGGGCTGGCCTGGGGCAAGGGCGGCATGCTCACCCTCGGCCAGGGCGTCTTCTTCGGGCTCGGCGGCTACTCCATGGCGATGTACCTCAAGCTCACCGAGGCCGAGGGCGGGCTGCCCGACTTCATGGTGTGGAGCGGGGTGGAGGAGCTGCCCGCCCTGTGGGTGCCGTTCGCCAACCCGGTCTTCGCCCTGTCCATGGCGGTGCTCGGCCCCGTCATCCTGGCGGTGGTGCTCGGCACGCTGGTCTTCCGCCAGCGCGTACGGGGGGCGTACTTCGCGATCCTCACCCAGGCGCTGGCCGCCGCCATGGTGATCCTGCTCGTCGGCCAGCAGGGGCTGACCGGCGGCACCAACGGCATGACGAACTTCTTCGAGCTGTTCGGCCAGGACCTCGCCGAGGACTCCACGCAGCGCGGCCTCTACCTGGTGGTGGCGGGCGTGCTCGGCGTGCTCTACCTCGCCACCCGCCAGCTGGTGAACAGCCGCTACGGCCGCCTGCTCGTGGCCGTGCGCGACGGCGAGGACCGGGTGCGGTTCCTCGGCTACGACCCCGCCCTGGTCAAGACCGTCACGTTCGCCGCCTCGGCGGGCATGGCGGGCCTGGCCGGGGCGCTGTTCGTGCCGGTCGTCGGGATCATCTCGCCGGCGCTGCTCGGCGTCGTGCCCTCGCTGGAGCTGGTCGTCGCCGTGGCCGTGGGCGGGCGGCACGTGCTGGCCGGTGCCGTGCTCGGCGCCGTCGTCATTGGGGTACGCCAAGACCGCGTTCAGCGAGCAGTTCGCCGACGGCTGGCTCTACCTGCAGGGCGCCCTGTTCATCCTGGTCATGACCCTGGCCTCCAAGGGCATCGCCGGGGTCGCGCAAACCGTGGCGGGGAGGCTGCGCAGTGCTCGAGCTACGTGACGTGCAGGTGGTGTTCGACGGGTTCCGCGCGCTCGACGGCGTGAACCTGACCGTGCCCGAGGGGGAGCTGCGCTTCCTCATCGGGCCGAACGGCGCGGGCAAGACCACGCTGATCGACGTGGTCACCGGGCTGACCCGGCCGGCGGCGGGCAGCGTCCGGTTCGCCGGCCAGGACCTGGTGGGCAGGAAGGAGCACCAGATCGTCCGGCTCGGCGTCGGGCGGACGTTCCAGACCTCGGTGGTGTTCGAGGAGCTCACCGTCGTCGAGAACCTCGACCTGGCCGCCAGCTTCCGCGAACCGCTGTGGGCGCTGACCCGGCGGCGCGAGGGCGTCTCCGAGGCCGTCGCGGAGTCCCTGGCCAGGACGGGGCTCGAAGCGCTCGCCGAGCGGCCGGCCGGCGTGCTCTCCCACGGCCAGCGCCAGTGGCTGGAGATCGGGATGCTGCTGGCGCAGCGGCCCAGGCTGCTGCTCCTGGACGAGCCGGTGGCGGGCATGTCCAAGGACGAGCGGGAGCGGACCGGCGAGCTGCTCACGGCCATCGCCACGGACCACACGGTGGTCGTGGTCGAGCACGACATGGACTTCCTGCGGCGGCACGCCTCCACGGTGACCGTGCTGCACGAGGGCCGCGTCCTCGTCGAGGGGTCGGTGGACGAGGTCAGCGCCGACCCCAGGGTGCAGGAGGTGTACCTCGGCAGGAGGGCGGACGACGCGGTCGGCGAGCGGGCCTGAGGCCCGGTGAACGGCGACGGCCGGGGCGGCATGCCGCCACCCTGGCCGGAGATCCGGATCCGGTCCGGGTGTTCAGCGGTGACGGCCCACGTGGTGATCCTCGCGCCGACCGCGCCCGCCCAGCGAGCCGGCCACCGCGTCTGGTCGCCGGTGTCCGGGTGCGTCCAGCCCCCCGCCGCAGTGGCTCGCGGAGACCTGGACGACCGGCTGGGCCGGGGAGTGGCCCCCGACGCCATCCAGCCGCCCGTGAACGTTTCGCAATGGCCAATTAACGTCCCGGCGGTTCCCCCGCAATCTCGCCGAGTCACCTTTCTGGCAGAACCGGTCAGCCAGGAAGGAACCGCCTGTGCGCATCTCCCGCCCTGAACCTGTCCACCCCCGTCGTGACCGCCATCAGACGTTCAGTGGGCGTTCGCTCCCAGGGGCGGCGCCGGTGACCCGCGACCGGCATGCTGCCGCATCGGGAGAGGAGGCCGGACGATGCTGTCGGTGAAAGGACTCGAGTCGGGGTACGGGCGAGCCCGCGTCCTGTTCGGGGTGTCGCTGGAGGTGGGCCCCGGGCAGCTCGTGTGCGTCATGGGGCGCAACGGCGTCGGCAAGACCACGCTGCTCAACACCGTCATGGGGGTGCTGCCCGCGACCGCGGGCACGGTGACGTTCGACGGCGCCGACATCACCCGGCTCAAGCCGCACGAGCGCGTACGCCTCGGCATGGGCTACGTCCCCCAGGGCCACCAGTGCTTCCCGCAGCTGTCGGTGCTGGGCAACCTGCTGGTGACCGTGGAGGCCGCCAGGCAGCCCAGGGAGGCCATCGACGAGGCCCTCGACCTCTTCCCGGCGCTCGGGCCGCTGCTCAAGCGGAGCGCCGGGCACCTGTCGGGAGGCCAGCAGCAGCAGCTCGCGATGGCCCGCGCCCTGGTGACCCGGCCCAGGATGCTCATCCTCGACGAGCCCACCGAGGGCATCCAGCCGTCGATCATCCTGGAGATCGAGGCCGCCATCGAGCGCCTGCACGCCGCCGGGCTGCCCGTGCTGCTCGTGGAGCAGTACCTGGACATCGCGCTGCGGCTGGCCGACACGTTCGTCATCCTCGACGGCGGCCACGTCGTGCGCACCGGGGCGGCCGAGGACCTGCACCAGGAGGACGTGAGAAAACTCCTCGCCGTCTGAGCTTGTCGTTCAATCCGTGGCGTGCCCGAGTCCTTCGTCGATGCGGGTGCGCAAGGAGCGCAGCGCCTGCCTGAGCTCCGGTGGTTCGATGTCCGTGACGTCAGCGTCGAAGGTCAGGAGCAATCCTGCCAGCCCTGCCCATGACCACGCACCGAGCATGAGCCGGCAGCTGGAGTCGGTGTCGTGCTCGACCGTCGATCCGCCGGGGGCGAACCGGGCGACGACGGGCGCAGGCAGTGCGACGAGCGCCGACCCGCGGCATGGCCATTTCGCCGGGGTGTCGCCGCGGTCGTGCGTGCTCATGACGAACTCGACCGGATCGCTGTGCGGGACGTCGCGGCGCTCGAAGCTTCTCCCCGTGGGCATGCGTGGTTCGAGGCGGTCGATTCGCATCGCGCGCCATCGGTCGGCGTCCGGTTCGAACGCGACGAGGTACCACCGTGCCGCCCACACGACGAGGTCGTGCGGTTCCAGCGTGAGCGTGGTCGGTGCGTCTTCGCCGGTGTAGTCCGCGCGAACGATGTGCTGTCGGTTGATCGCGCCACCGATGACGCGGATGATCTCGGCGTCGATGGGCGCCGCGGGGAACTCCCAGTAGTTGCGCGCCGCGGAGACGGTGAACGCTTCGGCGTGGATCCGGCTGCGGGCGGGCATCGCCTGCTGCAGCGTGGCGAGGGCGCGGGCTGCGTTCTCGCGGATGCCGGACAGGATCATGGGGACGGTCTGGAGCGCGACAGCCGCCGCGACAGCCTGGTCCTCGTCGAAGACGACCGGCGCCAACCGGGTGGCGCGGCCGAGCCGGTAACCTCCGCCCGCCCCGCGCACGGCCTCGATCTCGTACCCGAGCTCTCTGAGCGTGTCGATGTCGCGTCGCACGGTGCGCACCGATGCCCCGAGCCTGGTGGCGAGCTCCTCGGCGGTCAGGGTCGCGCCGATCCCGAAGATCGACAGCAGCTTGAGCATCCGCGCGGAGGTGGCAGCCATCGCTCCTCCCTTCGCATAAAGCGGTCACTCGATGGCAACTATAGCTGTCACCGTGGCCGGCATGACCGCTTCACAGAGCCATCGCGCCGGCACGCAGGCACCCGCCGCTTCCTCGGCACTCATCTCCGGCGCGGGCGCGAGCTCGGCGCTCCTGGTGGTGCTGTTCGGCTCCTTCATGGATCTTCTCGACGCGACGATCGTCACCGTCGCGGCGCCGGCGATAGCCCAAGACCTCGGGGCCGGTGACGCTCAGATCCAGTGGACGATCGCCGCCTACGTCCTCGCCTTGGGTGCGGGCCTGATCACCGGCGGACGGCTCGGCGACCAGTACGGCCGCAAGCGCCTGTTCATGATCGGGCTGGCCGGGTTCATGCTCACCTCCGCACTCTGCGCGCTGGCCGCCGATCCGGCAATGCTCATCGGCATGCGCGCCGCGCAGGGACTGACCGCAGGGATCATGGTCCCGCAGGTGTTCGGGATCATCCGGGCATCGTTCGCCCCGGGCGAGCGTGCCAAGGCGTTCGGCGTCTACGGGGCGGTCCAGGGTCTCGCGTCGGTCGCCGGCCCGCTGCTGGGCGGGCTGCTCGTCGACGGCGACCTGTTCGATCTGGGATGGCGCACCATCTTCTGGATCAACGTGCCTGTCTCGATCCTGGCGCTCATCATCGGCGCGAAGGTGCTGCCGGAGTCCCGCTCCACCTCCACCGCACGGCTGGACCTCCTCGGTGCGCTGCTCGCGGCCTCGGGCATCCTGCTCCTGCTCCTGCCGATCATCCAGAGCGAGACCTGGGGATGGACCTGGGCCAGTTACGCCTTCCTCGCCGCCGGAACCATCGTGCTGGCGGTCTTCCTCGCCTACGAGCGCCGCCTCACCGGACGCGGGAAGGAACCCGTCTTCGATCCGGCTCTGCTCCGAATCCGCGCCTTCGCGATCGGCCTGAGCGCGTCCGCGCTCTTCTTCGGCGGCATCGGGTCGTTCTTCCTCACCCTGTCGATCTACCTCCACCACGGCACCGGCCGCACCGCGTGGGAGACCGGCCTGGTGATCCTTCCTTACGCGCTCGGCTCGATCATCACCTCAGGACTCGGGGTCGCCCTCGCCGCCAAGGCCGGGAGAGCGCTGCTGATCACCGGCTCGCTCACCATCGCGGCATCCCAGCTCGTCCTGTGGGCGATCATCGGAGACGGCGATGATCCCGGATACTGGCACCTTGCCCTCGCTCTTCTCCTGGGCGGCCTCGGGCTCGGTCTTGCCGCCCCCATCCTGGTCAACGTCGTCCTCGCCGGCATTCCCGGACGCGATGCGGGCGCCGCGGGCGGCGTGCTCTCCACCGTCAACCAGATCGGCGGCGCCATCGGCATCGCCGTTCTCGGCACGGTGTTCTTCACCGCCGTCTCCGGATCGACGAGCGGCACACCGGGACCGGCCGACTACGGTCACGCGCTCGGCATCGTCCTCGTCGTCTCCGCGGTGCTCTACGTCGTGGCGGCACTCGTGATGCTCGCGCTCCCGAAGACCGCCACAGGTTGAACGACATGCCGTCTAGGCGGTGCTCCAGGCGCGGGCCGTGCGGATGATCTCCTCCAGGTGGCCGCTGTGCGCGCCGTGCCAGTAGACCTGCCCGCACTCGCGGCAGCGGCCGTAGGCGTCGTAGGTGCGGCTCGTGCCCGCCTCCAGCAGGGACTCGACCTCGTCCTTCGGCACCGGCTCCAGCTCGCCGTTGCAGGCCGTGCAGCGCGTCCACGGCCGCAGCGGCGGAGCGAAGCGCTCCAGCAGGTCGCGCAGCTGGTCGGCGGGGTCGGAGCCGTGTACGTACGCGCCCAGCCACAGCGCGCGGCGGCGCAGCAGGCCGCGGTCCTGCGTCAGCAGCACCCGCCGCTCCTCGTTGGCCTGCACCACCAGCGACGGGTCGTCCATGTCGTTGTGGTAGGCGGCGTCGATGCCCAGCAGCCGCAGCCGCCGCGCCAGCGTGCCGAGATGCACGTCGAGCAGGAACCGCGGCTCCTCCGGCAGCTGCTGCGGACGTGGCACGGGATGGACCTCCGCCACGTCGCCGTCGGCCAGCTGGCAGGACGGCGGCACCCCGCGTCCGTTGACCACGAGCGGCCCCACCTCGGTCAGCGGGACGCCGAGCGACTCGACGTGGTGGCCCAGCGTCGAGGTGCCGTCGGGGGTCACCTCCTGCCATTCCTGGCGGCGGCTCACGGGCAGGAACATCCTCAGTTCGGGGTCGATGCGCAGACGTGCGGTCACGTGTCCATTCTGTGGCACCCGCTACCGTGACTTCATGCCGATATCCCGCCGCGCCCTCTTCGGCTTCGCGGCCGCGGCGGCGGGCGGCTGCTCGACCGGGGGTGACCTGCCGGAGCTGCGCCTCGCGACCGGGCTGAGCGGCGGGCCGTACGGCGAGCTCGGCGACCGGCTCGCCGGGGAGCTGCGCCGCGACGGGCTGCGCGTGCGGGTGCTGCCCACCGCCGCCAGCGTGCAGAACCTCGCGATGATGGCCGACGGGCGCGCCGACGTGGGGTTCGCGCTGGCCGACAGCGCCGACGACGCCGTACGCGTGCGCCGCCGGCCGGTCTCCGCGCTGGCCCGGATGTACATGAACTACGTGCACCTCGTCGTCGCCTCCGGTGCGCCGATCTCCGGGATCGGCGACCTGGCCGGGCGGGTGGTGTCCGTCGGGGTGGAGGGGTCGGGCACCTCCGTGACCGCGGCCCGCGTGCTGGCCGCCGCCGCGCTCGGCCGCGCGCCCCGTACCGTCCGACTGGAGCTGGACGACTCGATCGAGGCCCTGCGCGACGGCCGGATCGAGGCGTTCTTCTGGTCGGGCGGCGTGCCCACGCCCGCCCTGGCGGCGGCCCGCGGCGTCCGGCTGCTGCCGCTGGAGGAGCTGGTGCTGGTGCTGCGCCGCCAGTACGGCCTCGTGTACGAGCACGCCACCGTCCCGGCCGGCGCGTACGCCGCCACCCGGGCCGTGCCGACCGTCGGCACCCCCAGCTACCTGATGTGCCGGACCTCGCTGCCGGCGGAGGCCGCCTACACCGTCACCGAGACGCTCTTCCGCGCCCGCGACCGCCTGCGGGCCCCCTCGGCCCCCGGCGGTCGGCTCGACCCGCGCTACGCCATCGGCACCGGCGCCGTGCCCCTCCACGCGGGAGCGGCCCGCTACTACCGGTCGGTCTACGGCTGAGGCAGCCGCAGCTCCACGACGAGGCCGTGCGGCGTCGCGGGCAGCAGCCGCAGCGTGGCCCCGCACGCCCGGGCCAGCTCGGAGGCGATGGCCAGGCCCAGGCCGCTGCCCGGCACGTTCGCGTGGGCGCCTGAACGCCAGAACCGGCCCGTCGCCTCCGCCCGAGCCTCCTCGCTCAGCCCCGGCCCGTCGTCGGCCACGCGCAGCACGCCGCCCTCCAGGCCGACGGTCACCGTGCCGCCCGCGGGCACGAACTTCTGGGCGTTGTCGAGCGCGATGTCGGCGATCCTGGCCGCCGCCTCCGGCACCGTCGCCCCCTCGGGGACGTGGGTCACCAGGCGGACGCCCTTGGCCGCGTACACCTCCCGCCAGGCCGCCAGCCGCGGCGCGAGCTCGCTCTCCTTGACCTCGACGCCCGCGCCCGCCTCCACCTGGGCGAGTGCCAGCAGGTCGGCCACCAGCAGCGTCAGCCGGTCCAGCTCGGCCAGCGCCTCCTCGAACTCGGCCCGCCCCTCGGCGCGCAGGTGCGGCTCCAGGTTCTCCAGCCGCAGCCCGAGCACGGTGAGCGGGGTGCGCAGCTCGTGGGAGGCGTCGGCGACGAACGCCCGCTGCCGCTCCATCGCCCCCGAGACCGCGTCGGCCATCGCGTTGAAGCGCTCCTCCAGCCGCCGCAGCTCGGACGGTCCGACGCCGTGATGCGCCCGCGCGTCCAGCCGCCCCCCCGCGATGGCCTGGGTGGTGCGGTCGAGCTCGGTGACCGGCCGCAGGATCCAGCGGGCCAGCCCGCGCGCCGCCAGCACCGCGTACGCCAGAACGGTCAGCGACCCCGCCGCCAGCGCGGCCCACACCAGCGTCACGTCCATCCGAGCCCGCTCGGCCGGGGCCTGGAGCAGCACCACGCCCGACAGCTGCGCGTCCCGTCCCGACGGCTCGGCCAGCAGCACCGTGTCCGGCCCGAACGGCGTGATCAGCGGCAGCTCCTCGGTCGTGCGTCCGGACAGCGCCAGCCGCACCGCCGCACGGTCGTCGGCCTGGAAACGGCCCGCCGTGAGCAGCACCGCGCCGTCGCGGTCGCGGACCCGCACGGCGGCGACGTACAGCTCGGCGTAGCGGTTCAGCTCGGCGACCAGGCCGGTGTGGTCGTCGTCGCGGGCCGCCTGGTCGGCCAGCTCCGCGAAGCGGGTGGCGTCGGCGCGGCGGTCGAGCAGCAGCCGGTTGGTGCGATGGGAGGCGTACGCCAGCCCCAGCGGCACCGCCAGCGCCACCACCAGGACCGCGATCAGCGTGGTGAACGTGACCACCAGCCGCGTGTTCACGCCGTCGAGCCCAGCCGGTAGCCGGTGCCGCGCAACGTCTCCACCAGCCCCGGACGGCCGGTCTTGGCCCGCAGGTTGGCCACGTGCACGTCCAGCGAGCGCGAGGCGGACAGCAGCGGGTCGCCCCAGACCTCGTCGAGGATCTCCTCCCGGCCGCGCACCACGCCGGGCTCGCGCGCCAGCATCGCCAACAGGTCGAACTCGCGCCTGGTCAGCGTCACCGGCTCCCCGGCCACGGTGACGCGGCGCGCCCCCAGGTCGATGCGGACGTCGCCGACGCACACCACGTCGTCGCGCGTCGGCCGCGGACGGGTGCCGCGCCGCACCACCGCCTCCATGCGGGCCATCAACTCGGCCGTCCGGAACGGCTTGACCAGGTAGTCGTCGGCCCCGGAGCGCAGGCCGCGCAGCACATCGCGCTCCTCCGTCCGCGCGGTCACGACGATCACCGGCACCGCCGAGACCCGGCGCAGGCGGCGCAGCAGGTCGAGCCCGTCCATGTCGGGCAGCCCCAGGTCGAGCAGGACGAAGTCGGCGCCCCCCGCCAGCCGGAGTGCGTCGACCGCCTGCCCGGCCCGGGTGACCGTGTGGCCGTGGCGGGCGAGGGCGGTGACGAGCGCGGACGCGAGCCGATCGTCGTCCTCGACCAGAAGAACCCGCATGCCGCCAGGTTAGACGCGGGCCGCCACGGCATCGCCCGACGCCTGCTCGGCCCGGGAGAGGGCGGCGTCCCTGGTCTCGCGCATGGTGAGGTACACCACGAGCGAGACGGCGGCGCAGCCGGAGACGTACCAGAAGAAGCCCGACTCGATGCCGGCGTCCTTGAACCACAGGGCGACGTACTCGGCGGTGCCGCCGAAGAGCGCGTTCGCGATCGCGTACGGCAGCGCCACGCCGAGCGCGCGCACGTTCGTCGGGAACAGCTCGGCCTTCACCACCGCGTTGATCGAGGTGTAGCCGGTGATGATGACCAGCCCGGCCAGCGACAGCACCAGCCCGCCGGCGAACCCGCTCACCCCGCCGAGTGCCGTCATGAGCGGCACCGTGGCCACCATCGACCCGATTCCGAACGTGATCAGCAGCGGCCGCCGCCCGATCCGGTCCGACAGCGCCCCCGCCGCCGGCTGCAGGCACATGAAGATGAACAGTGCGCAGAAGCTCACCAGCGTCGCCGTCTCCTTGGCCAGCCCGGCGGTGTTCGACAGGTATTTGGTGAGGTACGTCGTGTATGTGTAGTACGCGACCGTGCCGCCCATCGTCAGCGCGATGACCAGCAGCGCTTCCTTCTTGTGGGTGAGCAGCTCCCTGATCGTGCCGCGCTTGGCGTCCCTGGTCGCGCGCTCCTCCTCGTCGTACGCCTCCGTCTCCAGGAGACTGCGGCGCAGGTAGAACACGACCGCGGCGGCCACCGCGCCCACCACGAACGGGATGCGCCAGCCGTAGGAGTTCAGCGCCTCGGCCGACATCGTGTTCTGCAGCACGATCTGCAGGCCGAGGCCGACGAGCTGGCCGGCGGTCATGGAGACGTACTGGAAGCTGGAGGCGAAGCCGCGCCGGCCGCGCGGGGTGGCCTCGGTGAGGTACGTCGCGCTGGCCGCGTACTCGCCGCCGACCGACAGGCCCTGCAGCAGGCGCGCCACCACGAGCACGAGCGCGCCGAAGTAGCCGACCGCGTCGTACGTCGGGGCGATCGCGATCAGCAGGGCGCTGGCCGACATCAGCGTGACGGTGAGGGTGAGCGCCGCCTTGCGGCCCTTCCTGTCGGCGTAACGGCCGAGCAGCCAGCCGCCGAGCGGGCGCATGAAGAAGCCCACGGCGAAGATGGCGGCCGTGTTGAGCAGCTTCGCCGTGTCGTCGCCCTCAGGGAAGAACGACGCGGCGAAGTAGACGGCGAAACTGCTGTAGACGAACCAGTCGTACCACTCGACCAGGTTGCCGACGGAACCACCGACCACGGCCTTCCAGGGCACGCGTGCTTTGCTCACGAAGAACCTCCCGACGGAGTGAAGATGCAGGTCAGAGCCTTACCCCAGAAGGTTGTTCGGGCAAGGGAGGTCGCCGGAGATCTAACGTTCGCTTAACCTTGCCGCCTCAGCGCGGCGGCTCGGTGCTTGACCCGGCCGTCAGCGCAGCGGCGGCTCGGCGTTCTCCGCCCGCTCCAGCGCCAGCTCCGGCCACCACTCGCCGGCCGGCGGCGACACCACGCCGCGTTCGGGGTCGAGCTCGCCGTCCGTGCCCCGCCTGCACCGGCCGCCGGACGTGCCCGGCCGCGCGATCCACAGGTACGCGTCCACCAACTCCTCACCCGTCTCCGTCGTGGGCCGCTGGCCCACGCCCCGCCCGGGCGGGTTGCACCACACCTGCGGGTCCTTGTACCGCTTGCCCGGCGCCCAGGAGCCGCGGCCGTTCCTGGCGGTGTCGACCACGAAGTGCGGCATGGCCGCCGTGTCCACCGGGACATCCGCCGGGCAGCCCGCCCGGCCGGTCGCCCGCCGCACGGCGACGCAGGCCGCCAGTTCCTTGCCGTACCCGACGCTCTTCTCCGTGGTCTGGAAGGCGGCGGTGTTGAGGAAGAACCCGTCGGCCGCCTCGATCCCCGCGCCGATCAGCCGCTCGGCCATGATCTCGGTGCCCGGCCAGTCGGCCTGGCTGCCGTCGAGGTAGACGGCCGTGGCGGGGTTGGACTTGAGCGTGCGCACGGCCCGGCGCAGGTCGTCGTAGCGGTGCTGGGCCGAGCCGCCGGGGTCGCAGTTCTCCGTGCCGGGCAGGTTGACCAGGCTGGACGGCTCCAGGATGACCACGGCCCCGGCCTGGCCGATCTGGCGGGCCACACCCGTGATCCACTCCTGGTAAGCCTCCCTGCCGGCGGGCGTGGCCGGCCGGCAGTCGCCGCCCGGCAGGTGGTTGACCAGGAACACCGGGACGCCGCCCGCCTGCCGGGCCTCCGTGAGCCGCTGCGCCACCTCCGGCCTGGCGTCCGTCTGGTCGAGGCGGATCGCGTGGGGGACGGCGGCCAGCCGGCGCATCAGCTCGGCGTCGTCCGGGCGCTCGTCGTTCCACAGCTCCGCCTGGCGGCTCGCGCCCGGCTCCGGTGGGGCGTAGAACGTGACCGGCTCCTCGGCTCTCAGCGGGTTGCGCCCGGCGACGGCTCGCTGCGGCGCCTCGCCGTCGTCCGGCGCCGTTGGACTGGCCGCATCGGCCGGGGCATCGGCTGGGGTATCGGTCGGCGCACTGGTCGCGGCACTGGTCGCGGCACTGGTCGGGGCGCTCTCGTCGCGCCACGCCAGGGCGGCCGACACACCCGCGGCTGCGACGAGGACGGCGACGGCCCCGGCCAGCACCTTGCGCCGCGGGCCCCTCAGCAGCCCCGCGAGGCCGTGCGAGCCTTCCGCGGTGTCAGCGCCGGGTAACTTTCCGCCTGCCCCGGCCGTGGCAGCGGGCGGCATTCCGGCTTCCACGCAGGCGGCGAGCCCGATGCCGGGCGTGCCAGGCGTGCCTGATGCACCTGACGGCTTGCCGGTCGTGCCGGTCGTGCCGGTCGTGCCGGAGGTGCCGGAGGTGCCGGAGGTGCCGGAGGTGCCGGGCGTGCCTGGCGTGGCGGACGTGAGAACGGACGGGTCCGCGAAGCTCAGCCGGTCCATCAGCTGCTGGGCCGTCGGCCGTTCGGCCGGATTCTTGGCCAGGGCCGCCACCACCAGCTCAAGCAGCGGCCCGGAGAGCCCGCTCAGCTCCGGCGGAGCGTTCACGATGCGCGCCAGCACCGCCGGCACCGGCCCCGTGCCGAACGGCGGCGCCCCGCCGGCGGCGAACGCCACCGTGCACCCCCACGAGAAGATGTCCGAGGCGGGCCCGACCTCGCCCCCCTGCGCCTGCTCGGGCGACATGTACGCCGGCGTCCCCACGATCGTGCTGCTCATCTCCGCGTCCGTGAGCTGCGCGATCCCGAAGTCGATGACCTTGGGCCCCACCTGGGACAGCAGCACGTTGGACGGCTTGAGATCGCGGTGCACCACCCCGGTCCCGTGGATCGCCCGCAACGCCATGGCCGTCGCGGCGGCCAGACCGTCGAGTGCCGAGCCCCTCAGCGGCCCGGACGCGCGCACCGCCTGCCCGAGACTGGGCCCCTCGACGTACTCGGTGACCAGGTACACCACCTCGCCGTGCACGTCGGCGTCGAGCACCGGAGCGGTGCAGAAGCGGGCCACCCGCCGCGCGGCGGCCACCTCACGGGCGAAGCGGCGCCGGAAGTCCGGGTCGGCGTCCATCCGGGCGTGCAGCAGCTTGACGGCCACCCGCGCCCCGTCGGCGCCCTGCCCCAGGTAGACGACGCCCATGCCGCCCTCGCCCAGCCGGCCGAGCAGCGTGTACGGCCCCACCCGCCGGGGATCCCCGTCTCTCAGCGCCTCCATGGACATGGATCGTCAGGCTAACGTGCCGTCGCGTGGACCTCCATGGCCCTACAGCGTCAGCCGCCACTCGTACCACTCGTCGAAGAGCTCGAAGCCCATGGCCTCGTTGATGGCGAGCATGTGGGCGTTGGAGGTGGCGTTCCAGGTGATGATGCGCTCGACGCGCGGCTCGCGCTCGCGCAGCCGGAACAGGTTGGTGAGCTTGAGCAGCAGCCCCAGGCGGTGGCCGCGGTGCCCGGCCAGCACCGTCGTGTCGGTCTGGACGGCCCAGCCGTGGGAGTGGTCGGCGTCGAGCAGGATGCCGGTGTAGCCGGCCGGGGCGCCGTCGGAGTCGCGGCGGGCGATCACGTTGTAGGCGGTCTGGTCGGCCGCGACCATGCGCTCCTCGCGGGCGCGGATCTGGTCGGCGGTGAAGTGGAAGTCGTCGACGCCGCTGTCGCGCGGGGCGTCGTTCATGCCGTTCATGAGCGTGGCCACGTCGGGCAGGAGCTCGGGGGCCGCCGGACCGGTCCAGTGTTCGACGCTGTAGCCGGGCGCCTGCGGGACCATCCGCTCCAGTTTCGCCCAGTCGCAGCGGCGCAGGTCGAGCGTGCGGCGTGCTTCGACGAGGGCGACCGTCATGCCTCGGGCGCGGGCGAAGGCGGCACCGGCCCCCACGACGGGCGTCTCGGCCAGCAGCAGCCGCCTGTCGTCGGCCCGCATGCGGCCGAGGGCGTGCTCGAAGAGCGCCGTGCCGAGCCCGCGCCCGCGCCGGGCGGGGCGCACGACGAGCGGGAAGAGCCAGGCCATGTGACGGTTGTCGAGGATGGGGAACGACAGGCCGTAACCGCCGGCGACCTCGCCGTCCTCGACCGCGGCCCACGCCTCCACCCGGTGGGCGGGGCGGTCCGCGCAGACATCGAGCACGAAACGGGCCCGCGGGATCGGCGGGCCGGGGTCGCCGGAGCCTTCGCTGTAGGCCGCGTGCAACCCCGCGGCGAGCTCGTCCGAGCCGTCGGCCTCGATCCGCTCGATCCTCATGCCGCCAAGCCAAGCGCACTCGGTCCGGCCGGCGCGAACGGTTTTCTACTGGCGGTAGTTCTCCACCTCGTCGGCGGGGCGGGGAGCGGCGTTGTCCGGGTCCTCGCCCGCCCTGCGCCGGGCCCGCCGCTGCCGCAGCAGGTCCCAGCACTGGTCGAGGGCGTTCTCCAGCTGGTTGATGCGCGCGCGTTCCTCGTCCGAGGTCACCTCTCCCGCCGACAGCCTGGTGCGCAGCTCGTGCTCCTCGCTGACCAGGGAGCTGATCCTCGTGAGTATCTCGTCGTCCCGCATGTCCGAGACTCTACCTATGGCGTGATAGAACACGCCCTATGTCTGGTATTGCGCTGGTAAGGAAACCTGGCCCCCGTATCGCCGAGGGCATCGTCACCCACATCCAGCGCGAACCGGTGGATCCCGTACGCGCCGCCGCCCAGCACGACGCTTACGTCGCCGCCCTCGCCGCGGCCGGCTGGCGGACCGTGCACGTGCCACCCGCCGACGACCTGCCCGACGCGCCGTTCGTGGAGGACACGCTCGTGGTGTCGGGGCGGCTCGCCGTACTGACCAGGCCGGGGGCGGTGGAACGGCGGCCCGAGGTCGACTCCGTGGCCCAGGTCGTGCGGGACCTCGGCATGAAGGCGGTCAGGATCGCGCGGCCCGGCACTCTCGACGGCGGCGACGTGCTGCAGAGCGGCCCCACCGTGTACGTCGGCAGGTCCGCCCGCACCAACGCCCAGGGCATCACCCAACTCGCCGCCCTCCTGCCCGAGCGCACGGTCGTGCCCGTGGACCTGAACGGCGTGCTGCACCTGAAGTCGGCCGTCACCGCGCTGCCCGACGGCACCCTCATCGGCGACCCGCGCCACGTGGACCTGCCCGGCCTGCTCGTGCCGGAGGAGGAGGCCGGCGCCCACGTCGTGCCGCTGGGCGGCGACCGCGTCCTGCTGGCCGCCTCGGCCCCCCGGACGGCGGCCATGCTGGAGAAGCGCGGACTGACCGTGACCACGGTCGACATCTCCGAGTACGAGAAGCTCGAAGGGTGCGTGACCTGCCTGAGCGTGCTGGTCACGGACTGAGCTTCTCACCATCTGAGATCACGCGCAGCGCATCGCGAGACGTCTGGTAACGTGCATGACATGCTGCGCGGTCTTCTTCTTAGCTGCCGCGGCGGGGGCCTTTAAGGCCGGCTCCCTCGCCGCGGAGCGAGTCGTGCGCGTCGGCCGCCTTCCACAGCAGTCCGACGAGGAGCATCCGCAATGACCGCTCAGCAGCCGAGCCGTATGCCGATCCACCGTTATCAGCCCTTCGAGCCGATCCGGCTGACCGACCGCACCTGGCCCGACAAGGTCATCACCAAGGCGCCCCGCTGGTGCGCGGTAGACCTGCGCGACGGCAACCAGGCACTGATCGACCCGATGGATCCGCACCGCAAGCTCAAGATGTTCGAGCTGCTGGTACGCATGGGCTACAAGGAGATCGAGGTCGGCTTCCCGGCCGCCTCGCAGACCGACTTCGACTTCGTCCGCCAGATCATCGAGGAAGACCGCATCCCCGGCGACGTGGTCATCCAGGTGCTGACGCAGGCCAGGCCCGAGCTGATCGAGCGCACCTTCGAGGCCATCGAGGGCGCCGGGCAGGCCATCGTCCACCTGTACAACTCGACCTCCACCCTCCAGCGCCGCGTCGTCTTCGGCCAGGACAAGGACGGCATCACCGCCATCGCGGTGGAGGGCGCCAAGCTGGTCAAGAAGCTCGCCGACGCCACCGACGTCGACGTGCACTTCCAGTACTCTCCCGAGTCGTTCACCGGCACCGAGCTGGAATACGCGGTCGAGGTGTGCGACGCCGTCAACGAGGTGTGGCAGCCCACGCCCGAGCGCAAGGTCATCGTCAACCTGCCGGCCACGGTCGAGATGGCCACGCCCAACGTGTACGCCGACCAGATCGAGTGGATGCACCGCCACCTCAAGCACCGCGACTCGATCATCCTGTCGCTCCACCCGCACAACGACCGCGGCACCGCCGTGGCCGCCGCCGAGCTGGGCTACATGGCGGGCGCCGACCGCATCGAGGGCTGCCTGTTCGGCAACGGCGAGCGCACCGGCAACGTCTGCCTGGTCACCCTCGGGATGAACCTGTTCTCCCAGGGCGTCGACCCCGAGATCGACTTCAGCGACATCGACGAGATCCGCCGCGTCACCGAATACTGCAACCAGCTGCCCGTCCACCCGCGCCACCCCTGGGGCGGCGAGCTGGTCTACACCGCCTTCTCCGGCTCCCACCAGGACGCCATCAAGAAGGGCTTCGAGCACCTCGAACACGACGCCGCCGGGGCCGGCGTGCCGGTCGACGACTTCACCTGGGCGGTGCCCTACCTGCCGATCGACCCGAAGGACATCGGCCGTAGCTACGAGGCCGTCATCCGGGTCAACAGCCAGTCGGGCAAGGGCGGCGTCGCCTACATCATGAAGTCCGACCACCAGCTCGACCTGCCGCGCAAGCTGCAGATCGAGTTCTCCAAGGTCGTGCAGGCCCGCACCGACACCGAGGGCGGCGAGGTCACGCCCGCCGCGATGTACGAGATCTTCCGCGACGAATACCTGCCCAACCCGGCCCACCGCTGGGGCCGGCTCAGCCTCATGGCCCACCGGTCGGAGTCCACGGGTGAGGACGACCGCATCAGCGCCGACGTCCGCTTCGACGGGGAGATCCGCGAGATCTCGGGCGCCGGAAACGGCCCGATCTCGGCGTTCACCGACGCGCTCGCGTCCATCGGCGTCCACGTCCGCGTGCTCGACTACGTGGAGCACGCGATGAGCGCAGGCAGCGACGCCAAGGCCGCCTCCTACCTGGAGTGCGACGTCGCCGGGCAGGTGCTGTGGGGCGTCGGCATCGACGCCAACGCCACCACCGCCGCCCTCAAGGCCGTCATCTCCGCCGTCAACCGCGCCACCCGCTGACCCACGGCTCTTCCGGCCGGCCCCGGCACGACCTGCCGGGTCCCGGCCCCCTTGGTAGGCGCCCACAAGGCAGCACACCACTCACTCGACCGCGTCCCCCGACCCAGGGGTGTCGCGGCCGAGTCGTATCAGCCCTCGATGGATCTCCAGGACTCCACGGTCGCTTCGGCGATGGCCTGGATGCGGCGTCCATAGGCCGGGTGCCCATCCGCCGTGAAGCTCCCGTCCCTGAACGGCAACCCGCACAACGTGGCGCGGAAGCTCCTGGGGGATTCGCCCTGAGGGAGCGGCGCGTAGGCCTCCAACGACGCCATGTCGTAGCCCGATCGTGCCCGGTGATTGTTCCGCGCCACCTGACGCGCCGTCAGACGCAGCAGCGCGTCAAGGCCCTTGTCCAGGTAGAACTGCAGGAGCCGGAACTGACCGTCGCGATAGCTCTCATGCGCTTGTGAAGGATGCTGCAGGAGATGAACGCAGACCACAGGCGCATGCCACCTGTACATCTGAGGATCGCTCTGCTCTTCCGCCAGGATCGCGTGGAAATAGTCCACGCACACGCCCAGCGGCCCGGCCGCCGCACCGCACTCGCACCGGCTCACGCCAGCACCATCAGCCATGGCCTGCAACCTAGGCGGCCACCAACAGCTTTGTCGACGGGATTTCCCGGCAGACCATCGCCCTTGCCGAGCCGGCCCGCGACGTAGTTATGATCCCGTGGTCACCGCCGGAGACGCCTTCGGCCCTCTGATCACGTGGAGACCGCCTGTGCACGACGTCGCCCTGTTCGAAGCGTTACTGATCGGCGGACGTGCCGGAGTCGGCAAGACCACCGTCGGATGGGAGGTCTCCGCGCAACTACAGGCTGCTCGCGTCGCGCACTGCCTCATCGAGGGCGACAACCTGGACCAGGCGTTCCCCGCCCCGCCCGGCGATCCGCACCGAGCCAAGCTGACCGAGGCCAACCTCGCCGCCATCTGGCGCAACTACGCCGCGCTGGGATACCGCAGGCTCATCTACACCAACACCGTCTCCATCCTGGAGCCCGACCTCATCGCCCGCGCCATGGGCGGCACACCCCGCATCACCTCCGTACTCCTGACCGCTGATGACACGACCGCCCGGCAACGCCTCGGCGCCCGCGAGATCGGCAGCCAACTGGACCCGCACCTGACCCGCAGCGCCGCCATGGCCCGCCACCTGGACGCCAACGCGCCCTCATCGGCAGTGCGCATCCCCACCGACGGCCGCTCCGTAACCGACATCGCCCGCGACGTCATCGCCGCCACCCACTGGCCAACCACGCAGCCACGGCCGTCGCACCACGATTCACGCCTGGAGTACTAGTGATCCGGCTCCAGACGGCGATCTTCGCTGGTGCGGCCGTACGCTATCGCCTGCCACCACCTCATGATCTTCGTTTGCCGGCACAACAGTCGTGATCGGGGTGGCCGCAGGTGTTCGTTGTACTCGCCCACCACACCGCCTTGTCAAGGAGGACGTTTCATGCGTTGGCTGGACGTGCGCCGACACAGCTTGACCAAGAAAGGTGCGATACGCGGCCGGGGATCCCATCTGTCGGCTGACGGCATCGCCCTGGCCCGTTTCATCGGTTCTGGAATCGGCCCCTACGAGCGCGTCGTCACCAGTTCGTCCCCACGAGCGGTCGAGACCGCCGTCGCGATGGGGTTCGCCGTCGACGACACCATGGAGATGCCGTCAGGCTACGTCTCCGGAGAGATCCCCCGGCATGCTCAGTGGGAATGGACCGAGCCGTACCGGCAGATCGCGGACATCATCCGGAAGGGCCGTGCCGCGGCGGCCGTGGCCGAGACCCACCGTACGATCTGGGCGGAGACGGTGGCTGGTGTCGCGGAGGGCGGGTCCGCGCTGTTGATCGGGCACGGAGGGGCGATCGAGCTGGCGTTGGTAGCGTGTTTGCCGGACGCTCCGCACGACACGTGGGGAACGCCGTTCGCACACTGCGATGGCGTTCGCCTCGGCTTCACCGATGGGCACTTTGTCGGCGTTGAGTTCTTCCGGGCGCCGCAGCGTCATCCCCGGCCGGACTGAAGATCGCTGCGGACGGCTGGAGCACTAGGAGCCGGGGGCGCACCGGTAGACCTCGCCGTAGCGCTTCTGCGCAACCCGCATAAGCTCCACCAGATCCTTGATCCCATCCCGCCCTTCGGCGACCCGGGCGAGATAAATGGTGATCAGTTGCTCTTTGTCGTCGCACTGGAACTTCGCGACTACTCGATAGGGCTGGTCGGCAAAGGGCGAGGACGTCAGATATGCGGCCAGGCCGTCCCCGAGGTCGGCCGGAAGCGTGACGCCGCCATGTCTTCTGTAGACCTGTCGCCTGTCATCGAGGACAAAGTCCAGCTGCTCGCGCGGCATCCCCTCGCCTTCCTGCATCCACCGCACTTCCAGCGGGCGCGGGGTTGTGTCCGGTGCCCAGCAGTCGCCATCCCTTCGGCTGCCGTCTGTCTTCTCTGTGAGAGGCTCGGTCACTCCGCTGACCAGGCGAAATGCTTGTTCAGGGATGAGTCCGCAGACGTAGGGCGCAGAATCGGTGATCGGCTCTTGGGCTGGGGCGGGCGTGGAGGCGATGTCGGTCTTCGGGGTGCATGCTGCGGCGAGCCAAACCAGGGCAGCCAGCGTGGCTGGATGGGCGCGCCTCATCTGTTGCCTCCAGACGAGGGAATCTGAAGCCCGAGATAGTCGTCTACCTGACTCGTCGTGCGGAAGCTGCTGCCGAAACGATCGAGCAAATCGCTGCTTCCTCCTGATTCCCGAGCCCACGTAAGGAATCGGCTGTAATCCTGCGGACTCATCTCGGCAAAAGACTTGATCGAAGGCGGATTTCCGGTCGCAAATGACTTCTGCTCCAGATCGATATTGTCGAGCAGGCCCTTGTTCAGCATGGCCGTGGCGAGCATCTGTTCTGCGAGTCTCTCCACCGCTTGCCGGTTGTCCCGCACCGTTTGATGCGTCTCGTCCAAGGCCCGCGCGGACATTCTCCGGGCGACATGGTCGGCGAGATCGTCGTGCGCGGCCCCGGCGAGCTTCTCGTACCCGTTGCCGAGCAGTTCACCGAAGGCGCCGGTGGCGAGTCGGCTCGCCCACGTGGCTCCCGGCACCGGCAGCAGCCCGATCGCGTCGCTCACCATGGTCGTGAGTTCCTTGTCCGCCTCTTTGTCGTCCATCCCTTGGGCGATCAGTACCTGGCGGCGGGTCTCCACGATGTGGTTGAAGGGGCGTGCCTCTTCCACGATCCGGTCTGTCAGGAACTCCTTGACGTCGTCCTTGGTGATCCGGCCATCCCCGTCGAGGTCGAAGCGTTCGACGTCGGCCTGCGTGAAACCGAGGTGTTCGGCGTTGGCAGTGGTGAGGCCGACCGGGGGGACGGTGTCGAGGGCGGCGCGCATGTGTTCGGTCTGGGCTCTGATCAGGGCTTCGAATCCGGCGTCGTTCGAGGTGGCCAGGGCCAGGGCGTAGGACATGTCCTCGGGGGTGACCTTTTCGAAGGTCGCGCGGTTCAGGTAGAGCCGGGAAAGCTGGTCGATGTTGGCGGCGAGCGCACGGGCCAGAGGGAGGCTCAACGGCGTGTAGCGGTCGAACGAGTCGCGGTCTCTGATCTCCAGGTTGCCGGTTCCGGACGTGGCGAAGGCGCCGCGGACCTCGTCGGCGAGGAGCTTGGCCAGCTCGGCGGCCAGCTTCCTGGAGGTCGCGTCCTGACCGGTCGTCGCGGTCACCAGCAGCTCGTTGAACGGCGTGTGGTCGCCCCAGTGGCGGGCGGCGTCCCACCGGGTGGTCAGCAGGTGGTCGAGCACGGACTCCTGCCACCCGGCAGGGGTGTGGGCGAGCAGCGCCTGGGAGGTCTCGCGGCTGTACTTCGCCGCGTGGAACAGGTCGTCGACCACCGATGAGGTCATGGCGCCCAGGTGCGTACCGGGTCGAAGCAGGGTGCCGAGGCCGAGCGCGCCGGCCAGATCCGCGACGGGCAGTCGCCTGCCGCCGAAGAGGTGCCCGAGCGCGTCGTCGCTCGCCGCCCAGGCGTCCTGGCGCTGCTCGTACTCGTGGACGATCACGTCCCGCCCGACGACCTCCATGAACTCCTTCGAGTACGGCGGCCTCCCGTCGTGGGCGCGCCAGATGAGCGCCTGCGCCTGATACCCCGAGTACGTCGTGCCGCCCACCCTGTGCTGAGCCCGGCCGTGTTTCACCAGGTCCGCGAGGAAACCGGGGTCGGTGGCCGTGGCCAGAGCCGTGCTCAGCAGGAGCAGAGCCTTCTTGCCCTGGCCGGAGAGCCGGCCCAGGAGGGCCGCGTCTCCACGGGCCTTGGCGTCGCGCAGCCGCACGGCGAGCGCGCCGGGCAGCCGGGTCACCCCGGCTGCGCCCAGCACACCCAGGAACGTCGTGGCGAACGCCGCATCGCCGGTTCGCGACGCGTAGCTCAAGAGCTCGGCCAGCGCCGCGGTGTCCCCGTCGGCGGCCTTCAGCGCGGCACGCCCCGCCAGCGTCCCGTCCAGCAGCCCCTGGGTCGCCTCCAGGCCGTCGGGCAGCTCCAGGTAGCTCCCGGCCGGGGTGCTCCTGCCGAACGTGACCTGCCGGCGCTGCAACTCGTGGACCAGCCTCTGCCGCCGCCGCAGGTCCTCGGCCTGCGCGGTGGCCCGCCCGGCCAGCTGCCGCAGTCGCACCGCCGGAGACGGGTCCAGCCCGGCGCCGCGCAGTTCGTGGTGCAGGGCCTGCGCCAGCGCCTCCAGCCGCGCCGCCGCCTCGGTGTGCCTGCTCGCCATCGTGTCGAAGTCGGGCAGCCTGACCCCGGAGAACTCCGTCATGCCGGGTCCTGGAGCGCGGCGTTCGCGCTGTGCACGGCCTCTTCGAGCAGCTCCCGCAGCTCCCGCTGGTCGGCGTGGACCTGGGCGGCGAACCGGGCGCCCGCCGGCCCCACCCAGGCGCCGTTCGCCATCAGGCGGCACGAGCTGTGCAGCGCCCACCAGTGCTCTTCCGACAGCCGCCGGATCCGCTCCACCACGGCCCGCGTCACGGTGATCCCCTTGTGCGTGTGAGCGGGAGAACGGCGCCCTCCCACGGATTCACACGCTAATCAACCCCACATCAAAAGACCAAGGTCCATGGACGTGAAAGTTATCGGGCCATGCGAATTTCGCTCGACGAATTATCTGACAAAAGCGAGCTCGGCGGATTTTCCCGAATTACGCATCACGTTTCTCGCGGTCAGCGTCGCCATGCCGATGCTGATCACTGCGCCGGCCGCCACCGCCGTGAGGAACCCCTGTGACGCCTCGGCGAGGCCGAGCGCCAGCAATGCGCCCGCGGCGAGCCAGGCGAGGGTGGTGCAGATGGCCGCTAGGGCGAGCTGGATGCCGCACGCTCGTACGTCGGGCGCGAACCCGGGAGCCCGGGCCGCGATCGTGGGCGCGAGCAGCACCAGCGCCAGCATGATCGGGACGACGAAACCACCGGCCATCGCATCGCCCAGCGGCCCGGCGGGGGATCGGGCAAGCCGGTGGAAGACGATGAAGAACACCCCCGCCAGAGCGGTCGCGACCAGGACGGACAGCAGAACCCGGCGCGCCGCCTCGCGCGTGACCGTGCCGGAGCCGAGCAGCGCCGGGAACGCGGTGGTCGCCAGGGGCGCCAGGGACAACAGGCCGAGCACGCCCGCCACGACGAACAACGACGTCGCGGTCTCGGCGAGCCGCTGCGCGATCGAGCCGTGGTCGGCCGCCAGGGCCCAGACGCCGCGCAGGTTCGTCGCGTCACTCACGCCAGGGGTCCACAGCAGGACCAGGGTGTACGCGGCGAAGGGCAGCGCCAGCCCCGGCGGGACCCGGAAAGGCGTGGCCCCGGGGATGCGCCGGCGATGCAGCCACGCGTCGGCGGCGCCCCCGGCCAGGTCGAAGAGTGTGCGCGGGCGGACCGGCCGCGCGGCGACCAGGTCGGCGACCTCGTCACCGTAGCGGCGCCGCCACGGCTGCGGATAGAGGTGGAGCAGCAGGGCGGCGAGCAGGCGCATCACGCCACCCCCCAGGCGAGCCCCGCGCGCCGCGCGCCGGCCTGCTCGACGCGGCGCAGTGTGGCGAGCTGCTCGCCCAGCGACTCCCGCCCCGCGTCGGTGATCCGGTACGGCTTGCGCCGCTCGGTCGTCTCGACGCGCTCGATCCAGCCGCGCTCCTCCAGCCGCATCAGCGCCCCGTAGAGCGTGCCGGGCTCAAGCGACGTGCCCGAGAACTGCTCGATGTCGCTGATCATCCGGTAACCGTGTTTCTGCCCCTCGGCGAGGCTGATGAGCACGAGCAACGCCACGTCCGTGAAGCGCCCGAGCTCGGGGGTTCTCCGTGCCATGTATTCAGTAAAACTTAGTAAGTCCTACTGAGCAAGTCCCATGGTCGCGGCCGTCAGCCGCATCGAGTGGTCGAACGCCGCCCGGCGATCCTCGATCGTGCCGTTGAACTGGCCGAACACCTCGAAGCTGAGCCAGCCGTACAACGCCGTCCAGGCCGCGACGGTCTGCCAGACCACGCCGTCGGGGACTCCGGGCATGTGCTCGCGCACGCCGGCTGCCTCCCCTTCGAGCTCGGCCGGCGGCTCGATCGCCGGAGCCCGCATCGCGCCCGCGCGCCAGGCGTCCGAGACGATCCCGCCCAGCACGGTCACGTCCCGGACGCGGGCGGCGATCGTGTCCTGCGGCGCGTGGTAGCCGGGCACGGGGGAGCCGTAGAGCAGGGCGTACTCGTGCGGGTGCGCCACGGCCCAGTCGCGCAGCGCGTGGCAGGCCGCCAGCCACCGCCCCGCGAAGTCGTCGCGCGGGCAGGCGGCCTCGGCCCGCTCGACGGCCTCGCCGATGGCGTTGTAGCCGTCGATGATCAGTGTGGTGAGCAGGTCGTCGCGGCTCGGGAAATAGCGGTAGATGGCCGAGGAGACCATGCCCATCTCCCTGGCGACGGCCCGCAGCGACAGGCCGCCGGCGCCGTCCGTGGCGAGCTGACGGCGTGCGATGTCGGTGATCTCCCTGATGAGCTCCGCCCTGACGCGTTCTCTGGCGGTACGGCTGGCTGTCATGCTCAGCAGGCTACCAGAGCGGTGCAAAGAAACGAGAGCACCGCTCTTGACGAATGCCGCTCTCATGAGAGAGCATTGCTCTCGTAAGCGAACGGCAGTCACCACCATGGAGTGCTCACATGATCACCCTCGCCAAGAACGCCAACGCCCTGCTGATGTTCCTGCTGGAACTGGGCGTGCTGGCCTCCGTGGCCTACTGGGGCTTCACCGTGAGCCCCCATTGGGGGGTCAAACTGCTGGCCGGCCTCGGCGGCCCGGCGCTGTTCGTGGCCGCCTGGGCGCTGTTCGGGGCCGGCGGCGGCGCGAACGCCACCTTCCCCCTCACCGGTCTGGCCCGCGCCGCACTGGAGATCGTCTGGTTCGGCGGCGGCGCCCTCGCGCTCTACGCCTCCGGCCTGGTCACCTCCGCCGCCGTCTTCGCGGCGCTCTTCGTCGTCAACGCGGTCCTCCGCATCTTCTGGAACGAGGTCTGAACATGGGCAAGCACGTCGTCGTCGGATCCGGTCAGGTCGGCACCCACCTGGCCCGCAAACTCCTCGCCCGCGGACACGAGGTCACCGTCGTGACCCGCTCCGGCAGCGGCCCCGACGGGGCGGTCAAGGTGGCCGCCGACGTCGCCGACCAGGCCCGGATGATCGAGATCGCGCGCGGGGCCGACGCCCTGTACAACTGCGTCAACCCGCGATATCACCGCTGGCTCACCGACTGGCCGCCGATGGCGGCGTCGTTCCTGGCCGCCGCCGAGGCGAGCGGCGCCGCCCTGGTGATCCTCGGCAACCTCTACCCGTACGGGCCCGTCCCGGTGCCCATGACCGAGGACCTGCCGCTCGCCTCGACCAGCCCCAAGGCCCAGGTGCGGGCCCGGATCTGGCAGGAGGCACTGGCCGCGCACGAGGCCGGCCGGATCAGGGCGACGGAGGTGCGCGGCTCCGACTACTACGGCCCCGGCGCGACCGACCAGTCCTATCTGGGTGACCGCTTCCAGGTGCCGCTCAGGGCGGGCAAGACCATCCCGCTCATCTGGCCGGGCGACATCCCGCACAGCTGGACGTACCTGCCCGACGTGGCCGACGCGCTGATCATCGCCGGCACCGACGAACGGGCCTGGGGCCGTGCGTGGCACGTGCCGACCGCCGAGCCGCTGACCTTCCGCGAGATGGGGGACCGGATGGCCGGCCTGCTGGGCCGGTCCGCGCCCCGGTACATGCGGATCCCGTGGCCGGCGCTCAGGGCGGCCGGGCTGTTCTCGCCCATGCTGGGGGAGATGCGACACATCCGGTACCAGTTCACCGCGCCGTACGTGCTGGACTCCTCTGCCTTCCAGCGCACGTTCGGCATGGCGCCCACCCCGGTCGGCGAGGCGCTGAAAGCTACGCTCGACGTGTGAAGATAGCCATGATCGGCCTCGGCGACATCGCGGAGAAGGCCTACCTGCCGGTGCTGGCGGCCCAGCCCGGCCTCGACCTCCACCTGTGCACCCGTAACACCGAGCGCCTGGCGCGGCTGGGCGACGCGCACCGGATCGCCGCCCGGTCCACCAGCGTGGACGACGTGCTCAAGGCCGGGGTCGACGCGGCGTTCGTGCACGCCGCCACCGAGGCCCACCCCGAGATCGTCGAGCCGCTGCTGGCCGCGGGCGTCCACGTGTACGTCGACAAGCCCATCGCCTACACCCTGGCCGAGTCGGAGCACCTCGTCAGCCTCGCGCGGGCCGAGGGCCGGTCGCTGATGGTCGGCTTCAACCGCCGTCGCGCCCCCGGCTACGCCGCCCTCGCGGCCCTGCCCCGCCACCTCGTGGTCATGGAGAAGAACCGCGACAACCTGCCCGACCGGCCGCGCCGGGCGGTCTTCGACGACTTCATCCACGTGGCCGACACCCTGAGGTTCCTCGTCCCCGGCGAGGTCACCGGCACCACGATCAGGACCCGCGTCAAGGACGGCCTGATCGAGCACATCGTCCTGGAGCTGTCGGGCGACGGCTTCACCGCGCTCGGCGTGATGAACCGGGTGAGCGGCGCCTCCGAGGAGAGCTGCGAGGTCATGGGCGACGGCGTCAAGCGGCGCGTGGTCAACCTCGGCGACGTCGTCGACTACCGGGGCGGCGAGACGCTCGCCCGGCGGCCCGACTGGGTGCCGGTCGCCCGGCAGCGCGGCATCGAGCAGGTCTGCCTGGAGTTCCTCACCGCCGTGCGTGACGGCCGCCGCGTCGACGCCGGCGACGCGCTGGCCAGCCACGCGCTCTGCGAGGAGATCGTCAGCCAGGCCGCCTGAGCCGCATCTCCCGGTCGGCCCTGGCGAACATCCGCTCGAACGGCCTGCCCCCCAGCCTGGTCAGCACGGTGTAGCCCTTGTCGTCCTTCATGGGGCTGGAGGACGACACGATGCCCGCCACCGCGCCGCCGTACAGCGCGGGGCCGCCGCTGCCGCCGGCGGCGGCGTGGCAGTTGCGGGTGACCATCAGCCCCGGGCCCTTGGAGACGGCCTCGACGGTGTCGCCCAGGCACCGGTAGAGCGCGGTGCCCGGGTAGCCGCGGCCCATCGGGTAGCCCAGCAGCTCCAGGCCGCGCAGGTTGGTGCCCCTGGTGGTGCGCATGGCCTCCAGGCCCCGCCCGGTGACCGCCTCCAGCGGCCGCTTGCCGCGTTCGACGCCGACCAGGCCGACGTCGTACGGCAGCAGGTCGGCGGAGTACGGCCGGCTGCGCCAGCGGGCCGGCACCCACGCGCGCACGACCGGCCAGACGCCGAGCGGCGGCCTTCCCCGGTCGTAGGCCGGCAGGAACGCCAGCCGCTTCAGCATCCGGCCGTTGTGGTAGAGACAGTGGGCCGCGGTCAGCACCAGGCTCCGGCTGCGTGAGTTGATCACCGTGCCCCCGCAGAGCACGTCGGTGCGGGTCGCCGGGTCGCTGCCGAGCAGCACCCCCGTCAGCCGCCGCGCCCCCGTGTAGGGGCGCGGGACCGGCGCGTAGCCCAGGCGGTCGCCGTCGGGGGTGATGACGCGGGGGACGGGGACGTTGCCCTGGGACACCTCGGCGACGGCGGCTGGATCGAGCAGGACCAAAGACAGCACCAACCTGAGCACGATCACACTCTACGGCGACCATGATCAGTGCTCTGACCTGCGCGGTCCAATGTTTACCTCAACTTGTGTACGCCGAACCCGCCGCACGCAACCGGGCGTGCACCGACTCGTACACGGTCGTGGCACCCAGGTATGCCTTGGGCAGTTTCGCGACCATCGTGTAGTTGGTGTCGCACACGTTGCCCACCGGCGCCTGCCCGGCCTGGCTGACGAGCTGGTAGGCGTCGAGGGTGTCCAGCCCGGTCAGCTCCGAGGTCCAGGTGACCAGGTCGTGCTGGCTGATCCGGTACGCGTCCTCCAGCGGCCGGGCCGAGCCGGTGGACATCACGTGCAGGTCGTCCTCCATCCGCGGCCACGGCGTGGCCACGCCCTTGATCAGCTCGACCGCGACCACGGTGTTCATGGCCGACTCCACGGCGGTGCCGCAGACCTCGCCGTGCCCCTGCAGGCCGTGGCCGTCGCCGATCGAGAACATCGCGCCCTCGACGTTGACGCCCAGGTAGACGGTGACACCGGCGCGCAGTTCCGGGGTGTCCATGTTGCCGCCGTGCGCGTCGGGCGTGATCGTCATGCGGGCCTCGTTCGCGGCGGGGGCCACGCCGACCGTGCCGTGCATCGGGTCGAGCGGCAGCTCCACGCTGAAGTCGCTCTTGCGGGCGTGGTAGACGGCCACGTTCCTGTCGAGGTCGATGTCGTAGCGCCACACCCGCTCCTCCAGCGGCGGGTGCAGCATGGCGGTGGTGTGGGTGGTGGTCAGCGCGCCGAAGTGCGGGAACGTGGTCGACACCGCCCAGTCACGGGCCGGGGTGATCTTGACGAAGTGCAGGGCCAGCGTGTCGCCCGGCTCGGCGCCCGTCATGTGGAACGGCCCGGTCACCGGGTTGAGGAACGGGAACTCGCACACCCGCGACGGCAGGTCGTCCACCGTCCGGACCCGTCCGCCGAAGCAGTCTTCGGTGTACAGCTCCATGATCGTGCCAGGCCGTACCTCGGCGACCGCCTGGCGGCCACCGAAGGTGTAGCTCAGCTCTTCGGGAGAGGGGCGGTACGACAAGACGCTCACTGAACCTCCGACGGTAGGACGGGACGGCGGCCGGACGCGTACGAGGCCGCGAGGACGATCAGGCCGACGACCAGCCAGAGGCCGCCGACCCAGTGGGCCGCGACGTTCTGGTTGATCACGACGGCGACCAGGACGGCGAAGCCGATCGCGGGCGCGACCAGGTGCGCCCAGTAGTTCGTGCTGCGCCGCCGCACCACGTAGTGGACCACCACGGCGATGTGCAGCAGCAGGAAGGCGGTCAGGGCGCCGAAGTTGACCAGCGAGCTCAGCTCGCCGATGCCCTGCGCCCGGGTGCTCATGAAGATGCCGATGACCAGGGAGATCCCGGCCACGAGGAAGGTCGCGTTGACCGGCACCCGGTGCTTGGGGTGCACCTTGGCGAGGAACGCGGGCAGCTGGCGGTCGCGGGCCATGGCGTACAGCAGGCGCGAGGTGGCCGCCTGGGCGACCAGGGAGTTGGCGAAGCCCCAGGCGATGGCGGTGGCCACGGCGGTGAGCACCGACAACCACGCGCCTCCGGCGTACGCGGCGGTGTTGTAGAACGCCTGGCCGTCGGCGTCGCCCTGGGCGATCAGCCGCGCCCGGTCCGGGGTGAGCAGCGCCGCCACCCACGTCTGCACCACGAACAGCACGGCGGCCAGGGCCAGCGCGGCGACCATGGAGCGGCCGAGCCGGCGGGCGTCCTCGCGGCTCTCCTCCGCGAGCGTGGAGATGCCGTCGAACCCCAGGAACGACAGCACGGCCACCGACGCCGCCGCGAACACCACGCTCCAGGTGAACGACGATGAGTCGAAGAACGGCGTGAACGCGCCCGTCTGCGCCTTGCCGTGGGCCAGCGCGACGCCGCCGACGACCAGGAAGATCGCCAGCACGACCAGCTCGGCGACCAGCATGACGCGGGTGATCTTGACCGTCATCTGGATGCCCAGGTAGTTGACCACGGTATTGAGCACCACGAACGCCACCACCCACCCCCAGACCGGGATCACCGGGATGAAGGTGTTCATGGCCACGCTGGCGATCAAATACAGCAGTGACGGCACGAGCAGGTAGTCGAGCAGGATCGACCACCCCGCCATGAACCCGACGGGCGCGGCGATCCCGCGGCCCGCGTAGGTGTAGACCGAGCCCGCCATCGGGAAGGCCCGCGCCATCTGGGCGTACGACAGCGCGGTGAACGCCATCGCGACCAGGCCGACCACGTAGGCCAGGGCGACCATGCCGTGGGAGGTGGCGAAGACGTTGCCGAAGATGCCGAAGGGGGCGATCGGCACCATGAAGATCAGGCCGTAGATCATCAGGTCGGCGAAGCTCAGGCTCCGCTGGAGTTCCTGGCGGTAGCCGAACTCTTCGATTGAGCTCATCGAGCGGCTCCTCGGGTGCGTGTGGGGCGATACGCACCTTAGAGGAAAATTTTTCTATCGAAAAGTTTTCTGTAGAAAGAATTGCAATCCGTCCGCCCTGCCGAGGTGGACCGGGTGGCGCACCTGGCGGTTCGCCAGCGTGAGCGTGCCCCGGGCGCTGGTGATCGCGGTGCCGTCGGCGACCGCGTCGAGCTCCGGAACGGCCAGGGAACCGGCTCGGGCGGACAGGGCGGCGAGCACGGCGACGGCCTCGTAGCAGCCGTGGCCGTGGGCGTTGAGCATGGGGGCGTCAGGGCCGAACCGGGCGGCGTACCGCTGCGCGAAGCCGATCCCCGCCTCGGTCGGCAGGGCGTGGAAGTAGCCCATCGACGCGTACAGCTCACCGGTGGCGTCGCCGCCGATGGCCAGCAGGCCGTGCTCCTCCAGCGCCCCGCACAGCCGCGCAGCCCGCAGCCCGGCCGCCGCGTACGCCCGGTTGAACGCCACCAGGTCGCTGCCGATCAGCGTGAGCAGGATCGCGTCGGGACGGGCGTCGGCCACCCGCTCCAGCCACCGCACGGCCTCGCCGTACCGGACGAAGCTCTCGCCCACCACGCCCGCGCCTGCCGCGTGCAGCCGCCGGCGGGCGCTGGCGTGCACCAGGCGCGGCCAGATGTAGTCGTTGCCCAGCAGATACCAGCGGCGCGCCCGCCGCGCGCCGGCCAGCCACTCGATGCCGGGCGCGAGCTGCCGCCCGGGGGTCTCGCCGAGGAAGTAGACGCCCGGCGCGTGCCCCCCGCCCTCGTACGGCGGCGCGTAGACGAACGGCACTCGCCCGGCGATCGCGGCCACCACCGCCAGGCGCACGTCGCTGGCGTGGGCGCCCGCCACCGCCGCGACGGTCCCGGTGCGGACCAGCGCATCGATCTCGGCCGCCACCTCGGGAGCGGGCCGGCCGCCGTCGATGAGCACCAGCTCCACGGGCCGGCCGAGGACGCCGCCGCGGGCGTTGACCTCCTCGGCGGCCAGCAGGGCGCAGTTGATCGCGCACGGGCCCATCAGGCCGAGCACGCCCGAGACGGGAACGACCAGGGCGATTCTCACCGAGTCGGAAGGAAGGAGCCGCGCTTCGAGCGGATCGACGGTCGCCGCCACCTGACGAGTATCCTCCTTGGTAGCCCCCCGACGAAAGGACCCCCCTCATGACCGTCTCCGGCCTCGGGTCCTCACTCGCCTACCAGCTCAGTCGTGCGGAGCGCAGCGTCAACCGGGGGCTGGCCGCGGCGCTGGCCGGCGAAGACCTCACCGTGGAGCAGTGGCGCATCATGAGGGCCTTGGCCGACGGCCGGGGCGAGTCGATGGGGGAGCTGGCCGAGGCGGTGCTGATGCCGCACCCGACGCTGACCAAGGCCGTCGACCGGCTCATCGACCGGGCGCTGGTCTACCGGGGGCCGGCCAAGGGCGACCGGCGACGGGTGGCGGTGTTCGTCTCCGAGCGGGGGGCCGAGCTGCTCGCCCGGGTCGACGGCGCGGTGGCCGAGCAGCAGGCGGTGATCGCCGGCGTCTTGGGGCGCGAGCGCACCGCTCAGCTCATGCGGGATCTGGAGAGCCTCGTGCGGGCGCTCGACGAGACCGACCTCAAGGTCTGACTCCCGCGGCCGGCGGGCGGACGAGCCGAGCGCTCACCCGTGCTCGCTCTTCTTGGCCCTGTCGGCGGCGACCGCCACCGCGACGCCGGCCACCGCCACCCCCAGATAGCCCCACAGGGGCAGCTCTCCCACCACCCGGTGCAGGAACCCCCACTCGCGGTCGAACCACATGCGGCCGATGAACCCGCCCAGCCCCTGGACGATGGCGATGAAGGCGATGACGCCGAGAATCCCTCTCATGGCGACCACCCTCGCACCACGGGGCCCGCCCCGGCGTCGAACCTTGGGCGAGCCCCGTGCTACTAAAGTCGCTCAACCCGTGTTCACGGGTAGAGGCCGCGCATCTGGTGCGCCTCGGCCACCCGGCCCACGCCGATGACGTGGGCCGCCTGCCGCAGCGTCAGGCCGCGCTCGGCGGCCAGCGACCGCACGTCGGAGAACGCGCCCAGCATGAGGTCGCGCAGCTTGACCTCGACCTCGCCGGAGCCCCACGAGTAGGCCTGCATGTTCTGCACCCACTCCAGGTACGACACGATCACCCCGCCCGCGTTGGCCAGGATGTCGGGCACGACCGTGGTGCCGGCCGCGGCGAGGATCTCGTCGGCCTCGGGCGTGGTGGGCCCGTTGGCGCCTTCGACGATCAGCCGGGCGCGGACCCGGGGCGCGTTGACCTCGGTGATCGCGCTCTCCATCGCGGCCGGGACGAGCACGTCGACGTCCAGTTCCAGCAGGTCGTCGCGGTCGAGCGCGTCGGCGTGGTGGAAGCCGCGCACACCCCCTGTCTCGGTGGCGTACGCGCGCAGCCGGGCCACGTCGAGGCCGCCGCGGGCGTGGACCGCGCCGGTGACGTCGGAGACCGCGACGATCTTGCAGCCGGCGTCGGACAGGTACTGCGCGGCGAGCGCGCCCACCTTGCCGAAGCCCTGCACGGCCACGGTGACGCCCTCGGGCGAGCGGCCGAGCGCGGCCAGCGCCGCGATCTGCACGCCGCGCGAGGTGGCGCCCGTACGGCCGAGCGAGCCGCCGAGCGTGGTCGGCTTGCCGGTGACGACGCCGGGCACCGAGTAGCCCGCGCTCACGCTGTAGGTGTCCATGATCCACGCCATCGTCTGCTCGTCGGTGCCGACGTCGGGCGCGGGGATGTCCTTCTCCGGGCCGATCAGCGGCATGATCTCGCTGACGTAGCGCCGGGTGAGCCGTTCCAGCTCGCGGGTGGTGAGCCCGGCCGGGTCCACGGCCACGCCGCCCTTGGCACCGCCGTACGGGATGCCGACCAGGGCGCACTTCCACGTCATCCACATGGCGAGCGCGGTGACCTCGTCGAGGTCGGTCGTGGGATGGAAACGCAGGCCGCCCTTGGCGGGGCCGCGTGAGACGTTGTGCTGAACCCGGAAACCCTGGACGACGTCGAGCCGGCCGTCCTCACGGCGCACCGGGACCGAGACGGTCAGGGAGCGGCGGGGCGTGGCCAGCATCGTGCGGAGCCCGTCGTCGAGCCCGAGATGCCCGGCGGCCTGGTCGAACTGGTGAAGAGCGGAATCGAGCGCTTGGCGACCTGGAGTGATCAGGGCCGGCGTCGTTGACGGCACCATGATGCTCATGGAAGAGAATCCTCCTGTTATTTGCGCCCGTTTGGCGGGAAAAGCGCCATTGCCTTTCCCATTTGGGCGCACTTGTTACGATCATCCTAGAGCGGGGCGTTTGACCTTGCTAGTTGTTGCCGGAAAATCCAAGCCGGTGATCAGGCGCCGCCGACCGTGCCACTCTGGCAGTGTCGCAGGCGAGAGTGTGCCGGATCGTCGAATCGGGGGGTCGAATGCCCGCACTCGTGGTGGGGCCGCTGCTGCGTCACGTCGATTCGGCCAGCGCCTCGATCTGGGTGGAAACCGCCGATCCCTGCACGGTCGCCGTCGAGGCGGACGGCAGGACTTACCGGTCGCCTACCTTCACCGTGCACGGTCACCACTACGCGATCGTGGATCTCGTTGAGTTGTCCCAGGATATCGCGTCGTATTCCGTCACGCTCGACGGGGAGCGCGTATGGCCGCAGGCGGGTCGGCCGCCGAGCCGGATCAGGCTGCCGCGCCAGGAAGGGGGGCGCCGGCTGGCGTTCGGCTCGTGCCGCACCAGCGTCCCGCACGACGCCGCACACGTACGCACGCACGGCCACGACGCGCTGCGCGCCTACGGCCTGCACCTCGCCGAGTCGGGCGACGAGGAATGGCCCGACCTGCTGCTGCTCCTCGGCGACCAGGTCTACGCCGACAGCCCCTCGCCCGAGATGCTGGACTTCATCCGCTCCCGCCGGGACACCGAGCCGCAGGGCGAGATCGCCGACTTCGAGGAGTACGCCGAGCTCTACCGCCGGGCGTGGACCGAGCCCGAGATCCGCTGGCTGCTGTCCACCGTGCCGACCGCGATGATCTTCGACGACCACGACGTGCGCGACGACTGGAACACCTCGCAGACCTGGCGCGAGCAGATGGCCGCGACGCCGTGGTGGCGGCGCCGGGTGGTGGCCGGGCTCGGGGCGTACTGGATCTACCAGCACCTCGGCAACCTCTCGCCGGCCGAGCGGGCCGAGGAACCGCTGCTGCGCATGCTCATGTCCGGCGAGGGCGACGCCGACGCGGCGCTCGACGCGTTCGCCGAGAAGGCCGACGCCGAGCCGAGCAGCAACCGCTGGAGCTACGCCCGCGACCTCGGGCCGGACCGCCTGATCATGGTGGACACCCGCTGCGCCAGACAGCTCACCCCCGGCGACCGCCGCATGCTCGACCCGGTGGAGTGGGCCTGGCTGGAGGAGCAGGTCAGGCGGCCGGCCGAACGGCTCATCATCGGCTCGTCGATCCCCTTCCTGCTGCCCGAGGGCGTGCACGGCGTGCAGAGCTGGAACGAGGCGCTGTGCGACGGCAGGTGGGGGCCGGTCGTGCGGCGGTGGTCGGAGACGTTCCGGCAGGCCGTCGACCTGGAGCACTGGGCGGCCTTCCGCAGGTCGTTCGACGACCTTTCCCGGCTGCTGGTCGAGGTGGGGCGGCCGGTGCTGATCCTCTCGGGCGACGTGCACTTCTCCTACCTGGCCGAGGCCGGCGCCGGCCGCATCCACCAGATCGTCTGCTCGCCGATCCGCAACCCGCTCGGCCCGCTGCTGCGCTGGGCCAACGTGGTCACCCAGTTCGGGATCGCCACGCTGGTGGGCGGCCTGCTCGCGCGCCTGGCGGGCGTCCCGCGGCCGCCGTTCCGGTGGCGGATCACCAAGGGCCCCTGGTTCCAGAACGCCGTCGGCACGCTGACCCTGCCGGGCCACGTCACCTGGTACGCCGCCAACGGGAAAACCGTCGAACGGATCGACTCCGCCGATCTACGCTGAACCTTCGTGAACGCTGATCCGCTCTCCGCCGCCGTCCCGTTCTACGACCTCCTGCACGAGGACGGGCACGTGCTCGTCCTCCGCGAACTGCTGCCGCCGCTGCTGGCCGGCGTGCGGCACGGCGTCATCGAGATCGGGGCGGGCACCGGCCTGATCACCGAGGTCATCGCCCGCTCGACCCCCGGCGAGATCTACGCGCTGGAGCCGTCGCTCGGCATGCGCTCCGTGCTGCTCTCGCGGCTGGCGGCGGATCCGGGGACGCGCCGCCGCGTGACCGTGCTGCCGTGCGGCGCTCTCGACGCGGAGGTGGACGGGCCGGTCGAGGCCGCCGTGATGATCTCGGTGCTGCAGAGCTTTCCCGCCGCCGAACGGGCCGAGCTGTGGCGGGTGCTGGCCCGGCAGCTGCGGCCGGGCGGGCGGCTGGTGTTCAACTGGCGCGACCGTCCCACGCCCGTGCCAGGAACACTGGAGCCGGTGGGCTCGTACGACGTCGGGCGGCACACGTACGAGATCGCGGCGCAGGTGCTGGGCGTCGCGGGGGAGAGCGTCACGTCGCGGTTCGTCTACCGGGTCAGGCAGCGCGGGGTGGTGATCAGCGAGGACGAGGTGGTCAGCACGAACCACTGGCCGTCGACCGGGGTGCTGGCGTCGGAGCTCAAAGAGAGCGGGTTCAGCTGGTCACCGGCGCCCGAGGGGATGCAGGTGTGGCACCTGCCCGGTTGACGCGACCGGGCGAGGCGCCCGCAGCTCCGAAGACCGGGCGCCGGGATGACCACCCGGACGGTGACCGGGCGCCGTGACGGCGCCCGGTCGGTGCGCCCGAGGAGCGTCTCCCTGGACGGGGCCCGGCCATGGACGGCGGATGGGGCCCGCCCGGCGGAGCCGTAAGAGAGTTAAGGGTTCTTGAGCTCGTAAACGGCGTCGGCGAGCTGGTCGATCGCCCAGTGGAGGTCGTCCTCGGAGACGACGATGGGCGGAGCCAGGCGGATCGTGGAGCCGTGGGTGTCCTTGGCCAGCACGCCGCGCTTGAGCAGCGCCTTCGACACCTCACGCCCGGTCGCGATCTCCGGGTCGATGTCGACGCCGGCCCACAGCCCGCGCCCGCGCACCTCCACCACGCCCTTGCCGACCAGCTCGCGCAGCCGCGCGTGCAGCACCTCCCCGAGCTTGCCGGCCCTGGCCTGGTATTCGCCGGTGTTCAGCAGCTCGATGACGGCGATGGCGACCGCGCAGGCCAGCGGGTTGCCGCCGAACGTGGACCCGTGCTGCCCCGGATGGATGATCCCGAGCACGTCGCGGTCGGCCGCGATGGCCGAGACCGGCACGACCCCGCCGCCGAGCGCCTTGCCCAGCACGTAGATGTCCGGCACGACCCGTTCGTAGTCGCAGGCGAACGTCTGGCCGGTGCGGCCGAGGCCCGACTGGACCTCGTCGGCGATCATCAGGATGCCCTCGGCCGTGCACAGCTCGCGCACGTCGGTGAGGTAGCCGTCCGGCGGCACCAGCACGCCCGCCTCGCCCTGGATCGGCTCGACCAGCACGGCCACGGTGTTGGCGTCGATCGCCTGCCGGATCGCCTCGGCGGAGCCGTACGGGACGATCCGGAAGCCCGGCGTGTAGGGGCCGAAGTTGTCGTGGGCGTCGGGATCGGTGGAGAAGCTGACGATCGTGGTGGTACGACCGTGGAAGTTGCCCTCCATCACGATGATGTTGGCCTGCCCGGGCTCGACGCCCTTGACCTCGTACCCCCACTTGCGCGCCACCTTGATGGCGGTCTCGACGGCCTCGGCGCCGGTGTTCATGGGCAGGACCATGTCCTTGCCCGTCAGGTCGCCGAGCCCGGCGCAGAAGCGCGCGAACTGGTCGTGGTAGAAGGCCCGGCTGGTCAGCGTCAGCCGGTCGAGCTGCTCCTTCGCGGCGTCGATGATCTTCTGGTTGCCGTGGCCGAAGTTGAGCGAGGAGTAGCCGGACAGGCAGTCGAGATACCGCCTGCCGTCCACGTCGGTGACCCAGGCGCCGTGCGCCTCGTGGATCACCACGGGCAGCGGGTGGTAGTTGTGCGCGCTGCGGCGCTCACTCAAATCGATCAGCTCTGCGCTGGTGGTCATGTCAGTTCTCCCCCCTGATCTCCAGTGTGCAGCACTTGGGACCCCCGCCTGCCTTGCGCAGCTCCGACAGATCGACGGGGATCACCTCGTAGCCACGCCGCTTGAGCTGCAGTTGGAGATTCGACGCCTCGGCGTTGACGACCACGTTCGTGCCGTCGCTGACCGCGTTGAGGGCGAGCACCTCGGCGTCCTCGGCGGTGGCGAACACCGCGTCGGGGAACATCCGCCGCAGCACCTCCCGGCTGCCGGGGGAGAAGGCCTCCGGGTAGTACGCGACGTTGTGCCCGTCGAGCGGGAACAGCGCCGTGTCGAGGTGGTAGAAACGCGGGTCGACCAGGGTCAGGGAGATCACCGGCCGGCCCAGGAACTCCTGCGCCTCCTGGTGGGCGACGACGTCGGTGCGGAAGCCGGTGCCGGCCAGGATGACGTCGTCGAGAGTGAGGAAGTCGCCCTCGCCCTCGTTGACACGGGACGCCTCCAGCGTCGGGTAGCCGCGCTCGGCGAACCAGCGCAGGTACGCGGGACCCTCGGCGGCGCGCTGCGGAAAGGCGAAACGGGCGCCGTACACCCGGCCGTCCACCACCAGGGCGCCGTTGGCGGCGAACACCATGTCGGGCAGCCCCTCGATCGGGTCGATCAGGCTCACCCGGTGACCGAGCTCCTCGTACGCCGCCTTCAGGCTCTCCCATTGCCGGACCGCGACGTCGCGGTTCGCGCCCGACTCGGGGTGCATCCACGGGTTGATGGCGTACTCGACCGCGAAGTGGTCGGGGCGGCACATGAGGAAGTGTTTGGGCATGCAGGCTCCATCGCGCAACTGAGCAGGGGAAATGCAGGGAACAGCCTAGGAACGCCCTGATGCGCGGGCCAAGAGGGTGATATTGCGCGTTCGCGCAGGTCTGTTGCGTCTGTCAGCCGGTGACCGCTGTTTCGTTGCGCGCGTCCGGCACGGCCCCCGGAGGCGTGTCGACCAGCCTCGACAGCACGATGGAGCTCTTGGTCCGCACCACGAACGACTCGGCCGCGATGCGCTCGATCACCCGCTCCACGTGGCCCACGTCGGTGGCCCTGATGTGCAGCAGCGCGTCGGCCTCACCGGTGATCGTCGCCGCCGCCACCACCTCCGGGTAGCGGGAGACGGCCAGCGCGATGTCGGACGGCTTGGTCTTGCCCTGGCAGAACAGCTCGACGTACGCCTCCGTCGTCCAGCCGAGCGCCTGCGGCGCGACCCGGGCGCTGAACCCCGTGATCGCCCCGCTCTCCCGCAACCGGTCGACCCGCCGCTTGACGGCCGACGCGCTCAGCCCCACCTGGTGGCCGATCTCGGCGTAGGTGGCGCGGGCGTCGTCGACGAGTGCCGCGATGATGTCACGATCGAGCCGGTCCAGTTCCACGCGCCCTGTATACAGCGTGGCCAGGCAGGCGCGCGACGCGGGAGACTGGGCGCGCTGACATGTGAAGGAAAGGTACGCGCGAGGATGAGTTTCCCCGATGGTTTCGTGTGGGGGGTTTCGACGTCGGCTTTCCAGATCGAGGGGGCGACGTCCGCCGACGGCCGTGGGCCGTCGATCTGGGACGCGTTCCTCGCCGATCACGCCGGGGCGTGCGACCACTACCACCGCTACCGCGACGACGTGGGGCTGATCCGGGACCTCGGCGTCTCCGCCTACCGGTTCTCGGTGAGCTGGGCGCGGGTTCTCCCCGACGGCGAGAAGGTGAATCCGGCCGGGCTCGACTTCTACGACCGGCTGGTGGACGAGCTGCTCGGCGCGGGCGTCGCGCCGTACGCGACCCTCTATCACTGGGACCTGCCGCAGGCGCTGGAGGACCTCGGCGGGTGGCCGTCCCGCGACACCGCCCACCGCTTCGCCGACTACGCCGCGGCCGTGCACGAGCGGCTCGGCGACCGCGTGGACACGTGGTTCACCCTGAACGAGCCGTGGGTGGCGGCCTTCCTCGGCTACGGCGCCGGCCGCCACGCGCCCGGCCGCACCTCGCCCGCCGACGCCTTCCGCAGCGCCCACCACCTGCTGCTCGCCCACGGGCTCGGCGCCCGGGCGCTGCGCGCGGCCGGCGCCGCGAAGGTCGGCACGGTGCTCAACATCTCGCCCGTCATGACGCCCGCCCAGGTCGGCGACCCGGCCAGGCCGCTCGCCGAGGAGGACGCCGAGGCCGTGGCCAGGATCGACGTGCTGGCCAACCGGCAGTTCCTGGAGCCGCTGCTGCGCGGCGCCTACCCCGACGAGCTGCTGCCGGTCGTCGAGCGCGCCTGCGGCGATCTCGGCCACGTGCGCGACGGCGACCTGGAGATCATCAACCAGCCCCTCGACCTGCTGGGCGTCAACTACTACACGCCGCTGGTCGTGCAGGCCCAGCCCAGCGAGCCCGCCGACCCCGCGTGGCCGGGCAGCGAAGGCGTCCTGTTCTGCACGGTTCCCACCGCCGTGACCGCCATGGGCTGGCCCATCGTGCCCGACTGCCTCACCAGGCTGCTGCGCCGCCTGTCCGGCGAGTACCCGGACCTCGACCTGATGGTGACGGAGAACGGCGCCGACTTCGTGGACGTGGTCACCGGCGACGGCATCCACGACGTCGACCGCGTTCACTTCCTGGAAGAGCACCTGCGGGCCGTGCGCTCGGCGATCGACGACGGCGCGCGGGTGCGCGGATATCTCGTCTGGACGCTGCTCGACAACCTCGAATGGGCCGACGGCTACCGGCGCAAGTTCGGGCTCTACCACGTCGACTTCGCCACCCAGCGGCGGCGGCCCAAGGACAGCGCGCTGTGGTACCGCGACGTCATCCGACGCGGCGCCCTGCCCCCGACCCGGCCGAAACGGCCCACCCTGGAGACGGTGGCCGCCCGTGCCGGGGTGTCCAGGGCCACGGTCTCCCGCGTGGTCAACGGCGAGGCGGCGGTCAGCGCGCAGGTGCGGGCCGCCGTGCTGCGCGCGGTCAACGAGGTCGGGTACGTCCCCAACGCGGCCGCGCGCAGCCTCGTCACCCGCCGGACGAACGCGGTGGCCCTGGTGCTGTCCGTGCCGCGGCCGGGCGGCGACGCCCTCACCGCCGCCGTCGTCCAGTACGTCACCAGCGTGCTGGAGGGCGCCGGCAAGCACATCACGCTCATGCTCGCCGACACCGCCGAGAGCCACCGGCGCATCGTCGCCCACGTCGAGGCCGGGCAGGTCGACGGCATCGTGCTGCTGCCGCCCGAGCGGGCGGACACGCTCGCCGAGCGGCTCGCGCGCACCGGGGTGCCGGTCGTGCTGCTGGGCAAGCCGGCGATCACGTCGCTGGTGCCGTACGTGGACGTCGACAACGCCGGCGGCGCGGTGGCGGCGACCGAGCACCTGCTGGCCGCCGGCCGCCGCCGCATCGGCATGGTCTGCGGACCCATGGACCTGGTCACCGTCCAGGACCGCCTGGAAGGACACCGGGCGGCGCTGGCGCGTGCCGGGCTCCGCCCGCACCTCGCCTTCGCCGACCTCACCCGCGACTCGGGGGCGGCGGCCACCCGGCGGTTGCTCGCCGACGACCCGTCACTCGACGCCGTCTTCGCCGCCACCGACCAGCTCGCCGTCGGGGCGCTGCGCGGGGCGCGGGAGGCGGGCCTGCGGGTGCCGGAGGACCTCGCGGTCGTCGGCTTCGGCGACGGCGACGCCGCCTCGGCCACCACCCCGGCGCTCACCACCGTCCGCGTCCCGGTCGCCGACCAGGCGCTGGCGCTCGCCCGGCTGCTGCTGTCCCGGCTGGAAGGCCGGTCCACGACCCCGGTGGTGCTCCCCACGCGGCTGGTGGTGAGAGAGTCGGCATAGCCCGCTCGGCACGGCGGGTCCCCGGCTTAGCATCGAAGGCAGGACCCGGGGAGGGCAGATGCGTTTCTTCCGCGAACACGACACTCCCACCGATCCCGGCGACGAGGTCACCAGGATCGCGCCCGCCGTCGCGTACGACGGAGACCTCTACCGCCTGCCCGACTGGGCGCAGCGCCGCCGCGAGGAACGCGAGCTCGGCCGCTCTCACGCCGCCGAGGGCCAGATCGACACGCTCACCCTGCAGACCGGCAGCGTGCCGCGCTTCCACGAGCTGGAGGACGAGCGCCTGGCGGAGATGGCCAGGATCGAGGAGCTCACCGAGCAGGAGATCCAGCGGGCGCGGGCCGCGTTCGAGAGCCAGAGGATCCGCCTGGCGGAGTCGCAGCGCACGTTCGGAGAGGCCAGGAAGGCTCTGGAGGACAGCCGGCGGCGGGTCGCCGAGCTGGAGCAGCCCAGCAGGCGGCCCGGCGACGGCCGCCCCAGCTCCATCGCGATCACGGGCGGGCACTGGCCCGCCGTGCGCCGCTGGTTACCCGCCGCGCTCCTGCTGACCCTCCTGGTGATCGTCGAGGTGCCCATCCTCTACCAGGTCATCCTGAGCTGGGGCGACAGCGTCGCGATGACCGCCCTGCTGGCCGCCGGCGCCGCCCTCGTCATGCTGGTCGCCCCGCACATGTACGGGCGGGCGTTCCGCTCCTGGCAGGAGAACGGCAGCCCGGCCAAGGGCCGCTGGCTGCTCATCGGCGTCGCGCTGGTCTGGCTCGGGCTCATCCTCGCGGTCGCGGTGCTGCGCCGGGACGCCCTCGTCCGGCCCCTCGTGGTCGACGGGCAGGCGATCGGGCCGGCCTCGGAAGGCGTCGGCCGGCTGCCCACGATGGTGCTGCTGCTGGCTTTGCTGATCGCCACCGCGCTCATCGCCGCCGACCTCGGCCGCCGCATGCACAACCCGAACGACCGCCGCCTGTTCGAGCTGCGCGCCAAACGCGACGCCGAGGCCGAGGCGTGCGCCGCCGCCCAGGTCGCCTACCAGGCCGACGCGGGATACGCCGAGAGCATCGCCCAGTACCTCCAGGGCGCGGACCGGCGGCGGGCCGGGCGGCTGCGGCAGCTCGACAGCGGGTTCGACAGCCTCGCGACCGCCTACCTCGGGGGAGTGGTGGAAGGGCTGAAGGACCCCGAGGCGGCGAGCTGGGCCGAGCGCATCGTGCTGCGCCGCCGTACCCGGTCCTGAGGCTTCACAGCAGGTCGACCGTGCCGGCGCCGGCCGCCTCGAACGCCTCCCGCCAGAACGCCTCCAGCTGCGGGAAACGGTCGGGGCTCGCCGTCCGTCCGCGCAGGAAGCCGTGGACGGTCACGGTGTAGCCGGTCATGTCCGGCAGCAGGCGGGCCTCGCGCAGCTGCTGGATCTTCTGGCGGCGGGCGTCCTCGGTGAGGTCCAGGCGGTTGACGTCGAGGTCGCCGCGGTTGTTGATCAGGTCGCTGAAGACGACGATCTGGTGCGGCATGTCCGGCCGGCGTTGCGCGGTGAGCTGCTTGGCCAGGTAGCGCAGCGCGCCGAGCACGTCCGAGCCCTCCCCCTCCGTCGGACAGTCGAACAGCTGGACGGCCCTCGGCAGCACCTGCGAGATGCGGTGCTCCCTGACACGCTCCTCCACGACGGGGTTGTCGTTGGGGTTCTCGGCCGGGGTGGCGGCGATCGGGACGGGGTCCTGACGGCAGGTGCTGCTCTCGGAGCTGCCGGTGACGGCCGCGAAGCCGATCCAGTCGCAGCCGCGGGTGAAGGCGGGCAGCTTGGAGGTGACGTCGTTCCTGGAGGTGGCGGGGTCGGCGTAGCTGGTGGAGTCGACGATCACGCCGCAGACGGCGCCCGACTCCGTCCCGCACGCCACGACCCCGGAGAGGACCAGCGTCATCGCCCCCGCCACTGCCCCGACCCGCCGCCCCAACCCGGCCGGCGCCGGCTTGCCGGCGCCGATGTCGCTGTCCTCAGGCATCGTCCGCCTTCCTCGTCGCAGGAGCGTCGTCGCCCTCTTCGGAGCCGTCTTCGGGGCCCTTTTCCGGGCCCCTTTCCGGGCCGTCTTCAGTGGCCTGTCCGGAGGCTTCGTGGTCGGGTGCGGTGAGTTGGGCGCGGGGGTGCGCGGGCATGACCTCCGCGTGCCACACCTCGATGCGCTGCTCCACCTCACGTAAGATCCGCGCGATCTCCTCGCGGCCCGGGCCGGCCGCCGCGCCGCCGCCCGGGGCGTCGACCGCGATCACCTCGCCCTTCCACAACGACGGGATCTCCTCCCGCCGCGGATGGGCCTGCAGCACCCCGCTCTTGTACGCCGCGATGAGCTGCTCGGCCCTGGCGTGCACCGCCTCCACCTCGTGGTCGCGCTCGGCCAGCGCGTTCTCCCACTCCTGGGTCAGGTGCTCCAGCCGGGCCCTGGCGCCCTGCACGCCGGCGTTCGACTCCTCGACCACGGCCCGCCGCCGCGCCTCCGCCCGCCGCGTCCTGGCCTCCGCGATCGAGATGAACTCGTCACCGTTCGCGTCGTGCCCGTTGGCGTACCCGGCCGGCTGGGGGCGGGTGTCGCTGCGGCCCAGCTCGCGCAGGATCACCTCCCGCTCGCGCAGTGCCCGCTCCAGCAGCGCCGTACGCCGCGCGGCCAGCCGCCGGTCCACCTCGGTGATCTGCTCGCGGGCCCGGGCGCGGATCTCGGTCACGTACGCGGGCTGGAAATCCGGGTCCGTGAACTCGCCCAGCGGGTGGCTGCGGGCGTCCTTCCTCCCCTGACGGCGGGCCTCCTCCCGCTCGGCCAGCGGGTCGCCCCGATTGAACAGCCGCGACAAGAACGCCATCCGCGTCTCCTGGCTCCGACCGGCACCCGGCTCACATGTCCCTGAAATCCAGCCTAGGCGGTCGAATCAGCAGCGAACGGCGTACCGATGCCCGAAAACACGAAGCGGCGCCGCACGGGGAGTGCGGCGCCGCAAGGGTGAGGAAGCGGAGACTCAGCCCTTCTCGTCGCTTTTGGCCTGCTCCATGGCCTCTTCGGGGGAGGCCTCCAGGTCCTGCTCGGCGTCGGCGCCGGCCTGGGCGGACGCCTTGTCCAGGCGCACCCAGCTCGTCACGCTCTCCACGGCGAACAGCACGAACAGGTACGCCGTCAGCACGGCCAGCACCGGCGTCAGCACGTCGAACGCCGCACCGAGACCGATGATCAGCAGCCGCAGCTCCCATCCGAGACCCGCGTGGAACACCCAGGCGGGCGGCCAGATGCTCTGCCGGGTCCGGTAGACGGTGTCGTAGGTGTGGTAGCCGACGACGTAGACGAGCACGAACAGCAGCCACTTCGGCGCCTCGGCCTCCAGGCCGACCGCGATGATGGTGAAGAACTCCGCGCCGCGCAGCAGCGGCGGGGTGAGCCAGTCGAGGCGGCCGAGGTGGTCGCGCGGCGTCGTGGGCAGCACGAGCAGCAGCATGATCGCCACCGGCACGAGCAGCATGGGCCCCGGCTCCAGCAGGCCGGCCACCGTGACGGCGACCACGGCCAGCAGGGCCACGAGCGCGGCGGGCATGGGGGGCAGGCCGGCGCCGATCTTGCCGGCCAGGACATGGGCGAGGGGGCCGTCGTCCCGATAGGCGAGGAGGCGGGCGGTCTGGATGCGGCGGCGCTCCTCGTCAGGGTCCGGGGTGGGGGTGGCCATGGCCTGGGGGTGGGTGATCATACGAGCGACCTCATGAGGCGTCCGGTGAGGGTGTAGAGGGCGGCGACGGAGCCCCAGACCACCAGGGTGATGAAGGTGATCCGGGCGTCGAAGAGGGCGGCGGTGATCGCGATGGCCGCGAACCGCTCGCCGATGGGGAACACGATCATCTTGCGCGCCCAGTGGACGGCCCTGAACCTGCCGGCCCTGCCCCACATCTTGAGCACGGCGCGCAGGCCCTGGGTGCGCTCGGCCTTCCGGCGGACGAGCGCCTGACGCAGCTCGCGGTCGTCGGGATCGTCGAGCGGGATCGTCGGCAGCTTGGCGGGGGGCTTGCGGCGGTTGGCGATGCCGAAGGAGAAGTCGAGCAGGTGGCGCACCGACTGCAGGCTGAGCGCGGCCAGGGCCAGGATCCAGATGTCGTCGCCGTTGCCGGAGACCACCCAGCCGACGGCCAGGCCGGCGAAGACGACGTACTCCTTGAACCGGTCGAACGTCGCGTCGAGCCAGGCCCCCAGCACGCCGAACTTGCGGGCGTAGCGGGCGACCTGCCCGTCGACGCAGTCGAAGACGAACGCGAAGTAGATCAGCACACCGCCGAGGATCATCCACGGCCGGTCGCCGGTGGCGAAGCACGCCGCGGCGGCCACGCCCAGCGCGATCGAGATCAGCGTCACCTGGTTGGGCGTCAGCCCGCGCCGGGCCGCCCAGCGGGCGATGAACCGGGAGTAGGTGGAGACGAAGAACGTGGTGAAGAAGCCGTCGGCGCCCTTGACCGCGTGGTTGAGCCGGGCGCGGTCCTCGTCGATGCCGACGATCTCGGCGCCGGCCTCGTTGACCTCCTCCTGGGTGGTGACCCGGCGGTAGAACAGGTCGCGGCGGCCGCGGATGCCGACCGACACGCCGTTGCGCACCAGGCCGAACACGATGAGCTGCACCAGGTCGTCGTCGGGGCCGAAGCGGTCGGCCATGTCGGCCAGCGCGCGGCAGGTCTCGGCCAGGACGGGCGCGTTGCGGGCGCTGACGTGGAGCGGGCCGAGCACGATGCCGTTGGGCCGGGTCACGGCGTGAGTGGCGGTGCCGACCGACACGACGCGCCCCGACTTCCCGATGCGGACGCGTACGGGCAGCCCCTCGACGCGATTGTGCCCGATCTCGGGCTCGGCCTCGTCGACGGGGATGCGCTCGACCTGGCTCTCGTCCTGGTCGCTGTCCTCGTCCGCCTCCTCGGTCGCCTGAGGGCGTGGCTCTTTGGCGACGAGCGCCAGAGCACCGCGCTTGGTCTTGGTGATCTGGTACATCAGCTCGTCGTGGACGACGGAGTTCTCGGGGATGATGAAGAGGTTCTCCGTCGCGGAGTCGGCCACGTCGGCCACGGCGCGCAGAGCCGCGGCCACGTCACCCGAGGGGATCGTGGCGAAGCGAGGATCCATGGCGGCGAGCTGGCTGTGCAGCCGCTCGGCCACGGTGGGGTTGCCGGGCAGTGCGGCCAGCCTCAGGCCAGTCGGAGAGATGTCGGGGCCGGGCGAGGCGCCCAGCAGGACCACGCGGGTCATGACTCCCTTTCGAGGCGGTAGCGGGGGGTTGAACAACGGGTAATGCGGGGACAGGGGTCAAAGTCTAGTGAGAAGGACGTAAAGTCGTGTCACTGGAGGATGCCCGTAACGTCCGGTCCGCCGGTATAGGGGGCGGCCGTAAGATGTTCGGGTGAGTCTCTACCGTGACGAAGGCGTGGTCCTGCGCACGCAGAAGCTCGGTGAGGCCGACCGCATCGTCACCATCCTCGCCAGGCGCACCGGCAAGATCCGTGCGGTGGCGAAGGGCGTGCGCCGCACCACTTCGCGCTTCGGGGCCAGGCTGGAGCCGTTCACGCACGTCGACCTGCAGCTGCACACCGGCCGCACGCTCGACGTCGTCACGCAGGCGGAGACGATCAGACCTTACGGGGAGGCGCTGGCCGCCGACTATCCCCGCTACACCGCCGGCACCGCGATGCTCGAGACCGCCGACCGGCTGACCCATGGCGAGAAGGAACCCGCGCTGCGGCAGTTCCTGCTGCTGGTGGGCGGGCTGCGCACGCTCGCCGACCGCGGCCACGAGGCCAGGCTGGTCCTCGACGCCTACTTCCTGCGCTCGCTGGCCGTGGCCGGCTACGCCCCCGCGCTGGAGGCGTGCGCCAAGTGCCAGGCGCCGGCGATCAGGGCGTTCGCCATCGTGGCCGGGGGCGTGGTGTGCGGGGCCTGCAAACCCGCCGGCGCGGTCGTGCCGGCGGGGGAGACGATCGGGCTCATGACGGCGCTGCTGCGTGGCGACTGGGCCACGGCCGACGCCTCCGAGCAGCGCCATCGCAGCGAGTGCAGCGGCTTGGTGGCGGCCTACCTGCAGTGGCATCTGGAGCACGGCATACGCTCTCTCCGTCACGTCGAAAGGGAGCCCGTGTGAACGTACGTCCTCCGTCCCCGCACCCGTCGGGGGCGACGCCGCCACCCATTCCCCGGGAGCTGGTGCCCCGCCACGTCGCCATCGTCATGGACGGCAACGGCCGCTGGGCCAAGGCGCGCGGGCTGCCCCGAACCGAGGGGCACAAGGCGGGCGAGTCCTCGCTCTTCGACGTCATCGGAGGGGCCCTGGAGCTCGGCATCCCCTACCTCAGCGCCTACGCGTTCTCCACGGAGAACTGGAAGCGCTCGCCCGAAGAGGTGCGCTTCCTCATGGGCTTCAACCGCGACGTCATCCGCCGCCGCCGCGACGAGCTCAACGCCATGGGCGTACGCGTGCGCTGGGCGGGCCGGCCCGGGCGGTTGTGGAAGAGCGTGATCAGCGAGCTGCAGACGGCCGAGGAGATGACCGTCTCCAACACCAAGCTGACGTTGCAGTTCTGCGTCAACTACGGCGGCCAGGCCGAGATCGTGCAGGCCGCGCTCAAGCTGGCCGAGGACATCGCGGCCGGGCGGGTCAGACCGTCGCGGGTCGACGAGAAGGTGTTCTCCCGCTATCTCGACGAGCCCGAGATCCCGCCCGTCGACCTGTTCCTGCGCTCGTCGGGGGAGCAGCGCATCTCCAACTTCCTGCTGTGGCAGTCGGCGTACGCCGAGATGGTGTTCCTCAACCGGCTCTGGCCCGACTTCGACCGCCGCGACCTGTGGGAGGCGTGCGAGATCTACGCCAAGCGCGACCGCCGCTACGGCGGCGCGCTCCCCAACCAGGTCTAGCCACGCGGCGGTCGAGCGTCCTGGAGGGCCGGGCGCTCGGTGACATGGCTGGGCCGCGCCTGGACGATGTCCAGGCATGTCAGGAGCTCCTCCGGGTATGCCGTGCACGGTCATGCCGTCCGCGATGACGCTTTCTTGGTGTTGGGCCACATCCGCGACATAAGTCACATCATGGGATGATTGGGATTATTCGCCCCACGTGGCTGGTTAACGCCGATGTAACACAGCAACCACGCCGGTCGCTCTGGAGCATCCAGAGCCTCAGAGCGGCAGGCGTACCAAGGGGAACACACGATCATGAGTAAGATCGTTATGCGTTTGACCACGGCTGCCGCGACTCTGGCGGTCACGGGGGGCATTTTCTTCGCCGGCGCGGGAGCCGCGTCGGCGACGACGACCACGGGGCAGAACGTCGCCGTCGGCCAGCAGGTCGTCCGGCACGACAGCGCCGCCCAGCGTTGGGACGGCCAGCGCTGGTGGTTCCGCTACAGCGGCCACGGGGACTGGTACAGCTTCGACCACAGCGAGCGCTACCGCTATGACGGCCACCGCTTCTACCGGTGGAGCGGCGGCAAGTGGAAGGCCGTGTCGGCGTCGTACGCCCGCCGCCACGACCTGTACCGCCACGACTTCTTCCCCGGCCACCGGCCCCGCGGCCACCACGGATCCGACCGCGGTTGGGAGCGCGGTTGGGAGCGCGGTCGGGACCACGGCCGTGACCATGGCAGGGACCACGGCCAGCACGACCACGGCAACGGTCACGGCGACCACGACGGCCACGGTGACGACCACGACGGCCACTCCGGTCGCTGACCGGTTGAACAGTCACTGACGTCTGAACGAAAAGGGCCGGCCCGGGCAACCCCGGGCCGGCCCTTTCGCATCCGAAGAAAGCGCGCCCGGTGTCAGGCGGGTGCTGTCAGGCGCGGCGGCGGGCGCGGTAGGCGGCCACGTGCATGCGGTTGCCGCACGTACGGCTGTCGCAGTAGACGCGGGAGCGGTTGCGTGACTCGTCGACGAAGACGCGTTCGCAGTCGGGCGCCGAGCACGTGCGCAGGCGCTCCACCTCGCCCTCCACCAGCAGGTGGGCCAGCGCCACCCCGCAGTCGGCCGCCACGTGCTCGGCCAGCGACGCGTCGGCCGCGAAGTAGTGGACGTGCAGCGGATGCCCGTCGTGCTCGGTCAGCCGGGGTGTGATGCGCGTGCCGGCCAGCAGGGCGTTGAGGGTGCGTACGGCCGTCGGCTGGTCGGGGGCGGTGAAGACCCGGTGGAACGCCTCGCGCACCATCCGCACCTGGCCGAGGTCGCGCGGCGTGAGCGTGTGGACCCCGCTGACCTGGCGGGACTCCACGAACGCCTGCAATTCGGCCAGGCTGGGCAGCCCCTCGTCGCCTCCGGTGGCGGGCGAGGTGTTGACCAGTTCGACAACGGTGGCCAGGGAATGCACCATGTCATGGCCAAACGGCATGTTGACTCCTGTCGCGCCGGGTTCTAGCGTGATCGCAGCGTATCTCGTGCGCGTGGGTCGGGGGGTTTCCGTGAGTGCACATCGGCGTATCGTGCTGATCGCGGTGGCCGGCGCACTCATCATCTCGACCTCCGGCCCGCTGGTCCGGCTGTCCGATGTAGCGCCCGCGACCTCGGCGTTGTTCCGCTGCGCGTACGCCGTGCCGCCGATCGTGCTGCTGGCCTGGCTGGAGCGGCGCCGGCTGGGGCCGATGCCACGAAAGGCGCTCGTCCCGGCCTGGGCGGCCGGCGTGACGTTCGCGCTCGACCTGCTGTTCTGGCACCACGCGATCGAATATGTGGGCGCGGGCCTGGCGACGGTGCTGGGCAACCTGCAGGTGTTCATCGTGGCGTTCGCCGCGTGGGCGTTGTTCAAGGAGCGGCCGTCGTCCCGGCTGATGGTCGGCACTCCGGTGGTGTTCGCCGGGGTCGTGCTGATCTCCGGGGTGTTCGACAGCGCCGCCTACGGCAGCGACCCCACGATGGGGGTGCTGGCCGGGGTGGCGACGTCGGTGTCGTACGCGGCGTTCCTGCTGCTGATGAAGAGCGGATCGGGGCGCGGGGCCGGGCCGCTGGCGCACGCGACCGTGGTGGCGACGATCGTCATCGCGCTGCTCAGCCCGGTGTTCGGCGGCGCCGACTTCGTGCCGGAGTGGCCGGCTCACGGGTGGCTGCTGCTGCTCGCGCTGGGCCCGCAGGTGGTGGGGTGGTCGCTGATCGCCTTCTCGCTGCCGAGGCAGCCCGCGGCGCTCACCGCGCTGCTGCTGCTCGTGCAGCCCCTGACGACCGTGGCGCTCTCCGCGTTGGCCCTCGGGGAGCGCCCCTCGCCGCTGCAGCTCGCCGGCTGCGCCGTGGTCGTCCTCGGAGTGCTGTACGGCTCGCGCCGCCCTCAGACCGCCTTGGCCGTCGCCGAGCAGGACGCGCAGGTGCCGAAGACCTCGACGGTGTGAGTGATCTCGGTGAAGCCGTGTTCGCTGCCCACCAACTCGGCCCAGCGCTCGACGGCCGGCCCCGCCACCTCGACGGTGCGGCCGCAGTGGCGGCACACCAGGTGGTGGTGGTGCGAGCCGGTCGCGCACGCGCGGTAGACGGACTCGCCGTCGTCGGTGCGCAGCACGTCGACCTGGCCGCCGTCGGCCAGCGCCTGCAGGGCGCGGTAGACGGTGGTCAGGCCGATCTTGGCGCCGTGCAGGCGCATCTCGGCATAGACGTCCTGCGCGCTGCGGAAACCCTCGCTCTTGCGGAGGGTGTCGTGGACGGCGTCGCGCCTCGTTGTCATGCGACCTCCTCGACGCGCAGCTGTGGTCGATCTGTCACGGAAGACTCCTGGGTCCGGCCTCGCCGTACGAATTTACCGACTCCGAGGGCCAGGACGAAGCCCGCGAGCGCAAGAAGCACGATCGCGGCGCCCGGCGGGACCTTCGTGGAGAAGGTGGAGGCGAGCAGCCCGCCCACGGAGGCGAGCACCCCGAACAGCATGGCCAGCCCCATTGTCGTACGGAATCCGCGGGTGAGCTGCTGGCTGGTGGCCACCGGGATCACCATGAGCGCGCTGACCAGCAGCAGGCCGACCACCCGCATGGCGATGACCACGGTGAGCGCGGCCGTGACGGCGATCAGCAGGCTCAGGAAGCGTACCGGCAGCCCGCTCGCCCTGGCCATCTCCTCGTCCTGGCAGAGCACGAACAACTCCCTGCCGAACACCACGACGATCCCGACCACCGCGACGGCCAGCGCGGCGATGACCCAGATGTCCTCGGGCGTGACGCTGGCGATGGCGCCGAACAGGTAGGAGTTGAGCTTGGCGTTGCTGCCGCCCGGCGCGATGGCCATGAGCATGACGCCGCCCGCGATGCCGCCGTAGAACAGCAGCGCCAGCGCCACGTCGCCGCTCGTACGGCCACGAGCCCTGACCAGCTCGATGGCGACGGCGCCGATGACGGAGACGATCACGGCGGTGAGCACGGGAGTGGTGCCGGTCAGGAAGCCCAGCGCCACGCCGGTCAGCGCCACGTGCCCGATGCCGTCGCCGAGCAGCGCCAGCCGGCGCTGCACGATGAACGTGCCGACGGCGGGCGCGCAGAGCCCGACCAGCAGCGCCGCGACGAGCGCGAGCTGGAAGAGCTGCTCCTGCAGCAGTTCGATGATCACCTTGGTTCCCCCTGCCAGCCGGTCAGCGGCCCGGCGACGGACTCCACCGCGTGCGCGTGCTGGTGGTCGTGCCCCGGCCGCGCGCACTCCCCCTCGGGGCGCGGTGGCGGCCCGTCGTGCACGACCCGCCCCTCGCGGATCAGTACGCCGCGCGTGATGATCGGCTCCAGCGGGCCCAGCTCGTGGGCCACCAGCACCACCGTCTTGCCGCTGAGCACCAGGCCGGACAGCGTGTCGGCCAGCAGCTGCTGCGTCTCGGCGTCCACCCCGGCGGTGGGCTCGTCCATCACGTACGTGTCGGGCTCTCCGGCCAGCGCGCGGGCGATGAGCACCCGCTGCTGCTGGCCCCCGGACAACGACTGGACGGGGTCGTTCGCCCGCCCGGTCAGCCGTACGGCCTCCAGCGCCCGGGCGACGGCGGACCTGTCCGTCGTGCTCGTGCGGCGCAGGCGGCTCTGGCGGGCGATCCGGCCGGAGGCGACCACCTCGCGCACGGTCGCCGGCACGCCGCCGCCCACCTGGAGGCGCTGCGGCACGTAGCCGATGCGCCACCAGTCACGGAACTTCGCCGGCGGGACGCCGTACAGGAGAGTCCGCCCGCCGCCCAGCGGTGTGAGGCCGAGCAGCGCGCGCACCAGCGTGGACTTGCCCGACCCGTTGGCCCCGAGCAGGGCCACGACCTCCCCGGAGCTGACGGTCAGGTCGATCCCCTGCAGGACGGGTTTGCCGTCGAAGGAGACCCGGCCGCCGGTCATCGAGAAGGCCGTTTCGCTCATGCCGTACACCCCAGTGCTGTTTGTAGGGTTTTGAGGTTATCGCGCATCGCCGAGACGTAATCTCCGGAGGGCTTGCTCTCCAGCGGGTCGAGCACGGCCGTCTTCGCGCCGACCTGGCTCGCCAGCACCTCGGCCACCTTCGGGCTGACCAGCGACTCGGTGAAGACCGTGGTGACGCCCTCGGACCTGGCCAGCTTGGCCACCTCGGACAGGCGCGCGGGCGACGGCTCCATCTCGGGGTCGAGCGTGATGCCGACCTGCTTGAGCTTGTAGCGGTCGGCCAGGTAACCGAACGCCTCGTGCGCGGTGACCAGCGTCTTCGACCGGCACGTGCTCAGCCCCTGGCTGAGCTCCTGGTCGAGGCCGGTGAGGGTGGCTGCCGTCTTGGCGGCGCGGTCGCGGTAGCCCTGGGCGTGCGCGGGGTCGGCGGCGGCCATGCGCTCGCCCAGCTTGGTGGCGACGGTGGCCAGGCGGGAGGGGTCGAGCCAGATGTGCGGGTCGTAGGAGACGTCCGCGTGCTCGGCGTGCTCCTCCTCGCTCTCCCCGGCGTGCTCCTCGTGCTCGGCGTGCTCCTCGTGCTCGCCGGCGGGGAGCGTGGTGACGGCGGTGGCGGCGTCGAAGCTCTTGTCGGGCTCGACGGCGTCGTCGACGGCCGGCTGGATGCCCTTGATGTAGACGGTGAGGGCGGCGTTCTTGACGTCGGTGACCTGCTTGATGCCCAACTCGAGGTCGTGCGGCTCGACCCCCGGCGCGGTCAGCACCGTCACCTGGGCGTCGGATCCCCCGACCTGCTCGCTCAGCCACTGCAAGGGGTAGAAGGCGGCGACAACCTCCGGCTTCCCGGTCGCGGCGGCGGTGGTCTGGGTGGAGCCGCTCCCGCAGGCGGCGGTCGCCAACGCAGCCGCCAGCACAGCGGTTCCAGCCAATGAACGAGCGGCACAAGCCCGGGGAAATCCTGACATCATGCGACCAGTATGCGCCGAAATGAAAACGATTGTCAAAATCCGCTGCGCCCCGAGCCCATCCACGCATGACGGTATTGCCCCCAGCCGCCCCACTTCGCAGGCGGGGTCGAACGTGGGTGCAGCGGCGGTGAGCAGCGACCCCGCCTCACGATGAGGTGCGGGCGGATGCTGACCCCCCGTCTGGTCACCGCTTCCCGGGGCCGGGCCCGTGCACGGGTGCCGGTGCCGGGGCGTCCTCGCGGAGAGTTGAGCGGGTGATGTGACCAGCCGGCCCTCGCACGGGGACGTCGACCCGCCTCACGGGTGACCCAACCCGCCTCACGAGCGGAGACCGCGTGGATGCCGGCACGGGACCTGTCCCACACGCTGGCTGGACGGTGCGGGGCTGGCCCGTCTTTCGGGGGGCGAACGTTGGTACTGCCCGTAGGGGGGCGTAGGTGGTGCTGGCCGTCTTACGCGGGCGTACGTGGTGAGCGTTCTGGCGGAGGAGGCCGTCTCACGACTTCAGGCCGGTTGGAATCGCGAGGGAGCTGCCGTCGCCTGGAGGAGCGGAGGGAGCGAAGCGACCGGAGCGGGGGAAGGCGGCGGCATTCGAGGCGACCGAGCCGGCCTCGCGGAGCGAGGCCCATAAATAGGGATGCCGGTCGGCGGCTGGGGGCCCGGCGCGCCGATCGGCATCCCGTCATCACCCCGGTGATCATGCGTCGGCAGAGCCGTTGCCGACGCCCGAGGTGACGTCTTACGCGACCGTGACGGCGCTTTCGCGCAGGCGCCGTTCACCGGTGTAGTCGTGCACCGCGTTCCCCTTCGGGAACCCGATGTGTGTCAGTCCTTCTTGGGCCGGCTCGCGGATGGCCTTCGCGGGTGCGCCGGTCAGGGATTCGGCCACGGCGGGCGTCCAAGGCCCGACCGACTCCTTGAGCTTCTCGGAGCCCGCCGTGGCGCGCTCGCTTTCCCGGGTCGCGGCGTGGGCGGTCAGGATGTCCGCGCTCATGCCGAGTCCCGGTCGGTGGAGATGGCCGGCCGCCGAGCCCCACGTCATGATGCCGTCGGCGTCCTCGGTCTTCTGGTGGGACGAGGTGCCGAAGACGGCGGAAAGCCCTGCCACGCTGGGCGCGTGGCAGGTGCGGTCGCAGGAGTCCACAGTGTTGGTGCCGATCATCGTGAGTCTGTCGGGGCCATGGTCAGGCGGCCATAGCTCATGATCCCCTCCATTCCGCATACAATGTACGGTATTCCGGGCTAAACCGCACGGGCAAGGTTCTCGTTCAGCAGGTCGCTCACCGCGTGGATGGCACGCAATGTCGGGACCTCGGCGCCGGTGAGATCGGCCAGCTCGACCACCGCTGACAGCAGCACGTCGAGCTCCAGTGGCTTGCCCTTCTCCAGATCCTGGAGTGTGGACGTCTTGTGCTCGCCCGCCTTCTCGGCTCCGCGCAGGCGGCGTTCGATGGAGATGCCCGGATCGCAACCGACGCGGCGAGCCACCTCCACGGTCTCCTGCATCATGGCCACGACCAGTTCCCTGGCGCCGTCGTGGCGGCAGATGCCCGCCATCGTCGCGCGGGCCAGGGCGCTGATCGGGTTGAAGGAGATGTTTCCCATGAGTTTGATCCAGATGTCCCGGCGGAGGTCGGTCTCCACCGGGCACTTCAGGCCGCCGGCGATGGCGGCCTCGCTGAAGGACGTGCAGCGCTCCGTCAGCTTGCCGTTGGGCTCGCCGATGGAGAATCGGGTGCCTTCGAGGTGGCGGATCACGCCAGGTTCCTCGATCTCGGTCGCGGCGTAGACGACACATCCGATGGCGCGGTGCAGCGGCAGGGCCGCCGTCACCGTGCCGCCCGGGTCCACGCTCTCGATGCGGTAGCCCTCGTAGGGGCCCTTGAGCCCGTGGAAGTACCACCACGGGATGCCGTTCTGTGCGGCGATGATGCTCGTGGTCTCGTGGAGGAGCGGCCTGATCATGGGGCCTGCGGCGGCGTAGCTGTTCGCCTTGAGGCCCAGGAAGATGTGGTCCACCGTGCCGACCTGGTTGGGGTCGTCGGTGGCATGGGGATGGGCGACGAAATCGCCCCTGGGGGAGAGCACCCGCACACCGGCGCGGCGAATTGCTTCGAGGTGCGCACCTCTTGCGATGAGATGCACCTCGACTCCCGCCCTGTGGAGGGCGGCCCCCACGTATGCGCCGATGGCGCCGGCGCCAAGAACAGCCACCTTCATGCTGCGCTCCGTTCTCGCGTCGGAGGTGTACGGGCCCGTACACGAGATGGGCCGCGTGATGCGGCCCACCGTGTATTCGGTATACAGTATGGAAAAAGGTGGGTCAAGGAGCGTGCCTGTGACCGTTCTGCGGCATGAACCAGTGGTGGAAGCCATGCCGCGGGCCTACGTGGACCGGCCGGCGCCTTCGCCGGGCGCCTCAGGACCGCCGCTCGGCGATGAGCTTGGCGACCGCCTCTCCCCGCCGCCGAGCCCGCCGCCGAGCCCGCCGCCGAGCCCGCCGGCGAGCCCGCCGGCGACGGCGCCCGTCGCCGCCGTTTCCGCCACGCGGGGTCACACGGCCCGCGCCGCAGCGGGCGGCCGGGTGGGACGAGGGAGTCGGCGCCCGGGCCGCGCAGCGGACGGCCGGCGGCACGAGAGAGCCGGCGGCGTCGAGCGGGTAGGTCCCCGCGCCCCGACCCGCGCGGCCCGGGCCAGCCGTATCCGGCCGCTCGCCTTTGGTCACGATCCCGTCTCGGAGGCCGGGGTCATGGTCGATCGCGGGAGGTCCTCAAAGGGGGCAGGCGATCACATGTGGGGTGTCTCGGAGGTGAGGAGGTCGTCAAGGGGATGGCTGCACGAGGCCGTCATGCCCCTGTGCGAGGCACCGCTGGCCGACGTGCCGGCGGACGCCCATCCGGGGTGGTCCGGCGGGCGAGTGGAGCCGATCGAGTTGCCCCGTAGGGGCTAGACAGTCCGTTCAGGAGGGAGTAAGCATTGCGTTCATACGGTATGCAGTATGCGGAAGACAGGTATAGCTCGTCGCCGGGAAAGGGTGACTGATGTCTGAAACGATCTCTGGTGGTCATCTCGTAGCAAAGGCACTCAAGGCCGAGGGCGTGGACGTGATCTACACGCTCTGCGGCGGCCACATCATCGATATCTACGACGGCTGTGTCGACGAGGGCATCGAGGTCATCGACGTACGCCATGAGCAGGTGGCCGCCCACGCGGCCGACGGCTACGCGCGCATCACCGGCAAGCCCGGATGCGCGGTGGTCACCGCGGGCCCCGGCACGACCGACGCGGTCACCGGTGTGGCCAACGCCTTCCGTGCGGAGAGCCCGATGTTGCTGATCGGCGGCCAGGGTGCTCTGAGCCAGCACAAGATGGGCTCCCTGCAGGACCTGCCCCACGTCGACATGATGACCCCGATCACCAAGTTCGCGGCCACGGTGCCGAGCACGGAGCGGGTGGCCGACATCGTGTCGATGGCCTTCCGCGAGTGCTACAACGGCGCTCCGGGGCCGTCGTTCCTGGAGATCCCGCGTGACGTGCTCGACGCGAAGGTCCCGCTGGAGAAGGCGCGCATCCCGCAGGCGGGCCACTACCGCGCCTCCACCCGCCAGCAGGGCGACCCGGAGGCCATCGAGCAGCTGGCCGACATGCTGGCCCACTCCGAGAAGCCGTGCATCCTGCTCGGCAGCCAGGTCTGGACGTGCCGGGCGACCGACTCGGCCATCGACTTCGTCCGCGCGCTCAACGTGCCGGCCTACATGAACGGCTCCGGCCGCGGCACCCTGCCGCCCGGTGACCCGCACCACTTCCAGCTCAGCCGCCGCTACGCCTTCACCGAGGCCGACCTGATCATCATCGTCGGCACCCCGTTCGACTTCCGGATGGGCTACGGCAAGCGGCTGTCGCCGACGGCCAAGGTCGTCCAGATCGACCTCGACTACCGCACGGTCGGCAAGAACCGCGACATCGACCTCGGCATCGTCGGCGACGCCGGACTCATCCTCGCCGCGGCGGCCCAGGCCGCGAGCGGCCGCATCCAGGACGCGGCCGCCAAGCGCAAGGCGTGGCTGGACGAGCTGCGCGCGGTCGAGACCCAGGCGTACGAGAAGCGTCTGCCGCGCCAGCACTCCGACGCCCAGCCCATCGACCCCTACCGGCTGGTCCACGAGATCAACGAGTTCCTCACCGAGGACACGATCTACATCGGCGACGGCGGCGACATCGTCACCTTCTCCGGCCAGGTCGTGCAGCCCAAGTCGCCCGGCCACTGGATGGACCCGGGCCCCCTCGGCACCCTCGGCGTCGGCATGGCCTTCGCGATGGCGGCCAAGCAGGCGCGCCGCGACAAGGAGGTGCTCTGCCTCTTCGGCGACGGCGCCTTCAGCCTCACCGGCTGGGACTTCGAGACGATGGTCCGCTTCGACCTGCCGTTCATCGGCGTCGTCGGCAACAACTCGTCCATGAACCAGATCCGGTACGGCCAGGCCGCCAAGTACGGCGAGGACCGCGCCCGCATCGGCAACACGCTCGGCGACATCAAGTACGGCGAGTTCGCCAAGCTGCTCGGCGGCTACGGCGAAGAGGTGCGTGACCCGGCCGAGATCCGCCCCGCGCTCGAGCGGGCCAGGGAGTCGGGCAAGCCCTCACTGATCAACGTCTGGGTCGACCCAGAGGTCTACGCCCCCGGCACCATGAACCAGACCATGTACAAGTAGGGGAACTCCGACATGAAGGCTCTCGAAGGTGTCCGCGTCCTCGACATGACTCATGTCCAGTCGGGCCCGTCGTGCACCCAGCTGCTCGCCTGGCTGGGCGCCGACGTGGTCAAGCTGGAGGCCCCCACGGGCGACATCACCCGGCAGCAGCTCCGCGACGTGCCAGGCGTCGACAGCCTCTACTTCACGATGCTGAACTGCAACAAGCGCAGCATCACCCTGAACATGAAGAGCGAGCGCGGCAAGGAGATCTTCACCGAGCTGGTGAAGGAGGCCGACGTGCTCGTGGAGAACTTCGGGCCCGGCGCGGTCGACCGCATGGGCTTCTCCTGGGAGCGGCTCCAGGAGCTCAACCCCCGCCTCATCTACGCCTCGATCAAGGGCTTCGGCGCCGGCCGGTACGCCAAGTTCAAGGCGTACGAGGTGGTCGCCCAGGCCATGGGCGGCTCGATGAGCACCACGGGCTTCGAGGACGGCCCGCCGCTGGCGACCGGGGCGCAGATCGGCGACTCGGGCACCGGCGTGCACGCGCTGTCCGGCATCCTGGCCGCTCTCTACCAGCGCACCCAGACCGGGCGCGGCCAGCGCGTACAGGTGGCCATGCAGCACGCCGTGCTGAACCTGTGCCGCGTGAAGCTGCGCGACCAGCAGCGGCTGGCGCACGGCCCGCTGCGCGAGTACCCGAACGAGTCGTTCGGCGACGAGGTGCCCCGCTCCGGCAACGCGAGCGGCGGCGGGCAGCCGGGCTGGGCGGTCCGCTGCGCGCCCGGCGGGCCGAACGACTACGTCTACGTGATCGTGCAGCCCGTCGGCTGGAAGCCCATCGCGGACATCATCGGCCGCCCCGAGCTGGCCGAGGACCCAGAGTGGGCGACTCCGGAGGCGCGGCTGTCGAAGCTGGACAAGATGTTCCAGCTCATCGAGGAGTGGACGATCCGCCACGACAAGTGGACGGTCCTCGACCGCCTCAACGCGGAGAACATCCCCTGCGGTCCGATCCTGTCCACCAAGGAGCTGGTCGAGGACGAGAGCCTGCGCGAGGAGGGCATCGTCGTCACGGTCGACCACCCCGAGCGCGGCGAGTTCGTCACCGTGGGCAGCCCGCTGCAGCTGTCCGACTCGCCGGTGGACGTGCGCACCCCGCCGCTCCTCGGCGAGCACAACGAAGAGATCTACGGCCGGCTCGGCGTGAGCGCGGACGAGCTGGCCGAACTCAAAGCGAACGGAGTCATCTAGGTGAGCACGGTCAGGCAAGTCATCGACAAGGCACTCGCGGAGGGCCGTACGGCCCTGACCGCCCCCGAGGGCCGGCTGCTGTGCGAGGAGTACGGCATCACGACTCCCGGCGAGGGGCTGGCCACCTCGGCCGCCGAGGCCGCGGAGATCGCCGAGAAGATCGGGCTCCCGGTCGTCCTCAAGATCGTCTCACCGGACATCCTGCACAAGACCGACGCCGGCGGTGTGCTCGTCGGTGTGCGGACCGTCGAGGAGGTGCGGGAGGGCTACGACAAGATCCTGGCCAACGCCCGCGCCTACAACCCCGACGCCAAGATCGACGGCATCCAGGTGCAGCAGCTCGTCGGCGGCGGCCACGAGGTCATCGTCGGCGCCGTCACCGACCCGACCTTCGGCAAGGTGATCGCTTTCGGTCTGGGCGGCGTTCTGGTTGAAGTCCTTAAGGACGTGACCTTCCGTCTTGCCCCGGTTTCAGGCGATGATGCGCTTGGCATGCTGGACGACATCAAGGCAGCGGAAGTGCTGCGCGGGGCCCGAGGCGCCGAACCGGCGAACCGGGAGGCGCTCGCGAGCCTCATCGAGCGCGTCGGCAAGCTGGTCACCGACTACCCCGAGATCGCCGAGGTGGACCTCAACCCGGTCTTCGCCGACGCGAACGGGGCCGTCGCCGCGGACGTGCGCATCCTCATCGGCGACAAGCCCGCGGAGGTCACCCGGCTGTCGAGGGAGGAGATCCTGCGGCAGATGACGAGGATCTTCAAGCCGCGCTCGGTCGCCGTCATCGGCGCCTCGGCCGAGGACGGCAAGATCGGCAACTCGGTCATGAAGAACCTCATCAACGGCGGCTACAAGGGGCAGATCTTCCCGATCAACCCCAAGGCCGACGAGATCCTCGGGCGCAAGGCGTACAAGAGCATCTCCGACGTGCCCGGTGACGTGGACGTGGCCGTGTTCGCGATCCCCGCCAAGTTCGTGGCGCCCGCGCTGGAGGAGGTCGGCACGAAGGGCGTGGCGGGCGCGGTCATGATCCCGTCGGGCTTCGCGGAGACCGGCAACGTCGAGGGCCAGCAGGAGATCGTCGAGATCGCCAAGCGGCACGGCGTGCGCATGCTCGGCCCGAACATCTACGGCTACTACTACACGCCGGAGAACCTCTGCGCGACGTTCTGCACGCCGTACGACGTCAAGGGCAGCGTGGCGCTGACCTCGCAGAGCGGCGGCATCGGCATGGCCATCCTGGGCTTCAGCCGCACGACGAAGATGGGCGTCTCGGCCATCGTCGGCGTCGGCAACAAGGCCGACGTGGACGAGGACGACCTGCTCACCTTCTTCGAGCAGGACGAGAACACCAAGGCCGTGGCCATGCACCTGGAGGACCTCAAGGACGGGCGCGGCTTCGTCGACGCCGCCCGGCGGGTCGTCAAGGAGAAGCCGGTCATCGTGCTCAAGGCGGGCCGCACCGCCATGGGCGCCCGCGCGGCCGGCTCCCACACCGGCGCGCTGGCCGGTGACGACAAGGTCTACGACGACATCCTGCGCCAGGCCGGCGTGGTCCGCGCGCCTGGGCTGAACGACATGCTCGAGTACGCTCGCGCGCTGCCGGTCCTGCCCGCGCCGAAGGGCGAGAACGTCGTCATCATCACCGGCGCCGGCGGCTCGGGCGTGCTGCTGTCGGACGCCATCGTGGACGCCGGGCTGACCCTCATGGACATCCCTGACGACCTGGACAAGGCGTTCCGTGCCTACATCCCGCCGTTCGGGGCGGCGGGCAACCCCATCGACATCACCGGCGGCGAACCCCCCTCGACCTACGAGAACACGGTCCGCCTCGGCCTGCAGGACGACCGCATCCACGCGCTCGTCCTCGGCTACTGGCACACGATCGTGACGCCGCCGATGGTCTTCGCCGAGCTCATCGCCCGTGTGGTGGCGGAGGAGCGGGCGAAGGGCAATGTCAAGCCGGTCGTGGCCAGCCTGGCCGGCGACACCGAAGTTGAGGAGGCAAGCGAGTACCTGTACGAGCATGGCGTGGTCGCGTACCCGTACACGACAGAAAAGCCCGTGGCGGTCCTCGGTGCGAAGTACCGCTGGGCCAGGGCTGCCGGTCTGCTGAGCTAAGAGCCGAGCGCAGCAGCACCAGGCGAGGGGGCATTCGGGGCGCAAGAGGAAAGGCAACAAATCCCCCCAGGAGGTCCGTAGGTGGACACATCGAACACCCCACCGGCGACGGCCACGCCGCCGGTCGAAGATGGACGAGTATGGAAAGCGGGCCGGCTCGAGCCGATGCCCATCAGGAAGCTCCCCGACGCGCCTCCCTCGGTGCACCTGCTCGGGCCGACGGTGTTCCTCGTCGCCCTGGGCGTGGGCATGGGCGAGTCGTACATGTGGCCCAGGCTGGTGCTGCTGTTCGGGCCTGAGATCAGGTGGCTGTTCCTGATCGGCGTCACCCTGCAGGCCGTCGTGATGCTGGAGATGGCCCGCTACGCCATGGCCACGGGGGAGAGCATCTTCTCCGGCGCGGCCAGGGTGTTCAAGCCGCTGATGTGGTTCTTCTTCATCGTGGCGATCGCCGTCTACATCTGGCCGGGACACCTGTCAGCCGGAGCCGCGGCGTTCGAGGAGATCACCGGAATTCCCTGGGTGGTGACCGCGATCGCCGGGTTGATCCTCGTCGGCGTGATCTTCACCCTGGCCAAGGTGATCTACAACCTGCTCGAGAACGTGCTGTCGCTGCTCATCGGCGCCCTCGTGCTCGGCACCGCTGTGATCGCGGCCATGGTGGGCTCCTGGGCCGACGTGGTCACCACGATCTCCGGCATGTTCGCCATCGGCTACCTGCCGCCGGAGGCCATGTCCGCCGCGTGGTTCCCGGTCATCGTCGGGGCGTGCGCGTTCGCCGGTCCCTCGGGCATGCAGCAGATGTGGTACACGCTGCACCTGCGTGACTCCGGGGCCGGCATGGGCGCTCACATCCCGAAGGTCCGCGGGCTCCGGCACGCGGGCGAGGAAGAGGAGATGCCCAACCGGGGCTTCATGTTCGACACCGAGGACCCGGCCGAGATGGCGAAGTGGAAGGGCTGGCGGCGCTGGGTCACCTTCGACGCCCTCCTGCTCTTCTGGGGCGTCACCATGCTGGTCACGATCTCCTTCACGGTGATCGCCCAGTCGGCGGCCCGGATCGACCCGGGCGTCCGCGACGCCCTCATGGCCGACGACCGGGAAGCGGCGCTGAGCGCGATGTCGGCCGCCGTCTCCTCGGCGGGCAGCTCGGTGCTCGGGGTGGTCTTCCTCGGGTTCATCGCGCTGATCGGCTTGAACGCCACCCTCGGCCTGTTCGACTCCTTCTCCCGTGGCCAGGCGGACATGACGTTCAACTTCGTCCCCGGGGCGAAGAAGATCGGCATGTCGAAGCTGTACGCGATCTTCCTGTGGGGCGTGATCATCTTCGGCATCCTGATCCTGCTCTTCGGGCCGGCTGACGGGCCGAGCGCGATCCTGGACACGCTGGCGTTCCTGTCGACGTTCGCGATGGGTGCGTACTGCGTGACGCTGTTGCTGGTCAACAACCGCATGCTGCCGAAGCCGATCAGGCCGAAGTGGTGGAGCAACGCGATCATCGGATTCGGCGCGGTGTTCTACCTCGGCATGCTCTTCTACAGCATGATCGCTTTCGGCGTGGTCGTGAACTGATGAACGGACGGCACAGCCTCGAACTCGCCCTGCCAGGGGCGACTATCGGAGCCGTCGCCGGTGCCATGGCCGGCGGGCTGACCCTCCTCGCAGGGCAGCCCGCCGGGATGGCCGCGCTGTCGGCCCTGGCGCTCGCCGCGCCGCTCGCCCTCTTCGGCGGGCTGTACGGCGTGCTCCTCGGCCACGGCGTGTTCCGGCCCGGCACCTTCGGCCCCGTCGGCCTGTACTGGATGGCCGCCTTCCCGCTCTCCCGGCTGGTGCAGGAGACCCTGTTCGGCGTCGGCACGGCCGACGGCGTGCTGACGTTCCTCGCCTACCAGGCCATGGTGAGCCTCGGCTTCGCGATCGGATTCGTCTGGATGCACGAGCGGCTCATGCCGCACTGGCTGATGCGCCGTGCCCCTGACAATCCCGTCGCAAAGGAGCTGCTCGGTCACTACCTCCGATTCGCCCGGATGACCCAGGCGCGGAAGGGAGCGCGTAGGTGAACCTGCCGCTGTGGATCTGGCTGGTCACGATCGGCGGCTTCTGCATCGTGCTCGCGTTCGACTTCTGGCTGGTCGCGCGCAACCCGCACGAACCCAGCTTCAAGGAGTGCGTCGGCTGGGTGTCGTTCTACGTGGGCCTGGCCGTCGCCTTCGGTGTCGGCCTGCTGGTGCTCTCGGGGCCGACACACGGCGGCGAGTTCTTCGCCGGCTGGATCACCGAGTACTCGCTCAGCGTGGACAACCTCTTCGTCTTCCTGCTGATCATGAGTCGCTTCCAGGTGCCGCGGCAGTACCGCCAGAAGGTGCTGCTCATCGGCATCGTCATCGCGCTCCTCCTGCGCGGCGCCTTCATCGCCGCCGGCGCGGAGGCGATCACCAGGTTCGACTGGCTGTTCTACGTGTTCGGCGCCTTCCTGGTCTACACGGCGTGGAAGCTGATCGGGCACGAGGAAGAGGAGGCGGAGTTCTCCGAGAACATCGCCCTGCGCACGGCCCGGCGGGTGCTCCCCACCACGGAGACCTACCACGGCGCCAGCCTCACGGTGCGTCACATGGGCCGCAGGATGTTCACCCCCATGCTGATCGTCATGGTCGCCATCGGGACGACCGACCTGTTGTTCGCACTCGACTCCATTCCGGCGATCTTCGGGCTCACCCAGGAGCCGTACCTGGTGTTCACCGCCAACGCCTTCGCCCTCATGGGGCTGAGGCAGCTGTTCTTCCTCATCGGCGGGCTGCTGGACCGGCTCGTCTACCTGAGTAAGGGCCTGTCGGTGGTGCTCGCCTTCATCGGCGTCAAGCTGATCCTCGAAGCGCTGCACCACGACGGCGTCTCGTGGGCGCCAGAGGTGCCCATCATGGTGTCGCTCGGAATCATCATCGGCACATTGGCCATCACCACGGTGCTGAGCCTGATGAAGTCCTCGCGTGATGCCAAGGCCGAGAAGGCCGAGGCGGAAACGCAGGACGAGGAGCCTGCGGAGGAACCTTCACACGGGCGCTGAACCGGGCCGCGTGCGGGGGGACGGGGCTGCCACGCGGCCACGCCCCTTCGCCGCGGCCTCAGTGCCGCGGGCTCTTGCGAATCTCGTGCTCGGCGCTCCACTGGCGCGCGTAGTCTTCCGCGTCGTCCGCGGAGTAGTACTTCTTGAGCGCTGTGCTCAGGCCGAGGCCGATGGACCGGCCGTCTGCCGCGTGACCCGGCGGATCACCAAGGAGATAGCGCCAGAACGCTTTCATCGTCATGCACCTCCAATCGGTCATGGCTCCACCCTCTACCCGAGGTGTTTCGGAGCATGTGGGCTTCTGTGAACGTCACGTCAACCGGCGCCGCTACCCCGCGTACGGGGTGCGCGGCCGCCGCCGGCGGACGGGCTTGGGCGCGGGCTCCACCGGCTCGTTCTCCCGCTGCGCCATGTAGGAGATGCGGGTGTGCTCGGTGTGCTCACGCATGATCTTCGCGGCGCGGCGTTCGTCGCCGGCCTCGATGGCGTCGATGAGCTGGGTGTGCTCGTCCCACGAGGCCATGCCGCGCCGACGGGCCACCGGCGTGTGGTACCACCGCACCCGCCTGGCCACCTGCGCGGCCAGCTCCGCCAGGACGGCGTTGCCCGACAGGGCGGTCACCAGGCCGTGCAGGTCGGAGTTGAGCGCCACGGCCGTGTCGACGTCGTCGGACTCCACCGCGGCGATGCCCTGCTCGCACAGCTCCCGCAGCCGCTTCACGCCGTCCTCGCCGGCGTGCTTGGCGGCGAGCCGGGCCGACTCGGTCTCCAGCAGCGCGCGAACAGCCAGCAGCTGGTCGGCCTCCTGAACCGTCGGGACGTGCACGAACGCGCCCTGCCCGGGGTGGAGATCGACCCAGCCCTCACCGCTGAGCTGCTGCAGCGCCTCGCGGACCGGCTGCCTCGACACGCCGAGCAGGCCGGCCAACTCGCTCTCCACCAGGTGCTGGCCCGGCTTGAGCTGGCCGGAGACGATGAGCTCTTGGATGGCCTCGATCACGCTTTCCCGGAGCGTGGCCGGGCGGGGAATCTTGGCGGCCGCCGACTGGCCGGTTTGTTCCGACAGCAACATGGTCACGACTCCAGGACTGCGTTAGTGTTAAAGGTTTTTGGTCGACTGCCTACAGCATACCGTCCGGGGGTCCCCGGCGTGGGTGAGTCTCATCACAGGACGTCACTTGTGGCGCTGGCGAGACTCCCGTGACGTGCGCAGACGCCTCAGACGCCACATCTGGTGTCTCATTTCACAGATGCACAACTGTGAGGGCGTCGTGAGGCGTCCGGGGCGGAGCGCCGCGCAGGATCATTATCACAGGGGGATGGTGGCCGGCAGGCCCGGAATCCGCAGACGGGGCGCGGCCAGCGCGGGCAGCGCCGCGAGCGCCGCGGCGGCGAGCAGCGCGGCCCCGGGCGCGGTCAGGGCGGTGAGGGCGAGCACGACCGCCACCACGCCGGCCACGGCCTTGGCACTGTAGACGACCGCGTGGATGTCGCCGGCCCGCTCGGCGCCGAAGAACTCGCGCACGAGACCGGCCAGCAGGGGATAGAACGCCCCGCCGCCCAGCCCGGCCGCGACCGCGCCGAGCCAGAGCAGCGCTCCGGCGGCCTGCCCCGGCACGGCGGCGTTCTGGACGGCCACGGCGAGCAGGATCTGGCCGACCGCGAGCGCGCCGAACACCGTGGCGAGCACCCGCCGGCGGCCGAACAGCTCCGAGGCCCGCACGGCCACCGACCGGCTGACCCCGTTGAGCGCCACGAGCAACGCCAGCGCGCCCCACGCCCCCGTGCCCGCCACCACGATGACGTCGAAGACGGACACCGCGCCCGCGCAGGTCAGGATCAGCGCGAGGGTCGGCATCGTCCGCGTGCGCATCGCCTGCGCGAGGCCGAACTGCTTGGTCCCCTCCGGGGCCGTGCGCAGCCGGGCCGCGTCGAGGGCGTGCGTACGCGGGTCCACGTCGTCGGGCCACCACAGGGCCGGCGGGAGCCGCAGACGCGCGGCGGCGGCCGCGATGACGCCCGTGGCGACGGCGGCGGCGACGAGGAACGCGGCGGTCGTCGCGCCCGGGGCGATCCCGGCCCAGATGAGCAGCGGCACCGCGCCGTAGCCGAAGGCGCCGGTGATCAGGCCGACCCGGCCGGCGGGGCGCTCGGGGAACCAGGCGGAGACGACCTCGCCGCAGACGCCGTAGACCAGGCCGCCGCCGAGGCCGCCGAGGACGGCGTAGCCCACGAGGGCGGGCAGGCCGAGCCCGCCGGACAACGCCGCCGTGGCCAGGCCGAGGCCGCTCAGCGCGGCGCCCATGGCCAGGCTGGCGCGCACGCTCAGGCGTCCGCGGCGTACGAGATGGAGCGCGGGCAGGGCGCCCGCGGCCTGGCAGGCGATCCAGACGGCCAGCAGCGTCAGGCCGCCCGCCTCGCGGGCGAGCAGGGCGGCGTAGCCGTACTGGAGCGGGCTGATGGCCGCCATCGCGGCCAGGGCCAGCCAGAACATGCGCATGCGGTCGGCGGGGACGGGCCCGGGACGGTATGCGCGGCCCCGCCAATCTCGGATTGCATTCTCCATACTGTATGGAGTATCCACACGGACCCACGCCTGTCGAGACCCTAGACGGAGGATACTCCATACGGTATACCGTCTACAAAGGAGGCTCGAATGGACCTGTACGAGTACCAGGCGAAGGAGCTCTTCGGGCGTCACGGGATCCCCGTTCCCGCGGGCAAGGTCGCGGCCACGCCGGCCGAGGCCCGCGCGATCGCGGCCGAGCTTGACACGCCCGTCGTCATCAAGGCCCAGGTGAAGACCGGTGGACGCGGCAAAGCGGGCGGCATCAGGCCCGCGGCCGGGCCGGCCGCGGCCGAGAGCGAGGCAGAGCGCGTCATCGGGATGGACATCAAGGGGCACATCGCGCGCCGCGTGCTGGTGGAGGCCGCGACCGTGCCGTTCGAGGAGTATTACGCGGCCTTCCTGGTGGACCGGGCAGAGGGCGCGTTCCTGGCGATGGTGTCGGCCCAGGGCGGCATGGAGATCGAGGAACTGGCCGCCCGCGACCCCGATGCCATCGTGAAGCTGCCGATCGACCCTGTCGCCGGCGTCGACGCCGACACCGCGCGGCAGCTGGCCGGCAAGGCGGGCCTGCCCGAGCAGGCGGCCGGCGTGCTGGAGAAGCTGTGGCGGGTGCTCGTCGAGGAGGACGCCCTGCTCGTCGAGGTGAACCCGCTGATCTGCACGACCGACCAGCAGATCATGGCGCTCGACGGCAAGGTCACCGTCGACGACAACGCCGCCTTCCGGCACTCCTGGGAGTACGCGGAGGAATCCGTCAGCTTGGAGGCCCAGGCCAAGGCCAAGGGATTGAACTACGTCAAACTGGACGGCAAGGTCGGCGTGATCGGCAACGGCGCGGGGCTCGTCATGAGCACGCTCGACGTGGTCGCCGGGGCCGGCGCCGCCCCGGCCAACTTCCTCGACATCGGCGGCGGAGCGTCCGCGCAGGTGATGGCCGACGGGCTGGAGATCATCCTGGCCGACCCCGACGTGCGTTCGGTGCTGGTCAACGTCTTCGGCGGCATCACCGCCTGCGACGCGGTGGCGAACGGCATCGTCACCGCACTCCAGCTGCTCGGCGAGCGCGGCCACGGCACGCCCATCGTCGTACGGCTGGACGGCAACAACGCCGAGGTGGGGCGGCGCATCCTCAGCGACGCCCGGCACCCGGCGGTCCGCCAGGTCTCCACCATGGACGGCGCCGCCGAGATGGCGGCCAGACTCGCGGCAGGTGCGTAATGGCGATCTTTCTGACCAAGGACAGCCGGGTACTCGTCCAGGGCATGACCGGCGCGGAGGGCAGGCGGCACACCGCCCGCATGCTCGCCGCCGGCACTGACATCGTGGCCGGCGTCACGCCCGGCAAGGGCGGCGCGTCGGTCGACTTCGGTGAGCGCACCGTGCCGGTGTTCGGCTCGGTGGCCGACGCGGTCGAGCAGACCGGGGCCGACGTGTCGGTGGTCTTCGTGCCGCCGAAGTTCACCGGCGGCGCCGTCGAGGAGGCCATCGCGGCCAAGGTGCCGCTCTGCGTGGTCATCACCGAGGGCGTCCCCGTGCACGACGCCGTACGCTTCCGCGCGCTCGCGGCGGCGGGCGAAACCCGGATCATCGGCCCCAACTGCCCCGGCCTGATCAGCCCCGGGCAGTCGTCGGCCGGCATCATCCCCGCCGACATCACCTCGGCCGGCCGCATCGGCCTGGTCTCGAAGTCCGGCACGCTCACCTACCAGCTCATGTACGAGCTGCGCGACCTCGGCTTCTCGACCGCGGTGGGCATCGGCGGCGACCCCGTCGTCGGCACCACCCACATCGACTGCCTGCGGGCCTTCCAGGAGGACCCGGGCACCGACGCCATCGTGATGATCGGCGAGATCGGCGGTGACGCCGAGGAGCGGGCCGCCGCCTACATCGCGGCGAACGTCACCAAGCCCGTCGTCGCCTACGTGGCCGGCTTCACCGCCCCCGAGGGCAAGACGATGGGCCACGCGGGCGCGATCGTGTCCGGCTCGTCCGGCACGGCGCAGGCCAAGAAGGAGGCCCTGGAGGCGGTCGGCGTCCGCGTCGGCAAGACCCCCACCGAGACGGCCCGGCTCATGCGCTCGGCCCTGGGCGCGCGGTGAGCGCGGGGACCGTGGCGTCGGGCTCCCTGAAATTCGACGTCAACCTGTCCATTCTCTTCACCGAACTGCCGCTGCTGGAGCGCCCGGCCGCCGCCGCCAAGGCCGGGTTCGACGCCGTCGAACTGTGGTGGCCGTTCTCCGCGCCCGACCCCTGCGGCGCGGACCTGGCCGCCCTGCGCCAGGCCATCGAGGACGCCGGGGTGCGCCTGGTCGGGCTCAACTTCGACGCCGGTGACATGGCGGGCGGCGAGCGCGGCCTGCTGGCCAGGCCCGACGGCTCAGACCGCTTCCGCGCCAACATCGACATCGCGGTCCGCTTCGCCGGGGAGCTGGGCTGCGGCGTGCTCAACGCCCTCTACGGCAACGGCCCCGGCACCGACCACGCCCTCGCCGTGGACAACCTGCGCCGGGCGGCCGACGCGGCGGCCGGCATCGGCGCGACCGTGGTCGTCGAGGCGCTCAACTCGCACGAGAACCCCCACTACCCGATCACCTCGTCGCAGGCCGCCTTCGAGCTGATCGACGAGGTGGACCGGGACAACACGGCCTTCCTCGCCGACCTCTACCACCTGAACCGGATGGGCGAGGACGTGCTCGCGCTCATCGACGGGCACGCGGCGCGCTTCGGCCACGTGCAGATCGCCGACGACCCCGGAAGGGGCCGGCCGGGCAGCGGGCGGATGCCGTACGCGGAGATCTTCGCGCGGCTGGAAGCGGCGGGCTACCACGGGCACGTCGGCCTGGAGTACCGGCACGAGGGGCCGGGCGCGTTCGACTGGAGGCAGACATGAACATCGGGTTCGTCGGCTTGGGGATCATGGGCAGCCCGATGGCGGCCAATCTCCTCAAGGCCGGTCACGCGGTGACCGGGTACGACGTCAGCGCGGAACGGCTCGAGCAGCTCGTCGGCCTGGGCGGCAAGGCCGCCACGGGCGTGGTCGACGCGGTCGGCGGCGCCGACGTGGTGATCACGATGCTGCCCGACTCGCCGCAGGTGGAGGAGGTCGCGCCGCTCGTCATCGAGTACGGCAAGCCCAACCTGCTCTACATCGACATGAGCACCATCAAGCCGGAGACCTCCCGCTCGGTGGCCAAACAGGCCGCGGCGGTCGGCGTACGGGCGCTGGACGCCCCCGTCAGCGGCGGCGAGCGCGGCGCGATCGACGGCACCCTGTCGATCATGGTCGGCGGCGAGCCGGAGCACGTCGAGGAGGCCAGGCCGGTCCTGGAGGCGCTCGGCACCACCGTCGTGCACGTCGGCCCGGCCGGGGCGGGACAGACCGTCAAGGCCGCCAACCAGCTCGTCGTCGGCGGCATCTACGGGCTGGTGTCGGAGGCGATCGTGCTGCTGGAGGCCTCCGGCGTGGACGCGGCGGCCGGGCTCGACGTGCTCGCGGGCGGCCTGGCCGGCTCCCGGATCCTGGAGCTCAAGCGGCAGACCATGGTCAAGCGGGAGTTCGCCCCCGGCTTCCGCATCGACCTGCACCACAAGGACATGGGCATCGCCGTCGCCGCCGCCCGCGAGGCCGGCGTCAGCCTGCCGCTCACCGGGCAGGTCGCCCAGCTCGTGGCGGCGGCCCGGGCGCAGGGGCACGGCTCGCTCGACCACTCCGCCCTGCTCAAGGTCATCGAAAGGCTGAATGGATGACGCGCGTTCCCTGTATGGAAGCCGTGGTGAAGGTGCTGGAGTCGGAGGGCGTGGACACCGTCTTCGGCATCCCCGGCGCGGCCATCCTGCCGCTCTACGCCGCGCTGCAGCACAGCTCGATCCGGCACATCACCGTCCGCCACGAGGAGGGCGGCACCCACGCCGCCGACGGATGGGCGCGGGTGACCGGCAACGTCGGCGTCTGCATCGGCACCTCCGGCCCGGCCGGCACGAACATGATCACCGGCCTCTACACCGCGATGGCCGACTCGATCCCGATGATTTGCATCACCGGCCAGGCCGCGACCTCCAAGCTGCACCAGGAGGCGTTCCAGGCGGTCGACATCGTGGAGATCGCCCGGCCCGTGACCAAGTGGGCCGTGCAGCTCAAGGAGCCCGCGCAGGCTCCGTGGGTGTTCCGTGAGGCGTTCAGGATCGCCCGCTCGGGGCGGCCCGGCCCCGTGCTCATCGACCTGCCCATCGACATCGCGAAGGGCACCTGCCTGTACGACCCCGCCCTGGACGGGCCGCTGCCCGTCGAGGTGCCGGAGCCGCTGCCGCAGGCCGTGGGCGCCGCCCTCGACATGATCCAGCAGGCCAAGCGGCCGATCATCCTGGCCGGCGGCGGCGTCATCATCGCCGACGCCTGCGACGAGCTGCGCGCGCTGGCCGAGCACCTGCAGGTGCCCGTCCAGGTGACGCTCATGGGCAAGGGCGCCTTCCCCGAGGACCACCCGCTGTTCGCCGGCATGGCCGGCATCCAGACGCAGACCCGGTGGGGCAACGCCGCGTTCCTGGAGAGCGACCTCGTGCTGGCCGTCGGCGCCCGCTTCGGCGACCGGCACACCGGCGAGCTCGACGTCTACCGCCGGGGCCGCAAGTTCATCCACGTCGACATCGACCCGCTGCAGATCGGCCGGGTCTTCGAGCCCGACCTCGGGGTCGTCGGGCACGCCCGCCCGGTGCTGGCCAACCTGCGCGACGAGGCGCGCCGGCGCGGCGCGCCCAAGGAGCCGGACAAGTGGGTGCGCAAGGTCGGCGAGCTGCGCGGCACGCTGCTGCGGCGCGACGACTTCGACGACGTGCCGATCAAGCCGCCCAGGGTGTTCAAGGAGATCAACGAGTACTTCCCGCGCGACACCACGTTCGTCACCGCCATCGGGCTCTACCAGATCTGGTCCGGGCAGTTCCAGACGACGTACCTGCCGCGCCGCTACCTGGTCTGCGGGCAGGCCGGGCCGCTCGGCTGGGAGGTGCCCGCGGCCATGGGCGTCAAGCTCGCCCACCCGGAACGGCAGGTCGTGGCGGTGGTGGGCGACTACTCCTTCCAGTTCCTCATGGAAGAGGTCGCGGTGGCCGCCCAGTACCGCATCCCGTTCGTCATCGTCATGGTCAACAACGAGTACCTGGGCCTCATCCGGCAGGCCGAGCTCCCGTACGACATGAACTTCGCCGTGGACCTGCACTACGGGGAGGGTGGCATCGACCATGTCAAGGCCATGGAGGCGTTCGGCTGCCCGGCGCGCCGGGTCGAGCTGCCCGGGGACATCCGCGACGCGCTGGCATGGGCGAGCGCCGAGGCGGCGCGCGAACGGCTGCCGGTGCTCGTGGAGGTGATGGTCGAGCGCGAGGCGAACGCCGCCATGGGGCCGTCGCTGGAGGCCGTCAAGGAATTCGAACCGCTGCCCGAGCTCATCACCGCCGACTGGTCCGACTGAGGAGGAGCACATGCAGCTGAAGCCGGGGACGTCCTGGCGGGACACCTACGAACGGTGCTGTTCGGTGGCGCCGGAAGCCTTCCACGATGATCGGGTGCTCAACCACTGGGGCGGCATCTGGCACCGCGACGGGCGCCCCGTGCCCGGCTTCTCGCCGGTCGACGGCACCGCCATCGCCGGCCTGCCCCGGCTGGACCGGGCCGGCGCGGGCCGGGCCGTGGCGGGAGCGGTCGAGGAGCACGGGCGCTGGCGGTACCTGCCGCCGGCCGAGCGCAAGGCCATGGTGTCCGCAGCGGTGGAGTCCATGGCGGCCCACCGCGACCTGCTGGCCATGCTGCTGGTCTGGGAGATCGGCAAGCCGTGGAAGACGGCCTGCGCCGACGTCGACCGCTGCCTGGACGGCGTGCGCTGGTACATCGAGCAGATCGACGACATGACGGCCGGGCGCACCCCGTTGCCCGGCCCGGTCAGCAACATCGCCAGCTGGAACTATCCGATGAGCGTGCTCATGCACGCCATGCTCGTGCAGGCGCTGGCCGGCAACGCGGTCATCGCCAAGACGCCCACCGACGGCGGGCTGTGCTGCCTCACCCTCGCCACGGCGCTGGCCGTCCGTGAGGGGCTCCCGTTCACGCTGGTGAGCGGGGGAGGGGCGGAGCTGTCGCCGGTGCTGGTGGGCGGGCAGTCGCTCGGGTGCGTGTCGTTCGTCGGCGGACGCGACGCGGGGGCGAATGTGGCCACCTCGCTGGCCGACCTCGACCGCCGGCACGTGCTGGAGCAGGAGGGCCTCAACTGCTGGGGCGTGTGGGAGTACGGCGACTGGGACCTGCTCACCCGGCAGATCCGCGGGTCGTTCGACTACGCCAAGCAGCGCTGCACCGCCTACCCGCGGTTCGTCGTGCAGCGCTCGTTGTTCAACGAGTTCCTGGCCGCGTACCTGAAGGCCGTGGGGTCGCTGCGATTCGGCCATCCGCTGGCCGTGGCCGACCCCGATGACCCCCTGCCGGAGCTGGACTTCGGCCCGCTGATCAACGCCTCGAAGGCCAAGGAACTGGCCGACCAGGTGGACGAGGCCGTGGCCAGGGGCGGCGTGCCGCTCCACCGTGCCGCACTGGACGCCGGACATTTCCTGCCTGGGCAGGATAAATCCGCCTATTTTGCTCCGACAGCGCTGCTCAACCCGCCGCGCTCGTCGCCCCTCCACCACGCCGAGCCCTTCGGGCCGGTCGACACGATCGTGCTGGTGGACACCGAGGCCGAGCTGCTGGCCGCCATGAACGCCAGCAACGGCGCCCTGGTCGCCACGCTCTCCTGCGACGAGGAGGAGACCTTCCGCCGGCTGTCGCCCGAGGTGCGGGCGTTCAAGGTCGGCCACAACAGGCCGCGCTCGCGCGGCGACCGCGACGAGCTGTTCGGCGGCCTCGGGGCGTCGTGGCGCGGCGCGTTCGTCGGCGGCGAGCTGCTCGTGCGCGCCGCCACCGTCGGCCCGGACGGCGAACGCCTCCCGGGCAACTTCCCCAGCTACACGCTGCTGCCGGACACCGCCACGGTCGCCTGACCCGCCAACCGGGCTCTGCGCCGGCACGACCGGCGCAGAGCCCGCAGGCGGCGCGGTGACACGTGTCCTCATCCCGATGTCAAGCCAGCTGCAAGCGGCATCAATATGGTCGAACCGTGCTGCAAACCATCAATGCCGTCCTCGTCATCTGCGGCCTGGGCCTGCTCTTCGCCTTCGCCGGCGTGGTGACGGCGATCGGCTCCCGGCGCTTCCGCAGCCGGGCCCACCGAGCTCAGGGCCTGGTCGTCGGGTTGAGGCCGGCCGGACCCCACAAGGGCGCCGCCTATTACGCGATCATCCGGTTCACCACCCGGCAGGGCGTGCACGTGGAGGCCGAGACCTTCGCCGCCACCAACCCGCCGCCCGCGCGGCCCGGCCGGCAGGTGCGCGTTCTCTACGACCCGGACATCCCCACGCAGGTCCGCATCGACAACGTGATGGGAAGAGGCACCCTGCTCGGCCTGATCTGCTTCGTGCTAGGGATCGCCACGATCGTCGTCGGGTTCGTGGTCGCCTCCAAGGACCTGTAGGCGTGAGCCTAGAAGACGCCGAAGCGCGTCGCCGCGAGCAGGACCAGAAACGTCAGCATGGCGACCCGCAACACTTTCCCGCCGATCCGCAGTGACGGCCATGACAGGTAGGCGAGCCAGCCGATGAACGCGATCACCGGCAACACCGCCACGCCGCCGAGCGGATTCGCCACGGCGAAGCCCACCAGCAGCAGGATCACCAGCACCGCCGGCGCCACCCACCGGGGCACCTGCGTGAACAGGAACGCCATCGGCACCGCGCTGCGCTGCTCGACGGCCTTGCGCAGGCCGCTCGCGCCGGGCGTGAAGAACTGCTCGTCCTGGGGCAGCGGGCGGCGCTTGTCGTCAGGGGCCACGCCCCCGAGCCTACGGGAGATCGCCTGTCCGTGAGCCGGATGAGCGCAGGTGACCGGGCTGTGGCGGACCGCCCGCACCCCTAGGCTGGAACGCGTGCTCGCCGTCATCCGCTACACCGTGCCCGATGCCCAGTCGCAGGACTTCCTCAAGCAGGGCCACACGATCCTCGACACGTTCGCCGAACAGCCCGGCTTCCAGCGGGGCAGGCTCGCCCGTTCGGTCGACGAGCCCAATCTGTGGGCCCTGGTCACGGAGTGGGAAGGCGCCGGTTTCTACCGCAGAGCGCTGTCCGCCGCCCGCATGGTGATGTATCCGCTGATGATTCTCATGGTCAACGAACCCAGTGCGTACGAGGACGTCTATCCGCGCGACGGGGCGTAACATTTACTCGCGCGCGAGACCGGGGAAGCGTCCCCTAAGCTGGGAGCTCACCAATACCCTCGCCGACCTCCAGCCGGAAAGAGAACCTACCGAAATGGCACGACGCAACGACGTCATGGACACCATCGTCAGCCTCGCCAAGCGCCGCGGGCTCGTATACCCGTCGAGCGAGATCTACGGCGGACTGCGCGCGTCGTGGGACTACGGTCCGCTGGGTGTCGAGCTGAAGAGCAACGTCAAGCGGCAGTGGTGGCTGTCGATGGTCCAGTCGCGCGAAGACGTGGTGGGCCTCGACTCCTCCGTCGTCCTGGCGCCCGAGGTGTGGCGCGCCAGCGGCCACGTCGAGACCTTCACCGACCCGCTCACCGAGTGCCTGTCCTGCCACAAGCGCTTCAGGGCCGACCACCTCATCGAGGCCTACGAGGAGAAGAACGGCAAGTCGCCCGAGGGCGGCCTGACCGACATCACCTGCCCCAACTGCGGCAACAAGGGCACCTTCACCGAGCCTCGCCAGTTCAGCGGCCTGCTGAAGACCTTCCTCGGCCCCGTCGAGGACGAATCGGGCCTGGCCTACCTCCGGCCCGAGACCGCGCAGGGCATCTTCATCAACTACCTCAACGTGCAGCAGTCGGCGCGCAAGAAGATCCCGTTCGGCATCGGCCAGATCGGCAAGTCGTTCCGCAACGAGATCACGCCGGGCAACTTCATCTTCCGCACCCGCGAGTTCGAGCAGATGGAGATGGAGTTCTTCGTCAAGCCCGGCACCGACGAGGAGTGGCACCAGTACTGGATCGACGAGCGCTACCGCTGGTACTCCGACCTCGGCATCAACAAGGACAACCTGCGCCTTTACGAGCACCCGAAGGACAAGCTGTCCCACTACTCCAAGCGCACGGTCGACATCGAGTACCGGTTCGGCTTCACCGGCTCGGAGTGGGGTGAGCTGGAGGGTGTCGCCAACCGCACCGACTTCGACCTGACGGCCCACTCCAAGGCGTCGGGCGTCGACCTCAGCTTCTTCGAGCAGGAGACGCAGGAGCGTTACGTTCCCTACGTCATCGAGCCGGCGGCCGGCGTCGACCGGGCCACGCTCACGTTCCTGCTCGACGCCTACAGCGAGGACGAGGCGCCCAACGCCAAGGGCGTCATGGAGAAGCGCACGGTCATGCGCCTCGACCACCGGCTCGCCCCGGTCAAGGCCGCGGTGCTGCCGCTGTCGCGCAACGCCGACCTGTCGCCGAAGGCCCGCGACCTGGCCGCGCAGCTGCGCCGCCGCTGGAACGTCGAGTTCGACGACGCCGGGGCGATCGGCCGCCGCTACCGCCGCCAGGACGAGATCGGCACGCCGTTCTGCATCACGGTCGACTTCGACACCCTCGACGACCACGCGGTGACCATCCGCGAGCGCGACACGATGAGCCAGGAGCGCATCTCCATCGACGCCGTGGAGTCCTACCTCCGCCAGCACCTGAACGACTGAGTTCTCCGGCACGGGCCGCTCGCCGTACTTGTGGCGGGCGGCTTTTGCCATGTCTTCCGTCGAGGGCGCTGTCCCGACGCTCACGGCACGGTGGCCCTGTCACGGGCGCGGCGGCTATGTCGCGCTTCGCCGCGGCGCGGCGGCGCGGTGGCGCAGTGGCGCGGTGGCGCGGTGGCTCTGTTACGGCGCGCTTTCGCGGCGGCGCGGTGGCTCTGTTACGGCGCGCTTTCGCGGCGGCGCGGTGGCTCTGTTACGGCGCGCTTTCGCGGCGGCGTGATCCCTCGTTGCGGCGATCCATTTTTCCTCTTTTTACGGCTGCGCCGGCCCGGCCCACCCGCCGTGGTCATCCTGAGGGCCCTCCAGGGAGACGCTCCTCCGCCTCACCGGCGCGCCGCCGTTACGGCGCACGTCGCCCGGCTCCGTGGTCCCTCCGGCCGGCTCACCGGGTGCCGAGCGAGGTCAGCCATCGCCCACTAGATCATGGGAAGCGGGGCATGCAGCCGCAGACACGATTCCCCGCAGGTCGTGCACACGGGCTGCTTTTACCTGGCCCATGCCGGGCCGCTCGCCATGCCGTCAAGCTCGGTTCGATCAACGCTCACCGGGCGTCGGACAAGTCTCGCGACAGGCGAGCCGTGAGACCATGTGATGATCAACGATCTGCCGCCACGCCGATACGGACAGATCAAGGCGCAACTAGATCAGGTGTCCACCTGCAGGGCGCCCCCGCGGAAGTCGGCCGGCTGAAGAGCGGCGGCTGGTCGGGCTCCTCGCTCTGCTCCTTGGCCAGGCTTTTGAGGTGGCGGCCCGGGCGTTCGGCGCTGTAGCGGTCGCCGGCCACGGTTTCGCCGACGATCATGTTCTCCCGCGCGCCCTCCAGCACAGAGATCGACCAGGGGGAGGTGGTGCAGGTGCCGTTATGGGGTCATCCGGGACGTGCCGGTCGGCTGGGTGTGGCCGGCGCCGGTCGTCATGTCCTGGGTGCCGATGACGGAGAGCATCTCCAGCCGGGCGGCGCCGTTGCTGCCGGGCGGCGCGGTGAACCACAGCAGGCGCTGGCGCCCGTCCTCGCTGAACAGGCTGTGGCAGTCGACCTCGATGACGCCGAGGGCGGGGTGGACGATCCGCTTGTGGTCGGCCCGCCGCAGGGCGACGTCACGCGTCTCCCACAGGCTCGCGAACTCCTGGCTGCGCCGTCGTAGTGCGGAGACCAAGCGGTTCACCTCGGGGTCGCGCCCGCGGCGGGCGGCGACGGCGTGCAGGTCGGCGACGAAGACACGCGAGTGGTGGTCGTGGTCCTGCGCCGGGTACAGCGTGCGGGCGCCGGGGTCGGTGAACCAGCGGTGGATGAATCCGGCCCCTTGGCCCCGCGTCGTGGACACGTGGCCGAGGAGGGCGATGGCCAGGGGGTTCTGGGCGAGTATCACGTGCAGGTCGGTCATGATCTGGGCGGGGGTGGTGGAGAGCCGGTCCAGCAGGCTGAGCAGCGCCGGCTGGACGTGCGCGGTCGGGCCGTGCGCCTCCGTGGGGACCAGCCGGTCGGCGAGGTGGAACAGGTGGTCGCGTTCGTCGCCGTCCAGCCGCAGTGCCCGCGCGAGTGCGGCCAGCACCTGTGCCGAGGGCTGTGTGCCGCGACCGCGTTCCAGCTCGGTGTAGTAGTCCGCGGACAGCCCCGCCAGCTGGGCGACCTCCTCGCGCCGCAGTCCCGGCACCCGGCGCCTCGGACCGGTGGGCAGACCGACCTCGGCCGGACGGATCCTGTCACGCCGCGACCTCAGGTACGCGGCGAGTTCCGAGTGGTTCATATCTCCATGGTGGCGCAGGCCGATGGGCGGAACCAGGGGACCGCAACCCCTGGGTCGAGCCAGAGGGTCGGCCTTGCGGTGCGTAGAGGGGGGACGCCGTCCCCAGGGCCGTGGCAGCCGTGGCTGGCCTCGTTATCGCAGGTCAAACTGGGTCTGTCCCCGCGAAGGCGGGGAAGAGAAACGACAAGGAGAATCCGCAATGGCCACCGTTCTTTCCCGCCGGCTCGGGTCGAACGGCCCGCGCGTCTCGGCCATCGGCTTGGGCGCCATGGGCATGTCCGATATGTACGGCCCAGCCGACGAGCAGGAGAGCATCGCCACCCTGCACGCCGCGATCGACTCGGGCGTCACGCTCATCGACACCGGCGACTTCTACGGCTCCGGCCACAACGAGATGCTGATCGGCCGTGCGCTCAAGGAGCGGAACCGCGAGGACGTGGTGCTGAGCGTCAAGTTCGGCTCGCGGCGTATCCCGGGCGGCGCCTTCCAGCCGGTGCCCGCGGACACCGACCCGGTCGCGGTCAAGGACCGGCTGGCGTTCACGCTGCGCCGCCTCGGCACCGACTACGTCGACATCTACCGGCCGACGCGGCTGAACCCGAACGTGCCGATCGAGGACACGGTCGGCGCCATCACTGAACTGATCCAGGCCGGTTACGTCCGGTACGTCGGGCTTTCCGAGGTCGGCGCGACCACCGTGCGCAGGGCGGCGGCTGTCCACCCGATCAGCGACCTGCAGATCGAGTACTCGCTGATCTCCCGCGGCGTCGAGGAGACGATCCTGCCGACCCTCCGCGAGCTGGGCATCGGGCTCACCGCGTACGGCGTGCTGTCCCGGGGGTTGCTGTCGGGCCACTGGAGTGCGGACCGGCAGCTGACGTCTGGCGACTTCCGCGCTCAGGCGCTGCCGCGTTTCCAGGACGAGAACCTCAAGGCGAACCTCGCCCTGGTCGACGCGCTGCGCGAGGTCGCCCGGTCGATCGGCGCCACCGTCGCGCAGGTCGCGATCGCCTGGGTCGCCTCACGCGGGCCGGACATCGTGCCGCTGGTGGGCGCGCGCCGCCGCGACCGGCTCACCGAGTCGCTGGCCGCCGCAAGCCTGGTCCTCAGTGATGAGCACCTCTCCGCCATCGAGGCTGCCATCCCCGCCGGCTCGGCCGTCGGCGACCGGTACAACGCCCAGCTGATGGCCACCCTAGACAGCGAGGGCTGAGCTCATGGTCATCATCATCACCGGTGCCGGCACCGGCATGGGGAGGCTCACCGCACGTTCCCTCGCACTGGCCGGCCACACCGTGTACGCGAGCATGCGGAACATCGACGCGAGCGATGCGGACAACGCCGCGGAGCATCGTGCGTTCGCCGAAGAACACGGGGTCGACCTTCGGGTCGTCGAACTCGACGTCCTGTCGGACGAGTCGGCACAGGCGGCTGCGCGGACGATCCAGCAGGAGCAGGGCCGTCTCGACGTGCTGGTGCACAACGCCGCCCACCTTTATGTCGGGATCACGGAAGCCTTCACACCTGAACAGGTCATGCGCGGGCTGGACACCAACGTGGTCGGCGCTCTGCGGGTCAACCGCGTCTTCCTGCCGATGATGCGGCGGCAACGCTCCGGCCTGCTGGTCTGGGTGGGCAGCGGCTCGACCAGGGTGGTCCCCCCGTTCCTCGGCCCGTACACGGCGGCCAAGGCCGCGTTCGACTCCTTCGCCGAGTCGGTCAGCTACGAAACGATCAAGTTCGGCATCGAGACCACGATCGTCATGCCCGGCATCTTCGTCGAGGGCACGGCCCACTTCCCCAATGCCGAGTTCCCCGCCGACGCCGGGATCCAGCAGGAGTACCTGGCGCTCTACCAGTCGTACCTGGACCGCAACGAGGAGGCATCCCGAGGAATGACGCTCCCCGGCCCGACCCCCCAGGTGCAGAGCGTCGCCGATGAGATCGTCCGCGTCGTCGGCCTTCCCGCCGGTTCCCGTCCGTTCCGTACCACCGTCGACTACACCGGGGCCGGCGACATCCCGGTCAACGAGGCCGCGGCCCGCAGCCGCCGCCAGTTCATGGAACGCATGACCTTCGCCGATCTCCTCCCCGCCGGCCCCGCAGTCGTCGACGGCCTCAATCTGAAGGCTCCGTAAGCGGCACAGGGCGCGGGCGTTCTCCTGGCGCACGCTCTCGTCATCCGGGTCGGCGTTGAGGCCGGGGCCGGGTCCCTGGGCTTGGACGTACGGCGGCGCGTTGGAACGGGAGCCGGAACTCCGGCGGCAGCGGCGCTTTCCGGGCCGGCCTGTGACATGCGGGCGTGGACCGCCTGCCGCCTTGACGGTCGGCAATCAGAGGCAGATGTCTATTAGGTGATCCATTGTGGAAACGAACATCGATTATCAGGCGGTATTTGACGCGATGCCGTCACCCTGCGCCATCCTCACCCCGGATCAGGTCGTCGTGGCTGCCAACGATGCCTACGTACGCTTGATCGGGCGGGAGCGAGAGGACGTCGCCCGTCGCGATGTCTTTGCCGGCCTTTCTGGGCGACTCCGCGTCGTCGGCGATCCGGAGACGTCCGGCGTGTCAGAAGTGCGTGCTTCGCTCCAGAGGGTCGCGAACACCGGCGTGGCCGACGTCGTGCCGCTGCTAGGGCACGGGATGGAGACGTCTGACCGCCCGGGGGCCTTTGAGGAGCGGTATTGGCGCCTGCTGAACGTGCCGATGTTCGACACGGTCGGCCAGGTGCGGTGGATCATCGTCACGCTGGAGGACGTGACCGGCCTCTTCGAGCAGGTGCGCGCCTCACTGAGGGCCGGAGTCGTCGGGGGCGGGTCGACGCGGACCGGCGCACGTATCCCCGGCCAGGACCCGGACCCGGTGAAGGTGAGTTTGCGGCTGCAACAGGCATACCGCCAGGAGCAGCAAGCTGTGTCGGCGCTGCACGAGGCCATCGAGCAGCAGCAACGATTTCTGTTCGACGCCACCCACGACCTCCGTAACCCGATCACGGGCCTGCTGACCGAGGTCGAGGTGGCGCTGGACGACCCCGATGCCGATCCGCGCCAGACGCTGCAGACTCTGCGTCCGAACATTGAACGGCTCGACGATGTCGTCGCCGACCTGCTCGTCCTGGCCCGCCTGTACACGGCGACTCCGCCCACCACCAGTCTGGTCGACCTGGGGAACCTTGTCATGGAAGAACTGGAGGCTCACCCGGTGAACGCCGAGGTCATCATTCATCTCGGCGACAACGCCGTGGTCCGGGCCTCTCGCGTGCGGCTGGCCAGGCTGTTGTCCAATCTTGTGGCCAATGCGGAGCGGCACACCACCAGCAAGATCGAGATTGTGGTCGCCACCGACCCCCCGTTCGCCGTTCTGGAGGTCATCGACGACGGCCCCGGCATCCGGCCGGAGGACCGCGAGAGAATCTTCCACCGCCTGTACCGCCAGGACCAGGCCCGGAGACTCGACCCAGGCGGCTCAGGTTTCGGGCTGCCGATCGCCCGCGAGATCGCCCAAGCCTACGATGGCGATCTCCACGTCGCCGACCATCCCGACGGGGCGCGCTTCGTCCTACGCCTGCCCCTTGCCTCCTAGCGTACGGATATGCCTCTCACCTGCGCTATGCAGAGGTCTCGGGCGGTGGACCAGATCTGCGGCACATCCGTGGCTTCACGCGATCAGCACATGACAAGACCGGCGGACACATTGAGGTCCTTGCCCGGTGATGGAGGCGGCAGCGTCGCGGGCCAGAAAGGCCATCGCGCCGGCCCCTCCTTGGCCTGCACCAGACGACCGAGCGGCGAGCCTGAACCGCGTATTGGAGGACGTCTTCGGGGGCGACAACCCGCCGCCGAAGCAGAAGCCGATCATGCCCAGCTTGGGCCCTTCGGCCCGCCGCCCCAGCTCGCCCACCGCCGCCTTCATGTCCGCCACGAACCGCTCCGGCGGGATCTCCCCGAGCCGCGCCGTGGCCTCGGCGGTGTCGGTGAACGCCGCCGTGCCGCCGTCCCGTGACAGCAGGTCCAGGGCGAGGGCCGAGTAGCCGCTCGCGGCCAGCCGTCCCGCGACCGACCGGACGTGGTCGGTGAGGCCGCGGTTCTCGTGGATCACGAGGACCGCGCCCTTGGCGTCCTCGGCGGAGGCCCAGGCGGCCTGCAGCGTCGTGCCCTCGGGCCCGCCGAACGTGACGGGCTCCGTGGGCAGTGGTGAGGGCCCGGCCGGGCTCGCGGTGGGGGCGGGGGGAGCAGGGGAGGTGGCCGGGGTGGCCGGGGCCGCCGGCTCCGGGGACGCGCCACAGGCGGTGAGCAGGGCGGCGGCCGCGGGCAGCCCGAGCCCGAGCAGACCGAGCCGCCGCAGGGCCTCGCGGCGGGAGATCAGGCCGTCCACGTGGTCGAGGGCGACCTCTTCGGCGAGATAGCGCTGGATGGGCGTCATGTCGGAGGTCTAACCCCGTTCACCGAAAAACCGTGTAAAGACGGCGGTTACGCAGGTTTTCGCGGTCTCTTGCTGAAATTCCTTCTAAGCCGATACGAGGGACGAGGAATCCATGCGTAGATCGCGTTTCGCTCTAGGTCTGCTGGCCGCCGGCGCGCTGCTCATGACAGGCGGTGCCGCGTACGCCGATCCCCAGCCGACCGCCCTGGAGCTACGGGTGGTCGTGGACGACTGCCCCCAGAAGGACGTGCAGCCATGACCGACCCGGCACTGCTCGAACGGGCCCTGTTCGAGGTCAAGCGAGTGATCGTCGGACAGGATCGCATGGTCGAACGGCTGCTCGTGGCGGTGGTCGCCAAGGGACACTGCCTGCTCGAAGGCGTGCCCGGCATCGCCAAGACCCTGGCCGCCGAGACCCTGGCGACGGTGGTCGGCGGCACGTTCGCCCGCATCCAGTTCACGCCGGACCTGGTGCCCGCCGACATCGTCGGCACCAGGATCTACCGGCCCTCGACCGAGACGTTCGACGTCGAGCTCGGGCCGGTCATGGTCAACCTGCTGCTCGCCGACGAGATCAACCGGGCGCCCGCGAAGGTGCAGTCCGCCCTGCTGGAGATCATGGCAGAGCGGCAGGTCAGCATCGGCGGCGTCACCCACGACGTGCCGCGGCCGTTCCTGGTGCTGGCCACGCAGAACCCGATCGAGTCGGAGGGCGTCTACCACCTGCCCGAGGCACAGCGGGACCGCTTCCTCATGAAGATCGACGTGGACTATCCCAGCGAGTCGGAGGAGCTGGCGATCGTCTACCGCATGAGCGTCGACCCGCCTCAGCCCCAGAGCATCCTCGACCCGGCGCAGGTCGTCATGCTTCAGCGCCGGGCCGAGGAGATCTTCGTGCACCACGCGGTCGCCGAGTACGCCGTCCGCCTGGTGTACGCCACCCGCGACCCGGAGCGCTACGGCGTGCCCGACGTACGGCGGCTGCTGGCCTTCGGCGCCAGCCCCCGCGCCACGCTCGGCCTGCTCGCGGCCGGCCGGGCGCTGGCCCTCATGCGGGGCCGCGACTACGTGCTGCCCGAGGACGTCCGGGACCTGGCCCACGACGTGATGGCCCACCGGCTGGTGCTGTCGTTCGACGCGCTGGCCGACGGGATCACGCCCCGGAACGTCGTGGACCGGGTGCTGAACGCCGTACCGCTGCCGGTCATCGCCCCGCAGCAGGAGATCCGGCGTCAGGAGATCGTGGCATGAGGTCGTACCTGATGGCCGAGCCCGCGCTGCGGCGGCTCGAGCTGACGATCACGAGGAGATTGGATGGACTGCTCCAGGGCGAACATCTCGGCCTGGTGCCAGGTCCCGGGAGCGAACCGGCGGAGTCACGGGCGTACCAGCCGGGAGACGACGTGCGGCGGATGGACTGGAACGTCACCGCCCGCACGAACGAGCCCCACGTGCGGGACATGGTCGCCGACCGGGAGCTGGAGATCTGGGCGCTGCTCGACGCCACCGCCAGCATGGACTTCGGCACCGCGGCGATGGAGAAGCGGGAGCTGGCCCTCGCGGCCATGGCCGCGGTCGGCTTCCTCACCCAGCGCACCGGCAACCGGATCGGCGCCCACCTGCTGCACGGCGGCGGCGTCAGGACGCTGCCCGCCCGGACGGGCCGGCCGCACCTGATGGCGCTGCTGCAGGCGGCGTTCGGGCTGCCGCGCACCCCGCCGGGGGTGGCCGAGCCGCTGCTCGGCGTCGCGGCCGAGCAGCTGAGCCGGGTCGTACGGCGGCGCGGCCTGGTCCTGGTCGTGTCGGACTTCCTCGACGAGCCGGAGACCTGGGAGCTGGCGCTGCGCAAGCTCACCGCCCGCCACCAGGTGCTGGCGGTCGAGGTGGTCGATCCGCGCGAGCTGACCCTGCCGGACGTGGGGATCCTCACGCTGATCGACCCGGAGACGGGCCGGCGGCGCGAGGTCGCCACCGGCAACGCCCGGCTGCGCCGCCGCTACGCCGAGGCGGCGGCCGCGCAGCGCGAGACGATCGGCCAGGCGCTGCGCAGGGCCGGGGTCACCCACCTGCGCCTGCGCACGGACCGGGACTGGGTGCGCGATCTGGTCAGACACGTCATGCGCCAGCGCCGGCTCGCCAGCCTGGCCGCCAGCCCAGCCTCGACTCCGCCCCGCTCCGGCCCCCAGGGCAGCCTGCCCAGCGGCCCTTCGGGTGGCGCGTCGGGTGGTTCGTCGGGCGGCCCTTCGGATGGTTCGTCACACGGTGCCGCCGGTGGACCGTCGCCCGGCCCGGCCGGGCGGCTGGCTGGGCGTCCGAGTGGGCGCCGTGGGCGGCGGCCGGGTGGGGGAGGTGACGCGGCGTGACGCTCATGGCGCCCGTCTGGCTGCTGCTGCTCATCCCCGTGGCGCTGCTGGCCGTCGCGTACGTGCTCATGGCCCTGCGCAGCAGGACCGCCTACGCCGTCCGCTTCACCAACCTCGACCTGCTCGACAAGGTGGCGCCGCGGCAGCCCGGGTGGCGCAGGCACGTGCCGGCGGCGGCGCTGCTGCTCATGTTCGCGCTGCTCGTGGTGGGGTTCGCCCGGCCGACGGCCGAGGTGCAGGTGCCGCGCGAGCGGGCGACGATCATGGTGGCGTTCGACGTGTCCGCGTCCATGGACGCCACCGACGTCGCGCCGAACCGGTTCCAGGTGGCCAAGCAGGCGGCCAGGCAGTTCGTCCAGGGGCTGCCCGAGCGGTTCAACCTCGGGCTCGTGTCCTTCTCCGGGAGCGCCTCGGTAGCCGTGCCGCCGACCCTGGACCGGCAGGCGGTGCTGGACGCGCTCGACCGGCTCACCACCGACTCCGGCACCGCCATCGGCGAGGCCGTCTTCACCTCGCTGGAGGCCGTCGCCTCGCTCGACACGGGGGAGCAGGCCCCGCCCGCGCACATCGTGCTGCTGTCGGACGGCTCCAACACGACCGGCCGCATGGTCAGCGAAGCGGCGGCCGAGGCGGCGTCCCGCGGCGTCCCGGTCACCACGATCGCGTACGGCACCCCTGAAGGCGTCATCAACCTGTCGGGCAACGAGGTCCCGGTGCCGGTGGACGGGCCCGCCCTGCGCGGTCTCGCCCAGACGGCGGGTGGCGGCTTCTACGAGGCGGCCAGCGGCGACGAGCTGCAGGCGGTCTACGACGACATCGGCACCTCCGTCGGCTACCGCACCGAACGTCAGGAGGTATGGCAGTGGTTCGTGGGCGCTGGACTGGTCCTGGCGATGATCGCGGCGGTCACGTCGATGCTCTGGTTCTCGAGGCTCCCGTGAGAGGGCTGGGGCGGCCGCGGGGGCCGGAGTTCCACACCCCGCCGCTGGGGGTCCGGCAGGAGACCGTCCCCTTCCACGCGCCGGGCGCGCGTGTGGCCGCCGAGCCCGCGGGGGCGCACCGGGCGTACGTGCCGCCGAGGGAGAACCCGCCGAACCCGCCGAAGCCGCCGAATACCTCTCCCAGGGGCCGCCTCCTGGTGGCCGCCGCGCTCGTCGCGGCGGTCACCGGGACGGTGGCCGGCGTGGCGGGGGCCCGGCTCTCCGAAGGGCCGAGCCCGGTCGCCGCCCTGCCCCAGGTGCCGCCCGCGTCGTCGGCGAGCCTCACCGGCCTGAGCGCGACGGCCGCCCGCGTGCTGCCGAGCGTCGTGTCGATCGAGACACGTGGCGGGGGCGGCTCCGGGTTCGTGGTGGACGACCGCGGACACATCCTCACCAACGCCCACGTCGTCATGGGCGGCAGCCAGGTCAGCGTGACGCTGAACGACGGCAGCCGGCTGACCGCCCGCGTCGTCGGCATGGACACCGACGAGGACCTGGCGGTGCTGGAGGTCGACTACCTGATGAACCTCACGCCCGCCACCCTCGGCAGGTCCGCGGACCTGTCCGTCGGCGACCAGGTGCTCGCCATCGGCTCGCCACTGGGCCTGTCCGGCACGGTCACCGCCGGCATCGTCAGCGCCACGGACCGGGAGGTACGCCTCGGCGGCTCCCAGCGGACCGCCGTGCAGACGGACGCCTCCATCAACCCCGGCAACTCCGGCGGCCCGCTGGTGAACGCCCGCGGCGAGGTCGTCGGGGTGAACACCGCGATCGCGGCCGGCCGAGGCGGCGGCAACATCGGCATCGGCTTCGCCATCCCGATCGACAGGGCCGCGCCCATCGCAGAACGAATCATCCGAAACTAGGGTCCTTGGCATGCGACTGCTTGTGGTGGAGGACGAGGAGGACCTGGTCGACGCGATGCGGGTCGGCCTGGTCCGGGCGGGATACGCGGTGGACGTCGCCTACGACGCGCCGTCCGCCCACGAGAAGCTGCAGGTCAACACGTACGACCTGGTGCTGCTCGACCTCAACCTGCCCGGCGGCGACGGCTTCCAGCTGTGCCGGACCGTCCGGAGCGCGGGCCAGGGCGTGCGGATCATCATGGTGACCGCCCGGGACCGGCTCGACGACCGCGTACGCGGGCTCGACGAGGGGGCGGACGACTACCTGGTCAAGCCGTTCGCGTTCCCCGAGCTGCTGGCCAGGGTGCGGGCACTGCTGCGCAGGGACGGCGGCGGCGGCACCTCCGTGCTTCAGGTGGGCGGTCTGCGCATCGACACCGCCCGCCTGGAGGTGTCGCTCGACGGCCGGGCGCTGGCCCTCACCCCCAAGGAGTACGGCGTGCTGCACTACCTGATGACCCGCCCCGGGCACGTCGTGTCCACCGAGGAACTGCTCGAACACGTCTGGGACGAGCACACCGACCCGTTCACCAGCACCGTCCGCGTGACCGTCGGCAACCTGCGCCGCAAACTCCAGGAGGACGGGCTCATCGAGACCGTGATCAGCCGCGGCTACCGGCTGAAGGAGCCCTCGTGATCCACACCATCCGCTTCCGGCTCACGGTGCTCTACTCGGGCCTGCTGTTCGTGCTGGCCACGGTCGTGCTCGGCGGCATCTACTTCGCGGTGTCCAAGAGCACCGACCAGCGGCCGTACACGACGCAGTACGCCAAGGCGTACGCGGGGGACCGGTACGTCGGTAAGCAGGAGGTGGTGTTCGTCGAGGAGGTCGAGAACGCGGTCAACGTCCAGACCCTGGCCACGCTGCGCGACTACTCGCTGCTCACGCTCGCCGGCCTGTACGTCGCCAGCCTCGGCATCGGCTGGGTGCTGGCCGGTCGGGTGCTGCGCCCGGTCCGGTCCATCACGCGGACGGCCGAGGAGATCCAGGCCACCGACCTCAAACGGCGCATCAAGTTGAACGGGCCCCGCGACGAGCTCAAGGACCTGGCCGACACCATCGACACCATGCTCGACCGGCTGGAAGAGGCGTTCCGGGCGCAGCGCCAGCTCATCGACGACGCCTCGCACGAGCTGCGCAGCCCGCTGACGATCATCCGGGCGAACGTGGACGCCGTCCTGGCCGCCCCCGACGCCAGCGAGGAGGAGCGGGTCAGGGCCGTGGCCATCGTGGACCGGGCCACCACCCGCATGACCCGGCTGGTGGAGGACCTGCTGGCCACCGCCAGGCGGCAGGGCACCGCGTTCGCCGACGCCGACGTCGACCTGGCCCGGGTGGTGGGGGAGGCGTGCGAGGAGTACGCGGCCCCGGCCGCCGCCCGTGACTTGACGATCACCCGCGACCTGTCCCCGGGGCTGGACACCACCGGCGACTCCGACGCCCTGCGCCGCTCCGTGTCCAACCTGCTGTCCAACGCCGTACGCCTCTCGCCGCCCGGCGGCAGGATCCGGGTGGCGGCCGGCCGTGACTCGGGGTGGCTGTGGGCGGCCGTCCGCGACGACGGCCCGGGGATACGGGAGGCCGACCAGGCACGGGTGTTCGACCGCTTCTGGCGCGGCGAGGCCAGCCGCCGGGACCGCCACACGGGCCTCGGCCTGGCGATCGTCCGCCAGATCGTGGAGTCGCACGGGGGCCGCGTCGCGGTCTTCTCCCGCCTCGGCCAGGGCGCCACCTTCATCCTCTGGCTGCCGCCCCGCGAGGGCACGCCCCTCCCACCGCCTGACCACAACCCCCTCATCCCACCGGCCGCGTAACCCCCACGGTTTCGCCTGGCGCGACCTCGCCTTCCCCGGCCAGTGCCATCCCCCTTCCTGCGAGGGGCGGCACGTCCGCCTCATGAAGGGGCGCTCTCCTAAGGTGGACGTCCGTTCGCGAGGTGAGGAGGGCCTGGCGAGGGCCGCCACGACCCCATGGGCCTCCGGCCATGACCCGGCGGTCGGCCACGAGCCCGCTGACCTCAGCCATCCCGGCGGCTTTCTAGTGATGGAAGCGCGGGTGGCCTCTGGACGCCGCGTGAGGCGCGCCGGGCGCGCGATACGCCAGCAGTTCCGACCCCTGGCTTCCCCCTGAGTCCGTGGGGCGGCCGGTCATGGGTGTGCCGGGGAAGCCGTTTGAGCTGGGGTGGAGAGGCTGGTGCGGGGATCGGGGGTGGTAGTTCCCTTGGTCCAGAAGGGACCGTAGTAACCAGTTGGGGCTGCGGTGGTGGTGTGATCTGTTTCTCATTCTCGCTCCCGTGCGTTTATCGAAATTGGTTTAAACCAATTGGTCTAATCCAATTTCCGCTGTCGGGACCTATAATTGGATTAGACCTGTCATGCCGCCTTCACCAGGCATAACGTGCAATTAACCGAGGGGTGCAGTTTCGTCGCCAATTTCACCGGTAGAGTCCGGGACAGAGGCGTTGGATTGGAGCTGTGGTGGCCAAGTACGTTTACGACTTCACCGAGGGCAACAGGAATCTCAAGGATCTTCTCGGCGGTAAGGGCGCGAACCTCGCCGAAATGACGAACCTAGGGCTGCCCGTTCCCCCCGGCTTCACGATCACCACTGAGGCGTGCCGCCACTATCTGGCGGAGGGCGCCGTGCCGGACGGTCTCGACCAGGAGGTCGCCGAGCACCTCGCGGCGCTGGAAGCGCAGATGGGCAGGAAGCTCGGCCAGGCGGACGACCCGCTGCTGGTGAGCGTACGCTCGGGGGCCAAGTTCTCCATGCCGGGCATGATGGAGACGGTCCTCAACATCGGTCTCAACGACGAATCCGTCCACGGCCTGGCCAAGCAGGCCGGCGGCAACGAGCGCTTCGCGTGGGACTCCTACCGCAGGCTCATCCAGATGTTCGGCAGGACCGTGCTGGACATCGACGGCGACCTGTTCGAGCGCGCGCTCGACACCCTCAAGGGCAAGCGCCAGGACACCGACCTGGACGCGGGCGAGTTGCAGCAGCTGGTGAAGACGTACAAGGGCATCGTGCGCGAGCAGACCGGACAGGACTTCCCCACCGACCCGCGCGAGCAGATGCGCCTGGCCGTCATGGCCGTCTTCGACTCCTGGAACGCCCCGCGCGCCATCCTCTACCGCCGCCAGGAACGCATCCCCACCGACCTCGGCACCGCCGTGAACATCATGGCCATGGTCTTCGGCAACTACGGCGACGACTCCGGCACCGGCGTCGCCTTCACCCGCGACCCCGGCTCGGGCCGCCAGGGCATCTACGGCGACTACCTGCAGAACGCCCAGGGCGAGGACGTGGTGGCCGGCATCCGCAACACGATCCCCCTCGAAGAGCTGGAGCGCATCGACAAGCACTCCTACGACGAGCTGCTCGGGATCATGGAGACCCTGGAGAACCACTACCGGGACCTGTGCGACATCGAGTTCACCATCGAGCGCGGCAAGCTGTGGATGTTGCAGACCCGGGTGGGCAAGCGCACGGCGGCGGCCGCGTTCTGCATCGCCACCCAGCTCGTCGACCAGGGCCTCATCACGATGGACGAGGCCGTCACCCGGGTCACCGGCGACCAGCTGGCCCAGCTCATGTTCCCCCGCTTCGACGGCGGCGCAGACAAGAAGAAGATCGCCAAGGGCATGAACGCCTCCCCGGGCGCCGCCGTCGGCAAGGCCGTCTTCTCCTCCGAGCGCGCCATCGAGCTGGCCGAGCAGGGCGAGCACGTCATCCTCGTCCGCCGCGAGACCAACCCCGACGACCTGTCCGGCATGATCGCCGCCCGTGGCATCCTCACCAGCCGCGGCGGCAAGACCTCACACGCCGCCGTGGTGGCCCGCGGCATGGGCAAGACGTGCGTGTGCGGCGCCGAGGAGCTGGAGGTGAACACCGCCGAGAAGCGGTTCGTCGCGCCCGGCGACGTGGTGGTCTCCGAGGGCGACGTCATCTCCATCGACGGCACGACGGGCGAGGTCTTCCTCGGCGAGGTTCCGGTGGTCGACTCGGCCGTGGTCGAGTACTTCGAGGGCTCGGAGCCGGCCGACGACCTGGTCCGGGCCGTGGACCGGATCATGCGCCACGCGGACGCGGCCCGCCGCCTGGGTGTGCGCGCCAACGCCGACACCCCCGAGGACGCGGCCCGGGCCCGCCGCTTCGGCGCGCAGGGCATCGGTCTGTGCCGTACGGAGCACATGTTCCTGGGCGAGCGCCGGCAGCTCGTGGAGGACCTGGTGCTGGCCTCGACCGACGAGGAACGCCAGACCGCCCTGGACGCGCTGGAGCCACTCCAGAAATCCGATTTCATCGGGATATTTCAGGCGATGGAGGGTGCTCCGGTCACCATCCGCCTCATCGACCCGCCCCTGCACGAGTTCCTGCCCGACATCGTGGACCTGTCCGTCAAGATCGCCACGTCGCGGGACGTCACCGAGAAGGATCACCGGCTGCTGGCCGCCGTCAAGCGGCTGCACGAGCAGAACCCGATGCTCGGCCTGCGCGGCGTGCGGCTCGGGCTGATGATCCCCGGTCTGTTCGCGATGCAGGTCAGGGCCATCGCCCAGGCCGCCGCGGAGGTGCCGGGGGCGCGTCCGGAGATCATGATCCCGCTCGTGGCGTCCGTACAGGAGCTGGAGGCGGTACGCGAGGAGGCCGTCAAGATCCTCGCGGAGGCCGGCGTGGAGGCGCTGATCGGCACCATGATCGAGGTGCCGCGCGCCGCCCTCACGGCGGGACAGATCGCGGAGGCGGCGGAGTTCTTCTCCTTCGGCACCAACGACCTGACCCAGATGGCGTGGGGCTTCTCCCGCGACGACGTGGAGGCCTCGTTCTTCTCCCGCTACCTCGACCTCGGCATCTTCGGCGTCTCGCCCTTCGAGACGCTCGACCGCGAGGGTGTGGGGCGGCTCGTGGAGATCGCCGTGGAGGAGGGCCGGGCTGCCCGGCCCGACCTGCACCTCGGCATCTGCGGCGAGCACGGCGGCGACCCCGACTCCGTGCACTTCTGCCACGAGGTGGGCCTCGACTACGTCTCCTGCTCACCGTTCCGGATCCCGGTGGCCCGCCTGGAGGCCGGCCGGGCCGCGCTCTCCCAGAGCGAGTCCGACACGCGCTGAGCTCCGCGCGGGAGAGGGCCGCCCGGCTCCGGGTCCCTGCTGCCCGG
>NZ_JBITLL010000004.1:0-767815 GCF_044465245.1 Nonomuraea terrae | reverse complement strand
CGGCGTGTAGGCCCGGCGTGTAGGCCCGGCGTGTAGGCCCGGCGTGTAGGCCCGGCGTGTAGGCCCGGCGTGTAGGCCCGGCGTGTAGGCCCGGCGTGTAGGCCCGGCGTGAAGGCACGGCGTGAAGGCACGCGCGAAGGCACGGCGTGAAGGCACGGCGTCCGGCGGACGGGCGCGCGCGGCCTGGGCGGCGCTACGCGCCCACGAGGCCGGGGGGATGCCCGCCGCCCACCACGGGCAGGCCGGTCATGCCTCAGGGGTCTCCGTGCCGCCCAGTGCCGCGGGAGAGGGGACGTCAGAGGGTGAGGCAGCCCACGAGCGGCACCTCCGGCGGGACGACGACGGCGCCCGCGGGGTCGGCGACCGTGCCGGTGGTGCAGTTGGCCATGAGGATGGGGTCCGTCTTCTGCAGCGACTCGAGGACCGCGATCTTCGAGGGATCGACGACGGCGTGGGCCGCCTGAGCCGGCAGGGCCAGGCCTGCGGCGGCGATCACCACGGCGGCGGCGATATTACGGGGGGACGTACGCACGGGAACCTCCTTGGGCGTGAACAACCAGTCTTCGCTACAAACCGTAGTCACGTGACAACGCTTTGTACATGGCGGATTCATTAGAACCTGCTCACGCTCGGTTGACTCACCGAATGGCGGGGCGGCGGCTCAGGAGGGCTCGTCGTGCCAGTCGGGCAGCGTGGTGGAGCCGCAGGCCCAGTCGCGCCGGAGGATCGCGTAGCCGACCGCGTCGTGACAGGTGCCGTCGGGCGCGGGCCACGACTCCCGGTAGTGCGCCTCCTTGGCGTAGCCGTTCTTGCGGAACGCCGCCCGCATCGCCCGGTTGTCGGCCCGCGTCGTGCCCTCGATGCGCGTGACGCCGGGGAGCTCGGTGAACAGATGGCCGGTGAGCCAGGAGAGCGCCGCCGTGCCGAGGCCGCGCCCGCGCCACGCACGGCGTACGCGCAGGTCGAACATCGGAGTGTCGTCGCCGAGGTCGTACAGCCGCACCAGGCCGGCGCGCTCGCCGTCGGCCAGCACCCAGAACGTCCTGTTCTCCGCGTCGTCGTAGAAACCCGCGGCCACCCGGCGCCTGATCGCGGCCGCCTCCTGAACGCCGGCGTGGAACGGCCACTCCTCGCCGGTCAGGAATCCGACCAGGTCCTCGACGTCGGCGGGGGAGAATCTGCGGTACTCGATCTGCACCACGCGATCCTCCCGGCCGTCCGGGCGTGGCGTCAAACGATTATGCGGCCGAGGATCTCCCTTCTCTCGACACCGAGAGTCACATCATTGCCACGCTCTGTCATCACTTTGCGCTAACGTCACTCACCGCAGGGAAGTCGCTCCCGGCCCGTTCCCCTTTCGTCACGGGCGGGTCCGTCATCCCACGGATGCCTACAGCAGCGCCCTGCCCTGGAGGCCGGGCGCACAAGCAAGGAGCCCCCATGCTCAAAAGAGCCGTCCTGGTCGTCGGGATCGCAGCATCCCTCGGGTGGGGTGCCATCGCCGCGCACGCGGCGCTGGTCGTCCCCGCGCCTCCCCCCGGAGCGGTCGCCGTCGCGCCGCAGCCCGTGGCCCCGGGCCTGGCCGCCGCCGCCCCGGCGCCGGCCTTCAACGCCGTGGCCCCCGCGCAGGCGTTCAACGCCGTCGCTCCCGCGCCGCGGCCCGGCGCCGTCGCCCTGGCCCCCCGGCCCGGCGCCGTGCCCGCCGCTCCGGCCCCCGGCGTCGCCGCGCACGCCCCGCAGCCCGCCGCCGTGGCGCCGGCTCAGCCCGCCGCGGTCGCGCCGGCCGAGCCCGTCGAGCCGGCCGAGCCCGTCGAGCCCGCGGAGCCCGCTGAGCCCGTCGAGCCGGCGGAGCCGGTCGAGCCCGCCGCGCCCCCGAGCCTGCTCACGGTCTTCAACGACGAGATCGTCGAGCCGGTCTCCGCGCCGCTGAGCATGTGCGGCAACGTCGTGTTCAACTCCGGTAACGCGAACGCGCGCTGCAACCGCTCGGCCTCGGTCTCCGACGACGACGCCTAGACGCCTCGACGCCTGACGCACCACTGATCAGGGCGCCGGGATGCCGCCGCGCAGGGCGTCCCGGTGCCCTGCGGTCGTCACGGGGTCAGGACGCGGTCTCCGGCACCACGAGCCGTGCGGCCTTGTCGTCGCCTCCGATGATCACTGCGCCCGGCCGGGCCTGCTCGATCCACACGTCCGGCATCGTCGAGAGCGCCAGCACCCGGTCGTACGGCCCCCGCTCCGGGCAGCCGTCGCCCACCACCAGGTGCGGGCGAATCCCGGCGGCGGCCAGATTGCGCGCCGCCGCCTGCGCGACCTCGGGGTCGGCCTCGACCGACGTCACGTTGCCCGACTCGCCCACCAGCCGGCAGAGCAGCGCGGTGACCCAGCCGCTGCCCGTGCCGACCTCCAGCACGCGTAGCCCGGGTCGCAGGTCGAGCCACTCCAGCAGGTCGACGACGGCGCTCGGCGCGGGATTGACGCACGTGTACGCCGACCCGCCCCGGCAGGTGGCGATCGGCTTGCCCGAGTAGACGGCGTCCCACCAGGCCGGGGGATCGGTGTCGCGGTCGATCGGCACGGCGCCGCCGCCGTCGTCGAGCGCGAGGCCCACGGAGGGGACGAACCAGTGGCGGGGGACCTTCCGCAGCGCCTGCGCGATCGCGCCGGTGGCGGGAGCCCGGCGCTCGGCGACGGCCGCGATCATCGCTTCGAGCCGCCAAGCGATGTGCGGCAGCATCGCCGGGCCCCGCCGGGTTCCGCCGTCATGCCTGTTCACAGCGCCTCCTCTGAACCAAGCGAATGCTAAGGGTGACCGTATGGCCACGCATCGCGGTGTGCAAGGCGCTCGGGGGAAACCGGTTGCCGCCGCCGATTCTCCTGTCCCGGCGGGCATGCTGGAGAACATGTCGGAGACACAGCTGCCCGGCGGGTTCGTCAACGCCGTCGTCCGCGTGGGCGACACCGTGCGCCGTCCGCGCGGTCCCCGCGCCGCTTACGTGCACGAGCTGCTGGCCCTGTTCGAGCGGTGCGGGTGGGCGGGCGCGCCCCGGTTCCTCGGGCTCGACGAGAGCGGGCGCGAGATCCTCGGCTACGTGCCAGGCCACGTGGCCTGGCAGGACGGGCAGACCGGCGAGGTCGCGTCCGGTGAGAGCCTCGCGCGGGTGGCCGAGCTGGTGCGCGAGTTCCACGACCTGACCGCCGGCACCCCGCCGGCCGGCGACGGCGAGGTCGTCTGCCACAACGATCTCTCCCCGAAGAACACCGTCTACCGCGACGAAGGAGCCGGGCTGCGGCCGGTCGCCTTCATCGACTGGGACATCGCGGGCCCGGGGCGGCGGATCCACGACGTGGCGCACGTCTGCTGGCAGTACGCCGGCCTGGGTCCCGGGGCGGGCCCTGACGCGGCCGCGAAGGTCCGGCTGATCTGCGACGCGTATGGGCTGCGGGAGCGCGGCGAGGTCGTGGAGGCCGTCCTGTGGTGGCAGGACCGCTGCCGGCACGGCATCGAGGCGGACGCCGAGGCCGGCATGCCGCACGCCGTCAGGCTGCGCGCCGCCGGAGTGGTCGAGCAGGTCCGCGCCGCCCGCGACTGGGTCGCCGAGCACCGCGCCGAGCTGGAGCGGGCGCTGCGCTGAGCCGGTCTACCGGGCGATGGAGGGAGCGGGCTCCTCGGCGGGCACGTAGTCGTGGCGCATCCCGTGGTCGCCGAGCCATTTCCGCAGCCCGGCCACGGCCGCCGGGTCGGCCGCCACCTGCGCGGCGTACTCCGACAGCGAGACCTCCTCGCCGTCGTCGAACAGCAGCCGCGCGGGCCCCGACCACGACAGCGTCCACCGGGCCTGGCCGAGCTGGATCAGCACCGCCTCCAGCGCCTGCCCCAGCACCCCGGCCAGCAACGTCTCGGACGGGCTCCAGCCCAGCTCGCGCAGCCGGCCCTCCAGCTCACCCTGCCGCCCCCGGGCGATCGCCTCGAACGCGGCGTCCAGGTACGGGCGCGTGGAGCCCATGACCCGCTGGCCGGCCACCGCCAGGTCGTGCAGCGCCTCGGCGTTGCGGCCGGCGTACATGCCGTGGGCCACCAGCTCCTCCCACGGCACCGGGCGCAGCCCCTCCAGGGCCTCGGGCGTCCACATGGTCTGCTCCACGGCACGCACCGCCACGTTGGCGTCCACCAGCAGCGTCAGGGCCGAGCGCGGGTCGGGCGTGTGCGGCGGCTCGGGCAGGCGTTCGATCGCGGCCAGCCGTTCGGCCAGGCTGGGATGCGAGTCGTAGGGGGAGACCTCGTCGGGCTGCTCGCCGAGCTCGGCGAGCTGGGCCTGCCGGACGGGGTCGCTCATCAGCTGGTGGAACCCGCCGAACACCGTCGAGGGCCGCGCCCCGCCCGCGCCGGTGAGCGAGAGGTAGCCGGAGGCGTAGACGTCCCAGGCCAGCGCGGTGGTGTGGATCTTGCGCAGCGCGTTCGCCATGGCCTGGCGGCCGCCGATCATGACGGCGAACTCGTCGGCCTCCAGCTCCTGCCGTCGCGAGACGGCCTGCGAGACGCGCAGGTAGAGGCGGGCGTACAGGGTGAACACGCGCTGGATGAGCGGGTGTTTGCCGAGGCTGCGCACGGTCGCGATCAGCGAGACCCGGCCCCGGTAGACGGGCGCGCCGAGGCGCGTGTGCGCACCGCTGTAGTGGCCGAGCTCGTGCCCGAGCACCGCGCGCATCTCGTCCACCGTGAGCGTCTGCAGCAGCGGCAGGCCGATGTACATCCGCCGCCGCGTCGCCCGCAGCCCCAGGAAGCGGGTGTCCTCCGCCACGGCGGCGTTCACGTCGGGGACCAGGCGGATCTCGTCGGGCGGCGCGGTGCGCACCGCACGGGCGAGGTCCTCGACGGTCTGCCACAGCGCGGGCTCGTGCTCGCGTCCCACCGCCACGCCGGGCTGCTCGCCGCTCCCGCCGCGGCTGACCATGATCAGCGTACGGACGAGCGTCGCCGCGGCCAGGGTGAGCACGACGGCGTACTCGATCAGCCGCGGACGGAACTCGACGAAGAGCATGACGTCCAAGAAGATCGCGGCCGCCAGGACCAGGCCGACCAGCACGTAGAAGCCGGCGAGCAAGGCGAACGCCAGCACCGCTCGTAACGCTGTCGTCATGGGGGAGTCGCTCCCGGGGAAGGGGTTCTCGCGAGGCTGACCTTAGCGGAACACCGCAAACTGGATAAAATCACTGGACCAATGCCCACTTACGATGAGCACGACCAGGAACGTTGGGTTCCGGAACCTCCCGGCAATCCCCGGCGCTCGGCGTTCGAGCGCGACAGGGCCAGGGTGCTGCACAGCGCCGCGCTGCGCAGACTCGCCGCGAAGACCCAGGTCGTAGGCCCAGGAGAGACGTTCGGCGGTGGCCAGCACATCCCACGCACCCGGCTGACCCACTCGCTCGAATGCGCCCAGGTGGGCCGGGAGATGGGCGCCACCCTGGGCGTCGACCCCGACCTGGTGGAGACCGCCTGCCTGGCGCACGACCTGGGGCATCCGCCGTTCGGGCACAACGGGGAGGTGGCGCTGGACGCGCTGGCGGCTCCGTGCGGCGGGTTCGAGGGCAACGCCCAGAGCCTGCGCCTGCTGACCAGGCTGGAGGCCAAGGTCCTCACCGAGGACGGCCGCAGCGCCGGGCTCAACCTCACCCGCGCCGTCCTGGACGCCTCGATCAAGTACCCGTGGACGCGCGGCGACGGCTCGCCCAAGTACGGCGTGTACGACGACGACCTGCCGGTGTTCCGGTGGGTCCAGGAGGGCGCCCGGGAGGGCCGGGTGAGCTTCGAGGCGCAGATCATGGACTGGGCCGACGACGTCGCCTACTCCGTCCACGACCTGGAGGACGCCCTGCACTCCGGCCACGTCGTCCCGGAGGCGCTGCTGTCACCCGCCGAGCGCCGCGAGGTGTGCCGGACCACCCGCACCTGGTACGCCCCCGGCGCCGACCTCGGCGAGCTGGAGGAGGTCTTCGCCCGGCTCATCACACACCCGCTGTGGCCGCGTCACTTCGAGGCCACGCTCGCCGACCTGGCCGGGCTGAAGGCGCTCACCAGCGGGCTCATCGGCCGTTTCTGCACCTCCGCCCAGGCCGCCACGAAGGAGGTGCACGGCGCCCGCCACCGCGCCGACCTCGTCGTACCGCGCACCACGAAGCTGGAGTGCGCGCTGCTCAAGGGGGTCACCGCGCACTACGTGATGACCACCGAGGGCCACCACGCCAACCAGGCCAGGCAGCGCGAGCTCATCACCGAGCTGGCCTCGCTGATCACCCTCGGCGCGCCCGGTACGCTGGAGCCGGCCTTCCGGCCCGCGTTCGACAAGGCCCCTGACGACGCGGCCCGCGTCCGCGTGGTCATCGACCAGATCGCCTCACTCACCGACACCTCCGCGGTGGCCTGGCACCGCCGGCTCACCCGCTGACAAAGCTTCGTCTGATCTGGCACAACCGGCTTTCCCGAGGGCCACGCCGGGCGGATACTGCGCCCATGGCCACCTATGTGATCGTCGGCGCCGGGCTCGCCGGGGCGAAGGCAGCAGAGACGCTGCGCGAGGAGGGCTTCGACGGCGAGATCGTGCTGATCGGCGCGGAGAGCGAACGGCCCTACGAAAGACCGCCTCTCTCCAAGGAGTTCCTGCAGGGCAGGACCGAGCGCGACACGATCTACGTGCACCCGCCGGAGTGGTACGCCGACCACGCGGTCGACCTGCGGCTCGGCACGCGCGTGACCCGTATCGAGCCGGACCGCCACCTGGTCAGGCTGGGCGACGGGTCGCGGCAGCCGTACGACAAGCTGCTCATCACGACGGGCGCGGCGCCGCGGCGGCTGCCCGGGCCCGCGTACTACCTGCGCACCGTCGAGGACAGCGAGGCGCTCAAGGAACGCTTCGCCAAGGGCGTGAGCGTGCTGGTCGTGGGGGCGTCCTGGATCGGGCTGGAGACCGCGGCGGCGGCGCGCACGGCGGGCTGCGAGGTCACCGTGGTCGAGCCCGAGCCGACCGCGCTCAACAAGGCCCTCGGCCCCGAGCTGGGCGCGCTGTTCGCCCGCCTGCACGCGAGCAAGGGCGTCGACCTGCGCTTCGGCACCGCCGCCGCGGAGATCACCCAGACCGGCGTGCGGCTCAGCTCGGGGGAGCGGCTCAGCGCCGACCTCGTCGTGGCCGGCATCGGCGCGGCCCCCGAGGTCGGGCTCGCCCGCGACGCGGGGCTCGACGTCGGGCAGGGCATCCTCACGGACGCCGCGCTGCGCACCTCGCATCCCGACGTGTTCGCCGCGGGCGACGTCGCGGAGTTCTTCCACCCGGTGTACGGGCGGCGCATCCGCGTCGAGCACTGGGCGAACGCCCTGCACGGAGGCCCGGCCGCGGCCCGGTCGATGCTCGGCCGGGAGGTCGTCCACGACCGGCTCCCGTACTTCTACACCGACCAGTACGAGCTGGGCATGGAGTTCTCCGGCGACATCGAGGGCCACGACGAGATCGTCTACCGCGGCGACCCCGAGAGCCTGGAGTTCATCGCGTACTGGCTGCGCGGCGGCCGGGTGATCGCCGGCATGAACGTCAACGTCTGGGACGTCGTCGACGAGATCCAGGAGCTGATCAGGTCGGGCGTCGTCATTGACCGAACGGAGCTATCTCGGGTTCGATCGTGACGACGTCGTCGCTGCCCCGGTTGTCGTCGTTCCCCCGGGTGGGGCGCGGCTTCGGGGTCTTGGACGGCTCCGCCGGCGGCTGCTTCGAGGCGCACTGGACGGTGCACGGCGGCGTCTCGCCGAGCTTCTTGCGCAGCTTCAGCGTCTCCTCACGAGGGGAGAACGTACGGTTGCCGCTCTGCCAGGCGTCGAGGTAGTCCCACGGCTCGACCATGCCCCTGCGGACCCACCAGTAGGCCGGGCCGGTCTTCCACGAGATCGCGAAGTAGAGGTTGGAGCCGGTGTCACGGGCGTTGCCCGACCGGCCCACCCGGCCGAGCAGCCGGCCGGCCTTGACGCGGGCGCCCGGCTTGATGCCCTCGGCGACCGACTCGAGGTGGCCGCCGAGGTAGCGCACGCCGTCGTCGCCGATGATCGTGACGAACCTGCCCTCGCGGTCGGGCCCGGCGTCGGTGCCCGGGCTCCATCTGTCCTGGGTGTTGACCTCGTCGACCACCCCGCCGACGGGCGCCACGAACGCGCACCCCTCCTGCGCCCAGATCGTGGTCTTGGGCAGCACGAGCAGCTTGCGCTGGTACGTGGTCTTGCAGTCCTCCACCGGGAACGTGTAGGTGTGCTTCGACAGCGTCGGCGGCGGCACGTTGACCGGGGCCGCGGCCGCGGGGGGCTGCTCGGCGGCGGCCTGGTGCTCCGCGGTCGGCTTGGGGGTGGCGGCGGTGGCCGTCGCCGGGGGCGTGGCGGGGGAGACCGCGCCGACACCCGCCACCCCGGTGACCTGGGTGCAGGCACCGGTCAGCAGCACGGCGCCCGTGACGGCCGCCAATCGTCCGATACGCCCCGAATGCATGGTCTCCACCTGTGTCACTGTTTCCGCCGGTTCCACCCGACAACTTTTACCTTTGTAGCCCACCGGGGACCCCCGCATAGCCGCTTTCCGGCTTTAGCAGCCCGCGGGTAACCGTCGCCTGTCCTCCGAAGCCTCATGCCCGGAACACCCGGGACGTCGGGAACCGTCGGCGGGGCGGAATAGACTCACCGACGTGGCCGGCCGGATCCGTGATGACGACATCGCCCTCGTGCGCGAGCGCTCCCCCATCGCCGAGGTCATCGGCGAGCACATCCAGTTGCGCAACGCCGGAGGCGGCAACCTCAAGGGGCTGTGCCCCTTCCACGACGAGAAGAGCCCCTCGTTCAACGTGACCCCCGAGCGGGGGATGTACTACTGCTTCGGATGCTCCGAGGGCGGCGATGTGATCACGTTCGTCGAGAAGATCGAGCACCTGTCGTTCAGCGAGGCCGTCGAGCGGCTGGCCCAGCGGGCCGGCGTCCAGCTCCAGTACGAGCAGGGCGGCTATGTCCCCAAGCGTGACCACGGCGAGCGGGCCAGGCTGATCGAGGCCCATCGGGCGGCGGCCGAGTTCTACGCCGACAAGCTGATGAGCCCCGAGGCGGGTCCAGGGCGGCGCTTCCTGTCGGAGCGGGGCTTCGAGCGGGCCGACGCCGAGATGTTCGGGGTCGGCTACGCGCCCGCCGAGTGGGAGGCGCTCACCCGTCACCTGCTGGCGCGCGGGTTCACCTCCGACGAGCTCGTCAAGGGCGGGCTGGCCAAGGAGGGCCGGCGAGGGCCGATCGACCGGTTCCGCGGGCGGCTCATCTGGCCGATCCGGGACGCCACGGGCGATGTGATCGGATTCGGGGCGCGGAAGTTGCTCGATTCCGACGACGGCCCGAAATACTTGAATACTCCTGACTCGCCGCTTTACAAGAAGAGCCAGGTCCTTTATGGAATTGATCTAGCAAAACGCGAGATCTCCAAGCGCGCGCAGGCCGTGATCGTCGAGGGATACACCGACGTGATGGCCTGCCATCTGGCCGGCGTGCCCACCGCCGTGGCGACGTGCGGCACGTCGTTCGGCGAGGAGCACATCAAGATCCTGCGCCGTTTCCTGTTCGACCAGGCCGAGTTCCGCGGCGAGGTCATCTTCACCTTCGACGGCGACGCGGCCGGGCAGAAGGCGGCGCTGCGCGCGTTCGCCGACGAGCAGAAGTTCGTCACGCAGACGTACGTCGCGGTGCAGGGCGACGGGCTCGACCCGTGCGACCTGCGCGTCAAGCAGGGCGACGCGGCCGTGCGCGACCTGATCGCCAGCCGCGAGCCGCTGTTCCAGTTCGCGATCCGGAGCACGATCTCCCGCTACGACCTGCGCAGCAACGAAGGCAAGATCGCCGCCCTCGACGCCGCCGCGCCCATCGTGGCCGCGATCAAGGACGTCGGCCTGCGTAAGCGTTACGCCATCGACCTCGACCGGTGGCTCGGCTTCATGGACGAGCGGTTCGTCATGCAGCGCATCGGCGAGGTGTCGGGCGCCCAGCAGGGCCCCCGCCGGCGCGTTCCCCATGCGGCGCCGGTCGACCCCAGCGTGCGTGTCGAGCGGGAGCTGCTCAAGCTGGCCGTCCAGCGTCCCGCGCTGCTCGGTCCGCAGTTCGACGCCCTCGACCCGCAGGCGTTCACCACGCCCGAGCACACGGCCCTGCACAAGGTGATCACCACCGCGGGCGGCCTCGCGGCGGCCGCGCACGGCGGGCGGGAGTGGGTCGACCGGCTGCTGGAGCACGCCTACGAAGACGGGGCGCGGGCGCTGGTGACGCGCTTCGCGGTGGAGCCGTTCCAGGCGGACGCCGAGGTCGAGCAGCGCTACGCGACAGGGATCCTCGCGCGCGTGGAGACGATGGCGGTCGACCGCGCCATCGCCCAGGTCAAGTCGCGACTCCAGCGCATCAACCCGGTGGACGAAGCCCAGGAGCACCGCCGCCTCTTCGGCGAGCTCCTCGCCCTGGAAAAACAACGCAAGGTCCTCATCGAACGCGCGACCGGCATGCAGTAACCCTCCGGCCCGCCCCGTACGACCCCCCACCGGCCCGCCCAATGCGTCGGCCCTGGGCTCCCGCGCCGGCTCGCCGCTGCCCTGCGGCTTCCGCGCCCGCGCGCCATGGTGGAGTGCGCGCCGCCGGCGTCCGTTCCGGTCGGCCGGCGGCACGCGACGCCCGCGCCGACCCTCCATGCCGCCCATCTCGCCCCTGAGGGTCTTGTTCAGCACGTCACCGCACGTCGTCGCGACGTGCGCTCGTCCGGGCGGGATGGGAAAGAAGGGCTCGTATGCCGGGGCGGCTCCCATCGGGGCATCCGTATTTCCTGTCAGCGCCCCGCGGCCGTCGCTGCGTGCATCAGACGGGGGCTCCAAGGGGGAGTGGGGGTGGGGGTTTGTAACAGTTCGGAAGCGTTACTAGCGGTATACCAGGGCGGTTCAGCCGGGAACTTGGCACGGTCCAACAGCCGCTGTGGCAAGGGGTGCGGGGTATCCGGGCAGGGAAAATGTTGCGTCCGGCTCTGGCCGCCCGCCGGGCGCGTGAATCCTGATCGCGTAATTGACTTTACTTTCCTGATCAAACTTGGGCTAAACCTTATGGCGATCTCAATTCGGTAAGGACGATCGTCTTACCTTCTGTGACAAAAATGGGTCTGCCATTTGCTGGAACCAATACTGCAGACTGTGTCCCGTGGGTGCATCGGTGCTGTCAAGCGGACCGCCATCGGTAGATCAAGTGGCGGACCTCGTCGCAAAGGGAAGGGAGCGCGGAAGCGTAACCGTCGATGACGTCGCAGCCGCGCTTGACCGATCCGAGCTGCCGTCCGACGCGCTGGAGCGCGTCGTGCGCATGCTCGCCGAGAACGGTGTGGAGGTCCTCGAGCCCCAGGGCGACGAGGAGTCCCCCCGCGCCGATGAGGAGGACGTAGGCAAGCGGGCGCCAACCAGCGATCTCGTCCGCATCTATCTGCGCGAGATCGGCCGCGTGCCTTTGCTGACCGCCGAGGAGGAGGTGGAGCTCGCCAAGTCGATCGAAGCCGGCCTGTTCGCCGAGGACAAACTGGCCAACGGGGTCTCCCGCCTGGCCTTCCCGGAGCTGCGGGAGCTCGTCTGGCAGGGCACCAGAGCCAAACAGCGGCTCATCGAGGCCAACCTGAGGCTCGTGGTGTCGATCGCCAAGCGGTACGTCGGCCGCGGCATGCTGTTCCTGGATCTCATCCAGGAGGGCAACCTCGGGCTCATCAGGGCCGTCGAGAAGTTCGACTACACCAAGGGTTACAAGTTCTCCACCTACGCCACCTGGTGGATCCGGCAGGCGATCACCAGGGCCATCGCCGACCAGGCGCGGACGATCCGCATCCCGGTCCACATGGTGGAGACCATCAACAAGCTCGTCAGGGTGCAGCGTCAGCTCCACCAGGATCTCGGCCGCGAGCCGATCCCCGAGGAGATCGCCCAGGAGATGGACCTCCCGGTCGATCGCGTGGTGGAGATCCAGCGCATCGCCCAGGAGCCCGTGTCGTTGCAGTCGCCGATCGGCGAGGAGGACTCCGACCTCGGAGACTTCATCGAGGACGCCGACGCGGTCGTGCCGATGGAGGCCGCGGCCTTCATCATGTTGCAGGACCAGCTCGACGACATCTTGGCCACGCTCTCCGACCGGGAGCAGCGCATCATCCAGCTCCGGTTCGGCCTGGCCGACGGGCATCCGCGCACGCTGGAGGAGGTGGGCAGGGAGTTCGGCGTGACGCGGGAGCGCATCCGCCAGATCGAGTCGAAGACCCTGGCCAAGCTCCGCCACCCGACGCGCGCGCAGATGCTGCGGGACTATCTCGACTGACGAAGCACGGCCGGTGGCCCCCGGGCCACCGGCCCGTCCGCTGGAGCCCGTCGGTCGGAGCCCGTTCAGAAGAGCAGGCTGATCGGCACCAGCAGGAGGATGGCCACGACCGAGGCGACGGAGACCGCGACCGTGGTGGTCTTGAGCGCGCCCCGGGTGGTCTGGCCGAGCAGCGACTGCAGCAGCCAGAACGTGTTGCTGGTGACGTGCACGCAGAACAGCGACCCGGACCCCGCGGCCAGCGCGATCAGCACGGGATCGATGCCGAGGGCGGGCGCGACGGGGGCGAGGATGCCGGCCGCGGTGATGGCCGAGATGGTGACGGAGCCGACCGCGACGTGCAGGGCCGCGGCGACCAGCCACACCACCACCAGCGGCAGGAACGTCCCGGCGGTGAAGTACCCGCGCAGGATGTCGCCGAGGCCGCCGGCCGCCACGACGGCGGCGAGCGAGCCGCCGACCGCCGTGAGGATGAGAATCTGACCGCTCTCCCTGAAGCCGTTGGCGATCGCCTTCTCCACGCCGCTCCTGCCGGTGAGGCGGCGGGTGACGACCAGGGTGCCGATGAGGCCGACCAGCAGGGCGACGACCGGGTTCGAGAAGAACGCCATCACGTCGTTCTCCACGTCCGCGGCCTGGGCGACGGCGCCGGCGGCGATCATCAGCAGGGCGAGGATGAGCGGTCCGAAACTGACCAGCAGGCGCGGACCGCTCTCGGCGCCGCGCGGCCCGGCGGCCGGTCTCGCGCCGTCCACGGGCGTGCCGCCCGCCCCCGGGGTGACGGGCCGTGCCGGGGCGGGAGCCTGTGCGGCCCGCACGCCCACCGCTGCCGCCTGCTCCTTCTCCACCACTTCCGCGACGGGGGCGCCGGCCTCCTCCACGGCGACGATCTCGTCGGCCGCGGTGTTCCAGAAGCCCCGGCGGAACAGGAATGTCATGATCGCCACGGAGAAGACGATCGTCGGGATGATCAGCAGCAGCCCCCAGAGCAGCATCGTGCCGAGCGGTACGTGCAGCAGCGCCGCCAGGGCGAGGGTGCCCACCCCCGGCACCATCAGCACGATGCCGCACTCGAGCCCGATCGCCATGGCGGCGGCCATGCGCGGCGTGCCCAGCGGGCCGATCTGCCGCGAGGCGGTGCGGGCCAGCGGCGCCGAGATCACCAGCAGCACGTCGAGGTAGATCGACTGGAGCAGGGTGCCGATGGTCAGCGCCATCGAGTACGGCAGCCGCTCCGGGCCGAACACCCGTAGCAGGCGGTCGACCAGCCGCTCGATGGCGCCCATCTCCTTGAGCATCGACCCCGTCAGCACGCCGAACGCGATGAGCAGCCCGACATCGGCCATGATGTCGCCGAAGCCCTTGGTGATGGTCTCCACCGTCTTGCCGAAGCCCAGGCGGGTCATGAGCCCGAGGCCCAGCGATCCGAGAACCAGCGAGATCACCGGGTTCACGTGGAAGCGGACGATGAGCACCACGGTGGCGACGATCGCCACCGCCGTACTGGCGAGGACTGCGATGTCGGACATCCACTGCTCCTTCGCATGGAGGCAGGGGGGCGGCGGCGGCTCGTAACGGGGTCGTCACGGCGGGGACCCAGCCCGTTCACGCTGGGATGGCAACTCATCATGAGCCCGCTCGGCAGCCCGGTCAAGAGCCCAGTAACGGGGTTTTTGGTGCATTTAATCCCTTTTTTTACTACTGGTGGGGATTGACCACTCCGGGGGGAAACTCGCATTCTGGGATGTAGACCCACATTGCGGGATAACGAGCTGGAGGGTGGGGGACATGGCCGATCTGAGCGGAGCCCTGGACGGTGTGCGGGTGCTCGAACTGGGCAACTTCATCGCCGCCCCCTCGGCCGGCCGCCTCATGGCCGACTTCGGGGCGGACGTCGTCAAGGTCGAACGCCCCCGCGGCGGCGACGAGCTGCGCCGATGGCGGCTCCACGAGGGCGAGACCTCGCTGCTGTTCCGCGCGATGAACCGGAACAAGCGCTCCGTGACGCTCGACCTGAGGCACCCGGAGGGCCGTACCGTCGCCCTCGACCTCATCCGCCGCTCCGACGTGGTGCTGGAGAACTTCCGCCCCGGCACCCTGGAACGCTGGGGCCTGGACGTCGAGCGCATGCGCGAGGCGAACCCGGGCGTCATCGTCGTGCGCATCTCCGGGTACGGGCAGAGCGGCCCCTACCGCGACCGCCCGGGCTTCGGCGGCGTCGCCGAGGCCGTCGGCGGGCTCAGGAACCTCACCGGCTACCCCGACCGTCCCCCCACCCGCGTCGGCATCAGCCTCGCCGACTCGGTCGCCGGCCTGTACGCCGTCATCGGCGCCCTGACCGCCCTGCGCCGCCGATCGGTCACCGGACGGGGAGACATCGTGGACGTGGCCCTGTACGAGGCGGTCTACTCCCTGATGGAGTCCCTGACCCCCGACTACGACGCCTTCGCCGTCGAGCCCGAGCGGACCGGCGCCTCACTGCCGGGCATCGCGCCGTCCGGCACCTACCTGTGTGGCGACGGCAAGTACGTCGTGATCAGCGGCAACGGCGACTCGATCTTCAAGCGGCTCATGCGGGTGATCGGCCGCCCTGACCTGGCCGACGACCCGGCACTGGCCGACAACGCCGGGCGGGTGCGGCGCGCCGGGAGCCTCGACGCCGCCATCGCGGACTGGACCGCGCGGCTGCCGCACGAGGAGGCGCTCAGACAGCTGGACGCGGGGCAGATCCCGTCGTCGCCCATCTACACGGCGGCCGACATCGCCAAGGACCCGCACTACGCGGCCCGCGGCATGCTGGAGCGGCACCGCGTGGCCGTCGCCCCGGGCCACGAGCGCGAGGTGGCCTTCCCCGGCGTCGTGCCGAAGCTCGCCGAGCAGCCCGGCCGCACCCGGTGGCTCGGCCCGGAGCTGGGCGAGCACACCGACGCCGTACTGGCCGAACTCGGCATCGACGACGCGCGGCGCGCAGAGCTGCGCGACCTGGGGGTGATCTGAATGACCGGCACGACCGACGAGGTCCTCATCACGGAGGTCCTCCTGCGGGACGGCCTGCAGATCGAGCCGGTGGTCGTCCCGACCGCCGACAAGATCCGGCTGGCGTACGGGCTGATGGCCGCCGGGCTCACCTCGCTGGAGGTCGGCTCGTTCGTCCACCCGGAGAAGGTGCCGCAGATGGCCGACACCGACCGGCTGGTGCGCGAGCTGCGCCCCGCGGAGTCGGTGGCCCTGCACACCCTGGTCTTCAACGAGCGGGGAGCGCGCCGGGCGATCGAGGCCGGGGCCCGGCACGTGCGGTTCGTCGTCTCGGCCAGCGACGGCCACAGCAAGGCCAACGCCGGAGTGCCCACCCAGGACGCCCTCGCCCGCCTGCGCCCGGCCGCCGAGCTGCTGACGGGGGCCGGGGTGCGGATCGAGGCGACCATCGCCACGGCGTTCGTCTGCCCCTTCGACGGCGAGACCGCCCCGGAGCGGGTCGTGGACGTGGCCGGGTCGCTGAGCGCGTTCGGCATCAAGGTGCTGCACCTGGCCGACACGATCGGGGCGGCCAGTCCGTGGCACGTCCGGCGCACGGTCACCGCCGTGCGGGCGGCGTTCCCGGACCTTCCGCTCGGGCTGCACCTGCACAACACCTACGGCATGGCCTCGGCGAACGCCTGGGAGGCGCTCCAGCTGGGAATCCGGCGCTTCGACGCCTCGCTGGGCGGGGTCGGCGGCTGCCCGTTCGCGCCCGGCGCCGCGGGCAACATCGGCACCGACGACCTGGTCAACCTCTGCCATCACGCCGGCTTCGCCACCGGGATCGACCCCGGCAGGCTCGTCGCCGTCCGCGAAGAGGTGGGGGCGCTGCTGGGCCACCGGCTCGACTCCGCGCTGTCGGCCGTGCCGGCCGAGCCGGTGGCCGTGCGCGGGACGGCCGCCGCGCCCTGACGTACGGTATCTTCCGAAGTCGCGTCGGGAAGGCACTGATGGGCAAGAGCGAAGAATCGGGCACCTCGCAGGTGCTGGTCCTGCGGAAGATCCGCCAGATCCTCGAGTGCTTCACCGTCGAACAGCCCGAGCTGACCCTCCAGCAGATCACCAAGATCACTGGGCTGCCCGCCAGCACCTGCCAGCGGCTGGTGAACAGCCTGCTGCGCGAGGGCTTCCTCGACCGCAACGACGACGTCTACCGCATCGGCCTCGACCTGGTGCGCTGGGCCGCCCCCGGCACCCTCGGCCTCGACATCGTGCAGCTCACCCGTCCGGTGCTGCGCCGGCTGCGCGACCAGACCGGCGAGTCGACCGCCCTGTACGTGCGCGACGGGCCCTACCGCACGGTGGTGAGCCTGGCCGAGACCCGCTACTCGGTGATGCGCATCTTCACGGTCGGCATGGTGATGCCGCTGCACGCGGGCTCGGCCGGCAAGGTCTTCATGGCCTTCGACCCCGCGGCCCGCCGCGCGGCTGTCGGCCACGGCCTGACCCGCCACACCCCGCGCACCGTCGTCGACATCGACGTGCTGGACGAGCAGCTCGCCGAGGTGCGCAGGCGCGGCTACTCGGCGACGTTCGAGGAGCGCGACGTCGGCGCGGCCTCCATCAGCGCGCCCGTCTTCGGCCACACCGGCGACCTCGTCGCGGTCCTCGGCATGATCGCTCCGACGCAGCGGCTGACCCCCGCCGACGTGGGCGACCTCGCGCCGCGGGTCGTGGCGGCGGCGGAGGACGCCTCCCGGCGCCTCGGCCACCGCCTGCCCGCCTGACGCGCTACGCGCAGCCCTCGAACTGCGGCACCGCGATCGTGCTGAGGTCCAGCCCGGACGTGCCGAACCACCGGTGCAGCAGCTTCGCCGTGGTCCCGTCCTGGTACATGTCGGTGATCGCCCGGTTGACCGCCTCGCAGCCCGGCACGTCGCCCTTCGGCAGCCCGATCCCGCTGCGCTGCTCGTTGAACTGCGCGTTGTTCAGCCGCAGCCCCGACCCGTCCTGCATGGCCAGGCCCGCCAGGATGACGTCGTTGGTGGTGACCGCGTCCACCTGCTCGCTCTTCAGCGCGGCCAGGCACGCCTTGTAGTCGGCGAACGGCACGACCCGCGCCGGCACCTTCCGCTCCTCGAGGACGCGCTGGGCCGCGTTCGAGCCCTGGACCTCGCAGATCCGCCGGCCCTCCAGATCGCGCACGTTCGCGATCCTGTCGTCCGGCCGCGTCAGGATGTCCTGGTAGGAGATGTGGTACGGCCCCGCGAACAACACCGTGGCCTTGCGGTCCATGCTGATCGTGTACGTCGCCACGACCATGTCGGCCCGCCCGTCCACCAGCACCTTGTCCCGGTCGGCCGCCAGCACCGGCACGAACGTGAACGGCTTGCCGAGCTTCCCGGCGACGTAGCGGGCCACGTCCACGTCGAAGCCCTCGAAGGAGCCGTCCGCCTTGCGGAAGCCGACCGAGGGCAGGTCGGGGCGCACCGCGATGACCAGCTCGTCCTGGTCCACGATCGACTCTGCGGCGCCGGTCCCGCATCCGGCGACCACCGCCGCGGCCATGAGGGCGGCGACGGCCGCAAGCACCCGCTTCATCGGTACTCCTTCAGTCGAGGCCACACCCCGGCGACCACCAGCAGGCCGATCACGCCGATCGCGAACGGCAGCAGCCGCCACAGGCCGTCCAGCGTGTTCTCGCCGCGGCCGATCGCCCGCTCGAACGCGCTCTCATGCTGCTCGGACAGCGCCACCAGCGAACGGTCGTAGGCGTCGAACGCCTCGCCGACCGGGCCGAGCCGCGCCTCGACCGCCTCGCGCACCCGGCCGTCGGCCGCCCGCGCGCGGAAGTCCATGTCCGCGGCCTGGAACCGCCGGTAGGCGTCCATGGCCGCCTCGCCGCTCCTGCCGACCAGCTCGGGGCCGAGCAGGCCGCGGAACCCTTCGCCGGAACGCCCGGTCACCTTGGCGTGGTAGGTCTCCAGGTTGCCCGCCTCGACGTAGAGCACCGACAGCGACTTGTCCAGATACATGTGCTCGTAGGTGTCGGCGCGGGCCTTGTCCAGCAGGTAGCGGCTCTGGTCGCCCTGCATGCTGTTGCTGATCGCGCGGGCCCTGGCCAGCGTCAGCATCGAGTCGAACCCGGCGGTCTTGGCCTCCCGCAGCGCCTGCTCGTCCTGCGCCAGCACGTTCGACCCGAAGAGCAGCGCGACCGCGGTCGCCACCGTGGCGGCCAGCAGCGCCGGCCCGAACACCCGGCGGAACCGCCTGGCCAGGTAGACCTGCAGCACCAGCAGGCACCCGAGGGCGAGCAGCCCGGCCAGCACGACCGCGCCGCGCAGCAGCGGCACCGTCAGCGCCTTGTCGTCGTACGTACGCCGCACGATCGTGCCGTTCTCCAGCGTCAGGTTGTACGCCTGCGGCAGCAGCACCAGCCGCATCAGGTCGGTCGCCTGCCGGTGGAGCAGGACGACGTCGTCCGCCGGCGGGCCCGGCGGGTGCGGTGACCGCTGGTCCAGCAGCAGCGCCTGCGCGGCCAGCCGCTCGTACCGGCCGAGCCCGTCCAGCACCGACTGCACGGTGCGCCGTTCGGCCTCGTTGTCGCCCGACAGCTCGAACGCCTTCAGCAGCGCCTGATTGGCCTCCGACCGGCGCCGCTCGTACCGATCCACGGACTGCTGCCGCTCCCGGTCGTACGCCTCGCCCATGACGAGGGCGTCGGCCACCTGGGCGTCCATGTCGCTGAGCGCCAGGTAGAGCCCGGCGGTGGCGACGACCTGCGGGCCGGCGTCGCGGCCGATCACCCGCAGCCCGTCGCCGACGGTCCAGGCGCCCGCCGCGAGCGCCGCGAACAGCAGGGCGAGCGCGGCGGCCGTCACGCCGGAGATGACGCGGATCCGTCCTGGGACGCCGCGCCGCGCCGGCGCCGGCGCGGGCCGCGTCTGCACGATCGTCACGGTGCTCCCTCCCTCAGGGTGATGACCGTCCAGGCGCCGACGTGGATCCGGTCGCCGGCGCCCACCCGGACCGGCACGTTCACCGTGAGCGGCCTGCCGTTCAGCTGGGTGCCGTTGGACGAGCCCGGATCCACCAGCAGCCACGAGCCGTCCGGCTGGGCCAGCAGCACGGCGTGCAGATGGGAGACGCCGGGATCCTCCGGCGGCCCGGTCAGGTCGATCTCGGGCGCGAGGTTCCTGGCCCGGCTGCGCCGCCCGATGCGCACCTGCTCGCCGGACAGCGCGAACGACCGCTGGGGGCAGTACGGCGGGAACGCCACCGATCCGGCGTCCGGTCCGCCCTCGGCGATGACCTTCTCGTAGTACGCCCGGTCGGCCGCGGTGACGGCCTCCCACCGGACCCCCGTCACGTGGGCCGGGATCGGGGCCGGGGCGCCGGTGCCGGTGTAGTCGTGGCCGCACACCTCGCAGAAGTGCCCGGCGCGCGGCGTCCGGCAGACGGGGCAGCTCGCGGGCGCCGACTGTGGTGCGGGCTCACTCCTCGGCGGGGAAGTGGGGGCCAGCTGCGTGCCGCAGACGTCGCAGTAGTCGTCCGCGCCCGACGCGTGCCCCTGCGGACAGGTGGCCATCACCGGTCAGCTTCCTTCCTTGCGCAGCCGGCTGGTCCGCACCGAGCCGGTGTCGAGCTCCAGCACGTCGGTCTTGTCGACCTTGTTGCGCAGCCGGGCCGTCCCCGTGACCGGGTCGACCTCGACCACCTTCTCCAGCAGGCGGGCGGTGTCCTCCCGGCCGGACTCGGCGGCGAGTTCGCGGGCCTTGGCCAGGCGGGCGGTGGCGGTGTCGACGTCGCCCATGGCGCGCGCGCCGAGCCCTTCCTGGATGAGCTCGTGCAGCTCGACCTGGCCGGTGTAGTGGGCGACCTTCCCGTTGATCTGCGTGGACTGCGCCAGGTCGTCGGTCCACTGGGCCAGCACGTTGCCGCTGGCCACGACCTCCTGGGTGTCGGGGCGTACGAGCTTGACCCAGCCCGCCCTGATCTCCTGGCCGATCTGGCCCGGCGGCACCTCGACGCAGATGTGGTACTCGCGATCCTCCGCGCCCCAGGAGCCGGTGGGGTAGTCGCCGGTGAGCGGGTTGACGTCGGTGCGCTTGCCGGTCAGGTCGAGCAGCGTGGGGGAGACCTGCTTGACGAACATCAGCCGAGCGGCCTGCGGCACCCACACCCGCAGCGACAGCTCGGCCACGGTCTTGCTCATCGACGCCTGCGTGAGCCGCCGGAAGTACTCCGGCAGGTCCCCCTGGTCGCGGACGTAGTCGAACGTGCCGAGCATCGCGTCGGCCACCTTGCGCAGCTCGGCAGGCACCCAGTCCGCGCCGATGCCCAGCGAGTCGCACACGAACGTGCCGCTCCACTCCCGCAGCACCGCGTCGAACTCCCCGGCGCGCTCGTTGTTCTGGCCGTCGGTCATCAGCAGCGCGTGCCGGATCGCCGACGGGCGGCTGGTCAGCAGGTGCCCGGCCAGCTTCAGCCACTCGCCGATGGCGGTGCCACCGTGCGCGAGCAACTGGTTGACGGCCCGCTCGGCCTCGGCCCTGGTGGCCGGGCTCGCCGGGACCAGGCCGGTGTCGCCGCCGGGGAAAACCACCCTGGCCTGCCCCGTACCGGCCACCACGGCGAAGTGCACGCCGTCGCGCAGGGTCCGCACGGCCGTCACCGCCGCCTCCCTGGCCTCGCGGATCTTGGCGCCGCTCATCGAGCCCGACGTGTCAATGATGATCACCTCGGCCGCCTCGGCGGGCGCGGCCTGCGTGGTCGCCGTGCCGGTCGAGCCGATGGTGAGAACGGCGTGCACCTCGCGGCCGTCGAGCGGCAGGTACTTGTTCTGGTCGATGGTCAGCGTGAAAGCGGGCTGCTCAGCCATGCACTTCTCCTAAGGGGATCAAGGCGATCGTCACGTTGTCCTGGCCTCCCGCGTCCAGCGCGTGCCGGAGCAGCTCACGGGCCATCTCGCTGGGGGTCCCGGAGACCGGGAAGGCGTAGCCGTCCAGGTAGCGCCACAGGCCGTCGCTGCAGACGAGCAGCAGGCCGGGCTCGCGCGGGGCCAGCGTCCGCACGTGGGGGCGGACCTCGCCGGCGTCGGCGCCCAGCCAGGCGGTCAGCTCGCCGGTCTCCACCACGTCGTCCGCCGTCAGCGGCGTGGCCGCCGGGGAACTCCGGGGCAGCCAGTACGCGCGCGTGTCGCCCGCCCAGCTCACCGTGACCGTCCCACCCTCCGCCACGGCGGCCACGTACGTGCAGGCCGGGGCGTCGTCCACCGAGGTCGCCAGCTTGGCCACCGCCCGGGCGGCCAGCTCGAACGCCTCCGCCTGCGACGCCCCTCTGGCCAGCGCGGCCGAGGCGGTCCCGGCTGCCGCCGCGGACGCCTCGTCGGCCCGCGGCGAGCTGCCCACACCGTCGCACACCACCGCCACCACGGCCCCGCCCGCCTCCAGCAGCGCCACCGCGTCCTCGTTGCGCGGACGGCGCAGGCCGCGGTCGGTCACCGCCGCCGCGCCGCCGCCGAGCACCGTCTCGGCGTGGTCGCGGCCCGTCGGCTGGCGCAGCCCGCACCGCTCGCAGTAGCCCTCCGCGTCCACGGCCGCCGCGCCGCAGGAGACGCAGGCCGGCGCCCCGAGGGCGTGACCGCACGCCTCGCAGTACGACTCGCCCGCCCGCACCGGCGCCTCGCAGACCGGACAGCCCGCCATCACAGCCACGTCCTCGGCCGTACGGCGTTGGCCTGGTCGATGAACGCGTGGCGTTCCTGGCGCGAGCCGGCGGCCCCCGCCAGCCTGCGGTAGATGCCCTCCAGCCGCCGGCGCAGCCCCGCCTCGGTGAACGGCGCCCCGCCCAGCAGCACGCCCTTCGGCGGCGGGTTCGACTCCAGCCAGGTCAGCGCGCCGCGCAGCACCTCGGCGACGAGCTGGTCGCGGCGGCGCTCGTCCAGGTCGCTCTGGGCGGCCACCCGTTCGGCGGCCTCCACCAGCTCCTCCGGGCGCAGCCCGCTCACGTCGGGCCGCCGCACCACCGAGACCGCCAGCGCCACCTGCGCCGCCACCCGGTAGACCGACGTGGCGGGCACCGCGTCCAGCACGTTCATCCGCCCCGCCCTGGCCAGCCCGAACGCCGCGCTCACGTAGGCACGGTCGGTACGCCAGACGAGGTCGTGCCAGAAGGCGGCCGGCTTGCCCGCGCACTCCAGCGCCAGCGCGAGAGCCAGCTTGGGCGCCAGCTCGCCGGGCAGCTCCGACACGCAGGCGTCGAACAGCGACACCGCGTCGTCGTGCCGGCGCGCGGCCAGCGCCTGCACCGCGCGGAACCAGGTGACGCGCCAGTCACCGGGCAGCTCCGCCTCCAGCGCGTCCAGCACGCCGGACGCCTCCGGCGCGCCCTCCTCGGCCAGCAGCCGGGCCCGCGTCAGCTTCGTCTCAGGGGTCTGCGGCAGCGCCCCGAGCTGCTCGATCAGCTTCCTGCCGTCGCGGCCCGCCAGACCGGCGAGCGCACCCGCCGCCACGTCCGACGGATCCACCAGCGGCGCCGGCAGCGCGGCGGCCGCCACCACCGGGTCGAGCGGCCCGAACACGGCGCGTTCGTCCTCCGACAGCGCCGTGCCCACCGCCGTGCGCTCCGGCCCGAACAGCCCCGAGGACGCCGGGTACGGCACGCCGTCCTCGAGCGCGCTCACCTCCCGCAGCACCCCGACGAGCTGCTCCTCCATCTCCCACGCGCTCTGGAACCGGTCGGCCGGGGCCGGCGCGGTCGCCTTGCGCAGCAGCCGGGTGAACGACGGATGGCCGCAGTCGACCGGCAGCGGCGCCGCCACGCCGCCCTGCAGCGGGCTGAACCCGGGGATCGCCAGCACCGCGAGCGTCCTGGCCACGGTGTAGAGGTCGGACGCGACCGACGAGGGCCGGCTGCCCAGCTCGGGGGCGTGGTAGCCGGGCGTGACCCACGACGACCCCACCGGCGAGCCGATCGGCTGCACGGCGCCCATGTCGATGAGCCGGAGCCGCCTGCCGACCCTGATCACGTTGGCCGGTTTGAGGTCGCAGTAGACCAGGCCGTGTTCGTGCAGGTAGGCGAAGGCCTGGAGGATCTCCCGGCCGTACACGAGGGTCTCGCGCAGCGGGAGCGGGCCCTGGCGGCGCAGGTCGTGCAGGGACTGGCCGCCGACGTACTCCATGACGATGTAGCCGAGCCCGGCCGAGCGCTCGAAGTTGAAGATCTTGACGATGTTGGGGTGGTCGACCGCCGTCAGGAACTTCCGCTCGGCCTCCGCCGCCGCCAGCGCCTCGGCGTCCATCGTGTTGAGCAGGCCCTTGAGCACGACCCAGCGGCCGTCGAGGTTCTCGTCGGCGGCGAGGTAGACCCAGCCCAGCCCACCGTGCGCCAGACAGCCCAGCACGCGGTACTGGCCGCCCACCAGGTCGCCCTTCTTCAGCTTCGGGGTGAAGGAGAAACGCGTCCGGCAGTGCGGGCAGAACCCCTCCGTCAGCCCGGGACGCCCGTCGCGGGAGCGCCCCACCGGCTGCCCGCAGTCGGGGTTCGCGCAGAACCGCTTGGACTCCGGCACCTCCGGGTCGGGCAGCACCGCACCGGCCGGGTCGCGCTCCGGCACCGACGGCAGGTCCGCGACGGTGGCCGGCACGCCTGCCCGCGACCGCCCGCTGCCCGACGGCGAGCTCGGCGGCCTGCTCACCGGCCGCGTCTCGACGGGGGCCGGCTCCGGCGCCGGCAACGGCGGCGCGCTCGCCGCCAGGCCGCACAGGTCGCAGTAGCCCTCCTCGATCGTCCCGGTGCAGCCGGGCTGCGCGCAGCGGGTCATCCTGGCCTCCGTGTGTCTCCGTGTAACGCGCGCCGGTAGTCCTCGACGGCCGCGGCCGCCCTCGTCAGGTCGCAGGGGGCGGTCCACAGCAGCGTGCGCGCCCGCTCGTACAGCCGGACGGCGTCCGGGTCCTCGGCCAGGCCCTTGCGCGCCGCCGTCATCTGGAAGGCGCCGAGCCGGCCGCGTAACTCGTCGCGCCGGCCGACCAGCCCGTACAGCGCCTTGGCGGTGGTCCGCGCCCGCTCGGCGGCCGTGCGGATCTCGTCCTCCAGCGCCGACAGCCGCCTGGCCCGCCGCACCCACGGCTCGGCCGAGACGTCCAGGGTTCGCAGACCGGCGGCCAGCGCGTCGACGCGGCCACGCGGCAGGGCCTGCGGCGGCAGGGCGATCTTGACGACGACCGCGCCGTGGGCCAGCCGGGCCTCGCTCTCGGCAGAGCGCACGTCGTCGAGCGCGGCCGTCAGGTTCTCCCGCCGCCGGGCGTACTCGGCCCTGACCGTGACCGCCAGCTCCAGCTCCGCCCGCGTGCCGGCCAGCAGCTTCGCCAGCCGGTCGAGGTCCTGCGCGACGGCCGCGCCGAGGGGATCCCGCACCACCGCCGTGCGCAGCCGGGCCGGCTCCCGCGCGTCCACGCCGGCCTGCTCGCCCAGCTCGCCCTCCAGCTCGCGGATCCGGCGCAGGTCGGCCTCGGCGGCGTCGAGGCGGGGGAGCACGGCGTTCCACACCGCGTCGATGTCGTTGAGCGCGGAGGTGACCTCCTGGAACGCGGCGTCCATCCGGCTCACGGCCGCGTCGAGGGTCAGCCGCTCGTCCGCCTGCGGCAGCAGCGAACGCCGCTCGACCGGCTGCGTGGCCGCCCGCAGCACCACCGACGGGCCGGACAGCAGCTCCGTCAGGCGCGCGAGCCGCTCGGCGCCCATCCTGCCGCGCTCGCCCCGCACCCGCTCCGCCTCCCGCAGCACGCCGCGATAGGCGTCGTGCAGCGACCACAGCACGGCCAGCGACTGCTGCGCCCCGGCCCACCGCCGTTCGGTCGCCCCCCGCAGGGCGGCTCCCTTCAACAGCCGGTACGTCGTATGGGATTCCAGGTCGAGCAGGTCGTCGGAGATGCGGTCGCGCTCGTCGGCGCGGGCGCGCAGCGCATGCTCCGCGGCCTCCCTGCTCATCGGCGGTCCCAGGCTGATCACGCTCCCGTGCGAGCGGGCCCCCTGACCGGTCGGCGGGGGAACCCTGACTTGTCCCTGATTCAACCCCGGCCCGCCTGCAATCCGCTTAAAAGATCTCATAGCGTTCAGAGGTATGGGACGCATTCTTCTGATCATCGTGGCCGTCGTGGCCGCGCTCGCACTCGTCGGGCCCCTCGTGGGCTTCATGCTCACGCTGCTCAAGTGGGGGCTCATCATCGGTCTCGTGGCGCTCGGCGTCGTGTTCGTGTCGAAGTGGGCCACGCGGACATAGCGTCATGAGGCAACGCCAGTCATAGTTGGGTGATGGAGTCGCGGCCCGCGGTCGACGATGCCGCGCTCGGGCGCGAGGCGATGGCCGTGCTCGAGGCGAACTGGACGGGCTCTGGCACCGTGCCCGCGCCAGGGCTCTACCCGCACCAATGGAGCTGGGATTCGGCGTTCGTCGTCATCGGCCTGGCCCGCCATCGCCCCGACCGGGCCCAGGACGAGCTGCTCAGCCTGCTGCGCGGGCAGTGGGCGACCGGGATGGTGCCGCACATCGTCTTCCACACCCGCGAGGCGTACTTCCCCGGGCCCTCCGTGTGGCGCTCGCAGGAGCACGACGCCGCGCCGCGGGTGCTCACCTCCGGGCTCACCGCGCCGCCGCTGCACGGCCTCGCGCTGTGGTGGCTCTACCGTTACACCGGCGACGCGGCGTTCGTCCGGCGGGCGTACCCGGCGCTGGCCGCCCAGCACGACTACCTCGCCGCCACGCGCGACCTCGGCGGCGCCGGACTGGCCGCGATCGTCCACCCGTGGGAGTCCGGCATGGACGACAGCCCCGCCTGGGACGACGCCCTCGCCGCGCTCCCCGCCGTCGGGTACGGCCAGCGCGGCGTCGAGATGGCCGAACGCCACCCCGCCAGCGACCACGACCGCTACGTCTGGCTCGCCCTGCGCTACCGGGACGCCGGATACAGCCCCGAATACCTGCGCGACGAGCACCCGTTCGCGATCGAGGACCCGCTGTTCAACGGGATCTGGCTGGCCTCCTGCCAGGCCATGGCCGAGCTGGCCCCGCTGGCCGGCGCCGACCCCGCCCCGCACGCCGAACGGGCCGAGCGCATCCGGCGGGCGCTGGTCGAGCGCCTGTGGGACGGCTGCTTCTACGCCAGGGACCTGCGCGCCGACCGGCTCATCAGGGTGGGCACCGTCGGCTCGTTCGGCCCCCTGCTCGACCCCGGGCTGCCGCACGAGCACGTACGCGCCGCCGTGGAGATCCTGGAGTCGGCCAGGTTCATGGGGGCGACCGGCTACCCGGTGCCGAGCTGCGAGATCCGTGCTCCCCAGTTCGACCGTACCCGCTACTGGCGCGGCCCCTCCTGGGTGAACACCAACTGGCTGCTGCGCCGGGCCGCCGCCGTGCACTCTCTCGACCAGCTCGCCCGCCAGCTCACCAACGGCACCCTGCGACTGGTCCGGCAGGCCGGTTTCCGGGAGTGTTTCGACCCCTTCGACGGCAGCGGACGCGGCTGCCGCGACTTCTCATGGAGCGCGGCTCTCACCCTCGATCTGCTCGCCGATACCGTGGTGGAATGAGTCTTTTCCGCCGCCTGCCCGCTGAGGTGCGCAAATCGCTGAAGACCGAACGCGGGGAGCGGGTGCTGACGTTCGCCGGCGCCGAGAACGGCCACGTGGTGGCCACGAACCTGGCCCTCCACCTGTCCGACGGCACGCGGGTGCCGTACGAGGAGATCGACAAGGCGTCGTGGGACGAGGACGGCGTACGCGTCCTCACCACCGACGGCCTCTGGCACGTCGAACGGATCGCCGAGCCGCGCATGCTGCCGGAGACCGTACGCGAGCGGGTCAACGCCACGATCGTGGTGAACAAGCACGTGAGCCTGCCCGGCAGGGGCGGCGTGCGGCTGGTGGCGCGGCGGCCGCCCGGCGGCGAGGTGCTCGGCTGGACATTCGTCTTCGACGACGGCCTCGACCCCGACGACCCCGGCCTGCGCGCCCAGGCCGAACAGGTCCTGGAGGGCGTACGCCGCAGCATGGGCGTCTGAGTCGGGCTCAGCGGTGGTGCGTCGCGACAGCGGGCGCGGCGAGGCATGGGGCGCGCGGCCCCATGCCTCGTTCGCCGTCAGTACGGGATGCCGCTCTCGCGGGCCTTCTTGTCCGCGAGGTCCTCGTCAGGCCAGCCGGTGCCGGTGTCGTGCTCATGAGATCCGAGGAACGGGATGCGCTGCTGCAGCGTGTCACCCATCTTCGTGCGGGCCATCCCCGCCAGCTTCGACGCCTGCGCGCCCATCACCCCGGCCATCTCCTGCACCCGCGGGTTGTCGGCGACGCGCCGGGCCGACCGCCTGATCTGCTCGTACCGTTCGCGTCCGGCGCGGCTGCCGAGCACATAGCCGACCGCCATACCAACAGCGAATGTCATTCGATAACGCATATTGCACCTCCGCTGTCTCCGGGCCTACCCCGCTCACGATGCGACACGCACTCCAGGAGTGCGCTAATCTATTCCTGCGCGCCACGCAGGGGCCACAAGGCCCCGGCGAAGTGCGCAAACGATCGATCCCGCGTAGCTCAACGGCAGAGCAGCCGGCTGTTAACCGGCAGGTTATAGGTTCGAGTCCTATCGCGGGAGCTCAAGATCACAGCTCGGGCCCCTGTCCTGGATCAAGGACGAGGGGCCTGAGTCGTTCCGGGAGCCACTCCCCGGGTTCGTCTCCGTCGCTCAGCTCCATGAACGATGACCGGCCTGTTCTCCGTCATGGTCGGGGTCGTGGAACGACGGGCAACGTCGCGGTCAAGGGCGGCGGGTCTGTCCGGATTTCACGCTATGTAGTGTGCTCATCACATGATTTCGGGATTTCCGGGACAACGCAGGGTGTGGCAGGGAAAGATGAGGGCGCCGGTTCTTCGTGGGCCGGAGCCGCGGGAATGTCGTGATGGTGGCGAGGAGAGGGCGCCGCCAGCCAGGACGTGTCGCCGACCCGGAATCGGCGGGGCGATCCGATGACGGAGAAGTGCTGGTTGCCGCGTGCCTACCTGGATCAGGTCCCTGCGTCCCTTCGAGATGCCCACCGCCCACGCGGTGGCCGAGCGCACCACCGACCTCCGCGAGGCGGAGCGCTTCATCAGGCTCTTCCACGCCGAGAACCCCTCCGCTGGAGGACTGCACGCCCGCCTGCGCGACATCGCCAGGGACATCGCCCGCTACGGGACCTACACCCACACCTACGAGGAGCTCGAGTTCGGCGCCCGCGTGGCCTGGCGCAACAGCAGCCGGTGCATCGGCCGGCTGTACTGGCGTTCGCTGCGGGTCCGCGACCGGCGGCAGGTGAGCGCGGCCGAGGGCGTGGCCCTGGAATGCGTGGCCCACCTGCGCGAGGCCACCGGAACGGGCAAGATCCGGCCGACCATCACCGTCATGGCGCCGGACGCCCCGTCCCTGCCCGCCCCGCGCATCCTGAACGACCAGCTCATCCGCTACGCCGGATACCGCACCGAGGACGGCGTCGTGGGCGACCCGCGCAACGTCGAGCTCACCGAGACCGCCCGGGCGATGGGGTGGCGCGGCAGGGGCGGCCGGTTCGACGTGCTGCCCGTCATCATCCAGCCGGCCCTCGGTGAGCCGCTGCTGTGCCACCTGCCGGGCGACGCCGTGCTGGAGGTGCCGCTGACACACCCGGAGTACGCGTGGTTCGAGGAGCTAGGGCTGCGCTGGCACGCCGTTCCGGCTATTTCGGATATGTGCCTGGAGATCGGCGGCATCTGCTACCCCTGCGCCCCCTTCAACGGCTGGTACATGGGCACCGAGATCGGCGCCCGCAACCTCGCCGACGCGGACCGTTACGACCAGCTCAGAACGGTGGCGCGGCGGCTCGGCCTGGACACCTCCACCGAGCGCACGCTCTGGCGCGACCACGCCCTGGTCGAGCTGAACGTGGCCGTGCTGCACTCGTTCGAGCGGGCGGGGGTCACGATCACCGACCACCACACCGAGTCGCGCCGCTTCCTCGCCCACCTGTCGAAGGAGGAGAAGGCCGGGCGGGTGTGCCCGGCGGACTGGTCGTGGATCGTGCCACCCCTGTCGGGCGGCGCCACGCCCGTCTTCCACCGCTACTACGACACCCGCGTACTGAGCCCCAACTTCGTCCACCGCCATTAGCCGCTCGCGCGGGGGCGGCCCGCCCAGGTCGCGGGCGTCGCGGCAGCCGTCCCACGCCGGATCCCGGGCCAAGGGGTCACCGTGTCCTTGCCTTCCCGGGCTAGAACATGATTCGGTTGACGGTATGGCGGAACTCGTGCTTTCGACGCTCGACCAGGGCGTGCTCACGCTGACCTTCAACCGTCCCGAGACCCTCAACGCCTGGACCGGCGCGATGGGGCGGCGCTACTTCGACCTCCTGGCCGAGGCCGAGGGCGACCCCGCGGTGCGGGCGGTGGTGGTGACCGGCGCGGGCAAGGGGTTCTGCTCCGGCGCCGACTTCAAGACCCTCGCCGCCATCCAGTCCGGCTCGTACGAGGAGGTCCCCGACCCGCGGCCGAACACGTTCCCCACGACCATCGGCAAGCCGATCATCGCCGCCGTCAACGGCGCCTGCGCCGGCCTGGGCCTGGTGCACGCCCTCATGTGCGACCTCGTCTTCACGGCCGAGGAGGCCAAGTGGACGACGGCCTTCGCACGCCGGGGCCTGATCGCCGAGTACGGGCTGTCCTGGGTGCTGCCCCGCCTCGTGGGCCCGCAGCGGGCCATGGACGTGCTGCTGTCGGGCCGGACGTTCACCGGGCGGGAGGCGTACGAGATGGGTCTTGCCAACCGGGCCGTGCCGGGGGAGTCGCTGCTCGCGCGGGCGCAGGAGTACGCCAGGGAGCTGGCCGTGCACAGCTCCCCGGCGTCGATGGCGGTGATCAAGCGGCAGGTCTGGCACGACTGGGACGTCACCCTCGAAGAGTCGGCCAAGGCGGCCACCCAGGAGATGGCCGCGTCGTTCAAGCGGCCGGACTTCCAGGAGGGCGTCGCCAGCTTCCTGGAGCGCCGCCCGCCGAACTTCCCGCCCCGGTAGCCGGGTCAGACCACCTCGACGCGGCGGGCGCCCGCCGCCGGGGTGGCGGGCAGGAAGCGCGGGGCGCGGAAGCCCCGTTCCTCGTACGCCTTCGACACCGACTCCTTGACGCCGTCGAGGCGGTCGACCGGCACCAGCGCGATGGCCGAGCCGCCGAAGCCGCCGCCGGTCATCCGCGCGCCCCGCGCCCCGCCCCTGATCGCCGCCTCCACTGCCACGTCGAGCTCGGGGGCGGAGACCTCGTACTGGTCGCGCAGCGACAGGTGGGAGGCGTTGAGCAGGGCGCCGATCTCGGTGACGGCGCCCGCCCGCAGCAGGCCGATGAGGGCCTCGACGCGGTGGTTCTCGGTGACGACGTGCATGACGCGCTTGCGCTCGTCGCCCTGGAGCCGGTCCAGTGCCCCCGCCAGGTCGGTGACGTCGCGCAGGGCGGCGACGCCGAGCTTGCGGGCGGCCGACTCGCACTCGGCGCGGCGCTTGGCGTACTCGCCGCCCGCGTGCTCGTGGTGCACCTGCGTGTCGATGATCAGCATGCTCAGGCCGTGGGCGGCCAGGTCGAGCGAGATCGTACGGGAGGCGAGCGAGCGGCAGTCGAGGAAGAGCGCGTGGCCCTCCTCGCACAGCGCCGAGGCGGCCTGGTCCATGATGCCGCAGGGCATGCCGACGAAGTCGTTCTCGGCCTTCTGGCTGAGCAGGGCGAGCTCCATGGGCGTCCTGCCGAGGTCGAGCGCGTCGTTGAGCGCCGAGGCGACGGCCACTTCGAGGGCGGCGCTGGAGCTGAGGCCGGCGCCCTGCGGCACGTCGCCGTCGACGGCGATGTCGGCGCCCGCGACGTCGTCACCCATCATGTCGAGCACGCCGACGACGTAACGCGTCCAGCCGGTCGACTGGTCGTGGCTGGTGAAGGTGGCCGGCTCGCCGGGGGACTGCAGGGACAGGACCCGGATGACGCCGTCGCTGCGCGGGGTGACGGCCGCCGTGACGCCCCACGGCACCGCGAACGGCAGCACGAAGCCGTCGTTGTAGTCGGTGTGCTCGCCGATGAGGTTGACCCTGCCGGGTGCGTGCCAGACGGTCTGGGGCGACCCGGCGTAGGCTTCACGAAAAGCTTCAACAACGCGCATAACCCAACACTCCTCAACAGGGACCCGTCCGTAGACTAGCGCCATGGAGGAGCTCCTGGATCCAGGGCTCGGGCGGGTCCGGGTGTTCCTGATGCACGACGACAACAAGCCGCGCAAGCTCAAGTACAACCTGGGGCATCGCCGGCTGCTGACGTTCGGCGGGGCGTACTCCAACCACATCAGGGCCGTCGCCGAGGCAGGAGCGCGCCACGGCATCGAGACCGTCGGCGTCATCCGCGGCGAGGAGCACCTGCCGCTCAACCCGGTGCTCGCCCGCGCGGCGGCCTGCGGCATGACGCTGACCTACCTCGACCGGGCCGCCTACCGCCGCAAGCACACCGAGGAGGTGCGGGCCGCGCTGCGCGCCCGCTGGGGCGCCGACATCGCGATCCTGCCCGAAGGCGGGAGCAACGCCGCCGCCGTGCGCGGCTGCGCCGAACTGCCGGGGGAGATCCCGATCGGGTACGACGTCGTCTGCTGCCCGGTCGGCACCGGCGGGACGCTGGCCGGCATCGCGGCCGGGCTGCCGGAGGGCAGACGGGCCCTCGGCTTCGCGGTGCTGAAGGGAGCCGGGTTTCTGGAGGGCGAGGTCGCCAGGCTGCAGCGGGAGGCGTACGGGCGTACGTGGCCGAACTGGGCGGTCAACCTGGACTACCACTTCGGCGGCTACGCCAAGTCGACACCGGCTTTGGACGCATTTATCGCGAAATATCGTGTGGAAGGGGTGTATGTGGCGAAAATGCTCTACGGCATCGTCGACCTCGCCCGCCGCGGCGCCTTCGCTCCCGGCACACGCGTCGTCGCCGTGGTCACCGGTCAGCCCTCGACCCCGGTCGACGTGTGCGCCGCGCCCACCGGCTTCGACTCCGGCGAGCCCCGCTGACGCAGGTAGATCGACAGCACCACCATCGACAGCACGGCCAGCATCTCCGACTGCCAGTTCTGCAGGCTGCGGTTCCAGAACTCCGCGGAGGTCACGTACGTCCCCCACGAGACCGGGTCGCGCAGGTCGATCAGCCGCTCCGAGTTGTACGCCGCCTGTCCCGCGACCGACTGCGCCAGCCACGACAGCAGGAAGATCGTCCCCATCACGAGCCCCAGCGAGTTGCTGAACAACCACAGCCGCGGCCCCTTGACCCGCGCCCACTTCGGGGAGTCGTCGTCGGCGTAACGCCCGATCTGCTGGCGTTCGTCGGACTCGGCCCCCGCGGCGTGCGGCTCCTTCGACTCCGGCGAGCCCTTCTGCACCAGCCAGACGGTGAGCATGATGAACAGGAAGAACTGCAGGTACTCCGACTGCCAGTTCTCCGCCACGTCGACCGCGTACGACGACGAGGCCACGTACGCGAGGAACGAGATCGGCGTCAGCCCCTGCGCCAGCTGCTGGTCGTTGTACTCGTGCAGGCCCGCCACCGCCTGGCCGCCCACGGTCACCAGGAACAGCGCCAGGAACGCCACCGACAGGGAGTTCTCCCTGAGCCATCTCACAGCCTCGACCATCCCATCGCGAAGAAGCACGCCAGCCCCGCCACGATCACCAGCAGGGTCAGCGTGAACATCACCCGCATCAGTCCTCCACCTCGCAGTCGTAAGGGAGGTCGCGCACCGGCGTGCAGCCCGCCGCCCTGATCCGCCAGCCGTCGCCGAAGCGGTGCAGGAAGAGCGTGTCGCCGGCCAGCCGCACCTGCGCGTCCTCGCCCCACACGCTCACCTCGGTGACCCGGCCGCCGGGGCCGAAGCGCAACTCGCGCAGCGCGTCGGCGCAGCTCTGGCCGGGGTCGGGGAGTTTCTCCGCGGACTCGGGCGCGAGCATCGCGCACGCGGCCTGGGTCTGGCCCGCGGAGAGTGCCGCGTGGAAACGTTCGGCGGCCCGCGCGGGGGAGCCGGTGTCGGGGGCGCAGCCGGTGACGGCGAGTGCCGACGCCAGCACGATGAGCGGCAACCTCATGGGGGCGTGCTACCCACTTGCCCCCCATGCATGCCGCGCCGCGGTACGGGCGGCGGGACCCTCAGCCGAGTTGGTCGAGCACGGGAGACACCAGCGCGTTCAGCTCGCGGACCAGCACCGTGACCGCGCGGTGGGCGCTCTGCTCGACCTCCTCGTGCGGGCCCTCCGGCTCCGGCGGCAGGTCGTCGAGCGGCAGCGGCGCCTCGACCAGCAGCGACGCGCGCAGGAACGGGCTGCGCGCGAGGTCCTGCTGGGTGGGTTCGACGTACTGGCCGAAGGTCTCCTGCCAGCCCAGCCAGCCGCGGTCGCGCCACCAGGTGCGCGAGCGGCGCAGCTCGTCGGGCAGCGGCGAGACGATGCGGACGCGGGCGTAGAGCGTGCCGTCCCAGGTGTTGCGGTGGCAGGTCGCCTCCAGGACGCGGCGGTCCCACCGGATCAGGCCCGGGTCCAGCGACGGCGGCGTGGCCAGCCGCCAGGCCGCGCAGGCGAACCGCACCGGCGCGATGTCGCCCCACTCGAACTCGTCGAGCTTCTTGCGTACGTGTACGGCGTAGCGCCCGTCACGATCCCTGTCGAACTCCTGGTCGATCCAGAACGCCTTGCCCATGCCCCCTACGCTACGGCGCTCTCGCCCCTGGCCGGGGCAGGTCCGGAGATCTCAGAATGCCCTGTGACAGGCGTCTCATATATGTAGCTTCTTCACATTGATCTATGACTTTGGGGTGAGGAATGGCGTCAGAACAGCTCGACGCGGCCATGGACCACTGGAAGGCCGGAGAGCTCGACGCGGCCGCCGCGCTGTTCCGGCAGATCGCGGCCACCGGCGACCCGGAAGCGTCCCACCTGCTGGCCGGGCTGCTGCAGGAGAGCGGGGACCTGGACGGCGCCGAGGCGGCGCACCGCTCGGTGATCCAGTCGGGCGACCCGGTGTTCGGGCAGCGTTCCGCCATGGCCATGGGGATGCTGTTCATCCAGGCCAAGGAGTGGGCCGCCGCGCACCGGGTGCTCTCGATCGCCTCTGACGGCGCCGACTTCGAGGTGGCCGCGCTGGCCGACACGGCGCTGGTGCTGGTCTGCACCCAGCTGGGCGACCCGCCGGGCGCGCAGGCGGCGCTGGAGCGGGCCCGCAGGTGCCACAGCCCTTCCGTGGCGGAGCTGGCCGCACGGCTGGAGGTGCCCCGCTTCCCCGACGACCCGGTCCCGGCCCGCCACCTGTACGACACCGCCGAGGACGAGGACGACCTGCGCGCCCTGCTGACGTGCGGCGACCCCGAGGTGGTCTCGCTGGCCGCCCTCCGGCTCCACGGCGTGTACGCCGAGCAGGCCCGCTTCGCCGCGGCCCGCGAGGTGTGCGAGCACGCCGTCGCCGTCGGCCACCCCGATCACCGGGCCATGGCCTACCGGCTGCTCGGCGCGGTGCTGGACGAGCTCGGCGAGCACGCCGAGTCGGCCGCCGCCTACCGGGTGGCCGCCGAGGACCCGAGGCCGGAGATCCGGCTGCCCGCGCTCATCGGGCTGGCCGAGGTGTCCGCGCGGCTGGGCGAGGACGCCGAGGCGAAGGCCCTGCTGCGCCGGGTGGTCGCCAGCGGCCACCCGGCGCACGCCGTGCACGCCTGGGCCTGCCTGGCCAGGACGCACGCCGAGGCCGGTGAGACGGACGCCGCGCTGGCCTCGGTCTGGGCGGTGCTGGAGGAGGGCGAGCACACGTGGGCGCCGGCCTGCGTCGGCCTGCTCGGACAGCTGCTGGACCGGGACCCGGACGCCCGCGACGAGATCGCGGAGCTGGCCGTGCTCGCCTCCCGGCACCCCGACCGCGACGCCGCGTTCCAGGGCGCGCTGCTGCTGGAGCACGACGCCCTCCATCCGCCGCCCGACGGGCCGGTCGAGGAGCGGGCGCTGCGCGACATCGACGCCGGCCTCCACCGGCTCAGGGCCGGTGACGTGGCGCAGGCCAGGCGGTTGCTGCGCCGGGCCGCAGACGCCGGCGCGGCCGTCCAGTCGCCGCGGGCCATGGTGGCGCTGGCCGAGCTGGAGCTCGGCGTGGGGGACCGGGAGCAGGCCGACGAACTGCTGACGTACGTGGCCGAGGGTGACGACCCGGTGCGGGGCTTCCACGCGGCCTTCCTGCTGCACCTGCTGCGCGAGCCGCACCCCGTGCTGGAGGCGCTGCTCGGCCGCCGGCGGCTGGGCCGAGAGGAGGGGCTGGCCCGGCTGCGGGCGGTCGCGGAGCACCACGACGCGGCGGTCTCCGCGATCGGGGCCGCCGTGTACGGGCACGCGCTGGCCGCGGCCGGGTCCGACCTGCCGGTGGCGGTCGCGATGCTCCGGTCCGCGGCGGCCGGCGGGGACCCGCTGGCGCTGTCGTACACGGCGGTGGTCTGCAGGCGCGTGCCCGGCGAGGGGGCCAGGCTGTTGCGGCGGGCCAGGACGAGCGGGCATCCGGCGCTGGCGCACTGGGTGGCCTGCCTCGACGGCGTCGCCGTGCCGGGGACGCGGCGCCCGGAGGGCGGGCGGTGGTCCGCCGGCGAGGCGCCCGCCACGCTGCTCGCGATGCACCTGGGCGGGCTGGCCGCGGGCAACGGTGACTTCCCCGAGGCCCTGACCTGGTACCAGCGGGTCATCGACGCGGGCGGCGAGCACGCGGGGCCGGCGGCGGCACACCTCGGCGCGTTGTGCCACCGGCTGGGGGACCGGGACGGCGCACTGCGCTTCTACGCGCTGGCGCTCGGGCTCACCGAGCAGGAGGACCTGGTGGCCGAGGCCGCCTGCCGCCTGGGCGAGATCCGGTACGAACGCGGCGACCTGGAGCCGGCCAGGCGGCTGCTGGAACAGGCGGTCGCGACCGGCCACCCGGTGTACGCCCACGAGGCCAGAGCCCTGCTGGCCAGAATCCGCTGAACGGAGGGTTGCCGAGAATTAAATGACCAAATAGTCTCATCTAGTCAAACAAATGAGAGGTGAGACGTATGGTCAGGGCCGGACGTCCGCCGCAGGATCCGGCGCGCCACCGCGAACGCGCGCACCGCATCCTCGACGCCGTGGGCGAGCTGGTGCTGCGCTGGGGCTACGACAAGACCACGATCGACGACGTGGCCAAGCGCGCCGGTGTCGCCAAGGGCACCATCTACCTGCACTGGAGGACCCGCGACGACATCTTCGCCGCGCTGCTGCGCCGTGAGCGGCTGCTCATGCTGGCCGAGGTGCGCGAGAAGGCGCCCGCCACGCTGGGCGAGCTGTTCGGCGAGTTCGCCCGGGCGCTGCTGCGCCGGCCGCTGCTCCAGGCGGTGTTGTCGGGCGACTCGGAGGTGCTCGGCAAGCTGACCCGGCGCAAGTGGCGCGGCGGGCTGCCGCTCGGCGGGGCGTTCGCCGCGTACCTGGCCGAGCTGGTCGAGCACGGCGCGGTGCGCGAGGACCCGGGCGACCACGTGGTGGTCGTCACCTCGATCGTCCACGGGTTCCTCTTCCTGCCCGACGGCATGCCGGAAGAAGCCAGGCCGTCCGGCGACCGGCTGGCGGAGCTGGTGGCCGACACCATCGAGCGGGCGCTGACCACGGGCCGGCCCCTCTCCCGCGACGCCCGGGACGCCGTCGCCCGCGCCACCCTCGGCTTCCTCGACGCCATGGAGGAGACCGCCCACGACAAGCTGGCCGCCTCCCTCGGCGCCAAGGAGGCCGTGCGATGAAGGCCGTGCTCCCGCTGGACGACGCCGCGGCCGACCTCGCGACCGTCGGTGGCAAAGGAGCCTCACTGGCCCGGCTGACCAGGGCCGGGCTGCCGGTTCCGCGCGGCTTCCACGTCACGACGGACGCCTACCGTTCGTTCGTGGCCGGGTTCCGCGACGAGATCCTGCGCGCCGCCGCCTCCGGTCTTCCTGAGCGCATTCCCGGGCTGTTCGCCGCGCACGACCTGCCCGCCGGCCTCGCCGCCGAGATCCAGGCCGCGTACGCCGCGCTCGGCCCGGACGTGCCCGTGGCGGTGCGCTCGTCCGCCACGGCCGAGGACCTGCCCGGCATGTCCTTCGCCGGGCAGCAGGACACCTACCTCAACGTCAGAGGAGACGGCCTGCTCGACGCGGTGCGGCGCTGCTGGGCCTCACTGTGGAACGCCCGCGCCATCGCCTACCGCGACCGCAACGGCGTGCCGCACGACGACGTGGCGCTGGCCGTGGTCGTCCAGGAGCTGGTGGACGCCGACGCGGCCGGCGTCATGTTCACCGCCGACCCGGTCAGCGGCGCCCGCGACAGGATCGTGATCAACGCGTCGTGGGGGCTCGGCGAGTCGGTCGTCGGCGGCCACGTCACCCCCGACACGGTCGTGGTGTCGGGCGGCGCGGTCGTCGAGGCGCGTACCGGCGACAAGACGGTCATGACCGTGCGGACCGCCGGCGGCACCGAGGAGCGGCCCGTCCCCGCCGGCCTGCGCGGCGCGCCGGTGCTCGACGACGCCCAGGCCGTCGAGCTGGCCCGCGTCGGCGCACGCGTCCAGGAGCTGTACGGCACGCCGATGGACATCGAGTGGACCTGCCGCGACGGCGCCTTTGCGCTCGTCCAGGCCCGGCCCGTCACCGCCCTCGAACCGCCGGCCGAGGAGTGGAACGACAGCCTCAAGGGCGACCACCTGTGGAGCGCCGGCAACCTCGGCGAGGCCATCCCCGGCGTGATGACGCCGCTCACGTGGTCGTTCGTGCGCGTCTTCATCGGCGAGGCCATGTCCTCCTCGACGCTGCCCGGCGTCGACCTGGTCGGCAACATCGGCGGCCGCTTCTACATGAACCTCAGCGCCGTCTACACCATCGCCGGCGCGGCCGGCATGCGTAGCAGGATCGGCGCGATCGAGCAGGTCTTCGGCAAGCTGCCGCCCGGCCTCGACGTGCCGCTGGTGGACCTGACCCGTCTGCAGGTCATCAGGCGCGTGACGCCCGTGGCCGTTCGCATGCTGCGCCGCGTCCGACGCCACGCCAAGGGCCTGCACGCCTTCCTGGCCACCGCCCGGCAGACCTTCGAGGACGTGCGCGGGCACGTCGCGGTCGCCGGCTCCGCCCCCGAACTGGCCGAATTGTGCGAACGGGAGCTGCTGCCATACCTGGTCACCGCGAGCCGCATGCTGGAGGCCGCGGGGCGCCAGGGCGGCTCCACCCTGGTCCTCACCCGCGACCGGCTTCGCCGGCTGGTGGGCGACATCGACGCCGAGGCGATGCTGACCGGCGTCAACGGCGACGGCGAGCTGGCCAGCCTGGGGCCGGTGATGGGTCTGGCCCGGCTGTCCCGCGGCGAGATCACCAGGGACGAGTTCGCCCGCGCGTACGGTCACCGCGGCCCGCACGAGTTCGAGGTGTCGATCCCGCGGCCCGCCGAGGACCCGGCATGGATCGACGCCCAGCTCGCGGGCCTGCGCGACATCACGGCCGGCACCGAGGCGCTGCTCGAACGCCAGCGCCGGGCCCGCGAGGAGGCGTGGGCCCGCTTCGCCCGGCGTCACCCCCGCAAGGAGGCGAGGATGCGCGCCCGCGTCCGGCGCTGGAACGCGGTGGTGCGCGACCGGGAGCAGGCGCGCTCCGAGGTCGTCCGGGCGTTCTGGGCGCTGCGGGCGTTCGCCGTGCGGGCGGGGGAGCTGACCAGCCGCGGCGACGACGTCTTCCACCTGTACGTGGAGGAGCTGCTCGCGCTGCTGCGCGGCGACGCGGGCGTGCTGGAGAAGGTGCCGGCCCGGCGGGCGGCGTACGAGCGGTACGCCGCCCTGCCGCCGTACCCGACGCTGATCGTCGGCCGGTTCGACCCGGTGCGCTGGGCGGCCGACCCCGACCGGCGCCCCGACCTCTACGACGCGCGCGGCTCCCGCGTGCCGGTGAGCGACACCGTGACCGGCTTCCCGGGGGCGCCCGGCGTGGTGGAGGGCGTCGCCCGGGTGATCTCCGGCCCGGAGGAGGGCGAACGACTCAAGCCCGGCGAGATCCTGGTGACCACGCTGACGAACGTCGGGTGGACGCCGCTGTTCCCGCGGGCCGCCGCCGTCGTGACCGATCTGGGCGCGCCGCTGTCGCACGCCTCGATCGTGGCCAGGGAGCTCGGCATCCCCGCCGTGGTCGGCACCGGCAACGCCACCATGCGCGTTCGCGACGGCGACCTGATCAGGGTGGACGGCGAGCGCGGCACGGTCGAGTCGCTGGGATGAAAAGTCTGCGCCAAGTCCGCGCTTCCGGCGGCCCGCGTGTGATCACTTTGGTGCCCATGATCGAACAGTGGGTTTCTGAGGACGAACGCGAGCTGGAGGCGCGCTGCGCCCGGTTCAGGATCGCCAAGCTGGCGCTGGACCGGGGCGCCGCGGAGGAGCACGAAGCCGAGGAGGAGGATTCGGCGGCCTGACCGTGGACGAGGGCGAGCCCGGACACGCACCCGGCTCCCCTGCGCGGTCGGGCGTTCCGCCGGCTCGGCTGTGCCGGGCTCGGGTGGGGTCAGGTCTCGGTGGACAGGGTGATGGCGGCGAGGTAGCCGTCGCCGTCGGGGACGGTCATCAGGAGCATGCTCTCGTCGAAGTCCTCGTCGGCGGCGTTGAACACCGTGCGGCCGGTGCGCTGTGCGTACGGCTGGGTCGCCATGACCGTGCGGTTGAGCGTCTCGTCGAACATCAGCTGGGTGGTGAGCACCCGTTGGTCGGCGATGTGGACCATGGCGTGGATGTGGATCGTGCGGCCGTGGTACCAGCCGGGCCAGACGGTGGTGAACTCCACGACGCCGTCGGCGTTCGCCACCTGGGCGCCCCGCAGGTAGCGCTTGCGGTCGGCGGGCTTCATGTCGGCGAACTCGCCGTTTGCCAAGGGCTGGAATCCCGCGCTCAGGGCGCCGGCGGCGGACAACGACTCGGCACCGGAGTAGAGCCCGTTCGCGTCGCAGTGCCAGATCTCCACCACCGCGTTCGGCAGCGGCCGGCACGTCCTGCCGTCCTGCACCTTGATCGCCACGCGCAGCCGTACGCCCGGTTTGCCCTCGCGGATGTCGCCGCGGACGAGGTCGGCGTCGAAATAGAACGGGCCCTGGGTGACGGCGGTGGTCATCCGGCACGTACGGGCCTCGGCGAACAGGGCGGTCACGTCGCCGGCGGTGGCCGCCCGCGGTGTGGTCGTGGCGACCGACGTCGTGCTCTCCGCCTTGGCGCACGCGGTCAGCAGGCCGCCGAGCCCGATCGAGCTGATGCCGGTGATCAGCCGCCGCCTGCTGACCCGCTGACCTTCGTGATCGTGTCCCACAGCGCTCCTTCTCCGGGGATCCACGGGGATGTTGCCGATGCTACGAAGACCACGGGGCGAACTACGGGGTGACCTGCGACTTTGGCTGGATCTTTGTGCGTGATGGCACGTTCGTGGCGTGCCGGGAAAGTGCCCGGAATCGGGGGAGCGGCGATCACGTGGTTCTCAACCCCGCCAACTGGCGCCATAGGGGTAAAGTCACACAGGGTGACGACAGGGATACCGGCCCGGCGACGCCGCGAACCGGCCGTAACACGTACGTGAACGATCTTCCGGTCGTGACTCGTGACTTTCTCCTTTTTCGTGACCGGGCGCCGGGGAATCCGGCAAGCTGCTGTCACGCCGGTAGCCGATGGGTGGCGATCACGATGTCAAGGCAGTGGCCCGCGGGAAACCTCCCTTCGGAGCCGACGAGTCTGGTCGGCCGCCGTGCCGAGCTCGACGAGGTGCGCCGGGCCTGCGGGCGGTCGCGGCTGGTGACGCTCACCGGCGTCGGCGGCGTCGGCAAGTCACGCCTGGCGCTGCGGGCCGCCGCCGACCTGCGCCCGTCGTTCGGTGGCGGGGCGTGGCTGGTGGAGCTGGCGCCGCTCGACGACGGCGCGCTGCTGCCCCACCGGATCGCCGAGGCGCTCGGGCTGAGTGACCAGACCACCCGGCCGATGACCCAGGTGCTGGCCGACCACCTGTACGACCGTGACGTGCTGCTCGTCCTCGACACCTGCGAACATCTGGCCCGTGCCTGCTCCCGGACGGTGACGGCGCTGCTCGACGCCGTGCCCGGCCTGCGCGTGCTGGCGACCAGCCGCCGCCCGCTGGAGGCGCCCGGCGAGGTGGTGCAGGCGATCGAGCCGCTGCCGGTCCCGCCCGAGGGCGCCACGGCGCTCGACGGCGACGCGGTACGGCTGCTGGCCGAGCGCGCCGCCGACACCGTGCCCGGCTTCCAGCCGGCCGACGACCGGGAGGCCGTCGTCCGCCTGTGCCGCAGGCTGGAGGGCATCCCGCTGGCCATCGAGCTGGCCGCGGCCCGGCTGCGTGAGCTGCCGGTCCGGCACCTGGTGGACCGGCTCGACGACCGGTTCGCCGCGCTCGGCGACGACCCTGACGCGCCCCACGCCGCCGAACCGCCGTGGCACCGCGCGCTGCGTACCACTGTCGGGTGGAGTCACGAGCTGTGCGAGCCGGCCGAGCGGCTGCTGTGGGCGCGGCTGTCGGTGTTCTCCGGCGACTTCGACGTCGAGGCCGCCCGCGCGGTGTGCGCCGACGAGCGGTTGCCCGAGGCCGGCGTCGGGCTGCTGCTCGACGCGCTGGCCGAGGAGTCGATCCTGACGTGGCTGCCGACCGGCGGGAGCGAGCGCTACCGCATGCTCGACACGTTACGCGAATACGGCGCCGGCTGGCTGCGCGACCTCGGCGAGGAGGAGCTCGCCCGGCGCCGCCACCGCGACCACTACCTGGCGCTGGCCCGCCGCGGCGCCGACGGCTGGCTCGGGCCCGACCAGATCGCCTGGTACGACCGCATGATCGGCGAGCACGACAACCTGCGTGCCGCCCTGGAGGACGCCCTCGCCGCGAAGGACCCCGTCCCCGCGCTGGAGCTGGCCGGCACCCTGGCCTTCTTCTGGTACGGCTGCGGCTACGTCAAGGAGGGCCGCCACCACCTGGGCCAGGCCCTCTCCCTCGACGCGACGCCCGGCCCGGCCCTCGTGCAGGCGCTGTGGGCCGACGGTCTGCTGGCGGCCACGCAGGGCGACGCCGACGGCGCCGAGACCAGGGCGGCCCAGTGCGAGGCGGCGGCCGGCAGCGGCGACGCGTACGCGCGGACGTGCGTCACCGCCCTGCGGGCCCTGGCCGGGGCGATCCGCGGCGACCTGACACAGGTCATGGCCGCGTCCGAGGCCGCCTACCAGGCCCGCCGCGACGGCGATCTCACCGGCGATCTCACCGGCGGCCTCACCGGCGGCCTCACGAACGACCTCACCATCGCCGAGCTGGTGACGCTGCTGTGCCGCGCCCACGCGCTCACCGTCGGCGGGCGCGTCGGCGAGGCCATCGCCGTACTGGAAGACCTGCGCGTGCTCTGCGACGCGCGGGGCGAGCAGTCGATGCGTTCCCACGGCGACCTCATGCGCGGGCAGGCCGAGCTCTGCTCGGGCCGCCCGGACGCGGCCACCGCCCACGGGCAGGCGGCGCTGCGGACGAAGTGGCGGCTGCACGACAGCTTCGGCATCTGCCTGGCCGTCGACCTGCTCGCCCTCGCGGCGGGCGCGGCCGGACAGGCGGTGCGGGTGGCCCGACTGCTCGGGCTGGCGCAACGGCTGTGGAGCACCCACGGCCAGGCGCAGGCCGGCGTGCCCGCATGGGTGGCCGCCAGGAGGGCGTGCGAGCGGCAGGCCCGCGACGCGCTCGGCGACGACGCCTACCGGGTGGCGTACCGCACCGGGTTCGACGGCGACATCGACGCCGGCATCGCGTACGCACTCCAGCCGGAGGGCGAGGGCCTGCTGCCGGACGGCGGCCCGCTGGTCTGAACACGTGGCGGAGGGGGCAGGCGCCGCCGCCCGTGCCGTCTTTGACGGGTACGCGACAATGGCAACCCCTCACCATGGAGACCTTCTTGGAGATGCACCCCTTACCGGCGCCTGGCGAGCGGTTGTCACAGACCGTGCGCCGGCTCCGCGACGAGGCCGGGCCCGTCACGCCGGTCGAGCTGCCGGGTGGAGTCGCGGCCTGGCTCGTGACCAGCTACGACGCGGTCAACGAGATCCTGGCCCACGACAGCGATCTCTACAGCAACGACCCGCGCAACTTCGCGGCGCTGCACGACGGCACCATCCCGGCCGACTGGCCCCTGCGGTACATGGTCCAGGCCGATCATCTGCTGATGAAGGACGGCACCGAGCACCGGCGGCTGCGCAGCCTGGTCAGCCGGGCCTTCACCCCGGCCCTCGTGCACGCGCTCGAACCCCGCATCCGCACGCTGGCCGGAGAGCTGCTCGACCGGGTGGCGGGCGAGGGCGACGGGGTCGACCTCGTCCGCCACTACACCGAGCCGCTGCCGATCACGGTGATCTGCGAGCTGTTCGGCGTCCCGGCGCAGGACCGCGACCACATCCGCGACTGGACCAGGACGCTCGTCTCGTTCGGCGCCGCCCCGCCGGAGCTGGCGAAGACGGGCGCGGAGCTACGGGCGTACCTGAGCGCGCACGTCCGGTGGCGCCGCCGCGAGCCCGGCGACGACCTCACCACCGCCCTCTGCCTCGCGCGGGACGAGGACGGCGACGGGCTCATCGACGACGAACTGGTGTGGGTCCTCTGGGTCATGATCATGAGCGGTCACGAGACCACGGTTCACCTGATCACCAACGCCGTCGTGGCGCTGTGCTCCGACCGGGAGCAGCTCGGCGCGGCCATCGCCGGCGACGGCTGGGCCGAGGTGGTCGAGGAGGCGCTGCGCAGCCGCAGCTCGGTGGTCAACGGCCTGTGCCGCTATCCGCTGCGTGACGTGCGGATCGGCGGGGTGACCGTGCGGGCGGGGCAGGCCCTGGTCATCGGGTTCGGGGCGACGGGGACCGACCCGGCCAGGTTCGGCGAGGACGCCGAGCGGTTCGACGTCTCGCGGGCGCCCGAGGCGCACCTCGGGTTCGGCCGCGGGGAGCACTCCTGCCTGGGCGCGCCGCTGGCCCGGCTGGAGGCCGGGATCGCCCTGTCCATGCTGTTCACCCGCTTTCCGGGGCTGCGCCTGGCGGTGGACGCGGGCGACCTCGACCACACCTCGTCGATCTCGATCGAGGGGCCGACGGCGCTGCCGGTACTGCTGCGGTGACCTCAGCGCTGCCGGGCCGGACGGACGATGATCTCGTTGACGTCCTCGGCCGGCGGCCGGCCGATCGCGTACGCGATGGCGTCGGCGATGCCGCTCGGCGGGATGGAGTTCGCCCGGTATGTCCGCATCGTGTCCCGCGCGACCGGGTCGCTGATCGACTCGGCCAGTTCCGACTCCACGACGCCGGGGGAGACGGTGGTGACGCGGATGCCGGGGTCGAGCTCCTGGCGCAGGCCCTCGGTGATCGCCCAGGCGGCGTACTTCGTGCCGCAGTAGACGGCGGCCGTCGGCGACACCTCGTGCGCGCCGATCGACGCGACGGTGACGAAGTGGCCCGAGCCCTGGCGCTGGAAGTGCGGCAGGGCGGCGGCGATGCCGTGCAGCAGGCCCCGGACGTTGACGTCGATCATCCGGTCCCACTCGTCGACGAGCAGCGCGTCAAGCCTGGACAGCGGCATCACGCCGGCGTTGGCGATCATCACGTCCACGCGGCCGTGCCGCTCGGCGGCGGCGTCCACGAACGCGGCGACGTCGCGCCGGTCGGTGACGTCCAGGCGGTGGACGTCCGCCGAGCCGCCGGCCGCCTCGATCTCCTTGGCGGTCGCGGCGAGCCGGTCCTCGCGGCGGGCGCCCATCACCACGCGGTGGCCTTCGGCGGCCAGCCGCCGCGCGGTGGCCTCGCCGATGCCGCTGCTCGCGCCGGTGATCAGGATGACTTTGCTGGTCATGCGTTCTCCTCGAAGGTTTCGGGCACGCCGGGACGGCGTTTTGGCATGGAAGGATGGCGAGCCGGCGGTCGCCGGCCACGTGGGTGACAGGGTGGTCAGTACGCCTTCGGGCGGCCGGAGGCGAGGCCGCCCGTCAGGGGCTCCCCGGATCGGCCTGGCGGACGACGCGCTGCCGGCCGGTCGCACCGTTCACGTGCGGGGCCGGCACGTCTTCGGGCCGGACCGGCTCACGGCGGGCCCTCGGGAAGCGGCCCAGCGGGTTGTCCGTGTCCATGGTTCGAGGCTAGGCGGGAATCGCGTGCCGAGGGTGGCCGTGGCACTCCCACCCAGGGCGGCCCCGCGCGTACTCCCCTGGCTGAGTGGATCGTACGGCGGGGGAAGGGCGAGCCAGGGTCCAGGAGGGCGAGGTTAGGGCGGGATGGTCTGTCCGATAACGACTAATTTGTGGCGAATGTCTATTCATAACGTGCATCTCGTCGGCAGTGTCCCGCTCGGCGATGCCGAGGAGGTCTTCCGTTCCGCGGCCGGTCGGCTCGGAGACCGCTTGCGGCGGGTCACCGACGGGGAGACCGGGGCGCGGGCCAACTGGACGTTCTGGCAGGACGCGGTGTTCGCCAGGACCGCCGGTCTCGTCACGGACGGCAACCAGAACGGCGAGTACAGTCGCACCGCGAAGTACCGGCTGCGTGACGGGTTCGACCCCGCCCAGCTGAGCTTCGGCGAGCTCGGGTACGCGGCGGCGGCGCGCGCGTCGTGGCAGGTCTTCGAGCGCCTGCGCGACGACGGCGTGCTGCCCGACATCCGTTTCCAGGTGAGCCTCCCGACGCCGATGGCCCCCGTACGGCTGTACGGCGCCCCGGGGTCGCAGGCCGCGGTCGAGCCGGCGTACGAGGCCGCCATGCTCCGCGAGCTGGAGCTGATCGCCGACGCCGTCCCGCACGACCGGCTGTCGATCCAGTGGGACACGGCGGTCGAGTTCGGCATGCTGGAGGGCGTCTTCCCCGGCTGGATCCCCGATCTCGAACAGGGCATCCTCGACCGGCTGACCCGCCTGGGCGACGCGGTCCCCGCCGGCGCGGAGCTCGGCTACCACCTGTGTTACGGCGACAGCGGGCACCGCCACTTCGTCCAGCCCAAGGACACCGGCCGGCTCGCGGCCGTCGCCAACGCGCTGACCGACCGGCTCGCCCGGCCGCTCGCGTGGATCCACCTGCCCGTCCCCATCGACCGTACGGATCCGGCGTACTTCGCCCCGCTGCGCGGCCTGCGGCTGCCCGCCGACACGGAGCTCTACCTGGGCCTCATCCACGCGGGCGACGGTCTGGAGGGCGCACGACGGCGGGTCGACGCCGCACGGACGGCCGTCGGCGCGTTCGGCGTGGCCACCGAGTGCGGCTTCGGGCGCCGCCCGCCGGAGTCGATCCCGGACCTGCTCACTTTGCACGCCGCCGTCGCCGGGCTCATGGGCTGACAGCGCCGTCCCGGCTGAGCCCCGGGCCGCGGGCGGTTCGATGATGCCGAGTGAAGGGCATGACGTTCTGGGCTGAGGAGGCGCAGAGCATGCACTGGCACGCGTACCGGTGGGCGGGAGCGGGTGCCGACCGGGACGACGAGGAGGAGCGCAGGCCGTCCTCGCCGGAGTTCAGGGCCTCGGCGCTGCCGCCGATGCGTACGGGGGACTGGCTGGCCAAGCCCGCCTCGCGGATCGCGGCCGGCTTCGACGACGTCGATGAGGCGGTGGCGTGGCTGGCCGCCGAGTACGGCAAGGTGCGCGGGGTGCTGCTCCACCCGGAGGGCGTCCCCCTCGACGAGCGGCTGGCGAACGCCCGTGACCTTCTGCCGCGCGGTGTGGACGTCCAGTGGGGCGAGTGGCTGCGGGGCGGCCGGTTCGTCACGATCGGCGTGATCTGCTGCCCGAACCGGCACGCCGCCCACCCCTGCCCCACCGGCCGCTGAGCGTTCAGTCGGCGGTGCAGGGCGGGGTGTAGGGACGGCCGGGGACGTACCGGGACCACTCGGCACGGGTGATCGACGTGCCGGACGCCTCGCAGACGTTCGCGCTCGCCTGCTCCACGTTCAGCCCCCACAACTGCGCGGCCGTGCCGGACGCGCCGGCCAGCAGCGAGCCGTCCGGGCCGAACTCCACGTCGCGCACCGTGTCGCGCACAGTGTCGCGCCCCGTGTCGCGGCCGGACAGCACGGCCCACAGCGCCGGGCGGGCCCGGCTGACGACGTTCCAGATCCGCAGGGTCGCGTCGCGGGAGGCCGTGGCGAGGGTGCGGTCGTCCGGGCCGAAGGCGACGGCGGACACGCCGGCGGTGTGGCCCGGCAGGTCCGCCAGCCGCTTCGGGCTCTGCGGACGGCTGACGTCCCACAGCCGCGCGGTGCCGTCGGACGACGCCGTGGCAAGCGTCCTGCCGTCGCGGGTGAAGCCCAGGTCGAGCACGCCGCCGGTGTGGGCGGCGAACGAGCCCAGGTCACGCGGCTCCGCCGGGGTGGAGACGTCCCAGAGCCGTACGGACGAAGTGCCCGAGCCGACGGCGAGAACCCGGCCGTCCGGCCGGAACACCGCCGCGCTCACCCGTGCGTCGCTCGCACCGAGCGCGGCGACCCGCTGCGGTGCGGCCGGGTCGGCGACGTTCCACAGCAGCGTCCTGCCGTCGCGGCCGGTGGTCACCACCATGCGGCCGTCCGCGCTGTAGGCGGCCGTGCGCACGCCGTCGGTGTGCCCCGCCAGCGTGCCGAGCTGTTTCGGGGCCGCCGGGTCGGCGACGTCCCAGATGCGGGCGGTGCGGTCGAGCGAGGCCGTGAGGAGGCGGCGCCCGTCGGGGCTGAACGCGGCCGCCGTGACCTGGCCGGTGTGGCCGGTCAGGATCGACTGTGGACTGCTCACCGCGGGGTCCGAGACGTCCCAGAGCCGTACGGTCCTGTCGTCGGAGGCGGTGGCGAGGACGCGGCCGGCCTTGTCGATCGCCAGCGCGCCCACCGCGCCGGTGTGGCGGGCCAGCCGGGCGCGCGGGGCGACGCGGGCGGCGTCGGTGGCGTTCCACAGCCGGGCGATCCCGTCGGCGGAGGAGGTCGCCAGGTGCCGGCCGTTCGGGCTGAACGCCACCCCCGTCACCGCGTCGGGGAAGCCCGCCAGCGACGCGACCAGCTCGGGATCCTCCGGGTCGGCCACGCTCCACAGGCCGACCGTCGCGTCGGCGGAGGCGCCGGCCAGCACGGTGCCGTCGGGGCTGAAGGCGATGTCGTCCACGGGGTCGCCGTGCCCGCGCGCCGTGCCGACCAGCTCGGCGGCGGTGATGTCCCACAGCTCGACCGCGCCGGTGCCGGAGGAGGTGGCCAGGTGCAGGCCGTTCGGCGCGAACGCGACGCCGCGCACGCCGCCCTGCGCGGACGTCAGCACGGCCAGGCTCGCCGGCTGGGCCGGGGTCAGCACGTTGAGCAGCGTGACGGTGCCGGCGGAGGTGAGCGCGACCATGCTGCCGTCGGGGCTGTAGGCCACCCGGGCGAGACCGGCCTGCTGGCCGCGGACGGCGACCTGGCGGGCGCGCGCCGGTTCGGCGACGTCCCACAGTCGCATCGAGCCGTCGAGGGACGCGGTGGCCAGCACGTCGCCCTTCGGGCTGAACGCCACCGAGCCGACCTCGTCCTCGTGGCCCTTCAGCGTGGCCAGGGCGCGTGGCGCGGCGGTGTCGGAGACGTCCCAGAGACGGGCCGTGCCGTCGGCCGACCCGGTCGCGAGCACCCGGCCGTCGGGGCTGAACGCCGCCGCGACCACGCCGCCCGTGTGGCCCTTCACCACGCCCAGGCTCGCCGGGCGCAGTGGGTCGGCGACGTTCCACAGCCGGGCGGTGGAGTCGACGGAGGCGGTGACGGCGACCCGGCCGTCACGGCGGTAGGCCACCTGCTGGACGGGAGCGGTGTGGCCGATCATCCGGGCGCCGATCGGGCGGGAGAGCGAGCCGAGCAGCGCCCCCCTGGCCTCCGGCGTGGCCGACAGGCGGTAGGCGGCCAGGGCCAGCTGTGACCCGAGCGAGGTGTCGCGCGCGGTGTTGGCCGCGGTGGCGACCTGGCGGGAGAGCGCCTGGTCGCGCTGCGCGGCAGCCTCCGCCGCGCGGCCGCTCGCCTGACCGCCCCGCACCAGGGCCACGATGCCGCCCGCCGCCACGACGAGCACGAGCGCCGTCAGCGAGGCGATCGCGCCCCTGGCGATCAGCGAACGCCTGCGCCCCCGATGCCGCGACGCCTCCAGGAACTCCCGCTCGACGTCGCTGACCCCGCCACCCGCGGACGGAGGCGACGCCGTGCCTCCGCCGCCGCGCCGCCCCGCGCGGGCGGGCGCCGTGCCGTCGCCCGCGCCGGCTCGCCGTCCCACGCGGGCGGGCGCCGTGTCGTCGCCCGCGCCGGCCCGCCGTCCCGCGCGGGCCCGCGCCGTGCCCTCGCCCGTCCCGATGACGGCCTGGGCGGTGGCCAGGCGGTCGCCGGTGTACAGGTACGCCGGGTCGCGGCCCTCGCGTCGCCACATCTCCGCGTCCTCGGTGAGACGGCGGCGCACGAGCAGAGCCGCGCGGCCGGTCTCGGCCCAGCTGCCGAGCCGCGGCCAGGCCCGCACCAGCGCCTCGTGGGCGAGCTGCGCCTCGTCGTCGTCCACGGTGACCAGCCGTGCCCGGACGAACTCCGCCAGCACCTGCCCCTCGATGGAGTCCTTGCCGGGGCTCAGCTCGGCGAGCGGGACCCGCCGCCGGGCGCCGTTGCCGCGCGCGTCGACGTGCACCAGCCGGACCAGCAGTGCCCGCGCCGCCGGCTCGAACTCCGCGCCCAGCCGCCGCAGCGCCTCCTCGCCGCTCATCGCGACCGCCCGCGCGACCCCGCCCGCAGACCGGTAGCCGGCCATGGTGAGCACGCCGCCGGTACGCCGCTGCCAGGTGGCCAGCAGCGCGTGGGACAGCAGCGCGAGCAGGTCGTCCGCGCCGCGCAGGGCCCGCAGGTCCTCCAGGATCAGGTCGGTGAGCCCCGGCTCCACGGACAGCCCCGAGCGGGTGGCCGGCTCCTCGATCACCCGGCGCAGCTCGGCCTCGGTCATCGGCGCGACGACCTCGGGCCGGCGCGCCGCCTCCAGCAGGCCGGGGTAGGCGGCGCAGTGGCCGAAGAAGTCGCCGCGCACGGCCATCACCACGGCGGCCGAACGCGACAGCTGGGCGAGCGTCTCGGCGAAGCGCCGCCGCTCGGTTTCCTCGGCGCAGACGGTGAAGACCTCCTCGAACTGGTCCACCACCAGCAGCAGCGGCCCCGGCAGCCAGCGCCGCGCCGAGCCGGGATCGGACTCCATGATCGCCCGCAGCCGCTCGGGGTCGCCGCCGCCGAACGCCGTGAGCGCCCGCGCCAGTGACGTCAGCGGCCGCTCGCCGGGTGTGAACAGGACGCGCGGCGGCTCCTGCCCGTGGCCGTCGCGCAGCGCGGGGATCAGCCCGGCGCGCAGGAGGGACGACTTCCCGCAGCCCGACGGGCCGGTGACGAGGATGGGGCCGCCGCTCTGCTCAGGCCCGCTGACCACCGGGGGAGCGGCGTCGCGCAGCGCCTGCCGCACCCGCGCGGCCAGCGCCCTGGCCGGCTCCTCCCGGCCGAAGAACAGCCCGGTGTGCTCCGGCTCGTACGCCGCCAGCCCTCGGTAGGGGCTGTTCAGGTCGCCGGGGGAGGCGATGGGCGGGTTCTGCCGCTTGCGCGGCCCGGCGTGGGCGGGGTTGACGGCGAGCGGCGGCAGCCCGTCGAGGTCGCCCGCCAGGCGGCGCGGGCGCGGGAACCCGGCCCCGGGCAGCACGCCGGCCAGGTGGTGGTGGACGTGGTCGAGCGTGAGCGCCTCCGGCCCCGCCGGGTCGCCCTCGGTCAGCAGCCGCAGCAGCGCTCCGGTCAGCGCGGTGTGCCGGACGCCGGGCAGCGCCCAGGAGTTGCCGTCCCTGCTGGACGACGCCAGCACGTACGCCCCCGGCCAGGCCGCGTCGAAGGCCCGGTCCACCGCGCGGGCGGGCACCGGCCGGCCGCCGCCGGTGAAGCAGCAGTCGAGCACCATGACGACGTACTCGGCCGAGGACGAGGCGAGGATCCGGCGGACGGCGGTGTACGGCAGCGCCTGGTGGCCGGCCGCCCCCTGCCCGAGGTCGGCCGTGGCCTGCGTCGCCAGGTACAGCTCGTGGTCCGGGCCGAACACGCCGTGCCCGACATAGTGGAACATCAGCACGCTGGTGGCCTCGCGGGCCGCCCGTTCCAGCGCCTCGCCCAGCTGGGCGGGGGTCGCCGGGTCGAGCAGCACGGTCAGGCCGGACGGGGCCAGGCCCGCCCGCTCGACCAGGCACCGGCCGAGGTCGGCGAGGGTGGCCGGGACAGCGGCGGCCGTGGGCAGGCGCGAGGCCGCCAGGTGGGTGCCCGTGCCCGCCACCACGGCTCGCGCGCCCTCGGAGGCCAGCAGCAGGGGCGGACCGTTCCACTGGGGCCGCACCAGCCGGGTCTTCTCGAGCGTCGCAGATTCGTCCTCGGTCATCGGGCGCTCCACGGCGTGGAAGGTCAGTCGGCCACAGCGGTCGGGGACATCGCGCGCGGCGGCAGCTCCGGCCCGGCAGACGGACCCGGCTGCTCCGGACGACCCCCCGATCGGCGCGTATCACGGCGGAAACGACGGGTGGTCCCGCGGTTTCCGGTTGTCAGGGTACGCAGGTCTGCGCCGGGCGTCGAGGTTTCCGCCAGGTTCCCCAAGGTGGGAGCCCCGGGTCCGTGGATCCGGGGCTCCTGGCGGTCACCAGTTGGCGGGCAGTCCCGGCGTCGTGGCGGGCAGCGCGTGGCCGGGCGGGTGGATGACGTACACCACGCCGCCGCTGCCGGCGCTGCGCAGCCAGACGTTCTCGAAGTCGGCCCGCGGGTAGACGCGGCGGACCGCGTCGTTGGAGGGCGACGCCGGGTCGTTGGCGATCACGTCGCCGTCAGCGGTGAAGCCGACGACCGTCATCAGGTGGCCGTCGGTGCCGTATCCGGCGCCGGGCAGCTCGCCCTTCTTGAACGACTGCGAGGTGATGACCGGGATGCCGGCCTTGATGAGCAGCTCCAGCTCGGTCAGCGACCGCAGCCGGGTGACGAACCCGTCCATCCCGTACCGGCCGGCGTAGGCGATGTTGAACGGCCAGTTGCCGGCGCCCTCGTAGGCGTGGTCGTAGGTGTGACGGGCGGCGTGATCGACCTCGGGGTTCGGGTCGGACGGGTCGACCCAGGCGGTCTCCTCCGCGCTGGGCCACCGGTCCCAGTGGCCCAGCACCATGGTGGTCGAGGTCGGGCTGCACCACGCCTGGCCCCCGCCGTCCCACTCGGGGTAGTGGCCGGTGTGGACGTTCTGGGAGCGGCGCGGCACGGTCAGCTCGACGCCCCACGCGGCGCCGCCGGGGCTGACCGGCACCTTCTTGCGCTCGGGAACGCGGGAGCCCATCACCCCGGCGGTCCTGACCCGCGGCGTCACGGACGAGCCCGGCGTGCGGTAGAGGGTCAGGCGCAGCTGGTACGCGCTCAGCGGCTTGCCCGCCGCCGCGGCCAGCGTGTCGACGTTCACCGCCGCGTCGGCGTCGCTCTGGCCGGGGACCGACGTGCGCAGGATGTCGCCTTCCGCGTACGCCCAGCGGCCCAGGGAATACCACGTCGTCAGGCCCTCGGCGTTGCGGCCGCGGAGCTCGACCTGCATCCAGCTCCCCGGCGGCACGTCGGCCGTCCAGGAGGCGATCAGCTCGGTGGCGGGGAAGCCGATGTCCCGCTCAGGGGCGGTCCACCGGGCGTACTCCCACGTCTTGGTGCCGAGGGCGTCGGTGTGGGAGACGGTCCCGGCGGCCGAGCCGAACGACAGGCCGTCACCGGCCGTCGTGCCCTCGGCGGTCCCGGAGGAGAAGCCGGCGCGGTGGTAGACGACGTCCGGCACGGCGGCGGCCGGTCGGCTCGCCGCCCCCGCGGGCGCGGGGGCGGTCGTGACCAGCAGCAGGGTGGACAGGAAGACGGTCAGCGCACGCATGGACCCACCTTCTCCGAAGGCATCTGGTCCGGCCGACCCTAGGCGCGCCGCGCGGGCAAAGCATCGGGAGATCTACGTATGGGTCACCGGGGCCGGACGACCCGGCCTCTCTTGACGGCGCGGGCCAGGGAGACGACCGCCGCCGCCAGCGCCGCCACCCCGATGACGATCGCGGCGGCCTGCGGCACCTCGATGACCGGGCTCCCGCCGTCGCCGAGCCGGTCCGCCACGAAGATCGTCGCGAGCGTGCAGGCCGCGAGACCGAGCGCCACCAGCTTGTACGCCCTCCCGCCCGTGACGGCCCTGGCTCCCGCGAACGCCGTGAAGACCGCGGAGAGGATGAAGCCCAGGACGAGCGCCCCCGTGACGATCTCCACCCAGGTGAAAACAATGGGGGATCTGTTCAGCGCCGCCAGCAGCGAGCCGACCCCGACGAAGACCAGTGCGGCCGTGAGCGCGGCGCCGAGCATGTAGGACAGCGGCGACGGTTTGCCCGACCTCGCGTCGAGCTGGGCCGCGACCTTCGCCGCGTACTCCTTCGGGCTGCCGAACGCCGCCCTCGGGTCCTCTCCGGTGTCGGCGACGTGGGACTCCACCTCGGCCAGCACCTCGCCGACGCGCTCGCCGGAGATCTCGTGGAGCCGCAGCGCGATCATCAGTTCGTCGCTGTACCTCTTGTCCAGCATGCTCATGCTCGTCCTCACCCCTTGTCCATTCCGCGTCGTACCACGGCGATCGCGGTCGTCGCGAACGCCACCCACTCCGGCCCCATCTCCGCGAGCGCCTTGCGGCCCTCGTCCGTCAGGGCGAAGAACTTCCGCCCCGGCCCGCCCTCGCCGGCTCGCCACTCGGCCCGCACCAGGCCGTCGGTGGCCAGTCGGTTGAGCAGCGGATAGAGGGTGCCGGCCTTCATGTCGGGCAGCCCCGCCTGTTCCAGGCGTTGGAGAAGCGCGTACCCGTAGCTCTCGCCGCTGTCGGCGAGCAGGGCCAGCACGGACAGGTCGAGCACGCCGCGCAACCACTGTGTCCGTCTGGTCGTCACATCCGCCATGGGAAGACAGTAACGCCAACTAGTAGGTCTCGCAAAGTAGTAGGCGTCATATAATTCTGAGGCGGTCATCACACCGCGCGGCTTTCCGGGCAGGAGTGGGTCATGCGGAAATACGTGATCATGGGCGTGCAGGGGAGCGGCAAGGGCACGCAGAGCAAGTTGCTCGCCGCCGACCTGGACCTGGTGCACATCAGCGTCGGCGACATCTTCCGCTGGCACGTCAAGCGCCACACCAAGCTCGGCGCCCAGGTCCGCCGCCTGGTCGCCGCGGGCGAGCTGGTGGGAGACGACCTGGTGGAGGACGTCGTCAGAGACCGCCTCCAGCTGCACGACTGGAACTACGGCTTCGTCGTCGACGGTTTCCCGCGCAACCGGCGCCAGACGGAGTTCTTCCTGGAGAGTTACGACATCGACGGCGTGATCCACCTCGACCTGCCTGACGACGAGGTGCGCCGCCGCGTGCTGGCCCGGCGCCTGTGCTCGCGCTGCGGCATGGACTACAACCTCATCGCCCACCGGCCCGAGGTGGACGGCCGCTGCGACGTCTGCGGCGGCGAGCTCGTCACCCGGGCCGACGACACCCCCGACGCGCTGGCCCGCCGCCTGGCCGACTACCGGACGAAGACGGATCCGGTGCTGGAGCTCTTCCGCCGCAAGGAGTACGTCCTGACCATCGACGCCCGCGCCGACAAGGCGTCCGTCCAGCAGACCATCAGGACCCGCTTCGGCCTCCCGCCCTACACGCCTCTCCCGGACGCCGGTTAGACGGTCGCCCCGCCGCCGCTCGACGACGGCGAGACGGCCGCCCTTTGCGCGTCCCTGGACGCGTTCGAACCCGACCTGATCGGAGCCGCCGATGAGTGACGCCGAGTGGTGGCGGACCGCCGTCATCTACGAGCTGTACATCCGGTCGTTCGCGGACGGCGACGGCGACGGCATCGGCGACATCGCGGGCATCCGCGGCCGCCTGGCCTACCTGGCCGATCTCGGCGTGGACGCCGTCTGGATCACGCCGTGGTACGCGTCGCCGAACAACGACGGCGGCTACGACGTCTCCGACTACCGCGCCATCGCCCCCGAGTACGGCGACGTGCGCCAGGCCGAGCTCCTCATCGAGGAGGCGCACCGGCACGGCCTGCGGGTCGTGCTGGACGTCGTGCCGAACCACACCTCCACCGACCACCCGTGGTTCCAGGCCGCGCTCGCCGCTCCGCCCGGCTCCCCGGAACGCGCCAGGTACCACTTCCTGGACGGCCCCGGCGGGGACGTCCCGCCGAACGACTGGCGCAGCATGTTCGGCGGCAGCGCCTGGCAGCGGGTGCCCGACGGGCAGTGGTACCTGCACCTGTTCGACCCCAGCCAGGCCGATCTCAACTGGTCGAACCCCGAGGTCCGCGCGGAGTTCCTGGACATCCTGCGGTTCTGGTTCGACCGCGGGGTGGACGGGTTCAGGATCGACGTCGCCACCGGGCTGATCAAACACCCGGAATATCCCGATCTCGGTTACGGGGAGGAGGATCTGCTCGTCCTGACCGACGTGCCGGACCACCCGCACCGCGACCGCGACGAGGTGCACGAGATCTACCGTGACTGGCGCAGGGTGGCCGACGAGTACGACCCGCCCCGCGTGTTCGTGGCCGAGGCGTGGGTGGCCGACCCCGAACGGCTGGCCAGGTACGTGGCGCCGGCCCAGCTGCACACCGCGTTCAACTTCCCGTTCCTGCAGTCCGCGTGGGACGCGGGCGACCTGTTCACCGTGATCGACTCTACGGTCCGCACGATGTCCCTCGTCGGCGCGCCACCGACCTGGGTGCTGTCCAACCACGACGTCGAACGCACGGTCACCCGCTACGGCCGCGCCGACACCCGCAAGCAGCAGGGCAGGTCGGGCCACGAGCTGGGCCCGGTGGACGAGGACCTCGGCCGCCGCCGCGCCAGGGCCGCGCTGCTGCTGATGCTCGCGCTGCCCGGCGTCGCCTACCTCTACCAGGGCGAGGAGCTCGGGCTGCCCGACCACATGGACATCCCCGACGACCGCATCCAGGACCCGATCTGGACCCGTTCCGGCGGGCGGCGCCGGGGACGCGACGGCTGCCGGGTGCCGCTGCCCTGGACGGCGGAGCCGGACGGCGCCGGGTTCGGCTCCGTGGACCCGTGGCTGCCGCAGCCGCCCGGCTGGGAGCGGTTCTCGGTCGAGAACCAGCTGGCCGACCCGTCGTCCACCTACCACCTCGTGGCCTGGGCGCTGCGGATCCGCCGCGAGCTGGACGTGCCGCAGGAGCTGGAGTGGACGGGCCGATCCGGCTCGGCCCTGTGCTTCCGCCGTGGACCGGGCTTCGCGTGCGTCGTCAACCTCGGCCCCGGGGAGGAGCCGCTGCCCCCGGACGCGGTCGTCCTGCTGCGCAGCGACACCCTCGAGGCCGGCGGCGCCCCGCTGCCGCCGGACACGACCGCGTGGCTGCGTACGACATGAGATCGCCCGACATCGTGCTGATCCTCGCCGACGACCTGGGCTATTCGGACCTCGGGTGCTACGGCGGTGAGATCCGTACGCCGAACCTCGACCGGCTCGGCCGCTCCGGGGTGCGGCTGACGCAGTTCTCCAACACGGCCCGGTGCAGCCCGTCACGCGCGTCCCTGCTGACCGGGCTGCACCCGCACCAGACCGGCATCGGCGTCCTGGCCGGGAGCGACATGCCCGGCGGCTGTCCGGGCAGCCTCACCGACCGCTATGACTACATGGGCACGCTCATCAGCCGCCGGATTTTCGCCTCATAGCGGTCGGCCACGTCGAGGAACTGGTTGTTGTTCTCGCAGACCTCCTTACCAAGCTCGCAGATGTCGAGGATCTGATTACCGAGGTCCAGGAACTCATCCTTAGACACCACTGACTGGCAGGCCTTCATCCAGTTGAACCCGTCCCGGACCATCACTGCGAACGTGTGCGGGGAATCCGGGCCCTTGCGTCTCGCGATCCGCTCCAGGTCGTCGAGAGCCGTCTTAGCGTCTGCGAACGAGGCGGCGTCCTGAGGGTACGTCGTTGCGTGCCGAAGCCGGATGGAGCTACTTGTCGTTTGGACGAGGTGGTCGGTCGCGCCACCGTCGCATCCGGTCGCAGAGTGGAGATGATTCGCTGCGATGGAAAGATCGCCTCGCTCCAGCTCGAACTGGCCGCGTTGCAGCCAGTAGTGGAAGTCCTCATGCAGCAGATCGTGAACCGAGTCATAGATCGAGCGCACGTCGCCGTAGGGGATCTTCGTCTTCTTCATCATGTCGTGGTTCAGCAGGCGAACCATGACCATTCGGTATGGGTGATCATGCCGCGAAATATGGCCGCCCCGTTCCGCGTAGAAGACGAGCAGCGAGCGGATGATCTCCGCTAGGAACACCGGCTGCTCTTTGAGGGTCGAGTCCACGACTGTGTCAGCAAAGGTCTTTTGCCTGCATCGTAACGCGCCCTCCGGCGTGCGGTTCAGCAGCCGCTGCCCCACCAAAACGTTGATCGCGTTTACCGTTTCGATTCCGGGTGCCCCCTGGGACACGACCTGGATCAGGTCGCCCTCGTCGATGCCGTGCTGCTTGTTGACCAGCTCGGACTGGAGAAAGCTCACGGTTGCGTAGATCAGCTTCCGTTCGTCGGAGAGCTGTTCGTATTCGCTGCGTACCTTGTCCTCGAACCGCTGTCTCGTGACCACCTCGATCATCGCGGCGAGCAGGCTCCGGCCGCTTAGTTGGCGCAGCCTCTCCACGCGCTGCCCCATGAAGCGGTACTCCTTGAGGATGCCGAGCAGCCCGTTGTTCTTGAGGATCTTCACCAGCTTTTCGAGGTCGTCGTCGCTCAGCGGGTCGTCAGCCGCTACCACGCGCGGCTGAAAGGTTGCGTCAAGGACGTCCTCGCGAGTTCTCCGCACGCTCGCCACCACAAGGGTCTGGCCGTTTCGGTTCAGGTGCCGCAGCAGCGTGGCCGCATGGCTGCTGAAGATGGCCACATCGTCGACGAACATGGCGTCTGGGTTCAGCTTGAGCACCTCGTCGACGACGGCCCTGCGCGAGCGTGTGGTCTCGCGGTCGATCCAGCCAACCGTCTTTCCCTTGCGGTACAAGTGGTAGGCGAAATGCATGAGCGCAGTGGTCTTCCCTGAGCCCGCCCGGCCCTTTACCAACACAATGGGCTGAATCTTGCTCGCGTCGGGTACAGCCGCGCGTCTGATGGCCTCGACCACTGACAACTTCGCCGCCTTGCCATCGACGATGTCGCCCCAGGTAGGATCATGCCCCTTCAGGTAGTCCTTGCTCCCAGCCGGCCTGTCCTTAATCAGGGAAGACACCAGCGAGACGCCCTTGCCCAGGCGCGTCTCGTCGATCAGCGCCACCCGGCGGTCGCGGCCCCTGCGGAGCTGCTCAATGCCGGGACGCAGGCTTGTGACGGCGAAAGCGGCTGGGTCCTGCCTGATGTGGATCAGGCCGTTGTGACGTAGTCGGGCGCGGTCGGCTGGAATTCCCTCCGCGGTGACGACAAAGCGAGCCGGAAGGCTCTCGTGAGCCGGGGTCGCGATCGGCTCCATCCATTCCCACAGAGCCTGGCTGCTCGGCGAGGTCGCCATCCACACCATCGGGTGGAGCAGCGCATCAGTCTGAAATTGACGAAACCACTGGCTCCGGGGGTCCGCGTGAGTCGAGGCCGGACCGAAGTCGACGGAGGCGAGATCGTCACTGACCATGCCGTTCATGGCGATGATCTCGACGTTGACGGTGGGATCCTCTTCCGGCCGCTCATGGCAGGCGTTGAAAATCCTGGCGCTGATCTGGTCGTCGGCGCCGGCCGCGGCCTGCAAAGCGTTTGAGCCGGTGAAATCGTAAATCCGCCACCACGGGGAGCGCAGCAGGTTGCGCGCACTCAGCGGTTGGGCGTCAGGCGCAATCCGCAACTGCTGTAGGACGCTCTGGAGCTGCGGCGCGGCCAGGCCGCCGACAGCGTCGGGCCAGATGCTGCGCATCGGTGGTTGAGAGGAAGGCAGATTGCCGTACGTCCTGACGGAGATCTGCTCCCGCAACTCGTCGAGGTCGATGATGTCCTTCACCGCACCGGAGACGAGCACGAGTACCATCCGACCGGATTCGGCCTGCCGGTAGAACTCGTGCAGGTGCTTCGCCTCGTCGTACCGCTCCTCGATCACCGGTTCTGGAGCGGGCTCTTGTCGTGCCGCCCGGCGGAGCAGCGTCATCCTCCTGCCCTCAACGGTGTCCGTCACCTCAGGTCGGCCGGTGCGTCCGAATTGTGCGCGGATCGATCGGTATGGCCGATCCCCGACGCTCCAGGCGTCGTCCCCGCCATGCCGTCCAGCCAGCAGCAACGTTGAGCCGTCCAGCGGGAATCCGGGCGGCAATGCCGCCGGCTCCGCAGCGATGACCATGGTCAGGTCGTTCCTGGCCTTCCATGCTGTGTAGTCGCCCCCGACGGCGTGTGAAAGCTGCTCGATTGTGCAGGTCGCGAGCGTGTGGTCGGGCGGTGAGGCGACCATGCGGAACACCGTGTTGGCCACGATCAGGCCGATCTGTCGGTCTCCGATGGTGATACGGGTGCTGCCCTCGCCTGGCAGCATCCCAAGCTGCCAGGCCTCGACCGTGTAGCCGCGCGCCCAGTCGAGAAAGTCCCGGAAGACCTGGTCGCGCATGGTCTCGACGATCTCGGTGTACTCGCCGCTCCATAGGTCAGCTTCGACGTCCCGCCAGTCTTTCACCAGGGCCCGCTCGACCAGCCGCCCGGCCACGTTTTTGTGCAGATCATCGACCCCCGGCACCGGGAGTACGAGAGGTTGCGACTCGTGCTCATAGCACTCCAGCAAGACGGCGTCTAGCGCGCCCTTGCCGAACGCTACGATCACGTTGAGGCGTTCGCCCTGCTTGTGCAGCACGCGGACGCTGTCGAGGATCGACTCGTCGTCCCTCGCCTGCGGGCCAAGGCATAAAAGGTTCAAGTGGGTGTTCATCTCACTACTCACGCAATCCGATTGTCTTGATGCTCGTCCGGGGGATGCGGAGGACGGTCACGCCGGGCGCACAGGTGCCGCGCTTGACAGCGATCTCCACGAACGCGGCGTTGATGGTGGCCTCCTTAATCCTCCCTTCGATCGCGTTCTGCGGCACGAACCGGCAGGCGCCAGCCACGCTCGCCAGTTGTTTCTGCTCCACAATGACGACGCCTGACACGACCTTCTCGGCTGGTCCGACAAGGACGGCAAGTCCAAAGGTGAGGGCGCTGAGAGCTAGGGCGGCTGCGGTCGTTCTCGTGGCCCATCTCTGCCGTTTATCGACCTCCTCTGTTTCGATGTCAGATTTCTGTAGGACTTTGGCTACGAAATCTTCGACATCCGTTGCGTCGCGAATCTTCACAAGCTGGTTGACTGGCAGGGAAATGGCCCACACGTACATCATCGCGGCGCATAGCCACAACACCACAGCGGTGACACCGATGATCCGGGTGAGCAGCGGATGGCTGGCCAGCGCCGTGAAGGTTAGTGCGGCGACGAGACCGCCAGCGAAGAGAGTGATCGTGGACTGCGCCGTCTGCGCCCTGGTCCTAGCGCTGGTGCCGGAACGCACCCGGTCCGAGTAATAGGCATCGCCGACCGCGTCGACAACCTTATCCAGCAACGCACTGCGATCTTCCGAGCCCGGCACCATGTAGCCACCGTCATGTCGAGGGGAGAATGGGCTCAAAATAGCATGGATCGTAACCGAGAAACTTGATTACGCCCGAATCCTTACCGCGCCATGCCGCGCCGATGCGGGCGATGCAAATCTCGCCTTTTGTGCAAGGCGATTGGGGCAATTTCGGCCGCGCCTCCCCGTCCACAACGCGGTCATCGTTGAACGCGGCTTCTACCGGTCGGGCCTTGGAACAAGGCCAAGGACCAACTGAGTTATAGCGGGAGCTCGTACCGTCACAGGGTTACCCGCGTGACCGGGCTGGACTTGTCCTCCAGCACGTTGCAATGCCGCCCGAATAGTGTTTGCGGCCTGGTCAGTCGGAGCGGAGCCCCAGCGTCGAGGGTATCTGTCCCGATGGGTATGAACGCTCATTGCTCGTATGCGGCGCCTCCGGCTTTCGCGACAACCGCACCTACGCCACGCGGACAGTACTTGCCCGCGCAGGTCGAGGCGCCCTACCAGTCGTGAAGCTCGCCGTCGAGGGCTTCTCCGAAGTGTTGAACAGCGAGGTGAAGCCGCTGGGCGCCAAGATTGTCATCGTGGAGCCGGAGCGTTCCGTGCCGACTGGGCCGACTCTTCCATGCGGATCGCCCCGTCGGGCCGGACGACGACGGCGCGATGAACCGGCGGCGCGCAGGTACGACCGGATGGCGCTGGGAGACCCGGCGCGGCGGCGCAGATGGTCCAGGACATCCTGGATCTCGAGCCGTCGCCGCGCCTACTGCTTGGGGCGAACGCTGTCGAACTCGCCGAGCGGGCGTCCCGTGACCAGGCCGCCGAGGCGGTGCGATGGGCGCCGGTGAGCCGCTCGGCCGGCTTCCCGCCCGGCGAGTGAGCGGCGCTCGTGCGGCTTCTTCGGGCGGGGAGCGAACGGCTCCCGGCCGCGACCGGCGCGGCCGGGGAGTGCGCCTCAGGAGGACGGCGTCGGGAACGGGGCGCTCCAGGGCAGCCCGTCCGTCGGCCACAGCTCGCGCTGCCGCTTCTTGAGCGTGGTCTCGACCCTGCCGCCCACGGGGCAGCGGAACCCGGGCGGCGGCACGGTGAGCGAGATCAGGTAGTCGTCGATCGGCACCGTGCTGCACTCGTCCTTGCCGTAGATGCGGTGACCCCAGCCCTCGTACGTCAGCAGGCGCGCCTTGGGGCCGAGCTGCCGGGCCACATTGACCGACCACGAGTACGGCGTGGAGGGGTCGTGCAGCGAGTTCCCCAGCAGGATCGGGGCGTCGCCCGTGTAGCGCAGCCGGTGCTGCGGGTTGGTGGTGGGGTGCTTCAGGCAGACGGGCAGGTCCTCGATCGGCATCGGGTTGAGCCGCATGTCGGGGGCCAGCCGGTTGGAGCTGCGCAGCAGGGCGGCGTACTCCTTGTAGTTGCGCACCGGCAGGTGGTAGTCCTGGCAGAGGATCGCGGTCGGCAGGTGCGCGACCTCACCCGACACGGGCTGCCGGCCGGGCAGCGGCGGCATCCACGCGGGCGGCTCCCCGCCGTCCAGGGCGCGCAGCATCTCGCTGAGCAGCTGCCAGGCGGGACCTTCGGTGCCGAGCACGCCCTGCCACAGGACCTGGACCTCGGTCATCGGCCGGTCCTCGACGCCCGGGTAGTACAGCGTGCCGCTGCGGGCCTTGGCGAGGATCCGCTCCCACACGGCGCGGACGTCCTGCCCGTGCAGCGCGCAGGCCGGCTCCTGGTCGCACCAGCCGACGAACTGGTCGAAGGCGTCCTCGACGGCGGCGGCCTCACTGTCGAGGAACGCCTTGACGCCGAGGCTGTGGTCCATGTTGCTGTCGAGGGCCATGGCCCGGATCCGGTGCGGGAACAGCTCGGCGTACATCTGGCCGATCAGCGTGCCGTACGAGATCCCGTAGAAGGTGAGCTTCTCCTCGCCGAGCGCGGCGCGCAGGGCGTCGAGGTCGCGCGCGACGTCGACCGAGTCGACGTGGTCGTAGAGCGGGCCGGTGCGGGCCCGGCAGTCGGCGCGCAGCTTCTTGGCGTAGCTGCTCCACTTGACGAAGTCGGCCTGGCTCTTCATGACGGCGTACGGCATCTGGTTGTACACCGACGCCGAGCAGATCACCGGGTGACTGCGGCCGACGCCCCGGGGGTCGAAGCCGACGATGTCGAAGTGCTTCCGCAGCTCCTCGGTGAAGAAACCGGGAGCGCCGTACGCGGCCTCCACCCCCGATCCGCCGGGGCCGCCGGGGTTGATCACCAGGGATCCGACGCGGGAGGCGGGGTCGGTGGCCTTGCGGCGGGCGACGGCCAGATCGATGGTGGGCCCGCTCGGACGTGACCAGTCGATGGGGACGGCCAGTGTGCCGCACTCGGCGCTGGGCTCCTCCTCGCAGGGAGCCCAGGCGATGCGGCCCTTCGCGGGAGCCGCCGAAGGCTCTGCGGTCGCCGTGGGCTTCGGGGTCGCCGATGGCTCTGGGGTCGCCGCGACAGCCGGCAGTGCGGGTAACAGGGCCGCCATCGCCACGACGACGGCACCCAGCAGAGAGGATCTTCCTCGCACATTGCTCCAATCGTGGATCGGCCGACCGGCCCGCTCATACCGTGATGGCCCCGAAGCGGGGGGGCGGCGAGACGCGGCCCCCGTGTCGACCGCGACGAATCGAACAGCGGGATGACGATACAACAGCAACAATCGGAAGATCCTGACAATGAACGTGAAAACCGGGCGGACGCGGCCGTTCCTCCGCACACCCACGTCCGCCAGGCGCGTCCCTCAGCAGGTGCGCAGCATGTTGAGCAGAGCCACCCGCTCCCTGCTCGTCACGAAGAGCCCGTAGTGGTGTTTGACGGTGATCCATGAGGTCGCGTACCGGCACCAGTAAGCCCGGCGTTGCGGACGCCAGCTCTGCGGCCCCTTGCCGCCCTTGGCGATGTTGGCGGAGTGGCTGACGGTGATGAGCTCCGGGCGGGTGAGGTCGTTGGCGAAGGCGCGTCGTTTGGCCGGGCTCCACCGCTTGGCGCCCGAGCGCCAGGCGTAGGAGAGCGGCACCAGGTGGTCGACGTCCACGTTCTTCTCGCTCTTCAGCCGCTTGCCGTCGTAGGGGCTGAACCAGGAGCCCCGGACGGGATGGCAGCGGGAGTCGCGGCGGATGCTCCGTGCGTCGCGGGCCAGCACGATCTCCCGCGTGCTGCATTTCCCCCTGCGGTTCGGCCAGCTGGGCTGGAACTTCGCGCGGCTGTAGCCGCTGATGGACAACGGCCTGGCGATCTTGAGCTGGGTCAGCATGCTGCGGGCGAGGGCGGCGGCCTGCGACCGCTTGCGTTGTTCGGCCGCCGCCGGCTTGGCGGCGAGGACGGCGGCGATCGGGATGACCATCAGGGCGAGGACGGCGACATGTGCTGCCCGTCTCAAGAAGATCATGGTGCGATCCATACCCGCACTTTCTCCGGCCATGGCAGTGATATTCGCCGACTTCGCCGGGGGTGGGTCGTTTGCCGGAAAAGCGGAAGTCCATAATGCACCTATGCATAAGCCCCTTATGGACGTGGCGATCCCGCAGGGTTCCGCCGACGCTTTGACGATCGCCGTGGAACAGCTGGTGCGGCACGTCCGCCTGAGCGCGACCACGGGCGGGCTCAGCAGCGCCGCCTCCTTCGTGCTGAGCCGCCTGGCCCGCGAAGGGCCGCAGCGGCTGACCGAACTCGCGCGCGCGGAAGGCGTCTCCCAGCCGAACATGTCGCAGCTCGTCAACCGCCTGGAACGCGGGGACCTCGTACGGCGCACCGCCGATCACAGCGACGGACGCGGCGTCCTGGTCGAGGTCACCGACACCGGAGTGGAGGTGTTCCTGCGACGGCGCGCCGAACGCGCCCTGGCGCTCCAGCAACTGGTCGACGAGCTGACCGAGCAGGAGCAGCACGCCGTCGCGGTCGCCCTGCCCGCACTGGCCGGGGTGATCCAGGAGCGCCGGCCGCCGCGTTCCTGACCCCGCCCCTCACGACATCCAAGAGAAACGGAACATGAGCACACCCCACGGAAAGACCGCCAGCCCTTTCAAGCAGCCCAGGGCCGTCTGGGCCGTCGCGTTCGCCTGCGTCATCTCGTTCATGGGCATCGGCCTGGTCGATCCGATCCTGCCCGCCCTGGCCGAGAGCCTGAACGCCACCCCGAGCCAGGTCTCCCTGCTCTTCAGCAGCTACCTCATCGTCACCGCCGTCGCGATGCTCATCGTCGGCTGGATCTCCAGCCGGATCGGCGCCAAGCGGACCCTGGTCATCGGCCTGGCCGTCATCGTGGTCTTCGCCGCCCTCGCGGGCGCCACCGGCTCCATCAACGGCATCGTCGGCTTCCGCGCCGGCTGGGGCCTGGGCAACGCGATGTTCATCGCGACCTCGCTGGCCGTCATCGTCGCCTCCGCCAGCGGCGGCTTCGCCGGCGCCATCATCCTGTACGAGACCGCCCTCGGCCTCGGCATCGCCGTCGGCCCCCTGCTCGGCGGCGTGCTCGGCGGGATCAGCTGGCGCGGCCCCTTCTTCGGCGTGGCCGTCCTCATGGCCATCGCCCTGATCGCGACCCTCCTCTTCGTCCCCGCCACGCCCAAGCCCGACCGGCCCACCTCGGTGACGGCCCCGCTCAAGGCGCTGCGTCACCGCGGTCTGCTGACCATGGGCATCATGGCCCTGCTGTACAACTGGGGCTTCTTCACCATGCTGGGCTACGCCCCGTACCCGATGGAGCTCGACGCCCATCACCTCGGGCTGGTCTTCACCGGCTGGGGCCTGCTCGTGGCCGCCTTCAGCGTGTTCTTCGCGCCGCGCCTGCAGTCCCGCTTCGGCACCGCGCCCGTGCTGTACGCCAACCTGCTCGGCCTCGCGATCGTGATGGCCGTCATCGCGGCCGGCGTGCGGACGCCCGCCGTGGTGATCGTCGCCGTCATCGTCAGCGGCGCCTTCATCGGCATCAACAACACCCTCACCACCCAGGCGGTCATGCTCGTCTCTCCGGTCGAGCGCCCGGTGGCCTCCTCCGCCTACGGCTTCCTGCGCTTCATCGGCGGCGGGCTGGCCCCGTTCGTCGCCGGCAAGCTCGCCGACGCCTCCGACCTCAGCGTGCCCTTCTACCTCGGCGCCGCCACGTTCGTGCTGGCCGTCCCGGTCCTCGCCAGCGGGCATCGGCTGCTTCGCCAGGCCGAGCGGCAACTCGGCCAAGGCGAGCCCGTCGAACCGGCGCTCACGCCGGTCGGCCGCGCGGTGCCCGCCGACCGGCCGCTGCTCGTCGTGGCCGTCGGCGGGTACGACAACGCCGCCTCGATCGTCGACACGGCCGCGCGGTACGCCCGGGAGAGCGGCAGCGTGCTGGACGTCGTCCACGTCTCCGAGACCGCCGTCGTCGAGGAACAGGTCATCGAGACCGAGACCCACGACCAGGCCCGCGCCGCCGTCACCGCCCACCTGGACCGGCTCGCCGCGCACGGCGTCGCCGCGACCGGCCACGTCCTCACCAGCGTCGGCGACCACGCCGCCGCCGGCCGCGCCCTGGCCCGCCACGCCGCCGAAACGGGCGCCCGCACGGTCGCCGTCGGCCGCTCCCCGCGCGGGCCGCTGCTCCAGTTCGCCGACGGCAGCTTCACCACCGCCCTCACCCACGCGGCGACCTGCACGGTCATCCTCATCGAACCCGACGACGCCCCCCGCCCCCTGACGGCGGCCACCCTGACGGAGCTACGCGACCGCAGGGCCTGACGCGATCACCTGGTCAGCTCGAAACCGGCGAAGCCGACGTGCTGGTCGGCCGGGCTCGACCAGCTCGCGTCGTCCCCGCCGAAGAAGGTCGAGAAGAACACTCCGTCGATCTTCAGCTCGGCCGTGCTCCGGAAGACCAGATCCGCCTGGCTCAGCACCTTCCGGCCGTCGAGCCACACGGTGATCGACCCGTCCGCGCGGCCCGGGGTGTTCAGCCGGAGCTCGTGCTCCAGCCGCGCCCACCGGCCGACGGGGAACGTCCAGGAGCCGCGGCCCAGCGAGGTCCCGTGCTCCTGCGACGTCGGCAGGTACGCGTACACCTCGCCGGCGCCGTTCCTGCGCCACATGAACCGCGTCGACAGGCCGTCGGTGCCGTCCGGGATCCGGCCGCCGTTCATCTCGGTGCCGCCGAACATGCCGGGCAGCTTTCCGCCCTTGACGAAGGCGAAGCCGGCGGGGAAACGCACGTGGTAGGAGAGCCGTACCGACTCGACGGGGCCGTCGTCGAGGAGCAGATAGAGCTGGGCGCCGCCCTCGGGCGTGCCGTCGGCCCTGGAGGACGTCCGGCTGGCCGATCCGGCCGGGAACAGCACGCGCAGGACGCTGGAGAAACGCGGATCGTCCGACGGGATCACCCAGGCCCGGTCGGCGAGCCCGAAGGCGCCGTGGTCCGACGGGGTGAGGGCGTCGCCGAAGAAGCCGGCCGCCCCGTGCGCCAGCGGGACGCCCTCCGGGGACGGCGTGGACGTCTCCCCGCCGCCGCCGGGCAGCACCACCGGCGGGGAAGACGCGGCTCGGCCCGCGTCCGCCCCGCCGGAGGCGAGCAGGGCGCAGGCGAGTCCGGCGGGTCACGGGAGGACCGCGGAGATCTGGTAGCCGACCTCGGTGGAGACCGGCGGGGCGTCGGTGAAGGTGATCAGCCCGGACGCGTCCGCCGTCGCCGTCGCCACCGTGGAGCCGCCGCGCGTCACCCGGTACGCCGTGCCGGCCGCGAGCCCGTCGACCGTGAAGCCCACCGGGACGCCCGCCGCGCCGGTCACGTACACGCCCGAGCCGCTCACCCGCGCGGCGACCGCGCCCGCCGCCGGCACCGCCTTCACCCGCGTGGGGGACACGGTCACCGGCGAGGTGCCGATCAGCCCGGAGGTCAGGAGCAGGGAGCCGCCGGAGGGCGTGAGCGTCGTCGGGACGCTCCCGCCGTAGATCGTCCCGTCGCCGTTGGTGAACGCCGTGGAGCTGTTGCCGTCCACGCTCACCTTGACGGGGGCGGTGATCTGCTGGAACACCGTCGAGGAGGCCGTCGCCGGCGAACCGAAGGTGGCGTGGGTCAGCGAGGACGGCTAGGAGTTGCCGGCGTACGCCGTGTCCGTGCTGTTCTGCATCCGGACCGCGCCCGTCGAGCCGGTGAAGACGTTCCCGGTGAAGCGCACGCCGTCGGCGTCGTTGACCTTCACGATGTTGCTGTCGGCGCCGTCGAAGGTGTTGCCGCTGAACAGCAGGTTCGCCGGGCGGCCCGACGTGCCGGTGTGGACGGGCAGGTCGGAGCCCTGGTAGGTGAAGACGGCGTACTTGGCGCTGTCCGTGACGACGTTGCCGGTGGTCGCGGTGTCCCTGGTGCCGACGCTGTACCGCAGCCCGTACTCCGCGCCGGTGATCTCGTTGTTCCTGACGACGTTCCCGACACTGTCGAAGATCGCGATGCCGGCGCCGTTCGGGTGGTCGTCGACGACGTTGTCCTCCACGATCGTGTCGGTCACGCCGCGGTGCAGCATGATGCCGTGGACCTGGTTGTCCGTCGGATCCTCGTCGCCCTCCGGGATGTACGGCGGGATGCCGTTGCGGTAGCTGTGATTGCCCGCGATCAGCAGGTGGTCGCAGCCCTTGGAGCAGATCAGGCCGTGGTTGCCGTTGTCGTGGAAGCTGTTCCCGGTGATGGTCAGGTGGTCGGAGTCGTCGTGCGGGTCGAGCCCGTACGAGATGTTGTGGTCGTACTCGTTGCCGATGACGTTCATGCCGTGCGCGTTGTAGGTGTAGACGCCGAAATAGTTGTGGTGGAAACGGCTGCCGACCTGATGGCGAGGCCGGTCAGCCGGGTGCCGGACGCCGTGCGCGTGGCCTGGACGCCGGTCGTGCCGCCGCGGATGCGCGCCTCCAGCACCCGGATCGACGCGCTGCCCGATCCGGTGATCTGGACGGCGATCGGCTCGTCGGCGGCGCCCGGGTCCTCCAGCCGGCACCGGGAGCAGGAGGACAGGTGGACGCCGCCCTCGCCGTTCGCACCGGTCTGCGTCCCGTTCGGCACGAGCCCGGGCGAGCCGGCCGCGCTCACGCCGAAGCCCTTGTTCCGGCGCGCGACGACCTCCGTCACCGTACGGTCCCCGCCGCCGCTGATCCGCAGCCCGTCGCCGCCGTTGGCGTCGGTGCCCAGCCCGGTGATCCGGGTGCGCGTGTCCCCGTGCAGCAGCACGCCGGCCTCCGCGGACCCGGTGACCTCGACCTGGTCGATCACGACCCGCTCGGATCCGGTGAGAGCCAGGCCGACGTGGTTGCTCTCCACGGAGGAGTCGCTGATCCCGCCGGTGCTGCCCTTGCCCCATGCGAGCCCCGGCCCGGTGCCCGCGGCGCCGAGATGGCCGAGCGAGCTGCGCCTGACGTCGAGGCGCCCGCCGTCACCGGCCCTGACGTACGGCCGCCCGGCGGCGACGGCGGGCCTGTCACGTCGTGATCGTCGGCGCGCTGCTGCGTCACGGCTGCTGGGACCACCGTCCCCACGTCGTGACGAGCGGCCGGTAGCCCTGGCGGGACCAGAAGGGCACGGACAACGGGTTCGGAGCCGCGTAGTGCACCAGCACGGTGTCGACGCCTGCCGACGCCACCTCGGCATGGGCGTGGCCGGCCAGTGCGGCGCCGATGCCGCGGCCCCTGCCGCCCGGGCGGGCGTACAGGGAACCCACGTACGCCACGGGCGACGAAGCCGCCACGGCAGGCGCGATCCACCCCGCGTGATCGGGGTGGTGGACCGACAGCATGCCGACGACTTCACCGTCCTGCTCGGCCAGCCAGCACCAGCCGTCGTCACGCGTGAGCTTCTCCTCGAGCTCGGCCCGGGCGGCGGCGGGTGTCCACGGCAACACCGGAACCCAGCCGAACTGCGCCTCGTAGGCGATCAGCTCCAGGTACAGCCGGCACATGGCATCCAGATCATCCGCCACGGCCCGCCGTACACCAGCGGATGGCCGCCCACCGGCCGAAGGGGGACAGACGCGGACGGCGAGCACGGACCGCGGCGCGAACCCCCGCCTGACCAGTGCTGCGACAGGCGCGGTGTCCCGGCTCGGCCAGCTCACCACGAGCCCGGAATCAGGCTCGGCGTCGAGAGCCGAGATCCAGCGGTCGAGGAGACGCCCGAGGGAGTCCGCGGGGTCGTCACCCGCGACCCTGGCGTGGAGCGTGCGGGTGGTCAGGGGACCCCAGGGCACCGACCGGGCGTCGGGGCCGGCCGTGGCCACCGACGGCGCGCCGACGGCGTTGACGGTCTCGATCAGGTCTTCGCCGAGATCCGTGACGGCGACCAGCGGGTCGGCGGCCCGCACCCGCTCGCGGTGACCATCGATCACATCACTCACCGTTCGCACGATAGCGCGCCGCCCGGGTGCGGGAAATGGATGGTTGGTCAGAGGCATGAAGCAGGGCCGACACGCGGATGCCGCGACCGTCCGCGAGGTGCGGAAATATCGAGCTTGACCCTGACGTTACGTAAGGCTCCAGGGTGGGTGCATGGCCGACCACTATCCCGCATTCGACATCAGCCCTGTTCCCACTCCCGCGCTCGACGTGAAACCGCCCGAGGTCTACCGGGGCATCTACGGCATGCCGATGTTCGTCACAGTGCCGACGTCCGACCTGGCCGCCTCCGCCGACTTCTGGCTTCGCGGGCTCGGCTTCATCGATCTGTTCACCATCCCCGGCGCAGTCACACACCTTCGACGGTGGGCGTTCCAGGACGTGCTCCTTGTGCCGACGGGCCGATCCTCCGAGGTTCCCGCGATAAGTGTCAGCTTCTCGTGCGTGCTGAGCCAGATCGACGAAGCGGCGGCGGCCTGTGAGGAGCTGCTGCCCGGCTGCACCACGGGACCGCGGCAGACCCCGTGGAACACGGTGGACCTGGAAGTCGTCACGCCCGAGAACGTCCGGGTCATCCTGACGGCCGCTCGCCCCCTCGACCCTCACAGCGCCGAAGCGCGGAATCTCCAAGCCATGGGCTTCGAGATCCCGGGGGCGTGAGAACGACGGCTCTGACTGCGTCACCCCGCGTCGCGGCTGTCAGACTGGACGGCATGACGAACGGTGCCGCCGACGACGCAGTGGCACCCGACGGTCTCACCGTCGGGGCCACGGCATCCCTCGTCGGCGTGACCGTCCGAACTCTCCACCATTGGGATGCGATCGGGCTGGTCCGTCCGTCCGGGCGCACCATCGGTGGCTACCGGCTCTACTCGGCGGGCGACGTCGCCCGCATCCACAGAGTGCTCATCTACCGCGAGCTCGGCCTGCCCCTCGACGACATCGGTGAGCTCCTCGACGCCCCGGCGATCGACGCGACCGTGTCGCTGCGGCGACAGCGCGCACAGCTCGTCGAACGCATCTCCCGCCTGCAAGGGATGGTCAATGCGGTTGACCGCATGATCGAGGCCGCGAGCGCCGGTATCTTGCTCTCCGCCGAGGAACAAGTCGCGATCTTCGGCAAGCAGTGGCAACCGTCATGGGTCGCCGAGGCGCGCGACCGTTGGGGTGACACGGCTCAGTGGGCGCAGTACGCCGAACGTTCGGCGGGCAGGACGGCCGAGGATTGGCGGCAGCTCGCGGAAAGCACGTCCGCTCTGCACGATGACCTGGCCGCCGCGAAACGCACGGGCGTCAGGCCCGGAAGTGCCGAGGGGAACACACTCGCCGAGCGGCACCGAGCATCGATCGACGCCTATTTTCACTGCACCCACTCCATGCACGTGTGCCTGGGACGGATGTACGTCGCCGACCCCGGTTTCGCGGCCTACTACGACGCCATGGAGCCCGGCCTCACCTTGTGGCTACGCGACATCATCGACGCCAACGCCCGCGATCGGGGCATCGACCCCGAGACCGCGACCTGGACCTGACGCGGTTCCACGGGCGCCGCCCGCTCCCGACCGCCGCTGTTCCGTCTGCTCCCGATGACCGGGGCCGCCGGACTACGGCAAGGTGATCGTTCAAGCCCCGAAGACACGACGGCGAGCTTCCGCCGATGTCCGTACGTCGGTCTTCGATCAAGAACCTTCCCGAGTCAGTCCGGTCGACGTACGCTCCGGGACATGACCACGCAGGAGCGACCCCCCGGTGAGCACGGTCCCGAGAAACTGATCCGCACGGACGTGCCGCACTCCGCCCGCATCTACAACTACTGGCTCGGTGGCAAGGACCACTTCGACATCGACCGAGTGATCGGCGAGCAGGTCGTCCAGGCCGAACCCGAGATGGTCGCGATGATGCGGCACAACCGGGCCTTCCTGCGCCGCGCCGTCGACCATCTGGTGCGCGAGCGCGGCATCCGCCAGTTCCTCGACATAGGCACCGGCCTGCCGGTGGCCGACAACACCCACGAGGTGGCGCAGCGCGCCGCGCCCGAGAGCCGCATCGTGTACGTCGACAACGACCCGGTCGTGCTCGCCCACGCGAAGGCCCTGCTGACCAGCAGCATCGAGGGCGCGACCGACTACATCGACGCCGACCTGCGGGAACCCCGCGAGATATTGTCCGCCGCCGCGAAGACGCTCGAGTTCGGCGAACCTGTCGCGGTGATGCTGCTCGGCGTCCTCAATCACATCGCCGAGGACGCCGAAGCGCTGGCCATCGTCAGGACGCTCATGGACGCCCTCGTCCCGGGCAGCCATCTGGTGATCTCCGTCAACACGAACGTCCTGAAACCCGAGAACATGAACCGCGCCGCGGCCGCGTACAACGAGGCGTTCGGCAACCCGCCCATCTACCTGTCCACGCCCGAACGGCTTGCCGCGTTCTTCGAGGGGATGGAAATGGTCGACCCCGGCCTGGTGCCGGCGGCCAGATGGAACCCCGTCGCGGCCGATGCGCCCTTCGAAGACGAGACTCCGGACATGGACCTGTACGTCGGCGTCGGACGAAAGCCCTGACGAACGCCCGTGACACGAGCGAGGGAACCTGGACCAGCTCCCTGGTCGCGAGGAGGACCGGCAGGGGTGGGCGAGACCCGCTTGGAGAGGGATCCCTGACGGTTGACCGGCTACGTTCAGCTCTGTCGTGCCAGAGATCCACTGAACGCTCCCGTGGCCGTCCCGAGGATTTCGTAATTTGCCTGAATGACCATTGTCGCCTTGTCGGTCAGCCGGACACTCATGGTCAGATCCGCGAGGCACGTCTTTCCCGAGGGCAAGTCATCCGGGGTGTCGGTGGTGCCGGCCTTCAATATGATGCGGTCGCTCTTGACCTCGGCGAGCTGCCAGCTACGTGAGCAGCCACTGTTCTGACCCCAGTCAACGGCACGTTGAGCTACGACGGTGTCGCCGATACTGCCCTGCTCTATCGTTATCTCGTCAATCCCCGTCCCTCTTCCCTCCCCCAATGGGCCGGGGAAGGTCATCGTCACCTGACCTCTCCAAGTGCCGAGGTATCCCTCCGGCACATCGCTGTTCTTGCCACCACTCTGGGGGAGCAGCCATGCCAACACGCCCACCACGAGTGCCAGCACGCCGGTGATTGCGGCGATGACCCCCGCACGTTCACCCGCGTTCCGGCCCAGGAACAGGCGCCAGGAGGTGCGCCGCCGACGCCCGGCAGAGGCGCCACCGGGGCGAGGTGGCTCGGGAGCCTCTCCTGCCGCACAGTCGTCCCGGCCTGCTCGATCAGCGGACTCGCGTAGACCGTTCTTACGAGATGCACTGGACTCTTCCTTTTCGAATTCTGGCATTTCCAGTTACCGCCTTCGATCGGTGGCGCGTCCCCTGCATCCTCTATCGAACACGCCATCGGCGTCACCTTGTCCGGACAGATCAAATCCACAGTCGGCGACGACAACCCAGACCGCCGCCCAGCAAGCAGTCCTTCGCTGCGTCCGTGTTCTCACCATCGGCTTCGGCCCGACGATTTCGGCCCCCACAACGGAGCCGCGCGTGCCTGGCGACCCGCTCAGTTTTGGTGGTGGTCCACAAGAGCCGCGTCTCGCAGAGGCTTTGTGCTCGCGAGGTTCACCCACAACGAGTGGACCCCCATTGCGGCTGTCAAGACCGGAATCGCTGCGGTAGACGGCATTCTTCTGCAGTATGTTCGGGGCAGCAGGTTCAAGCTTTTCAGTAGCGGCAGTGGATCGAAGAGGATACCCGCCGGGCAGGACCGTTCGCAGAAAGGATCACGTAGGAGCGTTATCGAGACGATCGCGATCCTGGCAAACGAACAGAAGCCGAGAAAGCTGATCCCACTTCTGTCGAACTTTGGCTCCTGATGAAATTCAAGGATGTCGCTGCGCCGGCGAGTCGGACGGCTGGTCAGCGGTCGGTGTCGCGTACCGAGGCCGCTTGGTAGCGGGACGCGGTGAGCCGCGCGATCACACGCGATAAACCCGGTGACGTCGACGACCATCCCCGGGATACTCGTCGCCCATGGATGAGGTCGAAATGGTCGTCGCCCATTCCGAGCGCGCGACCCTGCGCGTCGGCGACGTGTTCCTGAAGGTGGACGCCGATCAGGCACGCATCCACGCCGAGGTTGAGGCGATGGCCCTGGCGCCGGTCCCGACCCCGAAGGTCCTGTGGCACAAGCCGCCGGTGCTCGCGATCGCCGCAGTCCCGGGGAGGGCGCTCGGCCGCCTCGGCGAGCCGTCGACCGCGTCCCCGGCGGCGTGGGCCGCGGCGGGCGCCGCCATCCGGACGCTGCACGACGCGCCGTTGCCGCCCAGGCCCGGCCGGGCCGGCCGGGGCCCTGACGAGTTGGCGGCGGATCTCGATGGCGAGTGCGAGTGGCTCGTGACGAACGGCGTCCTGCCCGCCGACCTGGTCACCCGCAACCGCCAGGTCGCCGAGGCCGCGCTCCGGCCGTGGGCTCCGGTGTTCACGCACGGCGACCTGCAGATCGCTCACGTGTTCGTCGACGGCGACAGGATCACGGGCATCATCGACTGGTCCGAGGCGGGCCAAGGCGATGCCCTGTTCGACCTCGCCACCTTGACGCTCGGACACGAGGAGCACCTCGGCGACGTCGTCGCCGGCTATGGCACCGACGTCGACCTCGACGTGATCCGCGCGTGGTGGTCGTTGCGAAGCCTGCTGGGGGTTCGCTGGCTGGTCGAGCACGGCTTCGACCCGTTCGCGCCGGGCTGTGAGGTCGACGTGCTGAGATCCCGGCTGTGACGCTGCGCGGGCCCGGCTGCTATGAGCAGTCCTGTCGGAACGATCAGTGGATGAGGCGTCGCCAGCAGATGATGGCGACGGCGAGGGTCAATGAAGGCTTCGCGGATGTCGTCGCGATCTCCCAGCGGATGCGCAGGCGGCGGAACCCATGCAACAGGGCTATCGCCTGCTCGGTCACCCACGGTACTTGTCATGGTCATAGCCCTGATCGGCGTACGACGCCTTCGGTCGCCGGCGGGCCCACCCCGCCGGCCACGCATCGGCGGGATCGCCCGCAGCAGCGGCATGAGCTGGGTGACATCGTCGCGGTTGCCGCCGGTCAGGCCGCCTCAGCGGCAGCCGTACGGCAGGCCGGGGCCGTGACTCGGTCGATCGCCGCAGCCTCCCGCAGTGAGGGTGATCAGCTGTTCGGAGCCGTCGGTACGCGTTCCCGTCAGTACGGCAGGTAGTAGCTGAGCACATCGGCGGTGAGCGGCGGGAAGAGTGTCTGGAACAGCTCCTCATCCCTGGCGTAGACGTCGGGCCGGACGCGGGTCAGCCCCTCGAATCCGTGCGGGCCGAACAGCAGGGCCGGCACCTGGTCGGGCGCCGCCGCGGCGCCTCCCAGGGCTCCGGGCGCCTGCATCGCGCCGCCGGTGACGACCTCGCCGAGGCCGTCGGTGTGCACCGGGATCCGGTAGTGGGCGCCGAAGGTGGAGATGACGATGTCGCGGCCGGCGCGATCGATCCCGGCTGTGGTGAGGCGGTGCCAGAGCAGTGGCCGCAGCCGGTCGAGCAGCACCGCGACGTCCGGGACCCGGACGTAGTACTGCTCCGCCTGCTTGCGCGGTTCGTGGTCGAGGAACTCCTGCCAGGCGGCGGCGGTCACGGTGCCGGACCGGTGAACGACCCGCACCTTGCCCTCGGATGCCAGGGCGGCGACGCCGCGGAGCAGGTCCCGCGCCGCCGCCTCGTCCAGTGCGGCGGCCTCGGCCAGGAGCACCTCGGGGCCCGGGGGAGTGGTGCGTCCGGTGGCGACGACCGTGCCGGCGTGCTCCAGGATCCACAGGGTGCTCGCCTCGTGGGCCAGCAACCATCGCCAGCACGCCGCCGAGTGCGGCATGGCCACGTCGAACCGGTTCTGGGTCGCCTCCTGCAGGGCTGTCATGGCGGGGATGTCGGCGGGCCGGGCGGCGCGGAGCCCGGAAGTCGCCTCGCCGGGCGGTGGGGTGTGGACGGTCAGTGCCGGAGGTATGTCGATGGCGTACTCGTAGCCGAACAGCCGGTAGAAGTACGGGATCCCGATCATCACCTGAACGACGTGGCCGCGGGCGGCGGAGCGGTCGTGGGCCCATCGCATGAGCGCCCGTACGAGTCCGCGGCCTTCGTACGCGCGGTCGGTGGCCACCAGTTCGACCTGGCCGGCAGGCAGGTGGATGCCGCCGATGCGTACGTCCTCGTCCAGGAGCGTCACGGTGGAGACGACCCGGTCGCCGTCGACGACCACGGCGCAGGAGGGCCATCCGGCGTCGGGATCTGTGACGACCAACCGGTGGTCGAGGACGTCGGCCGGGTCAAGGCGATCGGCCAGCAGCGTGCCGATCTGGTCGAGGTCCGCCGGCTGCGCCTGCCGCAGGACGAGGCCGTCGGCCAGCGAGACGGGTGCGGGTGTGGTTGCGCTCACGGCGGGACTATCGCATCGCCTGAGCCGTCTCGTCCATCGGGTTTGCGCGTCGAGGAACGAGGGGCAGCCCCCAGCGGTGAGATGTTCCCACGCCGAGGACCCGACGCTGATTTCGAGCGGCGAGCCTGAGTAACCCTGATTCTTCGTTCCAATATCGCCGACCCATCACATAAATGACGCGTAGGTGTCGGTTTGTAGGAGTTGGTTGGCAAAGCCGCCGTAATCGTCTTGAACAGGAGCTCACCTACGTGTCCCCCTCTCGCCGTACCCTCCTCGCCGGCGGCGCCGTCGGCGTAGGCCTTGCCATCACCGGGAGCATCCCGTCGCTGGCCCAGTCCCACCCGGGCCGGCCCCGCCCGGTTGGGGCCGATCATGTGCCCTTCCCAGCGCTCGTGGACGACCCCGACGGCATCCTGGCCCTGCCTGAGGGCTTCCGCTACACCGTGGTCACCCGGACGGGCGTCACCCGGCTCGACGGCGGTCAAGGACTGACCCCGGCCGACCATGACGGCATGGCCGTCTACGACGCCGGCCGCGACCGTTACACCCTGATCCAGAACCACGAGATCGACCCGGGCGCCGAGTTCGGCGTGCCGCACGTCAAGGGCACTGTCTACGATCCCGGCGCCGTCGACGCCGGCGGTTGCACCGTGATCAGGACCGACCGCACGGGCCGCAACCACGGTGAGTTCGTCGCGCTCTCCGGCACCGTCTCCAACTGCGCGGGCGGGCCTACCCCTTGGGGGACGTGGCTGACCTGCGAGGAGACCGAGGACCGGGCGGGGGACGACTGGGAGGAGAACGGCCGGTCTGGCGCCTTCCAGAAGGATCACGGCTACGTCTTCGAGGTCTGGGCCGACGGCAGCGCGGACCCGAGGCCGATCAAGTGCCTGGGCCGCTACTCCCACGAGGCCCTGGCGATCGACAAGGACCGCACCAACGTCTACCTCTCCGAGGACGCCGACGGGCCCAACGGCCTGTTCTACCGCTGGACCGCCCCCCGCGGCGTCAAGCTCGGTCCCGGTGTGCTCACCCGCCTCGCTCCGGACGCCGGCGTCCTCGCCGCGATGCAGATCATCATGGACGACGGCTCGGTGCTGCCGGACGTCGCCTACCTGACCTCCGCGCAGCTGGGCCGCCCCTTCCCCGTGCGGTGGATCGAGGTGCCCGAGCGCGACGCGCAGACCAAGGCCGTGCGCGAGCAGTTCGCCGACGGCCAGGTCACTCGCGGACGCAAGTTCGAGGGTGTGTGGGGCACCGACGAGGGCGTCTACGTGGTCAACTCCTACGCGTGGGACGAAGGTGAGCTCCCGGCTGACGCGGCTCCGCACGACGGCATGGTCTGGTTCTACGACTACCGGGCCCAGACCATCCAGCTGGTGACGTACTTCCCGCACCAGACAGCGTCGGAGGAGGGTACGCCGGTCAAGTACAACGACCTCACCTTCGACGGTCCGGACAACGTGACCGTCACCCCATGGGGAAGCCTCGTGCTCGCCGAGGACGGCTCGGGCGCCTCCCACGTGCTCAGCTCGTTCCCGGGCGGCCCGACGTACGCGATCGCCCGCAACCAGCTCAACGACTCGGAGTTCTGCGGGCCGACCTTCACCGCCGACGGCAAGGTGCTCTTCGTCAACATGCAGGACCCCGGCCTCACCTTGGCCATCACGGGCCCGTGGGAGAAGTACCTCGGCTGACCAGCGCGATCGACCGCGGGGTCAGGCAATCCGCCTGACCCCCTCGATCTCCGTGCCCATGGCGACGATCGCAATGGGCCTTCGAACCGCTGCGCGGCCGGAGGTGCTCGCTTCCCAGCACACGCGGTTCAGGGCTACGTGGCGAGATGGCGGCTGATGACGAGGCGCTGGATCTGGTTCGTGCCCTCGAAGATCTGCATGATCTTGGCTTCGCGCATGAAGCGTTCGACGCGGAACTCGCGGGTGTACCCGTAGCCGCCGAGCACCTGCACCGCGTCCGTCGTCACCTTCATCGCCGTGTCCGTGGCGACCAGTTTGGCCACGCTCGCCTGGCGGCTGTAGTCGAGCCCCGCGTCCCTGCGCCGCGCCGCGTCCAGGTACGTCGCCCGCGCGCTGTCCACCCCCGCCGCCATGTCGGCCAGCAGGAACGCGAGCCCCTGGTGGTCGATGATCTTCTTGCCGAACGTCTCGCGCTGCCGCGCGTACGCCACGGCCTCGTCGAGCGCGGCCTGGGCCAGGCCGGTGGCGCAGGCGGCGATGCCGAGGCGGCCGGAGTCGAGGGCGCTGAAGGCGATCTGCAGCCCCTGCCCCTCCTCGCCGATCAGCCGGTCGGCCGTGAGGACCGCGCCGTCCCAGTGGGCGGTGGTGGTGGGCACCGCGTGCAGGCCCATCTTCTCCTCGGGCCGCCCGAACGTCAGCCCGTCGGCCGACCCGGGCGCGAGGAAGCACGACACGCCCCGCGAGCCCGAGCCCGTGCGGGCGAACAGGGCGTAGAAGTCGGCGAGGCCGCCGTGGGTGATCCACGCCTTGGTGCCGGTGATCCGGTATCCGGTCTCGACCCGCTCCGCCTTGCAGGCCAGGGCGCCGGCGTCGGAGCCGGCCTGCGGCTCGGACAGGCTGTAGCCGCCGATCAGGCGCCCGGCCAGCATGTCGGGCAACCACCGCTCCCGCTGCTCCCGCGTGCCGTACGCGAACACGGGGAAGCACGAGAGCGTGTGCACGCTGGTGGCCACCGCGACGGCCGCCCAGCGCATCGCCAGCTCCTCGATCACCTGCAGGTACACCTCGTACGGCTGTCCGCCGCCGCCGTACTCCTCGGGGTAGGGCAGGCCGAGCAGCCCGGCGGCGCCCAGCGTGGCGAACAACCCCTCCGGGTACGTCTCCGCGCGCTCATGCTCGTCCACCCGGCGCGCCAGCTCCTTGTCGGCGATCTCCCTGGTCAGGTCGATCAGGTCCCTGGCGTCCTGGTCGGGCAGCAGACGGTCGACGGTCACGGTTGAACTCCTAGTGAGGGGTGGACTCGGTCAGGCGGCCGAGGGCGGCCTTGGCGCGGTCGCGGAACTCGGCGACCCGGGCGAGCTTGATGTCCTCGTACCCACGGATCACGTCGGGCAGGCCGGCGATCTCCTCGACGGTCGTCGCGGTGTCCGGGGTGAGCCGGTCGAGCGCGGCGCGCACGAGAGCGCGGTACTCGCCGACGAGCGCGCGCTCGACGCGGCGCACCTCGGCCCGGCCGAACACGTCGAGCGCCGTGCCGCGCAATACCCGCGCCGCCCGCAGGCCGCGGAACAGCACCCCGGCGGAGCGGCGTACCTCTATCTTGCGCTTCATGCCCATCGCGCGCAGCACCGGCGGGTGCAGCAGCACCGACACCCGCGCGTCGCGGCCGAACTCCCGCTCCCGGCGCTCCCGCTCGACGGGGTCGAGGTGCAGGCGGGCGACCTCGTATTCGTCCTTGTAGGCCATGACTTTGTGCAGGCCGCGGGCGTAGGCGAGGGCGATCGCCGTGCCGGCCTCCGCGCCCGCCCGCTCGGTCGCGCGTGCGGCCACGCGCCGCACGTCCTCGGCGTACGTACGGGCGTAGGCGGCGTTCTGGTAGCCGGTCAGGTCGGCGACCCGGGCGGCCACGACCTCCTCCAGCCCGGACGGTTCGGGCGGCTCGGCGGGCAGCACGGCCCTGCGCACGGCCTCGGGGTCGGCCACGGCGGCGCGGCCCCAGCGGAAGGCGGCCAGGTTCTGTTCGACGGCGGCCCGGTTGAGCCGGATGGCCTGCTCGATCGCGTCGGCACCGACAGGCAGGCAGCCGTACTGGTACGCGGCGCCGAGCAGCAGCAGGTTGGCCGGCATGTGGTCGCCGAACAGGGCCTCCGCCAGCGCGTGCGCGTCGAGGCAGAACCGCTCGCGGGTGACCGACTCGACCCTGGTGACCGCGTCCGCGTGCCCCGGCACCGGCGCGCGGCCGGTCACCATGGCGGCCGTCGGCACCACGGCGGTGTTCAGCACCGCCACCGTGCGCTCCGGCGAGGCCACGGCCAGGGTGGTGTCGGCCGCCGCGCCCAGCACGTCGAACCCGACGATCACGTCGGCGCCGCCGTTCGAGGCGCGCACCGACCCCGCGGGCGGCCGCTTGGAGATCCGCACGTCGCTCACCACGGGCCCGCCCTTCTGCGCGAGCCCGGTCTGCTCCAGCCCGGCGGCGTGCAGGCCGTCGAGGTGGGCGGCCATCTGCAGGATCTGCGAGACGGTCACCACGCCGGTGCCGCCGATGCCGGGCATCCTGATCAGCACCTCGTCGCCGACCCTGGAGTCGGGGTGCGGCGGGTTCGCCGGCGGCGGCGGGGCCTTCCTGGGCTCGCGGGTGCCCGGCTCGACCAGCAGGAACGACGGGCAGTCGCCCTTCAGGCAGCTCAGGTCGGTGTTGCAGGAGGCCTGATGGATGCGCGTCTTGCGGCCGTACTCGGTCTCGACCGGCTGCACGGACAGGCACGTCGAGGCCTCGCCGCAGTCGCCGCAGCCCTCGCAGACCCGCTCGTTGATCAGGACCTTCTTCTCCGCCGCGGGCAGCTTGCCGCGCTTGCGCAGCCGCCGTTCCTCCGCGGCGCACCGGTCGTCGTGCACGAGCACGGTCACGCCGTCCAGCGCGGCCAGCTCCTTCTCGACCTCGGGCAGGTCGTCGCGGTGCCGTACGGACGCGATCGGCGCCAGGCGCACGCCCTGATACCGCTCCGGCTCCGGCGTGGTGATCACGATCTTCCTGACGCCCTCGACCGCCAGCTCGTGGGTGATCGCCGGCACGTCGAGCCGGCCCTCCGCGCGCTGCCCGCCGGTCATGGCGACGGCGTCGTTGTAGAGCAGCTTGTACGTCATCGTCACCCCGGCCGCCACGGCCGCCCTGATCGCGAGTGAGCCGGAGTGGTGGAAGGTGCCGTCGCCGAGGTTCTGCACGAAGTGCCGGTCGTCGGTGAACGGCGTGAGCCCGATCCACTGGGCGCCCTCGCCGCCCATCTGGGTGATGCCGACCTGCGTGCCGCGCCCGTGCCCGTCCAGTGCGATCATCGCGTGGCAGCCGATGCCCACGCCGACCAGCGTGCCGTCGGAGGCGCGGGTCGAGGTGTTGTGCGGACAGCCCGAGCAGAAGTACGGCGTGCGCGCGGCCACTAGCGGCAGCATGCGGCGCGCGGGCCGGGCCCTGACGAGCGGGCGGGGCAGCCGGTCCTCGCCGACGCAGGCGGCCACGGCCTTGGCGACGTCCTCCGCGCTGAGCGTGCCCCGGGCGGTCAGCAGCTCCCGGCCCACCACCGCGGGCACGCGGCCGCGGCCGTAGAGCGCCTGCTTGAGGTGGCCCTCCAGGAACGGCACCTTGTCCTCGACCACCAGCACCCGCTCCAGGTCGCGGGTCATCTCGGCCAGGTCGTCGTACGCGAGCGGGAACGGCATGCCGATCTTGATCAGCCGCAGCCCCAGCTCGTCCCTGGCCACCTCGTCCAGGCCGAGGTCGGACAGCGCCCGCTCGACCACCGCGTACGTGACGCCGGAGGCGATGATGCCGAGCGCGGTGTTGCGCGCCCCGGAGACGATCCGGTTCAGGCCGTGGGCGCGGGCGTAGGCGCGCGCCGCCTCCAGCCGGTTGGTCAGCATGTCGTACTCGGCGTCCAGGGCGGCGGCGCCGAGCAGGACGGGCGCCGGGCCGCGCGAAACGCCATCGGGGACGGGGATGTCCGCGCGCAGCGGGCCGAGGTCCACGGTGGCCGAGGCGTCGGCCAGGTCCGCGACGATCTTCATGGCCGCCCACAGGCCGGTCGCCCGCGACATGGCCACCGCGTGCAGGCCGTACTCGATGATCTCGGCGACCGTGCTGGGCGCGAACAGCGGCATCGACAGGCTCTGGCACATCGGCTCGCACGAGCTCGGCAGGGTCGAGGACTTGCAGCCGGGGTCGTCACCGATCCAGGCCACCGCGCCGCCGAGCGCCGAGGTGCCGGAGACGTTGGCGTGCCTGATGGCGTCGGCGGCCCGGTCGAGGCCGGGGTTCTTGCCGTACCAGTAGCCGGTCACCCCGGCGTGCCGCCGGCCGGGGACCTGCTCCAGGAGCTGGGTGCCGGCCACCGCCGTGGCGGCGAGCTCCTCGTTCAGCCCCGGCTGGAACACCACGCCGGCCTGGTCAAGGAACCGCCCGGCCCGGCCCATCTCCAGGTCCAGCCCGCCCAGCGGCGAGCCCTGGTAACCGGTGACGAAGGCACGCGTGTCGAGGCCGCGCTCCTCGTCCAGGCGGCGCTGCTCCAGGGTCAGGCGCACCAGGGCCTGGATCCCGGAGATGAGCACCCGGCCGTCGGCCGCGGTGTACTTGTCGTCGAGCGACACAGGTGCGGGAGTCTCGCTCACGCTCACGACCTCCTGGCTTCGTACGTGCTTGGTCTCGTACGTGAGATTCCCAGCACAGCAACGCGGGCACGATATGCGCAAGTATTAGACGAGAAAGCAGGCGGAAGACGCAAACTATATGAGTTCGCGGGCTCCGTGGCTGATGTTATTTGCGCCTGAAGGGGGCGTTCTCCGTGCCTGACGTGGACGAGATCGATCACAAGGTGTTAAGACTGCTGCGCGAGGACGGACGCAGGACGTTCTCCGAGATGGCCGAGCAGATCGGGCTGTCGGTGGCGGCGGTCAAGCGGCGTGTGGACCGGCTGCGCGAGATCGGCGTGATCACCGGCTTCAGCGTGCAGATCGACTACGCCAAGCTCGGGTGGGGCATCGAGGCGTTCACCGAGCTCAGATACCCCGGCACGACGCCGGTCAGCGAGATCGTCCGCACTGCCACCGACGTGCCCGAGGTGCAGGCGGTGTTCACGATCGCCGGTGACCCGGACGCGCTCATCCACGTACGGGTGCGCGACCTCGGCCACCTCCAGCAGGTGATCGACCGGCTGCGCCGGGCCGGCGACGTGACCGGCACCAAGACGCACCTCGTGCTCGGGTCGTGGACCCGCGAGACGCCCGTCCCGCCGCTGCCGCGCTGACGGCTCAGCGCGGCCGGTCGGCCTCGTCGCGGCGGGAGAGACAGGAGACCAGCAGGCCGATCGCCAGCAGCACCCCGACGCCGAGGCCGAGCATCCACAGCGACGTGCCGGTCAGCGGCAGCGCCTGCCGCCCGTGGTCGGCGGGGCGCACCGCGTCGCCCTTCGCGACGTCACGGGGCCGGGACACGCCGGGCTCCGCACGGTCGCGCCCAGTGACCTCCTCCCCCGGCGGCGCCTGGTCGTTCTTCACCTTCCGGCCGTCCCGTTCGCCGGGACCCGCGCCGGCTCCGCGTGCGGGCTGCTCGGCGGGCTCGGATGCCTGGGCGTCCGGCGTCGGGGTTACCGCCGGGCTGGGGAGGGTGCTCGGCGACCGGGCGGGCTCGATCATCGTCTCCGCGCAGGACCGGTCGTTCGCGGGGTTGTCGTCCTGACCGCCGGCCCGCACGGTGGCGCAGCTTCCCACCGGGCCGGCGGAGTTCGCCGCCACGGTGTAGCGGAACGTACGGCTCTCCTCCGGGACCAGCGCGCCGAGCGGGCAGTCCAGGTCCGGCCCGGCGCCCGGGCACTCGGCCGGGCGGTCGACGACGGTGGCCCGCTCGGCGCCGGCGGAGTCCCGCACGGTGACGTCCACCGCCCGCGACGGCCCGCGGTTGGTCACGGTCACCGTGTACGTGGCGCGGTCCCCGCCCGCCGCGAGCCGGGCGGTCTTGACGATCCCGACGTCGGCCGCGCTGCGGACCCGGGCGGACAGCGGGACGGCGTCGCCGCCCGCGACCTGCGCCTGGTGGGTGACCACCGTGCCGTCCGCCAGGCCCGGGTCGGTCGTGAACGGGATCTCGTAGGTGACGGCGCGGCCCGCGGGGACGGCCGGGCCCGCGCAGGTGACGGTGCGGGCGGCGAGCCCGCAATCGGCGGGGAGGGGGCCGGGCACGACATTGCGGTCGAGGGTCGCGGTGACGGCGACCTCGCCGGCGTCCCGGCCCCCGGCGTTGGTGACGGTCAGCGCGTACACGGCCTGCGCGCCGGCCACCATCGGCTCGGGGGATACGGAGGCGGTGATCCGCAGCTCCGGGGGTGCGGCCGCGCTCGCGCCCGTCCCGCTCAGTACGGCGAGCGCGACGACCGCCGCGATCCCGGGCCTGCCCATGTTCGTAACCCCCGCCTGAACGTCGCGTGCCTGCTCGACCCGGGGAGATCCTCCTCCGCGCACCGGCCCCCGCGGCGCCCTCACCACCACAACCAGACGCGCCCATGGCGCACTCTTTGCCGCGCGGCCGTCACCGGGGCGGACGTTCGTAGGTGAGGGTCTTGACCCGGCGCGGGACGAGGGCGGTGTTCACCGTCCGCACGCCCGGCAGGGCGCCGACCTCCTCGCTCAGGTAGGCGTACAGGTGGCCGGTGGCGCGGCAGAGCACCGAGACGGTGAGGTTCGTCCGGCCGCTGATGGGACGCGGTCACGTTCGGCGACGTCCCGGGGCCCGGGCCGACCGACGCCCCCGATGTCGCGGGAATCCGACATCGAGCCGCTGATGTGGCGAAATTTCCGGCATGTCGCTGTTCAGCGGTGGACGAACAGGCCGGGTCCGCGGACGGTGTGCGCCGTAGGGTCGTGGGCATGGCCGGGGAAGCGCGTTACGACGAGATCGCCGACTTCTACGCGTCCGGGTGGGGCGACGCCATCGACGACCCGGCCTCCGTCCGCCTGCTCGCCCTGCTCGGGCCGGTGGCGGGCCGCCGGGTGCTGGAGCTCGCCTGTGGCCATGGCCGCATCAGCCGCGAGCTCGCCCGCCGGGGCGCCCACGTCGTGGCCGCCGACCTCGCGGCCGCCCTGATCGCCAAGGCGGAGGCCGCCGAACGCGAGACGCCCCTGGGCATCCGCTATCTCCACACCGACGTCACAGGTCCGGCCGCGCTGGCCGGCCTCGGGCTGTTCGACGCGGTGGCGTGCAGTTTCGGGCTGTCGGACATCGACGACCTCGATGGGGCGGTGGCGAACGCCGCCGCGGCGCTGCGGCGCGGCGGGGTGTTCGTCTGCTCGCTGCTGCACCCGTGTTTCCCCGGCGGGCCGGGCGTGTCGGGTTCGTGGCCGTCCGAGGGCGACTACCGCGACGAGGGCTGGTGGCGGGCGGACGGTGAGCAGTCGTCGTTGCGCCGCCGCGTGGGCGCCAACCACCGCACGCTCGCCACGTATGTCGACACGCTGCGCCGCCACGGCCTGTGGGTGGACGAGCTGGCCGAGCCGGAGCCGGCCCCCGACTGGGCGGCCAGGCGACCCGAGGCCGCCCGCTTCCCCGTGTTCCTCGTCATGAGATGCGTGCGGGCCGGCGACCCGCCGTCCCCCTGAGACGGCGAGCCCCGGCCGGAGCCCGGCCCCGCGACGTGCGGGGCCGGGCCGATGGATACGGTCAGGAGCTGGGGCAGGTGTGGCGGTACTCCTCGATCGCGAGCCCGCCGGGCGGCGGGCAGAGGAACTGCTCGTAACGGGTGTCGTCGTCCACGAACCGCTTGAGCCAGGCCACCATCGACTTGGCCATGGTGGTGTTGGTGGTCTGCGGGAAGAAGTGGCTGGCGCCGTTCAGCTCCAGGTACGCCTTCTCGGCCGACGACGGGATGCTCTCGTAGAAGAGCTGCGCGTGGGTGGAGACCGGGGCGATGCTGTCGCTCTCACCACCGATGATCATCGTGGGCACCTGGACGGCCGGCCACGACTTGTCGGAGTTCCAGGGCGCGATCGGCACGGCCGCCTGCAGCGACGGCCGGTCGTCGGCCGCCTCCAGCGAGCCGCCGCCGCCCATCGAGTGCCCGGCCACCGCGAGCCGGTCCGGGTCGATGCGGCTGCGGATGGTGAGCGAGCTGTCCTCGACCAGGTAGTCGAGAGCCGCGAGCAACTGCCGGCCCCGGCTCGCGGGCTGGTCGTAGAGCGTGTTGGTCTCGATGCCGATCACGACGAAGCCGTGCGAGGCGATCCTCGGGCCGAGCCAGTCGAGGCTGGACCACCTGGCCGTGTACCCGGGCGAGATGGCGATGGCGCCGAACGTGCCCTGGCTGGTGTCGGTCGGGTAGTAGATCTCGCCGCCGCCGAAGCCGAGCACCAGCGAGGAGACGCTCTGCGTCGCGACCGAGAACGGGCCGCGGCTCGCCTCCAGGAGGGCGTCGGTGGGGTCGGGGCCGCGCTCGTACGGGCTCGCGGCGTGGGCCTGGGCGGAGGCGGGGGCGGCCAGGGCGCCTGCGGTGAGGGCGAGACCGGTGAGGAGCCCGGTCAGGAGCCTGGTGAACGTTCGCGCGCCGGTTCGGGGGGTGAGCTGCACGTCGTCATACTCCCTGCTCGTCGGGGGGTGACTGCTGTCTGCCGCCATTGTTGGAAGGCGCGGCCGGCCGTGCATCGGCGAAATCACCGGTCTCGCGGTCAGGACATGAGGCGTACCAGTTCGACGCGGGAGCGGATGCCGAGGCGGCTGAAGACGTTCCTCAGGTGGTGCTCGACCGTGCGGCGGCTCAGGAAGAGCTGCTCGGCCACCTCCTTGTTGGTGGCGCCCTCGGCGACCATGCGGGCGATCTGCAGCTGCTGCGCCGTGAGCTCCCCGGCGGCCGCTTCCGGCGCGGGGCGGACCGGCTCGCCGGAGGCGCGCAGCTCGGCCCTGGCCTGCTCGGTCCACAGGCGGGCGCCGTACCGCTCGAAGGTCTCCAGGGCGGCGTGCAGGTGAGTCCTCGCCGCGCCGGGGCGGCGCTCGCGGCGCAGGGCACTGCCGTAGAGCAGGCGGGTGCGGGCCGCCTCGAACTCGTACGCGGCCTGCCCGTGCAGGTCGAGCGCCTCCTGGAACAGCTCCTCCGCCTCCCCCGGCGGGGCCAGCAGCGCCCGGCAGCGGGCCACCAGCGCGCGCAGGCCGGGGCTGCGGGTGCTGCCCACCCAGCGTTCGAGCACCCGGAGCGCCGACGCCGCCCGCTCCCGGTCGCCCGTACGCGCGCACGCCTCGATGAAGTGCGGCGTCGACATGACCCGGATGACCACGTGACTGCTGGTACGCCGCTCGGCGCGCAACCGGTTGGCGGCGTCGGCGGGACGTCCGGCGGCCAGGTCGAGATAGGACAGCGCCCAGGTGGCGACCGCTCCCGCGACGCCGAGGCCGTGGGCCTCGGCCAGGTCGATGGCGGCGTCGGCGCGGATGCGGCACGTCTCCTGGTCGCCCTCGACGGCCGCGGTGATCGCCAGCCAGGCCAGGTGCTGGGCCGCCGTGTTGAGCTGGCCGGTCTCCCTGGCCAGGCTCAGGCCCTGGGCCGCGGTCGCCGCCACGGACGGGTAGCGGCCCATCCAGATCTCCGGGTAGATCGTGTACTCCAGCAGCTGCGGCACGGCGGAGGCGGCGCCGCGCAGGCGGGCGGCCTCGACGGCGCGGGCCGACAGCCGGTGGGCGGTGTCGTCCTCGCCGAGCAGCATGCTGGCCACGCACGCCCACACCAGCACGGCGGGGTCGCGTACGCTGCCGGCCAGCTCGACGACCCGGCGCAGCGGGCCGGCCGCCTCCCGGTGGGAGCCGCTGAAGGTGAAGGCCATCCCGGCCAGGTACTCGAACATCAGCTGCGTCGCCACCGTCTCGTCGGGGCGGCGCAGCGCGGCGGCCTGCCGGGCGATGGCGAGGAACGCCCGGTTGTCGCCGGCGCGGTAGCTGGCGTCGGCGGCCCGGACGAGCGCGCGTACGCCCAGCATGCGGTGGCTCTCCAGCAGCCAGGCCGCGGCCGACAGCAGCTCCTCGCGGGCGCTGCGGGTCTCGCCGCCGAGCAGTTCCAGGCTGCCGTGCAGGAGCTGGACCCGGCCGCGCAGCCCGTCGGGCGCGGTGGTCAGCGAACGCAGCCCGGCCAGCAGCGAACGGGCCGCCTGTGGCCGGCCCGCCACCCACGCGTGCCGCGCGGCGGCGGCCAGCCGCTCGGCCTTGGCCGGGTCGTCGTGCGGCGTCAGCTCGGCGGCCTTCGCCAACGCCAGGTACGGCTCCGGATGCCCACCCGCCTGCCGTGCCCCGAGCGCCGCCTCGGCCAGCTCGCCGGCCAGCCGCGCGGGGTCTCCGTCGAGCGCCCAGGCCCGATGCCACGCCCACCGCAACCGCCGCCCTGTTCGCCCGTCGCGACCTCGGCTCTCCAGGAGGTGGGCGAGCAGGCGGTGGGCCTGACGGCGGTGGAGGAGGGAGGCGCTGTGGTAGGCGACGGCGCGTACGGCCGGGTCGGGGAAGTCGTAGCGGTCGTCGGCGCAGCGCAGCAGGCCGGCGTGTTCGGCCGGCTCCAGGGCGGTGAGGGCGCAGGCCGGGCGGGCCGCGCGGATCAGGGTCTCGGCCTCCACGCCGGGGTCGGCGGCGACGAGCAGCAGGAGCCGCCGGGTCCGCGCGGGTAACGCGGCCAGGCGGTCGGCGTGCGCCCGCCACAGCCGGCCGTCCCTGGGCGGCGCGACGGGCGGGGCGGCCAGACCGGCCAGCTGGTCAGGGGTGAGCGCGCCGATCAGCTCGGCCAGCGCGAGCGGGTTGCCGCGGGCGATCTGGTCCACCGCCGCCAGCAGGTCCTCGGCGACCTTGCCGGGCGCGAGGTCGCCGGCCACCTCACGGACGGCCGCCGCGTCCAGCCCCTCCAGCACGCGGACCGGCAGCCCCGCCAGGTCACGGCCGGGCGACCGGGCCGCGAACAGCAGCACCACCGGCGCGCCCGACAGCCGCCGGGCCGCGAACGACAACACCTCGCGGCTGGCCGGATCGAGCAGGTCGGCGTCGTCGACGCAGGCCAGGACCGGCCGTTCGGCGGCCACCGCCGACAACAGGCCGAGCACGGCGGCGGGCAGCGCCAGCCCACCGCCGGCGGCGCCGGACTCCAGCGCGGCGGCAAGGGCGCCGGCCTGCGCGTCGGGCAGCCGTGCGGCCGCCGCGATCGGGTGCAGCAGGGCGTGCAGCCCCGAGTACGGCAGTCGCGACTCCGGCTCCACTCCCGACACCCGCAGGACGCGGAAACCGGGTGAGGCGTGGGCGGCGGCCAGGTCGAGCAGGGCCGTCTTCCCCATGCCGGGCGGGCCCGCCAGCACCAGAGCCCCGCCGGAGCCGGTCGTGGCGCCGTCGAGCAGGCGCCGCAGGGCGCGCTCCTCCTCGCCGCGGCCGCGCAGCACGGGTACGCGATCGACAGGGGACACGCCGTCCAGTGTTACCCGCCGATGTCATGACTGAAAGGGCCCCTTGTGAAGCCGGTGATTTCACCGATTCCGGAGCAGCGGCGCGACGACGTACCGGGTGGTGGCCCAGGCGGCGTAGAGCGGCGGCGAGCAGGGCACGAGCACGCCGAGCACCGGCCGGGTCAGGACGGCGGCCACCGCGAGCCCGAGCACCACGACGTCGGCCACGGCCAGGTACCACCGCCGGGCCACCGGGTACGGGCACGGCCGCACCAGGGCGCGCAGGCGTACGGACGTCTCGGCGGCGAGCGTGAGCAGCGCGAACGCCACCGCCATCACCAGCCCGGCGGCCGCGCAGAAGAACGGCACCAGCGCCGGCCCCCAGACCGTCGGCCACAGCACAGCCACGTCCAGGACCAGCACGGTCACCGCCGCGACGCCGGCCGCCCACGATCGCCGCCGCCGGCAGCGGCGCGCACGCGACGGCGAGCGGCACGTTCGTCATGAGGCCGACGTAGCCGGTGCGGAACACCCGCTCGTACGTCTCCTGCCGGGCCGGGCGCGGCACCCTCACCCGGCTCACCCCTTCAGCGCGCTGGTGGCGGTGCCGCGGATGAAGTACCGCTGGCCGGACAGGAGGAACCGGCGGGGTGACGACCGGCGGTCACACGCGTTCGCTCAGGTTCTTCCGTCTGCGGCTGAGGGCGGGCACGAGGCCCCTCGGCATGAAGAGCACCATCCCGATCAGCACGAGCGCGTACACGGCGTACGACAGCACGGTCGGCGCGTACGACGGCATGCCCGGCAGCGTGGCCAGGCCGTCCAGCCCCTGCACCAGCAGCGTGATGGCGGTGGCCCCGACGACGGCGCCCCAGATCGTGCCGAGCCCGCCCACCACCGCCATGACGATGTACTGGATCGAGATGAGCACGGGGAAGGAACCGGGCGCGACGTAACCGGTGTAGTAGCAGTAGATGCCGCCGGCCAGCCCGGCGAACGCCGCCGACAGCGCGAACACCACCAGCTTGTAGCGCCCCACGGGGATGCCGGCGGAGGCGGCGGCGGTCTCACTGGTGGCCAGCGCGCGCAGGGCCCGGCCGGGCCGGGAGGTGATGACGTTCCGCGTCACCAGCATCACCAGCGCGAGCCCGCCCCACGTCAGGTACGCGTACGCCGCCGCCCCGCCCGCCTCCCACGAGCCGACGCCGAACTGCGGGATGCCCTGCAGCCCGATGTCGCCGCCGGTGAACTCCAGCTGCCCCGCCACCGACAGCAGGATGAGCTGCATGGCCAGGGTCGCGAACGCCAGATGGTGACCGCGCAGCCGCAGCAGCGGCGTACCGACGACCAGCGCGGACACGGCGGCGACCACGGGCGCGGCGACCAGCCCGGCCGGCGGCGGCACCCCGCCGAGCGTGAGCAGCGCGGCCGTGTACGCGCCGATGCCGTAGAAGGCGCCCTGCCCCAGGGAGACCTGCCCCGCGTACCCCATGAGCAGCGACACCCCGACGGTGACCATCGCGGCCAGGCCCAGCAGGATGTAGACGGCCAGCGCGCTGTCGTCGAGCACCGCGGGCAGCGCGAGCGTCACGACGGCAACGACCGGCACCGCGACCCGCCCGATCACGTGACCTCCTGGGAGAGCGTCGAGCGGCGGCTCGCCTGGACGATCATGACGACGATCATGAGGCCGAGCGCCACCTCCAGCTGATGGGACCCGTAGCCGTAGCCCGCGGCCATGGTCTCGGCCACGCCCAGCAGCAGCGCGCCGGCGAGCGTGACCACGGGCCGGGTGAGCGCCCCGAAGACCGCCGCGGCGAAGCCGTTGACGATGAGCGTGACGTCGGTGTCGAACGAGATGGGCCGCAGCGGTGTCACCAGCACCCCGGCCAGGCCGCCGAGCAGGCCGCCGAGCGCGAACGCCAGCAGCCCCATCCGCCGCACGTCGATGCCGACGACGCGGGCGGCGTACGGGTTGGAGGCGCACGCCGTCAGCGCCTTGCCCAGGTAGGTGCGCCCGAAGAAGAGCGCGAGCAGCACGAACGTGGCCGCCGTCACCCCGATCACCAGCAGGTGCTGGGTCTGGACGCGCGCCCCCGCCAGCGTCACCGAGCCGGCGAGCCCGGGCGCCGAGCGCGGCTGGTCGCCCCACAGCACGATCTCGACGGCGTACGCGAGCACGCCCACGCCCAGGGTCACGATGAGCGACGACAGCGGCGTGGTGTCGCGTCTGCCGATGGCGGCCACCCCGGCCAGCAGCCCCGCGAACGCCGCCACCGCGACGGCGGCCAGTTCGCTCACGCCGTGCGGGATCCCGAGCCCGAGCAGCGACGACACGCAGAGCCCGGCGACCACGGCGAAGGTGCCCTGGGCGAAGTTGACCACGCCGGTGACGCGGTGGATGACGACCAGGCCGCTGGCGATCAGCGCGATCGCGCACCCCACCGCCAGCCCGTTGAGCAGATACGTCAGGAACGCGCTCACGAGATCGCGCCTCCCAGGTACGCGCTGGCCACCCGGGGGTCGCCGGCCAGCTCAGAGCACGGCCCCTCGGTCACCAGCCGCCCGGACTCCAGCACGTACGCCCGGTCGCACAGGTCGAACGCCAGCCGCGCGTTCTGCTCGATGAGCAGCACGGTCAGGCCGCGTGACCGGTTCAGCCCGGCCAGGTGGGCGGCCAGGTCGGCGGTCACGGTGGGGGCCAGTCCGAGGGAGAGCTCGTCGACCACGAGCGCGTCGGGCTCGGACATCATCGCCCGCCCGAAGGCCACCATCTGCTGCTCGCCGCCCGACAGCACGCCCGCCTTGCGCCCGGCCAGCTCGGCCAGACGGGGCAGCAGGTCGTAGACGGTCGAGGGGTCGCGGCGGCCGGAGCGCCAGCCGCCGAGCGCCAGGTTGTCGGCCACCGACAGGTCGGGGAACAGCTGGCGGCCCTCGGGGATGAGCGCCAGCCGGCCGCCGATCCGTACTGTGCCCGACGCGGGCTTGAGCAGCCCGGCCAGGGTGTTCGCGAGCGTGGACTTGCCGGCTCCGTTCGGGCCGAGCAGGGCGACCATCTCGCCCTCGGCGACCGCGAGCGTGATGTGCTCCAGCGCGGTGGCGGTGCCGTACGAGACCACCAGGTCCTGGACGTCGATCATGACGCCTGACCGAGGTAGGCGGCGAGCACCAGCGGGTCGGCGCGCACCTCGGCGGGCGGGCCGTCGGCGATGACCTGGCCGAGGTCGAGCACCACGACGCGGTCGGCCAGGCGGGTCACGAAGGCCACGTCGTGCTCGATGAGCAGGATCGTCAGCCCGCCGGCGCGCAGCTCCTCGACCAGCGCCGCGAGCCGTTCGCGTTCCTCGCCCCGCAGCCCCGAGGCGGGCTCGTCGAGCAGCAGCAGCCGGGGGCGCGCGCACAGGGCGCGGGCCAGCTGCAACGCCCGCTGCTGGCCGATCGGCAGCCGGTCGGCGGGCCGGTCGGCCCACTCGCTCAGGCCGACGCGGCCGAGGGCGCGCTCGGCCTCGGCGGCGATCTCGCGTTCGTCGCGCCGGTGCCGCGGCAGCCGCAGCGCCGCCGAGACGAACCCGGCGTTCGTGCGCCCGTGCATGCCGACCATGACGTTCTCGCGGACGGTCATGCCGCGGAACACCCGGGCCGCCTGGAAGACGATCGACATGCCGAGCCTGGCCCGCCGGTGGGGGGCGAGCCGGTCGACCCGCCGGCCGAGGAAGGAGATCTCGCCGCGGTCGGCCGCCAGGTGACCGGTGATGAGGTTGAACAGGGTGGACTTGCCTGCGCCGTTCGGGCCGATGACACCGCAGACCTCGCCGTCCGCGACCGACAGCGACACGTCACGGACGGCGTAGACGCCGCCGAAGGAACGGGAGACCCCGGTGACCGTCAGCACGCCTCACCCTGCCTCGGCGACGGTCTTCGCCAGCTGCTCCTTGGCCCACTCGGTGGGCACGAACGCGCCGTTCCGCACAGTGTTGATCGAGATGTACTCGGGGGACAGGCCGGAGTGGTCGGTGGGAGAGTAGCGGAAGCGGCCGTTCGGCGTGATCAGGTCCATGGTCTCCAACGCCTGCTGGATCTTCGTCTTGTCGGTGCTGCCGGCCTTCCTGATCGCCTCGAACAGCAGCAGGCTCGCGCTGTAGCCGTCCTGGGCGAACTGCGGCGGCGGGTAGCCGTGCTTCTGCTCGAACGGCGCGGCCATCTGCTCGATGACCTCCTTCTGCCGGCCCGCCGGCAGGTGCTCGCCGACCACGCCGATCGCGCTCTGCACGATCATGCCCTCGGCGTCCTTGCCCATCGGCTCCAGCCACAGCGTGCTGGCCTGAGAGCCGGTCAGGAACAGCGGCGTCTCCAGCCCGGCGGCCACGTACTGCTTGGCCGCCGTCACGCCGGGCGCGCCCGAGCCCCAGAACACCAGCGCCTCGGCCTGGGAGTCGCGCACGTGCTGGAACAGCGCGCTGAAGTCGGAGGTGGTCGTCTCGTACGGCTCGTCCACGGCGATCGTCACGCCGTACTCGGCGGCGAGCTGGACCATCGACTCGTGCCCGGAGACCGAATAGGCGCTCTTGGAGTCCCACGCCACCGCGATCGTCTTGATGCCCTCGGCCTGGATGTACTGCAGGTAGCGCTCGGCGTACATGCTGGACAGGGCGGGCGTGACGAAGATGTACGACTTGATCGGCTCGACCTGCTCCTGCGCCGGGGCCAGCGACAGGTACGGCATCCGGTCCCGCTGCGCCAGCGGCTCGACCGCCAGCGCCGCGTTGGAGAACACCGGCCCGATCAGCGCGTCGATCTCGCCCTTGATCTGGTTGTAGGCCACGATGCCCTGGTCGGGGGCCGTCTTGTCGTCGCGCGTGACCAGCTCCACCTTGCGGCCGAGCAGCCCGCCCTGCGCGTTGACCTGCTCGACGGCCAGCTCGACGGCCTTCTTGTCCTCGCTGCCGAGCGGTGTGTAGTTGCCGGTCAGCGAGACGATGAGGCCCACCCTGATCGGATCCTGCGCGCCGGATCCGCCACCACCGCCGTCACCGGCGCACGCGGTCAGCGCCAGCAGGAGAGCGGCGAGGGACGGAAGAAGCCTGCGCATCAGGACCTCCTGGAGTCACTGCGTGATGCGGCTCGGTCGCTTGAGGATCCGACGCTTCCCTGGTCACTCCGGTCGCTCGCTCCTCAGGCGGCGGCGGCTCCCTCGCGTGGCCCCCCGAATGTAGGCAGGTACATTACGGCTGTCAATACTCTGCCCACCTCGGGGAGGAGGGCCGCGTGCGGCCCCCATCGGTGATTCTGACCTTCCTCGGCGACCACGTGTACGGCCGCGACATCTGTGTGTCGTCGCGCACGTTCATCGACGCGTTCGCCCGGGTGGGGATCTCGGAGGAGGCCACCCGCTCGGCGCTGACCCGCATGGTCCGGCGCGGTCTGCTGCGCCGCACGCGCGCCGGCCGCCGCATGCACTTCGGCCTCACCCCGGCCAGCACCGAGGTGCTCAGGGACGGCGAGCGCCGCATCTGGCACAGCGGCGTGGTCAACGACGCCGACGAGGACCGCTGGACGCTCATCGGCTTCTCGTTGCCCGAGTCCTGGCAGCGCCAGCGGCACGAGCTGCGCTCGCGGCTGGTCTGGGCCGGGTTCGCAGGGTATCGAGGTGCATCTGCACGACGGGCTGGGCGTCGGAGGCGACCTTCTTCACGTCCGGGTTCGCTCCGTCGCGCAGCTGTTCGTCGATGGCTGTGGGCGTCTGGCGGTGGCCGGTGATCTGAGGGGCCACCCACGCCTTATCGAAGTCTTGGCCTTCACCTGGGCGGGTGCGGCCCGCTGTCGGGGGTTCGGCGCGTCCGGCAGATCCACGCCGGCCTGGTCGGCCTCCCGCTTGACGTCGCGATCGAGCTCGGTGTGGTCCTTGACCAGAGTGGAGCCGACTTCGCGGACCTTCTTGGCGGCGGCCTCTCCGGCCATGATCTCGGCCAGGGTGGCCTGGTGCGCCTGGACGAAGAAGGAGCGGTCCTAGTCGTTGAGTTCGGGTTCGGTGACCGCGCCCGCGGCCACGGGAGAGGACGCCACCGCTGCGACGGCGGTCGCCATCATGATGCGTCTGGTCATCGACGCCCTCCACCAGTCGGTTCGCTGGGCCCAGGTCAGATGCCCTGCGCTGGTGGGGTGAAGCCGAGTTGGGCGCCTCCATGGCGGAGTCTTGAGAGCGGGTATCGGACGGTTCGCGAAAACCAACACTCCGCTGGAGCCGACGCCACCCGGACGAGGCGTGAAGAGGGAAAGGCGGGGACCGTTCGAGGCCACGCTGCGTTGCCGGCCCACAGAATCGACGACCGCGGGTGGTGAGTCGTGAGCCGCCACGGCCCATCCAGCGCGTGCCGGTCTTGCCCGACGCGTTCCCACCCGCGGGGTCGCGGTGTCGCCGACGGGGTCACCCCCGTGCGACCTCTGTCCTTGTGGTCAGTACGAGGCGCGTGCCGCGTCGCCCTTCTCGTGGATGAAGGTCGCCGCGAGGGTCTCGGAAGCGCGTGCGACCAAGGCGACGTCGGCGCCGACGAGCACGAAGCGGGCCCCGGCGTCCGCGTAGGCGCGTGCCACTCGCGGGTCGAAGGCGTTGACGCCGACGGGCTTGCCCGCGGCGGCGACGCCGTCGAAGGCGCGGTGCACGGCGGCGACGACGTCGGGGTGCGTCTGTTCTCCCAAGACGCCCATGGAGGCGGCGAGGTCGCTCGGACCGACGAAGACGCCGTCGATGCCGGGGGTCGCCGCGATCGCCTCCGCGGATGCCGCCCCCTCGGCCGTCTCGATCTGCACGAACACGGAGACGTGGTCGGCGGCGTTGCGGAGGTAGCCGTCGACGCGGTTCCAGCGGGCGGAGCGGGCGAGGGCGCTCCCGACGCCGCGACGGCCCGCGGGCGGGTACAGCGCGGCCTCCGCGACGGCTCGGGCCTCGTCGGGTGTCGAGATCATCGGCACGAGGATCGTCTGGGCGCCGAGGTCGAGGACCCGCTTGATGGTTACGGGGTCGGCGGCGGGGACGCGGACGACCGGCGTGACCGGGTAGGCCGAGACGGCGTACAACTGCGCGAGCGTGGACTCGAGGCCGTTGGGGGCATGCTCCATGTCGATGAGCACCCAGTCGAGGCCCGAGCCCGCCATGATCTCGGCCATGACGGGGGAGCCGGAGCACACCCATCCGCCGAACAGCGGACGCTCGGCTGCGGCGAGCCGGTCGCGGAGGGTCGGGTTCAGATGAAGCGGCATGAGATGGTTCCCATCGATCCGTAGTCGGCCAGCACGGTGTCGCCCTTCTCGATCCACACGGGACGGGTGAACGACCCGGCGAGGATGGTCTCGCCGGCTTCCAGGCGATCGCCGTGCCGGTGCGTCTTGTTCGCCAGCCACGCGACTCCCGACGCGGGGTGGTTCAGGACTCCGGCGGCGACGCCCGTCTCCTCGATCGTCTCGTTGCGGTAGAGGAGAGCCGACACCCACCGCAGGTCGATCGCGTCGGGGCTCGTCGGGTTGCCTCCGAGCACGAGCCCGCCGTAGGCGGCGTTGTCGGAGATGGTGTCGACGATCGTGCGGCCTTCGAGCTCGATGCGGGAATTGAGCACCTCGAGGGCGGGCGTGACGTATTCCGTGGCGCGCATGACGTCGAACAGCGTGCAGTGCGGACCCTCGAGCGGCTCCTTCAGGACGAAGGCCAGCTCGACCTCGATGCGCACGTTGGAGAACCGGTCATGCGGGATGTGGGCGCCGTTCTCCCACACGGTGTCGTCGAACATGACGCCGTAGTCGGGCTCCGTGATGCCGGTCGCGGCCTGCATGGCACGCGAGGTGAGCCCGATCTTGCGGCCGACGAGGCGACGCCCGGCTGCGAGGCTCTTCTCTTTCCACACCGCCTGGATGGCATAGGAGTCCTCGACCGTGGCCTCGGGGAACCGCGCGGTGATGCGGGGCATGAGCTCCTGCGTCCGCTCCGCCTGCGCCAGTTCCTCCGCGAGGGACGTGATGGTGTCTTTGGCAAGCATGATGACTCTTCCGTGAGAAGTCGGTGCGGGAACCTCTTAGAGCTGGTGGCCCAGCTTGTACTCGCCCTGCTTGTACTCGGGCAGCCCTTCGGCGTCGTCCTTGCGGGTGTAGGAGAAGCCGTCGGCGCCGATCGTGACCGCCATCTCGCTCGCGTCGGTGCGGGCGACGACGGGCTGTGGGTTGCCGTCGAGGTCAAGCACCAGTGAGGCGTCGGTGTACCAGCTGGGCACGACGGGATTGCCCCACCAGTCGCGGCGCTGGTTGTCGTGCACGTCCCAGGTGATGACGGGGTTGTCGGGGTCGCCCGTGTAGTAGTCCTGAGTGTAGATCTCGACGCGGTGGCCGTCGGGGTCGCGCAGGTAGAGGTAGAACGCGTTCGAGACGCCGTGCCGGCCGGGGCCGCGCTCGATGGCGTCGGAGCGGCGCAGCGCCCCGAGCTTGTCGCAGATGGCGAGGATGTTGTGCTTCTCGTGCGTGGAGAACGCGACGTGGTGCATGCGGGGACCGTCGCCGCCCGTGGCCGCGGTGTCGTGGACGGTGGGCTTGCGGCGCATCCACGCGGCGTAGACGACGCCGTCGGAGTCCTGGATGTCCTCCGTGACGCGGAACCCGAGGTCCTGGTAGTGGCGGACGGCCTTGGGCACGTCCGGCGTGACCTGGTTGAAGTGGTCGAGGCGCACGAGGGCGCCGGGCGTGTAGAGGTCGTAACGCCAGGCGAGGCGCTCGACGTGCTCGACGGCGTAGAAGAACTCGTACGGGAAGCCGAGCGGGTCCTCCACGCGCACGGAGTCACCGATGCCCTTGACGAAGCCGTCCTTCCGGCGCTCGACGCGGCATCCCAGCTCCGTGTAGAAGGCGACGGCCTTGTCGAGGTCCTCGGGGGTGCGGACCCGGTACGAGAACGCCGCGACGGCGGCGATGGGCCCCTTGCGCAACACGAGGTTGTGGTGGATGAACTCCTCGAGCGAGCGGAGGTAGATCGTCTCGTCGTCCTCCTCGGTGACGGTCAGGCCCAGGACGTCGACGTAGAACTCGCGGGAGGCGGCGAGGTCGGTGACGACGAGCTCCATGTAGGCGCAGCGCAGGATGTCGGGTGCGGGCGAGGAGGGCGTGGGGACGGGGTTCTCCGCGTGGATGGGCGCCTCCTCGGTGATGGAGAAGCCGGAGGAGGTAGGGGTGCGGTCGTGGACGGTCATGTCTGCGTCCTTGCTTTCGTGATGGGTGGGAACGTGCCGGTCGTCGAGGTCGGTGGCCTCGTGCTGCTTCTACTTGCCGAACGTGGGGTTGTGGACCTTGCCGAGCGTGATGTGCACCGCCTGCTGGTCGGTGTAGAAGTCGATCGAGCGGTAGCCGCCCTCGTGTCCGAGGCCCGACGCCTTGACGCCGCCGAAGGGTGTGCGCAGGTCGCGGACGTTGTTGGAGTTGAGCCACACCATGCCCGCCTCGATGGCCTGTGCGAAGTTGTGGGCGCGCTTGAGGTCGTTCGTCCAGACGTAGGCGGCGAGACCGTATTTCGTATCGTTCGCCAGCGCGAGTGCCTCCTCGTCCGTGTCGAAGGGCGTGATCGCGACGACGGGGCCGAAGATCTCCTCCTGGAAGATGCGGGCGTCGGGGGCGACGTCGGCGAACACGGTCGGGGCCACGAAGTTGCCGAAGTCGAAGCCCTCGGGGCGGTCGCCTCCCGCCACGAGGCGGCCCTCGCCCTTGCCGATCTCGACGTAGCTCATGACCTTCTCGAAGTGCTCGGGGTGCACGAGCGCGCCGACCTCGGTGGCGGGATCGTGCGGGTAGCCGACCTTCACGCGCATCGCCTGCGCGGCATACCGCTCGACGAACTCGTCGTACACGTCGCGCTGGACGAGGAGGCGGCTACCGGCCGTGCAGCGCTCGCCGTTGAGCGAGAAGACACCGAAAATGGTCGCGTCGATCGCGGCGTCGAGGTCGGCGTCGGCGAAGACGATGGCGGGGGACTTGCCGCCGAGCTCCATCGACAGGCCCTTGAGGTACGGGGCGGCGTTGGCGAAGATGATCTGACCCGTGCGGCTCTCGCCCGTGAACGAGATGAGCGGCACGTCGGGGTGCTTGACGAGCGCGTCGCCGGCGTCCTCTCCGAGGCCGTTGACGAGGTTGAAGACGCCCTGGGGCAGCCCCGCCTCCTCGAAGATCCCCGCCCACAGCGACGCCGACAACGGGGTGAACTCGGCCGGCTTGAGCACGACGGTGTTGCCCGTCGCGAGGGCGGGGCCGAGCTTCCAGCTCTCGAGCATGAAGGGCGTGTTCCACGGCGTGATGAGTCCCGCGACGCCGATCGGCTTGCGGTTGACGTAGTTGATCTGGCGGCCGGGGACCTTGAAGGTGTCGTCGGCCTGGGCGACGATCAGGTCGGCGAAGAACCGGAAGTTCTCGGCCGCGCGGCGTGCCTGGCCGAGCGCCTGCGTGATCGGCAGGCCCGAGTCGAACGACTCCAGCTCGGCGAGGCGGGCGTCGCGGGACTCGACGATGTCGGCGATGCGGTGCAGCACGCGCGAGCGCTCGCGCGGCAGCATGCGGGGCCACGGACCCTCCCTGAACGCGCGACGGGCCGCGACGACGGCGCGGTCGATGTCGGCTTTCCTGCCGGCCGCGGCCTGCACGTACACCTCGTTTGAGACGGGTTCGAGCACGTCGAACGTGTCACCGTCGAGCGAGTCGACGAACTCGCCGTCGATGTAGTGCTGGATGCGCGCGGGCAGGTCGGCGGGGACGTGCCGGGCGGAGGTCGCGGTGTCGGTCATCTGGTCTTCCCGTTCGGAGGTGAGCTGGGATCGGTCGGTGGAGGAGGCCCCTGCGGTCATCGGGTCTCCGCCTCGGTGGCCGCCTCGTACTTGGCGCGCCACTCCGCGTTCATGGGGAACAGACCGTCGACGGGGTGACCGGCCGCGACCTGCTCGGCTATCCACGCGTCCTCGGTCTCCTGAGCGAGTGCGGCGTCGGCCACCTCCTCGGCGATCGCCGGGGGGATCACGATGACACCGTCGTCGTCGCCCACGATGATGTCGCCGGGCTGGACCGTGGCGCCGCCGCAGGCGATCGTGAGGTCGGTGTCCCACGGCACGTGCTTGCGGCCGAGTACGGCGGGGTGCGGCCCCTGACTGAAGACGGGGAGGTCGATGCCGGCGACCGTCGCGTGGTCGCGCACGCCGCCGTCCGTGACGACACCCGCCGCGCCGCGGGCGAGGGCGCGCAGGGCGAGCACGTCGCCGAGGGTGCCGGAGCCGCGCTCGCCGCGCGCCTCGATGACGATGACCTCGCCCTCCCGTACGGCGTCGAACGCGCGTTTCTGCGCGTTGTAGCCCCCGCCGTGGCTTCGGAAGAGGTCTTCGCGGTTCGGGACGAAGCGCAGTGTCTTCGCGACGCCGACGAGCTTCGTGCCCGGCCGGGTCGCGTGCACGCCGTCGATGGAGACGTTGTCGAGGCCGCGCTTGCGAAGTTGCTGCGACAGCCCGGCGACGGGTGTCTTGAGCAGCTTGTCACGCAGCTCGGGGGACATGGCCGGGGCGGTGGGGGCAGCGGGGAGCCCTGCCGCCTCGCGGGAGCCCCACGCCTCCTCGCGCTGGAGGTCGTCGACCGAGGGGAGCGAACCGATGACGGGATCGAAGTCGCCGGGACCGTCGATCACGCGACTCGTCAGCCTGCCCGAGTTCGGTGCACCGGGCGTGTGCGGCGCATCGACTTCGACCTCGACGATGTCTCCTGGGCCGGCCACCGACGCGCCGGCCGGCGTGCCGGTGAGGATGAGGTCGCCGGTTTCGAGGGTGAGGTGCTGGGAGAGGTCGGCGATGATCTGGGAGAGCGGGAAGATGAGGCCGCCGGTTTCGCCCTCCTGTACGAGCTCGCCGTTGAGCCACGTCCGCACGCGCAGCGCTGTGGGGTCGACCGCACGCGCGTCGATGAGCTGCGGGCCGACGGGGGTGTAGCCGTCGCGTCCCTTGTTGCGCACGTTCGACCCCTTGTCGTTGGCGCGCAGGTCGTACAGGCCCCAGTCGTTGGCCGCCGTCACCCAGGCCACGTGACTCCAGGCCTCGGCGGGGGAGACGCTTCGCGCGGGTGAGCCGATGACGAGGGCGATCTCGCCCTCGAAGGCGAGCAGCTCCGTACCCTCGGGACGCTCGACCGCGTCGCCCGAGGCGGCCAGAGAGCTCGACGGCTTGAGGAAGTACGAAGGTGCGGCAGGGCGGCGGCCGCGCTGCGCTGCGCGCGACTCGTAGCTGATGTGGACGGCGATGATCTTCCCCGGGGTGACGGGAAGAGAGCCGGGTGCGGTGCTCATGGTGGGTCTCATTCGGTGGAGGCGGTGAGAACGTCGGTTTCCTGCTCGTTGCGGGTACGGGTCCTGGCACCGAGACGAGCGGCGAAGTCGGCGACGTCCGAAGGCAGTGTCGTTCCTCGCCAGGCCACGTGCTGATCGCGACGAGCGATCAGGAAGGGCGTCCTGTACGCGGGGTTCTCGGCGGCTTCGGGAAGCCTCACCACGGTGACGGGCAGGCCGGCGGCGCGTGCCTCCTGCGCCCAGCTCTCCGCGGCGTCGAAATGATCGAGCGCCACGAGCGTGTACCAGGGACCGAGGAGGTCATAGAGCGAGGAACCGTTCGCGAGCCACAAGTGGGGGAGGCGGCAACCGGGCACCGTCGAGGGCGTGTACGTGCCCATCGTGTACTCCGGGGCCGGGCCGTCCGCGACGATGATGGGGCTGTTGGCGTAGCTGTACCCGAAGTTGAGGCCCGCGGCCGCGAACTGCTGGACGTTCAGGTCGTACGCGAGCTTCCCGAAGGCCTCGCGGGCCGCGTCACCTTCGGGGCCCTCGGCCTCGAGGTCGGCGGGCACGTCCGTGGCGGAGATCTTCCGCAGGTGGGACATCGCGAAGCGGGACACCTGGTCGGTGATTGGCTGACGTTCGGCCTCGTAGGCGTCCAGGATCGACTCGTCCGCCCAGCCGGCGATCACAGTGCTCAGCAGCCACGCCAGATTGAGACCGTCGGCGATGCCGGCGTTCATGCCGTATCCGCCGTAAGGCACCCAGAGGTGGGCGGCGTCACCGGCGATGAACATGCGGCCTTCGCGAAACTTGTCCGCCACGAGCCGGCGGGCGATCCAGTCTTCACGGGAGATGAGCTCGTAGGACTGGTCGTCGGAGAGTCCGAGGATGTCGCGGATCGCACGGTCGCGGTCGACCTCCTCGCGCTCGGCTTCCCCGGGGCTCAGGTACGTGTGGATCAGGAACGTCTCGATGCCGTCGATGGTGTAGACATGACCGTTCCGGCGGTCGTTGTAGATGTAGTAGCCCCACGCCTTTCCCGCCGACATGTGCTCGTACAGGTCTGGCATCCTGATGCACGTCGACTGGACATGCTGTAGCACGGGGTCACCGTGGAACGCGGACCCGATGGTCTTCCGAACGAGCGAACGGCCGCCGTCGGCGCCGATGAGATAACGGCCGCGAAGGATCGTCTTCTCCTCGGTGCCCACCGGGGCGATCTCCACCGTCACGCCGTCCTCGTCCTGAGCGACGGCGACGGCCTTGACCTCGTTGCGAAGACTCACGTTCTCGCGGGAAGCCACGTGCTCCTCGAGAATGGGCTCAAGGTACTGCTGGTTCACGCGATGTGCCAGCTCGGCGGCCGCCCAGGCGGTGTCGGGGCCCACTCCGGTTCCGTCGCGACGTGCGGAAGCGGACGGGATGGGGATGCGCCCGAACTCCACGCCGGTCACCGAGGTGCGGAAGGCGATGTCCTGAGGGTGGTCGGAGGGCAGGCCGGCCGAGCGAACCTTGTCGGCCAGCCCGAAGCGGCGAAACGCCTCCATCGTGCGAGCGGACACATGGTTGCACTTGACGTTCGGGGGGTCGAGATAGGGGTTCTCTTCGATGACGATCGACGAGACTCCGTGCGAGTCCAGTTCCATCGCGGCGAGCAGGCCGACAGGTCCTCCGCCGACGATGATGACATCGGCGTCGAAGGTGGCAGAATTGGTCACTTTACGAAGACTCCTATGGGTCAGCGGATCGCGGCGAGATCGCGCTTGTTGCTTTCTGGGGTGAGGAACAGCGCAATGGCGCAGACGATGAGGACGGCGATCCACACGCCGCCGAGCAGGGGAAGCCCTCCGGCCGAGGCGGCGAGGGATCCGGCGATGAGCGGGGTGAGCCCCGCGCCGATCGCCGACGCTCCCTGGAACGCGAGAGACGAGCCGGTGAAGCGCACCCGCGTGGGGAAGAGCTCGGCGAGGAAGCCCGCGAGCGGGCCGAGGATGATTCCCTGGATGGCCTGTCCCACGGTGACGGCGATCGCGAAAGACACGTTGCTGCCCGAGTCCACCAGGAGCAGAAGCGGGTAGGCGAAGATGATGGCCGCGGTGATCCCGACGGCGGTGATCGGACGACGTCCGAACCGGTCGCTCAGCCGGGCGGCGACAATGGTGGTCAGGAACAAGGCGACCGCGGAGACCACCTTCGCGTTGAGCGCGAAGGTCTGGTCGACTCCCTGAGCGGTCGCGTGGCTGAGTCCCCATACGCTCGCCATGCCGGAGATCGTCAGCTGGGTCATCGCGACGAGCGTGCCGAGAACGAGGACCTTCGGTGACTTCGTGAGGACATCGAGGAGCGGGACACGGCGCTTTTCAGCTTCGCGGTCGAAGCCGAGGAAAAGCGGGCTTTCGACGACCTTGAGGCGGACGATCATGCCGATGAGCACGAGAACGAAGCTCAGCAGAAAGGGAACGCGCCAGCCCCACGCCAAGAACTGGTCCTCTGGCATGAGGGAGAACAGACCGAGGATCCCGGCGGACAGGATCGAGCCGGCAGGCGCGCCGAGGTTGGCGAAGGACGCCGCGAAGCCACGCTTGCCGCCGGGGGCGTGTTCCAGTGCGATCAGCATGGCTCCGCCCCATTCGCCGCCGACGGAGAAGCCCTGGATCACCCGGAGTGCGACGAGGGTCAACGGAGCGGCGACGCCGATCTGGTCGTACGTGGGAAGCATGCCGATGAGAGTGGTGGCGATGCCCATCATCAGCATCGTGATGACGAGGACGCGCTTGCGTCCGAGCTTGTCGCCGAAGTGCCCGAAGATGATGCCGCCGAGCGGGCGCGCGAGGTATCCCGCGGCGAGGGTTCCGAACGACGCGATCGTGGCGATGGCGGGGTCGAGCGAGGCGAAGAAGACAGGCGCGAAGACAAGCGCGGACGCGCTCGCGTAGAGCATGAAGTCGTAGAACTCGATCGCACTGCCGAGGAAGCTCGACGCGAGAATCCGTCGCATCTGCGGTGTACGTAGAGTCTCTTCTGAGGCCGCCTCAGCGTGAGGCGCGGTCTTGTGAGTGCTGCTCATCGTCGCATTCCTGGTGATGGGATCTGGACGCTCTGTGACGAACCCTCGGTTGATGGAACACGTCGAGTGTGCGGGCACTGGCTAAATCAGGCAATGACAACTATCATGATTGATATTTTAAGGAGACTGAATTGAATGGAGCGTCGGCGCTCTCCCTCAGGCAGTTGCAGTATTTCTGCGCCGTCGTCGAGAGCGGGTCGGTCACCGAGGCGGCGAGGAGACTCCACGTGTCCGCCGGCGGGGTCTCGCTCGCCATCACGCAACTCGAGGAGCTCCTCGACGTCCAGCTCACGCTGCGCACCCGCGGCAAAGGCGTGGAGATCACCGATGCCGGGCGAAGCGTCTACGAGACCGCGCGGCTTATCGCCCGGTACGTCGACGACATTCAGGACCTGGCCGGAACCATCCGCGGAGAGCTGAGGGGCCCGCTGCGGGTCGGGATCTTCACGACTCTGTCGCCGTGGTTGTTCCCGCAGATGGCGGAGCACTTCGCGACGCATCATCCCGCGATCGATCTCGAACTGGAGGAAGGACCGTCGGCGGCGCTGCAGACCCTCCTGGTCGAGGGAAGGCTGGACGCGGCCCTGCTGTACGAGAACCACATCGTCTCCGAGGTCGATGTCCAGCGGCTGGCCCCTGTCCGGTTGCAGCTCGCCGTCTCGCCGAATCATCCGCTGGCCGGCCAGGACATGGTCTCGCTCAGCGCCCTGCGTGACGAGTACGCCGTTCTCCTTGCCATGCGCCCGGCCACCGACCACGTCGAGGAAATCCTGCGCAACGCCGGCATCACACCTCGAGTGCGCTGGCGGAGTGCGAACGTCGAGACGATCCGCTCGCTCGTCGCGCGCGGCCTCGGCTACACGATCATCATGGGCCGTCCCCATGGCGACCTGACGTACGACGGGAAGCCGATCGTGTACCGCCCGATCGCGGACGAACTCCCCGCGAACCACGTCGTGCTCGCCACGGCGCCCGGTGCGCGGCGCACTGCCCGGATGGAAGCGCTGCGGGCGTACTGCCGCGAAGCGGTCGCCAAGCATTTCACCTCACGTGACGGCACGCCCGTGAGCAAGACCGGCATGCTCTGAGGGGCCGATGGCAGGGCCCCTCTCGCCCTGATCAGGAAGGGGCCATCCATCCTGCGCGACGCCACGGGGATAGATGTTTAGAATCCTTGAACTGTTTCGCCCAATATTTGTGATTGCCGTAATCCCACTGGTGGGCGCAAGGTAGTGCAACCGGTCGCGTGGCTATGCATCACGCGTTCGACGAACGCTCACGGAAGGAGAAACGTGGGATCACTGAGGATCGCCCACCGGCTCGAGGGTTTGCCTCCGTACGTTCCCGGCCGGCGTCCCCAAGGCGGAGAAACGCGCAGGCAGGCGCGCCTCGCGTCCAATGAGGTCCCATGGCCTCCGCAGGCGGCGATCGTGGACGCGATGAAGGCCGCACTCGAGGACGCGCACCGGTACCCGGACATGCAGTACACCGAGCTCCGCGACGCCATCGCGGCGCACACCGGTCAGCCGTCCGACCGCATCGCTGTCGCGAACGGATCCACCGCGCTGCTGCGTGACATCGTCGGGGTGCTCGTCGAAGCCGACTCCGAAGTGATCTTCGCCCAGCCGAGCTTTCCGTACTACCGGACCGCCGCCATCGCCAACTCGGCGGTGCCGGTAGCCGTTCCACTGGTCTCGCACGCGCACGACCTCGAAGCCATGCACGGCGTCATCACGCCCCGCACCCGAGTGATCATCATCTGCAACCCGAACAACCCCACGGGCACAGCACACACCAACGCGGAACTCAAGAAGTTCCTGGCGCGCGTACCGGGGGACATCGCCGTCATCCTCGACGAGGCGTACGTCGAGTTCGCGACGGACGTCGACGGTCTGGAGCTCATGGAGGAGCACCCGAACCTGATCGTCGTCCGAACGCTCAGCAAGGCGCATGGTCTGGCAGGCCTGCGCATCGGCTACGCGATCGGTGACAGCGAAGTGATGAGCTACGTGTCGCGGCTGGGAGTCCCGTTCCGCATCGACAGCGTCGCCGTCGCGGGCGCGCTGGCCGCGCTTCAGCCGGAACAGGTGGCCGAGTCCGAGCTTCGCATCGCATCGATCGTGAAGGAGCGCGCAGCCCTCACCGCGGCCCTCCGCTCCCGCGGATGGAATGTCGTCGAATCCGCCGCGAACTTCGTCTTCCTTCCGCTGGGCGAATCGACCGCGAGCGTCGCCGGCGCATGCGAGGCCGACGGCGTGCTCGTACGCCCCATCGGCGGCGGCATCCGCGTGACCGTCGGTTCCCCCGAGGACACCGAGCACCTCCTCAACGCTCTCCCCGCCCTCTCCAACGAACCCCGCTGACCCCCCGTCACGGTCATATCTGAAAGTCCCCCCATGGCAACCACCGAGAACACCACAGTCATGCCGCAGGGCGGCTCCGACTCGCTGTGGCACGGCCCCATGCGACGCATTCTGCTGTCCAGCTTCAGCGGAAGCGTGATCGAGTTCTACGACTTCGTCCTGTACGTCATGGCGGCCGCGGTCGTCTTCCCGCACGTCTTCTTCAGCAACCTTTCGCCGACCATGGCGACCATCTCGTCCTTCGTCACGCTCGCCGTCGGGTACGTCGGACGACCGCTCGGAGGCGTGATCTTCGGCCATTTCGGCGACAAGCTCGGCCGCAAGGGCGTGCTCGTCACCACGATGCTCCTCATGGGCATCTCGACCATGGCGATCGGGCTCCTTCCCTCCAACGAGCTCATCGGTGTCATGGCGCCGATCCTCCTCATCACTTGCCGGGTCGTGCAGGGTGTCGCCGTCGGCGGTGAGTGGGGCGGCGCGATGCTCATCGCCCTCGAGAACGCCCCCGGCGGGAAGCGCGGTTTCGCGGCCTCGTTCGCGAGCCTCGGCGCACCCGCCGGCGCGATGCTCGCCACGGGATCCATCTCCCTCACCTCCATGCTCCCGGAGGACCAGTTCCTCTCGTGGGGTTGGCGCATTCCCTTCCTGCTCAGCTTCCTGCTCGTCCTGGTCGGAATGGTCATCCGTCTGAAGGTCAGCGAGAGCCCGCTGTTCCAGGCGCTGGACCAGGAAGCGGAGAAGCGGAAGGTGCCGATCCTGGAGGTGCTGCGCCGCTACCCGATGCAGGCCGGGCTCGGCATCATCGTCGCGATCAGCCAGCTGACGATCGACGGTATCGCCACCTCCTGGGCGGTCAACCACGTCGTCGAGCTCGGTGCCGACCGCACGGCCATCCTGAACCTGAAGATCCTCGGCTCGGTCGCTCTCCTCATCGCGGCCATCATCAGCGCCCGGTTGAGCGACCGCTTGGGGCGGCGTCTCCCCCTCATCGTCGGAATCGTCGCAGCGCTGATCTTCGTCTTCCCGATGCTCAACCTGATCCAGACGGGAACCGAGGCAGGCTTCGCCACCGCCGTCATCATCGGTCAGTTCATCCAGGGCTTCATCCTCGGCCCGCTCGCCGCGTTCCTGGCGGAGCTGTTCCCCACGCGCCTCCGTTTCACCGGTGCCTCGCTGTGCTTCCAGACCGCTTCGGCGCTCGGGTCGGGCTTCACGCCGCTCATCGCGACCTCCCTGGTCGCCGCCAGTGGCGGAATCGCCGTACTGGGCTGGGCGTGGATGGGAGTGCTCGCCGTCTGCCTCGTGGGGATCCTGATCGCAGCAGAGAGCCGGACGCGGGACCTCAGTGCCATCTAGCCGTTCGAGACACTCACGCGGCGGCCCTACGGTGACCACCGGATGCGGAACAGCAGCCCTGCAGCACACCCGAACAGGAGCGGAGGAAAGGTAAGCCCATGACCAAGACCGGTGGAGAACTACTCACCGAACAGCTGATCGCGGAGGGCGTTCAGACGATCTTCGGCGTCCCCGGGATCCAGCTGGACTACGCGATGGACGGTCTTGCCCAGAACCGGGAGTCGATCGACTTCATCTCGGCGCGGCACGAGCAGGGGGCCGCGTACATGGCGGACGGCTATGCCCGTGTGGCGGGCCGGCCCGGCGTCTGCATGGTCGTGCCCGGTCCCGGCCTCCTGAACGCCGGAGCGGCGTTGTCGACCGCGTTCGCGACGAACAGTCCAGTGGTCTGCATCGCCGGCCAGATCCCGTCGCCGACCATCGGCCGGGGGCTCGGCATGCTCCACGAGATTCAGGGGCAGACGGACCTTCTCCGTTCGCTCACCAAGTGGAACGGGATCGCGAAGTCGCCCGAGGAGATCCCCGGCCTGGTCCGCGAAGCGTTCAAGCAGGCCACGAGCGGACGTCCGCGGCCCGTCGGCATCGAGATCCCCCCGGACGTGCTCCAGGGGAGGACGACCGCCGGAGCGGTGAATCCCTCAGGTGACAGCGCCGGTGACAGCGCCGGTGACAGCGCCGGTGAGATCGACGAGGACTCGGTCAGCCGTGCCGTCGAACTCCTCGCCGCTGCCGAGCGGCCTGTGATCGTCGCAGGTGGCGGCGTGCGCGATGCCGCGTCCAGCGCCGCGCTCCAGGCGCTCGCCGAGCGCCTCGGAGCGCCCGTCATCACCAGCCGGAACGGTAAGGGCGCCGTCAGCGATCGGCACCCGCTCGTCCTGTCGCGGTTGGCCGGAGCAGAAGTTCTCGAGAACGCGGACGTCGTGCTCGCCATCGGCACCCGCTTCATCACCATGACCGGGCGGCCGGTCGTCAGGCCCGGACGCCACCGCCTCATAGCGATCAATGCGGACCCGGCCGACGTGCGCGCGCCGCGCGAGTTCGAGGTCGCGGTCATCGCCGACGCCAGGGTCGCGATGGAAGCGATCATGAACTCCCTGCCCGGCGGCAAGCGTGCAGCGCCGGTGCTCGACGGCTACCGCGAGCGGGAACGTGACGCCCTGAGCGCGATCGAGCCTCAGCTGGAGTGGCTTCGGGCGATCCGCGCGGCCATGCCGGACGACGGCATCTTCGTCGAAGAGCTCACGCAGGTCGGCTACGCGGCGCGGCTGGCGTTCCCCGTCTACGAGCCGGGAACCTACGTGACGCCCGGATACCAGGGCACGCTCGGCTACGGCTTCCCGACCGGCCTCGGCGCCGCCGTCGGAGCCAAGGGCCGGCAGGTCGTCTCCATCAACGGTGACGGTGGCTTCGGGTGGGCGCTGCAGGAGCTGTCCACCGCTGCCAAGTACGGCATCGGGCTCGTGACCGTGGTGTTCAGCAACGACGCGTTCGGCAACGTCCAGCGCATCCAGAGCGAGACGTTCGGCCGCAACATCGGGGTCGACCTCAAGAACCCCGACTTCGTGGCCCTGGCCAAGGAGTTCGGCGTCGCGGGTGAGCGGGTCACCACTCCGGAAGCGCTGGAGAAGGCCATCCGCAACGCCGGCGGGACGGACGCACCGGTGCTCCTCGAGGTTCCCTTCGGCGAGGTTCCCTCCCCGTGGAAGCTCCTGGCGGAACCGTCCATCGGCTGAGCGGCGACGCGAAGAGCCGTAGTGGGGCCGCGAGCGTCGCGACCACGCTGACTCACGATCTGAGAAGGATGAAATTCATGGCATCACCCAGGGGCGTCGTCAACGATTCGCTGTGGCTGGACAACGCCCGGGTCGTTCCGTCGGGGACGTCGTACGCGTCGGTGGACGACTCCGCCACCGGCAAGGAGATCGCCAAGGTGCGCTCCGCCACCGCCGAGGACGTCGACCGCGCATTCGACTCCGCCGCACGCGCGCAGCAGCGGTGGGCGGACGTTGCGCCTGCCGATCGCGTCGCCGTGGTCGAGAAGGCCGCGGACATCCTGGAAGGCATGGCGGATGACCTCGCCACCACGATGCAGGCGGAAGTCGGCACCGTGGCGAGCCAGGTGCACGGAACGCAGGTCGCCCTGGGCCTGGCGGCCATCCGTCTCACGGCGGCCTCGGCTGTCGAAGCGATCATGAAGCGGGAGAGGATCGGCAACTCGGACGTCGTCCGCGAGCCCGCGGGCGTCGTCGGTGCGATCACGCCGTGGAACTATCCGCTGATGCAGGCGGCACTGAAGGTGGCGCCGGCGATCGCCGCCGGCTGCAGCATCGTCGTCAAGCCGGCGAGCGTCGCCCCGCTCACGACGTTCCTGCTGGCGGAGGCGTTCGCTGAGGCCGGGCTCCCCGGTGGCGTACTGAACGTCGTCTGCGGAAGCGGCGCAAGCGTGGGCAGCGCCATCGCAGGCCACGCACGCGCCGACTTCGTCTCCTTCACGGGCTCCGTCGAAGCCGGGCGCCAGGTCGCCTTGTCGGCTGCCCGGTGGGGGACGCGCACCTCGCTCGAACTGGGCGGAAAGAGCGCCGCGATCGTCGTCGACGACGACAAGGTGCGTGCGGCGGTGCGGCATACGATCGGAAGCTGCTTCGCCAACGCCGGTCAGACGTGTGCGGCGCTGTCCCGGCTGATCGTTCCGCGCCACCTCCTCGAAGAGGCCGAGGACGAAGCCCGTAACGTGATGGCGCAGGTCGTGGTGGGCGACCCCTTCGATCCGGCCAGCACCGTCGGACCTCTGGCGAACCAGGGACAACGGAACACGGTGCTCGAGCACATCCGCGTGGCCGGCGACACCCCCGGTGTGCGCATGCTCGCGTCGAAGGACATCTCCCACCTCGCACGCGGCTGGTACGCCCCACCTACGGTGGTCGTCGCCGACGACCCCGGCGCGCCGATCGTGCAGGAGGAGGTGTTCGGGCCCGTGCTCGCGATTCAGCCCGCCGACGACGAAGCGCACGCGATCGAGCTCGCCGAAGGCACGCGGTTCGGCCTCATCGCCCGCGTGTGGACCGATGACGATGCGCGGTTCGAGAGTGTCGCCCGACGGCTCCGTGTCGGCGGCGTGATCCAGAGCGACGCCTCGACGGCGTGGGACGCCCCGTTCGGCGGCGTCAAACACTCCGGGTACGGGCGTGAGCGCGGCGTCTACGGCGTCGAGGAGTATCTCGTTCCGAAGTCCCTCCAGCGCGGAGGTTCACCACGCTGACGCCACGGTGATGCGCGGGACCCGTCACGGTCACGCGCCCAGCGTCGTCCCGGGCCTCAGGCGGCTTCCAGCCCGGTCGTGGCGCGGCGCGGGCTGCGGGCCACGGGGTGCCCGCATGCAAGCGAGTGATCATCTGGCCGCGCCGCGTCTTCCTGACACCCGAAGTCGCGGACGGGCGCCGGTTCGCGTAGCAGGCGCGGCTCATGGGCGTAGCCGGCACCCCCGGGATGGGCGGGTCTTCGTCTGGCGCTGATCGGCCAGTGGCGATCTGCCATGCACTTCGACCACGAGCGCATCCCCAAGCGCGTCGTGGTTCGGCCGACACCGTACGCGACACGCGCGGTTTCGCGACAGGCCACCCACCACACGCTGTGGAACATGTCCGATCGCGGCATCCCCGCTCCTACCGGATGATGGAGGGCTTCGGCGTCCGCACCTTCCGGATGGTCAACGCCGAGGGCGCGACGACGCTGGTGAAGTTCCACTGGAAGCCCAAGCTCGGCGTGCACTCCGTCACCTGGGAGGAGGCGCAGATGATCGGTGGCATGGACCCCGACTTCCACCGGCGCGACCTCGCCGACGCGATCGAGGCGGGCGCGTACCCGCAGTGGGAGCCGGGCATCCTGACCTTCCCCGACACCCCGGAAATGTTCGAGGGCATCGACCTGCTGGATCCGACGAGGATCGTGCCCCGGGAACTGGCGCCGGTCCAGCCCATCGGCCTGATGGAGCTCAGCCGCAACCCCTCCAACTACTCCGCCGAGACGGAGCAGGTCGCCTTCTACGCCGGCCATCTGGTGCCCGGCATCGACATCACCGATGACCCGCTGCCGGCCGCCCGGCTGTTCTCCTGTCTCAACAGGCAGATCATCCGCCTGGGAGGGCCCAACGTCCTGCAGATCCCGATCAACCGGCCGCACGCCTCCGTCGACGACATGCTGCGGGACGGCTTCCACCAGGACGCGGTGCATCGCGGGGTGGCTCCGTGCAAGCCGAACTCGCTGGACGGCGGCTGTCCCTTTCACGCGGGCGCGGGCGCCTATGTCGAGGTGCCGCTGGAGGTGTCGGGGCGGAAGGTGCCTGAGGCCCCGGCCTCGTTCGCCGACCACTTCAGCCAGGCGCGGCTGTTCTGCTCAGCATGTCTCCCGCCGAGACGGAGCACATCATCGACGCCCACACCTTCGAGCTGGGCGAGTGCTACGAGCAGGCGGTCAAGGAGCGGCAGCTCCGGGCCCTGGCCAACATCGACCCGGTGTTGTGCAGGGAGGTCGCGGTGGATAGTGACTCCCCAGCGGCCGGGTCTCACCGGCTGCTCATCAGCGGTGGCCCAGGGGCCTGGATTTTTGCCTGACCTCTGTGGGGGTCGGCGCCTGGATCCCGGCTGCTGCTGCTCACCCGCTGGCTGCAGGTCATCAGGACCGACCCGCGGCTGCCGCTGCGCTACCTGCCGGACGACTGGCCGGCCGAGAAGGCCCAGCGGGTCTGCCACACGCTGCACGAGCGGTTCCGCCCGGAGGCCGCCGAGGTGGTGGCGCGGATCCTCGACGCCGTACCCGATGAAACCTGGACGAAAGAGTGAACGCGATCTAGCTTGAGGACCTGACCGTCAAGGAGCGCCGATGCGGAATCAGGGGATTGGCTCGTGGCCGGCACGCAGGGCGCGCATGACTCCGGACCGGATCGCCATCACCTACGCCGGGCGGCACCACACCTACCGTGAGTTCCGCGACCGGGTGTACCGGCTGGCCTCCCGGCTCAGCGTCGGGCACGGCGACCGGGTCGCGTTCCTGGGTGCGAACCAGCCCGCGCTGGTCGAGACGTTCTTCGCGGCGGCGCTGCTGGGGGCGGTGTTCGTGCCGCTCAACACCCGGCTGGCCGTGCCCGAGCTGCGCTTCATCCTGCAGGACGCCGAGGCGGCGCTGCTCGTGCTGGGCGAGGAGCGCGACGGCGACGGCCTGCCCGGCCGGCACCTGACGGCCGCCGCCTACGAGGAGCTGATCGCCGCGGGCTCGCCCGAGCCGATCGACGAGCCCGTCGGTCAGGACGACGTCTGCCTGATCATGTACACCTCCGGCACGACCGGCCGCCCCAAGGGCGCCATGCTCACCCACGGCAACCTGACCTGGAACACCGTCAACCTGCTGGTGGACGTGCCGCTGGCGCACGACGAGGTGACGCTGATCAGCGCGCCCATGTTCCACATCGCGGCGCTGGCCCAGACGCTGATCCCGACCGTGCTCAAGGGCGGGCGGGTGATCCTGGAGCCGTCGTTCGGCGTGGCGCGCACCTTCGACCTCATCGAGGCCGAGCGCGTGACGGTGATGTTCGGGGTGCCGTCGATGTTCGCGTTCCTGGCGCAGTCGCCGCGCTGGGCCGGGGCCGACCTGTCGAGCCTGCGCCACCTGCTGTGCGGGGGCGCGCCGGTGCCGGAGCCGCTGATCCGCGCGTACCAGGAGCGCGGGCTGACGTTCCTGCAGGGGTACGGCATGACGGAGACGTCCCCCGGCGCGCTGTTCCTCGCGGCCGAGCACTCGGTCGCCAAGGCGGGCACGGCCGGGGTGCCGTGCTTCTTCTCCGACGTCCGGCTGGTCGCCCCCGACGGCTCTCCCGCCGCCCCCGGAGAGCCCGGGGAGGTGTACGTCCAGGGCCCCAACGTCATGCCCGGCTACTGGCGACGGCCGGAGGAGACCGCGAAGGTGCTGTCGGAGGAGGGCTGGTTCCGCTCCGGCGACGTCGGCGTCGCCGACGCGGACGGCTACGTGCGCATCTCCGACCGGATCACCGACGTGATCATCTCCGGCGGCGAGAACGTCTACCCCGCCGAGGTCGAGAGCGCACTCTACGAGCACCCCGCGGTCGCCGAGTGCGCGGTGATCGGCGTGCCCGACGACCGGTGGGGCGAGGTCGGCAAGGCCCTGGTGGTGCTCAGGCCGGGGGCCGCGGCCGGTGCGGACGAGATGCTCAAGCATCTGGACGGCCGCCTGGCCCGCTACAAGATCCCGAAATATCTTGAATTCGTCCCGGAACTGCCCAAGAACGCGGCGGGCAAGCTGCTCAAGGCCCCGCTCAGAAAGCTCTACGGAGGATGATCGTCCATGCGTACGTCACCGCCCTTCCGCGCCGATCACGTCGGCAGCCTCCTCCGCCCGTCCGCGCTGCTGCGCGCCCGTGAGACCCTCACCGGCGACGCCCTGCGCGAGGCCGAGGACGCGGCGATCAGAGAGGTGGTGCGCCGGCAGGAGGAGGTGGGCCTGCAGAGCGCGACCGACGGTGAGTTCCGCCGGGCGTCCTGGCACATGGACTTCATCTACCGGCTCGGCGGCATCGGCCAGGCCGCCGACGAGCGCATCACCGTGCGCTTCCACAACGAGCAGGGCGACATCGAGTTCACCCCGGCCGCGCTGCGGGTGCACGACCGGATCACCCTGGACGAGCCGATCTTCGCCGACGACTTCGCGTTCCTGCGCGACACGGTCACCACGGCCGTGCCCAAGCTGACCGTCCCGTCCCCGAGCATGGTCCACTACCGGGGCGGCCCGGCCTCCATCGACCCGGACGTCTACCCCGACGTCGAGGAGTTCTGGCACGACCTGAGCGCCGCCTACGCCGAGCAGGTACGCCGGATCGGCGCGCTGGGCTGCACGTACCTGCAGTTCGACGACACCAGCCTGGCCTACCTCAACGACCCGGCGCAGCGGGCGGAACTGGCCGGGCGCGGCGACGACGCCGAGCACATGCACCTGCGCTACATCAAACAGATCAACGCCGCCCTCGCCGCCAAGCCGGACGGCATGACGATCACCACGCACATGTGCCGCGGCAACTTCCGCTCCTCCTGGGCCGCCTCCGGCGGCTACGACTTCGTCGCCGAGGCCCTGTTCAACGAGCTCAAGGTGGACGGCTTCTTCCTCGAGTACGACGACGAGCGCTCGGGCGGCTTCGAGCCGCTGCGGTTCGTGCCGAAGGGCAAGATGGTGGTGCTCGGCCTGGTCACGACCAAGCGCGGCGAGCTGGAGTCGAAGGACACGCTGAAGCGGCGCATCGACGAGGCCGCCAAGTACGTCGACCTCGACCAGCTTTGCCTGTCGCCGCAGTGCGGCTTCTCCTCCACGGTCGAGGGCAACCAGCTCACCGAGGACCAGCAGTTCGCCAAACTCTCGCTGATCGCCGAGACCGCCCGCGAGGTGTGGGGCTAGAGGGCGACGACGGTGCCGGTGGTGCGGGCCTCTTCCGCGGCCCACACCACGCGGTGCGTCATCAGGCTCTCCGCGGCGTCCGAGCGCAGCAGCGTGGCGTCGCCCGAGGCCACGGCGGCGAGGAAGGCGTCCGTCAGCCCCTCGTCGCCGCCTCCGTGCCCGTCGGCCGCCGAGGGGCCCGTCATCCCGTCCATGGCGATCATCTCCTCCTCTCCGGTGCGGAAGTCCACCACCCGTAGCGAGCGCCCGTCGCCGTCGATGTAGCCGTGGGTGCCGAAGAGCCGGGTGCGCCGGTGCTCCATCGGCGTGAACGCGCTCATCGTGAACGAGCACGTCGCCCCGTTGTCGAACTCCATCACCACCTCCTGGTGATCCACCACGTCGTTGTCGCAGGCGTACACGCAGCGGCCGTACGGGCCGGTGCGCAGCGCGTCCAGCACCGCCTCCTCCGTACGCTCCGGCGTGACAGCTCCCAGCGGCCAGAACTCGCTGTCGGGATCACCAAGGCAGCCCAGGTAGAGCCGTGGCGCCGAGTACGGGCACGTCGGCTCCAGCGGGCAGTCGAGGCACCGGTCGGCCGCCGCTGCGGGCCGCTCCTCGGCGCGGAAGTGGGACAGGGAGCCGAACGACGACACCCGGACGGGCGGCCGGCCGAACAGGTGCACCAGCCAGTCCACGTCGTGGCACGCCTTGGCCAGCAACATCGGCGCCGAGGTGTCCTGGCGGCGCCAGTGCCCGCGCACGAACGAGTGCGCCTGATGCCACCACCCCACCGGCTCCAGGTGCTGGACGCTGACGAGCCGCCCGATCCGCCCCTCGTCCAGCAGGTTCCTGACCACGCCCGTGTACGGCGTGTACCGCAGCACGTGGCAGACCGCCAGCATGATGCCGTTGCGCCGGGCCGCCTCGGCGATCCTGGCCGCCTCTCGCTCCGTGGTGGCCATCGGCTTCTCCAGGAGAATGTGGTAACCGAGGTCCGCCAGCGTCACCGCGGGCTCGGTGTGGAGCCGGTCGTGCGTGGCGATGACCGCCGCGTCGGCCACCCGCCCGGCCGCCGCCAGCTCCTTCCAGCCGCTGTACGCCAGCTCGGGCGCGATCCCGAACTCCGCCGCGAACGCCGCCCGGCGCTGCGGGTCGGGCTCGGCCACCGCCACCACCCGCCCCGCGCCCGTGGCGTGCGCGCGGCGTGCGTAGGTCAGCCCGCGCAGGCCGCCGCCGGCGATGGCTAGAGTCACCTCAGTCATGGAACCTTCCCCGACGAAATATCATGGAGACCATTATTATTCGGTTCGGGAAAGCCGACAGCAAGGGGGGCCGATGAGCGGGGAGACGAGTGGCGGGGACCTGTCGCGGCTGCGGCAGCTCAACGCGCTGGCCGTGATCAAGGCGTTGCAGGGGCAGCCGTCGCTCACGCTCACCGAGGTCGCCAAGCGCACGGGACTGTCGCGGGCCTCCACCGAAGACGTGGTACGCGAGCTGCTGCAGAAGGGCTGGGTGGCCGAGGCGGGCGCCACCGCGGGCGGGGTGGGCCGCCCGGCCAGGCGTTACCGGTTCAGGGCCGACGCGGGCCGGGTGCTCGGCATCGACATCGGCGGGCACAAGATCCGCGCGGTGGCCGCCGATCTCGACGGCAACGTGCTGCACAGCGCCCGGGTGCCCGTCACTCCCGAGATTGGCCGGACGGAACGTCTCGAGGCGGTGGACCGGGCGGTCGCCGAGTGCCTGGAGGGTGCCGGGCTGGACGGCGGCGAGGTGTGGGCCTCGGGTGTCGGCACGACGGGCCTGGTGGACGGCCTCGGCCGGGTGATGTTGTCGGAGGCGCTGCCCGAGTGGACGGGCGTCGATCTGGCCGCCCATGTACGCAGGCTGGCCCCCGCCCCGGTACTGGTCGAGAACGACAGCAAGCTGGCCGCCTTGGCCGAGTGCTGGCGCGGCGTGGCCCGCTATGCGAAGGACATGGTGTTCCTGCTGGCCGGGTTGCGTACCGGTGCGGGCCTGGTCATCGACGGCAAGCTGCACCGGGGCTTCGCCAACGCCTCGGGTGAGATCGGCGCGCTGCCGGTGCTCGGCTGGATCCGCGCGCAGGAGCACCTCAGCGCCGCCAACGGCGAGGCCGGCGATGTGTTCGCGGCCGCCCGCAACGGCGACAAGGCGGCGTTGACGGCTGTCCGCCGATACGTCAGGGACCTGGCGCTGGGCGCGTCCGCGCTGATCCTGGCGCTGGACCCGCAGATGGTCGTGGTCGGCGGCGGCTTCTCGCGCTCGGCCGACGTGCTCATCGAGCCGCTCAAGCGCGAGCTGGACCGCTGGTGCATCCGCACGCCCGAGGTGCGCATGTCGGCGCTCGGCGACGAGGCCGTGGTGCTCGGCGCCGTACGGCTGGCGCTCGACGACGTCCAGGAGCGCGTGCTCGACGGCCGCACACCGCTCGTGAGCCATCTGTAACACGTCCACTCTTGAAAACAATTTCACTGGACTCCATGATTACTCCCACGTTCTAGGAGAGGACTGGGAGATGTGGAAGTCGGCACAGAGCGGTGCGGCCCTCCTCTGCGCGGCACTGCTCGCCTCCGCGTGCGGCGGCGGTGAGCAGGCCGGCACAGGTGCGCAGGACAAGGTGACCCTGTCGTACGGCGTCTGGGACGCCACCCAGCAGGAGGCCATGCAGGAGCTGGCCGCGGAGTTCACCAGGACGCACCCGGACATCGCGATCGACGTCCAGCTCACCCCATGGGTCGACTACTGGACGAAGCTCAAGGCCGCGGTCAGCGGCGGCGCGGCGCCGGACGTCTTCTGGATGAACGGCCCGAACTTCCAGCTCTACGCCTCCAACGGCGTGATCAGGCCCTTCGAGGAGCAGGTCGACACCTCGGTCTACCCCAAGGCTCTGGTGGACCTCTACACCTACGAGGGCAAGCTGTACGGCCTGCCGAAGGACATGGACACGGTCGGCGTCTGGTACAACAAGACGCTCTTCGACGCGGCGAAGGTGAAGTATCCCGCCGACGACTGGACCTGGGACGACTTCCAGGAAACCGCCGCCAAGCTCACCGACCCGGACAAGGGCGTCTACGCCGTGGGAGCTCAGCTCACGAGCTTCCAGGAGTACCAGTACAACACCATCTACCAGGCCGGCGGCTACGTGATCTCGCCGGACGGCAAGAAGTCCGGCTACGACGACCCCAAGACGATCGAGGGCCTGAAGTTCTGGACCGACCTGCTCGCCGCCGAGCAGTCGCCCGATCTCAAGACCATGACCGACACCGCTCCGCTCCAGCTCTTCGAGGCCGGCAAGCTGGCGATGTACTGGGGCGGCTCGTGGAACGTGGCCGAGTTCAGCAAGAACGACTACACCAAGGACAAGGTGGACGTCGCCCCGCTGCCCAGCAACACCAAGCAGGCGACGATCATCCACGGCGTGGCCAACGTGATGTCGGCCAAGACCGAGCATCCCGCCGAGGCATGGGAGTTCGTCAAGTTCCTCGGCTCCAAGCCGGCCGCGGACATCCTCGGGAAGAAGGGCCCGATACCGGCCTACAACGGCACCCAGAACGACTGGGTGGCCGCCCATCCCGAGTGGAAGCTGCAGACGTTCGTCGACGCGGTCTCGTACGCGGTGCCGTATCCCATCTCCAAGAACACCGCCGCCTGGCAGGAGGCCGAGCTCACCCACCTCACCAAGGCGTGGGTCGGCGAGGAGCCGATCGAGAAGGCCGCCGCGGATCTCGCCGCCAGTATGAACGAGCTGCTGGCCAAGGAGTGACGTGACCACCACCGCCGACATCCGGCGGCCCGCGCGACGGGCCCACTCGGAGAAGCGGCGCAGGCCGCGCACAGAGGCCTTGTGGGGGTACGTGTTCATCGCCCCCACCGGGCTCGGCCTGGCGATCTTCTACCTGTGGCCCGTCCTGCAGACCGTCTACTTCTCCTTCACCGAGTGGGGCGCGTTCGGCGGGCACACCTGGACGGGCCTGGACAACTACACCCGCCTGTTCGCCGACCCCCAGGTGGGGCAGGCGGTGCTCAACACGCTCCTCTACACCGTGCTCGGCCTGATCGGGATCCCGCTCGCCATCGTGTTCGCGGCGCTGATCAACCGGCCGGGACTGGGCGGGGTGAGCGTGTACCGGACGGCATTCTTCCTGCCCGTGGTGACCATGCCGGTCGCGGTCGCGATGCTCTGGCGCTGGCTCTACAACGGCGACTACGGCCTGGTCAACCAGGTGCTCGCGGTCGTCGGCATCGACGGGCCCAACTGGATCGCCGACCCCTCCACCGCCATGTACGCGCTGGTCGTGGTGGGCATCTGGAGCAGCATCGGCTACAACCTGATCATCTTCCTGGCCGGGATGCAGGCCATCCCGAAGGAGTTGTACGAGGCGGCGGCCATGGACGGCGCCGGCCGCGTACGGCAGTTTTTCAGGATCACCCTGCCGATGTTGTCGCCGACCGCGTTCTTCATCTCGATCGTCTCGGTGATCGGCTCGCTCCAGCTCTTCGACCTGGTCTTCGTGATGACCGGGTCCGGGCAGTCGGCACGGGCCAACCCGGCGTACTCACGGTTGCAGACCGTCGTGCAGCTCTTCTACGAGCGAGCCTTCGTCACCAACGACCGCGGTTACGCCGCCGCCATCGTGATCGCGCTGCTGGTGCTCATCGCAGTGCTGACGGTCCTGCAGTTCCGGCTTCAGCGAAGGTGGGTGCACTATGTCTGAGCGTCGCCCGTTGGGTGTGCACGCGGTACTCATCGCCTCGTCGCTGGCCATGGTGGCGCCGTTCGTCTGGCAGGTCATCACCTCGCTCAAGACGCTCAGCAGCGCCACTGCGGTGCCGCCGACGTTCCTGCCCGAAGGCCGCTGGGACAACTACGCGAAGGTCTTCGACCTGTTGCCGTTCGGCGAGCAGTTCCTCAACACCGTCGTGATGGCCGCCGGGCGGGTGGCCGGTCAGGTGCTGTTCTGCTCGATGGCCGCCTACGCCTTCGCCCGGCTGCGCTTCCCCGGCAGGAATCTGCTGTTCGGCGTCTTCCTGTCGGTGCTCATGGTGCCGCCGCAGCTCTTCGTGATCCCGCAGTACCAGATCATGTCCTCGCTCGGCTGGCTCAACAGCCTCCAGGCGATCATCGTGCCGGGCCTGTTCAGCGCGTTCGGGGTGTTCCTGCTGCGGCAGTTCTTCCTGGGCCTGCCGCGCGAGATCGAGGAGGCGGCGCGGCTCGACGGGGCGGGGCCGGTGCGAATCTACTGGTCCGTCATGTTGCCGCTGGCCCGGCCGGGGCTGGTGGCGCTGGGCATCTTGACCCTGTTGTGGGCGTGGAACGACCTGTTCTGGCCGCTCGTGGTCAACACCGACCCGGAGAAGATGACGTTGTCGGCCGGGCTGGCGGCGCTCCAGGGCCAGTACCAGACCGACTACCCGGTGCTCATGGCCGGCTCGCTGATCGCCTCGCTCCCCGTGATCGCCGTTTTCGTGTTCCTGCAACGACAGTTCATCCAGGGCATCGCCCACACCGGCAGCAAAGGCTGACCCATGTTCGTACGCCGAGTCGCCGCGGTCGCGGTGCTCCTCCTGGCCTCGCTCACCGGCACCGTCCACGCCTCCTCCGTGGACGATCGCGGTATGTCGCTGGCTGTGCCCGCGTACTTCGCCCCGGGCCGGCTGTGGGAGCGGCTGGCCGACCCCGGTGTCGGGATCGTCGTGGCCAACCCGTCCTCCGGCCCCGGCAAGGACTTCGACCCGGCCTACGCCGAAGCCGTCTCCGACGCCCGCGCCGCCGGGGTCACCGTGCTCGGCTACGTGGCGACCGGCTATCTCGGCAGCACCGGCCGGGCCACCAGGCTCGGCGAGACCACCTCGCTCGCCTGGCTGGCGCAGGCGCAGCAGGATGTGGCCCGCTGGTACGAGCTGTACGGCGGGTACGGCCTCGGCGGCGTCTTCCTGGACGAGGTGCAGAATGTCTGCGGCCCCGGCGGCGCCTACTCCGACACCTACCGCGCGCTGGACGAGTCGATCAAGAGCCTGCACCGGGGCGCGTTCACGGTCATCAACCCCGGCATCGGCACCGAGGAGTGCTACGCCGACATCGCCGACGTGAGCCTGACGTTCGAGGGCACCTACGAGACGTACCAGACCTGGCAGCCGCCGGCCTGGCAGCGCGGACGGGACCCGCGCCGGTTCTGGCACCTCGTGCACGCCACCGCCACCGAGGAGCAGATGACCGAGGCGCTACGCCTGGGCGAGCAGCGCGGGGCCGGCTACATGTACCTCACCCCCGACGTGCTGGCCAACCCCTGGGACACGCTGCCCGACTACTGGCAGGCCGAGCTGGACGCGGCCAGGTCGGCGGACACCACGCCGCCGGCCCGGCCCGGCCCCGCCGCGGCCGTCGAACGCGGATCGACCACGCTGGCCCTGACCTGGCGGCCCTCGCCGCACACGGTCGGCTACGACGTTCACCTGGACGGGCTGCGTGTGGCGGGCACGGCAGGGCGCGTTCCCGCCGTCACGCTGAAGGGGCTCGACCCGGGCACCAGATACGCGGTGACCGTCAGGGCCCGCGACGCGGCGGGCAACGCGTCCACCGCGAGCGCCGCCGTGCCCGTACGGACGCGCAAGCCCGACCGCTCGCCGCCCGCCACCCCGGCGGGGTTGCGGGCAGAGGATGTCAGGGTGGCCGGCGTCCGCCTGACCTGGGAGCGCGCGGCGGACACCGCCTGGTACGACGTCCTGGTGGACGGCAAGCGCGTGCTGCGCCTGCCCCCCACCCTGCTGCCCGCCGGCGCCCCCGTCCCCGTGACCGGCCTGACCCCGGCCACGTCGTACACCTTCTCCGTGCTCGCCAGGGACGCGAGCGGCAACGAGTCCGCGCCCGCCCGGCCGCTCACCGTCACCACCGCCGAGCCCAGCGGGGACCCGATCTCCGAGACGACCGGGACGGTCACCGGCGACGACGGCGCCACCTACCAGGCTCGCTACAACCTGCCGTTCGACTTCCACCACGTGTACATCGACGCGGACGACGACGCCTCCACCGGCTTCGCGGTGGCCGGGATCGGCGCCGACTACCTCATCGAGAACGCGTGGTTCTACCGGCACGCCGGCACCGGCTGGAACTGGACGCCCGTGGACCTGAACCCGCTGGTCTCCTCGGCCGACGACCTGTTCGTCTGGCGGGTGCCCGTGACCGGCGCCCACCGGGTGGTCTTCCACGGCTCCGGCAGCTCGCCGGAGGCGTACAGCCCGGTGGTGCCGGTCACCGGGTGACGATCGTGGTGAGCGCGCGCGGGGGCAGCGTCGCCGTGCGTGCCTTCACGGGGGACGGCGTCATCGAGCCGGCCTCGTCGGTGACGTACGCGGTGGCCCGGCCGTGCACGCCCTGCCAGGTGATCGGCGCGGTGCCGGTGTTGAGCGCCACGACCACGCGGGAGCCGTCCGGGTTGCGGAACGCCGAGACCTTCAGCGCCGGGTCGGCCGCCCGCGCCTCCAGCCGTACCGCGCCGGGCCGGACGAAGCGGCTGTAGCCGGCCAGCGCCCACAGCCGCTTCGACACGCGGTACGTCCGCGCCTGGTCGTCGAGCTGCAGCAGCGCCCGTGTCGCGCCGGCCGAGCCGCCCAGCCAGTAGACGTAGGCGCTGACGTCGCCCAGCGTGAGCGCGTCGTGCACCGCCTGCGCGATCGTGAAGCCGTCGTAGCCGCTGCCGTCGTCCCAGGCCTCGTTCCAGGTGGTGCCGGGCGGGTTCCACTCCGACATCCAGGTCTTCCGGTCCGTCGGCAGCGGGCCGTCCACCGGGCTCGCGTACGTGTGGCCGGTGTGCACCTTCACCCAGCGGCGCGCCTCCGGGTCGGCCTCGATCGCCGCCGTGTACGCCTTGGCCTCGTTCCAGCCGAAGGAGTCGCAGCAGGTGACCTTCATGCCCTTGGCGACCGGCCCGAGCACCTTGACGAACTCGGCGGCCTGCTCGGGGGTGAACCGCATCGAGGCGTACGAGGCCGTGTAGTCGGGCTCGTTCGTGAACCCCAGGTCGGTGATCCTGATGCCTTCCCTGGCGTAGAACCTCGTGTAGGCCACCAGGTAGTCGGCGTACGCCTGGCGCCACTCGGGCTTGAGCGTGCCGCCGTTCTTGTCGTCGCCGTTGTCCTTCATGTAGCCGGGGGCGCTCCAGGCGTCGGCGAAGAACCGCTGCACGCCGTACCGCTGGGCCTCCTTGGCCACCCAGACCTGGCTGTTGTCGTCGCCGTCCCAGACGTACTTCGGCGGCGCGTCCGGGCCGCCCGGGTCCTCGGGCTGGATCGAGACCATGTGGTCGTACGGGCTGCCGGCGGGGGAGGAGCCGATGCCGAGGCGCAGGATGCTGAGCCCCGCCCCCTTGTCGCGGTCGAACCAGAGATCGAGGACCTCGCGCTGCTTGTCGCGCGGCAGCGCCTCGAGCAGCTCGTTGCGGCGGAAGGCCTGGGAGATGCCGAAACCGTCGATCTCCTGGTGCCTGACGCGCTCGTTCACGGTGATGGCGGCCGGGCCGGCGGGTTGCTGCACGGCCGGCAGGCCGAGGAGGGTGAGGGCGAGAACTCCACGTAACACGGACGCCTCCGAAATTTTCGGCAGTGTGACGACAAGTTTCGTCGATCGCCGGAAACGTAAGCGACGCACCCGCGCCCGTCAACCCATGAACGTCCCGCCGCTCAGTGGCCGCCGAGGCGGTGCCTCCGGTCGTCCCGGCGCCCCTTGCCCTGCCGGCTGCCCTGCCGGCTGCCCTGCCGGCTGCCCTGCCGGCTGCCCTGCTCGTTGCCCTGCTCGTTGCCCTGCTGGCGCCCGCCGGGCCGGTCGTCCTGGGTGCGCCGGTCGGGACGTCCGTGGCCGCCGGAGTGCGTGCCGCCGCTCGTGCCGCCGCTCGTGCCGCCGCTCGTGCCGCCGCTCGTGCCGTGGGTCATGCGGAGGTCGCGGCGCTGGGGGCCGTAGCCGAGGACGCCCATCATGCCCTGCTCCTGGTGGTACAGGTTGTGGCAGTGGAACATCCACTCGCCGGGGTTGTCGGCGTGCACGTCGATGCGCAGCCGTTCGCGCGGCATGATGTTGACGGTGTCCTTGCGCGGCCCCCGCCGGCCCGTCCGGCCGCGCACCTGGAAGGTGTGGCCGTGCAGGTGCATCGGGTGCCACATGGGCGACTCGTTCTCCATGACGATCCTGATCGTCTCGCCCTCGTCCACGCGCAGCCGCAGCGGGTCGTTCGCGAGGCGGCCGTTGAGCGTCCACTCGCTCCCGGACGGCCGCATCCCGAGCGTCACCCGGACGCTCTTCGTCGCGGTGGGGAGCTGGTCCTCCCGGCGGGCGTTCAGATCCCCATATGTCAGCATCCGTCCGTTGAGCTGCGGCACCCGGGCGCCCGGCTCGGGCGCGGCGGCCCGCGGCGACGTGCGTACCACGGCGAACGCCCGCGCGCGCTTGCCCTCCGCCACCGCCACCAGCGGGAACGCCCCGTCCTCCAGCGTCACGAGGAAGTCGTAGCGCTCGCCCATGCCGATCATGACGGTGTCCACGGTGACGGGCGCGCACGGGAACCCGTCGGTGTGGGTGACCGTCAGCCGGTGGCCGCCGATCGCGAAGCGGAACGCGGTGTCGGCGGCCGCGTTGATCACCCTGAACCTGGCCCGCGCGCCCGGCCGGGCCGAGAACGTCACCGGCGCGCTCGGCCTGCGCCCGTTGACCAGGTAGTGCGGATAGAGCGTCTCGCCGGCCACGCCGCCCAGCGCGGCGCTGCGGATGCTGTCGTCGTGCTCGGAGGAGGCGTTCAGCCTGCGCAGCTCGTCGTCGGGGGTGCCGTTGACGCCGTCGAGCCAGTCGTCCAGCACGACGGTGTACTCCTCGTCGTAGCGGAGCGGCTCGTGCGGGTCGTCCACGATCAGCGCGCCGTACAGGCCGCGGTCGTTCTGCGTGCCGACGTGCGAGTGGTAGAAGTACGTCCCCGCGTCCGGCACGGTGAACTCGTAGTCGAACGTCTCCCCGGGCCGGGTGGCCTCCTGGCTGAAGCCCGGAGCCCCGTCCATCGGGAACGCGATCCTGATGCCGTGCCAGTGCACGGTCGTCGGCGCGGGCAGCTCGTTGACCAGCCGCGCGCGCACGGTGCCGCCGGCCGTGGCACGGATGAGCGGGCCGGGCACGACGTCGTCGTAGGCCCAGGTGGCGACGGTGCGCCGGCCCAGGTCGACGCGCGCGGGCCGCGCCCGTAGCACCGTCCAGCGCGGCCGCGCCGCGGCGCCCGCCGTGCCTCCCAGCACCGGCGCGGCCCCCAGCGCGGCGAACATCCCGATGACCGACCTGCGGGAGACACGCCCGCCCGACCCCCATGCCGAACCATTCACAACAGATCCCCCCATCTCCCTCGCAAGGTAACGGAGAGTGATCGAAGGATCAGGACGCCACGCGGTCGTCAGCCGATGGCGCCGATGATGGCGTCCCGGGTGATGGGCAGGTCGCGGACGCGGACCTCGATCGAGGCGGCGACGGCGTTGGCGATCGCGGCGGCCACCGGGCCCTGGGCCGCCTCGCCCGAGCCCACCGACGGCGTACCCGGGTGCTCGACCAGCTCCACCACGACCTCCGGCGTCTCGCTGAAGCGCAGGATCGGGTAGCTCTCCCAGTCGCGGCTGGTGATCGCGCGCCGGTCGAAGCGCACGCGTTCCTTCAGCGTCCAGCTCGTCGCCTGCACGGCGCCGCCCTCGATCTGGTTGCGCACCCCGTCGGGGTTGACGACCTGACCGACGTCCACGGCGAGGGTCAGCCGGCGCACGCGCACGTCGTAGTCGGCCTCGATCTCCGCGACGGCGGCGCAGTAGGCGCCGTACCCCTTGTAACGGGCGAACCCGATGCCGAGCCCCGGCCGCCCCCAGCCGGCCGCGTCGGCGGCCCGCCGCAGCACCTCACGGGCGCGCGGGTCGCTCAGGTGGTCCAGCCGGTACTCCAGCGGGTCGCGCCCGGCGGCCAGGGCCAGCTCGTCCATGAACGACTCGATGGCGAAGACGTTCATGAACGCCCCGAGCGAGCGCAGCGCCGACGACCGGATCGGCGTCTCGGTCAGGCGGTGGCCGGTGACCTGGGTGCGCGGGAAGTCGTAGATCGGCTCCGCGTTGCGCGCCGACCCCCATCCAGCCTGCGGGGGCGGGTCACCGGCCGCCCCGTACGTCCACGGCCGCTCCAGGTGGGCGCCGGCGAGCAGGCCGGGCCGGCCGCCGTAGGTCGGGCGGCTGATGTGGCCCTGGCTCCACACGTCGTACTGCCAGGAGCGCACCGACCCGGCCTCGTCCACCACCGCCGACACGTCCGCCGACATGGCCGAGCCGAACGGCGCCCAGGTCAGCTCGTCCTCCCGGCTCCACCGCACGTGCACCGGCCGGCCGTCGGACTCGCGGGCCAGCAGGGCGGCGTCGAGCGCCACGTCGTCGGCGCCGTTGTGCCCGTAGCAGCCGGCGCCCTCGACGTGGCGCACCGCGAGGTGCTCAACGTCCAGGCCGAGCACCTCGGCCAGCGCGCGGCGCAGCAGGTAGACGCCCTGGGAGTGGGTCCAGACCTCCAGCGTCCCGTCGGCGTTCCAGCGGGCGGCGGCGCAGCTCGGCGCGATCGAGGCGTGCGCCAGGAACGGCCTGCTGTAGGTCGCCGCGATCACCTCTCCGCCGGGCGGCTCGCCGTCCGCGACGCACACGGGGATCGTCTCGTGCGGGCCCGCCCGCAGGAACGTGCGCAGGTCGCGCTCGTCGGGCAGGGTGTCGTGCTCGTCCCATGCGGCCAGCCGGCGCAGCCGCCCGAGCGCCCGGTCGGCCGCCGCCTCGGACTCGCCCAGCACGCCGAGGAAGGAGCCGTCGCGCACGACGCGCAGGTCCTCCGGCGGCGGCGACAGCCGGGACAGCCGCGCGCCGGGGGAGGGCGGGCGCAGGACCCGGCCGTAGAGCTGGCCGGGCAGGCGCAGGTCCTGGATGAACCGGGGCCGCCCGGCCACCTTGTCGGGCAGGTCCAGCCGGGGCACGCTGGTGCCCACGTACACGCTCTGCGCGGTCCCGGTCGCGGCGGGCGTCTCCTCGACAGGGACGTCGACGGCCTTGGCCAGGTCGGCGTACGTCGCCGTCAGGTCGCCCGAGCGGAACTCGCCGCGCCGTACCGTCACCTCTCCGGGGGAGACGCCCCAGCGGCGGGCGGCCTCGGCGGCGCAGGCGGCGCGCACGCGCGCGCACGCCTCGCGCAGCGGCGGGCCCGCGCGCTGGATCGACAGGCTGCCCGCCGTGAGCCCCTCGTCGGGCCCTCCGTCGGTACGGGCGGCCACCATCCGCACCTGCGCCAGGTCCGCGCCGAGCGCGTCGGCGGCGATCTGGGCCAGTGCCGTGAGCACCCCCTGGCCGAGCTCCACCTTGCCGGCGACCACGCAGATCACGCCGTCGGGACCGATCGAGACGCGCTCCGTCAGCTGCTCGTTCATCGGGTCACCTGCCCGGCCGCCTTCAGCACGGCGCGGACCACGCGGCGGTGGACGCCGCACCGGCACAGGTTGCGGTCGAGCGCGGCCACCACGGCCTCCTCGTCGGGGTGCGGATCGCGGGCCAGCAGGGCGGCGGCGCTGACCATGATCCCCGACAGGCAGAAGCCGCACTGCCCGGCCTGCTCGTCCAGGATCGCCTGCTGCACCGGATGGAGCTCGTCCCCCGGAGCGAGCCCCTCGATCGTCACGACGTCACGCCCTTCGGCGACCGACAGCGGGGTGGTGCAGGAGGCCACCGGCTGCCCGTCGAGCAGCACGAAACAGGCCCCGCACGCCTCCAGCCCGCACCCGAAGCGGGTGCCGGTCAGGCCCATCTCGCCGCGCAGCACGTCGAGCAGCGGCGTGCCGGGGTCGGAGACGGCCTCCATGGGTGTGCCGTTGACAGTCAACCGCGTCATCGCGGTCCCCTTTCCGCGAACATCTCGGGGTGCTGCCGCGTCTGATGTGCCCGCTCGGGCGCCGTTCCGCGGCCACGGGGTCGCGTCGCCGGCAGCCGGAGCGGGTCGGGGGGTGGAGGGCGAAGGAACCAGCCGCCGATGGCCACCCCTCCCCGTGACTCCATTGGGTCAGAACAGCCTACGCCCGGCGTTCTGGGCGAGCCTCCCGGAGGGGGTGAAAAGGGGCCCGGCTCACCTATTGATCCGCCGTGAAGTGAGAAATATGGTGTGTTAATCGATTAACACCCGCCAAGGGTGACGCCGTGAAGATCCTCCATACCCTTGATCGCCGGCCGAGATCAACGCCGGATATTTACCCCATATCCCAGTAGGGAATGCTAGGTTATTCGACTAACATGAGACCAACAGCGCGACAAGTGGCCGAACTGGCGAACGTGTCGGTGGCGACCGTCTCCTACGTGCTCAGCGGCCGCGACCGTCCGGTGGCCGCCGAGACCAGGAAACGGGTGCTCGACGCCGCCAGGCAGCTCGGCTACACCCCCAACCAGGCGGCCAGGAGCCTGCGCAAGCGCCGCACCCAGCGGATCGGCCTCGTGCTCAGCACCCTCGGCGGCGTCCCCACCGACCAGCGGCTGGCCACCGACCTGCACGAGATGGCCGACGCCCGGGGCTACTCCGTGGTCACGCTCGCCGTCTACAACGAGGCCCGCGCCAAGGCCGCCATCGACGTGCTGCGCGGCGGCATCGCCGACGGCGCGCTGATCAACGTGGTCGGCGACCACCTCGCCCACGACCTGCTCGCCGGGCTGGCCGCCACCGGGCTGCCGATGGTGGTGCTGAGCAACGACAGCGGGCTCGAAGGTTGCGACGTCGTCCGCACCCCGGAGGTGGAGGCGTCCGCCGAGGCGGTCGAGCACCTGCTGGCCGGGGGACGGCGGCGCATCGCGTTCATGGGACACCGGCACGAGGTCTACCGCGACCGCCCCACGGGACGCCTGCTCGGCTACACCACCGCCCTGGAGCGGCACGGCGCGGACCAGCGGATCGTCACCGCGGGGGCCGACGACCGCGTGGCGGCGTACCAGACCGCGACCGACCTGCTCAGCTCACCCGAACGCCCCGACGCGATCTTCGCCGCCTCCGACCGGGCCGCGATCAGCGCGATCTGGGCGGCCAGGGACCTCGGGCTGAGCGTGCCCGGCGACGTCGCGATCGTCGGCGTCGGCAACATCGACGAAGGTCTCATCACCAAGCCCCAGCTCAGCACCGTCGGCCCGCTCCGGCACGACTACACCGACGTCGTCGGCCTGCTCTTCGACCGCCTCCAGGCCGAGGAGCCGCCTCCCGCCCGCGAGATCGTCCGCTCCTGGACCCTCGTCCGGCGAGGCTCGTCCTAGAAGGGAAAACGAGATGTCTCCCCACCCCTCACGCCCTGCCCCGCTCTCCCGCCGTGACATGTTCCGCCTGGCCGGAGCGGCCGCCGCAATGCCGGTCCTGTCCGCCTGCGCGGGCGCGCCGACCACGCAGAGCAGTGCCGCGCCGGGGACGTTCACCGTCTACTGGAACGCCGGCCACGACTACCAGGCCTACCGCAAGGTGATCGCCGAGTTCGAGCAGGCCAACAAGGTCAAGGTCAACCTGCAGAAGTACCAGTGGCCCGACCTGCGCACCCGGCTGCTGGCCGACTTCGCCTCCGGCACCGTGCCGGACCTGGTGGAGGAGCCCGGCGGGTGGGTGCAGGAGTTCGCCATCTCCGGCAACGCCCGCTCGCTGCAGGACTTCGTCGACCGCGACGGCGCGGCGATGGGTTTCCCGTCCGACTGGCAGCCGATCACCGTCGAGCGCAACTCGTACCAGGGCAAGGTGTACGGGGTGCAGCTCCACCTGACCTGCAACACCCTGCTCTACAACAAGGGCATGCTCAGGGACGCGGGGCTGGAGGTGCCCACCACCTGGGAGGAGTTCCTCGACGCCGCCCGCGCGCTCACCAAGGACGGCGTGTACGGCGCCGCGCTCAACCAGGACTACACCTACGTCCACCCGTGGCTGGTGCAGGCCGGCGTCACCCCGTACAACCGCGAGACCGGCGCGATCATGGAGCCGCGGGCGGACGCCATCGCCGCCATGCAGTTCCAGGCCGACCTGATCCACAAGCACAAGGCCGCGCCCGTGCCGGTGTCGAGCACGGTCTACTCGGGCCCGCAGAAACTGTTCGCCGCCAAGCGCGCCGCGATGATCTTCACCGGCCCCTGGGACCTCGACCCGATCACGAAGACCGCCCCCGACCTGGAGCTGGGCATCGCCGCGCCGCTGAAGAACAAGGTGCACGCCACGCAGGCCGCGGGCGTCAGCATGTTCGTGCCCGCCAAGGCGGCCAGACCCGAGCTGTCGTGGGACTTCATCAAACGCATCACCGCCCTGGAGGTGGAGCAGGCCGCCACCAAGGAGACCGGCATGCTCATGCCCCGCGTCTCCTGGACGAAGCTGCCCGAAGTGCAGTCGCACGAGCAGATCAAGGTCTTCGCCGACGCGCTGCCCATCGCCAAGGACTCCACCCAGGAGGTGCGCCTGACCGGCCAGCTCGGCAGGTGGGACGAGCAGCTCAAGCTGATGTACCAGCAGGTGATCATCCAGAACGAGCCGGCCGCCGAGGCGCTCGAGGCGTTCACCAAGGCGGCGGAGGGCTTCCTCAAATGAGGATGCCTCGCCTGAGGCCGGCCACCCTCTCCGGACGGTACGCGAGGACCGCCTACCTCTTCCTGCTGCCGGCGATCCTCTTCTTCGCTCTCATGTTCTACCTGCCGATCGGCAATGTGGTGGCGACCAGCCTGCGCACCGGCCCGCAGGCCGACCAGTGGGCCGGGTTCGGCAACTACGCCCAGGCGCTGGCCGACCCGGCCGTGGCGCACTCGTTCCTGGTCACGCTGGCGTTCTCCGTGGCGGAGGTCGTCGGGTCGATCGTGCTCGGGCTGGTCCTGGCGCTGGCGCTCAACCAGCCGCTTCGGGGACGGGTGGCCTTCCGGGTGCTGCTGCTGGTGCCGTACCTGACGTCGGTGGCGATCGTCGGGTTGCTCTGGCGCAACATCCTGGATCCGGAGCTGGGCATCCTCAACCGGATGCTGATGGCGGCCGGGCTGCCCGGGCAGCAGTGGCTCAACACCGCGCCGCTGCTCACGATCGCCGCCGTCACGCTGTGGCAGAGCGTGGGCTACACGATGGTGCTCTTCCTGGCCGGGCTGCAGGGCATCCCGGAGACGTACTACGAGGCCGCCAAGATCGACGGGGCGGACGCCTGGCGGCGGTTCTGGCGGATCACGCTGCCACTGCTGGCGCCGACCACGCTGTTCGTGTCCGTGATGGCCGTCATCTCGGGGCTGCAGGCGTTCGGGCAGGCGTACATCATCACCAACGGCGGGCCCGGTGACGCGACCGACCTGCTGGTCTTCCACATCTTCAACGTCGCCTTCCGCACCAGGGACTTCGGCTATTCCTCGGCTCAGTCGGTGCTGCTGCTGATCGTGATCGTCGCGTTCACGGTGATCCAGCTGCGGGCCGGGCGGCGCGGGGAGGTCACGTACTGATGGTGCGGAAATCGCTGCTCTACGGGCTGCTGACGCTGGCGTCGCTGGTGACCGTCCTGCCGCTGCTCTACATGGTCTCGCTGTCGCTGCAGACCGAGGCCGAGACGCTGTCGCCCGACGCCGTGGTCTGGCCCGAGTCGCCGCAGTGGGGCAACTACGCCGAGCTGTTCACCCGCGCGCCCTTCGGCAACTTCATCGTCAACAGCCTGATCGTGGCCGGGGCCATCACGCTGGCGCACCTGATCTTCGACCCGCTCGTCGGGTACGTCTTCGCGAAGTTCCGGTTCCCGCTGCGCAACACCCTCTTCGTGGCGCTGCTGGCCACGCTGATGGTGCCGTTCTTCGTGCGGATGATCCCGCTGTACGTGCTGATGGCCAACATGGGGTGGCTGGACACGTACCAGGGGCTGATCACGCCGTTCCTCATGGACGCGTTCGGGATCTTCCTGATGCGGCAGTTCATCCAGCCGATCCCCGACGACCTGATCAGCGCCGCCCGCATCGACGGGGCCTCCGAGCTGGCCATCTACCGGCGGATCATCCTGCCGCAGACCCGGCCGGCGCTGGCGGTGCTGGCGCTGTTCACGTTCGTCTTCCAGTGGAACGAGTTCCTGTGGCCGCTGGTCGCCACGAGCACGCCCGAGATGCGGACCATCCCGGTCGGGCTCACGCTGTTCAACCAGGAGTACTTCACGCTGTGGCACCTGACGGCCGCCGGGTCGGTGATCCTCTTCGTGCCCACCGCCGTGCTGTTCGTCCTGACCCAGAGATACTTCGTCCGCGGGATCGCACTGACCGGTCTCAAATAGTCAGCTTCGATGGGAGATTTCCTTTTGCGCCCGAACGTGATCGTCGTCTTCACCGACCAGCAGCGGTGGGACACCGTCGGCCCCCTCACTCCGAACCTCGACAGAATGGCCCGAAACGGTACGCAGGCCACGGTCGCGATCACCCCGCAGCCGGTGTGCGCGCCCGCCCGTGCCGCGCTGCAGACGGGCCGCTACGCGACCACGACCGGCGTGCACCGCAACGGCCGCGTCCTGCCCCGCGAGGAGCGCACGCTGGCGCACCACTTCGGCGCGGCCGGCTACGCCACCGGCTACATCGGCAAGTGGCACCTGGCCAGTGGCGACCCCGTCCCCGAGGACGAGCGCGGCGGCTACCGGTCGTGGCTGGCGGCCAACACGCTGGAGCACACCTCGGACGCGTACCGCACGATCGTCTTCGACGAGGCGAACGACCCCGTGCTGCTGCCGGGTTACCGGTCCGACGCGCTCTTCGACGCGGCCGTGCGGTTCGTCGCCGACCACGCGGACGAGCCGTTCTACCTGTTCCTGTCGCTGCTGGAGCCGCACCACCAGAACGAGGTGGACGACTACCCGGCGCCCGACGGCTACGAGGAGCGCTACAGGGGGCGGTGGATGCCGCCGGACCTCGCCGCCCTCGGCGGTACGGCGCACCAGCACATGGCCGGCTACCTCGGGCAGATCAAGCGCCTGGACGAGGGGCTCGGCCGGCTGCTCGACGCACTGCGCAGCATGGACCTGCTGGACGACACGATCGTGGCGTACACCTCCGACCACGGCAACCACTTCAAGACCCGCAACGGCGAGTACAAGCGCTCCTGCCACGACGCCTCGCTGCGGGTGCCGCTGGCGCTGCGCGGGCCCGGGTTCGACGGGGGCGGGGCGATCTCGCGGCCGGTCAGCACGCTCGACCTGCCGCCGACGCTGCTGGACGCCGCCGGGCTGCCCGTCCCGGACGAGATGCAGGGCCGGTCGTTCCTGCCGGTGGTGCGCGACTCCCGTGCCGACTGGCCGGAGGAGGTGTTCTTCCAGGTGAGCGAGTCGGAGGTGGGTCGCGGCATCCGTACGGCGCGCTGGAAGTACTACGCCGTGGCCGAGGACGCCGACCCCTGGGACCAGCCGGCCGCCCTCCGCTACCGCGAGCAGGCCCTCTACGACCTGGAACACGACCCGTACGAACTGGTCAACCTCGCGGGCTACCCCTCGCACGCCCAACTCGCCGCGAACCTACGCGAACGTCTGGTGCACCGCATCGTCGCGGCAGGCGAACCGACTCCCGCCATCGACCCCGCGCTACCCCGGCCGGGCCGCACCCAGGCGATGACCGACCCCAAAGTGCGCCTCGACGGCCCGAAACCCGTCCGCTACGGCCACCAACCCCGCCCCTTGGGGGAAGAGCGGATGTGACTTCGGCGCCGCCCGCCGCACAGGGCGGCCCGTCCCCTGGGGAAGGGGTACGGGGCGCCGCCATGAGGGTGGGTGGTCGGCCACCCACCCTCCGCACATCAAGGACGACGCCGTGCGGGCCGGCCCCTCAGCGCCCGCTCAGCTGGTGGCGGGGGCGGGCCCGTGGGTGTGGGAGTGGGCGGTGGCGGACTTGGCGGCTCGCTGGGCGGGGGCGCCGGCGCCGATGGTGCCCGTGTCGAAGGCGTACGTGCCCGCCAGGGTGGCGATCGCGTCGGAGTTCACGTCCAGGGCGTGGTCGTTGATGTTCTGGATGGTGTCGCAGACGCTGTGGTAGCACGGGTCGAGCGGGATGCCGGCGGTGCCGCCGAAGATCTCGGCCTCTTCCTCGGTCTTGAGCACCTCCGCCCCGGTGAACAGGCCGCCCGACGGGATCCCGACCGCGATGAACGGTCCGTAGTCGGAGCGCCCGGTGAACGCCGTCGCCGTGTACGGCAGCCCGCGCCCGGCGAAGAACTTCTCGAAGTCCTCCTCGATCACGTCCGACCCGGCAGGCCCGGAGGTGCCGAACGCGTCACCGTCACCGTCGTAGATCCCGAACGTGTAGTTCGGCGAGGCGATCATGTCGAAGTTCAGGTACAGCGCGATCTCGGCCCGCTCCTCCTCCGAGAGGGTGGCCACGTAGTGGTCGGAGCCCAGCAGGCCGAACTCCTCCGCGCCCCAGAACGCGAAGCGCATCTGGTTCTTCGGCTTGGTCTTGGCGAGTTGCAGGGCGACCTCGAGGATGCCCGCGCTGCCGGAGCCGTTGTCGTTGATGCCGGGCCCCTCCTGGACGCTGTCGAGGTGCGCGCCGAGCATGACCACGTTGTCCGGGTCGCCCTTCCTGCTCTCGGCGATCACGTTGTACGTGGTCCGCTGCTCCACGATCGGGTCCCAGTTCATCGTGACCGTGGTGCCGGGTGCGGCGGCGAGCTCCTGGCCGACCGCGAAGCTGGCGAAGAACGAGGGAACGGTCACGCCCGGCCCGCCGAGCGACGGGTTGAGGTCCACCTCGGTACGCCCGGTCTGGCCCTCGTTGAAGATGATGACGGCAGAGGCTCCGGCGGCCATGGCGTTGTCCACCTTGACGCGGAAGTTGCAGACGCCGCGCTGCATGAGCGCGATGTTCCCGGCCACGAAGCCGTCGAAGTCGCTCGTCTCGCAGCCCGAGGTCGAGCTGTTCTCCGGCCCCGGCGGCAACGTGAGGTCCACGGCCTGGACGGTGCCGGTGACCGACCCCTCGGGGGATTCGGCCATCGCCACGTAGTCGGCGAAGAAGCCGTACGTGTACGTCTTCTGCGCCGGGCTGTTCTGCCGCAGCACGGGCGGGGTGACGTAACCGCTGAAGGTGAACTCGAAGGGCTGGATCGTCACGTCGTACCCGGCGGCGCGCAGCTTGCGGGCCACGTAGTCGCGGGAGGCGTCGTATCCGGGGGTGCCCGACACGCGGGTTCCGCCGTTGGCGGTGGCGATGGCCTGTAACGCCTTCAGGTGCTTCTTGACGTTCTCGCCTTGGACGGCCTTGACCAGCTTGCGGACGGAGTTGTTGTTGGGGGCGGCGCTCGCCGTGCCGGTGAAGGCCAGCGGCGACACCGCGACGGCCACGGCGGTGATGGCGCCGAGTACGCCCTTGCGCAGTCGGGAACGCATGGTTGCTCCTCAAAGTGGAGGGTGACCCAGGTCATAAAAGCGCGCGTAGGCGGAAACGTATTCATCAATGGGGAAATAGGGAAGATTGAACCGCATATCCGTTACATCACGGACCGGAAACGGCCCGCATCCGCGTACGAAACGGGGAACCCCATGTCCATAGATCTGGCGTCCACGGGCACGCTCACCATCGCCGGCAAGACGGTGCACCGCCTCGGGTTCGGGGCCATGAGCCTCACCGGGCCGGGAGTGTGGGGGCCGCCGCGCGACCACGACGAGGCCCTGCGGGTCCTGCGCCGGGTCGTCGAGCTCGGCGTCGACCTCATCGACACGGCCGACTCGTACGGGCCCTACGTCAGCGAGGAGATCATCCGTGAGGCGCTGCACCCTTACCCGGAGGGGTTGCTGATCGCGACCAAGGCCGGGTTCGTGCGCACCGGGCCGGGTGAGTGGCACGCGGTGGGACGGCCCGCGTACCTGCGGCAGGAGGTCGAGATGAGCCTGCGCCGGCTCGGCGTGGAGCGGCTCGACCTGCTCCAGCTGCACCGCGTCGACCCCGAGGTGCCGCTGGAGGACCAGGTCGGCGAGCTCCAGGCACTCCAGGACGAGGGCAAGATCGCCGCCATCGGCCTGTCGGAGGTGAGCGTCGAGCAGCTGGAACAGGCCCGGCGCGTCGCCGAGATCGTCAGCGTGCAGAACCGCTACAACCTCACCAACCGGGCCTCCGAGGGCGTGCTGGAGCACTGCGGGCGGGAGGGCATCGCGTTCATCCCGTACAGCCCGATCGGCAAGGGCTCCCTGGCCGGGCCCGGCAGCCCGGTGGAGCACGTCGCCAAGGACCTCGGCGCCACGCCCGCCCAGGTCAGCCTGGCCTGGCTGCTGGCCCACTCGCCGGTGACCATGCCGATCCCCGGCACCTCGTCCGTCGCCCACCTGGAGGAGAACCTGGCCGCCTCCACCGTGTCGCTGACACCGGAGCAGATGGACGAGCTCGGCTCCCTGTGACCGGGAAGGCCGGCCCTCCCGCGCGGAGGGCCGGCCGTCCGCCGGGTCAGCTCAGGCCGTTCTCCATGGCCGTGAGGAGTTCGGCGTTCGTGGTGTCGCCGCTGAGCTCCCAGAAGAAGGCGCCACCGAGGCCCTGGTCCCGCGCGTAGCCCATCTTGCCGCCGATCGTGGCCGGCGTGTCGTAGCTCCACCACTGGTTGCCGCAGTGCGCGTACGCGGTGCCCGCGACCGTGCCGGTGGCCGGGCAGCGTGTCTTGAGCACCTTGTAGTCCTCGATGCCCTGCTCGTACGTCCCCGGCGCCGGGCCCGTGGCCGTGCCGCCGGGCGCGGCCTGCGTGACGCCCGTCCAGCCGCGGCCGTAGAAGCCGATCCCGAGCAGCAGCTTGCCGGCCGGCACGCCCTTGCTCTTGAGCTTCTGGATCGCGCTGTCGGAGTGGAAGCCCGCGGTCGGGATGCCCGAGTAGGACGTGAGCGGCGAGTGCGGCGCCGTCGGGCCCTGCGGCGCCCAGGCGCCGAAGAAGTCGTACGTCATGACGTTGTACCAGTCGACGTACTGGGCCGCGCCGGCGTAGTCGGCCGCGTCGATCTTGCCGCCGTCCGTGCCGTCGGCGGTGATGGCGGCGGTGACCAGGTTGCCGGAGCCGAAGCGGGCGCGCAGGGCCGACATCAGGTTCCGGTACGCGGCCGGCCCGCTGGTGTCACAGGTCAGGCCGCAGGCGTTCGGGTACTCCCAGTCGATGTCGATGCCGTCGAAGACGTCCGCCCAGCGCGGGTCCTCGACCAGCCGGTAGCAGGACTCGGCGAACGCGGCCGGGTTCTGCGCGGCCTGGGCGAAGCCGCCGGACCACGTCCAGCCGCCGAAGGAGAACAGCACCTTCAGGTGCGGGTGCTTGGCCTTCAGCTTGCGCAGCTGGTTGAAGTTGCCGCGCAGCGCGCCCGCGTCCCAGGTGTCGGCGACGCCGTCCACGCTCTCGTTCGCCTGGTAGAAGCGGTCGTAGTCGGCGTAGCTGTCGCCGATCGTGCACTGCCCGTTCTGGACGTTGCCGAACGCGTAGTTGATGTGGGTCAGCTTGGCCGCGGAGCCGCTGGTGTCGATGTTCTTGACGTGGTAGCCGCGCTGGTAGACGCCCCACTGCACGAAGTAGCCGAGCACCTTGTCACCGCCGCCGCCGTTCCCGCCGGTGGTCCTGGCGGTGACGGGGGTGCTCGCCGCGGAGCGGTTGCCGGCGGCGTCGCGGGCGCGGACGGTGTAGGTGTAGGCGGTGTCGGCGGTCAGGCCGGTGTCGGTGTGGGTGGTGCCGGTGACGGTGGTGACGAGGGTGGTGCCGCGGTAGAGCTCGTAGCCGGTGACGGCGACGTTGTCGGTGGCGGCGTTCCAGGCGAGCGTGACGCTGGTGCCGGTCGCGCCGGTGGAGCGGAGGTTGCCGGGCACGCTGGGCGCGGCGGTGTCCGTGCCGCCGCCGGTGGCGGCCTTCCACAGGGCCGGGACGTTCGCCGGCTCCCAGCCGGGCTGCGAGGTGTGCGCCTGGACGCACTCGTACTCGACGCCGTTGTACGTCACCCGGGTCCCGGCGGCGTACGACGTCCACGGTGCCCAGTCGGCGAACATGCCCTGGACGGCGCTGGTGGAGGTGCTGGTGGAGGCGGCGGTGGAGGCGGTGGCGGTGGCCGGGGCGGCGACCGCCGCGGTGAGCGGCAGCAATGACGCCGCCATCCCGGCGATGACCTTGCTCAGGACGCTGTGTCTCATGATGCTCCGACATCCGTAGGGGGGTGATGGGGGAGGGGATGCCCAGGAAACTATTAGTAAAGTTTCCTTTTAATTATGAGACGACGGTAACCCTTGACTGTGAGGCCGTCAAGACGCGTCCCTCAGCTTGTGAAGCCGCGCAGTGAACCCCGTACGCCTCGGGTCGCTGCCGGCCGGGCTGACCTACAGGTAACCACGCACTTCGAAGTGCGTTCTTGTGGCACACCCCGCCCCGAGTGAACAGTGGTCCGCATGAACACGCGGAAAGAACACATCAGCATCCTCGGCCTGGGAGCCATGGGCCGCGCGCTCGCGAGCGCGCTCCTCGAAGCCGGAGCCGAGGTGACGGTCTGGAACCGTACCTCCGGGAAAGCGGGCGAGCTCGTCGCCCGCGGTGCGCGGGAGGCGCCGAGCGTGGAGGACGCGATCGAGGCGGGCGACCTGACGGTGGCGTGCCTGCTCGACGACGCCAGCGTCCGCGAGACGCTGGCGCCGGTCACCCGGCACCTGGCCGGCGGGACGCTCGTCAACCTCACCAGCGGCTCCGCCCGGCAGGCGCGCGAACTCGCGGGGTGGCTCGACGGGTACGGGGTGCGGTTCCTCGCCGGCGGGATCATGGCCGTGCCGGCGACGATCGGGACGGAGGGAGCCTTCATCCTCTACAGCGGTGCGCGCGAGGTGTTCGACCGTGCCGCTCCCGTGCTCGCCGCCATCGGCCGTCCGCAGTGGGTGGGCGAGGACCCAGGGGGCGCGGCGCTGTACGACATGGCCGCGCTGAGCGGCATGTACGGCATGAGCGCCGGCGCGGACCACGCCGTGGCGCTGGTCCACGCGGAAGGCGGCGACGTGGAGACGTTCAGGCGCGAGGTGCTCCAGCCGTGGATGGAGCAGATGCTCCCGATCACGGTCGCCGGCGCCGACGTAGCTGAATCCGTCCCGGAGGAGTACAACCCCGCGATGCAGGCCCGGCCTGGAGACCATGCTCTCCGCCTCCGGGGAGGCGGGCGTGCCCGAGGATCTGGCCGGGCACCTGCGCGCCTCGCTGTGGCGGGTGCGGCGCGCCGTCGGCTGAGCCCGCACCAGGGCATCGGCGAGTGGGACGGGGTGTCCCGGCTACCATGGGGCGGATGCGCAACCCGCCCTACATCTGTGCCGTCGACGCCGCGATGGACGTCGTCGGAGGCAAGTGGAAAGCGCTCATTCTCTGGGCGTTGGACGAGCGGCTGCGTCGGTTCGGCGAGTTGCGCCGCAGCCTCCCCGGCATCAGCGAGAAGGTGCTCGCCCAGCAACTTCGTGAGCTGGAGGCGGACGGGATCGTCCGCCGGACCGTGTTCGACGAGTCACCGCCCCGAGTCGAGTACGAGCTGACCGACGAAGGCGTCGCCCTCTACACGGCGCTCGGCGCCCTGGGGGAATGGGGCGCCCGCCGCATGCGCGAGCTCGACATCGTCCCCACCCACGGCAAGGAGTGAGAGGGCGTCATCCACCGCTGACCCTGGATAACGGTTGCGGAACGGCCGGTGACGCGGAGGGGAGCCGTGCCTCAGCATGGGGGGTGTGGCACGGATGGCCGCCTGGCGGCGGACCGCCGGACGCCGGGGCCCCTACGTGGCGCGGGCGGTGGCGGAGCTTCGGTCGTGGCCGGCGCTGGCGGTGAGCGACACCCGGCGTGGCGCGGTCTTCGCCGTACGCGGCACCGAGATCGTCCGGCAGACCGGCGCCGCCGAGGTGCAGGTGCGCCTGACCGCCCCGGCCATCGGCCGCCTCGGCCCCTACCTCGACGCCTGCGACCAGGTCCACCCCTGCGCCGACGGCGCCTGGGTGACCGTCCAGGTCGACGCGGAGCCCGACCTCGAGCTGCTGCTGGCCCTCACGAGCGTGGCGATCAAGGCGCATGCGCCCTGAGCCAGGCGTATCCGGGCTCACAGCGGGGCAAGCACCCATGTGCGAACCAGGGCTCTGAGAGGTGGTCAGGCATGGCCGTGTTGTTGCTCGGGACCTTCGACACCAAGGGCGGCGAGTACGCCCACGTACGCGACCTCGTCACGGCGGCGGGCCAGGAGGTCGTGCTGGTCGACGCGGGCGTCATGGGCGGCGCCTCGCTCGCCGCCGACATCGGCCCCGAAGCGGTCGCCGCGGCCGGCGGGGCCGACCTGGAGGAGTTGTGGCGGGCAGGAGACCGCGGCGCCGCCCTGCGCGCGATGGGCGAAGGCGCCGCGGCCGTCGCCCGCGACCTGTACGCGCGCGGGCGGATCGGCGGCGTGCTCGCGCTCGGCGGCAGCGGCGGCTCCTCGATCGCGGCCGCCGCCATGCGCGTGCTGCCCGTCGGGCTGCCCAAGCTGCTCGTCTCCACCATGGCGGGCGGCGACGTCTCGGCGTACGTCGGGCAGAGCGACGTGACGCTCATGTACAGCGTCGTCGACATCGCCGGGGTCAACTCGATCTCCCGCCAGATCCTCGGCAACGCCGCCGCCGCGATCGCCGCGATGGCCGCGGCCTACGAGCAGCGCCGGGCAGCCGGGCCCGCGGGCGAGGACAAGCCGCTGGTCGCCGCCACGATGTTCGGCGTCACCACGCCCGCCGTGGACGCCGCCCGCGCCCGGCTGGAGGAGCTCGGCTACGAGGTGCTCGTCTTCCACGCCACCGGCTCCGGCGGGCGGGCCATGGAGGCGCTCGCCGCCGCCGGACACTTCGCCGGGGTGCTCGACCTGACCACCACCGAGCTGGCCGACGAACTGGTCGGCGGCGTGCTGTCGGCGGGCCCCGACCGCCTGACGGCAGCGGGCGCCGCCGGCGTGCCGCAGGTCGTCAGCCTGGGCGCGGTCGACATGGTGAACTTCGGGCCGATGGACACCGTCCCTGAGCGCTTCCGCGACCGGCGGCTGCTCGTGCACAACCCGACCGTGACGCTGATGCGCACCACCCCCGCGGAGTGCGCCGAGATCGGCCGCGTCATCGGCGAGAAGCTCTCCGCCGCCCGCGGGCCGGTCGCGCTGTTCGTCCCGCGCGGCGGGGTGTCCGCCGTGGACGTCCCGGGAGGCCCGTTCCACGACCCGGAGGCCGACGCCGCCTGCTTCGACGCCGTGCTGCGGGCCGTGGCGGGCGGCGACGTGCAGGTGGTGGAGAGCGAGGAGGCCGTCAACGAGCCGGGGTTCGCGGTCGCCGCCGCGGAACGCCTGCACGAACTGATCCAGAAAGGGACCGGATGAATCGCGACGAGGCGCTCGGCAGGCTCCGTGCCGAGCGGAAGGCGGGCCGGCTGGTCATCGGGGCCGGCGCCGGCACGGGGCTGTCGGCCAAGGCGGCCGAGGCCGGCGGCGTGGACCTGATCATCATCTACAACTCCGGCCGGTTCCGGATGGCCGGGCGCGGCTCCCTGGCCGGGCTGCTGCCGTACGGCGACGCCAACGCCATCGTGGTCGAGATGGCCGGCGAGGTGCTGCCCGTCGTCAGGGACACCCCCGTGCTGGCCGGGGTCTGCGGCACCGACCCGTTCCGGCTCATGCCGCAGTTCCTGGACGAGCTGGCCAGGATGGGCTTCACCGGCGTCCAGAACTTCCCCACCGTCGGCCTCGTCGACGGCGTCTTCCGGGCCAACCTGGAGGAGACCGGCATGGGGTTCGGCCTGGAGGTCGACATGATCCGGCTGGCCGCCGAGCGCGGCCTGCTGACCGCCCCGTACGTGTTCACCCCCGAGCAGGCCACGGCCATGGCCGAGGCGGGGGCCGACATCCTGGTGCCGCACATGGGCCTGACGACCAAGGGCAGCATCGGCGCCAAGACCGCGCTCACCCTGGAGGAGTCGGCCGTACGCGTCCAGGAGATGCACGACGCCGCCGTGGCCGTGAACCCCGACGTCATCGTGCTGTGCCACGGCGGGCCCATCGCCGAGCCGGACGACGTCCGCTTCATCCAGGAACGCACCACCGGGATCGCCGGTTTCTTCGGGGCCTCCTCGATGGAACGGCTGCCCGCCGAACGCGCCATCGCCGACCAGCTCCGCGCCTTCAAGAGCCTGTGAGAGGGGAACCGCCATGCATCGCCCACCGGACTCCGTGCCGACGATGGTCTTCGACTGGGGCTCGATCAAGTGGCATGTGTCGCCGTCCAGCGTGCCGGGGGCGTCGTCCACGTTCGGCGAGGTGGTGATCAACCCGAACAGGGGCCACGACCGCCACCAGCATCCGCACTCCGACGAGGTCCTCTACGTCATCGAGGGCGAGGGGCGGCAGACGGTCGGCGACGGGCCCGAGTTCGCGGTCAGGGCAGGCGACGCGATCTGGATCCCGATGGGGACCATGCACTCGACGTTCAACACCGGGTGGCGGCCGCTGCGGATCATCGCCACGTACACGCCGGGCGGGGCCGAGGAGGCGCTGCGCGATCTGCCCGGCTTCGCCGAGCTGGCGCCCGGCGAGCAGCCCACGTGGGCGGTGGCCGACGTCAAACCGGGGTGACGGGCGGGGTGACGGGCGGCGGCGCCGCCCGTCGCGGCCTCGGCGACCAGGACGTTGACGTGGTCGAGGCGGCGCACGCAGGGGGCGGGCGGATCGTCCGCATGTACGGCTCCCGTCGTTGATCGGATTTTGTCGGCGGCCTCAGGTAGGTTCCCGGATCATGATCAGCCGTTCGCGAAGGCGCGGGCAGTCCCGTCTGCGCTCAAGACGCGGCTGGGACGGGAGGTTCTGAGGTCGTGGACGCGGACGAAACCGCGTGGGAGCAGCGCAGCATGGTGCGGCTGGTGCCGCCCGTACGGCCGCGCAAGCTGGCGAAGGTGCCCTTCGTCGAGCTCGCCGACGGCCGGCTGCAGGGGGTCGTGTCGAGCGGATCCGACATCGAGCGGGTCTACGTCTCGTCGATCACCGCGGGCACCCACGCGTTGAGCTGCAGCACCAACAACAACCGGCCGTGCGGCGGCTTTTACGGCTCGGCGTGCAAGCACATCCAGGCGCTGGCCGACGAGGCGGTCGTGCAGTACGGCCTCGACCGGGTCGCCCGCTACCTGCGGGTGGAGGTGCCCGCGGGCGATGACCTGATGGCACACGTCAGGGGGAGCGTCGGGCGCACCCCGGCGGCCGTCGTGTTCAGCCGGTTCCTGCGCCACCTGGCCTACCTGGAGGTGCCCGGCAGCGCCGACCCGCTGCCCGAGCTCCACTGGTTCCCGGCGACGGGGGCGGCGCGCTGATGCTCGACGTACAACTCGGCGGGTTACTCGCCGACGGGCCGGCGGGGGCCGGCGAGGCGCTCGACCTGGTGAAGGGGTTCGACGAGGCGCTCGCGCACGGGTTCGCCCGTGTCGGCGAGGAGCCGGCCGCGGCGCTGGCCGCCCTGGCGGGCGCGCTCGCCGACACTCCTCTGGGGCCGCGCGTGGGCGAGGCCGTGGAGAAGGCGACCACGGGCTCGGCGGGCGACGAGCACCTGGCGGCCCTGGCCGGCGGGCGCGCCGCGCTGCTGGGCGCGGTGCACGACGCCCTTCTCGCCCGCCTCGACACCGCCCTGAGCCGCACCCGTGCGCCGTGGCACGCCGCCGCGGGCGAGCCGGCCGGGCCGGCGGGCAACCTGCTGGCCGGGTGCCGCGGGTGGCTGCGGGAGCTGGCCATCGTGGGCTGGCGCGGCGTCGACCACGATCTGGTCTCCTCGGCCGACCAGTCGATCGAGGCGCTGCTGGCGGTGCCCGAGCTGCGCGGTCTGGCGGTGCTGCTCGACGGGTTCGCCGCCGAGCTGCGCGCCTGCAGCCCGGTCGCCACGATGGAGCGACTGCCGGTCCGCCGCTGGGCCGACCTGTGGGCCCGCGCCATGCTGCTCTCCCACAAGGGGTCATGGCAGGCCGGCGCCGAGCCGGTGTCGGGGCGGCTGCTCATCCTGGGCGCCGACGTCCACGAGCACGCCACCGCCGTGCGCGTGCAGGTCCACGGCATCCTCGAGCCCGCCGGCGGCGCCCCGTCCTTGCTCGTCCGTACGAGCGTGGCCGCCGCCAAGGTCGACACCATCGCCGGGCCCACCGTGTGGCGGCTGCTGAGCGACCGTCCCGTCCTGATGGGGGCGCTGGCCGGCCACCTCGCCGTCGAGATCACCGGCATGCCGATGCTGCCCGGCGGCGACCTCGTCTGGCACGACGACCGGGCGAGCGCGGCGGAGGAGGCCGACCCGTTCGCCATCGCGCGGGTCCAGCTCGCCGCCGCCACCGCGACGCCGGTGACGCCGCTCGACCGCCATCCGGTGCGCATCGCCGAGCCCGTCCTGCTGGAGGGCTACACGGTCGACGGCCAGACGCTCGCCTTGGGCGGCAACACCGTCCGCGTCGACCTCGACCGGCTGCCGTCCTGCGGGCCGCTCACCCCCGAGCTGGTGGCCGCCTCCACGGCGTGCGTCGGGCTGTTGCGCTGGGACGCCGGGCAGTGGTCCGTGCAGCCGCTCGGCGTGCAGGCGACGGTCAAGAAGAAACCGGTCGCCGTGCACACCGGAGACTGGGCGCTCGGCCCCACCGACCCCAAGGCGGTCAAGGCCGAGGCCAGAGCCGGCGACGTCGTCGCCGTGCTGCGGGAACGCGCAGGACGGCTGCTGCGCAAATGACCGGGACCTCACAGAGCGAGACGACCGACGACCCGCAGGGCGTGCAGAGGGCGGAGGAGAGCAAGCGTCAGGTGCTCTACTGGCGGCTGCTGTCGCGCCTGTTCGGCACCGACGAGCAGCCCGCGCTGGAGAACGCCTCCGTCGGCATCGTCGGCGAGCTCGGCCTGCCGCCCGCGCTGCTCGACCCCAAGGTGTCGGTCGACAACCTGGTGCAGCGCTTCCCCGAGCTGGGCCCCGAGTTCGAGGGGCTCATGGCGGAGGGCGAGCACGAGAACGGCGGCGAGGTACGCCGCGCGGCCCTCGTCTCCAAGCTGCTGCTCAACGTGTTCGCGACGGGTTCCGGCAACGTGACCGCCGGCCAGCTGGAGAGCTGGAAGAAGGACGCCGCCTGGTTCGAACGCGGCATGGGCTGCGAGCCCGGCGGCCTGCGCCAGGGCCGCGGCAGGGGCAGAGGCCTGGGCCAGGGCGAGGGCGAGGGCGAGAGCGACGAATCCGGCGACGGGCAGGGCGGAGCGGGCCACGGGCGGGACGGCGCGCCCGGCGCCTCGGGCCCCGGGCGGGGTCTCGGCCCCGGCGGGTCGCGCTACAGCCCGGGCGACGAGGAGCTGGCGAAGGTCCTCGCCAACCTGGAGGGCGACCTGGTCAAGCGCATGCACCTGCGCGAGGTGCTCGCCGACCCGGCCCTGGCCAGGCAGCTCACGCCCAGCATGTCGCTCATCGAGCAGCTCCTGCACGACAAGTCCAACCTGTCGGGCGTCGCACTGGCCAACGCCAAGGCGCTCATCCGCCGGTTCGTGGACGAGGTCGCCGAGGTGCTGCGCACCCAGGTGGAGAAGACCAGCGTGGGCGTCATCGACCGGTCGGTGCCGCCGAAGCGGGTGTTCCGCAACCTCGACATCGACCGCACGATCTGGAAGAACCTCCCCAACTGGAGCCCGGAGGACGAGCGCCTCTACGTCGACCGGCTCTTCTACAAGCAGACGGCCCGCCGCACCACCCCGGCCCGCCTGATCGTGGTGGTCGACCAGTCGGGCTCGATGGTCGACGCGATGGTCAACTGCACCATCCTGGCCTCGATCTTCGCCGGCCTGCCCAAGGTCGACGTGCACCTGGTCGCCTACGACACCCGGGCGATCGACCTGACGCCGTGGGTGTCCGACCCGTTCGAGGTGCTGCTGCGCACCACGCTCGGCGGCGGCACCGACGGCACGGCCGCGATGGCGCTGGCCCGGCCCAAGATCACCGATCCGCGTAACACCGTGATGGTGTGGATCTCCGACTTCTACGACAACCGGTCGCTGATCAGTGACTTCGAGGCGGTGCACCGCTCGGGGGTGAAGTTCATCCCCGTCGGCTCGGTCAACAGCTCGGGAGCCCAGAGCGTCGACCCGTGGTTCCGCCAGAAACTCAAGGCCCTCGGCACCCCGGTGATCTCGGGCCACATCCGCAAGCTCGTCTTCGAGCTCAAGAACTTCCTCACCTAGCTAGGAGACCCCTCGACATGAGTGACATGCTGCGAGCCCCCGCAGAGGTCAAGTACGCCGACGAGCTCGACTGGCTCGAGTCGATCGACGACGGCCCCAAGCCGTTCTCGTGGCGGCTCAGCCCCCGCATGGTGCGGTTGTTCATCCTCGGCTCCGAACGTTCCGACGGGCTCGACCGCGACATCGCGCAGAAGTGGTTCGGCGACCGCAGCTTCGTCGAGCGCAGCATCGTGACCCTGGCCTCCGACCGGGGCCTGCTGCTGATCGGCGACCCGGGCACCGGCAAGAGCTGGCTGGCCGAGCTGCTGGCCGCGGCCATCTCCCGCAATTCCACGCTCGTCGTGCAGGGCACCGCCGGCACCACGGAAGACCACATCAAATACTCGTGGAACGTCTCCATGGTCATCGCCAAGGGGCAGTCCCGCGAGTCGATGATCCCCTCGCCGATCATGACGGCGATGGAGAACGGCGTGATCGGCCGCTTCGAGGAGCTCACCCGCTCCACCAGCGACGTGCAGGACGCGCTCATCTCGATCCTGTCGGAGAAGTACGTCTCCATTCCCGAGCTCGACGACGACAACATCGTCTTCGCCCAGCCCGGCTTCTCCATCATCGCCACCGCCAACAGCCGCGACCGCGGCGTCAACGACCTGTCGTCAGCTCTCAAGCGGCGCTTCAACTTCGTCCGCATCCCGGTCGTGACGAACCGGAAGAGCGAGGCGGAGATCGTCCGGTTCCGCACCGAAGAGCTGCTGCGCCGGCACCGCATCGAGCTGGACCTGCCGCCCACGCTGCTCGACATCCTGCTGCAGAGCTTCGCCGACCTGCGTTCGGCGGCGGCCTCGGCCACCAGCGACGACGAGAAGCTGGAGTCGGCGCTGTCCACGGCCGAGCAGATCGGCGTGCTGGAGGACGCCATCCTGCACAGCCACTTCTTCGGCGACCGCGTGCTGCGCGCGCAGACGCTGGCCGGCTCGCTGGTGGGCTCGCTGGCCCGGCGCAGCCCCGAAGACCTCGCCATCCTCAACAAGTACTGGCACGGCGTGGTCGAGCCGCGCAGCAAGAAGGACGGCGGCCTGTGGCCGGAGTTCCTCGAGGGCGGCCGCGAGGCCATCTCCACGCTGTCATGATCGACCAGACGAGCCCGTTCGGCACGCTGCGCGAGCAACTCCTCGACGCGGCCGAGCAGTTCGCGGGCGGTCCCGTCGCCGTCTCCGGCATCCTGTCGGGGCTCGTCGACGACGTCGACCGGGCGCTGCGCGAGGAGCTGGAGATCTTCCCGGTCTGCCACCACTCGCCGGCCTCGGCGCTGGCGATGGTGCGCAGGCTGCGCGAGAAGCAGCCGAAGGTCATCTACCTGGAGCTGTGCGAAGACCTGCAGCCGCTGCTCACCGAGCTGCGCAACTGCCGGCTGCCGGTGGCCGTGCAGGCGTTCGCGACCGACCTCGAAGGCTTTCCGAAGGAGCTGGCGCCGCTCAGCGTGGTGGCGCCCATCACCGAGGCGTCCGCCGAATACCAGGCCATCGCGTACGCGCTCGACACCCCCGGCGTCGAGCTGGTGCTGGTCGACCGCTCGACCGACCACGTCTACCAGTGGACGCGCGAGAAGGAGCCCAAGCCGAAGCAGGGCGAGGAGACCGGCCTGCACGGCGACGCCGTCGGCGTCGAGATCGGCGACCTGCGCCCCCGCTTCGCCGAGCTGGAGGAGCATCTCCTCCACCACGGCAAGGTGCGTCACTGGTCGGAGTGGTGGGACCAGTACGTCGAGCAACCCCTCGCGGGCGCCGACTACGACACCTACCGCCAGGTCATGGTGATGATCGGCAGCCTGTTCCGCCGGCTCCGCCCTGACCACGACGACCGGCTGGCCCTCGACGAGGAGCGCGAGCGCTACATGTGGACCAGGATGCGCGAGCACCTGGCCGCCTCCGGCGCCGACCCCGCCGACTGCCTGTACGTCTGCGGCGCCTTCCACGCCGCCACCCGCGTCGAGCAGTTCGGCGTCCGGTCCACCGCCCCCTACGCGATCAGCCCGCGCACCGGCACCACCTGGCTGTACGGCCTCATCCCGTCCAGCCACTCGGCCATCGAGGCGCAGTTCGGGCTGGCGCCCGGCTCGGTGTCGATCGCGGCGGCGACGTGGGACAAGGCGCTCACCCGCGGCGGGCTGACGCCGTTCCGGCTGGCGGGGCAGAAGGGGGCGCGCAAACGCGTGGCCAAACTGGCCGCGCCCGCGCCGCAGGGCGAGCTCACCGACCGGTTGAGCGGGTTCCTGTCCAGGCCGCCCGCGCTCGACGCGCTCGACGAGGCCGAGCTGCTCGGCTGGTGCGTCGACATCGTCCGGCTGGCCCGCCGCAACGGCTACCTGGCCAGCACCGCCGACGCGATCGCGGTCTACGAGACCTCGATCCTGCTGGCGGGCATGCGCAACCGGGCCAGGCCCACCCCGTACGACTTCCAGGACGCGGCGGTCACCTGCATCGAGAAGGACTCCGTGCCGGGGCGGCGCGACGTGCGGCGGCTCTGCGAGATCCTGCTCGGCGGCGACCGGCTCGGCGAGGTCGGCTACGACGCCATGCCGCCGCTGGCCAGAGACGTCTACGACCGGCTCGCCCCGCTCGGGCTCGACCTGGAGAAACGGACGATCCAGCGGGCGCTGATCGACCTGCACGCCGAGCCCGAGCTGGTGCCCTGCTCCGACCTGCTGTGGAAGCTGCGCTACCTGCTGCCGTCCGACGCGGTGCGGCCCATCATGGGCGAGCGCCGGCTCGGCGAACGCTCGATCCAGGAGAGCTGGGACGTCGCCCTCGGCAAGTACCAGCGCGCCATCATCGAGCTCGGCTACGAGGGCGTCACCGTCGAGCAGGTGCTGGAGCAGCGGCTGCGGCGCGCGGTGTGGGACCCGAAGGCCACCGCGGCCGTCGCGCTGGCGGCGGTCGAGGACGCCATCCTGTTCCTCGGCAGCCGCCGCTTCGCCGACGAGCTGGGCGCGCGGGCGGTCGAGCTGCTCGCGTCCGAGCGCGGCGTCGACGACGCGCCCGAGGTGCTGCGCCGCATCCGGCGGCTGCTGGCCTACTACCGGGCGGGCGAGCCGGAGCTGCCGGCCTGGTGCGAGGCGTTCGTGACGGCCGGCTACGCCCACTACTGCACGCTCCTGCCGACCGCCGTCGTCGACGACGACACCGGCGTGCGGCAGGTCGCGGCCATGCTGGGGTTCCTGTTCACGATGGAGAGCCTCGCGCTGGCGCTCGGCTGCGACCGGGCCCAGCTGGAGCTCGCGGTGCGGCAGTCCCACCCGGAGTCGCCGGCCAAGGTGGCGCTGATGTGGGCCGCCCGCCACCAGCTCGGGCTGCTGCCGCTGGCCGAGCTGCGGGCGCGCTGCGACGAGCTGCTGGGCAACCCGCTGGTGATCCCGGCGTTCCCGCAGTACGTCATCGGGTTCGTGCACGCGGTGGAGCCGGCCCCGGGGCTGTCGGGGTTCGTGGTGGAGGTGATCTCCAAGGCGTTCGCGCGGCTGCCCGACTCCGTACTGCTGCCGTGGTTGCCCAAGCTGATCGTCACGCTGCGGGACGGCGCGGGGGAGCTGATGCCGGCACTCGTCCGCGAGGCGGGGCGGACGTTCCCCGGCTCGCTGACGGCCGTGGACGCCTGGGTGCCGCCGTGGGCCTCCCGCCCCAAGCCCGCCGGGTCGGTCACCGGGGGCGCGCCGGTGGCGGCCGGGCCGGTGGCGGAGCTGCTGGTGGGGCATCCTGTGGCGTGCGACGCGGTGGCGGGGCTGCTCGGATGCACGGGCGAGTGGCTCGCGCTCACCGGTGAAACCGGCTCCCAGGAGGTCACCACCCTCCTGACCACCCACCCCGAACCCGCCTCCGCCTTGGCGGCCCTGCTCGCCTGAGCACCTGGCCGGGCGCCGGTGGCGGGGGTTCTCCCGGGCTCTCGCCACCCGCCTGGCCCGGAGCATGGGCCTGGGCCGGGAGGCGCGCTCGCTTCCGCGCGGTTCCCGGCCCTGGTGGGTGTCGAGCGTCAGTTCGGCCGGGTCGGGTGGCAGGTGGTGTTCGCCGGCGGGAGGCGCAGGTCCGTCAGGTACGCGTCGGCGTGGGCGATCGTGCAGGTGTCGCCCGTCAGGTACAGGCCGTGGCCGTGCCCGTCGAAGTGCACCGTCGCCGACCCCGGCACGCGCCGTACGATGTCGGCCGTGTCGTCGTAGTCGGTCCACGTGCCGGCCCCGAGGAACGGCGGCAGGCCGGCGGGCAGCGGCGCGGCCGGGTTCGCGACCGGGGCGGGCCAGGCGGTGCAGCCGAGACGATGCCACAACCCCATCCCGGCGAGGTTCGGCGAGACCCGCTCGCCCATCGCCCGTACGGCCCGGTACTCGCGATACCCGTCGAAGCGCAGCCCGTCGGCGCACATCGTGGCGTTCATGCCGACGTACGACGGCGGCTTGAGGCTGCCGGTCCCGGCCTTGACGTAGTCGGCGAACCCGGAGGCGTCACCGCGCTCCGCCGTCGCGATGGCCTGGGCGAGCTGCCGCCAGCGCGGATGCTCGGGCGCCGGCCCGGGGCTCACCAGGTGCGGCATCGCGGCCACCTGCAGGTCGAACCCGCTGTACGCGCCGTCCTCGCCCTTGATCGGGATCGGCTTCCGGTCGGCGGCGGCCACCACCTTCCGCCAGCGAGCCGCCACGTCCGCGCCGCACGCGCCCGACGTGCCGCACCACCGCGCGAACCGGTCGAACTGCGCCTCGTACGTGCGGTAACGCGTCCGGGCGTCGGTCGTCGCGTCGCGCAACTGGTTGACCGCGCCGTCCAGGTACAAGGCCCTGACCCGCTCCGGGTACAGACGCGCGTACGCCACCGCCGGGACGCCGCCGTACGAGGTGGCGATGAAACTCAGCCGCTGCTCCCCGAGAGAGGCGCGGATCGCGTCGATGTCGCGGGCCACGGACGCCGAGTCGAGATGGTCGAAGAACTCGGGATCCACCTTCCGGCACTCCTGGGCGTGCTGCCGGATCTTCGCCCCGAGCCGGGCGTACTCGCCGCGCGTGTCCGGCCGGGTCAGCCACGGGCCGGTGGTGAAGCACTCCTGCGGCAACCGGCCGAACGTGCCGGCGTTGCGCGGTTCCAGGCTCACCACGTCGAACCGTTCGCGCAGTTTCGTGAAGCTGTCGCGGTAGTAGGTGAGGTCGTCGACGCCCGAACCGCCGGGTCCGCCCGGGATGCTGAAGACCGTCCCCATGGTGGCGCCGGTGGCGGGCAGCCGGGCGATCTGGATCTTTATCGTCCGGCCGTCCGGCTTCGCCCAGTCCACCGGCACCTCGACGGACGAGCACTGCAGGTCCTTGGGCCGTTCGGCGCCCTGGCAGGGGCCCCAGGCGGACTCCGCCGACGCCGAGGGCACCGTCGTGAGCGCGCCGAGCAGCGCGCCGATCGCTATCAGTTTCATGCTTCCACGCTCGCGCGCCGGGGCGCGCGTCTCCATGGTGGTGCCGCCCGTTCGTGAGGTAGTGCCTGGACTAGTTTCCGTACGCGGAATGGCTGGTGTCTTTTATATGAACATTTCCGTGAATTTCGGATTAAGTCCGCTAATGCCACCACCCGCGTCATCCGGAGATTGGGCTGAATCGTAGTATTCGGTGCGCGAATTGCCGCTTATGGGGGAGGGTGGGCATTGTCTCGTCCGCGTTCGGGAGACGACCTCGGTCAGGTCGCCGGCCACCGCCTCACCGGGCTCCTCGGCGAGGGCGGCCAGGGGGCCGTCTACCTGGGGCTGAGCCCGTCCGGCGGCGAAGTGGCGATCAAGGTGCTGAACGCCCGCATGTCGGAGGATCCCGAGGGGCGCCGCAGGTTCTTCCGCCAGGTCGAGCTGGCCCGCCGGGTCGCGCCCTTCTGCACCGCCCGCGTGCTCGACACCGGAATGCACGGCGACCGCCCGTACATCGTCAGCGAATACGTCCCCGGTGACTCCCTCGACCGGGTCGTGCGCACGCAGGGACCGCGCACCGGCGGCGGTCTCGAGCGGCTCGCGGTGGCGACCGCGACCGCGCTGGCCGCCATCCACCGCGCGGGGGTCGTGCACCGCGACTTCAAGCCCGGCAACGTCATCCTCGGGCCCGAGGGTCCCGTCGTCATCGACTTCGGCATCTCCCACGCGCTCGACCACGCCGTCACCCAGAGCGGGGCGTTCGGCACGCCCGGCTTCATGGCGCCCGAGCAGCTCGACATGGGGCCGATCGGGCCGGCGGCGGACGTGTTCGGCTGGGCCGCCACGATGGTGTTCGCGGCGACGGGACGGCGTCCGTTCGCCGGCGACTCGGTCGCGGCGGTGCTGCGCGCCCTCCTCTACGACGAGCCCGACGTGTCGGGGGTGCCCGAGCCGCTGCGGCCGCTGGTGGCGGCCTGCCTGGACAAGAACCCGGACCGCCGCCTCACCGCCGACACCCTCGTCCGCACCCTGACCAGCCACCCGGCCGCGTCTGCGCCCCTGGCACCGGCCCCCACCGCCCACCCCGAACCGACGCCCCACCATCGTGAGCCGGCGGCCGCACCCGAAGGCGCCGGCCACCTGGAAGCCGGGCCTACCGCGTCCGGCGAACGTCCTGGGCCGGCTTCCGGCGCCGCGGCGGACGGGGCTGTGACCCGGCGGGTCGAGCCGGAGGCGCGTGCCTGGGCTGAGCGTACGGGGCCGGGCTCGGAGACGTCTTCTCCGGGACGGCGCAGGGTGCCGCGCCGGGCGCTGGTGGCGGGAGGGGTGGCCGTAGTGGCGGCGGCCGCGGTGGTGACGGCGGTGTGGCCCCGCGCGGCGGAGCCCGTACGGGCCACCGGGACGTCCGTCACGGTCGCCTCCGGAGCGCCGGCCACCGCGGCGCCGGCCAAGGGGGATCTCGCCGCTCCCCTGGTCGGGCACACCAACGACGTCAGGTCGGCGGTGGTGGGCACGCTCGACGGCGTCCCCGTGGCCCTGACCGGGTCGGACGACGAGACCGCCCGGCTGTGGAACCTGCGCACGTCCCGGCAGATCGGCGCCCCGCTCATCGGCCACACGGAATGGATCCGCTCGGTCGTCCTCGACCAGCTCGACGGCGCGCCGATCGCCGTCACCGCCGGCGACGACGACACCGCCCGTGTGTGGGACCTGCGTACGGGACGATCCCGCACGCTCACCGGCCACACCGGCGACGTCAAGTCCGTGGCGACCGGCCGGATCGGCGGCCGGCACGTCGCCGTCACCGCCGCCGCCGACGGCACCGCGCGCGTCTGGGACCTGCGTACCGGCGAACAGGTCGGCGAGCCGCTCACCGGCCACGACGGCGCCGTGTGGGCGGTGGCGGCCGGCCAGGTCGGCGGTACGGCCATCGCGGTCACGACCGGCGACGACGGGACCGTACGCGAGTGGGACCTGACCACCGGCGAGGAGATCGGCCGGCCGATGACCGGGCATCGCGGCTGGGTGCGTTCGGTCGTGCTGGGCAACCTGGACGGCGTCCCCGTGGCGATCACCGGCGGCGAGGACATGACCGCCCGCGTCTGGGACCTGCGCACGCGGAAGGAGCTCGGCCCGCCGCTCGCCGGGCACACGAACGGGGTGTGGTCGGTGGCGGTCACCAACCTGGGCGGGGTCCCCGTGGCGGTCACGGGCAGCGAGGACGCCACGGCCCGCGTGTGGGACCTGCGGACGCGGAAGGAACTGGGGGCGCCGTACACGGGGCACACCGACGCCGTCTGGTCGGTGTCGACCGGCCTGCTGGACGGCCGGCCGATCGTCATCAGCGCCGGCCGCGACCAGAGCGCCCGCGTGTGGGCCCCCACCCGCTGACCCGCCGGCCCGGCCGTGAGGGCCGCGGTCGGAGGTGGTCGGAGGTGGTCAGAGGTGGTCGGTGAGGGCGAGGCCGTGGACGGTGCCGGGTGGCTTGCCGTCGAAGAGCCGGGTGACCGTGACGAAGCGGTAGCCGCGCTTCGACAGGCTCTTCAGGATGCGTGGCATCGCCCGCACCGTCGACGCGTGGATGTCGTGGAACAGGATGACGCTGCCCGGCCGCACCGACGCGAGCGTTCGGCGGGCGACCTTGGCGCTGTCGCGCAGCCGCCAGTCCAGGGTGTCGACGCTCCACAGCACCATCGGCCGCGTCGTCTGCAGCCGTACGGCGCTGTTGACCGCCCCGTACGGTGGCCGGACCAGCTTCGGCGTGACCCCGATGGCCGCCTTGATCACCTCGTCGGTACGGGACAGTTCCAGCCGGATCCTCGTGGCGGTGATCTTCGTCAGGTCGGGGTGCGACCAGGTGTGGCTGCCGATCTCGTGCCCGGCCGCGTACGCCTCGCGGACGGGTGCCGGGTTCGCGGCGACGTTCCGGCCGACGACGAAGAAGGTGGCCCGCGCCCGGTGGGCCTTCAGGTGGTGCAGGAGGGCGTCGGTGTACGGGCCGGGGCCGTCGTCGAAGGTCAGCGCCACGCACTTGACCCTGCGGCAGTCGACCCGCTCCGCCGCCTGCGGCGCACCGGCCCCGGCCAGCACCGGCTCCAGGGGGATCGCCTTGGACGCCTCGGCCCACGCCTTCCGCACCACCGCCGACAGGAGCCCGGACGCCCCGAACAGCCTGTCGTCCTGACCGTCGAGCCGCACAAGCCGTTGACCGGCTCCCACAGCGCCCGCCACCGCCTGCCCGACGCCGCCGGGGCGGGGCTGCGCGCTGGTGGCCGCCCCGGGTGGCGCGGGTGCGGTGGCCCGGGCGTCGCGGGCGGTCTCGGCAGATGCGGTGGTGGCTCGGGTCTGTGTGGTGGTGGCGGTCTTGGCGCGGGTGCGGCCGGCCCCGGTCGGTGCTGCGGGCGTGAGGGGCCCAGGTGCCGTGGCGGCGTGGGCCGCCGGGGACGACTCGGGCGGGTTGGCGGGGGTCGCCGCCAGGTACGTGGACAGCGCCGCGGTGGCGAGTGCCGTCATCCCCCGTCGCGCGGCCGCCAGGGCAGGCCGGCGCGCACTTCTGCCGCTGTACATCGATCCCCCTCACGCACCGCCCCCCGGTGCGTCCCGCATGCCGCCGGCTCCGGCGGCGGGCCGGAACCGTTCCATGGCCTTCGACAACCGGTGCGCGCACATGGTTCGCGGGAGATCGTCGTTTTTCCGACGAGTCCTTGACAGCGCCCCGGGGCTGGTCTTGTCTCGACCACAGCGGGGCCGGGAGGGGAGCCTGGTATGCGGCTGGTCCCGCGGGCCGTGCTCGCCCTGAGAGCGGGAGCCCGCGCCGGGCGCCCTCGGCGCGGCGTCGCACTTCGGGCTCGCCCGTAAGGACTGTGTCGGTACGTCCGCCGGCCGCGCCTCCAAGGTCTGGTACACGGTCGCGGGCGGCGTCCTGTCCGACGTGTACGAGCCGACGATCGACAACACCAACGTCGAGACCATGCAGCTCGCCGTCACCGACGGCCGCACGTTCACCGAGCTGCAGCCCCGCGACACGATCACGATCGCGCTGCCCCGGCAGGTGTTCGCCCAGGGGATCGACGTGATCCTCCCGGCGGGACACTCGCAGGCCGACGTGCTGAACCCGCTCGCGGGCCCGGTCGCCGTCCCCGCCGTCACCGTCCCCTGACGCCGGTCACCGGCTCCAGGAGCGGTGCAGCGCCTCGCGGACGCGATGCTTGACCGGGCGCGGCATGTCGCCGTTCCGCGCCGGGGGCAGCGCGGGACGGGCGGGCGGCACCAGCACCGCCGTCTCCTCGTCCGTCGCGGGCCGCTCGACCTCGGTGAACCCGCCGTCGGGGCCGCGTACGATCACGCCGGTCTCCACGCCGTGCCCGGCGGTGTGCCGGTCGCGCGCGAGCAGTCCCAGGCAGATCCGCCGGGTGACGACGAAGCCCAGCACCGGCGCCACGACGATGAGGACGCGGAAGATCCAGGTCGTCGCGTTGAGCGAGATGTGGAACGTCGAGGCGATCAGGTCGTTGCCGCCCGCCATCCACAGCACCCCGAAGTACGCCATCCCGGCGACGCCGAGGCCCGTCCGCGTCGGCACCTCGCGGGGCCGGTCGAGCAGGTGGTGCACGGCGCGGTCGCCGGTGACCCACTTCTCCAGGAACGGGTAGAGCGCCAGGCCGGTGAACAGCAGCCCGGGCGCGCCGAGCGCCGGAATGAGCACGCTCATCGCCACCGTGTGGCCGAGGACGGTGAACTCCCACGGCGGCATGATCCGCAGCGCGCCTTCCAGGAAGCCCATGTACCAGTCGGGCTGGGAGCCGGCGCTGACCGTGCTCGGCAGGTACGGCCCGTACAGCCAGACCGGGTTGATCTGGAAGAACGTGGCCAGCAGCGCGATCACACCCAGCACCCACAGGAAGAACACCGTCGTCTTCGCCAGGAACGACGGGAAGAACGGCGCCCCGCGCACCACCCGGTCGTTCAGCCCCTTGGCGCGGAACTGCGTGTGCGTCTGCCGCCAGGTGAGCACGATCGCGTGCAGCGGGATGAGGACGAGCAGCAGCGCGGGGATCAGCAGCACGTGCAGGCTGTAGAGCCGGGCGATGATGTCGTCGCCGGGGAACTCGCCGCCGAACAGGAACGCCGCCGCGTACGTGCCCACCAGCGGCACCGACAGCGTCACCCCGTGCAGGATGCGCAGCCCGGCCCCCGACAGCAGGTCGTCGGGCAACGAGTAGCCGAACAGCCCGTTGAGCAGCACCAGCCCGAACAGCGCCACGCCGATCAGCCAGTTGAGCTCGCGCGGCCGGCGGAAGGCCCCGGTGAAGAAGTTGCGCAGCAGGTGCGCCACGATCGCGGCGAGGAAGACCAGCGTGCCCCAGTGGTGCATCTGCCGCATGAGCAGTCCGCCGCGCACCTCGAACGTGATCTCCAGCGTGGACGCGTACGCCTGGCTCATCGCGACGTCGCGCAGCGGCACGTACGAGCCGTCGTAGACGACCTCCGCCATCGACGGTTTGTAGAAGAACGTCAGGAAGACCCCGGTGAGCAGGACGACCACGAAGGAGTAGAGCGCGATCTCTCCGAGCAGGAAGGTCCAGTGGTCGGGGAAGACCTTCCGCATCGCCTTCTTGAGGAATCCGGCCCCGCCGATCCGGTCGTCGAGGGCCGCGGCCATTGAGCCGATCTTCATCTCGCCTCCGCCTTGGTTGCGTCTCATAACCACGACGGGACAGGCCGGGCGAATGTGACGTCCGCCCGGCCAGGAGGGCGGGGATCAGGCGAAGCGTTCGATGGTCACGGGGATCAGGCCCTGGTCCCGGATGGCCTGGCGGTGGTGGTGCAACAGGGCGCCGAGCGCGGTGACCGGGCCGGAGCCGAGCCGCGCGGTGACGTCGACGCACCAGGCGATGCCGGCGCCGATGCGGCGCAGCTCCCAGGTGAAGCCGTGCCCGCCGGAGTCGGCGGAGGCCGCGCCGACCACGCGGGGGTCGCCGGTCGGCTGCAGCCGCAGCGCCTTGCGCGCCCGGGCCAGGCCGTCCGCGCCGAGCTCCCCGGCGAACAGGATCCGGTAGCGCCGCGCCCCGGAGCCGCCGCCCAGGTTGAGCGGGGACGACGTGGGCAGCGGCCGGCGCTCCTGGAACAGGGTGCGCAGCCCGGCCTCCTCCGGCAGCCGGCCGCCGCCGAGGCGGGCGAAGGCGTCGTACGCCTCCTGCCTGCTCACCGGCGTGACCCGGCCGCGCAGCGCTCTGTCGGCGCGGATGGCACGGCTCAGCTCCGCGGAGGAGGACCAGGCCCTGTTCTCCGGTCTCCACTCGGCCCCGTCGATGCCCGCCGCCGTGTAGTCCGCACAGAGGACGAATTCCTCCACCAGGAGGCCCGCGGGCGACCGGTCGCCCGCCCTCGCGGAGATCAGGTAGTAATCCACCGGCCCATGATTGTGGGCCTCCGGTGCCGGATCAAGATCATCCGCCCGCGCCGCCGCCGTGCGCGGGCTTCGCGGGAGTACGGATGTCCAGATGGGGCACGCCTTCCGCATGGCCGCCCGCATTACGGGCAGAAGTCCGCCTGATCACCATATAAAGGTATAAAGTGGCCTATTCCTCATATATCAGGCGCTGGAGGCATTGATGCGGAATGGCCGGACCGGCGCCGTGCTGGCGAGCGTTCTCGCGGCGGCGCTGTTCGTGACCACGGGATGCAATTCTTCGGGCGGCGGTTCCTCCGCCCCGGGGGCCCAGGAACCGTCCCCGGTGGCCAAGGTGTCGATCACGCCGGCCGACGGCGCCGAGAAGGTCGCCCCCGACGCCGGGATCGCCGTCAAGGTCGGCGGCGGGCAGGTCACCAAGATCACCGTGGCCGACGCCAAAGGCCGTCAGGTGAAGGGCTCCGTGGCCGGCGACGGGACGTGGCGGCCCCGCTGGGCGCTGCGGCCCTCCACGACGTACACGGTCAGCGCGCAGGCCACCGGGACGGACGGCAAGCAGGTCACGCAGCGGTCCACGTTCACCACGCTCAAGCCGGAGCGCGTGCTGGAGAGCGGCATGGCGCCCCTCGACGGCGAGAAGGTCGGTGTCGGGATGCCCGTCCAGCTCCTGCTGTCGAAACCGGTGACCGTCCAGGAGGACCGCGCCCGGGTCGAACGCTCGCTGGAAGTGAGGATGTCGAAGCCGGTCGAAGGCGCGTGGAGCTGGGTGAGCGACCGTGAGGTGCAGTTCAGGCCGCGCGAGTACTGGCCGGTGGGGCAGCAGGTGACGGTCGTCGCGCATCTGGCCGGCGTACGCGCCGGGGACGGGTTGTGGGGCACGAAGGACCGCAAGATGACCTTCACCGTCGGCGACGAGCACATCACCAAGATCAGCGGCGAGACCCACAAGGCGGTCGTCAGGAAGAACGGCGAGGTCGTCAAGACCATCCCGGTCAGCATGGGCAAGCCGGGTGACGACAGCTACTCCGGCATCATGATCGCCCAGGAGAAGGCGGCCAAGATGGTCATGGACTCGGCCACGATCGGCAGGCCGGGCGAATACCGCATCCCCACCAAGTGGAACGTCCGGATGACCTACAGCGGCACCTTCTTCCACGCCGCCCCCTGGTCGACCTCCTCGCAGGGCAGCACCAACGTCACCCACGGCTGCGTGAACGCCAGCACGGAAAACGCCCGCTGGTTCTACGAGTTCACCCAGCGCGGCGACATCATCGAGGTCACCGGCACCTCCAGGAAGCTGCGCTTCGGCAACGGCCCGACGCCGTGGGCCAAGCCGTGGGAGGACTGGCTGGCCGGCAGCGCCCTCGGCAAACCCGTCAACGGGTAAGCCGCGCGGCGATCGTCGCGCCGGTCGCTACCGGCATGGTCACGGTCTGCGCAGGAGCCTTGCACGAGGCCGGGCACTCGGGGGCACACTGGGAGTGACATCGCCGTAGAGGAAGGCGTTGTGCACGTGATCGCTGACGGAACCGGCCGTGGCCAGCCCGCGGCCCTCGCCCTCTGGCTGCTGGTCTTCCTGCTGCACGCCTACGAGTTCCTGCTGGCGTTCTAGCCGGCCGCTCCCGGGACCACCAGGCCCGACTCGTACGCGAACACCACCAGCTGCGCCCTGTCGCGCACGCCCAGCTTCCCCATCGACCTGCTCACGTGGGTCTTGGCGGTGGCCGCGCTGATCACCAGGTGTGCGGCGATCTCCTCGTTGGACATGCCGCGGGCGACCAGGGCGACGATCTCGCGTTCGCGGCCGGTCAGGCGTTCCAGGCCGGGGACGGCGGCGGGGCGGGGCGGGGTGCTGACGTACTCCTCGATCAGGCGGCGGGTCACCGACGGCGACAGCAGCGCGTCGCCGCGCGCGGCCACCCTGACCGACTGCAGCAGGTCGGCCGGCTCGATGTCCTTCAGCAGGAAACCGCTGGCGCCGGCCCTGAGCGCGGCGAAGACGTACTCGTCGAGCGCGTAGTTGGTGAGGATCACCACGCGCACGCCGTCGAGCTCGGGGGAGGCGCCGATCTTCCTGGTGGCCTGGATGCCGTCGAGCCGCGGCATGCGGACGTCGAGCAGCGCGACGTCCGGCCGCAGCCGCCCGGCCAGCTCGACCGCCTCGGCGCCGTCGCCGGCCTCGCCGACCACCTCGATGTCGTCGGTGAGCTCCAGCAGCGCCCGAAAGCCGGCCCGGATCAGCGGCTGGTCGTCGGCCAGCAGCACCCGGACCACGGCGGCGTCGCTCACGCGGCCGCCCGCACGGGAAGCTCGGCGCGGACGGTGAACCCGCCGTGCGGGCCGGGCCCCGCGGTGAACGAGCCGCCGAGCGCGACCGCGCGTTCGCGCATCCCGATCAACCCCATTCCCGGCGGCGCCGTGCCCGGCTCGCCGTCATTGTCCACTTTCAAGATGATTTTCCGGGGATCGTATTCGACGGCGACCGTGACCGCACCCGCGCCCGCGTGCCGCAGCACGTTGGTGAGCGCCTCCTGCGCGATCCGGTACGCGGCCCGGCCGACCTCGGGCGGCAGCGCGTACGGCTCCCCGGAGACCGTGTGGGCCACCCGCAGCCCGGCGCCCTCGGCCCGCGACACCAGCCGCGGCAGCCCGGCCAGCCCCGCCTCGGCCCCATCGGCCTCGTCGGCCTCACGCGTGCGCAGCACGCCTAGGGTGGCGCGCAGCTCGCGCATCGCCTCGTGACCCGACTCCTTGATCGCCTCCAGCGCCGGCCTGACCCGCTCCGGCCTGCGGTCGAGCAGCTCCAGGGCCAGCGCCACCTGCACGTTGACCACGGAGATGCTGTGGGTGAGCGAGTCGTGCAGCTCCTGCGCGATCCACAGCCGCTCCTCGCCGGCCCGGCGCAGCGCGGCCTCCTCGCGGGTGCGCTCGGCCTCCTCCGCGCGCTGCTCGACCGCCCGCAGGTACGCGCGCCGGCTCCTGGTCACCTCGCCGACCACGACCATGGCCACGAGCCAGCCGGACAGCAGGGTCATCCAGTTGCCCGCCGCCGGGTCCTCGGACGCCAGCGCCATCAGCGCGTACACCGGCAGGGACATCGCCACCGACAGCCCGATCGCCGCCCGGCGGCGGCCCAGCATGGCGAGGGTGTAGACCGAGGCGAGCGCCGGCGCGGCGGCGAACACGCCCGGGTAGTGGGCCGCGTAGTAGACGACGGCGGCGGCCACGGCGACGGCGCCGGCGGCCAGCGGGGCGGTGCGCCGACAGGCCAGCGACAGCGCCGCGACCGTGATCAGCAGCGTGCCCGCCGGGTCGAGCGGGCGCTCCAGCGGACCCGTCCACGAGAGGTTCGCGTGCGTGCCCCCGATGATCGCGCAGAGCGCGCCCACCGCGACGAGCGCGTCCGTCTTCCGGCTGTTCATGGTCACACGGTAAAGGAGCGGGGTGACGCGCGGCGTCCTCCCCTGGTCGTACGTTGCCGCCCTGGAAGGCGTCGTGTACGCCCGGGGGAGTACGCCGAGATGCCGTCCGCCGTCCGATGCGGCGCAGGGCCGCTGACGTGCAGCATTGCCGGCATGACCTCCTCAACCCCCCTCCCCGGCGGCGTGACGGTCTCCGCGTCGGCGCCGAGCTGGATCGTGTGGGCGCTGCGCGTCACGGCCACCGCCCATCTGATCGGGGTGCTCGCGCAGGCCGCGCTGGCCGGGCTGTTCGTCACCGGCGACGTCGACCTGCTGACCTGGCACCAGAACAACGGCGGCGTCACCTACGCCCTGCTCTACCTGCAGCTCGTCTCCGCCGTGCTGCTGTGGCGGCCCGCCCGGCTCTCCAGCCGGCCGGCGCTGATCAGTCTCGCGATGGTGCTCGTGGAGACGGCGCAGGTGGCGCTGGGCAACGCGCGCCTGATCGCGGCGCACATCCCGCTCGGCATGCTGATCTTCGGGATGTCGGCGGTCTTCACCATGTGGGCCTGGCGCGGTCCGCGTACCAGGAGTGCGGCATGAGCGCGCGGCGGGCGGGCCTGTCGCGGCGCGGCTTCCTCGGGATGCTCGGCGGCACGGCGCTGGCCGCCACCGGGTGCGGCGAGGTCGCGGGCGAGCTGCTCACCGGCAGCGCGCCCATGCCCGCGCCGTTCACCGTGCCGCTGCCGATCCCGCAGGTCGCCCGTCCGGTCTCCCCGGGTCTGTACGAGGTGACGCAGCGGGTGGCCCGGGTGGAGATCCTGCCCGGCCTGCGCACCGAGGTCTGGGGGTACGACGGCACGTTCCCCGGTCCCACGTTCGAGCTGCGGCGCGGCGAGCCGGCCACGGTCCGGGTGCGCAACGAGCTGCCCGTGCCGACCTCGACCCACCTGCACGGCGGAGTCACCCCGCCCGGCTCCGACGGCTACCCGACCGACCTCGTGATCCCCGCCGGCGGCCACTCCGGGCATTCCGCTCACATGACACACCCCGGTGAGGTCCATCACGAGGGCACGAAGGACTACCGCTACCCGGTCGGCCAGCGGGCCGCCACGCTGTGGTACCACGACCACCGGATGGACTACACCGCGCCTTCGGTGTGGCAGGGGCTGGCCGGGTTCGCGCTGGTGCGCGACGAGGAGGAGGACGCGCTGCCGCTCCCCGCGGGCGAGCGCGAGCTGCCGCTGCTGATCTGCGACCGCTCGTTCGCCGAGGACGGCTCCTTGCGCTACCCGCGCACCCACGAGGGCCACGACAGCGACTACATGGAGGGCGTCGAGGGCGACGTGATCCTGGTCAACGGCGCCCCCTGGCCGGTGCACGAGGTGACGGCCACCCGCTACCGGCTGCGGCTGTTGAACGCCTCCAACGCCCGCAGGCTCCGGCTGCGCCTGGCTCCCGGCGGCCGGTTCACCCAGATCGGCAGCGATTCCGGGCTGCTGGCCGCGCCCGTGCGGCACGACACGCTCCCCATGGCCCCTGGCGAGCGGTACGACGTGGTCGTCGACTTCTCCGCCTACCCGGTCGGCAGCACGGTCACGCTGGTCAACACCCTGGCCGACGGGCCCGCGGGCCAGATCATGCGGTTCGTGGTCGCCCGCCGGGCCAAGGACGACAGCGCCGTGCCCACGACCCTGTCGCGCCCGCCGGAGCGGCCGGTGCCCGTGACGACCCGGTCGTTCGACTTCCGCCGCACGGGCCAGAGCTGGACGATCAACGGCCGCGTCTACCGCCCCGGCGACCTGCTGGCCCGGCCGCGCCTCGGCACCGCCGAGGTCTGGCGGCTGACCAGCGACTTCCACCACCCCGTGCACCTGCACCTGGCCCACTTCCTGGTGCTGGCGCGCAACGGCCGCCCGCCCGCCGCCACCGACGCGGGCTGGAAGGACACCGTCGACGTGCGCCCGTACGAGGTGGTCGACGTGCTCGCCCGCTTCGAGGGCTACCGCGGCCGCTACATGCTGCACTGCCACAACCTCGAACACGAGGACATGGCGATGATGGCCGACTTCGAGGTCGTCTAGGTCATCGGAGGACATCCAGCTTTTCGCCGTCGATTGAGGCGTTCCCAAGCGAAATGGGGGAGACTTTCATCGGATGACGCACCCCCTGTCCGAACGGAGCAGCATGCACATCGTCAGGTTCACCAGCCCTCTGACCGGTGCCGACGCGGTCGGCGTCGACGACGGCGAGCACGTGACCGAGCTGTCCGGCATCACCACCGTCGGCGAGCTGCTCCGGCTGCCCGCCGCCGAGCTGCGCGAGCGCTGCGCGGCCGCCGACGGCCCGGCGCACCCGTCGGCGGCCGTCGCGCGGCTGGCCCCGGTGGACGCGCGGATGGAGGTGTGGGCGGCCGGCGTGACCTACCGCCGCTCGCGCGAGGCCCGCGTGCTGGAGAGCGAGCGGGCCGCCGACGTGTACGAGCTCGTCTACGACGCCGAGCGGCCCGAGCTGTTCTTCAAGTCGGTGGCCTGGAAGGTGAGCGGCGACGGCGGGCGCATCTCGGTGCGCGCCGACTCCGAGATCGACGTGCCGGAGCCGGAGCTCGGCCTGGTGCTCAACGCGTCCGGCGAGATCGTCGGCTACACGGTGGTCAACGACGTCAGCTCGCGCACCATCGAAGGCGTCAACCCGCTCTACCTGCCGCAGGCCAAGATCTACCTCGGTGGCTGCGCGGTCGGTCCGGCGATCAGGCCGGCGTGGGAGGTCGCCGACCCGTACGCGCTGGACATCACGCTGACCATCACCAGGGCGGGGGAGACCGTCTGGGACGGCAAGGCCAGCACCTCCCAGCTCCACCGCCGCCTCGACGAGCTCGCCGGCTACCTGTACCGCGCCGACCTCTTCCCCGACGGCGCGGTCCTGGCCACGGGCACCTGCCTGGTCCCCGACCTGCCCTTCACCCTGGAGGACGGCGACACGGTCACGATCGGTATCTCAGAGATCGGCACCCTGGCGACCCCGGTCGTCCGCGGCCTACCCACCTGACGCTGCCCGCCGGATCCGGGTCCGCGGGGACTTCCCGCGGGGTCGGGCCTCAGCCTGGCGGCTACGTGGGGTCGGGGAGCTGTGCCGCGGTTTCGCGGAGCCGCTGGGCGCGGCGGCGCAGGTTCTCGGCGGTGATGAGGCACGCGTCCACCAGGTCGGCCATCTCGCGCCGCACCTGCTGGGTCCGCGCGAGGTGGCGGCCGGCGGACGGGCCCGTCCAGAAGGGGTCGTACTCCTCCTGGCGCGACGGGATGCCCTCGAACGCGTCGGACAATCCCTTGGCGTAGCGGGTCAAGGCGGTGGCGAGTGATTCCTTGTCGGCCGCCTCGCGCAGCAGCTGTTGTTTCTCGCGCACGGTCAGTGGCTCCGGAGGCGGAGCGCGCCGAGGAAGCGGGCCGCCGTTTCGGCGTCCAGCCGGTCCCACGGGGGTGCGGGCTGGGCGCCGTCCCGGGCCTGGGCCAGCCGGCCGAGGTACGGCGTCACGTCCTCGGCCAGCACCAGGCGGACGGCCGCGCCGGGGGCGTCGTCGTGGGCGCCGACGGCGCGCACCACGTTCAGCCAGGCCCGCTCCCGCAGGCCGTCGGCGCCCGCGTACGGACGCAGCGCCCCGTGCAGCGCGGTGGCGAGCGCCTCGTCGTCGCCGGCGGCGGCCAGCAACAGGTCCGTCTCGCGCGGGTGCTCGGCGAGCAGTTGCTGGAACGCCTCGGGGAAGGCGCCGTAGGCCAGGACCAGCGGGCGCGGGTCGGGCGGCTCACGGTCGAGCAACGCGACCGCGACCCGGTTGAGGAACAGGCTCGACGGCCGCCCGAGCGTGACCAGCGCCGCCGGCACGCTCACCGGCGCGCCCCCCACCAGCCCGTCCCACTCCTGCCCAAGCCGCCCCGTCCGCTCGGCATCCGCGAAAAGCGCCGCCAGCCGCCCTCCAGGCCCGTCCGTACCGGTGTTGCCCAGCCCGGGCGGGCGCGGGTCGGCGGGCGCGGTCGTGTCGGTGCTGTCGAGATCGGTGGGCACGGGGAAGATCTCGCGGTCACTCCTGGCGTCGGCGCCGAGGAGGCGGATCAGGGTGGTGGGGCCGAGGGTGGTCAGGAGAGCGGACGCGTAGGCGGGGTCGCCTGGGGTGAGGGCGGCTACGGCGGACTCCAGGCTGTGGCGGGCCGCCGTCGAGGGGTGGCGGTCGTGGTCGGTGAGCGCGTGCAGGATCGCCCTGGCGTCCTGCTCGGCGGTCTCGACCGCCTCGCGTTCGCTCGGGAACGGGAACGTTCCCGAGAGCATGCCGCGCTCGCGCACCGGCACGAGGCGTTCCAGCGTGTCGATGCGCCACCTGAGCTCCTGCCCGGACGCGTCGAGGAACGCCCGCGCGCGGTGCAGGGCCGCGGAGCCGGGGTCGCCGGCCCAGTCCTTGCCCGCCTCGGCGATCGCCGCGTCGAGCAGCGGACGGAGCCGGTCGAGAGCCTCTTTTCCCGCCTCCATCCGGCGGATCACCTCATGCGCCCCGCGGGGGTCGATCCCTACGAACTCCCCCATGAACCCTCCCAGAGGGTGTGGTCACCGGCCGGTGAGTCAAGCACACCGGCCGCGCCGGGCGACACACGTTTCACAGAACGGGAATCGCCCGGCCTCGGCCCCGATACGTCCGCACGTAGTCGAACGCGGCCACGGCACCGGCCCGGTTCATGGAGATCAGGCCGATCGTGAGCCGGCCCTTCGCGGGCAACGTCCGGAACCCGGCGCTCGCGGCGTCGTGGTGGTACGACAGCCGCTGGAGGCGGGGGCCGGGCGCCCACCGCCGACCCTCGCCGAGCGCCGTGCCGTCGAACTCGTCAGTCCTGCCGGCAGGGCAGGAGTCTCCTCATGCGGGGGCGTCCTCCTTCTCGAAGGAGCTCAGGGTGGGGTCGTGGTCGAGGGCGCCGATGTCGAACATCGGGGTCATCCAGTGGTAGAAGTTGTCGCCGCGTTCGCGCAGCAGGTCGTACAGCCGGCGCATCAGGCGGCGGCGCACCGGCGCCAGCTCCGGATGGGTGTAGCGGTTGCTCAGCTCGTGCGGGTCGGCGTGCAGGTCGTACAGCTCGTTGACCGACTCCGGGTTGACGACGAGCTTGTAGCGGTCGTCGCGGATCATGCGCTGCGGGTACGGGAAGTGGTGGCCGTGGAACTCCGCGAGCAGTTCGGCCGGCCACTCCGGGCGCTCACCGCGGACGAGCGGCACCAGGCTGCGGCTGTCGACGGCCGGCGCGGTGTCGCAGCCGGCCAGTTCCAGGATCGTCGCCGTGCAGTCGGTGAGCGTCACGAACTCGTCCCTGACCTGCGGCCGCTCGCCGGGAATCCGTACGATGCCGGGAATGCGGTAGATGTCCTCGTACATCGCGGGGCCCTTGTCGTGCAGACGGTGGGCGCCGGTGAACTCGCCGTGGTCGGCGGTGAAGAACACCGACGTCTGATCCGTCAGCCCCAGCTCGTCGAGCTTGTCGAGGATGCGGCCGATCTGCCGGTCGATCAGCGTGACGTAGCCCCAGTAGACCGCGATCAGCTTTCGGGTGACCTCGATGGGGATCGTGTCGAACGTCCAGTGCGCGCTGTAGTTGCGCTGCACCGGCGGCTTGCCCTCGAACGTCTCCGCGATCGAGGCGGGCAGCTCGACCAGCGCGGGGTCGTACATGTCGAAGTACTCGTCCGGCAGCAGGTACGGCAGGTGCGGCCCGAAGAAGTGGGCGGCCAGGTAGAACGGCCGGCCGTCGGCGGCGTACCGCTCCAGATGCTCGATGGCCCGGGTCGCCAGATAGGCCTCGAACGTCGCCTCCTCCGGCTGGTGCAGCCGCGCCGCCAGCAGGTTGCCGCGGTTGCCGTTCGGCGTGGTGCCGCGGATCAGGTCGGAGATCTTGTACGGCGGCAGCCCCCGCTCCTCCAGGTAGGCCAGGTAGTCGGGATGGTCGACAGGGTTGTGCCAGCCGGGCAGGTCGGGGCCGTCGAAGCCGTACGAGGCGGCGTTGCGATGGGTGCCGCCGTGCCACTTGCCGATCAGCCCGAGCTGGTAACCCCGGTCCTTCAGCGCCTGCGGGAAGGTGAACGCGTCGTCCCGCAGGTCCTCCAGGTAACCGACGTTGCGCTCGTAGTTCGCCAGCAGCCGGTGCCGGAACGGCGCCTGCCCGGTGAGCAGGCTGGCGCGCGCCGGCGTGCAGATGGCCGTCGGGGTGTAGAACCGGTCGAAGCGCGTGCCGGTCGCGGCCAGCCGGTCGAGGTTGGGTGTGGCCACGTGCGGGTTGCCGTAACAGCCCAGGGTGTCGACGCGGTGCTGGTCGGTCATCAGGAACAGCAGGTTCACTTCGAGTAGGCCTTCGTGTAGAGATCGCCGGTGTAGTACGTCGCGGGCTCCGGCTTCGACTTGAGCTGGCCGGTGCCGACGAAGAAGTCGGCCAGGCTGTCCAGCCACGTGCCGACCGTGCCGTCCTCGGTCTTGGCGACCAAGTCGGCGGTGGTCATCGTCCGCACGTTCGCCGCATCGGCCTTGACCTTGGCCGGGTCGAGCTTGAGCAGCGCCGCGGCCTCGGTGATCGACTCCTCGGGGTGCGCGGCCCGCCAGTCGTTGGCCTCCTGCAGCACCTTGATCACCTTGTCGGTCAGCTCGGCGTCCGGGTTCGGTCCGCTGACGAACGCCGTCGGGAACGAGTTGTCGGGGAACTCCTTGGTGCCGGCGATCTCGACCGTGCCCGGCACCTTCTGCTTGATCGTGTCGATCAGCGGATACCAGATGCCGGCCCCGTCGATCTGCCCGGCGGCGAACGCCGACACCACGGTCGCGGGGTCCATCGGCACCTTCTCGATGTCGCTCGGGGCCATCCCGGCCTTCTTCAGCGCCAGGTTGAGCACCATGTCGCCGGACGTGCCCTCCGGTACCCCGACCTTCTTGCCCTTCAGGTCCTGCATCGTGGCGACGCCGGGCCGGCCGATGACGCGGTCGGCGTACGCGAGCGTGTTGACGGCGACGACCTTGGCCTTGCCGGAGGCGGGCAGCCACATCGCGCCCGGGCCGATGTAGCCGAAGTCGAGGTCGCCGGCGCCGAGGGCCTGGATCTGGAGCGGGCCGTTGGTGAACACCTTGATCTCGGGGGTGAGACCCTGCTTGTCCCACAGGCCCTGCTTGGCGGCGATCGCGAGCAGGCTCGCGCCGTTGTAGTCGCTGATGTAGCCGAACCTGACCGTGGAGCCGTCGTCGGAGCACGCGGTCACGGAGAGTGTCAGGAGGCTCACCGCCGAGGCGGCCGTCAGGGCGCGGCGAAGAGAACGCATGGCGGATCAGTCCTTTCCGGGGGATGGGGGTACGGTCAGGCCGCGGGTACGGCCGGCGGCTGGTGGTAGACGGCGTGCCAGACCTCGTTGCGGATGCGCCCGAACTCGGGCGACAGCCGCATCTCCTCGGTCCTCGGGTACGGCAGGTCCACGTCGATGACCTGCTGGACGCGGCCCGGCCTGGCGGCCATCACGACGACCCGCCGCGCCAGGTAGACGGCCTCGTCCACGTCGTGCGTGATGAACATGACCGTGCGCTGCTCCTTGCTCCAGGTGTCGAGGAGCTGGTCCTGCAGTTGCACGCGGGTGAGCGCGTCGAGCGCGCCGAACGGCTCGTCCATGAGCAGGACCTGCGGATTCACCGCGTACGCGCGGGCGATCGCGCAGCGCTGCTTCATGCCGCCGGACAGCGTCTTGGGCAGCGCGTCGGCGAAGTCGGACAGCCCGACCAGCTCGATCGCGTGCTCGGCGCGCCGCCTGCGCTCCCCGGCCGGCAGGTCCATGAGCTTCAGGCCGAACTCGACGTTCTTGCGCACGGTCAGCCACGGGAACAGCGCGTACTGCTGGAAGATCACGCCGCGCTCCGGACCGGGGCCGGTCACCGGGCGGCCGTCGACCAGCACCTCGCCCGCCCCGGGCTCGACGAGCCCGGCGGCCATGCTCATCAGCGTGCTCTTGCCGCAGCCCGACGGGCCGACGACCGTGACGAACTCGCGGTCGGCGATGTCCAGCGACACGTGGTCGAGCGCCGTGAAGACGCCGTCCTTCATCGGGTACGTCTTGACGACGTCCCGGAAAGAGATCTTGGTGTTCAACGGCGCTCCTGCCAGTCGGTGAGGCGTCGCTCGGCGAACAGCAGCAGTCGGTCCATCAGCAGGCCGAGCACGCCGATGGCGATCAGGCCCACGAAGATCGTGGACAGGTCGTAGTAGAGCTGGGCCTGCTGCATCCGGAAGCCGAGACCCTCCTGGGCGGCGATCAGCTCGGCGGCGACGAGCGTGCCCCAGGCCGCGCCGAGCCCGACCCGCATCCCGACCAGGATGAACGGCGTCGAGGCGGGCACCACGACCTTCGCGAAGATCGTCCGGTCCGACGCGCCGAGCACGCGGGCGGCGTTGATCAGCGTCCTGTCCACGTCCACCACGCCCTGGAACGTCGACACGACGCTGGACAGGAACGCCGCCAGGAAGATCACGAAGACCTTCGGCACCTCGCCGATGCCCATGAGCACGATGGCCAGCGGGATGATCGCCAGCGGCGGGATCGTCCTGAAGAACTGCACGTACGGCTCCAGCAGGCCGCGCGCCGTGGCGTACCAGCCCATCAGGAAGCCGATCGGCACGGCCAGCAGCGTGCCGAGCAGGAAGCCGAGCAGGACGCGGCGCAGGCTGGCCAGCGCGTCCAGCGGCAGCGTGCCGTCGGCGACCAGCTCGCCGGCCCTGACCGCCACCTCCAGCGGGGTGGGCAGGCCCTGCACGCCGACCGTGGCCAGCAGCGTCCACACGACCAGGCCGGCGACGACCGCGATCAGGTTGAGCGCGAGGGCGCGCCTCGGGCGGCCGGCGCCGCGCCGGGCGGCCCGCGCCTCGGACGGCTTGCCCACCGCGGTGAGCTGGGTCATGGGTGCCTCGATGGGGTCATGGTGGGGTCCTTTGCGAGATCGGGACCGGCTGGATAGCGGGACAGCAGGGGAGACTCGTGCAGCACCAGGGCGATGCCGCCGAGGGCGCCCGCGACCTCGCCGAGCCTGGCCCGGCGCAGGCTCAGCAGGTGCCGGGAGACCGGCATGACGTGCTCGTGCAGCGCCCGTTCGATCGGCCGCATCAGCGCGTCGCCGGTCTCGGTCAGCTCGCCGCCGATCACGATGACGCCGGGACCGATGGTGTTGCAGACGGCCGCGAGGACAGCGCCGATCCTCGTGCCGACGTCCTCCAGGAGGGTCAGGGCGGAAGCGTCGCCGGCCCTGGCCGCCTCGGCCAGTTGCGGGACGCCGCCGGCCCGGCCGCCGGCGGCGCGGTAGGCGTCGAGCACCGCCCTGATCGAGGCGACGGTCTCCAGACAGCCCGTGCCGCCGCACTCGCAGCGCGCGCCGCCGGGCTCGACGGTGATGTGGCCGAACTCGCCGGACAGGCCCTGCGTGCCGCGGTGCAGCGACCCGCCGATCACCAGCCCGCCGCCGACGCCGTGCGACAGACGCAGGTAGAGCACGTCCTGCTCGCCGGCGGCGGCGCCCCAGATGGCCTCGCCCAGGGCGGCCAGGCGGGTGTTGTTGTCCAGCAGCACCGGCACGCCGAACCGCTCGCGCAGCAGGAGCTGCACGGGGTGCGGCGCGGGCCCGTCCGCGGCGGGGGCGTCGTCGCCCGCCTCTGACGCGTCGGGCCCGGTGACGGGGCCGACGACGCCGACGCCGATCGCGTCGAGCGCGCCCAGGCGCAGGGCTCCCGAGCCGGTGCCGGTGAGCGAGCCGACGAGCCGCTCGGCCAGCTCGACCCGCTGCTCCCACGGCAGGTCGGCGTCGTGCGGCTCGCTGACCGCGCCGACGACCTCGTGGGCCACGTTGACGGCGGCGACGTGCAGGCCGCGACGGGCGAAGTCGATGCCGATGGCCTGGCCCGCGTCGGGGTTGAGGGTCAGCGTCTCGGCGGGCCTGCCACGGCCGCGGGGCGCGTCCTGCTGACCGGCTGCCACGACCGTGCCGCTCGCGACGAGAGAGGCGAGGATGTCGTAGAGCGTCGTGCGGGACAGGCCGCAGCGCTTGCCCAGCTCGCCCCTGCTGAGTGGCCCGTGTTTGCGCAACAGGCCCAGCACGAGCTGCTCGTGCCCGCGCCGGAGCTGGGCCAGGGGACCACGAGGTGGTGACATGACGCCGAGTCTGCCGACGTCGCGGGTTTTTCGTCAATAACCCGGAAAAAATGATTCCGTTCCCCAAACAACGGCCGTGAGCTGCGGAAACGGGGATCTGGGGGGCAGCGCGAAGCTCGTAACAGTCGCGTAACGAGCTTCGCGCGCCGTGTGGCGGGAGCGGTCAGCCGCGCGGGGGCACCGCCATCTCGCCGAGCTCGGACCAGTCGTCCTGGGCGATGGTGGTGTTCACGATGCGCGGCGTCTCGGCCAGGTGAGGCGGCAGCGTCTGCTGGGCCTGCTTGAAGTGGGCCGACTGCACGTGCGCCGCGCCCGCCGCGTCGTCGCGGAACGCCTCCACCAGGACGTACTCGTTCGGGTCGTCGAGGCTGCGCGACCAGTCGAACCACAGGCAGCCGGGTTCGGCGCGGGTGGCCTCGGTGAACTCGCGGCTGATCTCCGGCCACCGGTCGGCGTGCTCGGGCAGGATGCGGAACTTGGCGGTGATGAAGATCATCGAATCGGGTCCCCTCGTTCGTCGTGGTGGTACGTGATCAGGGTAATTTTCTACATCTCATGTAGGGAATGTTGACTTTATGGTCGCGCGCTCGTAATTTCGTGGTCGTGGAGGGAGCCACGTGATCGAGATCAGCATCCGCGACGTGACCATGACCTTCCCGGCCGGCGAGCCGGGCGGGCCGCGCACCGCGCTCTGCGGCGTCGACCTCGACGTGCGCGCGGGGGAGTTGCTCACGCTCGTGGGGCCCAGCGGCTGCGGCAAGTCCACGCTGCTCGACCTCGTCGCCGGGCTCGCCCGGCCGACGCGGGGCGAGGTCCTCGTGGGCGGCGTGCCGGTCGTCGCGCCCCACCCCGCTGTGGTCGTCCAGCAGTACGACCTGCTCCCGTGGCGTACCGCCCAGGGGAACGTGGAGTTCGGGCTGGAGGGCACGGGCGTGCCGAGGCCGGAGCGGACGCGGCGGGCGAGCGAGCACCTCGCGCTCGCCGGGCTGTCCGGTCATGCGGGCCGCTATCCGCACGAGCTGTCCGCCGGGCTGCGCCGGCGCGTGGCGCTCGCCCGCAGCCTCGCCTCCGGGCCCGGCGTCCTGCTGATGGACGAGCCGTTCGCGGGGCTCGACGCCCCGGCCCGCGCGTCGTTGCGGGACGATCTCGTCCGGGTCCGGGAGCGCACCGGCACGACCATCGTGATCGTCACGCACGGCATCGACGAAGCGCTCCGCCTCGGCCGCCGGGTCGCGGTGATGACCCGCGCGCCCGGACGGATCAAGGAGATCGTGGAGGTGCGCCTCGACGCCCGCGACCGGCGGGCGGGCCGGGCCTTCGGCGCGTACCGGCGGCATGTCCGGACCCTGTTGCGCGGCGAGGTGGCGCGGGAGCGTGAGGCGGCGACCATCCATGGCTGAGACGGAGTACGAGGGCGACCTGCACTGGTACGACCTGCCCGACGACGAGTGCGAGCCCGAAGACGCGGCGCCCGGCATGCCGGGCCTGGTCCGCCGGCTGCTCGCCTGGAGGACGGCGCCGTCGCACGGGTGAGCGCCGCCGTTTTCCCGGCGCGCCCGACCTGCACCTTTCAGCCGCTTATACGCTGATATTTCCGCCTTTACAAGATCTTGTCACCTGGGATCAGCCGGTGTTTCCTCATGCGCAGATGCGTGTAAGCGCGTCCCTGACACGCAGGAGGCAAACGTGTCGACCAAGCCCTGGTTACGCGGCACACTCGTCGTCGTCGCGCTCACCGCGTCGACTCTCCCCCTCGCCGGAGCGGCGCAAGGCGAACGCCGCGAGCCCCCCTCGGTGGTCCACGACTTCCAGGCGGAGAACCACGGTAAGCCGGACGTGGACAACCGCCAGGGCCGGGTGCCGCCGCCGGCCGGCGCCAACGCCCGCCGGGCCGGCCCCGCCGCCGACATCCGGTGGAACAACCTCGGCACCCCGGCCACCGTCACCAGCGCGGAACCGCTGGCCGAGGGCCTCGGCTCCGATCCCGTACAGGCGGCGAAGGCCTATCTCCAGGACAACGAGAGCGTCTTCGGGCTGTCGGCCGAGGCCGTCGACGCGCTGGAGACGGTCGCGGCGAACCCGATCGGCGACGGCCACGCGGTACTGCTGCGGCAGCGCTTCGGCGACCTGCCGGCCGGCGTGGACGGCCTGGTCTCGGTCGGTGTAACGGGCGGCCAGGTCATGCACGTCACCTCCTCGCTCTCGCGGGAGACCGGCGCGCCCCCGGCCGCCGCGATCACCGCCGAGCAGGCCATGGAGATCGCGGCCAGGGACGGCGGCATCGACCTGGCCACGGCGGTGACCAGGCAGGCCACGCCGGTGGCGGTGCCCGCGCCGGACGGGGTGCACAGCGCGTACCAGGTGGTCCTGATCGGCGGCGCGCAGGGCACCGAGGCCGGGTACACCACGCACGTGGACGCGGTCAGCGGCGCCATCCTGACCCGCGAGAACCTCGTCGACCACCACGCCGAGCCGGACAACCCCCAGTGGGAGGTCTTCCCGGCGAACCCGCGCGGCGACTACTCCTCCAGGGACACCCGCGAGACGTGGTGCTTCACGCCCGCCCGCGGCTGCGACTACGTGGTCGGCGGTGACCCCGCGACCGGCAAGCCGTGGGACGTCGACCACACGACCAACGAGCCGACCGACACGAGCATCGGCAACGCGGCGAAGACGGTCGAGAACCGGGCCAGCGGCGACCCGTTCACCGTCGGCACCCGCTCCAACGTGCTCACGCCGAGCCGTGACTACGACTACCCGTGGAAGAACACCTGGTACGAGGCCAAGTGCGACCCGGCCGTGTTCGACCAGCCCGGCGAGGCCGACCTCGAGGCCGCCATGGCCAACCTGAACGCCATGCACAACCGCATGCACGACTGGTCCTACCGGCTCGGCTTCACCGAGACCGCGTGGAACATGCAGGCGGACAACGGCGACCGCGGCGGGCTCGGCAACGACCCCGAGCAGGGCAACGCCCAGGCCGGGGCACGGGTGTTGTCGGTGCGTGACAACGCCAACCAGATCACCGGCCCCGACGGCGTCGCGCCGATCACGAACATGTACCTGTGGCAGCCCATCGCCGGCTCGTTCTACGCGCCCTGCGTGGACGGCGACTACGACATGTCGGTCATCGGCCACGAGTACACGCACGCCATCTCCGGCCGCATGGTCGCCGGCCCGAACGCCGGCTGGAGCGGCGCGCAGGCCGGCGCGATGAACGAGAGCACCTCCGACCTGTTCTCCATGGAGCAGCTCTTCGAGTACGGCACCCGCCCCGCGGGCGACACCCCGTACGTGACCGGCGGGTACGTCACCGGCGACAAGACGCGCGGCATCCGCAACTACGACATGTCGAAGTCCCCGCTGAACTACAGCGACCTCGGCTACGACATCGTCGGCACGCAGCCGCACGCGGACGGCGAGATCTGGTCGGCCACGCAGTTCGACGTGCGGGCGGCCTTCGTCAAGCGCTACGGTCAGGGCAGCGCCAGGCAGCAGCTGGCCTGCGCCGAGGGCGAGACGCCGGTCGAGAAGTGCCCGGGCAACCGGCGCTGGGCGCAGCTGTCGTTCGACGCCCTGCTGCTCATGGCCGCGGGCGCGGTCGACTACGTGGACCACCGCGACGCCCTGCTCGCCGCCGACCGGATGCGCTTCGGCGGCAAGAACCAGGACATCATGTGGCGCGCCTTCGCCGAGCACGGCCTGGGCGAGGGTGCGGCCAGCAACGGCCCGAACGACGCCGACGCCACGCCCAGCTTCGTCAACCCGGCAGGCAAGAACGGCTCGTTGCAGCTCAAGCCGCTGGGCGAGGCGAAGGACGCGGCGCTGCGGCTGTACGTCGGCGACTACGAGGGCCGCGTGGTCCCGGTCGCGGACACCGACCCGGCGACCGAGCTCGGCGACACCGCCGAGATGACCCCTGGTGTGTATGACTTCGTCGTGGCGGGCGCCGGCTTCGGCCACAAGCGGCTGAAGTACGCGGTCCTCCCCGGCGTCAAGCTGCCGCTCCCGCTGCCGCTGACCCGTAACCACGCCTCGGCGGCGAACGGCGCCACGGCCGCGGGCGACGGCGTCAACCACGACAAGCTGATCGACGAGACCGAGGCCACGAACTGGGCCTCGCTCACCGGCGCGCCGGCGGGCAGGTCGGTCGTGGTGGACCTGGCGGGCGACGAGCCGGTCAAGGTCCGCCGGGTGCAGGTCAGCGCGATGCTCCGCCCGCCCGTCGCGGACGCCGCCGACCCGGGCACGCAGAACCGCTTCTCCAGCCTGCGCTCGTTCGAGGTGCTGGCCTGCAGCGCGGACTGCGCCGACCCGGCGAACTTCCGGAAGGTCTACACGAGCAAGGCGAACGCCTTCGACGCGGCGCTGCCGCGTCCCAGGGGCGCGGACATGTTGATCAAGTCGTTCGACATCCGCTCGGTCGACGCCACCCACCTCATGCTCCGCGCGCTCACCACGCAGTGCACCGGCAACCCGCTGTACGCCGGGGAGCAGGACAACGACCCCAACTCCGCGACGGACTGCGCCACGGCCAGCCCGCAGCGCGACCACCTCCGAGCGGCCGAGTTCCAGGCGTTCTCGCACTGACGCCCTGACCGGCCACGGGCCCGCGCTCCGACTCGCCTGCCGGAGCGCGGGCTCCCTCCCGTCGGCGGCAGGCACGCCGTGCGATCAAGTACCTCGTGCGATCAAGTACGCCGTGCGATCAAGTACGCCTGCGGGAACCCCCGCCGGCGATCCTCGCCGGGCGCGACGGAGAGCCGGGCCACCTCGCCGAGCCCGTGCTCCGTCAGCAGCCCGGCCACCCGATCGGGCGCGTGCCGGTAGGCGAGCGTCACCGCGTGGTCGTACGCCTCCGCCGGCCCGGCCCCGTCCCAGACCGGAAACCCGAGCAGCAGATGACCACCGGGCGCCAGCACCCGCCCGAACTCGGCGACCACGGCGGGCAGCCCCTCCGGCGGCGTGTGCAGGATCACGAAGTTGGCGACGACTCCCGCCACGGACGCGTCCGCCACGCCCAGCGCCTCCATCACTCCCACCTCGAAGCGCAGCTCCGGATGGGAGCCCCGGGCGAGCGCCACCATCTCCGGCGACAGGTCGACACCGAAGACGTCCAGGCCGAGCGCGTGCAGATGCGCGGTGACGTGACCCGGACCGCACCCCACGTCCATCACCACGCCGCCGCCTTCCGCCAGCACCAGCTCGGCGAAGAGCGGGACCATCGCGTGGTTGAGCGGCTCGGAGTGGTAGAGCTCGGGGATGCTCGCGGCGTAGCGGACGGCGTTGGCGTCGTACGCCGCGCGGGTGGCGGTGCGGAAGTCCGGTTCGGTCATGAAGGGCCATGCTAGATCGCGCCGGCCGGTGTGCGGTCAGCGCTTGACGGAGATCCGGTCCACGGCGAACGGCACGAAGGACGGCTGCGCCGCTCTGGTCCGGGCGGTGGCCGGGCCGCAGAGGCCCTCCAGGAGGTGGACGACGAGTGCCGGGTCGATCGGGCTCGCCGCCGGGAAGCCGTTCTCGTCGAGCGGCTGGTACTTGGTGCGGTTCATCCCGATCGACATCTGGCGCGTGCCGTCGGGGCTCGACATCGACTCCGTGCCCATGCCGAAGACGCTGCCGCTGTGCCCCCAGAACCGGCCGCAGGGCAGGTCGGTGGCGTAGATGCCGAGGCCGTAGGGCGCGGGGTAGCCGCCGAGCAGCACCGGCACGGTCTTCTGCATCTCGGCCAGCTCCGCCGGGCCGATCAGCCGGCCGCGCAGCAGCGCCCGGTAGAACTGGTTGAGGTCCTCCATCGTGGACACCACCGCGCCCGCCGTGGTGATCCACGACATGTCGTAGACGCTGTAGTCGCGCGGCGGGTCGATGAGGCCGTACATCGACTCGTACGCCCCGGAGTGCGGGCCGGGGATGTTCGGCGTGCGCGGGAACGACGTGTGCCGCAGGCCCGCCCGGCGGATCACCTCGCGGGTGATGTGCGCCTCGGCGTCCTCGCCCGTCACCTTCTCCAGGAGCAGCCCGGCCAGGATGTAGTTGGTGTTGGAGTACACGCCGGGCACCGCCCCCGGCTCGCCGGTCGCCGGGGCCGCCAGCGCGTCCCGCACCAGCTCCTCGGAGTCGAACGAACGGAACCGGTTGTCGTCCAGGCTGCTCGTCGAGCCCTGCGTCAGCGAGGGGAACGCCTGGGCGACGTGGTCGGCGATGTGGCTGGTGTGGTTGAGCAACATCCGCACGGTGATCTGCCGGCCGCGCTCGCCGGGCACCAGGTCGGGCAGGTAGCGGCCAATGGGGGCGTCCAGCTCGACGGTGCCGCGGGCGACCTGCCGGAGCAGGGCCACCGCGGTGAACGTCTTGGAGATGCTGCCCACGCGGTGCACCATGAACGGCTTCGCCGGGCGGCCCGTGTCCACGTCTGCCACGCCCGCCGCGTCCCGCCAGCTCTCGTCGCCGTCGCGTACGGCCGAGTAGACGCCGTACATGCCGGCCTCGTGGACGGCGTCGAGGCTCCGGCTCAACGCGCCGCGGTCGAGCCCGGTGTCGGCGGCGGCCGGGCCGGGGACGGCCAGGGTGCCCGCGGCGAGCAGCGTGCCGAGGGCGGTCACGGCGGCGGTCCGGCGGCTTGTTGCGACATATCGATAACGGCGAAGATTCATGGCACAAATCATGATCGAAGCGCTTACGGCTCGTCAGTCCACGCTGTCACCGGCTCTGCATGACATCCGTCATGTCCGAGATGATCTCCAGCATGGAGGACGACGAGCTGATCCGCGCGGCGCCGGCCACCCCCTTCGAGGGATGGGACTTCGCCGTCTTCCGCCACCGCGTCACCTACGAAGGCGAGCTGCCCGGGCGCTACGCGGAATCGGTCGGCGCGCGGCTGCCCGGCGCGGCCGCGCTGCTCGACCTCGGCACGGGAGGCGGCGAGCTGCTGGCGTCGTTCGCGCCGCTGGCGCCGCGCACCATGGCGACCGAGGGCCACCCGCCGAACGTGCCCGTCGCCCGCCGCCTGGAGCCGCTGGGCGTCGAGGTCGTCGAGGCCGGCGGCGCGGGCCCGCTGCCGTTCGCCGACGGGTCGTTCGACCTGGTCGTGAACCGGCACGAGTCGTACGACCGGAGGAGGTCCGCCGCGTGCTCGCGCCCGGCGGCACGTTCGTCACCCAGCAGGTGGACGGGCGCGACCTGACGGTCAACGCGGCGCTGGGCGGCCCGCCGCACGAGGACTCCGCCTGGCGACCGGAGCCGGCCGCCGCCGCGCTCGCCGCCGCCGGGCTGGAGGTCTCCTGGCGGTGCGAATTCACCACGGTGTTCCACGACGCCGGCGCGCTCGTGCTGTTCCTGCGCGTCCTTCCCTGGCAGGTGCCCGGCTTCGACACGGACGCGTACGGCGACCGGCTGCGCGCCCTCCACGAGGAGATGGAACGCGGCCGGCCGTTGCGGGCCACCGCGCGCCGTTTCGCCCTGGTGGCCCACCGGCGCTAGCCGCCGGGGACGTCGGCCCGGGCGGCGTGCGCGGGGTCGTCGTCCTGCCACCGCTGAAGCGCGGCGAGCGCGTCCTCCGCGTCGCGGACGAGAGAGTCCATCAGCGAACGGTAGAGGGCGTCGACCTGGCGTTCGCCGAACGGGCCCGAGCCGGGGAAGCCGACGGACCTGCACTCCTGGAAGACCTGGCGCACCTCGGTGAAGACCGGCAGCAGGTCGTCCCTGATGCTCCGCCGGACCTCGCCGATCGCGTCGGGGCTGCTGTGACGGGTATCCGGATTCACGCCTCCACCTTGCAACATCCCGGGAGCGCGGGGCCGCGGCATCATCGAATCATCATTGATCGTTCTCACGTCGGAAACCCTTCGGCTCCTCGTCCGTCGCCGCAGCTCAGAGGCTGATCAAGGGTTCGGGGACAAAGCCAGCAATTCGTCCGCCGTGGGGGTTCGGGCGATCCACGCCTCGCGTCCCCGGCGCCCGCCGATGATCAGCCGCGCGCCCCGCGGCGGTCGCGGTGGCGCGTCAGCCCGCTCGGCCCGAGGTGCACCCCGGCGGCCGGCATGGACATGGTCATCGGCCGGTCCAGAGCACGCAGCAGCCGGGCGCGGACCGGGCCTACCAGCGCCGGCAGCTCGTCCGCAGCCGGTCCGGCGCGTTCGCGCCAGAGCGACCCGGCGCCCGGCACCGGGCAGGCGATCCACCCGGAGTCCTGGTCGTCCCGGCCGGCACCAGCGCGTCGTTCCCGGCCGGCACCAGCGTGTCCTTCCCGGCCGGCACCAGCACGATCGTCCGCTCGCCCGGCGCCGCGTCGGCGCCGAACAGGTCGCGCTCGCCGTGCTCGCCAGGCTCCGCGTCAGGTACGAGCAGGCCGCGTTCGCCGTATGCGATGCGGGGAGCCGGGCAGCACGTCGCGGCCGCCGCGCACGGCGGCCGCGGTCCTTCTTGTCGCCGATGGACGCCACGCCCCCGCGCTTACTTCTCGCTCACCAGCGAGCGGGAAGATAGTGGGAGACCCGGAACGGCTCCGCCACCAGGGAACGGGCCCGTTCCTCGATCGCGCGGTCCGAGCCGGTGAGCCGGGTGGAGTGCTGGCGCAGGTGCTCCTCCCACGAGGCCACCACGAACGTCTCCAGGTAGACGTCGGGGTCGGCGCCGGACCGGTAGAGATCCCAGTGCAGCGCGCCGGTGCGCAGCCGGGAGAGCCCGAAGTCCCGCATCGCCGCGACGAACTCCGCGGCCCGCTCGCGTGGCACCCGGTATTCGACGGTGACGAGCACCGGCCCGTCGTCCCCGCCGGGCTCCAGCACCATGGCCGGCGCGGGCCAGTGGACCGAGAGCGAGCGGTCGAGCCGGGTGTCGGGGATGCCGAGACGGCGCCAGGCGACGAGGGAGCCGGCCGCCGTGAGCGCCGCGGCCAGCAGCAGGGCGGGAACGAGGCCGACGCCGTCGGCGAGCGCGCCCCACACGGCCGAGCCGATCGCCATGCCTCCCGAGAAGATCGTCAGGTAGACGGCCAGCGCGCGGGCCCGTACCCATCCCGACGTCGTGACCTGCATCTGCGCGTTCAGCGTGGACAGCACGGCGATCCACGCCACCCCGGCCAGGACCAGCACCGCCCCCGCGAGCCACGGCGACGGGGTGAGGGCCAGCACCGCCATGGCCGCCGCGAACAGCACACCGCCGCCCGTGAGCGCGGCGTTGCTCGACCAGTGGCCGCGGACGTACGACAGCAGCATCGCCCCCGCCACGGCGCCCGCGCCCACCGCGCCGAGCAGCACGCCGTAGCCGCCGGGGCCGAGTCCCAGCCGCCGGTCCGCGACGACGGGCAGCAGCGCCCACAACGCCGCCGCGGCGGGGATGAACAGCACGGTGCGGGCCAGCACCCGGCGCACGCGCGGGGCGTGACGCACGTAGCGGTGACCCGCGCGCAACGCCGGAAGGACCCGCTCGGCCCCCAACGGCCCCGCGTCGGCCCGATACCGCCAGGTGAACAGCGCGGCCGAGGTGACCAGGAAGGACAGCGCGTTGACCGCGAACGCCGCGGCAGGCCCCGCCAGTGCCACGAGCAGGCCGCCCACCGCCGGGCCGACCGCCCGCGAGAGGTTCATGTTGACGCCGTTGAGGCTCGCGGCGTTCGGGATCTGCTCGCGCGGCACCAGGTCCGGCTGGATGGCCTGCCAGGCCGGCGTCATGAGCGCGTTGCCGCACCCGAGCAGGAACGTCAGGAGCAGGACCCCGGAGGCGTTCATCTGCCCCAGCGCCGTCAGGACCGCGAGCAGGCCGGCCGCCACGAACATGACCGCCTGCGAGAGCAACAGCAGTCGGCGCCGGTCCACGATGTCGGCGAGCGCGCCCGCCAGGATGCCGAACAGCAGCACCGGCAGGCTGGCCGCCGTCTGCACCAGCGCCACCAGGCTCGCCGACCCGCTCTCCTGCGTGATCAGCCACTGCGCGCCGACGGTCTGCATCCAGCTGCTGACGTTGGAGACCAGCTGGGCCAGCCACAGCGTGCGGAAGATCCGCAGGTGCAGCGGTTGCCAGACGGACCCGGTCGCGGTGTCGTTCATCGCCTGTCGCCCGGGGGACACCCGAGCCGGATCAGGCCGCGGCCGCGTGCGACGGGAGCATGGCGTGCGCGTACGCCACGCCGAGCCCGTAGGCGCCCGCGTGCTCCTCGATCACCCGCGTCACGGCGTCGTAGGTCCGCGTACGGCTCCAGTCCCGCTGCCACTCCAGCACGGTGGTGAGCCAGGTGAGCGGCACGATGTCGTGCTGGGCCATACGCCGCACGGCGTTGTCGTGCGCCTCCTGCGACACGCCGCCGCACGCGTCGGTCGGGACGTACACCTGGTATCCCTGCTCCGCGGCCGACAGCGAGGCGAGCGCGATGCAGACCTCCGTCCACAGCCCGGCCATGACGATTTTCGGGCGGCCGGTGGCCCTGACGGCGTCGACGACCCGCGGATCCTCCCAGCAGTTCATCGTGGACCGGTCGATCGGCGCGACACCGGGGAAGAGCTGTGCCAGCGGCGCCAGCAGCGGCCCGGAGAAGCTCTTCGACTGCACCGTGGTCAGGATGACGGGCACGTCGAAGACCTTGGCGCCCTTGGCCAGGCCCACGGTCGCGTTGATGATGGAGCCCCGGTCGGCGCTGGTCGTGCCGAAGAACATCTGCGGCTGGTGGTCCACCAGCACGACCACGCTGTCCTGCGGCGTGAGCAGCGACGACGCGGGATCGGGCTTGGCGTTGCTGAAGTCTGCCATGGCTTACCTCTCTGGGACTGTCACAGGACGAAACAGGAGTCGAAGATCTCGTCCTCGGTCGTACGGCCCCGCGCGAAGCCCCGTACGGCCCGCCACTGGCGGTGCTCCTCGGACTCGGCGGCGGCCTCCATCACCGCCTGCGCCTGGCGAACCCCCGGCGCGGTGCGGTGGTACCCGCCGAAGAACGCGACCGGGCTCCACGACGGCTGGATGGCGGGCTGCGGCGGCGCGAGCCCCTCGAACTCGCCGGCGGCGTACACGATCCGGCCGCCGACGACGGTCAGCAGCGACTCGATGTGCGAGATGCCGTCCTCGGGGACCGAGAAGAAGTCGTCGGAGAGCACCGCGAGGTCGGCGTAGCAGCCCGCCTTGAGCACGCCCTTGACACCGGCCTCGCCGGTGAGGCCGGCGCCGGCCGCGGTGTACATGCGCAGCGCCGTCTCCCGGTCGACGCGGCACTGCGGGTCCATCAGCTCGGTGCCGCCGATGGTGCGGCCGGTCACCAGCCACTCCAGCGACAGCCAGGGGTTGTAGCTGGAGACGCGGGTGGCGTCGGTGCCGGCCGCGGTGATCAGACCCCGGTCGAGCATCTGCCGGACGGGCGGCGCACCAGCGGCCCTGGCCGCTCCGTAACGGTCGCGGAAGGCGCTGCCCTGGAACATCATCCGATTCTGGATCGACAGGTTTCCGCCCATCGCGGCGATCCGGTCGAGGCTCGCCTCCGACACGGTCTCGGCGTGGTCGAAGAACCACGGCACCCCGAGCTTCGGGGACACCTTCTCGAACACGTCGAGGTTGGCGCTGATGGTCTCCTCGTACGTGGCGTGCAGCCGGAAGCCCCAGTCGTTCTCGACGAGCAGGCGCACCGCCGCTTCCAGCTCCCGGTCGGCCTTGTCCGGCCGCAGCGGCCTGGGCTCGGTGAAGTTCTCGAAGTCGGCGGGCGACCAGGCGAGGTTCTCGCCGGCGCCGTTCAGCCGCAGCCACTCGTCGCCGTCGCCCGGGCGTACCGATCCGATCCACCGCCGCAGGTCGTCCAGCTCCTGGCCGGGCGTCTGCGGGAAGAGGTGGTACGCGATCCGCATCGTCAGCAGACCCTGCTCGGCCAGCCTCATCACCGCCCCGTAGTTCTCCGGGAAGTTCTGGAAGCCGCCGCCGGCGTCGATGGCGCTGGTCAGGCCGAACCGGTTGAGCTCGTACAGGAAGTGGCGGGTGGAGCCGAGCTGGTCGTCCTCGGCCAGCTTCGGGCCCTTGGCCAGCGCCGCGTACAGCAGCGTGGCGGCGGGCGCGGCGAGCAGGACGCCCGTGGGTTCACCGGCGTGGTTGCGGACGATCTGGCCGCCCGGCGGGGCGACGCTGTCCTTGGTGAACCCGATGGCCCGCACGGCGGCCCGGTTGAGGATCGCCGACTGGTACAGGTGCAGGACGAAGACCGGGGTGTCGGGGGCGGCGGCGTTCAGCTCCGAGACCGTGGGCAGGCGCCGCTCGGCGAACTGCTCACCCGTCCAGCCGCCCACCACCCGGACCCACTGGCCCTGCGGCGTGCGCCCCGCCTGCTCGCGCAACATCCACAGCGCCATGCGCAGCGACGGGACGCCGTCCCAGCGCAGCTCCAGCAGGTAGTTCAGGCCGCCCCTGATGACGTGGAGGTGGGAGTCGTTGAGCCCGGGGATGATCCGCCGGTTGAGCGCGTCGACGACCCTGGTCCGCGTTCCGACGAAGGGCGCCATGTCCTGGTCGTCCCCGACGGCGACGATCCGGCCCTCCCGTACGGCGAGGGCCGCGGCGGCCGGCCGCGCCGGGTCCTGGGTGTGCACCCGGCCGTTGCGGATGACCAGGTCCGCGGGCGTCTCGGCCGCACTGTCAGGGACGATGCCCTCGACGGGCATGGCGTTGATCATGGCTTCCGCTCCTTGGCAACGGGTGCGTCAGCGCGGCTACCCCTGCCGTTTTCGAGCAGGCCCAAGACGGCAGACCGTTTGCCCAGGAATGGGGCATAAGCGAATTGGTTGGCGCGCACTTGGCGGACGCCCAACGGCCTCCCGACCGCACCGGCCGGTCGGCCGCATCGGGGCTCGCCGCCGAGCGGGTCAGGTGCGGCAGGCGGTCGCGGCCGGGCCGGTCCGGCCGAAGAGGGTGTCGCCGCGCTGGTCCATCTGCGCGGCGGCGGCCTCGACAGCCCGGCCGGCCTGCTCCGCCACCCCGGCGAAGTACGCGGCTCCGGCCTCGTAGTACCAGCGTCGGAGCGCGAAGCAGGGCTGCAGACCCTGGCGCTGCAGCCGCGCGTCGGTGTCGTACGCGAGCAGCGCGCCCTCGATGACCTCGGCGGCGACCTGCCCGGTGTCCAGCCGGGTGAAGCCCTGGTCGCGCAGCGTCGGCGCGAAGGCGACCGTGGCGGACCGCGTCCGCACCGCCTCGCGGGCGGCGACCGCGCCCACCCGGTTCATCAGCTCCAGGTCCGCCTGCCTGGCGTCGCCGAGCCCGATGAGCAGCAGCCGCTCGGCGGCGACGGCGCCGGGAGGCGGGGTGATCATGAGCGTCTCCAGGGCTGCCGCCCGGAACTGCCCACTGTCGCGCACCGCGCTGAGCGCGCCCCCGAGCCGCTCGTCCAGCTCGACCATCGAGCCGGTGAACGCCTGCCCTGAGGCCTCGTCGAACAGGGTGATGATCTGCAGATCGGCCGGCTGCCCCGTCGGGCCGACCTCCTTCACGCTGAGTCTCAGCCCGTGCGGCGCGGAGAAGACCCGCTCCGGTACGTCCGCCGGGCTCGGTGTGGGCGGCGGCCCCTGGCGGGACGCCACGGCCACGGGCGCGAACGCCGGGGCGAGCGCCACGAGCGTGACGGCGACGAGAACGGCCCCACGGCGCCGCCCAACTGATCGGCCCATTCGACACCCCACTAAATCCGAATCAAATCGACATTTAGTGCAATATCCGGATTTCTAGCCCTCCGTGCATCGCCCCACCGCACCTCGCCGCTTTCCCCGCCGATCCTTGGAACCGCCTTTTAGATGTACGGCACCAGGTGCTCCGTCGGCCCCCACAGGGTCGTCCGGTCGTATCCGGCCCGGCTGAGCCGCACCCCCGTGGCCCGGTCGGCGAGGGCGAGCACGGCTGCCGCGGGCACGCCCGTCCAGCCGGGATCCTCGTAGCTCGTCTCCATCTCCAGCTCCCGCATGTCGGCCAGGAGACGATCGGGCTCCTCGCCGCTCCTGCCGCGGCAGTCCGCAGGTTCGAAGGCGATGATCAACCGGCCGGCGGCGTAGTACGTGAAGCCCCCTCGTCGTCGGTGAGGAAGACCGCCGCCGCGTCCGTCCCCTCCGACAACGCACCGGCCCTGGTGTAGCAGACGTGCCCCCAGCCGTACTCGATCAGCACGGTCCCGCCGACGCCACGGGCGGCGCTCACCCCGAACCCGTAGTCACCGGTGATCGGCCCTGGCGTGACACCGATCCGGCGTAACGCCTCGGTGGGGGACAGCCCCCGGACGAAGCACACGCAGAGCCACGTGCTGTCCGTGCCATCGGTGAACTTCCGGTAGAGCCACTCGTACGTGGCCGCGCTCGCAGGCAACATGCCGCGATCTTGCCACCCCGTGGCCCGCCCGTCGTGGGGAAGCCGCCGGCCCCCGGGAGGGCCGGCGGTGGTCGTCAGCTTGCGACCTCGTACGGGATGATCTCGGCGAGGGCGGAGGCGCCGCCGATGCCGTAGTCGGCGCGCAGCCTCACATACCGGGCCGAGACGCCGTTCATGTCGACGTCGTTCGGTTCTGTCAGGCGCGGCCACTCGACCTGCTTGAAGTCGGTGAACGTCGTGCCGTCGGCGCTGATCTGCACCATGCCTTCGACGATGGTGCCGTTCATGTTGGAGCGCAGCTTGGGCTGGAAGCGCACGGTGGACAGCTTCCTGACCTTTCCGAGGTCGACCGTGATGTAGTGCGGCTGCGGCGCGACCTCGGGATAGTAGGAGTGGTAGTCGGTCAGCAGGTTCCCGTCGACGGCGTTGCCCGGGTCGCCGATGTCCGGCTTGAAGGTGGTCGCGGTCGCGCTGAGCTCCGACGGGGGCACGCGGACGCCCTCGGGGGCGGCGGGCCAGACGCCGGGCGCGTCCACGGGTTCCTCGCTGACGACGGGCCGGTCGGGGCCGGTGCCCTTGCCGCGGATCAGCACGTCGGTGATGACCGAGCCGTGGTCGGAGTAGAACGGGTAGGGCCGGTTGAGCCAGCTGTCCTGGTGGCGGGGCAGGCGCCGCACGTCGGTGCGGGAGCCGAGGACGCGCACGTCCTCGCCGCGCGCGAAGACGTAGTCGATGCGGCCGGGCGTGGCCATGAAGCCGCTCAACGGGCTGAAGGTGCGGCCGGGGTAGCGCCCGGCGTCGGGGTTGGCGTAGCGGAAGGTGTCGAGGAAGCCCGCGTCGGTGTAGAGCTTGGTGTACGGCCACGGCAGGACCAAGCCGCCGTGCCCGCGCGCGTTGGCGAACTGCTCGGTCCAGTCCTGGTGCGGCAGGGCGTTGAGGTCCCCGCCCATGAGCACCGGGGCGTCGTCGTCGCCGATGAACGACGGGATGGCCTTCTCCAGGATGGCCTTGCCCATACCCATCCGGCGCTGATAGTCGTTCTCGAGGATCTGCTCGTCCGTCTTCGTCCGAGGCAAGCCGTGCACGTTCTGCACGGCCGCGTCGTGGGTGTCGTGACGGGCCGGGCCATCGTGCCAGGTCCAGAGGCTGAAGGCGTGGACGTGCTGCCCGTTCGGCAGGCCCAGCCGGGCGCCGCCCAGGTTGAAGGAGGAGATGTCGGCGTCGGCGTAGCGCGGGTAGACCTTCTCGATCTTGAGCTTGGTGTAGATCCACAGGTTGTCGCCGTTGACGCTGTAGTCCTCCGGCGTGGTGAGCTGGGCGGCCGTGAACCGATCGCCCTCCGGGCGTCCGGCGTTCAGCCCGTCGAGGATCTTCTGGCCGGACCCGTATCCCTCGACCACGAAGAAGATGTCGGGGTCGACCTCGTTGAGGTAGTCGATCATCTGCTTGAGGTTCTCGCCCGTCGTCTCCTGGCGGTTGATCGTGCCGCCGACGAACAGGTTCCAGGCCATCAGCCGCAGCTGTGTGCCCACCCGCTGCTCCGGCAGGGAGGTGACGGAGACGTCGACCGTCACGTCCTGCTCGGGCAGCACGAAGGGACGGCTGCGCACCTGCCCGTCGCGGCTGTAGAGGGTGTCCCGCGCCCAGACCTGGTCGCCGCTCCTGACGGTGGTGACGAACTCCTCCACGTGGTGCGGGCGGGGCTTGCCGGTCGCCACCACCGTGCAGGTGCTGCCGGGCCGGTCGCCGTCACAGTCCAGCCGGTACGCGCCCGGCTTGGCTCCTGGGTCGGCCGCCGCGGGGGTGGGGGCCACCAGTAACCCGGCGAGTGCCAGGGCGGCCATGGGCATGACTGACTTGCGCATGCGCTGTCCTTCGCAAAAGGGGGATTTCGGTCGGAGGGAGGTTCAGATGAGGCTCTGCGGCGCGGCAGGGTCGGAGATCGAGCCTTCCGGTGAGAAGAAGCGCTCGTCCACGTACTCCAGCGCCAGGCAGGCGGCGCCCAGGGCGACGCACTCCTCGCCCAGCGTCGAGGGCCGGACCTCGGGGACGCGCACGCAATGGGGTTCGAGCGCGCGCAGGAGCGCGGGCAGCAGGACGTCGGCCGAGCGGGAGAACCCGCCGCCCAGGACGACGACCTCGGGGTCGAGGGTCAGGACCATGGCGGCGGTGCCGAGGGCGAGGTAGTGGGCGTAGCGGTCGACGGCGGCGAGGGCCTCCGGGTCGCCGTTGCGGGCGGCCCTGAAGACGATGCCGGCCGCCTCGTCGGGTGCGGCGCCCGCGGCCACGGGGCAGTTCTCCAGGTGGCCGGCCATCGTGCGCCAGCCGGTGATCGCCATGAGGCCGACCTCCCCGGTGGCGCCGCTGAAGCCGTGGTGGAGCCGGCCGTTGATGATGATCGCGGCCCCTGGACGGCGGCCGGCGTGCAGGTAGACGACGTCGGAGACGCCTGCCGCGACGCCCAGCCGCTGCTCGGCGAGGGCGGCGAGCTTGCTGTCGTTCTCGATGATGATCGGGCAGGGCAGCCGCCGCCCGAGATGGCCGACGAGGTCGACGCCGGCCCAGTCGGGCAGCTCTTCGACACGGGTGACCTGGCCCTCCCTGTTGACGACGCCGATGGATCCGATGGAGGCGCCCCACAGGTCCTGCGCGGTCAGCCCTCCGGCGACGAGCGCGGCGTCGACGGCCCTGCTCACCGCGTCCAGCCGCTCGGAGCGCGTGATGTGCCGGTTGAGCGCGGCCCGGCCGCTGGCCAGCGTCCGGCCCGCGAGGTCGGTGACCACGGCGAGGATCTTGTGGACCCCTATGTCGATGCCGAGCGCGTACCCGGCGTCGGCGCGGAAGCGGTAGCGCTTGGCGGGCCGGCCCATGCCGCCGGGGACGGGGTCGACCTCGGCGATCCAGCCGCGTTCGTGGAGGTCGGCGACGAGGTCGATCACGGAGCCCCGGGACAGCCCTGTCGCTGCGGCCAGTTCGGTGAGCGTCAGCGGGTGGTGCGCCTCACGCAGGGCGCGGATGCTGCTCAGCGAGTTGAGGTGACGCAGCCGCTGAAGATCGCCACCGCTGACCTGCACCAGACGACTCCTTACTATTTACAGGCTCCACACTATGTCCGCCAAGACGACGCGTGCCACCTGGATCATCCGACATTGTCGGTCTTGACTGCAAGGCCCAATCCGTGACTATCTATGGACTCCGCAATAAATCGGGAGTTCGAACAGAATGACAGTGACCATGGCCATCGTCGGAGCGGGAGCCCGCGGCCAGATCTACGCCAGGGCGGCGGCGGCCGACGGCCGGGCGCGCGTGGTGGCGGTGGCCGACCCTGATCCGGCCAGGCGCGCCAGGCTGGCCGTCGAGCACGGCGTGCCGGAGGACGCCTGCTTCACCGGATGGGCGGAGCTGGCCGCTGTGCCGAAGCTGGCCGACGCCGTGGTCATCGCCACCCAGGACCACCTCCATGTCGAGCCCGCGGTGGCCTTCGCGGAGCTGGGCTACGCCATCCTGCTGGAGAAGCCCATGGCGCCCACGGAGCCGGAGGCGCGCAGGATCGTCGAGGCCGTCGAGCGCTGCGGCGTCGTCTTCGCGGTCGGTCACGTGCTCCGCTACACCGCCTACACCAAGGCGTTCAAGGAGCTCGTGGGCAGCGGCCGGCTGGGCGCGATCTCCAGCGTCCAGCACCTGGAGCCGGTCGGTTGGTGGCACATGGCCCACTCCTTCGTCCGCGGCGCCTGGCGCAACGTGCGCGAGTCGGGGCCGATGCTGCTGACCAAGTCCTGCCACGACCTCGACTGGCTGCTCCACCTCATCGGCGACGAGCCGGTCGGCGTGGTGTCGTTCGGCTCGCTGACCCACTTCCGGCCGGAGAACCGGCCGCCGGGCGCGGGCGGGCGCTGTTTGAGCTGCGCGGTCGAGCCCTCGTGCCCCTACTCCGCCGAACGGCTCTATCTCGGCTGCCTCGGCGACCCGGACCGGGAGTTCTGGCCGCTCGGCGCGGTCACGTCCGACGCCACCGTGGGCGGCGTCACGCACGCGCTGGAGACCGGCCCGTACGGCCGCTGCGTCTATGACTGCGACAACGACGTGGTGGACCAGCAGGTGGTGATGCTGGAGTTCGCGAGCGGCGCGACCGCGTCCTTCACCATGACCGCCTTCACCCCGCTGGAGCACCGCAAGACCAGGGTCTTCGGCACGCACGGCTTCGCAGAGGGCGACGGCCGGCTCCTCAGGGTCGTCGACTTCGTGACCGGCGCCGAGGAGACGATCGACACCGGGACGAGCGCGGGGGCGTCGCTGGCCGACGGCCACGGCGGTGGTGACATGGGCCTCACCAGGGCCTTCATCGACGCCGTCGTGGCCGGTGACCAGGCGGCGCTCGGCGCCGGCGCGGCCGACGCGCTGGCCGGGCACCTCGTCGTCTGGGCCGCCGAGCGCGCCCGCGAGACCCGGACGGTGCAGGCTCTGTGACGACGATCCCGGCGCCCGCCCGCCTCACCGCCGCAGAAGGGCGGTTCACCTTCACCGACGCCACTCCGCTGACCGCCGATCCGGCACTGGCCAGGGCCGCTGCCTGGCTTCGCGAGAGCCTCACCCCGCCCACCGGCCTGCCACTGCCCGAGGGGCCCGGTGGCGTCGAGATCCGCCTCGCCGAAGGGCTCGGCCCCGAGGAGTACCGGCTCACCGCCACGGCGCAGTCGGTGCTGATCGAGGCCACGGCCCCGGCCGGCGCCTTCTACGGGGCGCAGACGCTGCGCCAGCTCCTCGACCCGGCCGCGTTCCGCGCCGGCCGCACCGGGGACAGGGCATGGAGCGTCCCCGCCGTCACGATCTCCGACACCCCCCGGTACGGCTGGCGCGGCTGCCTCATCGACGTGGCCCGCCACTTCCTGCCCAAGAACGACCTGCTGCGCTACGTCGACCTGCTGGCCGCGCACAAGCTCAACGTGCTGCACCTGCACCTGACCGACGACCAGGGCTGGCGGCTGGAGATCAGGAAGTACCCGAAGCTGACCGAGGTCGGCGCCTGGCGGCGCGAGTCGCCCCTGGGCGCCAAGCGGCATCGCCTCTTCGACGGCCGCCCGCACGGCGGCTTCTACAGCCAGGACGACATCAGGGAGATCGTCTCGTACGCGGCCGAGCGGTTCGTCACGGTGGTCCCGGAGATCGACCTGCCCGGCCACACCCAGGCCGCCATCGCCGCCTACCCGGAGCTCGGCAACCTGGACACGCCGCTGGAGGTGCGCACCGAATGGGGCGTCGGGGAGAACGTGCTCAACGTCGCCGACGAGACGATCGCCTTCTTCACCGACATCCTCGACGAGGTCCTGGAGCTCTTCCCCGGCGAGTACGTCTGCGTCGGCGGCGACGAGGCCCCCAAGACCCAGTGGAACGAGAGCGTCCCGGCCAAGGAACGCATCCGCGAGCTGGACCTGCGCGACGCGTACGAGCTGCAGACCTGGCTCATGCGGCACTTCACCGACTACCTGCTGGCCCGGGGGCGCAAGCCGTTCGGCTGGGACGAACTGCTGGAAGGCGGCCTGCCGCCGGGGGTCACCGTCGGTGCCTGGCGCGGCGACAGGTGCGCGACGCTGGCCGCGCGGGCCGGCCACGACGTGGTCGTCTCGCCGTTCGCCGAGACCTACCTGGACTTCCGCCAGGCCGAGGGCGACCAGGAGCCGGTGCCGATCGGCAGCGTGACGACCCTGAGCGCGGTGCACGCCTTCGACCCGGTCCCCGGCGGCCTCACCGAGGACGAGCGGGGCAGGATCCTCGGCGCCCAGGCGGCGCTGTGGACCGAGCACATCGATTCGCCCCGGCTGCTCGATTACATGGCCTTTCCTCGCCTGGCGGCGTTCGCCGAGGCGGTGTGGAGCGGCGGGCGGGACTTCGAGGACTTCCTCGCCCGGCTCGCCGTCCACGAGAAGCGGCTCGACGCCCTGGGCGTGGAGTATCGCCCGGCAGCCGGCCCGCACCCCTGGCAGCAACGCCCCGACGCCCCCGGTCACCCCAGGACCAGGGCCGAGATCGACGACATGCTCGCCGCCTGGACCGCGAACCTGCGGTTCTGACACACCCCCACTTGGAGGAACCCGTGCGTCTTCGCCTCCCCCTGGCCGGGCTGCTCTGCCTGGCCGTCCTCGCCGCCGGATGCGGCTCGTCCGGCGAATCGGCCGCCGACGGCCAGGTCACCATCACCTACGCCATCTGGGACAAGAACGACCAGCCGTCCACCGAGAAGGTCATCGCGGCCTTCCAGCAGGCCAACCCGGGCGTGACCGTCAAACTCGAGCTCACCCCGTGGGAGCAGTACTGGACCAAGCTCCAGACCGCCGCCTCCGGAGGGGTCACCCCTGACGTCTTCTGGATGAACAGCCTCAACGTCCGCATGTACGCCAAGGGCGGCATCATCGCCCCGATCGACGAGTCCAAGGTCGCCGGCCTGCCGGAGGCGGTCGTCGACGGCTACCGCTACGACGGCAAGCTCTACGGCCTGCCGCACCACGTGAGCATCCCGGCGCTCTGGTACAACAAGCGGCTCTTCGACGAGGCCGGCGTGGACCACCCGACCGCCGACTGGACCTGGGACGACGTCAGGGCCGCCGCCAAGAAGCTGACCGACCCGGCGAAGCAGCAGTTCGGCATCCTCGCGCCGATGCTGGACCAGGTCGGCTACTACAACACGATGATCCAGGCCGGCGGCCACGTGATCTCACCCGACGGCAAGAAGAGCGGCTTCGACGACCCCGCCTCCATCCAGGGCCTGGAGTTCTGGACCGGCCTGATCAAGGAGAAGGTCGCGCCCGCCGCCGAGGTCTACGGCGACACCGACCCCATCCAGCTCTTCCAGTCGGGCAGGTACGGCATGTTCTACGGCGGCATCTGGTTCGCCTCCACCTACTGGGCCGACCCGGAGTTCCGTGAGCGCGTCGACGTCGCCCCGCTGCCCAAGGGGCCGGCGCGGGAGGGCGTCATCCTGCTCGGCCTGGCCAACGCCGTCTCGGCCAAGACCGAGCACCCCGAGCAGGCGGCGGCGTTCGCCGAGTTCGTCGCCTCCGAGCAGGCCCAGAAGATCATCAGCGACAGCGGCGGCGGCGCCCTCTCGCTCCGCCCTGGCACCCAGGACGGCTGGTTCAAGACGTTCCCCTCCTTCCATCTGAAGGAGACGTACGACGCCTCGATGCCGCACGGCGTGCCGTACCCGGTGTCGATGAACACCGCGCAGTGGCAGGACGTGCAGAACAAGCTGCTCGCCGACGCCTGGGCGGGCAAGCGGCCGGTGGCCGACGTCGCCAAGGAGATCGCGGCGCAGATGAACGAGATCCTGGCCAAGGAGTAACCGATGCTCTCCAAGCGCGAGTGGGCGTGGGGCTACCTCCTCATCGCCCCGATGGCGCTGGGCCTGGCCGTCTTCTACCTGTGGCCCATCGCCCAGACCCTCTACCTCAGCTTCACCGAGTCGGGCGTCTTCGGCGGCTACACCTGGGTGGGGACGGCCAACTTCACCGACCTGCTCGGCGACGAGGAGATGGCCGGCGCGCTCGGCAACACCCTGCTCTACGCGGCGCTGGTGCTGGCCGGCGTGCCGCTGTCCATCGTCATCGCGGCCCTGCTGAACGTGCCCGGGCTGCGCGGGCTGAGCGTCTACCGGACGCTGTACTTCCTCCCGGTCGTCACCATGCCCGCCGCCGTGGGCCTCACCTGGAGGTACCTGTTCAACGGGGACTTCGGGGCGATCAACTACCTCCTCGGCCTGCTGGGGATCGACGGACCGTACTGGGTGGGCGACCCCGACGTCGCCATCTACGCGATCGCGATCGTTGGGATCTGGAGCTCGATCGGCTACAACGCCGTGTTGTTCCTCGCGGGGCTGCAGGGCGTTCCGCGCCACTACTACGAGGCGGCCTCGATCGACGGCGCGGGGCGGCTGCGGCAGTTCTTCCGCATCACGCTCCCACTGCTGACGCCGACCACGTTCTTCGTCGTCGTGATCACGATGATCAACGCGTTGCAGGTCTTCGACCTGGTCTACCTCATGATCGACACGACGAGCCCGGCGCTGAGCGGCAGCCGCACGATCGTCTACCTCTTCTACGAGAAGGGCTTCGTGCAGAACCAGCGAGGGCTGGCCGCGGCGATCGCCGTCCTGCTGCTGGGGCTGATCCTCGTGCTGACCGCGATCCAGTTCAGGTTGCAGAAGAGGTGGGTGCACTATGAGTAGGCCCAGGACCTGGCCGGCCCACGTGGTGCTGGCCGCGGGCGCGCTGGTGATGATCGCGCCCTTCGCCTGGCAGGTCGTGGTCTCGTTGCAGACGCTGCCCGACTCGCTGCGGGTGCCGCCGAAGTTCACGCCCTCGTGGCAGTGGTCGAACTTCCCCGAGGTCTTCCAGACGGTGCCGCTGGCCAGGCAGTTCCTCAACACGGTCGTGGTCACCGCGGCCGTCACCGCCGGGCAGCTGCTGCTCTGCTCGCTGGCCGCGTTCGCCTTCGCCCGGCTGCGCTTTCCCGGCAGGGGCGCCCTCTTCATGCTCTTCCTGGCCGTGCTCATGGTCCCCGGCGAGCTGTTCCTCATCCCGCGCTACGAGATCATGGTGGACCTCGGCTGGCTCAACACGCTGCAGGCGCTCATCGCGCCGGGCGTCTTCGGGGCCTTCGGCACGTTCCTGCTCCGTCAGTTCTTCCTCACCCTGCCCAGGGAGCTGGACGAGGCCGCGCAGCTCGAAGGGGCCAACCCGCTGCAGATCTACTGGCACATCATGCTGCCGCTGGTCCGGCCGGGGCTGCTGGCGCTGGGTCTGCTGACGGTCATGTGGTCGTGGAGCAGCCTGCTCTGGCCGCTGGTGGTCAACACCGATCCCGAGATGATGACGCTCTCCGCCGGGCTCGCCTCGCTGCGCGGGCAGTTCCAGACCAACTTCCCGATCCTGTTCGCCGGGGCCGCCGTGGCCTCGCTGCCCGTGATCGTGCTCTTCGCGGTCATGCAGCGGCACCTCATCGCCGGCATCGCCTTCACCGGCTCCAAAGGCTGACCCCTGGGGCGGGGTCAAAAGACAGTCGCCTTCGGGTTGGTTTGTCCTACGCACTCTTGGGAGAGCCGGTGGCCGATCCGCCCGCCGGGTGGAAGGCTGCCCGCAACGCACACCAACGAGAGGAGTGCCGCAGATGACGCAAGACGCCGGCCGCGTCGCGGCGAAGCGGATCAACGATCACGTGGAGCTCGTGCACGCGGACAACCCGGACGCGGTGCTGGCAGTGCCCCGCCTCGAATGGGAGGCGTTCACCGCGGCCGTCAAGTCGGGCGCGTTCGACCTCGAGACGCTCAACCGGCAGGCCGAGGAGAGTCTCGCCTGACCGCACCGCCCGCTCCCCGGCACAGGGGAGCGGGCGTTCGCGCGTGCTCAGGGAAGCGGGTGTTCGTGCGGGGCGTCAGCCGCGTCCGGTCCAGTGGCTCCTCGCGCGGTCCCACGCCGCCGCGCCCACCGCCCGGCCCAGCGTCCGGCCCTGCAGGTCGCCGGCGCGGAAGTGGATGCCGCCGTACCGGCGCGAGAGCCCGGCCTCATCGGCTGCCGCGCTGAACGTGCTCCAGCGCAGCGTCACGTCCTGCGCGGGCGTCATCCCCGGCTCCACCAGCGACGAGCCCTTGGCGACGACCGCCTGGCCGCCGAACGTGTCGGCGCCGGTGAAGCGCTTGAGCACCTCGGCCGCCGCCGCGCTGAAGGTGCTGTGCCCGGAGACGTACTCGGCGAACGGCGGCGTCGGGAACCACGACGGCTGGTACGGCACCCACGCGGCCCCGTCGACCGTCCGGCCGCCCCACGTCGGGATCTGCCGGCCCTGGTGCAGATGGCGGATCGCGGTGATCGGCCGGGCGTAGTCGTGGTCGCGTTTGACCTCCCACGCGGCGATCCCGGCGTCCATGACGGCGCCCGCCAGCGCGAAGAACAGCTTCACGTCCTGGTCGACGCCGTGCCGGTCGCGGGCCGAGACCTGCTGGGCGAACAGGCACCAGTGCCCCGGCGGCGTCTCGCTGCTCGGCCCGTCGGCCCAGTACTCGGCGATCGCCTTCTGCCGCTCGGTCAGCGCGGCCGTGACCGACACGATCTCGGCGGCCTGCGCCCGGAACCCGGACGAGCCGTACGCGTACGGCGCGGGCACGTGGTCGGCGAGGGCGCGTGCGGTGCCACCGAAGGAGGTCACCCGTCCCCAGTGCGGGGCCATGAACGGCGGCGTCACCACCGCGCCGGCCCGGTTGGCGTACGTCAGGGGCGCCCAGCGGCCGGGCGCGTCGAGACCGCTCGTCGGCTCGGCGACGACCACGGGGCCGTTGACCGGTGTGTATCCGGTGGTGTCGGCGTATCCGCCGGCCTGGTTGGAGCCGTCGGCGTGCCGGTGGTCGAGCACCGCCCGGCACGCGGTCACACCGACGCCGGCGGGCACGCCGGACGCGTCGGCGGGGTCGTACCCCAGGTCGGCCATCAGCGCGTCGAAGAGGGCCCGCTGCGCCGGGTAGAGGTCGACCGCCGCCAGGTGGGCGGCGTAGCTGATGGCCTCGGCCTTGTTCGCCTCGGTGTGCTCGGCCGGGGGCCGCCGCAGCGAGCCGCCGAGCCGGGTGCCGGACGCGACCGCGTCGTAGGCGGCCCACGCGTCGTAGGCGCAGGTGTGCACGATCGCGAGCGCCCTGGCGACGAGGGGCGGGCCGAGCGTGCCGCCGCGTACGGCCTGCAGCAGCGCCTGGTTCCACCTGACCACCACGTTCGGCCCGGTGGCGGGGGCGGGGAGGGCGGTCAGGACGAGCGCGGCGACGGTGACCAGCGCGAGCGTGAGCACGGATAAGAACCGGTGCACGGGCATGGACGGACTCCTGGGTCAGGGATGCTCGGAACAGCCGACACTGCCATATTCGAACGTGTATTCGACCTGGCGTCCAGGTAACACCCCACTTACCGCCCAAGGGTCCGGCTGATATTTCTGATGCGCTTTCTTGAAAGTTTCACCTGGTACGGCGACGAGACTCCGCTGCTCATGGCCCTTTTCTACGGAGCTTTTCTCGCACGCTTATGAGTTGTTTCCGAAAATTTCGGACATGTGGCGAAATATTCTTGACGACCCGCATAAGGGCCCTTACAGTCCGGGCGTAATGATCGGGATGGAACTCTCGAAAGTGACAGCCATGACATCTGTCAACGCGCCGGGCGTCGCGGCCTGGCGGGACACCGCCCGAACGGTCGGCGAGCGCGTGGAGAGCCTGCTGGCCGAGCTGACGCTCGAGGAGAAGGTCGCCCAGCTCGGATCCGCCTGGGTGCAGACCGACGACCCCGGCGGCGTCGCCCCCCTCCAGGACCGCTTCGTGACCCAGGAACGGCTGGAGGACCGGCTGGCCCACGGGCTCGGCCACCTCACCCGCGTCTACGGCACCGCCCCCGTGACCCCGGCCGAGGGTGCCGGCCGCCTGCGCTCCCTGCAGCGGCTGGTGATCGACTCCAACCGCCTCGGCATCCCGGCGATCGCCCACGAGGAGTGCCTGACCGGGTTCGCCACGTACGGGGCCACCGCCTATCCGACGCCGCTGGCCTGGGCGGCGACGTTCGATTCCGAGCTGATCGAGCGCATGGCGGCGGCCATCGGCGCCGACCTGCGCGCCGCCGGCGTCCACCAGGGCCTGTCGCCGGTGCTCGACGTCGTACGCGACTACCGCTGGGGGCGGGTCGAGGAGACGCTGGGCGAGGACCCGTACCTGGTGGGGCAGCTCGGCGCCGCGTACGTGCGCGGCCTGGAGAGCGCCGGGGTCATCGCCACGCTCAAGCACTTCGCCGGGTACGCCGCCTCGCGCGCCGCGCGCAACCACGCGCCCGTCAGCATCGGGCCCCGGGAGCTGGCCGACGTGATCCTGCCGCCGTTCGAGACCGCGCTGCGCGAGGGCGGCGCCCGTTCGGTGATGAACTCCTACACCGACCTCGACGGCGTCCCGGTCGGCGCGAGCGCCCACCTGCTGCGCGGGCTGCTGCGCGAGGAGTGGGGGTTCGAGGGGACGGTGGTGTCCGACTACTGGGCGATCCCGTTCCTGGCGTCCATGCACGGGGTGGCCGAGGACGTCGCCGGCGCCGGGGCCGTCGCGCTGCGCGCCGGCATCGACGTGGAGCTGCCCGAGACCGTCGCCTACGGCGGCCACCTCGTGGCGCAGGTGCGCGCGGGCCTGGTGGACGAGGCGCTGGTCGACGAGTCCGTCCGCCGCGTGCTGCGGCAGAAGATCGAGCTGGGCCTCCTCGACGCCCCGTACACCGTCCCGGACGACGCCGACCGGGTGGCGCTCGACGGCCCCCGCAACCGCGCGCTGGCCCGCAGCGTCGCCGAACGTTCCATCGTGCTGCTGCACAACCCCGCCGGTGTGCTGCCCATCGACCCCGGCACGACCGCCCGGATCGCCGTCGTCGGGCCCTGCGCGGGCGATCCGCGCACGCTGCTCGGCTGCTACGCCTTCCCCAATCACGTGCTCGACCGCTACCCCGAGCACGGGATGGGCCTGCCCATCCCGTCCGTCGGCGAGTGCCTGGCGGCCGAGTTCCCCGGGGCGGAGCTGCGCCACGCGGCCGGGGCCGACGTCCTGGGCGGCGACGCCTCCGGCATCCCCGCGGCGGCGGCGCTCGCCGCGGAGTCGGACCTGGCGCTGCTGTTCGTCGGCGACCGGGCCGGGCTGTTCGGCGGCGGCAGCTCGGGCGAGGGCTGCGACGCCGCCGACCTGCGGCTGCCCGGCCCGCAGCCGGAGCTGGTCGAGGCCGTGCTGGCCACCGGCACGCCGACCGTGCTCGTCGTGGTGTCCGGGCGGCCGTACGCGCTGGGGGCGTACAAGGACCGGGTGGCCGCGGCCGTGCAGGCGTTCCTGCCCGGCGTGGAGGGCGGCTCGGCGCTGGCGGGGGTGCTGAGCGGCCGGGTCAACCCCTCCGGGCGGCTGCCGGTCCAGATCCCGGCCTCGCCCGCCATCAACCCGTCCACGTACCTGCAGCCGCCCCTCGGCCGGCGCGCGGACGGCATCACCGTGCTCGACCCGACCCCGGCGTTCGCGTTCGGCCACGGCCTGTCGTACGCGCCCGTCGAGTACGTCGCCCTCGCCACGGACCGCGCCGAATGCGCCACCGACGGCGTCGTCGAGGTCACGGTGACGGTGCGCAACGCCGGCGACCGGCCCGCCGAGGAGGTCGTCCAGCTCTACGCCTCCGACCCGGTCGCGCAGGTCGCCCGCCCCGCCGTGCAGCTCGTCGGCTTCGCCCGGGTGCCCCTGGAGCCGGGCCGTACGCGGGCGGTGACGTTCGAGGTGCCGGCGGACGCGTTCTCCTACACCGGCGTCGACCTGCGCCGCGTCGTCGAGCCCGGCACGATCACGCTCGCCGCGGGCCCCTCGGCGGACGAGCCGCCGCTGCGCGCGGACATCCGCCTGACCGGCGAACCCGTCGCCGTCGGCCACGCCCGCCGCCTCAGCACCCCCGCGCGCCTCGCGCAGTCCCGCGTATGTCCGGGCGCTTCCGCAGACCTTCCGCGCGTTTATCGCTCACCTGGGGAGACTTCCTCTGCTTAGATCTTCCGCCGCGAGCCGCTCTCGCTTATCGCAACTTGGGGGTTCGCTGTCGCCTGCCCGCGTGAAGGTCGAATTTTCGGGTCAGAGTCGTGGAACGACATCGACATGGTTACGTGGCAAAAGATACTGAAAGTAACTTTTGTCTCATTCGTATCTAGCATGGCCACGTGACTTCGAGCCGCTGACCCCGTGACCACCACGTCGATGCGGTCGCATCCCAGTCCATCCGTGGCCTGATCGCTGGCGCTCGAACTCCTCCGGCGTCAGGTCCCGGTTGGACCGAGCCGCCAAGGCCACATCGAAGGTGTCCATGATGTGGTTCTCCGCCGCACGACTGACAGAATCGCTCGTTGGTGTGCGTCGCCTCGCCTGCAGGGACTGGTGACGCTAGGGGAGACGCAGTGCGGCGAAGACACCGCGATGGTCGGTACGGGGCACGTCGAGGACCTCGACCCGCTCCACCGCCACCCGCCGGTCGGCCAGCACGTGGTCGATGGAGATGATCGGCGGCATCGGCCGGAAGTTCGGCCAGGTGGGGATCAGGCCCTTGCCCACCTGGTCGGCGGCGTCGACGTAACCGCGGTCGAGCAGGTCGCGGAAGGCGCGATGGTCGAGGCTGGCGTTGAAGTCGCCGGCCAGTACCCGCACCGCCGACGGAGAGGCCGAGGGCAGGGTGCGCAGGACGGTGTTCCACTCGTCCACCCTGCGGCCGAGCGGCGGGTTCGGGTGCACGGCCACGAACTCGATCGAGCCGCCCCCGGGCAGCGCCACCCTCGCGGCCGGCATGTTGTGGCCGATCGGCGTGAACAGGCCGGGCAGCTCCGTCAGCGGATACTTCGCGTAGATGCCGCTGCCCGTCACGTCGTGCTCCGGCTGCAGCACCCGGTGGGGGAGCAGCTCCTTCAGCCCGGCCTCGTCCAGCCGCTCCGCCTCGGCGTAGGTGAGCTCCAGCGCGCTGAACACCTCGACGTCGTACGTACGGACGAAGTCGACCACGGCGGCCGCGTCGGCCCGGCCGAACAGGTTGATCGTCAGCACCCGCAGCGGCGCGCCCTTCGCCGCCGGCTGCTCCGCGCTCACCGTGCGCGGCACCACGACGGCGACCATCACCACGCACACCAGCGCCGCGGCGAGCGCGGCCCGCCGGTTGCGGCGCAGCGACGACAGCAGCGCGGTCAGGGCAGCCAGCCCCGCGCCGTAGGGGGTCACGGTCATGAGCTGCGTGGGGAACGATCCACTTTCCAGGCCGAACACCCTGACGACGGCCCACACGGCGAGCAGCGTGACGACCGTCCAGGCGAACCACCGCCTGCGTCGTCTCTTCGGCTTCTCCGGCTCCTCAGCGGCCTCGGCGCGCTTGATCCCGGCCGTCGCGCTCACTTCGCGGCCCCGTACCCGAACTGATCCACACCGTGAACCCTAAACGCACGCGGGACGAGACGGCGCACGGCGGGATCGGCGGGTCACTCGAGGACGGCGGGGTCGAAGCTGATCGGAAAGGGCTTGGTCAGGTCGACGGCGGTGCCCGGCCTTGAAGACGGCGGGCGGCCTCGTAACGCTCGCCCTTGAGCTCGTGGACGTAGAGGGTGGGGCCCTCATCCGGCTCGATCTGCCAATGGCCGGGGTGTCCGCCTTCGCGTACGCTCTGCCCTGAACATGCGGTCGCGCATCTTGGTGCTCGGGCTCTCCACCTCGACGGCGAGCAGGATGTCGCCGGGCGGGAACATGAGGCCCACCGTCTTCACCACCTCTTTGCGTACGACGACGACGGCGGTCGCCCGTACGTTGACGGTGGTCAAGGGAACCAGCTCCGGCGGGCGCGCCTGCGGGAGGACGGCCGGCGCATGCTGCTTCCCCCAAAAGCGTCACGCTGAGTCACGGAACTGCTGCCGCTTCGTGGGTTCCGTGCACCGTCGGCAGGGGTGGAGGTTCCGCCCCGCGCCGGTAACCGCCGCTTGGCAGGTCGCGGTGCGCTGAGATGATGGACAGATCATGACATTTCCCGTTTTCTCCTCCCGTCAGACCGAGCCGAGCGCCCGTGGCAAGGAGTTCGGCACCCACCTGCGACCGAGGATCCTCGCCAACCTGTCCGGCTACACCGACCTGTTCACCGCCGCCGGCGCGAGCGGCACCCAGGTGCGCGGGTGGGCCGAACGCGCGCTCGAGCGCAGCGCCGCCTGGGCGCCCCGGCTGGCGGACGAGATCGCCGGGATCGCGGCCGGCGCCGGGCTCGAGCCCTGGCAGGTCGCCGCGGTGAACGCCCGCACCGAGATCCTGGCCGCCGTCGACGCGACCACCGGCGCCATCGCCGGCGAGGGCGAGTGCTCCACCTCCGTCGTGCTGCCCGACTCGGCCCCGGCGCGTACGGTGCAGACCTGGGACTGGCACGACCACCTGCGCGACGCCCCCGTGCTGTGGGAGCTCGAACCGCGCCCCGGCCACGTGGTGCGCACGTTCACCGAGGCAGGTGCGCTGGCCAAGATCGGGGTCAACACGGCCGGGCTCGGCGTGCACTTCAACATCCTGCGCCACCGCTCCGACACCGCCGACGTGGGCGTGCCCGTGCACCTGATCGCCCGCCGGATCCTCGAGGAGGCCGCCACGGTGGAGGAGGCGGCCGACATCGCCCGTTCGGCCGAGGTCTCCGCGTCGACCGTGATCACGGCCGTGACCGCGTCCGATGCGGCGTCCATCGAGATCTCCCCGGCCGGCGTCGCCGTCATCCCGCCCCGCCCCGACGGCGTGCTGCTGCACTGCAACCACTTCCTCGACCCCGGCCTGGCCCCGGGGGAGCGGCACGCCTCCGACCGGCCCGGCACGTACGACCGGCTGCGGCACCTGCGCGCGAACGTGGCGGGGCTGAGCCGTGAGGACCTGACCGCGCGGGCGCTGTCCATGCTCAGCCACGGCCCCGACTACGCGCCCGTCTGCGCCCACCCCGACCTCACGCAGCCGATCAACCAGCGGTGGGAGACGGTGGCCACGATCGGGCTCGACGTGACGGCCGGGCGGCTGCGGGTGCACCGGGGCGGGCCCTGCCGGGTCGCCGCGGAGACCTGGCAGACGTTCTGACCCGCATGCGAGGGGAGTCTTACGGCGTGCGTATGTTTGACCTGGGGTGGTGCGGGTGAGCGGGGCGCTGTCGGGGCTGCTGGTGGCCGACTTCAGCCGGGTGCTGGCGGGACCGTACTGCACGATGCTCCTGGCCGACCTCGGGGCGGAGGTGGTCAAGGTCGAAAGGCCCGGCGCCGGCGACGACACCCGCGCCTGGGGGCCGCCGTACGCCGACGGAGAGGCCACGTACTTCCTCGGCGTCAACCGCAACAAGCGCTCGATCCCGCTCGACCTGCGGGCCGGCACGGAGGTCGCCCGTGCCATGGCCGCCCGGGCCGACGTGCTCGTGGAGAACTTCAAGCCCGGCACCATGGACCGGCTCGGCCTCGGCTACGACGCGCTGCGCGAGCTCAACCCGGGGCTGGTGTACTGCTCGATCACCGGCTTCGGCTCCGGAGAGGGCGCCCACCTGCCCGGGTACGACCTCATCGCGCAGGCCGCCGGCGGGCTCATGAGCATCACCGGCGAGCCCGGCGGGCCGGGCATGAAGGCGGGCATGGCGGTGGCCGACGTGATCACCGGCCTGCACGCCGGCTTCGGCATCCTGGCCGCGCTGCGCCACCGCGACCTCACCGGTGAGGGTCAGCACGTCGAGGTCTCGCTGCTGTCGTCGGTGCTCTCCGCGCTCACCAACCACGCCTCCGCGTACGCCGCCGCCGGGGTCGTGCCCCGCGCCATGGGCAACCGGCACCCCAGCATCGTCCCGTACGAGGTGTTCCAGGCGGCCGACCGGCCGATCGTCATCGCGGCGGGCAACGACGGCCTCTTCCGCGCCCTGTGCCTCGCCCTCGACCGGCCGGACCTGGCCGACGACGACCGCTACGCCACCAACGCCGGCCGCGTGGCCGCCCGCGAGCCGCTCATCGCCGACCTCAACGCCGTCCTGGCCACGCGGAGCGCGGACGACTGGTTCGAGCGGCTCACCGCCGCCGGGGTGCCGTGCGGGCCGATCAACGACCTGGCGGCCGCGTTCGCCCTGGCCGAGCGGCTCGGCCTGGAGCCCGCCGTACGGCTCGACGGCGTCGGCCAGGTCGCCAACCCGCTCCGCCTCAGCGCCACCCCGCCCACCTACCGCCGCCGCCCCCCGTCCCTCGGCCAGGACTCGGAGTGGGTCCGCGAACGCCTGGACGACTGAGCCACGGCGCTCAGCCGGGTGGGCAGGATGCGCCGCAGCCGCCGAAGCGGGTCGCGTCGAGGGCGGTGAACGGGGTGTCCGGAGTGCCGGTCAGGGCTTCGCGCATCGTGTCCTTCCAGATCGGGCCGGCGACGTCCGTGCCCGACACCTCCTGGTGGCGTCGGCCCGCGATGGTGACGTCGGTCAGGGTGCGGCGGGAGCCGTCGCCGGGGAAGCCGAGGGTGACGGCCGAGGCCAGGTCGGGCGTGTAGCCGGCGTAGCCCGCGGCGGCGAAGGCGTCGGCCGTGCCGTCCATGCCCGCCGCGTCGCGGCCGAGACCCTTGAGCGGACCGGCCGCCAGCGCCTGCGCCAGCACCGCGGTCACGGCGTCCGCGACCGGCGCCTCCAGCACCTGCTCGCAGGTCGGCGGGAAGGCCCGGACGGCGCCCCCGCCGCCGGCGGCGACCTCCATGACCACGTGCGGCGCGCAGTGTCGGCCCCGGGCGGCGAGCGTGGCGTAGGAGGAGGCGACCGCGACCGCGTCCACCTCGTTGACGCCGAGCGCGAACGTCTCGTACTCCCGCAGCGGTCCGCCGTCGGCGCGGACGAGCCCGAGCCGCCGGGCCATCCTCACGGTCTCGCACAGCCCGACCTTCTCGGTCAGCCTCATGAAGAACGTGTTCTCGGCGGCCACCGTGCCGGAGCGGAGAGTGGTGAACGTCGCGCCGTCGTCCGTCGGGTTGACGACCGTATGGGTGGGGTCGCCGACGTTCTCACCCGCGCAGTTCTTGAACGACGCGTAGGCCGGCGCCCGATAGCCGTCGCCGGTGGGGAAGCCGTCGTCGAGGCGCATGCCGCTTTCCAGGGCGGCGGCCAGCGGATAGACCATCGCGCTGACGCCCTGCTGGACGCCCCTCTGCCGGCCGCCGTCCAGAAGACCGCCGTCCAGATGACCGCCGTCCAGATGACCGCCGCCCTGTTGTACGTCGCCCTGTTGTACGTCGCCCTGTTGCACGCCGCCCTGCGCCACGCCGCTCGGGGGACCGGCGCCCTGCTGAGCGCCGGTCGGCTGGCCGCCGCCGGCCTTCAGCGCCTTGATCTCGCCGGTGCCAGGTGCGATCACGGCCTGGGCGGCGACCGGCTCGTCGCCGCGATCGATGTGCCGCTCGATGGCCTGCTCGGCGGCCTGCTGCACGCGCGGGTCGATCGCCGTCCTGATCGTCAGGTTGCCGCGTCGCACGAGCGCCGGGTCGCTCGCCGACAGCTCGGCCCGCACCCGCTCGCACAGGTACGCGTTCCTGCCGGCCGTGCAGTCGCCGGTGAACTCCTGGATGACCGCCCCCTGGGCGTCGACCAGCACGCTGGGACGTACGGCGGCCACGGCCAGATGATCCCTGGCCGGCTGCTCGCCGGAGACCAGCCGCGGCACCAGGAACGCCGAGCTCGCCAGCACGACCACGGCCGCGCCGGCGGCGACGTTGTAAGGGCTTCACGTCGCGGATCCTACGACGGTGAGCGCACCGCGGACAGGCCGGGCCCGCGACTTCGCGCCGCGGTCAGGCCGGGCCGGCGAGGTGCTACCGCGAGCCGCGTCCGGCCAGCTGCACCACCGCGTCGATCAGCTCGCGGCCGTTCAGCATGGCCAGGTCGTTGTGCCCGGCGCCGGTGATCTCCACGGCCGTCGTCCCGGCCGCCTCGGCGACCGCCCGGCTCAGGTGCGGGGGCACGATCGTGTCGCGGCTGCCGTACACGACCACGACGGGCGCCCGCACCCGGCCGATGTCGGAGACGACGGGGAAGCGGTCGCGCAGCAGCGCGCGTACCGGAAGGAAGGGGTAGTTGACCTGGCCGGCGTCGGCCAGGTCGGTGAACGGGGAGCGCAGCACCAGCCCGGCGGGCGGGTGCTCCAGAGCGAGCCGTGTCGCCACCGCCCCGCCGAGGCTCTCCCCGAAGTAGACGACGCGCGGGCTGCCGACGAACGCGCGAGCGGCGAGCGCGTCGAGGTGCAGGCCCTCCTCGGTGGGGCTGCCCGGGTTGCCGGCGTAGCCGCGGTAGTCCATCAGCAGCACCGGCAGCCCGTGCTCCGCCAGGGCGCGGGCCAGCGGCGCCCGGTGCAGGCGGTTGCCCGCGTTGCCGCCCATCACCAGGACGGTCACGTCGTGGCGGCCGGGCACGTACCAGGCCGCGAGCCGCAGACCGTCACGGGTCGTGAACGACACGTCGCGCGCGCCCGGGATCACCGAGGCGGCCGGCGGCACCGTCCCCCGGTCGGGCAGGTAGATGAGCCGCCGCTGGAACACCCACAGCAGCCCGAGCAGCAGGACCAGCACCGCGACGACCACGAGGGCGGTGCGCGTCAGCGTCGTCACCCCGCCCACGCTACGCACTCCACCCCCCGCCCGACGATCCCACACCCCACGCCCTCGATGGGAGGCGGTCCCGTACCGGACCTGCGGTGGGCCGGCGGCGGCCGCCGCCAACAGGGTGACGGAGGACGGTCGTCCGGACGGGGGTCAGGTGATGATGCCGGCCTGGATGACGTGGCGGAGGTGTTTCGGGTCGGCGAGGACGCCGGCGTCCTCCACGGGATCGCCGTCGAGGACGAGGAGGTCGGCGCGGGCGCCGATGTCCAGGGTGCCGATCTCGCCCGTCAGTCCGAGCAGGTCGGCCGCGCCGGACGTGGCCGCGCGGAGCACGTCCAGAGGTGGCTGCACCTCGGCCCGGAGGCGGAACTCGTGGCTCTGGTGCCGGTGCATGCCGCCGAGCAGGTCGGTCCCGAACGCCAGCCGCACGCCGCCGCGCGCGGCCCGCTCCAGCGCCGTCAGACCGGCCTCCAGCACCTCGTCCACCTTGCGCCAGCTGTTCTCCGGCAGCCCGAACGCCGGTCCCTCCTCCTTCAGCGCCCAGTACGTCACCAGCGTCGGCACCAGGAACGCGTCATGCCGCCGGAACAGCTCGACGCTCGTGTCGTCGATCAGGTTGCCGTGCTCGATCGAGCGCACGCCCGCCTCGAGCGCCCGGTTGACGGCTCGCGCGGTGTAGGCGTGCGCGGCGACGTACCGGTTGGCGGCCTCGGCCTCGGCCACGATGGCGCGCAGCTCGTCCATGGAGTACTGGGTCGAGTCGATGCGGTCGGTCGGGGAGGCCACGCCGCCGGAGGCCATCACCTTGACGTGGTGGGCGCCCTTGCGCAGCTCGTCGCGGGCCGCGGCGCGTACGGCGTCGACCCCGTCGGCGACCCGCCCGACGCCCGCGCAGCACGGATGGTCGTCGACGTGCTGCTCGCCCCGGCCGCGGAAGTCGGAGTGGCCGCCGGTCTGGCTCAGCCCCTTGCCGCAGAACAGCAGCCGCGGCCCCCGGACGAGGCCTTCGGCCTGCGCGTCGGCCAGCCCGAAGTCGGCGCCGGAGTTGTCGCGGACGGTGGTGAAGCCCCGGTCCAGCATGCCGCCCATGATGCGGGCGGCGTGCGCGGTGACGTACGAGGGTGACATCGTGCGCAGCGCGCCGAGGTCCGCGGTCGAGGCGGTGACGTGCACGTGAGCGTCGATCAGGCCGGGCACGACCCGGGCGCCCGCGAGGTCGATCACTCGCGTGCCGTCGGGGGCGCGCAGGTTCGTCCCGGTCTCGGCGATGCGGCCGTCGGCGCAGCGCAGGTCGGCCTCGGTGTACTCGCCGGTCGCGACGTCGAGCAGCAGGGCGTTGCGCAGCAGCAGGCTCATGCGGCACCCCCACGCGGCGCCGCGCTTTCGCGCAGTGCCGCGGCGGCGTCCCCGGCCAGCGCCTGTGCCGCCGCCACGGAGCTCTCGTCGTAGCGGCCTTCGGCGTCGAGCAGGTTGAGCACGCCGACCACCTCGTCGCCGTCCACGACGGGCACGTTGACGACGGCGCCGCAGCCGAGGCTCTCGATCAGCTCGTGGTCGGCGAAGATCTCCCGCACGGCGGCCCGGTCCTTCCCGAGGTACGGCCGCCGCCCCTCGATGCACGTCGCCAGCCAGCCCTGGGCGACCTCGACGGTCTTCTCGCCGCCCACCGGGTACTGCTCGGGGTGGCTGCTGTGCACCCGGCGCAGCGCCCGCCGTTCCGGCACCCAGGCGAGCACGGTGAACAGCCGCACGCCCACCTCCCGGCGCACCTTCTCCTCCAACTCGGTCAACGTGGTCACCTGGTGGCCTCCTGCACGGGGGGTTCGGTCAGCTCTTCAAGGGATTGCCCGGCCGTGGCCAGGCCGAAAACGATCACACACACCACCCCGGCCACCAGCACCGCGGTCGTCAGGCCGAACACGCCCGCGAACCCGAGGCTCGCCGCGGAGAACCCGATGATCGTCGGGGCGAGGATGCTGCCGACCCGGCCGAAGGCGCTGGACAGGCCGGTGCCCGTGGCGCGGATCCAGGTGGGGAACACCTCGGGGGTGTAGGAGTAGACACCGGCGTAGGTGCCGTTCAGGAAGAACGACAGCACCGCGCCCGCGACCGTGATGGAGACGGGCGAGTCCATCTGCGACAGCCAGAACGCGCTGACCGCCGAGCCCGCGAGGTAGAGGGCGATGGTGTTCTTGCGGTCCAGCCGCTCCGACAGCCAGGCGGCGGAGAAGTAGCCGGGGATCTGGGCGAGATAGATGATGATCGAGAACTCGAAGCTCTTGGTGACGGTGATGCCGCGGTTCACCAGCAGGGTCGGGATCCACGAGAAGAACCCGTAGTACGAGAACGTGATCACGAACCACACCAGCCAGATCACCCCGGTGCGCCTGGCCATGGCGGGGCTCCACAGGAAGCGCAGCGCGCTCACCAGGTTCACCTTGCGGGCCGCGGCCGAAGGGGCGACGGCGGTCTCGGGCACCGGAGGCAGCGGCGCGCCGGTGGCCCGTTCGACCTTGCGTTCCAGGTCGGCGACCACCGCCTCGGCCTCGGCCGTACGGCCCTGATGGAGCAGGAAGCGGGGCGATTCGGGCAGCGAGCGCCGCCACCACAGCAGCATGAGGATCGGCAGCGCGGTGATCACCTGCGCGATCCGCCAGCCGTCGTCGAACGTGGGCACCACGAAGCGCCCGATCAGCGCGGCCATCACGAACCCGAACGAGAAGAACCCGGCCAGCGCGCCGATGAACCACCCGCGCCGGTCGGCCGGCACGAACTCCGACAGGAACGGCGCGATGATCGCGCTCTCCGCGCCCGCGCCGGCCCCGGCCAGCACGCGCGCCACCAGGAACACCTCGTACGAGGGCGCGAACGCGGCCACCACGGAGAAGACGGCGTAGAAGGCGAGCGCGTACATCATCACTTTTTTGCGGCCGATGCGGTCGCCGAGCAGGCCCGCCACGGTCGCGCCGAACAGGAAGCCGAACGGCGTCGCTGACCCGATGAAGCCGAGCTGTCCGTCGGACAGGCTCCACGCGTCCTGAGCGCTCGGCAGCAGGAACGCGACCACGGCCGAGTCCATGCCGTCGAAGGTGTAGCCGAGCCCGCCGATCAGCAGGAGGACATAGTGAGGACGGCTCAACGGGAGCCGATCGAGACGGGCCAACAAGGACATGGACGCACCTTTCCCCAGGTCGTGGCCCTACAGGGGGACTTCGAAGCAAGATATAGTGCGAAATGCCAGAAATGCAATGGTCATTGCATGAGGCGATTGCGGCGAATGCGTAGCATGGTCCCGGCCGAGGGAGGATCAGGGTGACAGAGCGCGCCGCCGACAGCTTCGAAGACTGGTTGCGTGAACGGCTGCCCGAGCGCGGGCTGCGCGGCAAGGCCGCCGCCGTCGTGGAGCTCCTGCTGTCCCAGCCGCGGCGCGCGTCGTTCGCGTCGGCGGGGGAGCTGGCCCAGGTCGCGGGCGTCAACGTCGCGACCGTCACCCGTACGGCGCAGGCGCTCGGCTTCGCCGGCTGGCCGGCGTTGCAGCTGGAGCTGCGCGCCCGCTATCTGTCCTCGCTCAGCGCGGGCCAGGTCGCGGCCGAGCACCGGGGCAACGGCTCGCCCAGCTCCCGCTCGCTGCGCCGCGACCTCGACAGCCTGGCGCTGCTCAACCGGCGCATGGACGAACGCGTGCTGCTCACGATCGCCGAGGCCGTCGCGGCGGCGCGGCGCACCGTCATCGTCGCCGACGGCAGCTACGCCGCCGTCGGCCTCGCCCTCGCGCACAACGCCCGCCTGGCGGGCTACCCCGTGGCGGCGGTGACGGCGGGCGACGCGGAGCTGGCCAACACGGTCTCCACCGTCGCCGCCGGCGACGTGCTGATCGCGATCAGCTTCTGGCGTCTGTACGAGAGCACGGTGCTGGCGGCCAACGAGGCCGGGTCGCGGGGCGCGCGGGTGTTCGCCATCACGGACGCGGCCAGTCCGGCGCTGGCGAACGCGGCGGAGGAGGTCGTGCTGGTGCCCGCCGAAGGGGAGGCGTTCTTCCCGTCGCTGACCGGGGGGATGGCCGTCGCCCAGGCTCTCGTCGCCCAGCTCGCCGCCGTCGACCCGGCCCGTACGGGCGCCTCCATCGAGGCCGCGGAGGCGATGTGGGCCAGGTTCGGCCTCCTCCACCGCCGCCCCGCGACCCCCTGAGATCAGTCGGTCGGGTAACCGGTCAGAGCCAGCTGGCGCGGACGCTGGTGGCCGACTCGGCGCCGTGAGGGGCGTCCGGGGAGGCGGTGCGGATCTGGTCCAGCAGGCGGGAGACCGTCTCGACGATCTCGGGGGCGCGGTCACGCAGGCCGCGTACGTCCTCCGGGGTCACCTCGTCACGTGCGACGCCCGCCTCGTCGAGGACGCCCTCCAGGTCGGCGAGGCGTTCCCCCAGCCAGGCCAGCGGCTCCTTCGACAGCCGCTCGTCGAACACCCGCCGCCCCGGCTCCCACCCCCGCGTTCCCGGATGGTGGTGCGTGCGGTCGAAGCTGCCCGGCGTGCCGTCTACGGACTCCAGCAGGTCGACGCGCCAGATCGGCCGGTCGATGCTGATCGGGCGGGCGGAGTAGATCGAGCCCTTCAGCTCACCCTGCTCCAGCCGGCGCAGCTCGAGCCGCACGCCGCGCTCGGCGCCCTCCTGGCCCGGCAAGGGGGCTGGGTCGACGAAGTAGATGTCGCTCACGGCCACGCCGATCCGCTCGAAGCCGAAGAGGTAGAGCACGGGAACCACGTCCTTCGCAGGTGTCGGGGCACGCCTCGAATCTCAACGTAACACCGCATATCGGACGATCAACCCCCAACCGGCCCAGGGTCAGCAGAGCTCGTCGGGCGCGGGCAGATGCTCCTCGGCCCAACGGGAGATCTGGTTGAGCGCCGGTATGAGCGCCCGCCCGCTCTCCGTCAGCTCGTACGACACCGTCACGGGCGGTCCCTCCTCGACCCGGCGGGCGATCAGCCCCGCCTTGGTCAGCTCGGCCAGCCGGTCGGAGAGCACCGAGTCGCTGACGCCGTCGATGGCCCGCGACAGCTCGCGGAACCCGGCGGGACCGGCGCCCAGGCTGCCCAGCAGCAGGCCGCTCCAGCGCTTGCCGAGCAGGGTGAACGCACGGGTGAGGGCGGCGTCGCCGCGGGCGCAGTTTTCCAGGTCGTGTCGCGTGGGCGCCATGCCCTCCAAACTAGCAGATCAGCTGTCGCTTTGATTTTAGTAGCGAGTATGAATAACCTAGCAACGCCTTCCTTCCTAGTAGCTTTGGAGATGTGATGAGCGAGAACGCGCGTCCGAGCGTCGTGGTGGTCGGCGGCGGGTACGCCGGCTTCAAGGTGGCCAAGCTCCTCGACGACGTCGCCGACGTGACCCTGGTCGACAAGACCGACACGTTCATGCACAACGTCGCGGCGTGGCGGGCGCTGGTCGAGCCGGAGTGGCTGGAGCGGATCTTCCTGCCCTACCGCCGCCTGCTGAAGCACGGCAGGTTCGTCCAGGACCGCGTCGTGGAGGCCGACGGCCGCCGTGTGCGGCTCGCCTCCGGGCAGGTCCTGGAGCCCGACTACCTGGTGCTGGCGACCGGGTCGGCGTACCCGTTCCCGGCGAAGATCGACGAGCCGGACGTCGGGGCGGCCAGGGTCAGGGCGCGGGCCGCGCACGAGGCACTGGCCGGCGCGGAGCGCGTGCTGCTCCTCGGGGCCGGGCCGGCCGGGCTGGAGCTGGCGGGGGAGATCAAGGCGTCGTTCCCCGGCAAGCACGTGATCATCGCCGACGCGGCGTCCGACATCCTGCAGGGGCCGTTCGACGACGAGCTCCGCGTCGAGCTGCGTAAGCAGCTCGCCGACCTGGGCGTCGAGCTGCGGCTCGGCGCCGCGCTGCGCGGGCTGCCGAGCGTGCCGCCCGCCGTCACCGGGCCTGTCAGCGTCGTCACGGATGAGGGGGAGGAGCTGACGGCCGACATCTGGTTCCGCTGCTTCGGCGTCGTGCCGCACACCGACTACCTGCGCGGTTCGCTCGCCGCCGCCCGCGACGAGCGCGGCTACGTACGGGTGGACGAGCGGCTGCGGGTCGCCGGGCACGAGAGGGTGTTCGCCATCGGCGACATCGCCGACGCCGACCGCAAGATGGCCGGCTTCGCCGGCGCCCAGGGCGAGCTGCTCGCGGCGAACCTGCGCGCGCTGATCACCGGCGAGGGTGAGCAGCAGGACTACGAACGGCAGCCGCCGGTCATCCTCGTCCCGCTGGGCCCGGAGGGCGGCGCCGGCCACCTGCCCGACTTCGGCGGGCTCGTGGGCCGCGAGGTGACGTCGCAGGTCAAGGGCCGGGCCATGCTGATGGACATGATCACCGGCCACTTCGACGCCTGACGCGCCGGGAAGGACTCCGGCCCGGGGCCGACGGCGTCCCCGGGCCGGATGACGGGGGTCAGGACCGGACGGGGCGGTCGTCCACCCCCGCTGACGTCAGCGCGTCTCGGCCCGCCGTTCGTAGCGGGCGCGGGCGAGGCGGTGGGCCGTGCGCAGCAGGTCACGGACCGCCGCCTCCGTGCGCGGGCCCGGGTTCACGACGGCGAGCCACCCCAATTCGCCGTAGACCGGATGTGCGATCACGGTGTCGGCCACGGCGGGGTCGGTGTCGTCCGTGCCCGGGTCGCGCGGCTGCCTGCCGGTCCAGCTGACGAAGGCGTCCTTGCCCGCGAAGAGGTTCAGGCGGAAGACGTCCGGCCGGTTCAGCCGCGATCTCTCGTCGCCGGGATAGTCCTTCGTCACGATCGTGGCGAAGGGCTGCGTCGTCGTCGGAACGACGCCATCGGGCGCGTAGGAGAAGAACGTGTCGCCCCAGCTGATCTCGGGTGAACCGTCACCGGGCCCCGGCCTGAGCGTGAGAACTCCGCCGAGGTCGTCGATGAACTTGATGATCTCGTCAACGTCCATGCGTTCTAGCATTCCATTGAAGCGCTTATGGAGACTTTTCACGAAAGAGCCGAGGTCGCAGGGTGCGAAGCCGCAACTCGCCAGGAATGCGCACCGCCGACATCGCACGGCGGACCGGGTACTCCGTGCAGCAGATCCGCAATCTGGAGCGAGACGGTGTGCTGCCGCCCGTGGGACGCACTCCCACCGGTTACCGGATCTACGGCGATCCGCACGTGCACGCGGTGCTGGCCTATCGAGCGCTCGCGGCCGGCACGGGCCCGGTCGAGGCCAAGAGGATCATGCGCGCCGCGCACGCGCACCCGCTGTCGGAGGCGCTGGCCCTCCTGGACGCGGCGCACGCCCGGCTCGACACGGAGCGCCGTGAACTCGCACTGGCCAAGAAGGCCGCCGAGGCCATCACCGCGGAGCCGATCGACGCCGTGCGCCCCTCGGACGCGATGAGCATCGCCGAGCTCGCCGCCGCGCTCGGCGTGCGCCCGTCGACCTTGCGGCACTGGGACGCGGAAGGTCTCGTCGTCCCCGGCCGCGACTCCGTACGAGGCCCGCGCCGCTACTCGCCCGACCAGGTGCGCGACGCCCGCGTCGTCCACCAGCTGCGCATGGCCGGCTACCGCACAGCCCCGCTCAAGGCCCTGATGCCGCAGCTGCGCCGCGGTCGTCGCTGGGAGGAGGTGCTGAGCACGCTGGCCGCCCGGGACGCGAGCATCGACACCCGTTCGAGAGCCCTCCTGGAAGCCGCCGCCGCGCTCAACACGCTGCTCGCCCGCTGAGAACCGACGATGAGAATGCCGCGGACCCGCGACCGGTTCCTGGAGCACCGCGGTCCCTCGCCGGCGCCGGCCCGTGGCCATCTTCCCCTGACCTGTTGGGGTGACAGCTTTGCCGACAGGTCCGGGGTAGGTCGTTCGATCGGGTCAACCGCCGGGCCGTATCAGGCCGCTCTCGTAGGCCAGGATGACCAGCTGGACCCGGTCGCGGACGTTCAGCTTGGCGATGGCCCTGGTGATGTGGGTCTTGGCGGTCAGCGGGCTGATGACGAGGCGCTCGGCGATCTCCTGGTTGGACAGGCCGAGCGCCATGAGCTGGACCGCCTCCAGCTCCCGGGAGGTGAGGGCGGCCAGCCGCTCGTCCGCGCCGGCGGCCACGCCCTCCCGGTGGGCGAACCGCTCGATGACCCGGCGGGTGACGCCGGGGGACAGCAGCGCGTCACCGGCGGCGACGGCGGCGATCGCGCGGCGCAGCTCGGCGGGCTCGACCTCCTTGGTGAGGAAACCACTGGCACCGGCGCGCAGCGCGGCGAAGACGTGCTCGTCGGTGTCGAACGTGGTGAGGATGACGACACGGCACCGGGGAACGGCCTGGACGATGCGCCGGGTGGCGGTGATGCCGTCGGTGCCGGGCATGCGGATGTCCATGAGGACGACGTCGGGCCGGGCGCTCGTCGCCAACCGTACGGCCTCCTCACCGTCGGCGGCTTCGCCGACGACCGTGACGTCCCTGGAGCGGGCCAGCAGGCTGCGGAAACCGGCGCGTACGAGTGCCTGGTCGTCGGCGAGGAGCACCTTGATCGTCACACCATCGAGCCTGCCACAGGGATGTCGGCCCGCACGGAGAAGCCGCCGGGGACCGGCCCCGCGGTGAGCACACCGCCGAGGGCGTCCACCCGTTCCCGCATGCCGGTCAGGCCGTGTCCGGGCGGGCCGGCGCCGCCGTCGCCGTCGTCGGTGACCTCGACGGTGACCGAGCGGGGCCCGTAGCGGATCTTCACTTCGGCCTTGGCCGCGCGCGCGTGCTTGAGCGTGTTGGCGAGCGCCTCCTGGACGACGCGGTGGACGGCGATGGCGGCGACGGCGGGGACCCGCCCGGGGTCGCCGTCCTCGTCGAGGGTGACGTCGAGCCCGGCGGCGCGGGCGTCGGCGACGAGCGTGCCCAGGGAGCCCAGATCGGGCTGGGGCCCGGTGCCGCCGTGGTCGTCGCGCAGAACGTCGATGAGGGAGGTCAGGTCGGCCATCGCCCGGTTCCTCACGTCCTGTGCCAGGCGCAGCGCGGCGGCGGCCTCGGCCGGCTCCTCCTTCAGGGTGTCGGCGGCGACGTTGAGCTGGACACCGACGACGGCCAGGGTGTGCGCGACGATGTCGTGCACCTCGTGCGACACGCGCAGCCGTTCCTCGGCGACGCGGACGCGGGCGTCGGATTCGCGCAGCCGCTCGCGCGAGCGCACCGAAGCGGCGTACGTGAGGCCCGCGACGACGAGGATCGCGAGCAGCAGTCCCTCTCCGGCGACGTGGAAGACGTAGCGGGACGGATTCGTCTCCAGCGCGAATCGGAAGTCGATCGCGGAGTAGGCGAGCTGCGCCAGGCCCACCACGGCCACCCAGCGCACGTGGCGGGTGGCGGCGGCGGTGAAGTAGGCGGCCGACGCCGGCCAGATCCAGCCGGCGGGGGAAAAGCTGGTGAGGTGGTAGACGAAGATCCCGGCGACCGACAGCAGCAGCACCGTCATCGGCAGGCGGCGCCTGACCAGCAGGAGGGCTCCGAGGAACAGGGCGAGCGGGATCACGCCCTGCCACGGGCTGCGCACTCCGGTGGCGAGGGCGACGGCGACGAAGAGCACCACGGCGACGGCGGCCAGACCGACGTCCACGAGCAGCGCGGAGTGCCGGACGTGAAGGGGTTCACGTCGCGATGGCGATCCGGCCAGACCGCGGGAGCGGCTCGGGCTCGGCGAGAGGCCGCTCGCTACAGGCAGCGGAGGAGTCACGAAGGCCCTTTCTCGAGTGCCGCCGGGAGCGGCCTGCTCCCGGCGGCGGGCGTGCTGACGAGCTTGGATGTCAGACGTGGGTGACCAGCAGGGTCACACCCGCCTCGTCGCCACAGCTGACGAACACGGGGCCGACGCCGTTGCCGATCGTGGGGGACAGGGTCGCCTTCGCCACGAACCGCTGGGGATCGGCGTCGACGATGCGGATGTTCCGCAGGACCGGGTTCTTCCTGTCGATTCCGGCGATGACCGCCTGGAGCTGCTCGCCCCCGCCGCAGTTGCCGGTGATCGTCACTTCCTGGCCTCGCCGGGTGGTGGGGTTGGGGCTGACCTGGACCACCGCCCTGGCGCCCTTCGGCGGCTTCGGCGCGGCCTGCGTGACGGCGGTCCGGCCGCCTGCGGCGGACGCGCCTCCGGACGCCCAGTCCCAGCGCACCGGCCGTCAAGGTGAGCGCGGCCACCACATTGATCGTTCTCTTGCTCATGGCGGAACGCTATGCCGCGCCGCGGCGGCACCGCGTCGTCCATCGACTGTCACTCGCCTCTGCTCCGTTCGCCGTAGTCCCTGCACCGAAAGAAGCAGACGGCGGCTGTCGCGAGGCGAGTGCTCGTTCCGCTGCGGGATGACGTCCCGCGCCCCGGCCGGAGAGGTGCCGGCGTCCCTGACAACACGAAAGGGCGGTCACACCCGCGGGTGTGACCGCCCCGTGCCGGCCGTGGCTAGCCGGGGATCGGGTACGGGAAGGCGCTCGTCACGCCGATCTTGTCGTACTCCATCTTCGAGGCGTCGAAGCCGTCCTGCCAGTTGGCGTTCGTCACCTCGTTGCACTGGTAGCTCTGGTACTTGTCGTCCGTGACCTCGCCGACCTCGATGTTGTCGAAGGCGAAGCCGCAGCCGCCGGCGTCCATGTGCACGCCGCGGGTGCCGCTGTCGGGCATCGACGCGTCAGGGATGACGTCGCCGATGACGACCTGGGAGACGCGGTTGCTGATCGGATGCGGCTCGGCGTTGTCGACGCCGTAGGTGTAGAAGGCGCCCATGTCGCCGCTGTCCAGGCCCGCCTCCTCGATGCGGAGGTAGGAGAACTCGTTGCCGTGGGCGTAGCCGTCGCCGTCCTTGACCTCGGGGCGGACCTCCAGGCTGATGCCGTAGCGGGCGCTGTGCCGGACGACGGAGTGGCTGACCTCGTTGTTCCCGGTGTTCATCAGCTCGACCCCGGCCGCGTCACCGGGCACCAGCTCGCCGATGTGGTGGATGTAGTTGTTCGTGAACGTGTGGTGCCCGGTGAGGTCACCCTCGCCGGGGTAGCCGCCCTCGACCTTGATGCCGTCGGCGCCGATGTTCTCCAGCAGGCTGTCCGACACCCTGACCCGTTCGTTGGCGAACAGCAGGTAGACGGCGGTGAAGCCGGTGTCGGAGATGCGCAGCCGGGTCAGGTCGACGTCGCGCGTGTTCGTCAGCGTCACCGTGCCGAACCGGTTGCGCGGCATCTCGATCTGCCGGTCGTACTCCGGGTACTTGTGCGGCTCGCCGGCGTCGCCCGCGCTGATCCAGCCGTTGCGGTACCAGCTCACGAAGTCGCTGTACTGCAGGGCCAGGCCGTCGAAGGCGAGGTTCCGTACGCGCTTGTCCGGGCTGCTGCCCTTGAGCGACAGGATCGTCCTGACCGTCGGCGCCACGACCTTGTCGATCGAGCCGCGCGGCCAGTAGTACACCTCCTGCTTGTCGAAGTCGAAGAAGTACTCGCCCGGCTGGTCGAGGAAGTCCAGCGAGTTCTGCAGGAAGTAGCGCGAGCCGCCGCGGCTGTTGACCATGGCGTAGCGCGTCCAGTGTTCGAGGGTGATCTGGTTGTCGTCCCACGACGGGTTCTGGATCGGCACGGTGTCGGTGAACCAGCTCCACGACCCGCCCGACCAGACCACGGCCTGCGCGTTGTCGAAGTTCCAGCTCTTGTCCCAGTCGCCGGGGTTGGAGTACAGCCACTGCTGGACGGCCTCCTTCTCCGGCTCCTTGAGCACCGAGGTGAGGTACGGCGCCCACTCGTCGTCCGACCTGCGGTTCGGGTAGCGCGCGGTGGTGGCCCGCCTGCCGTCCTCGAACAGCGTGTAGAACGTACGGTCGACCTTCGTCTTGTAGATCTCGCCCTTGACCTTCTCCCACCCGGTCACCGGGCGTGCGCCCAGCAGCCGGGCCTTGCCCGGGCCGTCGGCACTGCGGTAGATGATCGTGTGGCCGTGCTCGCCGGAGTCGGCCTCGGTGAACTCGATCGTCTCGTCGACGTGGTAGTCGCCGGCCTTGACGTTGACCACGATGTCGCAGCTCTGCTGCCGCTTCTTGGCCCGCAGCTGGTCGCGGGCGTGCTCGATCGTCTGCCACGGGCGCTGCGCGTTGCCCGGGCCGCCGTCGGTGCCGTCCGGGGCGACGTAGAACTCGATCGGCTTGCACGGCGCCTGCGCGCCGGCCGAGGGGGTGACGACGAGGGCCGCCAGGACGACCGCCGCCGCGCCGATGACCTTCATCACGCCCCCTGACCCGGGATCGGGTACGGGAAGGCGCTCGTCACGCCGATCTTGTCGTACTCCATCTTCGAGGCGTCGAAGCCGTCCTGCCAGTTGGCGTTCGTCACCTCGTTGCACTGGTAGCTCTGGTACTTGTCGTCGCTGACCTCGCCGACCTCGATGTTGGCGAAGGTGAACCCGCAGCCGCCGGCGTCCATGTGCACGCCGCGCGTGCCACTGTCCGGCATCGCCCCCGCGGGGTCGTTGATCACGTCGGTGATCACCATCTGCTCGACGCTGTTGTCCCGCAGGTGCGGCTCGGTGTTGCTGACGCCGTAGGTGTAGAAGGCACCCATGTCGCCGCTGTCGAGGCCGGTCTCCTCCAGCTTGATGTAGGAGAAGGAGTTGTTGCGCGCGTAGTTGTCCTCGTCCTTGATCTCCGGGCGGACCTCGAGGCTGATGCCGTAGCGGGCGCTGTGCTTGACGTTGATGTGGCTGACGGTGTTGTTGCCCGTGCTCATCAGCTCGATGCCGGCCGCGTCGCCCGGCACCAGCTCGCCGACGTGGTGGATGTAGTTGTTCGAGATCGTGTGATGTCCTGAAATGTCGCCCTCGCCGGGGTAGCCGCCCTCGACCTTGATGCCGTCGGCGCCGATGTTCTCCAGCAGGCTGTCCGACACCCTCACCCGCTCGTTGGCGAAGAGCAGGTAGACGCCCATGAAGCCGCTGTCCGACAGGTGGAGCCGGGTCAGGCCGATGTCCCGGGTGTTCTCCAGCGTGATCATGCCGAACCGGTTGCGCGGCATCTCGATCTGCCGGTCGTAGACGGGGTACTTGTGCTCGTAGCCCGAGTCGCCCTCGCTGATCCAGCCGGCCCGGTACCAGTCCACGAAGTCGCTGTACTGCAGGGCCAGGCCGTCGAACGACAGGTTCTGCACGCGCTGCTCCGGGCTGCTGCCCTTCACCGATAGGATCGTCTTGACCGTCGGGGCCATCACCTTGTCGATCGAGGTGCGCGGCCAGTAGTAGACCTCACCGGCCGCGAAGTCGAAGTAGTACTCGCCCGGCTGGTCGAGGAAGCGCAGCGTGTTCTGCAGGAAGTAGCGTGAGCCGCTGCGGCTGTTGACGAACGAGTAGCGGGCCCAGTGATCGAGCGTGAAGAAGTTCTTGCGGAAGTCGGCGCCGCCCAGCGGCACGGTGTCGGTGAACCAGCTCCACGAGCCGCCCGACCAGACCACGACCTGCGCGTTCTCGTCGAAGTCGGCGTCCCACTCGACGGGCACGTCCTCCGGCTTGAAGTACAGCCACTGGCGCACCGCCTCCTTCTCCGGCTCCCCGAGCACGGAGAACAGGTACGGCGACCACAGGTCGTCGCTGGTCCTGTTCGGGTGACGGGCCGTCGTGGCGCGCTTGCCGTCCTCGAACAGCGTGTAGAAGGTACGGTCGATCTTCGTCTTGTAGATGTCGTCCTTGTACTTCTGCCAGCCGGTCAGCGGCCTGGCGCCGAGCAGCCGGGCCTTGCCGGGGCCGTCGGCGCTGCGGTAGGTGATCGTGTGGCCGTTCTGGCCTGAGTCGGCCTCGGTGAACTCGATGGTGCGGTCGACCTGGTAGTCGCCGGCCTTGACGTTGACCACGATGTCGCAGGTCTGGTGGTTCTTCTTGGCCCTCAGGTGATCGCGGGCCTGCTCGATGGACTTCCAGGGGTTTCTCGCGCTGCCGTCGCCCCGGTCGCTGCCGGTGGGGGAGACGTGGTAGTCGCAGTTCGGCCGGGAGGCCGCCGGAGTGGGCGCCGTCAGGCCGCCCAGAAGTAAGACGATCGCGCCAACGGACCTGAGGATCACTGGCTCTCCTTTACATCCCGCCACCGTTCGAACTCGGCGCGGGTCTCGGGGGTGAGGGGGTAGTAGTCGGACAGCGCCCCGCCCTCCTCGATGCGGGCACGGCTGTAGCGCTCCCACTGCTCGTGGTCGGCGGCGGCCTCCAGCACCGAGCCGGCCCGGCGGCGCGGCACCACCACGGCGCCGTCGTCGTCGGCCACGCACAGGTCGCCGGGCAGAGCCAGCGCGCCGCCGACCGCCACCGGCACGTCGTACGCCCACGGGAACAGCTCCGCCTGCGAGGCGTAGTGCGGGGTGGCGCCGGTGCACCAGATCGGCACGCCGAGCCCGCTCACCCGGGGCAGGTCCCGGATCCGGCCGTCCACGACGATGCCCGCGCCGCCCTTGCGCCGGAAATACCGGACCAGCATGTCGCCGAAGCAGCCGGTGTAGGCGCTCCCGTACGCCTGCACGACAAGCACGTCGCCGGGCTGCACCGCCTCCAGGACGGCCCACAGGGCGGTGTGCCGCTCGACGTACTCCTGGCCGAGTCCGGAGGCGACGTCCTCGCGCTGCGGCATGAACTGCAGCGTCCGGACCCGTCCGGCGATCTTCTGTCCTGGTGCGATGGGACGCGGTCCCTCGATGAAGGTGCGCCGGATGCCCTGGGCGTGCAGCTTGGCGCAGGCGGTGGCCGAGCTGATCCGGGACAAACCCTCCACGAGGACGGGATCGGGTTCGGCGGGCAGCGGCCCGCGAACAGGCAGATCCCAGATGGCGTCGTCCATGAAACTCCTCAGTAGTGCTGGTGCGACGGCGTGCGGACGCGCGCGGTCGTGTGCAGGTCGAGCCGGATGCGGCGGCCGGGCGGCAGCTCCACGAGCAGCCGCGGGCCGTTCACCGCCACCTCGTGCTCGGTCTCGGTGACGGGGGGAGAGGTGTAGTCGCGGGGGTCGCCCGGGTAGCCCTCGCCGGCGCGGGTGCCGGCCTGGGTGATGGTGACGCCGTCGATGCGGTCCTCGCCGAACGCGCCCGCCTGCACGACGACCCGGCGGGTGCGGCCGAGACTGAGGTTGACCAGGTCGACGGTGGTGCCGCCGGGGCGCACCGAGCCGACCAGGGCCGCCACGTCCTGAGGCAGTCCTGGACGGTGCCGGTCGGCGTCGAAGTAGGCGAGGCGCGCAGGCAGCAGCCCGCCGTTGTAGAGGACCTGCGGGGTGCCGGTGACGAGTTGCAGCAGCGCCTCGGTGAGCACCGGGTTGAGCCGCTGCCAGTGGTGGACGTGGACGGTGGCCAGGTCGGCGCGGTCGGCGTCGATGAGCGCCGTGCGCCGCTGCACCTGCCCGAGTGCGGTGGTGAGCATCCGCTCGGGGTAGCCGGGGTTGGCGCCACGCAGGAACTCCAGCCAGGGGGCTTCGTGCCCCGCCTCCTCCTTGTTGCGGAACGGCCGCACCGTGGCCCAGTCGTAGCCGGCGGCGGCGCGCACCCGCTCCAGCCGCTCGGCGTCCGCCCGCGCCCGGCTCGTGTGCCACAGCCAGACCGGCAGGCCCAGCTGCGGGGGCTGGAAGTCGAACCAGCCGTCGTCGTCGTGCCGGTTGGGCACCAGCATGGTCGGCTTGCCGGCCTCGTCGCCGAGCTCGGCCAGCCAGCGGTCGCTGATGCTCATCTCCGTCTCGGTCACGCTCGCCTGCGTGGCGCGGGCGTACACGGTGTCCAGCGGGCCACGCCCGATGGCGAGCGCGCTCTCGTCGCCGGTCAGCAGGTGGGCGTTGACCGCGGCGATCGCGGCGGCGGCCCCGACGCTGTAGAGGCCGTGCGGCCACTGCCAGCCGTAGTTGCCGCCGTACCAGCGCCCGCCGTGCAGCTCGCCGACCACGCCGGACGGGCCCACGTTGTCGGGCAGGATCCCGTCGTTGGCCTCCGCCCGCCGCTGCCAGGCACCGATGTAGCGCAGCGCCCAGTCGCGGTAGCGGTCGTCGCCGTCGTACAACCAGGCGTTGACGGCCAGGCTGGTCGCCGCGAGGTTGACGGCGACGTCGCCGCGGCCGATGCGCTCGGTCATGGCCGCGCCCATCCGCGCGGCGTTGCACGGGTCCGCCAGGTCCTCCCACCGCGAGATGCCCGGCAGGTCGCGCAGCGGCAGCCCGTACGGCCGCATGCTCACCAGGTCGGTGTGGTAGGAGGCCCACTCCCGCTGCAGCCCGTAGCGGGGGCCGCCGGCGCCGTTGTGCGGGGCGCGGATGATGTCGTGCTCGGCGTCGTAGTTCGCCGAGCCCGGCAGGTAGAGGTCGGCGAAGCGGCGGGCCCGGTCGCGGAAGCGCTCGTCGCGCGGGTCGGCGGCGCAGATGCCGTAGAACAGCAGCAGCGACTCGCCCTGGTGGAACCAGTCGTAGCCGCGCTCGAACTCGTCCACCAGGTAGCCCAGCTCGGTGAGCTGCGTGGTCACGCCCTCCCAGTGGTGTTTGGCGGCATCGAGCAGGTCGTCGGCCCCGCCGAGCTGGTAGAGCGTCGGCCAGTTGAAGAACGCCTCGTAGAAGTCGTCGGCGCCGTCGCGGTCGGCGGCCGGGCCGTGGTAGATCAGCCGGCCGTCGGGCCCGCAGTAGCGTGCGGCGAAGGCCCGCCAGGCCTCGTCCAGCGCGTCGAACAGCCTGCGCTCCAGCACCGCCCAGGCCGGCGGCTCGCCGAGCGGGACGGTCGCGATGATTTCCCGCATCTTCCACCCTTCCCTGTGGTTGTCGAGAGGGTCATCCCTTGGTGGCCCCGGCGGTGAGGCCGCTGATGATGTGCCGTTGCATGAAGACGAAGAAGACCAGCAGGGGCGCGATGGCCAGCAGCAGCGTCGGGAAGACCACCGTGTAGTCGGTGGCGTACTGGCTGACCGCCGCGTAGACGCCGGTGGTGACGGTGTACAGGCCGCTGCCCGGGCCCAGGATGATCTGCGGGTTCACGAAGTCGTTCCACACCGAGAAGGTGTTGAGGATGACCATCGTGGCGACCGCGGGCCGCATCAGCGGGAAGACGATCTGCCAGAACGTCCGCAGCCTGCCCGCGCCGTCCACGGCCGCCGCCTGGTCGAGCACGGCCGGGATGGTGGCGATGTAGCCGGCGTACAGGAAGATCGAGAACGGCAGCGTGAGCGTGGTCTCGAACAACACGAACCCGCGGATGGTGCCCATCAGGCCGAGGGTCTTGAGCACGTACACGACCGGGATGACCAGCACCTGGCCCGGGATGAACGTCCCGGCGAGGAAGAACAGCATGAGGACCCGGAAGCGGCGCTTCGGGCTGCGCGCGATCACGTACGCCGCCGGGGCGGCCAGCACCACCGACAGCACGTTGACCGCCACCACGAACAGCAGCGTGATCGCGTACCCCTTGACCACGTTGAACTGCGGGTTCGTCAGCGCTCTGGCCAGCGGCTCCAGCGTCAGACCGGCGAGCCCGAACGGGTCGGCCAGGATCTCCTGCTGCCCCTTGAACGCGTTGACCGTCAGCACGTACAGCGGGACGAGCATGAAGACAGCGCTCAGCCACAGGAACGTCTTCCTCACTGGTGCACCGCCAGCTCGCCGCGCCTGCGCAGCCTCGTCACCACGAACGCGAGCGCGGCCGTCACCAGCATGAGGATGACCGACTGGGCCGAGCCGAAGCCGAGGCGGGCGTCGTGGAAGGAGTTCCACAGGATGAGGTAGGCGACGGTCTGCGTCTGACCGGCCGGTCCGCCCGCCGTCAGCGAGACCACCAGGTCGTACGTCTTGAGCAGCGTCACCAGCGACAGCACGATGTTCACCGTCACCGACGGGCCCAGCGCCGGGAGGGTCACGTTCCGAAACACCTGCCACCGGGTGGCGCCGTCGATCCGCGCCGCCTCGATCAGCGAGTGCGGCACCGCCTGCAGCCCGGCCAGGTAGAGCACCACGTTGACGCCGAACCCGGCCCACACCAGCACCGCGATCATGGTGACCGTGGCCCACTCCGGGTCCGACAGGAACGGCAGCACCTCGCCGCCCCACGAGGTCACCAGGTTGTTGACCGCGCCGGTGGTGCCGAGGATGGCCGACCAGAGGAAGCCGACCACCAGGGCGCTGAGCACGTGCGGGTAGAACAGCACGATCCGGAAGAACGTGTTGGCCCTGGAGGCGCCGTTCACCAGGAGGGCGAAGCCGAGGCCGAGCAGGTTCAGCCCGGCCGTGCCCGCGGCCGCGATCAGCAGCGTGACCGCGGCGGCTCGGCGCAGCTCGGGGTCGTCGAGCAGGTCGGCGTAGTTGCCGGCGCCGACGAAGGCCGGGTTCGCGCTGAAGCCGTCCCAGTCGGTCAGGCTCAGGTAGAACGCCAGGCCGACCGGGACGATGAGCATCACGGTGTAGAGGACCGTCGCCGGGGCCACCATGAGCGCGTTGGCCAGCCCGTCGCGCCTCGGCCGGGCGCGGGCGGCAGGCGGTGCCGCGACGACGGGCGCTTCCCGGGTGAGCGTCACGATCGCCCGGCCAGCCAGCGGTCGACGCCCTCGGCCACGTCCTTCGGCGACTTGCCGACATACAGGCCCTGGACCTCGGTGTTCCAGGCGGAGTTGAAGCCCTTGGGCAGGCTGGCGTCGCCGTACCCCTCGCCCTGCGGGACGCCCGCGGGCGCGGCGTCGAGAATCGCCTGCACCTCCTTCTCCAGCGGGGTGAAGTCGCGCTCGACGCCGGTGCGGAAGTTGCCGTCCTGGGCGAGCTGGCTCTTGACCGCGGCAGGGTCGGTGACCAGCCACTGGACGAGCTTGAGCGCCGCGTCCTTGATCGGGGTCGACTTCAGGATCATGTACGGGGCCGCGAGCGTGGCGCCCTGCGGGCCCGGGTACTGCTGGCCCTCGTCGACGGGGGCCGGGAAGACGCCGACCTCGAAGTCCTTGTCCGCCTTGGCCTCGGTGGCGGTGAACCAGCTCCCCATGACGTACATGCCGGATTTGCCGGACAGGAACGCCGTCTCGGCGTCGGCGTATTTCATGCCGAGGGCGTTCTTGTCGACGTACCCCTTGTCGATCCAGGTGCGGTAGCGCTCCAGGTGGGGCAGCATCGACTCGCCCGCCTTGATCGTGCCCGCCTTGACGTCCTGCTGCCAGGTGGGGTGGGTCTGGGCCCGGCTGGGGTTGGTCAGCTGCAGCAGCTGCAGGCCGGTGAGGAAGTCGCCGCCGGTCTGCAGCGGTAGGTAGCCGGCCGTCCTGAGCTTGCCCATCGCGGCGTCGAACTCGTCGAACGTGGTCGGCGGCCGCTCGATCCCGGCCTTGTCGAAGGCGGTCTTGTTGTAGAAGACCAGCGACTGCGCCTGCACGCCCACGCCCACCGTGTAGATCCGGCCGCCCAGCTTGGCCTGCTCGGCGAGCGGGGTGTCCTTCGCCCACGGCTGGTCGGTCAGGTCGAGCATCTGCTTCGCCAGCGTCTCGTCCGCCATCAGCGTCTCCACCACGTCGGGCGCGTTGCCGGCCGCCAGCTGCTGCGGCAGCGTGTCGGCCACGCCCTTGCCGGTCGGCGCCTCGATCTCGACGTCGATGCCGGGGTTGGCCTGCTCGAACGGCTTCACCAGGCCGTCCCAGTACGCCTGGGTGAGGTTCGGGCTGATGTTGACCAGCATCCTGACCGTGACCTGGCCGTTCTCGTCCTGCCGGGCCTGCGAGTCGCCGGCGAAGCCGCCCCCGCCACAGCCGGTGAGCAGGAGCACGGAGCCGAGAGCCGGCCAGAGCGGGAAGAGGGATGGGCGGGGGGAACGCATCGCACCTCCAAGGGGGCGAGATCTGCGACGCCTATTAATGGGTCGATACTCGATTAGCGATTATTTAATACGTTGGTCATATGGGGTCGTCAAGGGAGAACAGGGCGCTACAAATATGTGTCCTCTGGGACGCTGAGTCATAAATACGTTAAAGTCGTCCGCATGGTGGGACGCGGAGACGACAAGCGCCTGGTGTTGAGCGCTGAAGAGCTGGCCACGCTGCGCGACTGGGCGGCCGGGCGGTCGGAAGGGCTGGCCCTGCGCAGCCGCATCGTGCTGGCATGCGCCGACGGGTCGCCGCGCAAGGAGATCGCGACACGGCTCGCGGTGAGCCCGGCGACCGTGGCGAAGTGGCGGGCCCGCTTCGTGGAGCGCGGCCTGGACGGCCTGGCCGACGCGCCGCGCCCCGGCCGCCCGCGCAGCCGCGAGCGCCAGGAGGCCGAGCGGGTGATCGCCGCCGCGGGCGGCGGCGGCGCCGTGCCGTCCACCCGGACGATGGCCAAGCAGCTCGGCCTGTCGCAGTCGACGGTGGCGCGCATCTGGCAGGAGCAGCAGCTCGCGCCGCCGGCCGACCGCGTGCTGCCCAGGGAGCTGCTGTCGGACCGGGTCTACGCGCTGCTGCGCGGCTGGATCGTCTCCGGCGAGCTCGTGGCCGGGCAGCGGCTGGTCGAGGCCGAGATCGCCAGGCGCGTCGGCACCAGCCAGGCCCCGGCGAGAGAGGCGATCAAGCGCTTGGCGCATGAGGGCCTGGTCATCTCCTATCCCAACCGGGGCAGCTATGTCGCGGAGATCTCCGACGAGCAGGCCAGGGAGGTCCGCGACATCAGGGTGCTGCTGGAGGAGTATGCCGCACGCGGCGCCGCGGTCCGCATCCTGCCCGACACGCTGCGGCAGCTCTCGGCCGACGTGCTGGCCATGCGCCGGGCCGCCCGCGACGGCGACATCGGCGCGTTCCGTGACGCCGATCTGGCCTTCCACCGGCGGGTCTGCGCGGCCTGCGGCAACTCCTTCCTGCTGCGGCTGTGGCGGACGATCGAGTCGAACCTGTGGAGCCTCCATGTGGTCGGCAACCCCCTCTACGACGGGGACTGGACGGCCATGGCCGGCCACCACGACGACCTGGTGGCCGTGCTGGCCGCGGGCGACCCCGACGAGGCCGCCCGGCTCTTCGCGGCCCACGCCCGCGGCGAGGCCTCCCGCACCCGCCCGCGCACGCGTCCCTCCACGTCCACGGAGCCGTGACGGTCAGGCGGTGATCTCGTAGGGGGCGCCCCGCCGGGTGGGGAAGGTGACGACGCCCGGCTCCGGGCGCTCCACGCGCACCGGCCGGCCGTCCTCCGTCACCGTGACAGGGGTCGCGGTGCGCAGGGTGAGCGGGCGGCCCAGGTCGGAGCGGACGCGCCCGCGGCGCAGCGCGCCACCGGCCCACTCCACGTCCACCTCGAAACCGCCGCGCGCCCGCAGGCCGCGGAACGACCCGGCCGGCCAGGCGGCGGGCAAGGCGGGCAGCAGGTGCACCTGGCCGCCGTGGCTCTGCAGCAGCATCTCGGTGATGCCGGAGACGCCGCCGAAGTTGCCGTCGATCTGGAACGGCGGGTGCAGGTCGAACAAGTTGGGCGCGGTCCGCGCGGGCACCAGCAGGTTCCCCAGCCGCTTGTACGCCTCGGCGGCGTCCAGCAGCCGCGCCCAGAAGTTGATCTTCCAGGCCAGCGACCACCCGGCCCCCGCCTCCCCGCGCAGCTCCAGCGTGCGCCGGGCGGCCCTGGCCAGGTCGGGAGACAGGCGCGGGTCGATCTGGTGCCCGGGGAACAGCCCCCACAGGTGGGAGATGTGGCGGCTGCGCGAGAGCGCGGCGTCGCCCCGGTAGTCCTCCTGCCATTCCTGAATCTGTCCCAGATGACCGATCTGGTGGGGCACGAGCCGTTCGCGGGCCTCCAGCGCCTGCGCCCGCATGCCTGCCTCGGCCTCGAGGACCTCCGACGCCTCGGCGAACGCGCCGAACAGGTCGCGCAGGATCTGCATGTCCATGGTCGGGCCGGCGCAGATGCTGACGTTCTCGCCGCCGTCCTCGTGGTGGCCGACCTCGGGGGAGTGCGAGGGGTTGGTCACCAGGTAGCCGGTCCTGGGGTCGGTCTGCAGGGTGTCGAGGAAGAACTCCACCGAGCCTCTGATCAGCGGGAAGTGCTCACGCAGCCGCCGCTCGTCACCCGTGTAGAGGTAGTGCTCCCACAGCGTCAGGCACAGCCACGCGCCGCCGGTGGGCCACACGCCGTAGAAGGCGAAGTCGACGGGCGCGGTCCCGCGCCAGCCGTCGGTGTTGTGGTGGGCCACCCAGCCCTTGGCGCCGTACATCGTCCTCGCCGTCCGGGCGCCGGTCTCCGCAAGGTCCTTGATGAGGTCGAACAGCGGATCCATGCACTCGATGAGGTTGGCGGGCCCGGCCGGCCAGTAGTTCATCTCGCAGTTGATGTTGATGGTGTACTTCGACTCCCAGGCCGGCGCGAGGGAGTCGTTCCAGATGCCCTGCAGGTTGGCGGCGTAGCCGGGCGAGCGGGAGCTGGAGAGCAGCAGGTAACGGCCGTACTGGAAGTAGAGCGCGGCGAGTTGCGGGTCGGTGTCGAGCTGACGGCGGGCGATGCGCTCGTCGGTCGGCAGCGCGACCGCCTCCGAGGTGCCGAGGTCGATCTCCACCCGCCCGAACAGCTGCCGGTGGTCCTCCACGTGCCGGCGCAGCAGCATCTCGTACGGCCGCTCCTTCGCCCGGACGAGATGCCGCCCTGCCACCTCGGCCGGGTCGCCGCCGACGTCCTTGAAGCTGCGGTAGCTCGACCCCATGGAGATCAGCAGCGTGACCTCGTCGGCGCCCTCGACGGCCAGCGTGCCGCCGTCCGTGGTGACCGTGCCGCCCTTCGCCTCGGCCCTGGCCAGGGCGCGGAAGCGGACCTCGCCCGGGCGGCCCTGGGACGCGCCGCTGACCCCGTCGAGCGCGATCGAGTCGCGGCCGGCCGCCGACGTGGCCGAGCTCTGCGGGCTGGAGAAGGCCGCACGGAACGTCACCGCGCCCGCTCTGTCGGCCGTGTGCCTGACGACGATGACCTGGTCGGGCCGGCTGGCGAAGACCTCGCGCGTGTGCCGTACGCCGTCGCGGACGAACGTCACGGTGGTGACCGCCCGCGTCAGGTCGAGCTCGCGCCGGTACTCACCGAACTCCTCGGCCCCCGGGTACGTCAGCGTGAGGTCGCCCAGCACCTGGTACGCCGCCTGCTCGCTGGGCCGGCCGAGGAACTTCTGGTCGGCCAGGTTCTGCGCGGCCTGCCACTTGTCCTCCCAGACCAGCTGCCTGATCTGCGGAAGTGCGGCCAGGGCCTCGGGGCTGTCATAGGCGTGCGGCCCGCCGGCCCAGATGCTGTCCTCGTTGAGCTGCAGCCGCTCGGTCGTCACGCCGCCGAAGACCATGGCGCCGAGCCGCCCGCAACCGACCGGCAATGCCTCCAGCCATTCGGTGGCCGGGCGGGTGTACCAGAGGGTGAGCGGGCCGGCCGGGTCGGCCGCCCGCGCGGGGCCGGCGGTGACGCCGCCCGCCAGCAGGGTCCCGGCCGCCGCGCCTAAGCCGGTCGTGATCACGCCTCGCCGTGTGTAGCCGTCGTTGGTCACCGTCACTCCTGTTCAGTGAGCCGAGGGGAGTCGGGAGGGCCGCGCCGTATCGGCGCGCTCGCCGGACGTCGGACCCGCGTACGCGGGGAGTCGAAGGCGAGGGGTTTCGTGGAGATTACTCGGACACGTCGGATGTATGTCTACGCGTAACAGTGAGATCTGTCCATACCTGGCGGCAATTCGGGCAAAACATAGGAGGTCTGTTAGGTTGCGTGCGGCCGTCGTCCCCCGGCCGTGGCATGATCCTGACCGAGCCGTACCGACCCGCACGGAGCTGGAACCCCATGAGCCGCATCGACGCCCACCACCACGTCTGGGACCTGTCCGCACGCCCGCACGCCTGGCTGGAGCCGGAGCAGATGGCGCCCGTGCGCCGCTCGTTCACCCTCGGCGATCTCGCCGGTCACGCTGGCGCGGCCGGGGTGACCGGCACGGTGCTCGTGCAGGTGCTGCCTGACCTCGACGAGACGCGCGAGTTCCTGGCCCTGGCCGCCGCGTCGGAGCTGGTCGCCGGGGTGGTCGGCTGGATCGACCTCACCGCGCCCGACGTCGCCGGCACGCTGGCCGCGCTGCCCGCCGGTCTCGTGGGCGTGCGCCACGGCGTGCAGTCCGAGCCCGACCCGGCCTGGCTCACCCGCCCCGACGTGCGCCGGGGCCTGGCCGCCGTGGCCGCCGCCGGGCTGGCCTACGACCTGCTCACGCTGCCGCACCAGCTTCCCGCCGCCATCGAGACCGTGGCCGCGCTGCCCCAGCTGACGTTCGTGCTCGACCACCTGTCCAAGCCGCCGATCGCCTCCGGCGAGCTGGAGCCGTGGCGTGCGCGCGTCCGCGAGCTGGCCGCCCACCCCAACGTCTTCTGCAAGCTGTCCGGCATGGTCACCGAGGCCGACTGGGCCTCCTGGCGGGTGGCAGACCTGAGGCCGTACGCCGAGGTGGTGCTGGAGGCGTTCGGGCCCGAGCGGGTGATGTTCGGCTCCGACTGGCCGGTCTGCCTGCTGGCCGCCGAGTACGAACAGGTCGCCGCGGCCGCCGACGAGCTGTGCGCCGGGCTGTCGGAGCACGAGCGTGCCCAGGTCTTCGCCGGCACGGCACGGCGGGCGTACCGGCTGGGCTGAGCCTCGGCCCGTCAACTCATGGGGCCTCCACCCGGAACGTCGTGTGGTACGTCCGCGACTCCTGCGGGCCGAGCCAGATCATGGCGCCGTCCCGGCGCGCGGCCGCGTCGCCGGCCACGTGGTGCGTGGACGGCTCCATCCCCACCGCGTAGTTGCCGGAGCGCAGGTTCAGCCACTCGAAGAAGTACGGGAACTCCGCGGCCCGCCACTCCACCGCCACCCGCATGCCCAGCCGGTCGTTGACCACGGCCACCCGGTGCAGCCCGTCGGCGCGCGGCACGAGTGCGTGCTCGTACACCTGCTCCACGAACCCCGGAGCCGGCCCCGGGAAGACGACGTGGTCGGCCTTCTGCTCGGCCACGCTGTCGCTCTGCCACAGCGTCTCGCGGATGTCGGCCTCGAACCTGGCGCCCTCGTCGAGCAGCGGCCAGCCCAGGTTGATGTGGTACAGGTACATGTGCGGCGCCGGCTCGAACCCGGCGTTGGTCACCGTGTCGACCAGCCGGATCTCGTCGCCGCCGAGATCGGCCTCGATCCGGCGCACCAGGCGCAGCTTCTCGGCGAAGACCGCCGCCTGGCGCACCTCGCCCTCCGCCCACAGCACGCAGCGTTCGCCGTCCCACCGCTCGCCGTAGCCGGTCAGCCGGGCGGGCAGGTTGCCGGCCCGGCCGTGCAGCCCGTGCCGTACGGACTGCCGTGGCGGATACCGGTAGGTGTCGGCGGGCACCTCGTCCCCGAACAACGTGTGGTCGAGCCCGGCGGTGACGATCAGCCCCGAGAACGAGCGCAGCCACGACAGCCCGTCCTCGTCGGCGTGCTCGTGCAGCCCCGGGTGCCGGAAGCCGGTGGGGGAGCGCCAGCCGAACGAGCGCCCGGCGTGCTCGGCGTGCCCGATGTCCATGCACCGGTCCACCAGCACGTCGAACGCCAGACCCGATCCGGTGCGGAACTCCAGCGCCCTGATGCCGCGCTCCACCCCGTCGCCCAGCGTCACCAGGCGCACCCCTCCGGCCGCGCCGAGGTCGCCCGTCAGCTCGGCCAGCCGCCTGCGGTCCGGCGTCATGCCATCACCCACCCTCCGTTGACTTCGATGGTCTGGCCCGTGACGAAGGAGGCGTCCGGCCCGGCCAGGAACGCCACCACGGCGGCCAGCTCCTCGGGCCTGCCGCGCCGCCGCAGCGCCTGCCGCTCCAGCACCATCGCGTTGTACGCCTCCGGGTCCTCGTGGATCTCCTCGGCGGCCGTCGGGAACGCGCCGGGGGAGACACAGTTGACCCGGATCCCGCCCGGGCCCAGCTCGCGGGCCAGCGCCCGGGTCAAAGAGGCCGCCGCGCCCTTCGTGGCCACGTACGCGGCCAGATCGGACCAGCCGCCGTGCATGGTGATCGAGGCGACGTTGACGATCGCGCCGCCGCCGTTCGCGTTCATCTGGCGGGCCGCGTGCTGGGCGCACAGCCAGTAGGCGCGCTGGTTGACCGCGTGCACGTCGTCGTACTCGGCCAGCGGCACCTCCAGGAACGGCCGGGCCGGGTAGACGGCGGCGTTGTTGACGAGGATCCCGACCGGCCCGAGCCGTGCGGCCGTCTCGGCGAACGCGGCCTCGATCGCCGCCGGGTCGCGCAGATCCGCTTTGAGTGTGAGGTCGCCGTCGAGCGAGCTCGCGTCGACGTCGAGTGCCGCCACCCGGTGGCCGTCGGCGGCCAGGCGGGCCGCGATCGCGCGGCCGAGCGCTCCGGCGGCGCCGGTGACGAGTGCCGTGGTCATGCGTTCCTCCATTCCTCGTGCAGCTCCTTGAGCACGTCGCGGGTCTTCACGCGGGCGAGCAGCCCGTCGCGGATCAGCGCGGACGACCTCTCCTGCAGGGCGATGTAGCCGGGGAAACGCGGCCTGACCCAGGCGGCCTCCACGGTGGCGCGGGTGTCGCGGTGGAAGCCGGCGCGCTCCCACGCGGCGCGGGCGGCGGGCTGCCCGCCGGTCGCCGGGAACAGCCGGGTCTGCACCGGCTTGGACACCAGGCGCAGCAGGTTGGCGCGGACGGCCTCGCGGATCCTCTCGGCGCGCCGGCGGGAGACCGCGAGTCCGGTGCCGCCGAGCACGCTGCCCGGCGCGCCGCCCGGCCAGGCGGGGGCGTCGGCCCAGGCCAGCGGGTAGGAGGCGTAGCCGTACAGCAGGGGGCACAGGTCGGGGCCGCCGGCCGTCATGGCCTCCAGCACGCCGATCGGGTTGCGCAGCGAGACCTCCGGATCGGACAGCGCCAGCAGCTCGGCCATCGTCTCCAGCGCACGTTCCCCGGTCTCCTCGCCGAGGAAGTCGCCCTCGCACAGCGCGCAGAACATCAGGAACGCGTGCGGCCCGCCCAGGCACAACGCCGTCCGCGTGCCCCGCGCCAGCTCCACGACCTGGGGCCACGTCGCCGGGACGGTCACGCCGGGGCGGGCGGCGGCCACCTGGGCGGCGGCGTCCAGCGGCAGCGCCCACTGGCGGCCGTCGAGGTGGTAGCTGTCGTAGCCGCGGCCCACCGTGCCGGCCCGCACGGCCGCCAGCTCGTCCGTCGTGAACAGCTCCTCCATCGGCATCAGCGCGTCCAGCGCCGCCCCGAGACCGGGATGATCGACCACCAGCACGTCGTACGTCTCGCACAGCCGCGCGATCGGCTCCGACTCGAAGCCCTCCAGCGGCTGCCGGTCCCACCTGATCGGCTCCGGCACGTCGCCGTACGGGTTGCGCCCGGCCAGGTCGAGCCGCGTCAGCTCGTCCAGCGGGGCGTACCCGCGCGGGTGGTCCCAGGTCAGTCCGAGCATGCCAGCAGGCCCTTCGCCAGCAGCTCCGCCGTGCGCTCCGCCGGGTAGCCGAGCTCCTCCAGCAGCTCCCTGGTGTGCTCGCCCGCGAGCGGGGCGCCCCTGCGCACCTGCGGCGGGGTCGCGCTGAGTCCGTACGGGAAGCCCGGTGTGGTGACGGTGCCCTCGGTGGGGTGCTCGTAGGTGACGAACGAGCCGTTGTGCCTGACCTGCGGGTCGTTCACCAGCTCCGCGTAGCCGTACACCGGCCCGGCCCACAGGTCGTGGCGGGCGCAGATCTCCAGCCACTCGGCGGTCGTGCGCTCCGGCAGGCGGCGGGCCACCATCGCGGTGATCTCGTCCCGCCTGGTGTGGCCGTCGGCGTCGCCGTCCATGGCGGCCAGCTCCGGCAGGCCGAGGGCGACCGCCAGCGCGTCGAGCCGCGGCATGGCGAGCGCGAGGTAGCCGTCCTCGGTGGCGAACACGCCGTACGGGGCCCGGATGTAGGTGTGGCCGTGCGGCTCGCGCCCGCGCCGCTGCGGCACCTTGCCGACCGTGAAGACCGACAGCTCCTGCATCTGCACGGCGACGGCCGCGTCCAGCATGTTCACGCTCACCCGCTGGCCCTCGCCGGTCCGCTCGCGGTGCAGCAGCGCGGCCAGCGCGCCCTCGAACGCGCTGTAGGCGGTGATGGCGTCGATCGCGTACGTGCCGGCGGGCGCGGGCGGGTCGCCGTCCCGGCCGGTGCTCAGCATGGCGCCGCTCATGGCCTGGAGCAGCAGGTCCTGGCCGGGCCTGGACACGTACGGGCCGCTCTCGCCGTAGCCGGACATGGAGACGTACACGACGGAGGGGTTGAGCCCGCTGATCGTGGCGTGGTCCATGCCGAGCCGCTCGGCCACGCCGGGCCGGTAATTCTGCAGGAACACGTCGGCGGTCGCGGCGAGCCGGTGCACGATCTCGCGGCCCTCCTGCGACTTGAGGTCCACGGCGAGGCTGCGCTTGTTGCGGTTGAGCGACAGGAACGAGGCGTTCACCCGGTTGCCGGTCGCGCCGCCCGCCGGGGCGTGCCGCTGCCACTCGCCGGTCACCGGCTCCACCTTGACCACGTCCGCGCCGAGGTCGCCCAGTCGCATGGCGGCCAGCGGGCCCGCCATCGCGATCGACAGGTCGACCACGCGGTAGCCGTCGAGGACGCCCATCAGCGCCCCTCGAAGACGGGCTCGCGCCGGGCGGCGAAGGCGGCGCGGCCCTCGGCCGCGTCGGCGGTGGCGAAGCAGACGGTCTGCAGGTCCCGTTCGTAGCGGATGGCCTGGTCGAGGGGCATCGAGTAGGCCGCCCTGAGGTTGGCCTTGGCGGTCTGCGCGGCGATCGGCGGCCGTGCGGCGATGGTCTCGGCCAGCCTCCGTGCCGCCGGTATCAGCTCCTCCCGCGGATGCACGTCGGTCACCAGGCCCCAGGCTGCGGCCCTGGCGGCGTCGATCGGGTCGCCGGTGAGCAACATCTTGGCCGCGTTGCCCGGCCCGACGGCATGGGCGAGCAACACCGACTGGCCGCTGCCGCCGATCCAGCCGAGCTTGATCTCCGGCGCGGCAAACGTGGCGGTCTCGGCCGCCATCCTGATGTCGCAGGCCAGGGCCAGCTCCAGGCCGCCGCCGTAGGCGTAGCCGTTGACGGCCGCGACGATCGGCTTGCGCAGCGCGCGGACGGCGTCGCCGTAGTCGGCCCGGTTGCGGAACTCCCACGGGGTGGCGTACGCGTCGAGCTCGCCGATGTCGCTGCCGACGCAGAACGAGCGCTCTCCGGCGCCGGTGAGCACGGCCACCCGGATGCCCGGGTCGGCGTCCACCCGGTCCAGGCAGGCGCGCAGCGCGGCGGCCATGTCAGGGGTGATGGCGTTGAGCTTGGCGGGTCTGTTGAGGGTGACGACGGCCACGGGGCCGTCGACGTCGAGCAGGACGTCCACGGATCGGCTCTTTTCTGGCAGCTCTTCTAGCAGCAGAGACGTGCGTGCTGATCGGCGCTCCGTGCCGCGTCGGCGCGGGCGACCTCGACCACGCCCCGCATGGCCTCCTCGGCCTTGCGGTGGTGGCGGCGCCGGATCGCCTGGGCGACGCGCTCGTGGCCGGGCAGCGTTTCCTTGTTGTGCTCGACCGAGCGGGTGTGCACCTGGCGCACCGACCGCAGGGCGATGCTGATCATGTCGTAGATGTAGAGCAGCAGGTCGTTGTCCGCCGCGGCGAACACGGCCTTGTGGAAGGCCAGGTCCGCCTCGATGAACGGCTCGGGGTCGTCGGCTGTGGCGTACAGCGCGGCCAGGGCCTCGTCGATGCGGCGCACGGCGGCCGCGTCCGCGCGTTCGGCCGCCACTCTGGCCGCGCCCGGCTCCAGAGCGACGCGCAGGTCGGCCAGCACCCGGATGTCCTCCGGCCGCGGCTGCGGCTCGAAGCGCCAGCTCAGCACGTCGGCGTCGAGGAGGTTCCAGGACGCGCGGGGGCGCACGATCGTGCCCGCGCTCCTCCTGGTCTCCAGCAGGCCCTTGCCGGCCAGCACCTTCACGCCCTCGCGCACGGCCGAGCGGCCCACACCGAGCTCGGAGACCAGCTCCTCCTCGATGGGGATGGACGTGCCGGGGGCCAGCGAGCCGCCGACGATGCGGGCGCCGAGGGCCTGCACGACCTGGACGTTCCGGGCCGAGTCCCTCTGGGGATCAGTTGCCACGGTTCCGCACGGTATCCCGGCCGCGCCGGTTTTCCTAGCCTTTCATCGGATGAAGTTACTTTTTCATCAGATGAAGGTCTTAACACGGCGCACCGTCGGTAGTACCGTCCGGACAAGTCCCTCACCGGCCTGAACCAGGAGCGGCCTTGACGAAGACCCTCGGACTGATCCACACGTCGGCGACCTTGGTGGAGGTGTTCGCCGCGTTGTGCGCGAAGCACCTGCCGGGCGTCGAGACGTTCAACATCGTCGACGACAGTCTGATCAAGAACACCATCGCCGCCGGCCGTCTCACACCCCTGACCGCGCGCCGGGTGGCCGATCACATCGGCTCGGCGGAGGCCGCCGGAGCCGACCACGTACTGGTCACCTGCTCCTCGATCGGCCCGGCCGTCGAGGCGGCCGAGCCGCTGACCGGCGTCCCGGTGACGCGCGTGGACCGGCCGATGGCCGACCGGGCCGTCTGCCTGGGACGCCGGATCGGCGTGCTCGCCACCGTGTCCACCACCCTCGACCCCACCGCCGACCTGGTACGGCGGCGCGCCGCGGTGGCGGACCGGCCGATCGAGCTCACCACGCGGCTGTGCGAGGGCGCGTTCGAGGCGCTGATGGGCGGCGACGCCGCCGCTCACGACGCCGCCGTGGCGGGAGCGCTGCGCGAGCTCGCCGCGCAGGTGGACGTGGTCGTGCTGGCCCAGGCCTCGATGGCGCGGGTGGCGGGCGCGGTCGAGACGCCTGTGCCCGTCCTGGCCAGCCCGCGGCCGGCCATGGAGCACCTGGCGACCCGACTGGCGCACTCGTGACCCGAGCGCGCTGCAGAGGGACCACCATGACCGGTCGCCGAGGGCGTTCGGCAGGATGGCGGGGTGGACTTGCAGTCTGTCGCGCGGGATGGCGGCGCGTTCCAGCAGCCGGTGACCTCCGGCCACATCCGGCGGATCTGCCGGCGCGTCTTCGGCCGGGACGCGGTCTCGGCGGTCGAGCTCGGCTGGGGGAGGTACAACACCACCTACCGGGTCGCCGTCGCCGGGCTGGAGCGGCCGGTCGTGCTCCGGTTCGCGCCCGAGCCGGCCCGCCAGTTCGCCTCCGAGCGGGAGCTGATGCGCAACGAGTACGCCACCGTGCCGTACCTGTCGGTGATCGCCCCGCTGATGCCGCGGGTCATCGCGGCCGACTGGTCCCACGAGCTGATCGGCCGCGACTACCTGGTGCAGACGTTCCTCGACGGTGTCCCGGCCCCGGAGCGCCTGCCCGGCTACCCACGGGCGTCCTGGACGTCCTTCTACCGGCGCCTCGGCGAGATCACCCGCACCGTCCACGACGTGCGCGGCCCGGCGTTCGGCCCGGTCGCGAATGCGGCGTACGCCACCTGGAGCCAGGCGGTCACCGCGTCGCTGTCGGAGATCTCCGCCGACCTGGAAGGCGCCGGCCTCGACGCCGCCGACGTGCGCCGGGCGGCGGCTCTGGCGGCCGACCGGCACGAGCTCCTGGACGAGATCATCGAGCCTCGCCTGCTCACCGGCGACCTGTGGACGGTCAACACCATGCTCGCCCCCGACGCCCCTGAGCCCACGATCACCGGGGTGTTCGACCTCGACCGCACCTGGTGGGGTGACCCGGCCGCTGACTGGACCATCCGCCTGGCCTCGGCCAAGCAGGACGAGCGCGTCGCTTTCTGGGAGGCGTACGGCCCGGCGGACCGTGCTGCCGCGGCGCTCTGGCGCTCCCTGGTGTACGAGATCCGCCATCTCGGCGCCGTCCGCCTGGAGCGCCACCGTCACGGCGACGCGGCCGGCGTCCGGACGTCCTACGCCGAGGTGGCCGCCGTGCTCGCGGAGCTGACGTGACACGGCGTCACGCCCTATGACGTGGATCACTTTCTCCACGCGTCAATATATGTCCGGATTCTGTGACGTACAGGGCGGTCGAGGGCGCTCTGAATGATCACTACGGAGCGTGTTCTCCCTGGCCAGGGGGTTGTGATCGAGTATCGGACAGGTCGGGATGATCGTTTGTGAGTGACCTGACCGTTATGTGGTGCCGTTTCTGACTGTTATATATTTGCTTATATTCTTTCGCCCTGATCGCCACCTACTCGTCAGTTGAATTTCAAACTACGAGGCGGGTTTACGTCGCGGCGCCGCCTCCCCAGGCGGACGCTCGCGCCCCGGTCAGCGCGAACGGAGAGTAATGGGCAAGTACCTGCTCCGCAGGTTGGCAATAAACGTGATCCTGGTCGCCCTAGCGGCCAGCCTCGCGTACATGCTCGCGGCCACCACCATGAACCCGCGGGCCACGTACCAGGGACGCCAGCCTCCCATTCCCGAGGCGGTCATCGACCAGACCCTCGACGCCTACAACCTCAACGACAAGACCCCGGTCCTGCAGCGGTACGCGACCTGGGCCTCCGGCGTCATCGTGGGCGACTTCGGGAAGACCTGGAACGGTGGATCCGTCAACGCCGAGATGGGCCGGCGGATCTTCGTCAGCCTCCGGCTGCTGCTCATCGGCACCGTCCTCGGCTTCGCCGTGGGGGTGGCGCTGGGGGCGGTCTCGGCGGTCAGGCAGTACAAGCTCAGTGACCGGTTAATAGGCGTCAGCTCGTTCGTGATCATGGCGATCCCGGTGTTCGTGCTGGCCACTCTCCTCGCGATCGCCACGTACAACCTCAACCGGGGCCTCGGGTTCACGCTGATCGAGTACACCGGCGAGTACAACCCCAGGCTGTCGGGCTTCGATCAGTTCCTCAACCGGCTGAACCACCTGATCCTGCCGACCATCTCCCTCAGTCTGGGCTCGATCGCCTTCTACAGCCGCATCCAGCGCAACATGATGCTCGACGTGCTCGGCCAGGACTTCGTCCGCACGGCGATGGCCAAGGGCCTGCGCCGCAGGACCGCGCTCACCAAGCACGCGCTGCGCACGGCGCTGATCCCGTCCGCCACGTACTTCGCCTTCGCGTTCGGAACGATGTTCACCGGAGCCATCTTCACCGAGAAGATCTTCGCCTGGCACGGCATGGGTGCCTGGCTGATCGACGCCATCAACGCCAACGACGTCAACTCCGTCGCCGCGGTGACGTTCTTCACCGCCATCTGCGTCCTGTTCGCCGCCTTCCTGTCGGACCTGCTGGTGGCGGCCCTCGACCCCCGGGTGCGGGTGAGCTGAGATGCGTTCGAAGGTCGTCCTCAGGCGCCTGTTCAAGAACAGGCAGGCCCGCTACGGGTTCGCCGCGCTGATCCTCCTCGTGGCGCTGGCCTACGTCGGCCCGCTCTTCGGCAACTACGACTGGACGGAGAAGGACTTCCTGTCCTTCCTGTCGCCCCCCGGTCCCGACCACTGGTGGGGCACCACGTCGATCGGCCAGGACATGTACGCGATCACCCTGCGCGGCATGCAGAAGTCGATCGTCATCGGCCTCCTGGTCGCCGTCATCTCGACCGCGCTGGCCGCGATCGTGGGCGCGTTCGCCGGATATTTCGGCGGATGGGTGGACCGGTTGCTCATGTCGGGCGTGGAGCTGCTCCTCGTCCTGCCGAGCTTCCTCATCATCGCCATCGTCTCGCCGCGGCTGAAGTCCGACGCCTCCTGGCTGTGGTTCGTGGTGCTGCTGGCCGCGTTCTCCTGGATGGTCACCTCCAGGGTGGTGCGCAGCATGACGATCTCGCTGCGCGAACGCGAGTACGTCCAGGCCGCCGTCTACATGGGCATCCCGCGCTGGAAGATCATCTTCCGGCACATCGTGCCCAACATGTCCTCCCTGCTGATCATCGACGCGACGCTGAACGTCTCCGCGGCGATCATCGGTGAGGCGGCGCTGTCCTTCTTCGGCTTCGGCATCCAGCCGCCGGACGTCTCGCTCGGCACGCTCATCGCGAGCGGTTCCGACAACGCCACCGGCTATCCGTGGCTGTTCGCCTTCCCCGCGGGCCTCCTGGTGCTCCTCGTGCTCAGCGTGAACCTCATCGGCGACGGCCTGCGTGACGCACTCGACCCCGGGAGCAACTCGTGAGCATCTTGGAGGTCAAGGACCTCACCGTCACCTTCCCCGGCGGCATCCAGGCCGTGCGCGGGGTGTCGTACGAGGTCGAGCGCGGCGAGGTGCTCGGCATCGTCGGCGAGTCGGGCTCGGGCAAGTCGGTCACCTCGCTGGCGATCATGGGCCTGCTGCACCGGAACGCCGTCGTCACCGGCTCGGCGAAGCTGCACGGCCGCGAACTGATCGGCATGAAGGAAGACGAGCTGATCAAGGTCCGCGGCAAGGCGATCAGCATGATCTTCCAGGACCCGCTGTCGGCGTTCACGCCCGTCTACACCATCGGCGACCAGATCGCCGAGGCCGTGCGCGTCCACCAGAAGATGAACAAGGACAAGGCCGCCAAGCGGGCCGTGGAGCTGCTCGACCTGGTCGGCATCCCGCACCCGAACGTGCGCGCCAAGGCCTTCCCGCACGAGTTCTCCGGCGGCATGCGGCAGCGCGCGATGATCGCCATGGCCATCGCCAACGACCCCGACCTGCTGATCTGCGACGAGCCCACCACCGCGCTCGACGTCACCATCCAGGCGCAGGTCCTGGAGGTGCTCAAGACCGCGCAGCAGGAGACCGGCGCCGGCATCGTGATGATCACCCACGACCTCGGCGTCATCGCCGGCATGGCCGACCGGGTGCTCGTCATGTACGCGGGCCGGCCGGTCGAGCAGGGGTCGGTGGACGACATCTACTACCGGCCACGCATGCCGTACACGATGGGGTTGCTCGCCTCGATCCCCAGGATCGACGGCGAGGAGGGGGCGCTGGTGCCGATCGAGGGCAACCCGCCCTCACCGGCGTCGCTGCCGCCCGGCTGCCCGTTCGCGCCGCGCTGTCCCATGAAGGTGGACATGTGCGACGAGGAAGAGCCGCCGCTGGTGCCGTTCGGCGGCGGGCGGCACGTCGCCTGCATCCGCGCGCAGGAGATCGAGCACAAGGGCCTGACGGGCGCCGACGTGTTCCCCGTGCCGGTGATCCCGCCGAGCGACGTGGTACGGGTGCCGCGCGCCGAGCGCGCCACCGTGCTGGAGCTGAACGACATGATCCGGCACTACCCGCTGATGAAGGGCGCCGTCTTCAAGCGCCGCGTCGGCACGGTGCACGCGGTCGACGGCATCAGCTTCGACATCGCCGAGGGCGAGACGCTGGCCCTGGTCGGCGAGTCCGGCTGCGGCAAGACGACCACGCTGCAGCAGATCATGCAGCTCGTGCCGCCGCAGGGCGGCCGGGTCGTCGTGCTCGGCAAGGACAGCGCCGAGATGGACTCCGCGACGCGCCGGGCGCTGCGCCGGGACGTGCAGATCGTCTTCCAGGACCCGATGGCCGCGCTCGACCCGCGCATGCCGGTCGGCGACATCATCGCCGAGCCGCTGCGCGCCCACGGCAGGAAGGACGTGCAGGCCCGGGTCGCCGAGCTGCTGGACCTGGTCGGGCTCGCCCCCGAGCATGCCGAGCGCTACCCGCAGCAGTTCTCCGGCGGCCAGCGGCAGCGCATCGGCATCGCCCGCGCGCTCGCGCTGGAGCCGAAGCTGGTCGTCCTGGACGAGCCGGTCTCGGCGCTCGACGTCTCCATCCAGGCCGGTGTGATCAACCTGCTGGAGGAGCTGAAGAACACTCTGGGGCTGTCGTATCTGTTCGTCGCGCACGACCTGGCCGTGGTCCGGCACCTGGCCGACAGGGTCGCCGTGATGTACCTCGGCAAGATCGCCGAGATCGGCACGGTCGAGAACGTCTACGACCACCCCGCCCACCCCTACACGCAGGCGCTGTTGTCGGCGATCCCGCTGCCGGACCCGGAGCTGGAGCGCAGCCGCAAGCGGATCCTGCTCGAAGGGGACCTGCCCAGCCCGGCAGACCCGCCATCGGGTTGCCGGTTCCGTACCCGCTGCCCCAAGTTCGCCCGCCTCACCGAGGCCGAACGGCGGCGGTGTGTGGACGAAGAGCCCTCGGTTGCTCGGCTGGCGAACACCGTGGACCACGGTGCCGCCTGCCATTACGCGGAGGAGATCGAGGTCATCACGGCCTCGGACGATCAGGAGGAAAAGTGAAGGTTCGTTACCGGGCGGCCGCGGGCATCGCGGTCCTGTCCCTGGCCGTCGCAGCGTGCGGCGGAGGTGGCGGCGAAACAAACCAGCCGAACGCCGAGCAGTCGCAGCAGGCCCAGCAGGCGATGACGCAGACCCCTGCCATCAGCATCAACCCCATTCCTTACGAGCAGGTCAAGGAAGGCGGCACCCTGACGCTGGCGATCGGCCAGTGGCCGTCGCAGTGGAACCCCGCGCACGTCGACGGCAACCAGGCCGACACGGCCGACATGCTGGACCCGATCCTGCCCCAGCTGCTGATGGCGGACGAGAACGCCACGTTCACCCCGAACCCCGACTACGTCACCGACGTCAAGAACGAGACGGTGGACGGCAAGCAGGTCGTCACCTACACGCTCAACGACAAGGCCCAGTGGTCGGACGGCACGCCGATCACCTGGAAGGACCTCGAAGGGGCGTGGAAGGCCGCCAACGGCTCGAACGACAAGTACAAGCCGGCCTCCACGGACGGCTGGAAGCAGATCGAGTCGGTCGAGCAGGGCGACTCCGAGAAGGTCGCCGTCGTCACCTTCTCCAAGCCGTACCTGGAGTGGGAGGGCCTGTTCAACCGCGGCACCTTCCACCTCGTCCCGGCCAAGCACCTTGAAACGCCGGAGAAGTTCGACAACGACTACCTGCAGAAGATCCCGGTCACCGCGGGACCCTTCAAGGTCGAGAAGATCGACGAGGGCACCAAGACGCTCAGCCTCGTGCGTGACGACAACTGGTGGGGCAGGAAGCCCAAGCTCGACAAGATCATCTTCCGGGGCATCGAGTCGCCCGAGGCGCAGGTGAACGCCTTCGCCAACGGCGAGATCGACGGGGTCGAGATCCCCTCCGGCGCGCCGGCCGAGCTCAAGCGGGCCAAGGAGGTGCCGAACGTCGACATCCGCAAGGCGCTCAGCCCCGACTGGCGGCACTTCACGGTCAACAACCAGAGCGAGATCCTGAAGGACAAGAACGTCCGGCACGCCGTCGCGTACGCGATCAACCGGGACGCGGTCACGCAGTCCGACCTGAAGGACATGGACTGGCCGATCCAGACGCTCGGCAACCACGTCTTCATGAACAACCACAAGGGCTACGTCGACAACTCCGGCGACCTCGGCAAGTACAACCCGGAGAAGGCCAAGCAGCTCCTCGACCAGGCGGGCTGGAAGCTGGACGGCCAGGTCCGCAAGAAGGACGGCAAGGAGCTCAGCCTGAGGTTCGTCATCCCGACGGGCACGCCGGTGTCGCAGTCGGAGGGTGAGCTGGCCCAGGCGATGCTGCAGGAAGTCGGGATCAAGGTCAACATCCAGGCGGTCCCGCTCGACAAGTTCTTCAACGACTACATCATCAAGGGCGACTTCGACCTCACGCCGTTCTCGTGGATCGGCACGCCGCTGCCGATCGGCTCGCTCGCGCAGATCTACAAGACCGGCTCCGACAGCAACTTCCCGAAGGGCAGCGACCCGGCGGTCGACGCCGCGATCGACGCGGCCGTGGCCGAGACCGACCCGGCCAAGGCCATCGAGCTCGCCAACGCCGCCGACAAGCTGATCTGGGACCAGGTGCACACCATCCCGCTGTACCAGCGGCCCAACATCCAGGCGACGAAGAAGACGCTCGCCAACTGGGGCGCGCGCGGCTACAAGTACCTCGACTACACGGAGGTCGGCTTCACCGGCTGATCCCCCTGAGGTGACGAACCCCCGGCCGTTCCCCGGCCGGGGGTTCTCTCATGCCCGGGCGAACGCCCTCAGCGTCAGCGGCGCTCGGCCGCCGTGACGTTCGATGCTCCGCGTGACCCGGTAGAGCGGGTGGTCGCCGGAGCCGATGAAGCGGAACAGCGCCCACAGGTGGGTCAGGTGCTCGACCGTGTACGGGTCGCCGTACACGTCCGTCGCCCACCTCTCCCACTCCGTCGGCGGCACGTCCTCGTACGCGACCCCGAGCGCCTGCGCCGCCTCGCCGGCCGTCGCCATCTGCCCGGTCACGAGACACACCGGGTCGGCGGGCACGGGGTCGAGCAGCAGCCCCGCCGCCACCCGGGCCACGTCCTCGCCCGCGACCAGCGGGATCCAGGTGTCCGCCGGGCCCAGCGGCAGGGCCAGCCGGCCGGCCGCGGCGGCCACGACGGCCAGGTTCTCGAAGAACACCGCCGCCCGCAGGTGCACCGCGCCCACCCCGGCCCGGTCGAAGACCTGTTCGGCCACCCAGTGCCGGCGCATGCGCGGCGTGCCCGCCACGGGGGAGGCGTCGAGCTGCGACACCTCGACGACGCGCGTCACCCCCTCCTCCCTGGCCGCCGCCGCGAACACGGCCGTGGCGTCCAGCAGGCCCGCCGTCACCGGGTAGGTGAAGAACGCCCGCCGCACGCCGCGCATCGCCGGGCGCACGTCGGAGATCTCGCGCAGGTCGCCGACGGCCACCTCGGCGCCGAGCTTGCGCAGCTCCTCCGCGCGGTGGTCGTCGGTGCGGACGAACGCCCGCACCCGTTCGCCGCGCGCCAGCAGCAGTCCGGCGACGTGCCGGCCGGTCGATCCCTGCGGCCCGCCGGCCGCTCCCGTGACGAGGATCATGGCTTCTCCGGGAGGGTGAGGGTGAACAGGCCGAGCCGTTCCAGGTCGCGCAGGAACGCTTCGGCGGGGACCGCCTCGGCCGGCCCGTACACGCCTGGGCCGGGCCCGCCGCCGTCGGCCAGGCGGACGGCGGCCTCGACGGAGGTCACGGCGCTCATGCGCCACAGGTCGCGCCCGCTCGCCCGCCCCGCGCGGCTGCCGCCGTCCCCGGCGATCACCTGGGCGGCGACCGTGAACTCCGAGCCCGCCCGGGTGGCCGCGGCCACGTGCTCGCTGGTGAACGCCTGCTCCTCCTCGAACGTGTGCGCCGTCAGCTGCGCCTCCACCCGCCGCGCCGGCACGTGCCGCGGCACGGTGACGACCTCGGAGAACGGCACCGGGGCGATCACCGTGCGCGGGCCGAGCGGCGGCGGGAACGGGAAGACGGCGTTGCGCGGCTCGACGTAGCCGACGTGCCGGGCGCCGTCGGTGTACGTGATGCGCCGCGTGTCGGCGAACAGCAGCTCGGCCGTCTTCTTGGCCCCGGTGGTGAGCCGCCAGCCGCTGACGGCGTACGCGGTGATCACCCGTTCGACGTCCGTCATGCCGGTGGCCACGGCACCCGCGAGCAGGTCGCCGAGGCCGCCGTAGAAGCTCATCGCGGTGACCATGGTGATCCCGGCGCGGCGCGCCGGCTCGTCCATCGCGTCGAACATCCAGGCCGTGTGGTGCTGCTCCAGCGCGTGGTCGACGTAGTGGCAGCCGCCCTCGGCCGCCGCCCTGGCGACCGCCTGGCCCGTGTGTGTGAACGGGCCGGCGCAGTGGATCAGCACGGACGCCCGTCCGGTCAGCTCGCGCAGCGCGTCGTGATCGTCGAGCGCCGCCTGGTGGACCGGGGCGCCGCCCAGCTCGTCGGCCAGCGCCTTGAGCGCGCCGGCGTCCCGGCCGGCCAGGATCACGTCCCGGCCGCGGGCGCGTAAGTCCGCCGCGACCAGGCGTCCGGTGTGGCCCGTGGCGCCGTAGACGGCGACGGGGGATGAGTCTTGGTGCGGGGTCTGCGGTGGGGACATCGCCCACCTCCCTGATTCATACTGTCGGTACGTAACTACGCTCGAAGTTACGTACCGCGAGTATGCAAGTCAATGGGGAGCACGATGATCCGCCGTACCCAGGCCGAGCGCTCTGACGACACGACGGCGCGGCTGGTGCGCGCCGCGCGTGACCTGTTCGGCGCCGACGGCTACGCGGCCACCTCGATCGACGCCGTCGCCGCCGCGGCCGGGATGACCAAGGGCGCCGCGTACCACCACTTCGCGGGCAAGGCGGAGCTGTTCCGCGCGGCCTTCACCGCCGAGCTGGCCGACGTGGCCACCCGGCTGGAGCTGGCCGCCGCCGAGGAGCGCGACCCGTGGGCGGCACTCAGCCGCGGCACCCGCGCGTTCCTGGAACACTGCCTCGACCGCCGCTTCCGCCGCATCGTCCTCCTGGACGCCCCCTCGATCCTGGGCTGGGAGACCGTCCGGGAGATCGAACACTCCCACACCCTCCGCGTCCTGCTCACCGCCCTCCGCCAGGCCACCACCCCACCCACCGAAGCAGCCTCGTCCGGCCACCCACCCACCGACGGGAGACCGAACGGACAGCCGCTCACCGAGGCGAAGCCGGACGGACGCACGCTCCGGCCGACCACCGGGCAGAAGCCGGGCGGACTGCCGCTCACCGAGCAGAAGCCGGGCGGACAGGTGCCCACCGAGCAGAAGCCCGGCGGACGGTTGCCTGCCCAGGGGGAGCCGGACGCGCGGCCGCCCGTCGAGGGGGATGTGGACGAGCGGCTGCCCGCCCGCGCGCAGCTGCTGTTCGGGGCGTTGTGCGAGGCCGGCATGCTGCTGGCCCGCTCCGCCGACCCCGCAGCCGACCTACCCCGCCTCGCCGCCGAAGCAGACCGCTTCCTCACCGCCCTGAAACCCTGACCCCACCTCTCCACGATCGAGATGGCACCCCGAGGGAGCGTCACTCCTGAAACCGGTACGGAGTCCGCTCCTGACCGCCCTTCACACAGGGACCCTGCGTCGCGCAGTCCGTTCGTGATCGCCCTGCACACACGGACCTCAGCCCGGGGAGCGCGTTACGCACTCCGTTCCTGGATCGCCTCCAGGAGGCTCCAGCCCGGGGAAGTGTCCCTGAGACCCGTTGCGCGGTCCGTTCCTGAGGTGCCTTCCACGCAGGGCGCCTCAACCCGAGGGCGGTCGACAAACGGACCCGCCACCTCCTTCCCCAGAAGGACACCAGCCAGGACGGACGGGCAGTTCCGGTGAGACGGGCGTGGTGAGCGCCTGATGGCCCGGACCGCAAGGGCAGTAACCGCCCACGCCGGAGATCGACGATACGAGCCTCGGCGGGCATCGAAACTGTCGGTGCCCGCGTGCACACTCGCAGCATGCAGAACGAGCCCCTCGAACTCGGCGAGATCTCCTTCCCCACATGGAGCGCCCACACCGACAAGATGGCGCAGGTGGGGTTCCTGACCATCGCCAGAAGGCTCCCCTCCCTCGTCTCCCAGGCGCTGCGCATGGCCTGGGAGGCCAGCCCGCGCGACACGCTGGCCACGGTCGTGCTCAACCTGCTCGGCGGCGTGTTCACCGCCTTCGGCCTGCTGGCCACCACCGGTGTCCTGACCGCGCTGTTCTCCGAGGGCCCCACCCCCGACCGGGTGGTCGCCGCCCTGCCCAGTCTCGCGCTGGTCGGCGTGGCGGCGGTGCTGCGCACCGTCATGCAGGCGGGCGCCGGCTGGGCGCAGTCCCGCCTCACCCCGCAGATCACCCGGCTCGCCGAGGAGCGCCTCTACGGTCTGACCAGCCAGGTCGAGCTGGTCGCCTACGACGATCCCGACTTCCACGACTCGTTGGAACGCGCCAACAGCCGAGGGGTGTTCACCGCCGAATACGTGGTGTCGGCGGCCGTCGACGTCGTCACCGCCGTCGTCGGCATCACGGCCGTGGCCGGCGTGCTGGGCGTCCTGCACCCGGTGCTGCTCCCGCTCCTGCTGCTGGCCGTGCTGCCCGACGCCTGGGCCGCGGTGCGCACCGCCCGCATGCGCTACTCCACGATGTACTCCCTGATCCCCGCCCGCCGCCGCAAGTGGATCATCGCCGACCTGCTGGCGGAGCGCCGCTCGGCGGCCGAGGTGCGCTCGTTCACGATGCGCGGCTTCCTGCTGCGCATGTACGACGCGGTGGCCAGGGCCGAGCAGGACGTCATGCTCACGCTGGCCCGCAGGCAGACCACCGCCAGGCTGGTGGGCGAGGCGCTCGGCGGCATCGGCGCCGCCCTGGTCTACGTCGCCCTCGGCGTCCTGCTCGCCACCGCCGCGATCCCGCTGGCCGTGGCCGGCACCGCGGTGCTCGCCATCCGTTCCGGCCAGTCCTCCCTGGCCACCCTCATGTTCGCCACCAACCGCCTCTACGAGCAGGGCCTCTACTTCACCGACTTCCTGGAGTTCTGCGCCCAGGCCGAGCAGCGCCTGACCGGCCCCCGCCCTCTCACCGTCCCCGAGGGCTTCTCCAGCATCACGGCGCGCGACGTGACGTTCACCTACCCGGGCGCCGAGACGCCCGCCCTGCGCGGCGTCTCGGTCGAGATCAAACAGGGCGAGGTCATCGCGCTGGTCGGCGAGAACGGCTCCGGCAAGACGACCCTCGCCAAGATCCTCGCGGGCCTCTACGAGCCCGACTCCGGCACCGTCCACTGGGACGACACCGCCCTGCGCGACGTCAGCCCCGACGAGCTGCGTTCGCGTACCGCCGTCATCGCGCAGGACCACACCCGCTGGCCCCTGACCGCCCGCTACAACATCACGATGGGCACCGACAAGGGCGAGCCCGCCCTCCACGCGGCCGCCGCCGTGGCCGGGGCCGACGAGGTGGTCGAGGAGCTCCCTCACGGCTACCGCACGCTGCTCGACCGCCGCTTCAAGGACGGCCACGAGCTGTCCGGCGGCCAGTGGCAGCGCATCGCCGTCGCGCGCGGCTTCCACCGCGACGCCGTCCTGCTCATCTGCGACGAGCCCACGGCCGCCCTCGACGCCCGCGCCGAACACGCCCTGTTCGAACGCATTCGCGCCCATTCCGACGGCCGCACCGTCCTGCTCATCACCCATCGCCTGGCCAGCGTCCGCTACGCCGACCGCATCTACGTCCTCGACCACGGCACGATCACCGAGCAGGGCGACCACAGCACCCTCATGGCACTGGCCGGCCTCTACGCCGACCTCTACACCCTGCAGGCCAGCGCCTACCGCTGACGACCTCGCGCGGTAGGGTCCGCGACTCCGTGAGCACGTGCGGCACTGTCCGGGCGAAACCGCGTGATCATGAGCTTTTGCCAACGCTCTGTGATGCCGGACTTACCTTTGATCGCAGTCTGTTCGGCGGTCATCCACGGGGGCCGGCCCGTGGGACGCAGCAGCGGCATGAGGCAGTCCAGCCGCCGAAACGGCGTCTGGGTTCGCTGCCATCAAGCCGCCTCGTCCGTGGAATCGGGGGCGCGAGCCAACCGCACGCTGCCGGACCGGGTCTTCTCGTCAGGGAAGACCCACTTCCGGAGCGCCCAGAAGCGGAAGACCATGGCGATCAGCGTGCCGATGACCTGCGCGCTCATGAAGTCGGCGATCTCCTGGGTCACCAGGCTCACATCCGGGGTCTCCAGGCGAAACACGTACCGGGAGATCCACAGCGGCGCGGAGCTGAGCACGAGACCGACGCCACTGACCAGGAAGAACAACGCCGCCTCGTGGCGGCGCTCGTGGCCGCCCCTGGTCCGGAACGACCATTCGCGGTTCAACACGTAGGACACGATCGTCGCCACGAGCACCGCGATGATCTTCGCGGTCACCGGCTTCGGTTCCAGAATGGTCAGCTTCAGCCCATAGAACACCAGGTTGTCCACTAAGAACGCTGTGCCACCCACCACGACGAACTTCAGCAGTTCACGGTGCTTCAGCACACGTGCGTGCAGCGGTTCCGGCAACCTCGCGAGTACTGCGTTTGCTATTCGGAGCACCCCCGATCTTCTCACCAGCCGAACACCCTGGTGACAAGACTTGCGGACACGGCTTGCCCGGCTCCGCCATCATCGACCGCGCCCAACGCTTGGCGCCTGCCGAGGCCGGGCAGGCTTTCCTTTGGCGCAGCGCGACACCTTCTGAGGCTCCTGGAAGCACACACCGAGTGACCAGAGCCGAACCAGGCCGATTGCTCATCGGCCGGATGGTGTCCGGGTGCTCGCGTTCCCGGATTCCTGGTGTTTCCGCAGGGGCCGATGCTCACCGAATCCGCTGGCCGCCATGGTGAAGCGCCACAGCCGCGTGCCCGAGGTGCTCGGCCGGCGCCCTTGGCGCGACCCGTCGCCGTGGGGTCGAGGGGCTCATCCTCGAAGCCGATCGATTCCTGTGTGCGGCGTTCCGGCCGGGCTCAGTGGCCCACGCTCTGGTAGTGGTCGAGCTGACGTCGCCAGATGAGGTAGGCCAGCGCGACCAGGACTACGCCCAGCAGCGGGGCGGCCAGCGCCAAGGGGGTGTCGAGCTTGCCCAGCACGACGCTCGCGGGTATGTACGCCACGAAGGCGACCGGCAGCACGAAGGTGAGCAGCCACTCGGTCACGCCGCCGAAGATCTTCATCGGGTAGGACCCGAACTTGCTGAAGACGTCGTCGACGAAGACGCGCAGGGCGAAGGTGTCGATCAGGCGTAGTGCCAGCGAGCACAGCGCGAGGAAGAAGGCGGCCTCGATGAGGGCGCCGCCGATGATCGCCACGAAGCAGAAGGCGATCAGCCAGGCGTTCCACGAGATCTGCGCGTTCTGCCCGGCGACGGCGAGCAGCGTCACTCCCACGAGCAGGTCGCCGAACTGGGCGATGCCCATCCGAGTGCCCATGAGCTGGACGAGGGGGTTGAGCGGGCGTAGCAGAAACCGGTCGAACTCCCCGTTGCGCACCACCCATTGGATGTCGTTCTCGCTCATCAAGGGGATCATCGCCAGGGCGTGGGCGGTCAGGCGCAGACCGTACAGGAAGGCGATCTCCGCCAGCCCCCAGCCCGCCAGCGAGGGGAAGGTGTGCATCACCACCCAGATGAAGGCGAACCCGGTGCCCTGCCAGATGGCGCCGCTGAGGATGCCGATCACGGTGTTGAGGCGGTACTGCAGGGCGCCGCGGGCGGCGGCACGCTGGAGCAGGACGTACAGGCGCAGGGAACGGAAGACCTCAGCCACCCTGGATCACCACCCGCCGGCGAGCCCGGGACCAGGTCAGCACGAGCAGCCCGCCCAGTCCGACGATCCAGCCGACCTCGACCAGGACAGGGCCCGAGACGTCGGAGATGTGCCCGACGTAGATGGCCGCGGGCACGTAACCCATGTACTTGAAGGGCAGGATCTCGGCCAGCGCTCCCAGAGCGCCGGGGAAGAAGGTGAGCGGCACCATCGTCCCGGCGAAGAACTGGCTGACCAGCCGGTAGAACAGCGAGATCGCCCCGGTCTCCATCGTCCAGAAGCCGATCAGACTGATCAGCAGCGCCAGCTGTACGGCGATCACGTAGCCCAGCGCCAGAGTTACCAGGTAACCGAGGCCGTTGACCGGCACGGTGATCGAGCCGACCAGGAGGACCACCGGGATGACAGGGGCGAGCAGCAGCAGCCCGCCGCCGGTGTTGCCGATCTGGAAGCCGGCCATCTGCCTCAGGTAGCCGACCGGGCGCGCCAGGTCGAAGAAGACCGTGCCGGTGCGGATGCGGTCGTGGATGGTGCGGGCGACGATGGTGTGGGTGGCGAACGCCTGCAGGTTGGCCAGGGTCAAGTAGGCCAGCAGCGCGTCCAGCGTGAGCCCTGCGGCCGAGGGGCGCGAGCCGTACACCGAGGTCCAGATCATGCGCAGGAGGAACACCTGGGCGACCAGCGTGACGCAGGTGATGATGATGTTGCTGCGGTAGGCCAGGGCGAGGCGGAAGCCGATGCGGGTCATCGGGTGTAGATCCCTTTGATCACGCTTTCCAGGTCGGGTTCCTCGATCGACAGGTCGCGGATGGTGTGTTCGGCGGCGATCGAGGAGATCATGCCCGGCAGGTCGTCGTGGATCTCGAAGACGTAGCGGCCCTCGGCGTCCCGTGGCACGCCGCGCACCTCCTCCGGCTCGGACTCCAGCGTGACCACCAGCCGCCGGGGCTCGTTGACCAGGGCGTCGATGGCGCCGTCGAAGAGCACTTTGCCGTGGTCGATGAGGATGATCCGGTTGCACAGGGCTTCGACGTCGGCCAGGTCGTGTGTGGTCAGGATGACGGTGGTGCGTCCGGCGCCGTTGGTCTCGACGATGAACTCGCGCACGGCCTCCTTGGCCACCACGTCCAGCCCCACGGTCGGCTCGTCGAGGTAGAGGAGTGGAGGTTCGTACAGCACGGCCGCGGCCAGGTCGCCGCGCATCCGCTGGCCCAGGCTGAGCTGGCGCACGGGAGTGTCGAGGAACTCGTCGAGCCCGAGGAGGTCGCGCAGCTTCTTCAGTGACCTCTCGAAGCGCGGGGCGGGGACATCGTAGAGGGCACCGACCAGTCGCAGGGACTCGATCAACGGTAAGTCCCACCACAGCCGGCTGCGCTGGCCGAAGACCACGCCGACGTTGCGGGCGTTGACCGAGCGGTCGCGCCAGGGCACCAGGCCGTTGACCTCCACGGTGCCGCTCGTCGGGGTGAGGATCCCGGTGAGGATCTTGATGGTGGTGGACTTGCCGGCGCCGTTCGGCCCGAGGTAGCCGATGACCTCGCCCTCATGGATCTCGAAGCTGACGTCGTCGACGGCGGTCTTCTCCACGTGCTGGCGAGTGACCAGCGTGCGCACCGCCCCGAAGGGGCCGGAGAAGGTGCGCGGCCGGCGGAACACCTTGGTCAACCCCTTGACCCGGATCATGCAGAGATACTTTCCGCCGGACGCGCACGTCGCAAGTTGTTTTCACGGCCGTCCGCCGGGCGTCGCCACCGTGACGGGCTGGGCTGCGGTTTCGGGTGGCCCCTTAATCGCAGAATTTTCACATTTGTGTGGACCTGTCGTAGTTTGGCAAGCGTTATATGATCGTGGGTTTCTGGTCTGAGCTTGACGGGGAGCGTGGGGGAGGGCTAAACGACAGCTATGACGTCCGTCAAAATGCGGCTCCGCGGCGCGCTCACCAATATCGACCTTGGGATCGTGCTGCTCGTGGGCGCCGTGGTGAGCGTGCTCGACCTGCTGGAAGTGCTTCCCGAGCAGAACGCCGACGAGCTGATCCTGCCGGTGCTGGCCCTGCTCGCGTTCGTGTGGATCAGGGACAGGAACCGGCAGGCGCGCGTGGCCGACCAGATCGCCGCCCTGGGCCGTACGGCGGACGGCATGTGGCGGGTGCTCTCCACTGGCGACTCCGTCAAGTCGCTCAACGGGGCGGCCATCACGCGTCTGCTGGCCGAGGCGCGGGCGGGCAGCGACATGTGGCTGTTCAAAGGAGGCACCGGCACGTATATCCGGGCGGTCACGCTGCCCGAATGCATCGAACGTGCGAAACGTACGCGCAGCAGAATGCGTTTCCTGCTGGAATTACTCGACCCGACGAATAAGGAGTTGTGCAAGGCGTACACCAGATTGCATCAGAATCTGGCGGGCGACGGGGGCGAGGAGAAGAAGTGGACGGTGCTCGGCACCCGCAAGGACGTCTATTCCACGATTCTGGCCGCCTGCTGGTTCCGGCAGCACAACAGCCATCTCCTCGATCTGAAGATCGGCCTTTCTGGCACGATCTCGTTGTTCCGCTGCGACCTCACCTCGCACAACCTGGTGATCACACAGCGCGGCCCCGAGTTCCCCGGCCTGGCGATCCCCCGTGACAGCCCTCACTACAACCCCTGGTACGTCGAGCTCGAGAACAGCCTCGACCAGACCCGGGTGCTGGAGATCGGCAAGGCCTCGCCGCTCAGCTCCCCGCCCACGGCCGAGGAGGCCCGGCGGCTGTTCGAGGTGCTGGGCATCCCGCTGACAGACGAATTCAAGGACTCCGACGTGAAAGACATCTGCAACGCCGCGCTCAGCCGTACTGACCCGTACCAGGGCCGGGTGCCCGGTCCCGCGCCCGCGGCGTCGGTCAACTGAGCCCTCCTGCGGGTGTCAGGCCTTGATCAGTTGCTCGCTCAGCTCCCAGAGTCGCTGGGCGGAGCGGGGGTCGATGGCGTGCGGCACGATGTCGGCCGGGACGTCCTGGTCGGCGCCGAAGACGATGGGCTTCGGGTCCTCGTCCAGCGGTGAGACGTCGTTGTCCTTGAGGTAGACACCGCCGATCGCGGCGAGCAGCGGGCTGGTCGCCGCGAACACGATGGTGGCGGCCCCCTGCTGCGGGGTCTTCAGTCCGCGGTCGGGGGCGATGATCGGCCGGCCGGACTCGTCGATCAGCCCCATGGCCCGCAGCTGGTCCTCGCCCGCCGCGCTGTTCAGGTTCGTGCCGACGACGACGCCCGGGTGCGCGGCGTAGCCGCGGATCCCGTCCTCGGCCCATCGGCGGTCCAGCTCGACGGCGAACAGCACGTTGGCGGTCTTGGACTGGGCGTAGGCGAGGTGAGGGTCGTAGCCGGTGGTGAAGTGCGGGTCGTCCCAGCGGATGTCGGACATTCGCTGCGCACCGGACGACACGTTGACGACTCGGGCGCCGTGCGCGGCGCGCAGTGCGGGCAGCAGGCCCAGGGTCAGCTGGAAGTGGCCCAGATGGTTGGTGGCGAACTGCGCTTCATAGCCGCGCGCGTCGCGGACCGGTTCGTCAGGGGCCGGGAGGCCGGCGTTGTTGATCAGGACGTGGAGCGGACGGCCGAGATCGAGGTACCGGGTCGCGAAGTCGTCGATCGACGCCGGGTCGAGCAGGTCCAGCCGGCTGACCTCGACGCGCTCGATCCCGGCCAGCGCGACGGCGGCGCGGTCCGGGTCGCGCGAGCCCACGGTGATGGCGGCGCCGGCGTTGCCGAGCGCCCGGGTGGTCTCCAGACCGAGCCCGGAGTGGCCGCCGGTGACGATGACGTTCGTACCGGTCAGGTCGATGCCGGCGAGGACGTCGGCGGTCGTCGACGCGGCGGTGAACCCTGTCCCGATGGGGTGTTGCCTGTGGGTCATGAGAGCGGTCCTTCGTGGTGGGGCCTCGCGGGTACGGGGATGCGGTCAGGCGGCGGCGCGTTCGTCGACGGGCCGGCGACGCAGGCGGGCGTGCTGGATGGCGGGCGGGTCGTAGGCCATGTCGAGGGCGCCGATGTCGGTGCCGGGCGGCACGATCTCGTCGATGCGGTCGAGGACCTCGTCGGTGAGCGTGACCTCGACGCCGGCGAGGAGGCCGTCGAGCTGCTCCATGGTGCGCGGCCCGATGATCGCGGATGTGACGCCGGGGTGGGCGATCGCGAAGGCCATGGCCAGGTGGGTCAGCGGGATCCCGGCGTCCTGGGCGAGCGGGATGAGCTCCTCGACGGCGTCCAGGCGGCGCTCGTCCGTCAGGTGCCGGAAGCCGAACCGGGAACGATGCGTGGTGTTCGGCTGGTACCTGCGGTAGCGGCCGGTGAGCAGGCCGCCGGCGAGCGGGCTCCAGACCAGGGTGCCCATGCCGTACTGCTGGGCCACGGGCAGGACCTCGCGCTCGATGCCGCGGTTGAGTATCGAGTACGGAGGCTGCTCGGTGTGCAGCCGGGCCAGGCCGCGCCGCTCGGCGACCCAGTGGGCGTGCACGAGGTCCGAGGCGGGCAGGGAGGAGGTGCCGATGGCCCGGACCTTGCCGGCGCGCACCAGGTCGGTGAGCGCCGAGAGGGTCTCCTCGATGTCGGTGTCGGGGTCGGGCTGGTGGATCTGGTACAGGTCGACGTAGTCGGTGCCGAGGCGGCGCAGCGAGTCGTCCAGGGCGCGGATCAGCCAGCGGCGTGAGGCGCCCGACCGGTTGGGGAGGGCCGGGGCGGCGCCGCTGGGGTCGTAGTCCACGGGGAACCGGGCCTTGGTGGCGAGCACGACGTCGTCGCGGCGCCCCTTGAGCGCCTTGCCCACGATCTCTTCTGACTCGCCGTGGGAGTACATGTCGGCGGTGTCGATGAAGTTGATCCCGGCGTCGAGAGCCCTGTGGACGATCTTGATCGAGTCGTCGTGGTCGGGGTTGCCGACGGCTCCGAACATCATGGCGCCGAGCGCGTACGGGCTGACCTTGATGCCGGTCCTGCCGAGAGTGCGGTACTGCATGCGGATTCTCCTGAGACGGGAGGTCGAGGTGTCGCCGGCGAGTGTGCATGCCGTACCCTGGACCTAAGTGGAACGTCTTTCCAGAACTATACGGAAAGGCTTTCCGGTTATGCAAGAGCGAAGGAGAGCCGTGCCCGAGAAAACGGCGCCCACCGGAGCCGACTCGACCGGTTCCGCGGATCAGGGCGCACGCGAACGAGCGCCGCGCCGCCTGCGCGCCGACGCCCAGCGCAACGTCGACTCCCTGCTCGAAGCGGCCAAGACGGTCTTCGGCACCTCAGGCGTCGACGCCCCCGCCAAACAGATCGCCGATCTGGCCGGCGTGGGAGTCGGAACGCTGTACCGGCACTTCCCCCAGCGTTCCGACCTGGTCAAGGCCGTGTTCCAGCGCGAAGTGGACGCCTGCGCCGACGCCGCCCCGGCGCTCAGCGCCGCCCACGAGCCAGGCGAGGCACTCGAGAGGTGGCTCCTGCGCTACACCGAATTCCTCGCCACCAAACGAGGGCTCGCCACCGCCCTGCACTCCGGCGATCCGGCGTTCGACGCCCTGCCCGGCTACTTCATGCGACGACTCGGCCCCACCCTCGACTCGCTGCTCGAAACCGCGACCGCGAGCGGCGAGATCCGCGCCGAGATCAGCGCCAAGGATCTGCTGTACGCCGTCGCCAACCTGTGCCTGCCGGTGGAGGGCGGAGGGGTCGCCTACAGCCGGCGCATGGTCGCGCTCCTCGTCGACGGGCTACGCTACGGCGCCGGAACGAGCCCGTCTCGCTCCTGAACGGGGCCATGCGATCTCGGGTCGATGGCGTACGGGGCGCCCACCGGCTCGTTGCCGATCGCGGCGTCGGCTCCAGCCCGCGCAGCCGCGACGGGCGCCATCCGCTGTGATGGCGCAGACGATGTGCCGGGGTGGGACGGCGCCTCCCGGCCCCGGGGGCGAATCAGGAGCTGGGGCTTTGCCGTGTGGCGCGTCGACTTCACCGGTGCTCGCGGCTTGATGGCGGTGAGCCGGCCGCTTGCAGCAGCGTGAGCGCGGCCTGCCGGGCGAGGCGGGCGGCGTCGGGTGTGGCGGGGTGCTGGTCCGCCACGACGGTGGAGCCGGTCACCAGGATGAGCAGCTGACGGGCCAGCGCCCCGGGGTCGGTCGCCCCTGCCCTCGTGGCGATCTCGGTCAGCAGCGCCAGCCGGCGTTCGAGGTGGCGCCCCGCGAGGTCCAGCTCGGGCGCGCCGTGATGCTGGGCGGCGGCGTTGAGCAGGGCGCAGCCGCGGAAGTCGGGCTCGGCGTGCCAGTCGGCCAGCGCGTCGAAGACCGCGGCCAGCTGGTCGGCCGGGTCTTCGCCCGCAGCCTCGGCGGATGTGCGCAGCCAGCGCGTCACGCGGTCGCTCCTGGCCTCCAGCACCGCCTCGATCAGGCCCTCCTTGGAGCCGAAGTGCCGGTAGAGCGTCTCTTTCGACACTCCGACGGCGGCGCAGAGCTCGGCCACGCCGACGCCGTCCAGGCCCCGCTCGTACAGGATCGGCATGGCCGACTCGATGATCGCGGCGCGGGTTCGCTCCGGGTCGAGAGTGCTTCCCTTCGGTACAGGCACCCCTAGATGGTAACGGGCGGTTCGATTACTGTTATCGTACCGACCGGTTCGATCTAAGGAGGATCATCGTGAGAGCCGCCACCCCCGCAGTGACGTTCGACAGCGGCGGAGTGCCGCTGGCCGGGTTGCTGCACCTGCCGGCCGGGCCGGGGCCGCATCCCGTCGTGCTGCTCCTGCAGGGCTTTCCGGGCAACGAGCGCAACCTCGACCTGGCGCAGGCGCTGCGAGCCGCGGGCTACGCAGCCGTCGCCTTCCACTACCGCGGCTCGTGGGGCATGGGAGGCACCTGGTCGTGGGCGAACGCGCTGGAGGACGCCGCCGCCGTGGCGCATGCCGTGCGGACCGAGGCGTTCGCGTCGGCGTACCGGCTGGATCCGGGACGTCTGGCGCTGTTCGGGCATAGTTTCGGGGGATTCGCCGCGCTGATGATCGCCGCCGCCGACCCGTTCGTCGCGGCCGTGGTGTCGGTGTCGGGCTTCGACTTCGGTACGGTGTCCCGCACGCTCGACCCGGCCGCCCGGGCGCGTTACGTCGAGGCGTTCGGGGAGGAACTCCTGCCGCTGCGCGGGACGAGCGGCGAGGCGCTGGTCGCCGAGATGGAGCGGGCGGGTGACCGGTGGAGCCTGGCCGGCCTGTCACCCCGGCTCGCCGGCCGGCCGGTGCTGCTCATCGGCACCTCGGACGACACCGTGACCCCGGCGGACGTACACCACCGGCCACTGGTGAAGGCATACGACCAGGCCGCGCTCGACCATCACGAGTGGCCCACCGACCACGCCCTCTCCGACCACCGGGGGCGCCTCATCGAGACCGTCCGCGCCTTTCTCGACGGCCGGCTGTGACGCGCTCCTCCCAGGACGCCGGTCTTCGCGATCACGCGAGCCGCCGGTCGGCCGCCCGCCGCGCGCTGTGGCAGGCGGCGGGGCTCTCCCTGGGGGTCGCGGCGGCGCTCGGACTGGGACGGTTCGCGTACGGGCTGCTGGTCCCGGGCATGCGTACGGCGCTGGGATGGAGTCTCGCCCAGGCGGGCGCGATGACCACGGCCAACGGCGCGGGCTACCTGGCCGGCGCGCTCGTCACCGCCGCCGTGACCCGCCGCCTGGGGCTCTCCGTCACCTTCCGCGCCGGGATGATCCTCACCTCCGTGTCGCTGGCGGCCACGGCCGTCAGCGGAGAGGCGGCGGCGCAGGTCGTCCTGCGCGCCGTCGCGGGGCTCGGCTGCGCGCTCGTCTTCGTCACCGGGGGCGTACTCGCCGGCCGGTTGGCCGCCCGGTCCGGCTCGGCGTCCCCGATCGGCGTCTACTACGCGGGCGGCGGGCTCGGCATCGTCCTCAGCGGCGCCGTCGTCCCTTTCGTCGCACCGGATCGATGGCAGCTGGTGTGGCTGGGATTCGGGCTGGCCGCACTCGCCGGCACGGCCCTCGGCTGGCGCGCCGCCCTGTCAGCCGGGGCGAAGACCGACGCCCCCGGCCGGGCATCCGCTGAGGTGGGCGAGGCGGCGGCACGCTCCCGTCCACCACGGCCGGCGCGGACGGGGAAGGGTGTGGTCCGTCCTCGCCCGCCACGGCCGGCGGTGGAGGAGGGGGCGGCGCGTCCACACCTGGCGCGGCTGTGGCGGATCGCGGTGGTGTACGCGCTGTTCGGCGCGGGGTATCTGGCCTATCTCACGTTCCTGTCGGAGTTTCTCGCCGGTCAGCGGGCGAGTCCGGTCCAGGTGGCGTTGACGTGGACGGTCGTGGGCGTGAGCGCGTTGGTCGCGCCGGCCCTCTGGAACAGGCCCATCGCGGCCTGGCGGGACGCGCGGGCGCTGGCCGTCCTCCTGGCGGTGCAGGCGGTCGCCGCCACGGCGCCGCTGGCGGGTGCGGCGCCCCTGCTGTCGGCGATCGCGTTCGGGCTCACGCTCATGGTGATCCCGTCGGCGGTGACGGCGCTGGTCCGCGCCACCGTCCCGGAGGCGGCGTGGACGGGTGTGCTGGGCGCGCTGACGGTGGTGTTCGCCGCCGGTCAGACCGCAGGGCCGTGGGTGGCGGGCGCGCTGGCCGGCCTCACCACCCCCGGCATGGCGCTGGCCTGGAACGCGGCACTGTGCGGCTGCGCCGCGCTCGTCGCACTGACCTGGCAGGCGACAGAACCGCACCACCGAGCCTCAACGGGTACCGCCCCGGGCACATAGGGGAGTGCCAGAGGACGGCACCGTCTGCCGGGTCCGCCTTCGAGCCGCCCGTTCGGGACGGTGCTGGGCGACGTGGCTCCTCGCGGGGCATGCGGCCGGCCGGCGATGGCTCTATCGCGGTGGGCCGGGGCGGGGTTTGATCGAAGGACATCCCGACCTTGGAGGCGGACAGTGGCTTATCAGCTCATCGTGCTCTACCACCATCCCGAGAGCACCGAGGCCTTCGACAAGCACTACGACGAGACGCACGCCCCGCTCGCCGCCCGGCTGCCGGGGCTGCGCGCGTACTCGGTGATGCGGCCCGTCGCCCCCAGAGGTGATCGGCCCGCGTACCATCTCGCGGCGGTGCTGACGTTCGACGACGAGAACGCCTTCAACGCGGCGATGGCAGGTGAGGAGGGCCGGGCGGCGGTCGCCGACCTGGCGAACTTCGCCGGCGCGGGCACCACGATGCTGACCGGCCCGGCCGGCCTGATCGTCTGACGCGCGCCGGGGCGGGCCGCCCGGACGATGCGGTACGGCACTCAGGCCGCCCGCACCGCCCGGCGGTCCGCCCGATTCGAGACCGCCAGGCCGCCCCGGTGGGCCGAGTCAGCCCGGGGCGACCTGGACGGCTCAGTCAGCCGAGCCAGCCCGGGGCCACCAGGACGGCCCAGGCGGCCAGGGGGCCCACGGCGACGACGGCGGCGCCGTACGCCAGGAGCTTGCGGTAGAACTGGTCGCGTTCCATGCCCCTGACGTTGGCCACGAGCAGTGCGCCCGTCGTGGAGAACGGGCTGACGTCCACGATCGCCGACGACACCGACAACGCCGCGATCATCGCGATCGGGCCCAGGGTGCCCTGCGACAGCAGCGGTACGGCCAGCGGCACCAGCGCGCCCAGGATGCCGACCGTCGAGGCGAACGCCGACACGACGCCGCCCACGTAGCAGATCAGCAGCGCCACCAGCAGCGGGATGCCGATCGCGGCCACCGCCGAGCCGACGTAGTCGATGGTGCCGATCTCCTGCAGGACGCCCACGTACGTGACGACGCCGCAGATCAGCAGCACGGTCGGCCAGGCGACGCGCTCGACGGCGCCCTTGTTCGCCTTCGGGGAGGTGAGGGAGAGGATCACGGCGACGGTGACGGCGGTCAGGCCCACGTCGAGCTGGAACGCCAGCACGGCCACGCACAGCGCGAGGATCCCGGTCAACGTCAGCGCCTGATGCGCCGTGAGCCGAAGCCCACCGGCATCGGGAGCGGAGGTGGCGCCGGGGGACGTACCCGACGATGTGCCGGGGACGATCGTGGTGGTCACCTCGCCGCTGGGAGAGCCGGGGCCGGAAGGGGCGGCTGGGCTGAGAACGGGGGCGGGAGCGCCAGGGTCGGTGCCTGTGCCGGATGCCGAGCCGGGGGTCGTCGGGGAAGCGGGGGAGGCGGAGCCGGGGGAGTCAGGGGTGGCGACGTGGGTGCGGCCGAAGAGGTGGTGGCCGCCGAAGACGAAGAAGACGATCGCGGCCGCCGCCGCGTTGTACGCGAAGCTCGACAGGAACAGCACCAGGTTGTCGTAGGGCAGGCCCGAGTCGCGGGTGACGCCGTTCACGATGCCGCCCAGCACGCTGATCGGCGAGAACGCCCCGGCCTGCGTCCCGTGCGCCACCATGAGCCCGATCAGCATCGGATGGATGCGGTAGTCGGCCGCGAACCCGAACGCGATCGGCGCCAGGATCGCCGCCACCGCCGGCGCCGGCGCGCCCACGGCGGTCAGCAGGGCGGAGATGACGAACACGACGAGCGGGATGGCGGCCAGCCGTCCCCGTACGAGATGCACGGCGGCCCTGACGAGCCAGTCGACCGTGCCGTTGTTGGTGGCGATCGCGAATAAGAGCGTCACCCCGACGAGGATCACGAACAGGCTGCCGGGGAACGCCCCGAGGATGTCGTCGGTGCTCATCCCGGCGGCCAGCGTGCCGACGAGGAAGGCTCCGACGAGGGCCAGCGCCCCGAGGTTGACGGGGAAGACGGTGGCCACGAGGAACATGACGATGAGGGCGAGGATGGACAGGAGCTCTGCGGACAACTGCGTACTCCGATCTCCCCCGAGCGTTATGGCATGCCGGCCGCCCGATGGACGAGCTCGACCGGGTGGCGGGCGGCGCGGCCCGCCCCGTGGGCGATCTGCTGGCGGCACGAGACCCCCGTGGCCGCGAGCAGGGTGTCGGGTGAGGATTCGGCGATCGCCGGGAAGAGCCGGAGGCCGCCGATCTTCATGGACAGGTCGTAGTGCTCGGCCTCGAAGCCGAACGATCCGGCCATGCCGCAGCAGCCGGCGTCGATCTCGGTCACCTCCGCTCCGGGGATCCTGGACAGCAGGCCGCGTGTGGCGGCGGTGCCGGTGACGGCCTTCTCGTGGCAGTGGCCGTGCAGCAGGATGGTGCGTCCGCGGAGCGCGTCGCCGAGCACGAGCGAGCCGTCGTCGATCGCCTCGCTCAGCAGCTCGGGGACGAGCCGGGCGCGCGCCGCCACCTGCCGGACGCGCGGGTCGCCGGGCAGCAGCGCGGCGTACTCGTCCTTCAGCGTCAGCAGGCAGGACGGCTCCAGGCCGACGATCGGCGCGTCCGAGGCGGCCAGGCGGGTGACCATCGCCTCCGCCATCGTCCGCGCCTGGTCGAGCAGGCCCTTGGAGATGCTGGAACGGCCGCAGCAGCCCTCGGACTCCAGGCGTACGCGGTAGCCGGCGCGCTCCAGCAGCTCGACGGCGGCCCGCCCGATCGCGGGCTCGCTGAAGGTGGTGAAGGAGTCGGCGAGCAGGATGACCTCGCGGGTGCCGCGCGAAGCCGGGCGGCGGGCGTACCAGCGCAGCAGGTTGTCGCGGTGGAAGCGGGGGAGCGGGCGGCGGCGGCTCAGCCCGAGCGGGCCGCGCACGGCGCCGGCCAGCCAGTTCGACACCGGTGCGGTGGCCGAGCCGAGCCGGTTGAGCGTCCTGATCGCGCCGAAGACCCGCGCGCGCAGCGGCACGCCGTGGATCTCCTGGTACTGGTGGAGGAACTCGCTCTTCATCGCGGCCATGTCGACCCCGAGCGGGCACTCCGACTGGCACGCCTTGCACTCCAGGCAGAGGTCGAGGATGCCGTGCAGCCGCTCGTCGCCCATCGCCTGCCGCGGGTCGGGCGACGACAGGGCCTTGACCAGGGCGTTGGCCCGGCCCCGGGTGGAGTGCTCCTCCTCGCGGGTGCCCATGTACGACGGGCACATGACGCCCGTGTCGTCCTTGCGGCACACGCCGACGTTCATGCACCGGTCGGCGGCGGCGTGCATGCCGCCGGCGAAGGTCAGCGTCGTGGCCAGCGGGCGCGGCTCGGGCTGTGCAGGGTCGCGCAGGTGCTCGGTCATCGGCGGCGCATCGACGATCTTGCCGGGGTTGAGCCGGTCGTGCGGGTCGAAGATACGCTTGACCTGCCGCATCGCCTCGTAGATCTGGTCGCCGAACAGCCGGCGGTTGAACTCCGAGCGGGCCAGGCCGTCGCCGTGCTCGCTGGAGTTCACGCCGCCGTGCCGGGCGGCCAGCTCGGCGATCTCCTCGGCGACCGCGCGCATCGTGCCGATCTCGCCGGGCGCGCGCAGGTCGACGAACGGGCGGATGTGCAGGCAGCCCACCGAGCAGTGGCCGTAGAAGCCGGCCCGCAGCCCGTGCCGGTCGAGGATCTGCGCGAACTCCTCGACGTACGGCAGCAGCCGCTCCGGCGGCACGGCGGTGTCCTCCACGAACGCCAGCGGCCGCCGGCTGCCCACGCTGGAGGCCATGAGCAGGCCCAGCCCGGCCTTGCGCACCTTGAGCACGGCCGCCTGCTGCTCTCCGGTGACAGCCCGCAGGGTGTGGTAGCCGTGGCCGCCGGACTTCCAGGTGGCGGCCAGCTTGTCGACCCGGTCGGCCACCTCGCGCGGCGTGTCGCCGAAGAACTCCACGAACAGCAGCGCCTCCGGCTCGCCCTCCAGGATGTCGCCGAGCCCGGCGTAGTCGACGCGCTGCTTGGACAGGTCGAGGATGGCCTTGTCGAGCAGCTCGACCGAGGCGGCGCCGAAGGACAGGGCGTCGGCGGTGGCGGCGACGGCGGCCGCGGTGGAGGTGAAGTGGCCGACGGCGATGGCCTTGGCGCGCGGCCGGTCCACCAGCCTCACCGTGGCCTCGGTGACCACGGCGAGGGTGCCCTCGGAGCCGACGATCAGCTTCGTCAGACCGTCGCGGGCGGCGGCGTCGAGGCGGTAGCCGCCCGAGTGCCGCCAGAAGCGCGGGAACCCCGACAGGTCCACGCCGCGCAGCACCTCGGCGACCGCCGTGTTCAGCCGGGTGTCGGTGGTCAGGTCGGGGGTGGTGGCGTCGGCGAGCACCACGCGCAGTGCCTCGACGTGGTCGATCGTGGAGCCGTACAGGACGGAGTGGCTGCCGGCGGAGTTGTTGCCGATCATCCCGCCGATCGTGGCGCGGTTGCTGGTGGAGGTGTCGGGCCCGAACATCAGCCCGTGCTTGCGGGCCGCCCGGTTGAGCTGGTCCTGCACCACGCCGGGCTGGACGCGGGCGGTGCGGCCGTCGATCTCCAGGATGCGGTTCATGTGCCGGGAGAAGTCGACGATCACGGCCGCGCCCACCGTCTGCCCGGCCAGGCTGGTGCCCGCGCCGCGCGGCAGCAGCGGCACCCCAAGCTCGCCGCAGGCCACGACCAGCGACTGGACGTCGTCGGCGTGCCGGGGGAAGGCGACCGCGAGCGGCTCGATGGCGTACATGCTGGCGTCGGAGGAGTACAGGTGCCGGGTGTACGGGTCGTCGCGGACGTCGCCCGCGATCAGCGGGGCCAGCGTGCGCGCCAGGCTCATCGTCCGCCCTCCAGGTACGCCAGCGCCGCCCGCGTGCCGCCCTCCTTGATCGGCACGCCGGCAGCGGCCAGGCCCATCTCGACCCCGCTCAGCGTGCCCGCGAGCATGAGGTCGTTGAAGTGGCCGAGGTGCCCGATGCGGAAGACGCGTCCGGCGAGCCGGCCCAGGCCGGTGCCGAGCGACATGTCGTACCGCTCCAGGATCAGCCGTCTGACCGCGTCGGCGTCGTGGCCCTCGGGCATGAGCACGGCGGTGAGCGAGCTGGAGTGTTCGCGCTCGTCGGCGCAGAGCACCTCCAGCCCCCACGCCCGCACGGCGCGCCGGGTCGCCTCGGCGTGCCGGTCGTGCCGGACGAAGACGGCGGGAAGACCCTCCTCCTCCAGCATGATCAGCGCCTCGCGCAGGCCGTACAGGAGGTTGGTGGGAGGTGTGTACGGGTAGAAGCCGCGCCGGTTGGCCTCGATGATCGGCTCCCAGTCCCAGTAGGAGCGGGGCAGCCGCCCGCGATGGGCGAGGGCCTTGTCGCTGACCGCGTTGAAGCCGATGCCGGGCGGCAGCATGAGGCCCTTCTGCGAGCAGCCGACGGTGACGTCCACGCCCCACTCGTCGTGGCGGTGGTCCATCGAGCCGAGCGACGAGATCGTGTCGACCAGCAGCAGCGCCGGGTGCCCGGCCCGGTCGAGGGCGGCGCGGATCTCGGGGACGCGGCTGCGCACGCCCGTCGAGGTCTCGTTGTGCACCACCATGACGGCGGCGACGTCGGGGGTCAGGCGCTCGGCGAGGGCGTCGGGGTCGGCGCCGTGCCGCCAGTCGCCCGGCACCAGGTCGACGACCAGCCCCAGGCGGGCGGCCATCTCGCACCACAGAGTGGAGAAGTGCCCGGTCTCGAACGCCACCACCTTGTCGCCCGGCGACAGCGTGTTGACCAGCGCCGCCTCCCACGCGCCCGTGCCCGACGACGGGTAGACGACCACGGGACCGGCGGTCTGGAAGACGCCCTTCAGCCGCTCCAGCAGCTCGGAGGCGAGCCGGGCGAACTCGGGCCCCCGGTGGTCGATCGTGGGTTGGGCGATCGCGCGCAGCACCCGGTCGGGAACGTTGGTCGGCCCGGGGATCTGCAGGAAATGCCGGCCCACTGTCTCTTCCCCTCTGTGCCATGTCACGGCACACCGTGCCGTCGTACGGTTCACTAACCTTAAGATCGCCTCAGGAAGGAGTCAATGTGCGGAACGTGATCACCGCCCTTCGCGTGCTCGAAGAGGTCTCCGCCCGCCAGCCCATCGGCGTGGGCGAGCTGGCCCGCCTGCTCGGGCTGCCCAAGAGCACGGTGCAGCGCTCGCTCAGGACGCTGCACGAGGCCGGCTGGATCCGGCCCGCCGGGGGCGAGGTCACCCGCTGGCAGGTCACCAGCAAGGCGTTACAGGTCGCCCGCCGTACCGAGCTGGGGCTGCGCGACGCGGCCGTGCCCGTCATGGAGGAGCTGCGCCAGCGCACCGGCGAGACCATCCACCTGATGGTCCCCGAGGGCGAGGCGGTCGTGCTGATCGAGCGGCTGGAGACCGACAAGCCGCTGCGCATCGTGCTGCCGCTCGGCATCCGGCTGCCGCTGCACGCCTCCGCCAACGGCAAGGCCGTGCTGGCCCACCTCGGCAGGAGGCTCGACGAGCTGCCGGCGTACACCGAGACCACGATCACGGACGCGCGGGCGCTGCGGGCCGAGCTGGAGGCGGTCAGGGCGCGCGGGTACGCCGACAACCGCGGGGAGTGGCGCGCCGACATCGCCGCCGTCGCCTCCGCGATCCTCGGCCCGGACGGCGCCCCGATCGCCAGTCTCAGCGTCTCGACCCCGGCCAGCCGCATGACCGAGGACCTGCGCGCGCAGTACGGCAAGCTCGTCACCCAGGCGGCCGGCACGCTCACCGACTCTCTCGGCTGACCGCCGCTCCCGAGCCCGCTGACCCGTGGGCAGGGCTCAGAGCTCCACTGTCATGCCGTCGCAGGCGGCCGGCGGCGTCCCGGACGCGCGCCGCTGCCCACGGGACGTAGCCGCATCGCGCCGTCGTGCCGTGCGGGTGAACCGCGGGCCGATCAGGTCAGCCGGTGGGCGACGGGCTCGGCGACCCCGCGGGGCTGGGCGATCCGGCGGGGCTCGGCGACCCCGCCGGGCTCGGCGGCGCGGTGGCCGGGCTGGTGGGCGACGGCGGGCCCGCGGGCGCGGTGGGCAGCTGGGCGAAGTCTCCCGCGCGCCGCTTGACCGGCACCATCAGCCGCGTCGACCTCCCGTCGGAGAAGGTGAACGTCATCGGCACCGTCGTGCCGCGCACGCCGGTGACCGTGCCGATCGGCTGACTGCCGGTGCCGACCGGCTGGTTGGGCGGCAGCGTGAGCGGCCCGGCGAGCTGCACGGAACCGCCGCCTTCGACGGTGATCCGCTCCAGGCGCTGCGGGCGGGCGCTCTCGTTGATCAGCACGGCGAACAGCGGCTGCTGAGGAGGGGGAGAGGCCGGGTCCGAGCCGCCCACCAGGAAGGCGTTGCGTACGGAGACCGTGCCTGTCACGCCGCCGTTGGCGCCTTCGTTCGGCGGCGGCCGCAGGGTGTCGTATCCCGCGGCGGCACACCCGGTGGCCGCCAGGGCCAGCACGGTCATGGCGGTGACGATGGGACGCATCGGCTCATGCCCTCCTCACAGCGTTGCCCCATGGGTACCCGGAGAAGTGCCTCTGAACCAGCGCCGTCCGGCATGCCCGGCACAGCCGCATTCCGCGAGATTTCAGGCCCGTGACCGGCGATCAACTCTGATGTACCGTCACCGGTAATGCGGGAGCTACCGGAGGTGCGGTAGATGACTGAGCACGAACCCGACGCGACAGGCCCCGAGAGAAAACGGCAGCTCACCCGGGCGGTGGTCGCCTCCGCCGTGGGCACCTCGATCGAGTGGTACGACTTCTTCCTCTACGGCTTCGCGGCCAGCACCATCTTCGCGGAGCTGTTCTTCCCCAACAGCGACCCCACGACCGGCCTCCTGCTCGCCCTCGGCACGTACTTCGGCGGCTTCGCCGCCCGTCCGATCGGCGCGGCGATCTTCGGCCACTACGGCGACCGCATCGGCCGCAAGGCCACCCTGATCATCACCCTGATGACCATGGGCGTCGCCACCGCGCTCGTCGGCCTCGTGCCGACGTACGACCAGATCGGCATCTGGGGCGGCATCCTGCTCACCCTGCTCCGCCTGCTGCAGGGCATCAGCGTCGGCGGCGAGTGGGGCGGCTCGGTGCTGCTGGCCACCGAGTGGGGCGACACCCGGGGCCGCCGGCGCGGGTTCCTCGGCAGCTGGCCGCAGTTCGGCGTGCCCGTCGGGCTCGTGCTCGGCTACGTCGGCCTGCAGATCTTCCAGCCGCTCGACCCGTACTGGGGCTGGCGCATCCCGTTCCTGCTCAGCATCGTCATGGCCGGCGTCGGTCTCTACATCAGGCTCGGCATCCTGGAGACGCCCGTCTTCGCGAAGGTGCTGCGCGAGAACAAGATCGAGCGCGTGCCCGTGCGCGAGGTCATCAAGAAGAACTGGCGCGAGATCGTGCTCAGCGCGCTGCTGCGCACCGGCCAGCAGGCGCCGTTCTACATCTTCACCGTCTTCATCCTCACCTACGCCACCAGGACCCTCGGCTTCGAGGCGTCGGACGTCTATCTGTACGTCATCGTGGCCGGCCTCGTCTCGCTGGTCACCGTGCCGTTCTGGGGCTACATCTCCGACCTGGTGAACCGCAGGAAGCTCTACATCGTCGGCGCCGCCCTCATGGTGGCGTGGTCGTTCGTCTACTGGCCGCTGCTCGACACCCGCGTGCCGGCGCTGGTCTTCCTCGCCATCGTGCTGGCCGCGCCCATCCACGACATCCAGTACGGCCCGCAGGCGACGTTCATCGCCGAGAGCTTCACCGGGCGGCTGCGCTACAGCGGCGCCTCCCTCGGCTACCAGCTCGCCTCGGTGACAGCCGGCGGCCCGGCCCCGTTGATCGCGGTCTGGCTGTACGAGACGTATCAGAGCTCCTTCGCCATCGCCGTCTACATGGCGGTCTGCGCCCTGATCAGCGTGGTGGCGGCGTACCTGCTCAAGGACCGCTCGCGGCAGGACTACGCCGTCGAGTACGACGAGGCGGAACCGAGCGGACGTTAAATCAGTGGACAGCGCATGCCGCCCGCGGACATCGTGGGCGGCATGCGACAGGAGGACATCTGGGACGCCTACGCCGCCCAGCATTACGACACCCCCGGCACCGGCATGTTCGCCCCCGACGTGCTCGGGCCCACCGTCGACCGCCTGGCCGAGCTGGCGGGCGGCGGCCGGGCGCTGGAGTTCGCCATCGGCACCGGCCGGGTGGGCGTGCCGCTCGCCGGGCGGGGCGTGCCCGTCACCGGCATCGAGCTGTCGCGCCCGATGATCGACCAGCTGCGCACCAAGGCGGACGAGTCGGCCATCCCCGTCGTCAACGGCGACATGGCGACCGCCACCGCGCCGGGCACGTACACGCTCGTCTATCTCGTCTTCAACACGATCTCCAACCTGCTCACCCAGGCCGAGCAGGTCGAATGCTTCCGCAACGCCGCCCGCCACCTCGAGCCGGGCGGCCGGTTCGTGATCGAGCTGGGCGTGCCCGAACTTCGTATCCTTCCCCCCGGCCAGCAGGGCTTCGTCTTCACCAGCGAACCCGGCTACCTCGGCATCGACACCTACGACGTGGTGCGCCAGCACCTCGTCTCCCACCACTTCCGCTTCGGCGACGGCCGGCAGGCCACGCTCTTCCGCACCCCCCAGCGCTACATCTGGCCGGCCGAGCTCGACCTCATGGGGCAGCTGGCCGGCTTCGAGCTGGAGAGCCGGCACGCCGACTGGTCGGGAGCCGAGTTCACCGCCGAGTCGCGCTCCCACGTCTCCGTCTACCGCCTTCCCGCCTAGCGCGTACGAGCGGCCCCGGGGCCGTGCGGGGCGCCCGGGGCGGTCGTCAGGGGAGGAGCGCCGTCAGAGGCGGCGGCACTGGCCTTCCTTGTCGCCGCGCACGGAGTTGTTCCCCCCGGACACTCCGCGGCGGTTGCTCTCGCACTCCAGGTCGCCCCGGACGGCGTTGCGCTGGACCCGCACGCTCCCGCGGTTCTCCTCCACCTCGACGTTGCCGGAGACGCGGTTGCCCTCGACGCGCACCGAGCGGCGGTTGTCCTCCAGCTGGATGTCGCCGTCGACCCGGGTCGACAGCACCGTGACGACGCCGGTGTCCTCGATCTGGATGTTGCCGTCGACCTGCGAGCCGCTGCTCACCGAGACCGAGCGGGCGTCGTCGGCCTGGATGTCGCCGTCGACCCGCACGCCGCGGGCGACCAGGGTGGCGTCGCTCGCCACCTTGACGTTGCCGTCGACCCTGGTGCCGAGAAGGGTGCACCGGGCGCCCTTCGGGACCCGGACGTCGTCGACGGAGGCGGAGCGGATCGTGCCCGAGCAGGTGCGGGTGTCGGCGTGGGCCGGCGAGGCCAGGGCCATGCTCCCGAGCACCGTGCCCAGGACGGCGCCGGCCACGGTCAGCTTGATCATTCTCATGTCGGTCCCCTTCGTCAGCTCCGGCCGGGCTCTCCCCGGCCACCAGAAGCATCTCGACCGGCCATTGCCGTTCCGTGAGACGAGCATTAGAGGGGTCTCATTCAACGCGGGCGCGTTTTTCGCGTCTTTTACGCGTAGGCATGGTGTCAAAATTCTTGCCCCGGCATTCGGGACCCGGACATGGTGGAGGTCGCCGGACGGGTAAAGGAGAAGAAATGACGGCACGACCCCGCCGCAGCGTTGTGCGCCGTCACCATCTCCGGCGACCCGTCCGATGGTGTGTCACGGAGCACGGACACACAGGCGTGGGATGACTCTCCACGCCGCACCGCGAGATCCGCGGTGCCTCCTCGGGGCCTCCCGCGGATGGCGACGATTCCGGATTGTGGCGCAACCGGAATCCCATTGATCGCCGACGTGGGAGGCCTCTTCCCTCTTTCGTGAAGAAGGGCCGATGACCACACCCCAGCCTTCAGCGGTGACCGCCGCCAGGAGCGAGCTCTTCCTGCTGGCCGCCCGCGCCCTGGCCGACCGGCGTGCCGGAGAGCTCGGCGACCGGCTCGCGGGGCCGGTCGCCACGCTGGCCGCCGACGACGCCTGGATGAGCGCGTTCATCGGCTGGACCCGCAGGCAGCCGGCGCTGCGCCTGCTGGCGCTGGCCGCCGCGGCCGAATACCTGCGCACCCGGCTGACCGCCAGGCTCGCCACCTCGGCCGAGGCCCGCCGGCTGGGCGGCGAGGTGCTGCTGCGCCCGGAGGACCCCGGCGACCTGCTGGCCTACCTGATCGGCCGGTACGGCCGGTCGATCCCCAAGCCGATCAGACAGGCCGTCGCGGACGCCGCCGAACGCCTCTACGACGAGCACGCCCTGGCCGTCCACGACACCCCGCGGGCCGCCATGCGCTTCGCCGAGGTGATCGCGCTCACCCATCCCGAACCGTCCGGCAAGGCGCAGAACGACGTCTTCCAGTACGCCGCCCGGCGCCTCAAGCGCGAACGTCCCGTGCCGGAGTCGCTGACGACCCTGCGAGCCCGTGCCGAGCTGCACGACCTGCCGGCCGCCAGGCGGCACCGGGCGCTGGAGCGGCCCGACGCGGCCGCCCTGTTGGCCGTGGCCAGGATGGACTGGGAGCAGGTGGCCGTCTGGCTCGGCGGCGAGATGACCGCCAAGGCGTGGGCGGTGGTGCTGCCGTCCATGACGTACCGGCAGCGGCTGACCGTCCTGAGCGCTCTCGACGGCGCCGGGCTGAGCGGTGCGGTGGCCGACCGGCTCTGCGCGGAGCTCGCCGACGAGATCTCCGTACGGCGGGGCGGCGCGCTGCCGCTGGAGATCCTGGCCGCCTGCCGGGCGGTCCCCGGCTCGCGCTGGTCCGCGGCCCTGGACCGGGCCCTCGGGCACGCGCTGGGCCAGGTGCCCGCGCTGGAGGGCCGGACGCTCGTCCTGGTGGACCGCGGCGCGGCGATGGCCCGCCGCGACGGGGGTTTGACCAGGGCCGACGCCGCCGCGGCCGTCGCCGCCGCGCTCGCGCTGCGCTCGCCGTCGGTGGAGGTCGTCCAGTTCGGGCCCGCGGCCGGACGGGTCGACATCGGCGGCTCACTGCTGGAGTCGGTGGATCGCTTCCACGAGCCCGCGGGCGATCACCCGGCGGCGGAGGCCGTGCACGCCCATGCCGGCGGGCACGACCGGGTGATCGTCCTGACCCATCCGGACGCGGCCGTCGAGCCGGCCGGATCCTGGCACGTCATCACCGACGCCGGCGACGGCTGGTTCGCCGCGATCCCCGCCATCGAGCAGGCCCGCGCCGGCGCGTGCCTGTTCGGAAAGGAGAACGATGTCCAAGCGCGCGCGTAGGAAACGCAGCCGCCGCAAGCACCAGGCCCACCACGGCCACCAGCCCACGAACGGCTGAACCCCGCCGCGGCCCTGACCGCCGCGGCACAGGGCCTCCCGATGCGCTCTTGGCCCCGGCCGCCCGGCACCCGCCGGGTCGCCGGCGGCCGCCCTTCTCGGGAGGCTCTTTCCCATTTCCGAAGGGAGTGCAGGCCGCCATGACCACTCGCGCCTCGACGAACGTGCACACGTACCGGAAAGAGCTCTTCCTGCTGGTGGCCAGGGCGCTCGGGGACGCCCGCGCCCGCGTGCCGTCCGCGCGTCACGTCGCGCTCGCGACCCGGCTGGCCCGCGCCGACGAAGCCTGGCTGGTGCGGATGACCGCCTGGACAGCCCGGCATGACGCGCTGCGCCACCTGCGGCTGGCCACCGTGGCCGAGCTCGTGCAGGCCCGGCTGGACACCGGCGTCACGGGCTCCCGGCAACTGCTCGACCAGTGCCTGCGCCGCGCCGACGAGCCGGGCGAGCTGCTCGCCTACTGGCTCCACTGGTACGGCAGAGCCCTGCCGCAGCCGCTCAAACGGGGCGTCGCGGACGCCGTCGTCCGGCTCTACGACGAACGGGCCCTGGCGACGTACGACAGTCCCGGCGCCTCCCTGCGCTTCGCCGACGTCCTCGCGCTGACCCACCCGGCTCCCGGCGGGCCCGCGCAGGCGGCCGTCTTCCGCCACGCGATCTCCCGCAGGCGCGGCGACTTCGACGACATCCCCGAGTCGCTGCCGCTGCTGCGCGCCCGGCGCGCCCTCTACTGGATCCCGCCCGCCCGCCGCCATGCCCTGTTCGAACGCCCGCACGCCCCGAGCGCGCTCGCCGAAGCCGCCATGAGCTGGGACGCCGTGCGACGCTGGCTGCTCGGCACCATGACCGGCCCCGCCTGGGCGGCGGTGGCCGGGTCGATGCCGTACCGCGACCGGCTCGCCCACCTGGCCGACTTCGACCGCGACGGGCTGGACGCCGAATGCGCCGAACGGGTGGCCCACGAACTCGCGTCGCCCGCGTGCGTGCTGCGCTCCGGCGTGACGCCGCTGGAGGTGTACGCCGCCCTGCGGTCGGTGCCGGGCACGCGCTGGAGCCGGGCGCTGCGGCCGGCGCTGGAGCTGTCGCCGGCCAACGTCCCGGCGCTGGCCGGCCGCACGCTCGTGGTCGTCGACCGCGGCGACCTGATGTCCGGACCCGCGGAGGGCGGGCTGACCAGGGCGGAGGCGGCCACGGTGACCGGGGCCGCGCTCGCCTGCCGCGCCGCCCACGCGCGGGTGGTCGTCCTCGGCACGAGCGAGGTCTCCGTTCTGGTCCGTCCGGGAGAGCCGCTGACGGCCGTGCTGGCCCGCCTCGGCGACGGCGCGGGGGGCTCGGCGAGTCCGGCGCGCGTCATCCGCGAGCACGCCGGCGGGTACGACCGGATCATCGTCCTCACCCACCCCGACCGGGCGGCCGAGGCCGCCGAGGCCGTCGCGGGCCCCGGCCAGGAGCACGTGCTCACCGACGTCACCCCCGGCTCGTTCGCCGCGATCCCGCACGTCGAGATGGCCCGCACCGCGGACTGGCCGTTCTGAAATCGGTCACGCGTCAATTCCGGGTCCGCCGTCGGGTGTGTCTTTTCGTGTCATGAATCCACCGTGAGATGCGACACCGCGGGTTTGAATGGCGTCCACCGTGACGGCATCCGCCGGCGAATGCCGTCATCCATGCGTAGGGATCGCGTCAATATTCGGGACTGGCCCGTATGGAAGCCGTCAAGACCGGCAAAACCGCTTATCACGCGGTATTTCCTTTAGTTTGCAGCCGCCTGCTCAGGCGACTGGAACGTCTTTTCCGAGTTGAGGAGTGGGGATGACCGACGTCATCTTCGTCGCCCTGACGATCGCTTCCTTCGCGATCTTCGGGCTGGTCGTCAAGGCGGTGGAGCGCCTGTGAGCGCCGTCAACGCCACCGGCCTGGTCGTGGTCGCCGGCCTGGTGATCTTCATGGTCGCGGCCCTGCTGTTCCCGGAGCGCTTCTGATGTCGTCGACCCTGGCAGGGATCCTGTTCATCGCGTCCCTGCTGCTCGCCCTGGCCCTGTGCTACAAGCCGCTGGGCGACTACATGTACCGCGTCTACACCGGCACCCGGCATCTGGCCGTGGAGCGGGTGATCTACCGTCTGGTGGGGGTGAAGCCCGACGTCGAGCAGCGCTGGGGCGCGTACGCCCGCAGCGTGCTGGCCTTCTCGCTGCTGTCCCTGCTGTTCCTCTACGCCCTGCAGCGCCTGCAGTCGCACCTGTTCCTGTCGCTCGGCATGGAGCCGGTCGAGCCCGCGCTCGCCTGGAACACCGCGGTCAGCTTCGTCACCAACACCAACTGGCAGGCCTACTCGGGCGAGTCCACGATGGGCCACGTGGTGCAGACCGCGGGCCTGGCCGTGCAGAACTTCGTCTCGGCGGCCGTCGGCATGGCGGTGGCCATCGCCCTGGTCCGCGGCTTCGCCCGCAAGAGGAGCGACACTCTCGGCAACTTCTGGGCGGACCTCGTGCGGGGCACGATCCGCATCCTGCTGCCGATCGCGTTCGTCGCGGCGCTGGTGCTGGTGGCCGGCGGCGCGATCCAGACGTTCGCCGACCACAGCACGTGGACCACGCTGACCGGTGGGGAGCAGACCTTCACCCCGGCCGCGGCCGCCTCGCAGGAGGTCATCAAGGACCTCGGCACCAACGGCGGCGGCATCTTCAACGTCAACTCGGCCCACCCGTTCGAGAACCCGACGTCGTGGACGAACCTGCTGGAGATCTTCCTGCTGACCGTGATCGCCGCCTGCCTGCCGCGCACGTTCGGCCGCATGGTGGGCGACAACCGCCAGGGGTACGCGATCGTCAGCGTGATGGCGGTCATCGCGATCGTCAGCATCGGCGTCACCAACTGGTCCGAGCTCAGCGCGAACGGCACCGTGCCGCAGGCCATCGGGCAGGCGATGGAGGGCCGCGAGGCCCGCTTCGGGGTGTCCAACTCCGGCCTGTTCGCCACCGCCACCACCCTGACCAGCACCGGCGCGGTCGACTCCTTCCACGACTCCTACACCGCCATCGGCGGCGGGATGCTGATCGTCAACATGCTGCTCGGCGAGGTCGCGCCCGGCGGCGTCGGCGCGGGCCTGTACGGCATCCTCGTCCTCGCCGTGATCACGGTCTTCGTGGCGGGCCTGATGGTCGGCCGCACCCCCGAGTACCTGGGCAAGAAGATCGGCGCGCGCGAGATCAAGCTCGCCTCGGCGTACTTCCTCGTCATGCCCGTCCTGGTGCTGGTGGGCACCGCGGTGGCGATGGCGACCAGCAACGGCCGGGCCGCCATGCTCAACACCGGCCCGCACGGCCTGTCGGAGATCCTCTACGCCTACACCTCGGCGTCGAACAACAACGGCTCCGCCTTCGCCGGCGTCAGCGTGAACACCCCCTTCTACAACACCACGCTGGGCCTGTGCATGCTGTTCGGCCGGTTCGTGCCCATCGTCCTGGTCCTGGCGCTGGCCGGGTCGCTGGCCGAGCAGAGGCCCGTCCCGGCCTCGGCCGGCACGCTGCCGACCTACCGGCCGCAGTTCGTGGGCATGCTCGTCGGCGTGACGGTGATCCTCGTCGCCCTCACGTTCCTCCCGGCCCTGGCGCTCGGGCCGCTCGCAGAAGGACTTCTCTAGATGTCAACGCACGTGCTCGAGGCACCCGCGCCCAAGAAGAACGGCCCGGTGGGCGGCGGTCTGCTCGACCCCAAGCAGATGATCCGGTCGCTGCCGGACGCGCTGCGCAAGCTGAACCCGATGACGCTGTGGCACAACCCGGTGATGTTCATCGTGGAGATCGGCGCGGTCTTCACCACCGTGCTGGCGATCGCGGACCCGTCGGTGTTCGCGTGGGCCATCGTGGTGTGGCTGTGGCTGACGGTGATCTTCGCGAACCTGGCCGAGGCCGTGGCCGAGGGGCGGGGCAAGGCGCAGGCCGCGACGTTGCGCGCGGCCAAGCGCGACACCACCGCGCGCCGACTGACGCGCCGCGCGCCGGACGAGTGGGAGGTCGTCGGAGCGACCGAACTCCGTCAGGGTGACGTCGTCGTGGTGGAGGCCGGTGAGGTCGTCCCCGGTGACGGCGACGTGATCGAGGGGATCGCGTCGGTGGACGAGTCGGCCATCACCGGGGAGTCCGCCCCCGTCATCCGCGAGTCCGGCGGTGACCGGTCCGCGGTGACCGGCGGCACGAAGGTGCTGTCGGACCGGATCGTCGTGAAGATCACCCAGAAACCGGGCGAGAGCTTCGTCGACCGGATGATCGCCCTCGTGGAGGGCGCGAACCGGCAGAAGACGCCGAACGAGATCGCGCTGAACATCCTGCTGGCCGCGTTGACGATCATCTTCCTGATCGCGACGGCGACGATGCAGCCGCTGGCGATCTACTCCAAGTCGATCAACCCGGGCGTGCCGGACTCGCTCGCGCTGACGGCGGACGGCGTGACCGGGATCGTGATGGTGTCGCTGATCGTGTGCCTGATCCCGACGACGATCGGGGCGCTGCTGTCCGCGATCGGCATCGCCGGGATGGACCGCCTGGTGCAGCGCAACGTGCTGGCCATGTCCGGCCGCGCGGTCGAGGCCGCCGGGGACGTGTCCACGCTGCTGCTGGACAAGACCGGCACGATCACGCTGGGCAACCGGCAGGCGGCCGAGTTCGTTCCCGTCGCCGGCATCACCGAGGCGGAGCTGGCCGAGGCCGCGCAGGTGTCGAGCCTGGCCGACGAGACGCCGGAGGGGCGTTCGATCGTGGTGTTCGCCAAGGAGCGCTACGGGCTGCGGGAGCGGGAGATCCACGGCGCCGACTGGGTGCCGTTCACGGCGCAGACCCGCATGTCCGGGGTGAACCTGGACGGCCGCGAGGTCCGCAAGGGCGCGGCGACCGCCGTGATGAAGTGGGTGCGCGACGCCGGCGGCCACCCCACCGACGACATCGGCCACATCGTGGACGGCGTCTCCGCCTCCGGCGGGACGCCGCTGGTGGTGGCCGAGAAGGGCCGGGTGCTCGGCGTCATCCACCTGAAGGACGTGGTCAAGCAGGGGATGCGGGAGCGCTTCGACGAGATGCGCCGGATGGGCATCCGGACGGTGATGATCACCGGTGACAACCCGCTGACCGCGAAGGCGATCGCCGACGAGGCCGGGGTGGACGACTTCCTGGCCGAGGCCACCCCCGAGGACAAACTCGCGCTGATCAGGAAGGAGCAGGAGGGCGGCCGGCTGGTCGCGATGACCGGTGACGGCACCAACGACGCCCCGGCACTGGCGCAGTCGGACGTCGGCGTGGCGATGAACACCGGCACCTCCGCCGCCAAGGAGGCCGGGAACATGGTGGACCTCGACTCCAACCCGACGAAGCTCATCGAGATCGTGGAGATCGGCAAGCAGTTGCTGATCACCCGGGGCGCGCTGACGACGTTCTCGATCGCGAACGACATCGCGAAGTACTTCGCGATCATTCCGGCGATGTTCGCCGCGGTCTACCCGGGCCTGGACACGCTCAACATCATGCGTCTGTCGAGCCCGCAGTCGGCGATCCTGTCCGCGGTGATCTTCAACGCGCTCGTCATCGTGGCGCTGATCCCGCTGGCGCTGCGCGGCGTGCGGTACCGGCCGTCGAGCGCCTCCAAGCTGCTGTCGCGGAACCTGTACGTCTACGGGCTCGGCGGCATCGTGGCGCCGTTCGTCGGCATCAAGATCATCGATCTCATCATCCAGTTCCTTCCGGGGATGTCATAAATGGAACGCATGCCCAGCTGGATCCGCCAGCACGTGGCCGCCCTGCGCGCGGTGCTCGTGCTCACGGTGGTCACCGGCGTCATCTACCCCCTGGCCGCCACCGGCGTGGCCCAGGCGGTCTTCAACGGCAAGGCCAACGGCTCGCTCATCGAGAGGAACGGCACGGTCGTGGGCAGCTCGCTCGTCGGCCAGTCGTTCACCGACGCCGACGGCAACCCGATCAGGACGTACTTCCAGTCCCGCCCGTCGGCCGCCGGCGACGGCTACGACCCCACCTCCACGGCCGCGAGCAACCTCGGCCCCGAGGACGTCATCGACACCCTGCCGGTGCCCGGCGCCGAGGACCAGGGCAGGCAGTCGCTGCTCACCCAGGTGTGCGCCCGCTCCAAGGCCGTCGGCGAGCTGGAGGGCGTCAGCGGCGCCCGCCCCTACTGCACGCCGGACGGCGTCGGCGCGGTGCTGAAGGTGTTCCCGGACCGGGCCGTCAGCGTCAACCAGGCCTGCCCGGCCACCCCCTTCATCACCGCCTACCAGGGGCTGAAGGTGGAGTGCGCCCAGCCCGGCGAGGACTACGCGGCGGGCAGGACCGTGCCGATCCGCGGCAACGCGGGACCGCCGGAGGTGCCCGCGGACGCGGTGACGGCCAGCGGCTCCGGCCTGGACCCGCACATCTCCGTCGCCTACGCCGACCTGCAGGCCGCCCGCGTGGCCAGGGAACGCGGGATGCCGGTCGAGCAGGTGAAGGCGCTGATCGGCGAGCACACCACCGGCCGCGCGCTCGGCTTCATGGGCGAGCCCGTCGTCAACGTGCTCGAACTCAACCTCGCCCTCGACGGGTCCTGACATGCGGGGGCGGCTGCGGGTCTACCTCGGCGCCGCGCCGGGGGTCGGCAAGACGTACGCGATGCTCTGCGAAGGCCGTCGCGCCCGGCAACGCGGCCGGGACGTGGTCGTCGGCTACGTCGAGACCCACGGCCGCCCCCGCACGGAAGCCCTGCTGGCGGGCATGGAGGTGATCCCGCGCAAGACCGTGGTCTACCGCGGGGCCACCTTCACCGAGCTCGACGTCGAGGCCGTCATCGAGCGCGCCCCGAAGGTCGCGCTCATCGACGAGCTCCCGCACACGAACGTGCCGGGCTCGAAGAACGCCAAACGCTGGCAGGACGTCGACGAGATCCTCGACGCCGGCATCGACGTCATCTCGACGGTGAACGTCCAGCACCTGGAGTCGGTCAACGACGTCGTCGAGCAGATCACCGGCATCCCGCAGCGCGAGACCGTCCCCGACGAGGTGGTGCGGCGGGCCGACCAGGTCGAGCTGGTCGACATGTCGCCGGAGGCGCTGCGCCGCAGGATGGCCCACGGCAACGTCTACGCGCCGGAGAAGGTCGACGCGGCGCTGGCGAACTACTTCCGCGTCGGCAATCTCACCGCGTTACGCGAGCTCGCCCTGCTCTGGGTGGCCGGGAAAGTCGACGAGCAGCTCGACCGCTACCGCGCCGAGCACGGCATCGCCGCCACGTGGGAGGCCCGCGAGCGGGTGGTGGTGGCGCTGACCGGCGGCCCGGAGGGCGACACGCTCGTCCGCCGGGCGGCGCGGATCGCGGCCCGCAGCAAAGGCGCCGACCTGCTGGCCGTCCACGTGACCAGCGCCGACGGCCTGGCGGGAGCCGATCCGGCGAACCTGGCCCGCCAGCGCACACTGGCCGAGAGCCTGGGCGGCACCTACCACCAGGTCGTCGGCGACGACATCCCGCGCGCGCTGCTCGACTTCGCCCGGGGTGTGAACGCCACCCAGCTCGTCCTGGGAGCCTCCCGGCGCGGCCGGTTCGCGCAGCTCTTCTCGCGCGGCGTCGGAGTCGAGACCATCGCCCGTTCCGGCTCGATCGACGTCCACATGATCACCCACGAGGAGGTCAGGATGGGACGGCGGCGCCCGGCCCGCGCGCGTGCCGCGCTGACCCGCAAGCGCCGGGTGGCCGGCTGGGTGCTGGCGGTGGCCGGGATGCCGCTGCTGACCGCCGCACTCGTGCCGTTCCGCGAGGTGGTGTCGCTGCCGAGCGAGATCCTGTTCTTCCTCTGCCTGACGGTCGGCGTCGCGCTGGCGGGCGGGATGTGGCCGGCGATCACCGCCGCCATCGGCGGGTCGTTGGTGCTGAACTGGTTCTTCACCCCGCCGATGGGCCGGTTCACGATCAACGATCCGGAGAACCTGTTCGCGCTGGTCGTGTTCGTCCTGGTGGCGGCGGCCGTGAGCACGATCGTGGACCTCGCCGCCCGCCGTACCCGGGAGGCCGCCCGGGCGAGCGCCGACGCCGGGGCGCTGTCCACGCTGGCGGGGCACGTGCTGCGCGGCGAGGCCGCACTTCCTTCGCTGCTCGCCCGCCTGCGCGAGACGTTCGCGCTGGAGTCGGTCACGCTCCTCGAGCGCGTCGGCGAACCCGCCCCCGACGACCACGCCGAGCCGGCCGCCTGGCGCGTCGTGGCGACCTCCGGCCCGGCCCCGTGCACCTGCCCGAAGGCCGCGGACAACGACGTGGTGATCAGCGACACGCTGGTGCTCGCGGCGCGCGGCCCGCTGCTGGACGCCAGCGACCGGCCGGTGCTGGAGGCGTTCGCCGCCGAGGCCGCCGTCGCGCTGCGCCAGGAACGCCTCCAGGAGGAGGCGGCCCGCGCCGAACCGCTGGCCGCGGCCGACAAGATGCGCACCGCGCTGCTCGCCGCCGTCAGCCACGACCTGCGCACCCCGCTGGCCGCGGCCAAGGCCGCGGTCGAGAGCCTGCGCAGCCAGGACGTGCAGTGGTCGCCGCACGACCGCGACGAACTGCTCGCCACCGCCGACGAGTCGCTGGCCCGGCTCGTCCGGCTGGTGGAGAACCTGCTCGACATGAGCCGCCTCCAGGCCGGTGTGCTCGGGCTCTCCCTGCACCCCGTCGCGCTGGAGGAGGTCGTGCCCCGCGCCGTCGAGGACCTCGGGCCGCTGCGCGACCGCGTCGAAGGCGACATCTCCGTCGAACTCCCCGAGATCGCCGCAGACCCCGCGCTGCTCGAACGTGTCCTGGTCAACCTGCTGACCAACGCCGTCCGCCACAGCCCGCCCGGCCGGCGGGTCCTGCTCACCGCCAGCTGGCACGGTGAGCACGTCGAGATCCGCGTCGTCGACCGCGGCCCCGGCATCCCGCCCGAGGCCCACGACCGGGTCTTCCAGCCGTTCCAGCGACTCGGCGACCGCGACAACGGCGCCGGCATGGGCCTGGGGCTCGCGCTCTCGCGCGGGCTGACCGAGGCCATGGGCGGCGCGCTCGTCCCGGAGGAGACTCCAGGAGGAGGGCTCACCATGACGGTGATCCTGCCGATCGCCTCCAGGGCGGTGACCCGGTGACCAGGATCCTCGTGGTGGACGACGAGCCGCAGATCGTGCGGGCGCTGCGCATCAACCTGGCCGCCCGCCACTACGACGTCGCGGTCGCCACGGACGGCGCCTCCGCGCTGCGCGCGGCGGCCGACTGGCGCCCCGACCTGATCGTGCTCGACCTGGGCCTGCCCGACCTCGACGGCATCGAGGTCATCCACGGGCTGCGCGCCTGGACGCGGATCCCCATCGTCGTCCTGTCCGGCCGGGCCGGGAACCGCGACAAGATCCAGGCTCTCGACGCGGGCGCCGACGACTACGTGACCAAGCCGTTCGGCATCGAGGAGTTCCTGGCCCGTATCCGGGCCGTCTCCCGCCGCGCCGCCGTCCAGGAGGCGGAGCTCGCCCGCGTCCGGATCGGCGACCGCACGGTGGACCTGACCGGCAAGACGATCTCGGGAGGGCTGCGGCTCACGCCCACCGAGTGGCACATCCTGGAGATCCTGGTGCGCAACCCGGGCAAGCTCATCCCGCGGCGGCTGCTGCTGGCCGAGGTCTGGGGCAGCGGGCACGTCAAGGAGACCCACTACCTGCGCCAGTACATGGCCCAGCTGCGCAAGAAACTGGAACGCGACCCCGCCCACCCGGTGCACCTCATCACCGAGCCCGGCATGGGCTACCGGTTCCGGCCGTGACTCCGGCGCGGTGGTTCGGCTGCGGCTTCCTGGTCGCGGTGGCGAGCTGCGTCATCGCCGTCCTGTCCGCCCCGGACGCCGCGTCCGGCTCCCGGGTCGCCGTGGTCACCCTCCTCGTGCTCCTGTACGCGGTCTGCGTCAGGGATCTCACCGCGGCCGTCGGCACGGCCGTCATGGCGTGGGCGCTCGTGACCGCCTTCTTCCTCGGCACTGAACGGCTCGGCCGCGCCCCCGTCGTCCTGGCGGTGCTCGTGGTCGTCGCGGCGACCGGCACCGTGTACGGCAAGCGCCGTACGCGGTGACCGGCACCGTGTACGGCAAGCGCCGAATTCGGTGACATTGTCCGGCCTCGACACTTTCCGAAACTTTCGGGAAAGTTAACGTTCTCTTCGGGCGCTGACCTGCGCCGGAAAGTCCCCGACCGGCAAGGGGATGAACCGGAAACGTACCAGTTTGCAGCACTCTTGACAGGCCTCAGGAGGGCCCATATGTTGCCGCAATATTAAGCAGATCTTCTTGAAAGTTTCGGCGTCACGCCCCGCGTAACATCCCACGCTCACCTCGCGGCGCGACGCCGGCATAGCGCGAAGGGATGGCATGAGGGCCCAGGTACCCATCGACACAGGCTCGGCATCCGGCGAAAACGAACGGTGGCGGGACTCGCACCTGACCCCCGCTGAGCGGGCCGACGCGCTCATCCCGCTCATGACCCTGGAAGAGAAGGTCGCCCAGCTCGTGGGTCTGTGGGTCGGCGCCGACGCGTCAGGGGGAGGCGTCGCCCCGCACCAGACCGACATGAGCCCGGGCCCGGTCTGGCAGGACGCCATCCGCCAGGGGCTCGGCCAGCTGACCCGCCCGTTCGGCACCGCCCCCGTGGACCCGGTCGCGGGCGCCCGGTCGCTGGCCGCGTCGCAGGCGGAGATCGTGGCGGCCAGCCGCTTCGGCATCCCGGCCCAGGTGCACGAGGAGTGCCTGACCGGGTTCGCCGCCTGGCGGGCGACCGTCTACCCCGCGCCGCTGAGCTGGGGGGCGTCCTTCGACCCCGCCCTGGTGGAGCAGGTCGCCGCGCGGATCGGCCGGTCCATGCGCGCCGCGGGCGTGCACCAGGGCCTGGCTCCGGTGCTCGACGTGACCCGCGACTACCGCTGGGGCCGTACCGAGGAGACGATCGGCGAGGACCCCTACCTCGTCGGGACGGTCGGCACGGCCTACGTGCGCGGTCTGGAGGGCGCCGGCATCGTCGCGACGCTGAAACACCTCGCCGGCTACTCCGCCTCCCGCGGCGGGCGCAACCTCGCCCCCGTGCCCATGGGCCGCCGCGAGCTGGCCGACGTGCTGCTGCCGCCGTTCGAGATGGCCCTGCGCCTCGGCGGCGCCAGGTCCGTCATGAACTCCTACGCCGAGATCGACGGCGTGCCCGTCGCCGCCGACGAGAGCCTGCTCACCGGCCTGCTGCGGGACGAGTGGAGCTTCGCCGGCACCGTCGTCTCCGACTACTTCGCGGTCCGCTTCCTCGAACGCCTGCACGGCGTCGCGGCCGACGGGGGAGAGGCGGCCGGGCTGGCGCTGCGCGCCGGGATCGACGTCGAACTGCCCACCGTCGACACGTTCGGCACGCCGCTCGTCGAGGCGGTCAAGGCGGGCGCGGTGGACGAGGCGCTGGTCGACCGGGCCGTGCGCCGCGTCCTGATCCAGAAGGCCGAGCTCGGCCTGCTGGACGACGGCTGGCAGCCGCTGCCGGGACCGGCCGAGGAGGTGCGCCTCGACGACGACGAGAGCGCCGAGCTCGCGCTGCGCCTGGCCAGGGAGTCCGTCGTGCTGCTGCGCAACTCCGGCGTCCTGCCGCTCGCGCCCGGCGGCCGGGTGGCGCTGGTGGGGCCGCTGGCCGACGACCCGATGGCGATGCTCGGCTGCTACACCTTCCCCGCGCACGTCGGCCCGCACCCCGAGCAGGGGCTCGGCGTCGAGCTGCCGACGCTGCGCGCCGAGCTCGCCGCCCGGATCCCGGACCTGGCGTACGCGCGGGGCTGCGACATCACCGGCGACGACACCTCCGGCATCGCGGAGGCGGCCGCGCTCGCCGCGGCGAGCGACGTGTGCGTGCTCGCGGTCGGCGACCGGGCCGGGCTGTTCGGGCGGGGCACCTCCGGCGAGGGCTGCGACGCCGCCGACCTGCGCCTGCCCGGCGTGCAGGCGGAGCTGGTCAGCGCCGTGCTCGCGACGGGCACGCCGGTCGTGCTCGTGCTGCTGGCCGGCCGCCCGTACGCGCTGGGCCAGGAGACCGACGCGGCACAGGCCGTCGTCTACGGCTTCTTCCCCGGCCAGCGCGGCGGCCAGGCCCTCGCCGAGGTGCTGACCGGAGCGGTCAACCCGTCGGGACGCCTGCCCGTCAGCGTGCCGCGCGACGCCGGCGGCCTGCCCGCCACCTACCTGGCGCCGCCGCTCGGCCGCCGCTCGGGGGTGTCGTCCGTCGACCCGACGCCGGCCTACGCGTTCGGGCACGGGCTGAGCTACACGACGTTCGAGTGGAGCGACGCCCGGGTGACCGGCGGCGACACGGCCTGGCCGGTGGACGGGGAGGTGGCCGTCGAGGTCACCGTGCGCAACACCGGCGCCCGCGACGGGGCCGAGGTCGTCCAGCTCTACCTGCACGACCCGGTGGCGCAGACGACCAGGCCGGTGGTCCGGCTGGTCGGCTACGCCAGGGTGCCGCTGGCGGCGGGGGAGTCGGCGCGCGTGACGTTCACCGTCCCGGCGGACGCCACGTCGTTCACGGGGGTCAAGGGCCGGCGCGTCGTCGAGCCCGGCGACGTCGAGCTGCGGCTCGGCCGTTCCAGCGCCGAGGTGGCGGCGGCGCTGCCGCTGCGCCTGGTCGGCGCCGAGCGCGAGGTCGGTCACGCGCGCCGGCTCGAGGTGCCCGCGCGCATCGATCGCGACACCCCGGAGGGCGGAGGATGACCACGGCCGACACGCTGGAACCGGAGACGCTCGAGGAGCGGCCCGATTCCGGGCGCCGCACGAGCCGCGGCGGCTCCTGGCGGCGGGCGCTGCGCCGCGACTGGCAGTTGTACTCGCTGGTGATCCTCCCGCTGCTGTTCTTCCTCATCTTCCGGTACGCCCCCATGCTGGGGAACATCATCGCCTTCCGGAAGTTCGAGCCCGGCGGCAACATCTTCGGCGAGGAGTGGGTGGGGCTCCGCTATGTGCGGATGTTCCTCAACGACCCCACGTTCTGGAACGTCTTCACCAACACCCTCGTCCTCGGCGGGCTGACCCTGCTGTTCTGCTTCCCACTGCCGATCGTGCTGGCGCTGCTGCTCAACGAGGTCAGGAACCGGAAGATGAAGCGGTTCCTGCAGTCGGTGTCGTACCTGCCGCACTTCCTGTCGATCGTGGTCGTGGCCGGCATCGTCATGCAGTTCCTGTCGCTCGACGGGCCGGTCAACCAGATCCTGCAGATGGCGGGCGGCGAGCCGATCTCGTTCATGCAGCGGCCGGAGTGGTTCCGCACGATCTACGTCTCCTCCGAGATCTGGCAGACGGTCGGCTGGGGCACGATCCTCTACCTGGCCGCGCTGACCACCATCGACGAGCAGCTCTACGAGGCCGCCAAGATCGACGGTGCCAGCCGGTGGCGGCAGATCTGGCACGTGACCCTGCCCGGCATCCGGCCGACCGCGGTCACGCTGCTGATCCTCAACATCGGGACGTTCATGGCGGTGGGCTTCGAGAAGGTCCTGCTGCTGTACAACCCGCTGACCTACCCGACCGGTGACGTGATCTCCACGTACGTGTACCGGATGGGCGTGCAGTCGAGCAACATGAGCTACGCCGCGGCCATCGGCCTGTTCGAGGCGCTGATCGGCCTCACCCTCATCATCTCGGCGAACGTCATCTCCAAGCGCACAGTTGGGACGAGCCTGTGGTGACCCACCAGATGACCCGGGGCTACCGGATATTTCAGGGTTTCAACGCCGTCATCCTCGCCGTCGTCGTGGTCGCGACGTTGTACCCGTTCGTCAACATCGTCGCCCAGTCGTTCAGCGACGAACGCTACATCCTGTCGGGCCAGGTGAACCTCATCCCCAAGGGGTTCAACCTGACGACGTACCAGATCGTCGGCTCGGACCCGATGTTCTGGATCAACTACCGCAACACGGTGGTCTACACGGTCGTCGCCACGCTGATCGCGATGGTGCTGACCACCTGTTACGCGTACGTGCTGTCGAAGAGACACCTGAAGGGCCGCACCTTCCTCATCTGGATCGCGGTCTTCACCATGTTCTTCAACGGCGGCCTGATCCCCAACTACGTGCTGGTCACCAGCCTGGGGCTGAAGAACTCGATCTGGGCCATCGCCCTGCCCAACGCGATCAGCGTCTTCAACCTGCTCGTCATGAAGGCGTTCTTCGAGAGCCTGCCGGACGAGCTGGAGGAGGCCGCCTCCATCGACGGCCTGAACACCTACGGCATCCTGTGGCGGATCGTGCTGCCGCTGTCGAAGGCGGTGATGGCCACGATGGTGCTGTTCTACGCCGTGTCGTTCTGGAACTCGTGGTTCTCGGCGTTCCTCTACATGAACGAGACCGAGCTGTTCCCGGTCACCGTCTACCTGCGCAACCTCATCGCCGGAGCCACGGGCGCCGAGGGGGCCGGGGCCGCGGTGGCCGACGTGACGCAGGCGGCCGCCAACATCAAGTCGGTGACGATCGTGCTCACCGTCCTGCCGATCCTCGCGATCTACCCGTTCGTCCAGCGGTACTTCGTCTCCGGCGTCATGCTCGGCGCGGTCAAGGGTTAGCGCTCCGACGCCTCCAACCAGCGCAAATCACCGGAAAGGAACCCCCCATGCGAGAGATTTCGCGGCGTCAGGCAATCGGTTTGGGCGCGTTCGCCCTCGCCCTCGCGGGCTGCGGCTCGGACGGAACCCCGGCGCAGGGCCAGAACGCCGGCACGGCGAACAAGGCCGGCGCCATGGCGAACTTCGCCGTCGGCCAGCAGTTCAAGGCCACAGAGCCGGTGAACTTCTCCATCCTGTACAACAACCACTCGTTCTACCCGATCAAGAACGACTGGCTGTTCTGGTCGGAGCTCACCAAGCGCACCAACGTGACGCTCAACCCGACGGTCGTGCCGCTCAGCGACTACGAGAACAAGCGCGGTCTCATCATCGGCGCCGGCGACGCCCCGCTGATCATCCCGAAGACGTACCACCCGCAGGAGGAGGCGTTCGTCTCCTCCGGCGCGATCCTGCCGGTCAGCGACTACCTCGACCTGATGCCGAACTTCAAGGAGAAGATCGCCAAGTGGCGGCTCGAACCCGAGCTGAACACGCTGCGGCAGGCGGACGGGCGCTTCTACCTGCTGCCCGGCATCCACGAGAAGGGCTGGGCCGACTACTCGTATGCGGTGCGGACCGACATCCTGGACAAGCTCGGCCTGGAGATCCCCAAGACGTACGACGAGTTCTACACGATGCTCAAGGCGATGAAGGAGGAGTACCCCGACCAGTACCCGATGACGGACCGGTGGGGCGTGCCGACGCCGGGCGGCAACCTGTTCAAGCTCGTCGCCCAGGCGTACGGCACCCAGGCCGGCTGGGAGTACCAGCACGCGACCTGGGACGCCGCCGCCGGGAAGTTCGTCTACACCGGCGCCATGCCGCAGTACAAGCAGATGATCGAGTACCTGCACAAGCTGGTCGCCGAGAAACTGCTCGACCCGGAGAGCTTCACCCAGCAGGACGATCCGGCCAAGCAGAAGTTCGTCTCCGGCAAGGCGTTCGTCATCAGCACGAACGCGCAGGTGCTGATCAACGACTACCGCGGTCCGCTGACCGAGAACATCCCGGACGCCAAGATCGTGAAGATCCCGGTGCCCACCGGCCCGATCGGTGAGTACAAGATCGCCGACCGCCTGGAGAACGGCATCATGATCTCCAAGGAGGCGCTGGAGAACAAGAACTTCGTCGCGATGATGCAGTTCATCGACTGGCTCTGGTACTCCGACTCGGGCCAGGAGTTCGCCAAGTGGGGCGTCGAGGGCACGACGTTCACCAAGGACGCGAACGGCGCCTACCAGCTGGCCGACGACGTCGACTACGTGGGCCTCAACGCCGGCGCGCCCAAGCACCTGCAGAAGGACTTCGGCTTCGGCAACGGCGTCTTCGCCTACGGCGGCCCCACCACGCTGCTGGAGTCCACCTTCTCCGAGGAGGAGAAGGAGTTCCAGGCCGTCATGAACGCCAGGAAGGAATGGCCGGTCGAGCCGCCGCACCCGTTCACCGAGGAGGAACGCGAGCAGTCCAGCCTCTGGGAGACGGCGCTGAAGGACCACGTCACCCAGAACACCCTCCGGTTCGTCCTCGGCGAGCGCGACCTCGGCGAATGGGACGCCTACGTCAAGGAGCTGGAGGCCAAGAACAGCACCACCTACATCAACCTCGTCAACACCGCCCGCGACCGGTTCCAGAAGGAGCACGGCTGACCGTCCCGCACCGGGCCGCCTCCGTCCGGGGGCGGCCCGCTGCGGAGGTATCCTGCGGGGAAAGCGGTTGCCGGCACCGTCTTCGGCTACTGGGCCCGTCGCGGCGGGCCGGGAAGGGCGCACGATGAGCGACGTGATGGCGGGCGACGCGACCAGCCGGCGGTTCGGCAGCGGGCCGCTCTCCCGAGCCGCCGCGCTGGTCTACAGCCTGCTGGTCGTCGAGCTGCTGCTCCTGCTCGCCACCGTGCCGGGCCTGGCGGGGCTCGTCCTGCTGGAGCGTGACGCGGCCAACGTGCCGCTGGCCGCCCTCTGCCTGCTGCCGCTCGGCCCCGCCCTCTCGGCCGCCGTGTACGCCCTGCGCCGCCGGCAGCGCGAGCTGACCGACCTCAGCCCCGCGCGGCTGTTCTGGCGCGGCTACCGGGCCAACGCCGCCGGGGCGCTGAAGATCTGGGTGCCGTGGCTGCTCGGGATGACCGTCATCGGCGTCAACCTGGGCAACTTCTCCGCCGCCGGCGTGCCCGGCTGGTGGGCGGTGCTGCTCGTCGTGATCGCGATGATCGCCACGCTCTGGGTGGCCAACGCGCTGGTGATCACGTCGCTGTTCGTGTTCCGCGCCGTTGACGTGGCCAAGCTGGCGGCGTACGCGCTGGGGCGCTTCCCCGGCGCCACCGTCGCCAACCTGTGCCTGCTCGTCGTCGCGGCCGGCGTCGTGCTGGTCGCCTCCGAGGCGGTGCTGGCCCTGCTGGCCTCGGTGTTCACCGCCGTGCTCGGCCGGCAGGCCCGGCCGATGACCACCGAGGTCGAGGAGCGGTTCACTCAGTAGATCCGCCGCCCGTGGGCGTCCGCGGCGCCCGACTTGCGGAAGAAATACGTGTTGATCTGGTCGCGCCACTCCCGCGCGCTGCGTACCTGCTCGTCCAGCAGCTCCCGCACCCGGGCGTGCAGCTCCGGCGGCACGTCGCCGGCGGCCTTCTCCCACCGATCCCGCATGGCGGCGGCCTGCTCGGCGCCCGCGAAGTGGGTGTCGTAGATGTGCTGGATCACCGTCGTCCCGTCGTGCAGCACGCGGCCGTACGGGACGTGGTGGAAGAACAGCAGCAGCTCGTCGGGGCACTCCGCCGGGGACTCGTAGACATCCGACCACGGCTTGGGGTACTGGCCGGTGAAGCCCGTGCCGGTCGCGCGGGTGCGGTCGACGCCTACGCCGTCGCGGTCGGCGAAGTGGTACGTGCCCCACGGCGTGTACTCGTAGCCGTCCACGTCGGGGCCGTAGTGGTGGCCGGGGCGGACCATGAAGCCGACGCCGAGCGGGGCCGTGTAGCGCTCGTACGTCCGCCACGAGCCGTCCATGATCTCGTGCAGGACGCGGCGCAGCCGCCCGGGGTCGCCGGCGACGGGGAACGTCAGGCCGATCCACTCGTCGAGCAGGTCCGCCGGGTCCAGCCCCGGCGCCCAGGCGAGCCGGCCGAACGCGTACAGGTTGGCCTGGGCCAGCGGATGGCCGGTCCAGTACGGGTCGTCGCCCACGTTGGACACCGCGACCAGTTCGGTGGCCACGTCCGCCACCGTCCGCCCGTCCGGCCCCCACGGCCGGAAACCGAGCACCTCCCGCCACATCGGCGCCAGGTAGCAGACGTGCTTCTGCTGGCCGGTGTACTCCTGGGTCACCTGCAGCTCCACCGCCAGCCGGGTGTCGGGCATGGCCGCGATCACCGGCGAGACCGGCTCGCGCACCTGGAAGTCGATGGGGCCGTTCTTCACCTGGAGGATCGCGTTGTCGCGGAAGCGCCCGTCGAGCGGGGCGAAGTGGTCGTAGGCGGCGCGGGCGCGGTCGGTGGAGCGGTCGCGCCAGTCCTGGCGGTGGTCGTAGACGAAGGCGCGCCAGTGCACCACCCCGCCGAACGGCGCCAGCGCGTCGGCGAGCATGTTGGCGCCGTCGGCGTGGTCGCGCCCGTACGCGAACGGTCCCGGCTGGCCCTCCGAGTCGGCCTTGACGACGTAGCCGCCGAAGTCGGGGATCGTCTCGTAGACGCGCTCGGTCGTCCGCGCCCACCACGCCCGCACGCCGTCGTCCAGCGGGTCGGCGGTGGCGAGGCCGCCGAGCGCGACGGGGGAGGCGAAGTTGACCGACAGGTGCACGCGGATCCCGTACGGGCGCAGCTCGTCGGCGATGGCGGCGACCTCGCCGAGCCGGTCGGTCAGCAGGCGGGCCTCGGTGGCGTGCACGTTCACGTTGTTGACCGCGACCGCGTTGATCCCGCACGCCGCCAGCAGCCGGCCGTAGGCGCGCACCCGGGTCAGGTCGCGCGGCCCGCCGTCCCGCCAGAAGATCGACCCGCCCGCGTAGCCGCGCTCGACCTGGCCCATCACGGGGTGCACGTCGATGTTGTCCCAGTGGTCGAGCATGCGCCGGCGCAGCGCGGGCCGGTGCGCCTCGGCGGGCAGGTCCGCCCCGAACGCCGCCTCGCCGCGCCGGACCACCTCGAACAGCCCGTACAGCAGCCCGGCCGGGCCGCCGGCGACCACCGTCGTGGCGCCGTCGCGGCGGCTCAGCACGAACCCCTCGGGGCCCACGCCGGCCTCGGGGTCTTGCGCGAGCACGAGGTCGTACGCGCCGTCCCGGTCGTCGTGCAGCGTGCCGCCGTAACGGGCGCAGGCGTGCGCCACCTCGGCGCGTACGGTGTCGGCCAGGACATCGTCGCCGAGCACGAGCGTGCGGCGTGAGCCGATCGCCCGGAACGCCTCCGGCGGCAGCCAGGCCGGGTGCACGCCGCTCAGCTCGGGGATGGTCACGAGGGCTCCTTCGGGTTCTCTGGGGCTATCCCTTGACGGCGCCGTGCTCGTCGATGACGGCCGGTTGCCCCGGCACCTTCGACGGCTCCCGGGTCTTCCTCGGCCGGACGGCCTTCACGGTCGGCTCCACGCTCGCCCGCGGTGTCAGTCCGGGCGACGGCAGCACCGCGTACGGCCTGGCCGAGCGGACGACGGGCCGCTTGCGGGCCGGCGGCGCGGGCGCGATCGCGTCAGGCGGCGGGACGATCCCGCGCAGCCGCGGCGCGGCGCCCTGCCCGTTGACGGCCCCGGGAGTGTCCGCGGGGGAGGCCGGGCGTGCCGGGCTGCCCTGGGGCGCGGCGGGACGATCGTACGGCTCCGCCCGGGGCGTGGACGGGACCGGCGAGGCGGTCGGGCGCACGCTGAGCGCCGCCGCCGGACGCTGCCCGGGGGTCGGCTCGGCCTCGCCGTCAGGAACCGGCACCAGGGTGAGCGTGGGCGAGCCGCCCGGCAGCCCGATCAGGATCGCGGCCGCGGCGAGCTGCAGGAGGCCCGCCGCCACCGTGGCGACCCGTAACGCGCGTCCCCTGCGTTCCCTGGCCTTGTCGCGGTGCTCGGTCAGCACGGGCGGATGCGTCCCTGCCGATGCCATGCGCTGCGGTCCTCCAGGAGGTCTCGGGCGGTCGAATCACTCGATCTAGGCATGAATCGCCACGCCGGTCAAGCGCGACCGCCAGAAAGATCACGATTGGTGATCCACGTTATCGCGCAGGCAAGCGCCGTACCACAGCAGTCCACCCGCACCCTCCGCGGGCACGTCCTCGCGTCGGCCCCGCACAGGCGTTCCGCTCCCTTTCCCCGGCGTCGTCGCCAGGACTGCCGGGTTCGACGGGTTCTCGCCCGAGCCTGTGCGCCGGGGTGGTGCGGAACAGGGTGGCGCCGGTTGCCGCCTGGTCGCTGCCACCCTGCCGGTCACGACGTCAGCCGGTGGACGTGAGGTAGGTCCATTCCTCCGCGAGCCGGAATCCGAACGACTCGTACAGAGGCCGGGACATCGGCGTGTTCTGGACGAAGGCGTGACGTGCCCCGGCGGCGACAGCGTCCCTCAGACGCGCCGCGACGAGAGCACGGTAGTAGCCCTTGCGCCGGTGCTGCGGAGGGACCGCGCCGTTGTACATGCCTACGTGGTCGCCGGTCATGATGGTGAATCCGGTCGCGACGGCTTCGCCGTTCACGTCCACAACATGGGCCGTCGTGTCGGGCGCATCCAGCAGGGCAGGCGTGGCGAACACCTCGGCCACATCTCTCGACATCCCGAACCCCGCTGCCAAGGCGGTCGCGAACACCTCACTTTCGCCCCCGGTGACCTGCCGCACGGTGGCACCCTCAGGAATGCCGGTGGGCAGCGTGGGCAGCAGCTCAGCGTCCCACGTCAACAGCGGAAGCGTGAAGGAGGGCGTTCGGCCGTAGCGGGCGGCCACCTCCAGCACCGCGGGATCGGCCTGGCCCCGCACCTGGATGCTCCACGGCACATCCTTGGCCGACAGCTCCTTCGCGAACGCGTCCATCTCGCCAAGGTCCTGCTCGGACCCGACGGACACCACATTGAGCGTGGGCATGGGCAGACCGGAGAACGCCAATCTGGTACCGGCAGCACCCTGCCGCATATACATACCGGGCACAAGCTCTGTAAACCTGGCAATGGTGGCGTGGAACGCGTTCACGGCCGCTTCCGTCGCGGGATCGATCATATGGGTCATGAGGGCAGGCTACCGGTGCCATGACCGGTTTATTCATATATCAACCCCTTTGTCCTCGTCCATGAAGACGGCGAACTTGACGCCGGCCACGCCGGGCCGCGGACGTCCGCCGCGGCGGACGTCCGCGGCCCGGGCGGCGGGGCTGCCGTCCGCCGCCGGGGCCGAGCTGAACGGCCGCCCACGGGTGCGGTTTCGGGGCGAACCACCCAAAACCGGAAGGAGAGCCTGCGCTATGATCGCCACCGACACGCCCGTGACCTGGAACGATCCGCCGCCCCAGGCGCTGACCCCGGTCATCACCACGCCTGTCACCAGCGCAGCTCACCGGACACGAGGAACGATGTCGAGCATCAAAGAGGTGGCCCGGCTCGCGGGGGTCTCCGTCGGCACCGTGAGCAACGTGCTCAACCGGCCCGAGGTGGTGGCCCCCGACACGCGCCGCCGGGTCCGGGCGGCGATCGCGCAGCTCGGCTACGTCCGCAACGGCCCGGCCCGCCAGCTGCGCGCCGGCCGCAGCAGGACCATCGGCGTGGTCGCGCTCGACCTGTCCAACCCGTTCTTCATCGACGTCCTGCGCGGCGCCGAGACCGCGGCCCAGCAGGCCGACGTCACCGTCATGGTCCTGAACAGCAACAAGGAAGCGGCGCGCGAGGCCGCGCTGCTGGAGACGTTCGAGGAGCAGCGGCCGCTCGGCGTGCTCATCACGCCGGTCAACGACAGCGGCGTGGAGGAGCGGCTCGGCCGGCTCGCCGGCCGCGGCATCCCGGTGGTGGTCTTCGACAGCTCGGCCCCGCACGTCCACGGCTGCTCCGTCGCCGTCGACGACGTGCTCGGCGGCCGGCTGGCCGGGCTCCACCTGCGCGAGCGCGGCCACCGCCACATCGCCTTCGCCGGGGGGCCGTTCGGCGTGCGGCAGGTGCGCGAGCGGCACGACGGCCTGGCCGGGGTGCTGGAGCCCGGCGACACGCTCACCGTGATCCCGCTGCCCGACCTCACCATCGCCACCGGCCGAGCCGCCGGCAAGGAGATCGCCGACCTGCCGCCGGGCGAGCGCCCCACCGCGGTCTTCTGCGCCAACGACCTGGTCGCGATCGGCGTGCTGCAGGAGATGACGCAGCGCGGCCTGCGGGTGCCGGCCGACCTGGCGATCCTCGGCTACGACGACATCAGCTTCGCCGCCGCGGCGGCCGTGCCGCTGTCGTCGATCAGGCAGCCCCGGGAGCAGCTCGGCCACACGGCCGCGCAGCTCCTGCTCGACGAGGCGAACCACCTCGCCGAGCACGAGCACCGCCAGGTCATCTTCCAGCCCGACCTGGTCGAACGCGCCTCGACCTGAGCTACCCGTCGATGCGGACGGGCACCGAGCGCGGGCCGCGTACCTGCCCCGTCGCCCACGTCACCGCCGCCGGGTCGACCAGGCTGAAGCGCGGGACCCGCTCCAGCCACACCTCCAGGGCCACCCTCAGCTCCATGCGCGCCAGATGCGAGCCGACGCAGCGGTGGATCCCCAGGCCGAACGCGACGTGCCGGTTCACCTCACGGTCGATGACCACCTCGTCCGCCCGGTCGAACTGCGCCGGATCACGGTTGGCCGCCGGGAACGACAGCAGCACCCAGTCGTCGGCCTTCATGTCCACGCCGTTCCAGTGCATGTCCTGCTTGACCAGGCGCGCCATCGTCACCGGCGCGTACGCCCGCAGGAACTCCTCCATCGCGGTCGGCAGCAGCTCCGGCTCGCTGACCAGCCGCTCCCGGTCGGCCGGCGTCTTGGCCAGGTGCCACAGCGAGGCGCCGATCGCGCTCCACGTCGTGTCGATGCCCGCGATCAGCAGCAGCGCCATCGTGCCCGCGACGTGCGCCGACTCCAGCTTCTGCCCGAAGATCTCCGCGTCGATGAGGTACGTCGTCAGGTCGTCGCGCGGGTTGTCGAGGTGGTCGCGGATCTGCGCCAGCAGGTAGTCGAACAGCTCGTCCATGCCCGCCACGCGCTCCTCCGGCGGCAGGTTGACCCCTTCGAGCACGGTCTCGATGAACTCCCGGAAGCGCGGGCCGTCCTCGGGCGGGAAGCCGAGCATGTCGGAGATGACGCGTGCCGGGATGTGCTGGGCGTAGTCGCGCGCGACGTCCACCTCCGCGCGCCCCTCCAGCGCGTCGATGAGCGCGTGGCAGTACGCCCGCGTCGCCTCCTCCCGCTTGGCCACCGCCGTCTTGGTGAACGCGGGCAGCAGCAGCTTGCGCGCGTGGTGGTGGAACGGCGGGTCGGAGGAGATGGGCGGCGAGCCCCCCATCGGCGCCAGCTCGCGCGGCGGCCGGAAGTTGCTCATGATGATCGACCGCGAGGAGAACTGCTCGGTGTCGTACGCGACGGCGGCGACGTCCTCGTAACGGGTCGGCAGCCATCCGCCGCCGAACCGGTCGGTGTGCGCGACCGGGCAGCGCCCCCGCAGGTCATCGATGATCGGGTACGGGTCCGCGGCCCACTCCGGCTCCAGGTGCGAGAAGTCGGTCGCCCAGTCGGAGACGGGCCCCGTGACGATCTCGCTGCGGACGCCGACAGGTTCGTTCTCGTCGGGGTCTCGGAATAAGCCCTGCGTGAAGCGGTCGTCGACGGTCATGATGAGGTCTCCTCGCCCGAGTCGATCGCCTGCTCCGGACAGTTGACCACCGCCAGGCGCGCCGCCCGCTCGTGCTCCGGCGCCACGAGGCCGTCGCCGAGCACCACGCCGTAGCCCTCGTCGTCCTCGCCGAACAGCTCGGGCGCCAGGTCGTAGCAGCGGCCGTGGCCCTGGCAGCGTTCGGGGTTGATCTGCACTTTCACTCGGTTGGCTCCCTTGGTGCGGTGTCGGCGGGGGCGAGGGCGGCGGCGATCCTGGCCAGCAGCGCGGCCCACTCGTCGTCCTCGACCGCGTGCAGGTCCGGCGGAACGAGCGCGCTGCCCATGGCGAGCAGCAGGCAGAAGTGCGCCAGCGCGTTGGGCGACAGCCCGGCGTCGATCTCGCGGCCGTCCTGTGCGACGCGTACGAGGTCGGCGATCCAGCCGGCGCGCTCGCCCACGTAGTCGCGCATGGGCCCGGCCACGTCCTCGTCGCGGCGGGCCGCGACCAGCGCCTCGACGATGAGGTAGCCCCGGGCGTCGCGGGGACGCGGCAACTGCCGGCCGATGGCGAGCAGCAGGTCGGTGGCCGAACGCTCGGGGTCGGCGGCGAGCAGGCTGGCCAGCAGCCGCTGCCCGTGGGTGCGCAGCGCGGCCACCAGCAGCTCGGCCTTGGAGCCGAAGTGCGCGTACAGCGCGCCGTTGCTCACGCCCGCGGCGGCCGCGATGTCCACCACCCGGGTGCCGTCGTAGCCGCGCTCGGCGAAGGCGTCTGCGGCGGCGAGCAGCAGGCGCTCACGCGTCTCGGCGGCGGTGACGCCGGCTATGCGTCCCATGAACGAATTAAAAAGACGTTCATTTGAATCGTCAAGACCCGATTCCAGTTCTCCGGCGACTGTACTGAGCGGCCCAGCACTTCCTGGAGGTCGGCTTCGTGCACGACTCAGCCCCAGCTGGACAGGGCTGGGGTTTTGTCGTACCCAGCGGCAGTACGGTTCAAGACGTTGTGCTACCGATGGACCGCGAACTAGGGTGCTCGCCGGAATCCGGCCTTCACCTGCGGAAATACCGCGTGCTCGCCGCGCTTGCCGAGGACGTCCGCGACGTGCCCGCCTTCCTCGCTGACGCGCTCGGCGACGCATACGGGGAGGACTTCACGGTGACCCGCGCCGTCCTGGGTGCACGTCCTCGGCCGCGCCGGTATGGAGCTGTACGGCACGTACGGCGACCCGAGCAAGGTCCTCACCGACTACGAGACGCACGTGGTCAACGATGCTGCCCGACTCCTCGCGGACGATCACACCGAGCGCGACCCGGCCGAGGTGATCGAGCCGGGTTCGGGCTCACCGTGATCGGGCGGGCCCGGATCACCTCCACGGTCGAACTCGACATCCGCCTTACTAACGACCCACGACGAAGGGCGCCCGCCGACCGGGCCGGCGCCCTTCGCCTTGCCTTGACCGAAAATCCGCCCTGACCTACGTGAATTCCGTTATCCGTCTCGTACGTAAGCGGGTTGATCGGATTCCGGTGCAGGCCGGAACTAGTTTTGCGACTCCGGGATCGTCACAGGCGGGCAGCGCGGGTCGAGCCGCACCTTCGCCAGATCCCGGCCGACGATCGTCCAGGCGTCGAAGGAGCCGGGCTCGAACTGCAGGTGCGGATTGGTGTGCCACTCGTCGCCCAGCCCGGTCGCGAGTAGCCTGGCCTCCGATCCGAGTTCGTAGGCGTTGCCGCCGCCGAAGAAGGTGGAGGTGAACACCCGGCCGTTGTGGACCTGCAGTTCGCCGTGTCCCGACAGCAGGCCCTGGTGCTTGATGGTCCCGGTGGCGGGGTCCAGGGCGATCCAGGCGCCCAGCACGCGCTTGTACACCGCGTACAGCAGCCCTTCGTGGACCTTGAGGTCCTGGAAGGTACGGTGGTCGGGAAGCGGATCGAGCTGCCATACCACCTTGCGCTGCTTCAGGTCGAAGGCGGCGATCGAGGCCGTCGTCCTGGTCGGCGGCGTGCCGCCTCCGCCGAGCACGTCGCCACCGAGGTAGACGATGCCGCGCTCGGGGTCGACGCTCAGGCTCATCAGACTCTGGTCGGGGATGACATTCGGGTAGACGTCCATCGTCCCCGTGTCGGGGTCGAGCACCGTCAGGGCGCCCTGCAGCTTCGCGCCGGTCGGGGCGGAGGCCACCAGGATGGTGTCGGTGACGGGGTCGTGCTCGATGTCCCACGGCCGCGACTGGTCATGCCCGATGTAGCCGAGGCCGCGTACCTCGTCGGTGTGTAGGTCGATGGAGATGATCTGGCCGCTCGGATACAGCGCGGCGTAGATTTTGTTCCCCCGCCGCACCATGGCCTTCGGCTCGCCGACCACGCGGATCCTGCGTTCCTGCCCGGTCCGCAGGTCACGCACCTCCACGGCGAAGTGGCCGCCGATGTACAGGGCCCGGTTCGGCACCAGCAGCATGCTCTGGGTGCGCTCGGCGCCGGTCGGGAAGCCCGCGTCGATGAGGTCGACGAACTCGGAGGTCTTGCTCGGCAGGTCCAGCCACCACAGGCCGCCACTGCCGGCGAAGCCGATGAGCCGCTGCCCGTCCAGCTTCAGTGCCCGGGTCTCTTCGCCCGGCGAAGGCGGGTCGGCGACCTTGGTCACCGCGTCCTGCCCGGTGCGGTAGCTGTAGACGGCTCCGTCGGGGCGCGAGGTGAGGTAGACCGTGCCGTCGGGGGCCACCTCGAACGCGTCGATGACGCCCACCCCCGCCTCGAACTGCCGCCGGTCCGTGCCGTCCTTGCGCACGTCGATCAGCGTGCTCCCGCTCGCCGCGAGCACCCGGTCGCCATGGAGGAAGACCGTGCCGACGGCCTGGGCCCCCTGGGCCAGCTCCCTGACCGCGCCGCTGACCCGGTCGACGGCCATCAGCTTGGCCTTCTCCAGCAGGCCGACGTAGGCGGTGGTCTCATCGACGGCGACCGCCCTGACGTAGTGCTCGCCCTGGGCCAGCACACCGTACCTGCGGACTGCGCCCGTCGAGGGGACGTACTCCCAGAGCCGGCCGTCGGAGGAGGTGCCGAGGTAGAGGGTGCCGTCCGGCGCAGCGGCCATGCTCCAGACGAAGCCGCCGTTCGCGCCGAAGGAGTGCAGGTGCGCCACCTGGCCCGTGGCCAGGTCGTAGCTGTACAGGTCGGGTACTGGGTAGGTTCCGATGTACAGCTTGCCGCCGGCGACGGCGGTGGCCCAGCCGCCTTCCGGCTCGCCTGCCTTGGGGCCGTCGGGCAGCGTGGCGGTACGCGTCACCTTGCGGGTGGCCAGGTCGATCTCGGCCACGACCGGAGGCTTCGGCCCGCGGGAGACCACGTAAGCGTGGCCCTCGTGGACGGTGGCGCCGACGATCGCGCCTGTGACGGAGGCAGAGCCGTACGTGGTGACGGCCGGGGTGCCGCAGCTCGGTGCGGCCGTCGCCTGTGCGGCGGCCGCTGTCGGCAAGGCCGGTATCGATAAGGCGGACATGACCATGAGCAGCGCAAGACAGGTTCGCGGCACGGGCCGCACCTCCATGATGTTCAAAGCTGCAAAGTTTTGGTCCAGACCGTAATCTTGTGAGCGTGCCACCGTCAACACCGGCCGTCCGGCACCCCCCATGCCAGTCGAACCCGTGGAGAGCATCATTGCCCGCACCGCCGGCCCCAAGAGTGCACTCGCGACAGCATCCAACTTGACAGAGAAGACCTGCTCCGGCTCCACGGCCCACGACGTGACCGGGCTGCCGCTGCGCGAGCGCCGCACGCTGCTGGAGCAGCTGGTCGCGCCCCTCCCGGCCGCCGCGTCCTCGCCCTCGGCATGCACACCCTGGACGAGGCCGAAGCCCGAGCCTGGTACGAGACGATGCACGTCGCCGGCGTCGAGGGGCCTCGTGATCTTTTCTGCACGCCATTCGTCACATCACAGAGATGACCTGGGCCTTCACTTGGCGAACATGTGTGTGACGTTGTCAGCGCTCTCGCTGCTTAGTGAGTGCCTGATGCCTGATCAGGGTCGGGGTCGTGGCCCACACTTGGGAAAGATGATCAGCTTCGGCGCCCAGGATGGCGGCGGTGGAGGGCTGCGCGCACGTCGCCGGCGGTGACCATCAGGCGATTCCGTAGGCGGCGGCGCCGTTGTGCAGGAAGCGGGCGCGGCCGCCGGGCTGGTCGACGGCCCCAAGACGCCGACCAGATGCCGAGTCCAACCGCGGCCAGGACTGCGGCGGCTGCTCCGACCCTGGCCAGCACGCCCGGCGGGATGTCGAACCTGCGCCGCCGGGGCGGCGTCGGCGAGGAGGTCACCCGCCAGGCGGCGGACTCGGTGTCGAGTTGGTCGAGTTCGGCGGGCGTCGGCAGCTGGAACGCGGGCGGCTGGTCGTTGGCGTGCCCGGGTGGTCATGCATGGGGGTCTCCCGAGTGGCGTCGTACAGGCACCCCACGATGACGCAGCGTGACCGGCTCGCGCCGGGCTTTCCCCAGCCCCTTATCGGCCCCCCGCTGCGGTCGCTGCGCGGTAGTCGCACGACTACTGTCCGTTGTTCGGCACGTTGTCGCCCAGGAAGTCCCGGATCAGCGGGACGACCTCGTCGAGCGCGCTCTCCAGAAGGAAGTGGCCGCCGTCGAGGAGGTGGACCCGCGCATCGGGCACGTCGTCAGCGAAGGCACGGGCGCCGGCGGGCGCGAAGATCTCATCGCCCTTTCCCCAGGCGGCCAGCAGCGGTGGCCGGTAGGCGCGCATATATTCGTGCAGGCGGGGGTAGAGCGGCGGATTGGTGGCGTAGTCGCGGAACAAGGCCAGTTGGACGCGGTCGTTGCCGGGGCGGGAGACCAGGGCGTGATCATGATGCCAGGTTTCCGGGCTGACGAGGGTCGGGTCAGGCACGCCGGTGAGGTACTGCCACTTGATCGCGTCGAGGGTGAGCGCCTCGCGGATCGCCGCCTCGGTCTGCGGGGTCTGCTCGCGCTGGTAGTCCCAGACGGTCCGCCAGAAGGCGTCGACGAAGCCGGCCTCGTAGGCGTTGCCGTTCTGGGTGATGATCGCGCTGATCGCCGCGGGCTCGTTCAGGGCGAGGCGCCATCCGATCGGGGCGCCGTAGTCCTGAACGTAGATGGCGTAATGGGCGACGCCCAGGTGGGCGAGCAGGGCGGCGGTCAGGTCGGTCAGCGCGTCGAAGGTGTAGGTGAACTCGTCCGCGGACGGCGCGTCGGAGAGCCCGAAGCCCAGATGGTCGGGGGCGATGACGTGGTAGTCATCGGCCAGCGCGGGGACGAGGCCGCGGAACATGAACGAGCTGGTGGGATATCCGTGCAGGAGCACCACGGCCGGCGCGTCCGCGGGGCCCGCCTCCCGGTAGAACAGCCGCCGGCCCCGCACCTGCGCGTAGCGATGATGAACGGCCACCATGACAACCCCCGTGATCTCACTCGACCGCTTTCCTGCCTGGCACGTCATGCGCGCCGCCGTTCAGGCGTTGACGACCACCATCTTGCCTTTGGCCTCGTTGGCCTCCATCAGGCGGTGCGCCTCGCGTACCTCGTCGAAGCCGAAGACACGCGACGGCTTGGCCTTCAGCCGGCCCGCCGCCACCTGCTCGGCGATCTCCTGCAAGGGCACGTCGGACAGCGGGAAACCAGGGGTCCCGAAGACGAAACTGCCGAAGAACGTCAGATAGACGCCGCTGGCCATCTGCAGCAGCGGGTTGAAGTCGGCGATCGGGTCCAGGCCGCCCAGCCAGCCGGCCAGGCAGGCGCGCCCCCCACGCCGCAGCATCGCCAGGGAATCCAGAATTGTGCTGTTGCCCACCAGGTCCAGCACCGCGTCCACCCGCTTGGCCTCGGCGATCCGTGCGGACAGGTCGGGCGCCTCCCGCTCGGCGCGCACCGCGCCGAACTCCTCCAGCATGGCAAACCGTGACGGGTCGCGGGTGGTGCCGATGACCTGTGTGCCGGCGTTGACCGCCATGTTGATCGCGGCCTGACCGAAGGACGAGGTTGCGCCGCGGATGACCAGCGTCTGCCCGGCGGTGATCTCGAGATTGCGGAACAGGCAGGTCCAGGCCGTCGCGTACGTCTCAGGGATGGTTGCGAGCTCGGCCCAGGGCAGATCCGACTCGATCAGGGCCACGTTGGACACCGGCGCCCGGGTGTACTCGGCGTAGCTGCCGTTGATCGTCCGTCCCAGGCCGCCCATCAGCGCCGCCACCTTTGCGCCGAGCGGGAACTCGCCGCCGGGGCAGGCCTTGACCAGCCCGACGCATTCGATGCCGCTCACCTTCGCCGCCTCGGCCCACTCACCTCGGCGCATGTGCATCTCGGCGTGGTTGATGCCGAACGCCTTGATGTCGATGACGACGTGACCGGCGAGCGGCTCGGGATCGGGCAGTTCGGTGTAGATCAGGCAGTCCGGTCCGCCGAATTTCTCGATGACGATGGCACGCATCACAGCCCTCCAAACGAGGCTGTTCGATCTCGCTCAGTGCCACGAGAGCGATTCGGGCCTGCGGGCCGGCCCCGCCGCTGCCAAGCCTCGCTGCACCGAGCAGTGCTGCTTTGACCAGGTTCTTTCAGCTTATCGGGCAGGATCCGGGCCGATGCGGGGGCCTTCATCACTACCGTCTGCCGGGCCGCAGATCGCGGCCAGGAGGCCCTCGAAGTCGTCCGAGCAGGGGCCGCACGCGCGCAGGTGCGCGGCGATGCCCGGGTAGCGCTGCTCAGCGCCGGCGTCCCGTGCCACCAGTTCGACGTAGACATGAAGCATGGCCATCGCCTCCTCACATCCCACGTCACGGGGGTCGGTGTGGAGGAAGCGGTCCAGTTCAGCCCATCCGTTCATGGCCGCCTCGAGATGTCGTCGTTCATGTAACCGTTCGCGGTGAGGACCGCCCGGAGCTTACGTCTGGCGTCGAACAGCGTCTTGTAGATCGCGTTCCGGTTGCTCCCCATCTCGATGGCCAGGGCGTCCAGCGGAACTCCGGTGAGGACCAGCGCGACGAAGATGCGGCGTTGCCGTTCGGTCAGCTCTTCCTCCACGGCTCGGCGCAACGCGGCGAGCAGGTCGCGCCATTCCGACTCCTTGGCCGGGTCGAACCCGAACCGGTCGGGCAGCCGCTCCCAATCCTCGGCTTCGAGGCGGACCCCGGGGTCACGCCAGAAGTGCCGCCCGATCTTCGCCGACACCTCCAGGATGACGAACTTGTAGGCCCAGGTCGTGAATCTGCTCTCCCCGCGGAAGTCGTCGATCTTGGCGGTGATGGCGAGCAGCGCGTCATGCGCGGCCTGGTGCGCGAGGTCGTCGAGCTCGGGGCCGGTGACGCTCAGCCGGGCACTCCGCCTGTTCACCTCGTTCCTGGCGATCCGCAGAAGCAACGCGTGCAGTCGTTCGATGGCCGCCTGTCGCTCCGCCCGGGAACCGCGCAGCGCTCGCAGCCACTCACCCGACTCGGCGTCGAGCGAGGCGCGGGCGGCCGGGGCCGCGCTCACCGAAGGGTGCGGCGTCGCCATGCGTTCATGCTATCGACCTGCGCACGGCGGCGAATCCGAAGGTAAGACTCCGCGCAGCCGCGACGCCAACACGATATGACCACCGATCCGGCCCCTGGGTTATCCCTTTCCCGGCCCGGTAGTGGCGCTTCAGGGAGGTGATCCCCTCCCGTCCGCCCAACGAGGAAGGAGCTTTCATGCCTACTGTCCCTGACTTGGCGGTGTCCCTGGAAAGAGCCGGCGGCCGTATCTCGGCGGCCGGACGGTTGGTGAGCCGGTACGGGCTGGTCGTCGTCCTGGCGTGGATCGGCGCGGGCAAGTACGTCAAGATGGACAGCCGGACGCTGATCGAGCACAGCCCTCTGCTGAGCTGGCTTTACGACCTGTTCAGCTACGCCATGGTCGCGAACGCGCTGGGCACCGTGGAGATCGTCACCGCCGCGCTCATCGCCCTCCACCCGCTCTGGCCTCGTGTTTCCGCTGTGGGCAGCGCCATCGCGGTGATGTTGTTCCTCGGCACACTGAGTTTCCTGTTCACCACGCCGGGGGTGATCTACGCCGTGGTCAAGGGGCTTCCGGTCCTGTCGGGCCAGCCCGGGCAGTTCCTCCTCAAGGACCTCGTGCTGATCGGCGTCGCGCTGTGGACCTGGGGCGAGTCACTGGAAAGTGCCCGCCCGAGGAGCGGTACGCACCGTCCCTGACGCAGGTGGCATCGCGGGATTGCCTCCGGTCACGTCGACCCGAGACGTGCAGCCGCAGGCCGCGCCTGTGCACCTCGTTGCCAGCGACCCGCAGTCGCATCCCGTGCAGCCGCTCTACGGCGGCCTCTCGTTCCGGGCTGGGCGGCCGAGCGCGGGCAGTCACTCGGCCGGCTCCGCGTCGAGCGATGCGCGGACAGCCGGGCTGCCGCCCACGGTGGGCTCGCCGACGCCATGCCGTCGATGCTCCTCACCGGCGACGAACACGGGCATGGCAGGTAAGAAGTCGCGCGGCGGCGACGCGAACCAGGTATGAGCACGTCACCCAGCGGCAGGACCGCACGCGTTCCCGGCGCGGAGAGACGCCGCCGTGGCGGGGCGGCTCGGTTCCGGCGTCCCCGTCGGGCCCGGCCGGTGGGCGGTTCGCTCACTTCCGAGGGGCACCCCCTCCCCGGCCATGCCACCGGACAGGCCTCTCGCCTTCTTCCGCTTCCGCACCGACATGACAGGAATACGTGATGACCTTGCTCAACCCCGGCGACCCATTCCCCGCACTGACCGTGGACCTGCCCGGCGGCGAGACCCTTGAGCTGCCCGGCGCGTTGGCCGGCCACTACGGTGTGGTCCTCTTCTACCGAGGGTCGTGGTGCCCTTACTGCAACGCGCAGCTCCGGGCCTTCCAGCGGTCGCTCGATGCCCTCACGGCCGTGGACGCCAGGGTCGTCGCCCTGTCGGCCGACGACGAGGCCACCACGCGGCAGCTCATCGGGAAACACCGCCTGGAGTTCCCCGTCGGGTACGGGGCCGACCCGGCCGCCCTGGCCCTCGCCACCGGCGCCTTCGTCAACGACGAGCCCCGGTACGTCCAGTCGACCGGGTTCGTGCTGTCGCCCGACGGCCGCGTGGTCGTCAGCGTCTACTCCAGCGGCGCCATCGGCCGGCTCGTCCCCGAGGACGTCATCGGAATGATCCGTTACCTGCGCGACCATGAATGAACGCCAAGCACGGCCGCGACCACGGGCAGCGCGCCCGTGGTCGCGGCCGGCCGGTCCGGCCGTCCGAGGGCCGTCCCCGGCCGGCACAGCACGGCGAGGACGGCCAGCAGCAGGACGGCGGCGGTGCCTAAGGCGATGTGGTAGTCCCCCGTCAGCGCGGCCGCTCTGAGACGTCGGCGGCCGGTAGCCCTTCCGCGCGCGAGGACCCCGACGCCGGTGGCCATCCCGATCGGAGGGATGGTGTGAACAAGCCGGAGGCCAGGCCCGGAACTGGCCATTTCTGAGAATACGGGCCTGGCTGCGCAGACACTCCTGCAGCTGCGCATCCCGTGGTCGGCTGGCCGTCTGCCATCGCCCGTCGTGTGTGGGGCAAGCGGCATGTCCTTGCGCTTGGAGAACCGCTCGAGGCAAACCAGGCAAGGTGTCTGCGACTGGCCCTCCTTCGGCTGGTAGGGGGCCGCTGTTGCCAGGAAGTCTGCCCGGCTGCTGCCAGCGGCTTCGCCTCCAGCCACTCCTCCTGGTGCGCCTGGCAAAGGATTCCGATCCTCCGTACTCGTCCGCAGGCCGCTGCGACGCATTCCCAGCCGAAAACCGGATGCTGAGGAGGCATCGCGATCAGCTCATCGCGATAGAGCGGGTCGAACACCGGGGCCTCGATCAATGCGGTGAGCAGCTCCAGCCGATACCTGCCGACCCGACGTGTGCCCTCGTCGTGAACGACCCTCAGCCCGGTCACGAATCGTTCCAAATCCGATCCAGAGCCGCGTTGAAGGCCGGGTCGTGCAGATCGGTATGACCGTAGGTCGCTCCAACGGTCCTGGCCGAGGCCCAGCCCCCGGCGTCCCGGGCGATCACCGTGTTGCCGTTCGTGGCGCCCAGCACAGCGGTCGCGAACTCATGCCGCAAACCGTGCGGGTTCGTGCGTCCCAACTCCAGGCGCCGCCCGGCCCGCAGCATCATCTGCCGGACGGCGCCGCAGGCGGCACCGCCGCCACCGGCAGTTCCAAAGGCGGCATCGCGGCTCAGCGTGCGCCTGGTCACTCTCGCCGCCCGGCCTGACCTGGCCGCTGCCGGTCCCGCCGGCCAGCAGGAGGAGTCCACGTCCGGGGCGGTCAGCACGCCCTGTTCGATGATCTGCGCCTGGCCGCCGTCCATGCCGGACCCCACCGTCGCGCACGCGAGTACGGAACAAACGCACCGTAGCGCAGAGGACTGCTGACAAGCCGGTGCTTCACAGTCCTCTGCACAGAGCCGCGAATCCCCAGGACGTCCGTGCACGCGACTTCAGAAAGTGACAGTGCTGGCATTCAGCCCCACCCGGCTGGTCGCCGTCGCGGCGACGGTCCACAGCAGCACCGGGTCGAGGTAACGCTTCATCTGCGGCGGGTACGGCTGCTCTTTGCCCGGATGGATGCTCTGCATATCGACCGGCTGGACCAGGCGATCGCCGACCCGCAACGTGCCGTAGCCAAGGTCCTCGATCCCGCGGCAGAACGCGCTCAGGCCAGCGGAGCTGCTGATAGCGGGCCCGACTATGGGAAGTGTGAAATTCGGTGATCCGTCAACCGTTTGCTCAGACCGGAAGTTCGGTGATGCTGAGGGCGAAGTCCAAGTTCCCCACCCCGTGGTTGGCGAGGCCCACCGTGACCACGCCCGCTCCTTCCAGCCAGTGCGCCATTTTCAGGCCGCCGACGTCCAGCGGACGCAGCCCGAGGCTCTCGATGAACGCCTCCACACTTGCCTTGGCCTGCGCATCATCGCCGGCGATGAAGACGTCGGGCCGACCCTTCTCCAGGACATGACGGAAGATGGTGTTGAACGCCTTCACCACGCTGGCGCCGGCCGGGGCCGCCTTGGCGACTTCCTGCGCGATCGAGGTCTTCTCGCGGTGCGCAAGCCCGTCGAACGTGGAGTTGAAGGGATTGCTGATGTCGACGATGACCTTGCCCGCGAGAGCGTCTCCGTACTGGGCGACGACCGGTACGACGCCGTCGTACAACAGGGCCACGATGACGATGTCCCCGGCCGGGGCGGTGCCCCATTCTCCCGTCGTGGCGCCGCCGCCGAGAGCCTTGGCCAGGTCAGCGGCCTTGGACTGGTCGCGGCCCATGACCTCGACGGTGTTGCCGCCCGCTACCGCCCGCGCGCCGATGGTGCGGGCCATGTTGCCGGTGCCGATGATGCTGATGTTGCTCATGAGATGCCTGTCCTGGTGGTGGTTGTTCGGTTCAGATGGCGGTGGTGCCGCCGTCGACGACGAGTTCCATGCCGTTGACGTAGCTGGAGTCGTCGGAGGCGAGGAAGAGGGCGGCGGTGGCGATCTCGTCGGGGCGGCCCATCTGGCCGCGGGGGATGAGGGACTCGAACTGGCGCTTGGTGGCCTCGTCGAAGAGTTCTTCCTGCTTGGCGGTGGCGACCTGGCCGGGGGTCAGGACGTTGACGCGGATGCGGCGGTCCTTGAGCTCGTTGAGCCAGACGCGGGCCCAGGCCTGCTGGACGGCCTTGCTGCCGGCGTAGACGCTCCAGCCGGGGAAGGCGCCGAGGGAGGCGTTGGAGCCCGTCATGAGGATGGAGCCGCCGTCGTTGAAGAGCGGGAGGGCCTTCTGGACGGTGAACAGGGTGCCGCGGGCATTGAGCCCGAACCAGGTGTCGAACTGGGCCTCGGTGATCTCGCCGAGCGGCGCGGGCTCGCCCCCGCCTGCACTGGCCCACAGCACGTCGAGGCTGCCCTTCTCCCGCTTGACGGTGTCGTACAGGCGGTCCAGGTCGTCCAGGTCGGCGGCATCGCCCTGGACGCCGGTGACGTTGCGGCCGATCTGCTTCACGGCCTCGTCCAGGGCGTCCTGGCGGCGGCCGGTGATGAAGACGTGCGCTCCCTCGTCGACGAACAGCTTCGCGCCGGCCAGCGCCATGCCGGTGGTGCCGCCGGTGATGACCGCTACCTTGCCGTCAAGCTTTCCCATGTTGCTCCTTGAGGTCGGTGGTGCCGTGCGCACCTGGGATGACGGCGTTATGTACACCGCTCTGTGTGCTTACGGTACGAGGCGCGCGGCCCGGACGCAAACTATGTACACCGATCGTTACCCGACTCGGGTACCATGGACCCGTGACGGAGTTGGAGAAGGGCCCCCAGGGCCGGCGCCGCGGCCGGGGCGCCCGCGAGCGCATCCTCAGCGCGTCCCAGCAGCTGTTCCGCGAGCAGGGCATCAACCGCACCGGCATGGACCAGCTTTGCGCGGCGGCCCAGGTGTCCAAGCGCACGGCCTACCAGCACTTCACCGGCAAGGACGAACTCGTCACCGAGTACCTGCGCCGGTTCGACCCCTCCGTTCTGTCCGGCGTGTTCGACCGCACCGACCTCACGCCCCGCGAACGGCTCCTCGCCGCCTTCGACATCCCCCCCACCACCCCCCTGTGCCCCTACATCGCCGCCGCCGTCGAACTCCACGACCCCCAGCACCCCGCATCCCAGTACGCACGCGACTACAAGAAAGCCGTCGCCGCGCGGCTCGCCGACACCGCCCGCGAAGCCGGCGCCGCCGACCCTGAACAGCTCGGCGAGCAGCTCGCGCTGCTCATCGACGGCGCCGCGGCCCGCACCCGCGTCATCGACGCCGACGCCTTCCCCACCGCCGCCGCCATCGCCGCCGTCCTCATCGACAACGCCATCCCCACGTCATCTCCTCGGCAGCCCAGCGATGACCGCGGAACCACCGGGTCTGCTCCCGTTCCGGTGGGAGGCCAATGACGGCCCGATCACGCCTCGGCGCATCCTGCACAAAGTCCGCGTCAGCCCACGCGGGGTCGGTCGACTCGCCGATGCCATCCACGTGCTACAGAACTACGAAGCAACCGTAGAATGAAAAAAGGTTCTTTCATTACTGCGGAGGCTGCCGCGCGGCGATGTCGATTCTCGCTGTACGCGAACGTATCCTCCGCCGTCGCACTTCAATGTTTTCGCCTTTGCTGTGGCGTCCCCTGTTGGTTCTGATGTTGTCGGTCGAACTGATCAACCGTGTTGAGTGGCGGCACCGCTTGCCAGCTGCCACATTTCATCGTTCCCGCATTCTGCGGTGATCTCGGCCGTCACGTGAGCCGCGGCGACGAAGTCGTTGACCACCGGTGAGGTGCGCGATGCCGCCACCGCCAGGCACACCTGGTCGGGCGCCAGGTCTGTGACGGGCACAAAGCTGACTTCCGGGTGTGAGTAGAACACGGCTGTCGAACGGGCCAGGAACGAGATGCCCCGGCCGGCCGCGACATGTTCGAGCGTCTCGTCCACCCCGCGCACCAGGTATCCGGCGTTGGGGTGCGGGCGCTTGGTGGGCTGCGTGCTTGTGTCGGGATGCCAGAGCAGCGGCTCGCCGGCCAGGTCGGCCTCGGTGATCTGTTTCCTGCCGGCGAATCGGTGGCCGGCGGGCAGCACCGCCACCCGCGGCTCGGTGTACAGCGGGGTGACACGCAGGCCGGTCTCGTCGATGGGCAGCCGCACATAGCCGACGTCGATGCGGCCGTCGAGCAGCATCGCGGCCTGGTCGTCGGACTCGATCCGCTGCAGGTCCACGATCACGTCCGGGTGCCGGATGGCGAACTCCCGCACCGCCGCGGTGGCCGTGATGCCCGCGCGGAAGCCGACCATCAGCCGCTGGCTGCCGCGCGCGGCCACGGTCACCCGGCGGCGGACCGCGTCTGTGGAGGCCAGCAGCGGGCCCGCGTCGGTCAGCAATTGCCTGCCGGCGTCGGTCAGCGCCACGCCGTGGCTGTCCCTGATCAGCAGCGGGGTGCCAAGATCCTGTTCCAGCGCGCGGATCTGCCGGCTGAGCACCGGCTGTGCGATGTGCAGGTCATCGGCGGCGCGGCCGAAGTGCAGCCGGTCGGCGACGGCGACGAAGTAGCGCAACTTGCGCAGGTCCAGATCCATGGAGCCCCCCGGTACGGCGATGCCTCCAGGGTATCGCCATCGCTGGAATAGGTCTTGGACACCCGCTTCAGACCAATGAAATCCTCAATAGGTACCCGGTGGGCCGGAGCGAATCCGGAACAAGAATTCGACGTCGGGACTTGATAGTAGGTCCCCAGAACTTGAATCAGCACGTCCTGAATTGGTTCAGGCCCGTCGTGTCATTCGATGGCATCGACGACACAGCCGTTGACGACAACGGGGTGGGCGTGTCGTTCTGTCCAGATATTCCATTCCAGAAAGCAGGCACTCCATGAGCGGCATCAGCATTATCGGCCTGGGGGGTATGGGCCGCGCCATTGGCGCCCGCGCGGTCGAGGGCGGCCACGCCGTCGAGGTCGTCGGTCGCGACGCGGCCAAGGCCAAGGACCTGGTCGCCGCGCTCGGCGGCGGCGCCACGGCCGGGACCTTCGGGGACGCCCCAGCCGGCGACATCGTCATCCTCGCCGTGCCGAACGCCAGCGCCGTGCCGGTCGTCGCCCAGTACGGGGACGCGCTGGCCGGCAAGGTCATCATCGACATCACCAACCCCATGACAGCCGACGCCACCGGGCTGACCACCCCTGACGGCACTTCCGCCGCGCAGGAGATCGCCAAGGCCGCCCCGGCGAGCGCGCACGTCGTGAAGGCGTTCAACACCGTCTTCGGCCACGTCCTGGCCCCGGAACGCCCTCTGGACGTGCTCTTCGCCGGCGACGACGCGCGGGCCAAGGCAAGCGTATCGGCGTTCATCAAGAGCCTCGGGTTGCGCCCCCTGGATGCCGGAGGCCTGGAGATGGCGCACTGGCTGGAAGGGACGGGCCTGCTGATGATCAACCTGGCCCGCCACGGCGTGGGTGACTTCAACTTCGCCCTCGGCGTCAGCAATCTCCCTTGAGCACACCCGCACCACCAATTCTCGCGCCACCTCACTCATAAGGAACAGCAGAATGCGCGTTTTCGTCACTGGCGGGACCGGCCATTCCGGTTCGTACATCGTCCCCGAGCTCATAGCCGCCGGGCACGAGGTCACCGGCCTGGCCCGGTCGGACACTGCCGCGGCGGCGCTGTCCGCGCTCGGCGCGAAGGTGCGTCGCGGCGACCTCCGGGATCTCGACGGGCTCAAGGAAGCGGCTGCGGACTCCGACGGCGTCATCCACGTCGCGCACCGGCAGGACCTGCTCTTCTCCGGCGGGATCCACGCCGTGGCCGCCGCCGAGCTCCCCATCATGCTCGCCTACGGCGAGGCACTGGCGGGAACCGGAAAGCCGCTGGTCACGGCGGGGAGCATCGGCTCGCCCGGGCAGGGATTCCTGGGCCGGACGGCCACCGAGGAGGACCCGGCCCTTCCCAGCGGGGATGAGCACAAGGGCACCCTGCGGGCTCGTAACATCGTGGAAACCACCGTAATCGGCCTCGCCGAGCAGGGCGTGCGGTCTTCGGTCGTGCGGATCGCCAACATCGCGCACAGCACGACCGATCGTGCCGGCTTCCTCCCGACGCTGATCGCGCTCGCGAAGGAGAAGGGCTTCATCGGCTACCCCGGAGACGGCGCGAACCTGTGGAACGCCGTGCACATCCGCGACGTTGCCTCCTTGTTCCGCCTGGCGCTGGAGAAGGGCCCGGCCGGCAAATACTGGCACGCGGTCGACGACGGGGGCATCCCGTTCCGGGAGATCGCCGAGGCCATCGGCAGCCGTCTGGGCCTGCCCGCCGTGAGCGTTCCCGTGGACGAACTGGTGCTGCCGGCATACTTCGGGTTGCTCGCGAACATCGTCACGCAGAGCTACCCGGCGTCCAACCTCGTCACCCGCCGGACCCTCGGCTGGGAACCCGCTCAGCCCCGCCTGCTCGCCGATCTGGACAACGGCCACTACTTCCCCGCCGGCTGACGGCAAGGACCCGAGTCTCAACGAGTCCGGCACATGACAAGGAGGGCGGCTCAGAATATGACGACTGTGGGATTCATCGGCAGCGGCGCCATCGGCAGCACCGTCGCGCGGCTCGCCGTCGAGGCCGGGCATCAGGTCGTGCTCAGCAACTCACGCGGTCCCGAAACGCTCGCGGACATGGCCACGGGACTGGGGCCGCGGGCGTCCGCGGCGACCAGCGGGGAAGCCGCGGCAGCCGGTGACATCGTCGTGATCACGGTGCCGGTCAGGGCCTTCCCCCACGTGCCCGCCGCGCCACTGGCCGGGAAGACGGTCATCGACACGTGCAACTACGGCCCTGAGCGTGACGGCCCCATCCCCGAGCTCGACAGCAAGTCGCTCACCTCAAGCGAGCTGCTGCTGCAGCATCTCCCGGACGCCATGGTTGTGAAAGCGTTCAACAACATCTTCTTCAAGCACCTGTTGTCACTCGCCCGCCCGGTGGGGGCGGCCGACCGCTCGTACCTGCCGATCGCCGGGGACTCCGCGCCGGCGAAGGCGGCGGTGACCGAATTCATCGAATCCATCGGGTACAGCGTGCTGGACGCGGGACCACTGGCCGACAGCTGGCGGCAAGCGACGGGCACGCCGGTATGGGGAACCCCGTACGGGCCGTACTCGAACGAGAAGGGCCAGCCGGTCGGCGAGGACGCCATCCGCGTGGCACTGGCCGCCGCAACGCGGTAAACCCGCGAGTGGGCGCGGGCCGCGGCATGGTCTGGCCGTGTTATGGCCCCGCTCGGCAGGCGGCGGATTCCAGGGATCGTCGCAACACGGAATGTGTTGCGACGATCTTAGGGTTCGCTGGTGGAGGTTCCGGTGGGAGAACGTCGAGAGCATGACGCCTCCTGCAGGTGGATCTCCGGCGACTGCTACCGGAACCCCTGCCACTCAATCCTGGTTTCGCTGGCTTCCCGTCGGTGCGGTGAGCGTCAGCCTCGCTGGCCGGGACGGTCGACAATCACTGATGACAGCAGGGCCGTGCTCCACACCGCGCCCTTGCGGAAGGCAGGTTCGCTCTCGCCGCCGAGGAACTCGTCGCGCAGCCAGACCGAGCGGCTTCCCAGGTAGCGGTAAGTGCTCCGGTCGAGGATGCGGTAAGTGCGGGAGATCGTGTCGGTTCCCTCCACCCAGATGCCCAGGCCGCTGCGGCCCGCCGCGTCGCTCACATCCTGCTCGATCCGGACGCCGGGAATGAGCGCCAGGGCGCGGAACATGGCCGCCTCCAGCCGCGGCGGCATCGTGCCGTACCTGCTCAGGTAAAGCATGATTACACGGTAGGCGCGGTCGGCGTCGGGCTCGGCGCTCTTGGGGACACCCTCCTCCTTGGGGTAGTCGATCCAGTGTCGATCATCCGTGACCTCGACCAGCAGCTTCTTCGGGTCGGTCGGCAGCGCACGGAGCTTGGCGTCGTACTGCTGCGGCGACAGGTCGTCATCGCCCGGATCCGAGGGGATGTCACTGACGACTATCTTCCCATCCTCGTCGAAGTCGGCGCGCTGCCTGCCGTCGTAGCGCATCCACCCCTCACCGGTCCTGACCGTGTCCGAGTTCGGCTGCTTGTCCAGGGTCTTGGTGTAGTGCCACTGCGTCGGAAGGGGCACCTGGTCACCTTTCCTTCTGCTCGCCACCTCGGCAGCCCGGGCGAGCACCACGCTGGAATCAAGCCGGACGACCGGCGGCGTGTTCGCCGGGTTCGGGGTGGGCGGTTCGGGCCGCAGGGTGGTCACGGCGAGTGCGGTGGCGGCTCCCAGCGCTCCTACCAGAAGCAGGCGGCGCCCCAGTGTCCGCCCGCGCCCCCGGATCCGCGCCAGCATCCGCTGGCGCTGCGGGATAATCCATTCCTGGCCCGGCTCGGGGATCTCGGCGCGCCACTCGCGCAGCGATCGCAGGTCATCATCCATCGAAGGACTCCTCTCGGGTGGTCACGGGGCGGGATCCGTCGAGCGCCTGGCGCGTCTTGGCTCTGGCCCGGTGCAGGCGGGATGCGACGGTTCCGACAGGGATGTCCAGCGCGCGGGCCACGTCCTCATACGACATCTCAGCCCAGGCCACGAGTAACAACACCTCCCGGTCGCCGGGTGACAGCTTCGCCAGCGCCGCCGCCAGCCCGGCCTGCTGGGCGGCGACCTGGTCCTCAACGCGTTCGGTGTACGGCTCAGTGATCTCATCGACGCCGCTGCGGACCAGCGCCCGGTAAAGACGGATCTCCGCCCGCCGATGCCGGCTGATGAGCCGGGCGGCGATGCCATACAGCCAAGGCCGTGCGTCGGGGTGGTTCGCGTCATAGCGGTGGCGGCGCCGGAAGGCGGCCAGGAAGGCGTCGGAGACGATGTCGTCGGCCAGCGAGGGCCCCAGCCGCCGGGCGACATAGCGCCGCAATGCGGGCGCGTGCCGGTCAAAGAGGTCGGCGAAGACCTCCGGGGCGCGTTCCGAGCGCCGGATCAACTCGGCGTCATCAGCCCTGCCGGATTCTTCGGCGATCACATGGTGCTCCCGTCCTTGCGCAGTGGTTCGTCAGCTTTCGCCCGGACGACGGTCACGAATTCACGTTATGAGATGTGATCTGTGTCATACGGCGTCATGTGGTCGAAGATCACAGCTCGGTCTTCACAACGCGACGGGCACGTTCTGGTTGAGCTGACGGTGATTTCAGGGCCTCGGTAGAGCGCTCCCGCGTGAGGTGCCCGTTCGGACAGCCGCCGAGGTAGGCAGTTCCCTGTTCACAGCGCCGACGGATCGGGAGCTGGTGGCCAGGCTGGTCGATCAGGCCCGCGCCGAAGGCATGGAACTGGTCGGCGAGAACGGACTGCTGGGCCGGCTGACCAAGCTGGTGCTGGAGTCCGCTCTGCTCAGGTGATCGCAGGCATGGGCATCAAGCTGGACCGCCGGTTCCGCGATGACTTCCTCCAGCGCCGGCATGGGCGAAGGGCGAGGGCTACCCCGTCGGCGAGCGTGGCCGCGTCTTGCCGGAAATCACCGCTGCCTTCTTCGCTGGTGACGGCAAGGCGGCGGATTCCGGCCGGTTGAAGCGCTCAGGCACGGCGAACGGCCATATGTCTGTGCCGAAAAGACTGCTGGTCCACAATGGCCCGCATGCCTACCATGCCCGAAGATCACGTTGAGACTGCACATCCGTCCCGATTCAACGACTACGACAGCATCGCCGAGGGGTACACGGCCGAGAACGAGACCAGCCTCCTGAACGCGTACTACGAGCGTCCCGCGATGCTGGAACTCGCCGGGGACGTGACCGGCCGGCGCATCCTCGACGCCGGCTGCGGCTCAGGCCCCCTGTTCGCCGAGCTGCGCGATCGAGGCGCCATCGTCACCGGCATCGACGCGAGCGCCGGGATGCTGGAGATGGCCCGACAGCGGCTGGGCACCGACGCGGACCTGCGGGTCGCCGACCTGGCCGGTCCACTGCCCTTCCCCAACGACGCCTTCGACGACGTCATCGCGTCCCTGGTGCTGCACTATCTGGAAGACTGGGGACCGACACTGGCCGAGCTTCGACGCGTGCTGAGGCCTGGCGGCCGACTCCTCGTCTCGGTCGAGCATCCTTTCTCCATCACCCTCTGGCAGCACATGGCCGGGGAAAAGCCCCAGTACTTCGAGACCCGTATCCGGATCGATGAATGGACCATGGGTGGGCAGACCGCCCAGATGAGCTTCTGGGACCGGCCGCTGCACGCGATGACCGAGGCCTTCACCGAGGCCGGCTTTCGCATCAGCGTCATCAGCGAACCGCCGTTTGTGCCGGAAGCCCGCGAACTGTTCCCCGAGGAGTTCCGCGAGATCACCGGCACGAGGTTCCTGAGCTTCCTGTTCTTCGTTCTGGAAGCCGGCTGACGGCGCCTCGTAACGATCAACTGCGGTGACTGAGCGTTCAGCGGGCGGTTCCCGCCGGCTGAAGCGCTCAGTCACGCCGGGAGCGGCGACTACCGTTCGAGGATGCGGCGGTGCAGCGAAGGCGACCACTGGGAACCGGAGGGCCTGAGTGCGAGCGATGCGCCGGGCTCGTGGACGAAATCGTCGAAGCAGGATGGCGGGGGTTCGTCGCGCAGGAGTTCGACACCCTGGCTGCCCTGGATGAGCCGCGACATCGCCGAGATGGTGATCGACGAGCCCGACAGGCACCTCTGGCGAGTGGTGGACGCCGCCCACGACCGGCTCACATGCACCGGGTGCGGCAACAATCGAGCCGGGGTCCGGCCGGCCGGTCAGCGGCCCGAGCCGGGAGCCGACGGCGGTACCTCGACGACGAAGACCAGGAAGGCGAGCTTGTCCGCGCAGTCCTGGTAGTCGTCGGGGAACAGCTCACGGGCGGCCGGGTCCACCTGGGGCTCGCTGATGACGGCAAGGCGGAAGCCGGCGGCGGTGAAGGCGTCGGTCATCGCCTGCAACGGCCTGGTCCAGAAGGTCAACGGGAAGGACTGTCCGTTGAACGTCCATGCGTCGGTGTAGCTGGTGGTCGCGAAATAGCTGGGCCGAGGATTCTGGGTCAGGTGCTCCACGAACGGGTGGTTGACCGACGCGATGAGCCGGCCGCCCGGCCTGAGCACTCGCCGTATCTCGGCCAGGGTCGGCCTCCAGTCCTCCAGGTAGTGCAGCACCAGCGACGCGACCACGTCGTCGAACGCGCCGTCGGCGAACGGCAGCGGGTCACGCAGGTCGACCACGCGCAGGTCGGCGTCGTCACCGAGCCGCCGCCTGGCTATCGCCAGCATCCCGGCGCTGGCGTCGATGCCGGTGACGACGGCGCCGCGGTCGCGTAGTTTGGCTGACAGGGGGCCCGCGCCGCAGCCGGCGTCCAGGATCTGGCGGCCGGCCACGTCTCCGACGAGGGCCAGGATCGAGGACCGCGCCCAGTGCTCGTTCAGGATGCTGTTCTCGGTTTCCGCCGAGTACGCCTCGGCGAAAGCGTCGTAGTCGTTCACCTGGTCCGGATCTGCGGGCTGGGTTGCGGCCGAAACCCAGGCAGGATGCTGTCCGGGAAAATCTTCGGGCAGGTCGGTTACGCGGTCCATCGTCGCAGCCTAGCGATCTTTGGTCGCGTTTCCGGACGTTTGTCGAGTTTCGCCGATGCGCGAGCGCATCGGCGCCATCAGCTACTCAAACGTCGACGGCACAGGCCCAGCACTCACCCGTGGAGATGGTCGGCCAGAACGTCCAGGACCTTCCCCGCGGCCGTGGGGCCGGCGTTGAGGAAGAACGTGTCGACGTCCACCGGGATCGCGGTCTTGCCCGCCACGGCGGACAGCGTCGTCCACAGCGGAGCATCGGTCAGCGGCCCGGCCTCGGCCTGGCCGCCCTGCACCCCGTAGAAGATCCAGTCGGCGTCGGCCAGGTCGAGTTGCTCGTTGCTGATGTCCTGCGAGGTCTCCTCGAAGCGCTGGCTTGCGGGGCGGAGCAGCCCGGCCTCCTCGGCGATGCCGCCGATGAACGACGCCACGCCGTACAGACGCAGTTCGTCGCCGGTCAGCCGAAGGAAGGACACGGTGGGCGGTGCGGCGAGCCCGTCGCCGAGTTCGGCGGCCCTCGCGTGGAAGCCGTCCAGGATCTTCTGGGCCGCCTCGGTCCGGCCGAGGCCGTCCGCCAGCAGCAGGAAGTCCTGCTGCCAGTTCAGCCCGGTGCCCTCCGTGGCGATGGTGGGGGCCACGGCGGTGAGCGCGGCGTACAGCGCGTCCGGGTCCTTGCCCGCCACGTTCATCAGGATCAGGTCGGGGCGGATGTTCGCGATGGCCTCGACGTCCGGGGCGGACCGGGCGCCCACGTCCGCCACGTGCGCCAGCTGCTCCGCGAACTGCGGATAGGCGTCGGCCAGGTAACGCGGGACCATGTCGGCGCCCTCGGCGCTGGTGGACCCCACGGGGACGACGCCCAGCGTGAGGAGCGCGTCGGCCTGGCCGGTGTTGATGACCACGACCTTCTCGGGGGCCTTGTCGAGGGTCGTCTTCCCCTTGAAGTGGGTGACGGTGCGCGGGAAGTCGCCGTCCCTCTTCCCACTGCCCATGTCCGCGGGCACGGTGCTCGGGGCCGGGTGCGCGGCCGGCTGCTGGGCGGCACCGCCGGAGGCGCTGGACGTGCCGGCCTGCTGGGCCGAACAACCACTGAGGGCGATGGCGCCGATCGCGATCAATGAGAAGAAAAGACGCTTTTTGTGTGAGAAGTGCACAGGTGGCTAGTTTAGGCTGACGAAAATGATTATCAGTAGCAAAGTGGCGGGTGTCATGCATCACAATGACCCCGCGGCCACCCCGCCGGGCGGGATCGCGAGAGCCGGCGCGCGGCCGGCCCTGCTGCTCGCCTGTGTGGCCGCCGCCGTGCTGCTGGCTCTGCTCAGCATGGGCGTCGGAGCGCGGAACATCCCGGTGGAGGCGGTGCTCCACGCCCTCCTGCACCCGGACGGCGGACGTGACGCGATCATCGTCTGGCAGCTGCGCATGCCCAGGACCGTGCTCGGCATCGCTGTCGGGATGGCGCTCGCGGTCGCCGGAGTGGTGATGCAGGCGGTCACCCGGAACCCGCTCGCCGAACCCGGCATCCTCGGAGTCAACTCAGGCGCGTCACTCGCCGTGGTCATCGCCATCGCCGGATTCGGCGTCACCGACGTGTCCGGGTACATCTGGTTCGCCTTCGCCGGGTCCATGCTCGCCGGCCTGCTGGTCTACCTGGTCAGCTCGCGCGCGCGGGCGGGCGCGGACCACGTGCGGCTCGTCCTGGCCGGGGCCGCGCTGTCCGCCTGCCTCGGCGCGGGCACCGGGATCATCACCATGTTCGACACCGACGCCTTCGACTCCTACCGGTTCTGGGTCGTCGGAGCGCTGGACAACCGTGATCCCGGGGTGTCCGGCAAGGTCGTCGCCTTCATCGCCGCCGGGCTGGCGATCTCCATGGTGCTCGGCCCGGCGCTCAACGCGCTCGCCCTCGGCGACGACCTCGGCGCCTCTCTCGGCGTGCGGGTGACCTGGGTGCGTGCCGCCGCCTTCGTCGCCATCATGCTGTTGTGCGGGGCCGCCACCGCCGCCGCCGGGCCGATCGGCTTCGTCGGGCTGGTCATCCCGCACGTCCTGCGTATCGTCCTCGGGGCCGATCTGCGGCGGCTGCTGCTCTACTCCCTGCCGGCCGGGCCGGTCCTGATGCTCGCCGCCGACATCGCCGGGCGGGTGGTGGCCCCGCCGGGAGAGATCGAAGCGGGTATCGTCACCGCGTTCCTCGGGGCGCCCGTCCTGCTCTGGCTGGTGCTCCGGCGCCGGGACGGGCGCATATGAGACCCGCACACGTGCTGCGCCTGCCCGCTGGGCTCACCCTGCGCGGATCGGCGCGCTCCGTCCTCGTCGTCGCCTTGCTCCTCGCCGCCTGCGCGCTGCTGTGCGCCGTCACGGTCCTCACCGGCACCTACAAGATCACCACAGAGGGGGCGCTCGGAGTGCTGGCCGGGGACGGGACGCGGCTCGACCGGTTCATCGTCCTCGGCCAGCGCCTGCCCAGGGTCGCCGCGGCCCTGCTCGTCGGGGCCGCACTCGGCCTGTCCGGCGCCCTGTTCCAGAGCCTGTCACGCAACCCGCTCGGCAGCCCCGACATCGTCGGGTTCACCACCGGCTCCGCCACCGGGGCGCTGGTCGCCCTCCTCGTCGGCGTGGGCGGCCTCAGCGTGCAGGCGGGTGCCCTGCTCGGCGGGCTCGGCACCGCCGCCGTCGTCCACCTGTTCACCCTGGTCCGCGGGGCCGGCGGCAACCGGCTCGTCCTGACCGGGATCGCCGTCGGCGCCATGCTGGCCTCGGTCAACGACTTCCTGCTCACCAGGGCCGACCTGGAAGCCGCGGAGAACGCCAAGACGTGGCTGCACGGCAGCCTCAACGCCATCTCCTGGCCGCAGGTGGTGCCGCTCGGGTTCTGCCTGCTCCTGCTCGTCCCGCCGGCCCTGGCCACGGCCCGCCCGCTCCGGCTCATGGAGATGGGCGGCGACGTCGCGGCGGGCCTCGGCGTGCCCGTCGGTCGTGTCCGGATGAGCGTTCTGCTGCTCGGCGTCGGGCTGACGGGCGCGGCCATCGCCGCCGCCGGCCCCATCGGCTTCCTGGCCCTGGCCGCCCCCCAGCTCGCACGCAGGCTCACCCGCACCCCCGGCATCGCGCCGGTCGCCGCCCTGGCCATGGGGGCGACCCTGCTCACCGGCGCAGACCTGCTCGCCCAGCGTCTCCTCGCTCCTTTCCAGATCCCGGTGGGGCTGGTCACCGGAGTGCTCGGCGGGGCGTACCTGCTGTGGCTGCTCGCCACGGACGGCAGGCGCCGGCGGACCGGCTAGCGCGGGCGAGGCCGCCGGCCTCGCCCGCCACCGGACGACATCAGTCGGCGGCCGCCTCGAACAGCGCCAGCTTCGCGATCTCGCCCATGCCGTAGCGGTCGTGTCGTGGCCGAGCGCGACACGGCGGAACGCCGCATCGATCTTCGACAAGACGCCCGGAGGCTACCTGGCCGGCCTTCGCTCACGTGCGGCCGTCTTGTGGATCCGAAGTCCGTGCACGCCTTAGTGTCCGGGCACGACCACGGACACGGTGACGGGGAAGGCCGGGTTGCGCGCGCTGGCCGAGCGCACCATCAGCACGCCGGTCCGTACGCTTCCGGGTTCCATGCCGTCGCTGGACGCGGTGACCTCGAGAGTGGCGGACCCGCCCGCGCCGATCTCGCCGGACGCGGGGCTCACGCTCAGCCAGCCGCTCTGCTCAGGATCGACCTCGATCGTGTACGCCGCCGCCGCGCCCGCGTTGGCCAGCCTCAGCTTGCGCGTCCTGGTGGCCGAGGCCGGCACGACCAGGGTGAGGCGATCGGTGGCGGCCGTCACCAGGCCGGTGGTCAGCGCGGCGTCCAGCACCGTGCGACCGCCCGCCGCCACGGTGACCTCCCTGGTGAGGGTGCCGTAGTTCGCCGCCGAGACCTCCAGCCGCTGCTCGCCCGCGGGCACCTGCCCGAGGAACGTGCCGTCCGCCCCGGTGGTGAAGGAGGCCCCGCCCACGTCGACGGTCGCCCCGGCCACCGGCTTGCCGTCGCCCGCGTCGGTGACGGTGCCGGTCACCAGGCCGTGCCGCCGGGCGGTGAAGGCCAGGCTCTGGCCGTCGGCGACGGCGGCCACGCCGGAGGAGTACTGCAGCGCGTCCGAGCCGTCGGCGTTCTCGATGCCGATCGTGGCGCTCTCGCCCGCGGCGCGCGAGCTCGCGATCCCGCGGTAGCGGAACCCGATCGAGCCGTCCTCGCCGAGCAGCGCCTCGAACGAGAACCACTCGTCGGCGTTGTAGAAGCGCGCGTTGCGCCACTCGATGACGAACGTACGGTTCGGCGCGGAGCCGAGCGTGGCGGTGTAGAGGCCGCCCCGGTCGTCCAAGGCCAGGTCATCCCAGTACGGGTAGATACCGGCGTTTGGCGCGCCCGCCGCCGGCAGGGGGGAGTTGTTCGGGTACGACCACTTCTCACCGAACGCCAGGAACCCGTTCGTGCTGAGCATGCCGCTGGTGTACGTCCTGCCGTAGAACGGGAACGCGAACGGCAGCTCGACCGTCTGGAACTCGTCGTCCCCGGTGAGCGCCTGCTTCTCCGTGGCCTCGGCGTACGCCTCCGTGCCGCTCCTGCAGGTGTGGCCGAAGGCGTCGGCGTTGGCGGGCAGCTCGACGTCCTCGGTCATCGTGCCGGTCACCGTGATGGGCGTGGTCGCCGCGTTCGCGCAGCGTGAGGCCGGCGTGACCTTGAGGTCGTACTCCCGGTGCGGGAGCGAGACCGCGTAGTGGCCGGCGGCGTCGGTGACGGTCGTGACCGGGGTGCCGGGCACGCTCACCGTGGCGCCCTCCTCGGGCGCGCCCGCGCTGCTGACCGTGCCCGACACCGGGCTCATCGCCTGCGGGGTCAGCGTCAGGTCGGCGTTGGCCGTCCCGTCGTCGGTGACGGTGGCCGTGGCGGTCCCGTCGTCGTAGCCGAACTTCGTGACGGTGATCCGGTACTCGCCGCTCAGCAGCCGCGGCAGCGTGTACGTCCCGTCCGGGCCGGTCGGCACCGTACGGCTCAGCGGTCCCGACACGCTCACCGTGGCGCCGGCCAGCGGAGCGCCCTCCGAGGTCACCGTGCCCGTCAGGGTGCCCAGCTCGCCGGCCGGGGTCGCCTTGACCGCCGCGTACGCGTCCAGCCTGCCCTCGCCCCAGACGAGGTTGTCGGCGGCCGTGCCGCCGCAGGAGGCGTCGTCCACGTCGGAGGCGGTGCCGTCGAGCAGCGCCCGGGTCGCCTCCACGTCGTGGCGCAGAGCGGGAGAGGCCGACCACATCAGCGCCACCGTGGCGGCGACGTGCGGGCTGGCCATCGAGGTGCCGCTCTTGACCCCGTACGCGTCGCCGGGCAGGGCGGAGCGCACGTCCACGCCCGGTGCGGCGATGTTGGGCTTCAGCTCGCCGTCCTCGCCGGGGCCGCGCGACGACTCCGGCATGATGCGGCCGTTCACGTCGAACGCGCCCGCGCTGTAGGAGGCGGTGTAGCCGCCGGGCGACCCGGTGGTGCCGCACGCCGGGCCCTCGTTGCCGTTGGAGAAGGCGGGGAAGATGCCGGCGGCGACCCAGGCCTCGACGATCTCCTTGTACCAGAGGTCCAGGCCGGTGCCGCCCCAGGAGTTGTTGACGATGTCCGGCGCGAGGTCGGGACGCGGGTTCTGGTTCTCGAGGTCGGTGGGGGCGAGGATCCACTGACCGGCCGCGAGCAGCGCGTAGTCGGGGCAGCCGGTCGTGCCGCACGCCTTCGCGGTGATCCACTCGGCGCCGGGGGCGACGCCGATGCCCTCGGCGCCGGCCATGGTGCCCATGGTGTGCGTGCCGTGTCCGCGGTCGTCGCAGGGGGTGTCGCCCGGGCACGAGCCCGTCGCGTCGTACCAGTTGTGGTCGTGGTCCACGGTGCCGTCGGGCCGCGTGCCCCGGTAGCTCGCCTTCAGGGCGGGGTGGTCCCACTGCACGCCGGTGTCGAGGCTGGCGATGACGACGCCCTCGCCGTGGTCGCCCAACTCGTCCCAGACCTTGGGGGCGTTGACGCGGTCGACGTTCCATTCGACGGAGCCGGCCTCGGCGCGGGCGACGCCCGGTTTCGGCTCCGGCAGCCCGGCCGTCCGGCCGGGGGTGATCTCCGCGACCTCGGGCAGCTCGGCGATCTCGGCGGCCAGGCCGGCGTCGCCGGTCACCTGGATCGTGTTGACGATCCAGTACGGCGTGAACTCGGCGCCCGCCGACTTGAGCAGCTTGCGCAGCCGGGCCTGCGAGGCGGCGGCGGTCTCGGTCTTCAGCCGGTAGACCTGGCGGCCCTTGTCGGCCTTGGTCGTCGCGGTACGTGCCGCCCGCAGGTCGGCCTCGTCCTTGAGCCGTACCCAGAAGGTGGCTTTGTCGTCGGCGGACAGCTCGGCCGCGACCGTCCGGTCGATCTTGCCGGAATCGGGCGGATCCTGGGCGAACGCGGGGGTCTGGGTGGCGAGGAGGGCGAGGACGGTTCCCGCCAGGAGCCATCGCCGGGGGTGCGAAAGGGACACACGATCTCCATGGGGAGGTTTGTGGGATCTTGTGAGCCCACCGCCGAGCATCTTTGGTGGATCATGTGCTCTTCGCAAGCGGCCGGACGCCGCCTCGTGCGGGTGTGCACCTCTTCCGTCAGGGCCGGAAAAGGTCGTTGACCTGGTGTTTCGTTGATGTGCCGGCCGGTCCGGGCGATCGGTGGCGAGTTCCCGCCAGGTGTCCGAAAGCCGACATAATGCGACACCGCCGGAAAACCAGTGGGGCGGAGAGACGGGGCCGGGCTAGCATGCGGGCGCGTGAGCACGAGACTGCGCGCGATCGCGGCCGCCAACGCCGAGATCGCCGCCACAGGCGCGTACACCACCACCGAAGGGGTCGAGGTCGTCGTGGGGCCGGCCCTTGCGGCGGCGCTCGCGGGCACCGTGAGCTACCCGCCCGGCGACCTGGTCGAGCCGCCCGCGCCACGCCCCGGCGTCCGCACGACGTTCGAGGTGACCCCGGAGGGCAGCCTGCAGGCCGCGCGGCGGCTCCACCTCGACGGAGCCGGCCACATCGCGGTGCTCAACTTCGCCTCGGCCCGCAACCCCGGCGGCGGCTACCTCGGGGGAGCCAAGGCGCAGGAGGAGGACCTGTGCCGCCACTCCCTGCTGCATCCCTGCCTCCTGCGGGCGCCTGACTACTACGCCGCCCACCGCGCCTCGCCCGACCTCCTCTACAGCCACCGCGTCATCTGGTCGCCCGGCGTGCCCGTGCACAGGGGCTCCGGCGGCGGGCTGGTCGCCGAGCCGTTCCCGGTGTCGTTCCTGACCTCCCCGGCGCCGAACGCGGGAGAGGTGCTGCGCCGCGACCCCGGCCGCCGCGAGGAGATCCGCCGGGCGCTGCACGAGCGCGCCGGGCGCGTGCTCGCCGTCGCCGCCCGCCACGGCGCCCGCCGGCTCGTCCTCGGCGCGTGGGGCTGCGGCGTGTTCCGCAACGACCCCCGCGAGGTCGCCGCGGCCTTCCACGACCACCTCACGGGCGCGTACGCGACGGCGTTCGACCAGGTCGTCCTCGCCGTCTGGGACCGCGCGAAGGAGTCCGCCAACCGGGCCGCCTTCGCCGCACGTTTCGCGTGACCCGGCAAGGGGTGGAGGGCAAGGGGTGGATGCGGGGTGCTCTTTGATCTAGCCTGAGCAGGCGAGGGGAGTACTTCCCAAGAGCCGGCCCGGTCAATACGGACGTCCCGCGCGTCCCCGGGCGGTCGCCCCTGTCGGGGTGAAGGAGACCTCGAACGGTTCGAGCGTTCGAGGGAGGCTTCCCATGCTCGCGGGCACACTGTCGCGTGCCGTCGAGTCGCGTGCCGGGCTGGACGGCATCGCCACCCCCGCGCTGTGGTCGGCCACGGTCGCGGCGTCGATGCTGCTGCTGGCGATCGACCTCGTCCTGACCCGCCGTTCCCGCGCGGAACGCATGGGGAGGGCGGTCGGCTGGTCCGTCTTCTACCTGGTGCTGCCCCTGGCTTTCGGAGCCGGGCTGTGGGCCGCGTTCGGGGGCGCGACGGCGGTGGAGTTCTTCACCGGGTTCGTGGTCGAGAAGTCGTTGTCGGTGGACCACCTGTTCGTGTTCATGCTGCTGCTGTCGGCGTTCGCGGTGCCGTCCGCCCCGGCCCGGCAGGTGCTGCTGTACGGGATCGCCGGGGCGCTGCTCCTGCGGGGCGTGCTCGTCGGGCTGGGGGCCGCCGCACTGGGGAGCGGCACGTGGGCGTTGCTGCTGTTCGGCGCCGTCGTCATCGTCGCCGCCGGGAAGATCCTCAACGACGACGGGCGCGAGCTGGACGTCCGGTCCATGCGGAGCGTACGGCTGATGCGCCGTTTCGCGCCCGTCACCGGGGACCACCGGGGGTCCCGGCTCTTCGTGCGGGACAGGGGGCGGCTCGCTTCGACCCCGCCGGCGTTGGCGGTGGTCGCGATCCTGGCCACGGACGTCGTCTTCGCCGCGGGCTCCGTGCCGGCCGGGTACGGGGTCACCGACGATCCGTACCTGGTGTTCGCCGCCAACGCGTTCGCCCTGCTCGGCCTGCGGGCGCTGTACGTCGTGCTGCGGGGCGGGCCGGTGAGGCCGCGCCACCTCGGCCACGGGCTCAGCGTCATCCTGGCGTTCATCGCGGTCAAGCTGGTCCTGCGCTGGGCGCACGGGATCTGGACGTGGGTGCCGGAGGTGCCGGCTTCGGCCTCGCTCGCGTTCATCGTGGCGGTCCTCGTCGTCGTCACGGCCACCAGCCTGATCGCCGGCCGCCGCGCCCGCCTCCGAGCCGCCGCCGAGGCCCGGGCGGGTCGCGTACCGGAGGCTCGGAAGTCCTGGTCGGCCGCCATCCGCATCCCCGAGGAGGACGGCGTGGCCCGCGGGGAGCGGGCGGAGGAGGACTGGGAGTCCCGAGAGGTACGCGAGGCGATCCGCGACTTCGACGACTTCCACGACTTCCACGACTTCCGAGACTTCCGTGGCCTCCGTGACCGTGACCTCCATGATCTGCCTGACTCAGGTGACTGTCGCGGCTTGCGTGACCTGCGTGACCGTCCGCGCGGGCAGGCGCGCTTGCGCGGAGCCATCGGTCACCACGGCCCTGGACCGCCCTCCGCCTGACCCGCACGGCCGGGCGCGACGCCGGCACAGCCGGAGATCGCTCCGGCCCCGCCCGCTCCACCCGGCTCCCGCCTGACCGGCGGCACGAACGCCCGCCCCCGCGGCCAACGACGTCCGCGGGAGGCGGGGATCACTCGCCGCCCACGGCCGATGACGTCCGTGGGCGGCGAGTAGGGGAACGCTCGCCCTCGCGGCCGACGATGTCCGCGAGGGCGAGCCAGCCCCGCGCGAGCCGTCCGGCCGGAGCGGGGAATCCGGGTGGGGGTGGCTACGGATCGCCAGGATGGGGAAAATCACCGTGAGGGATTAGCGTGCAAGGGGTGTCGTCCCGCCGCAGGGCGGTGCCGGGGTCCGGCTCCGTCCCTGGAGTGAGAAGTCCTGACGTTCGACCGGAGGGGAAGCGATCGTGGGGTCTTTCGTGGGCGAGGTGCTGCCCCCGGACGACGTCGTCGTCACGGCCCTGCGAGCCGGCGATGAGACGATGTTCGCCGCGCTGCTCGACACCTGGTCCCACGGCATGTTGCGGGTGGCCAGGTCGTACGTGTCCACCGACCACTCCGCCGAGGAGGTCGTCCAGGACACCTGGCTGGCGGTGATCGACGGCATCGACGGCTTCGAAGGGCGTTCCTCGGTCAAGACGTGGGTCTACCGCATCCTGGTCAACACCGCGAAGAAACGCGGCCTGCGGGAGAGCCGCACCCTGCCGTGGAGCGCCTTCGAGCAGGACGGCCAGACGCTCGGCGGCCACGGCCCGCCACCCGGCGGCAGGGCGGAGTTCACCGCCGCCTGGCCGACGCCCGAGGGGGAGGCGCTGGCCGCGGAGGCGCGGGGGCTCATCGCCGAGGCCCTGGGCAGGCTGCCGCCCCGCCAGCGCGTCGTGATCACGCTGCGCGACGTGGAGGGCTGCACCTCCGAGGAGGTCTGCGACATCCTGGAGATCTCGGCGGCCAACCAGCGGGTGCTGCTCCACCGGGCGCGGGCGACCGTGCGCGGCTGGCTCGCGAGCTACTACGACTCGGTGAAACAGCCGGATTGACGCCGAACGGCACCGTCCGGCCCGTTCAGCGGTCACAATAAGTGAAACGGTTCATCTCAGAGGCAAGGGCGGTCAACGTCGTGAAGCGGTTCACCTGCGACGAACTGGTGGAACACCTCACCGCCTACCTCGACGACGCCCTCGACACGCCCGCACGCGACGCCGTACGCGACCATCTGTCGCGCTGCGAGGGCTGCGGACGCTACTTCGACCAGTACCGCGCCACCATCCGCGTCCTCGGCGACCTGCCCACCAGGCCCCTGCCCCCCGAGACCCGCAGCCGCCTGCTCTCCACCTTCCGCACCCGCCGCGCCGACCACCTCACCGACGGCTGACACCAGGCCCGACAGGGCATACAGCCTGGGCGCGACCTCCTCCGTGATCCTCCGCTGAGGCGATCATCGTCTTCTGTCGCGGTCGGCGTCGCGGAGGACCGCTCGGGCCCGGGCCGCCATGGCCTCATCCACCATGTCGCCCTCGAAGGTGATCGCTCCCGCGCCGCGCGCCTGTGCCTCCTCCACGGCGGCGATCATCCGTCGGTAACGGGCGAGTTCCTCGGCGCCGGGCGAGAACACCTCGTTGATCACGGGGACGTGCGACGGGTGGATCGCCATCATGCCCTCGTAGCCGAGCGAGCAATTCTGCTCGGCGAAGGCACGCAGGAGGGGTTACCGGGGCGACGCCGAACCCGCCCGGGCGAATTTCTGGCGCCACTGGGTGTTCGGCGACCCCGACGGGGATCGGCGGGACTTCGACTACCACCGCGACCTGCGCCTGGCCCAGAGCCTTCGACAAGCTGACGCCGATCGTGCGCTGGGTGGAGCGGGGAATCGCCCCGGACGAGATCGTCGCGACGAAGTACGTGGACGACGACCCCGCCGGCGGGGTCGCGATGACCCGTTCCCTCGTGCCTTTCGCGGGTCCAGCGCCTACGGGCCGGCGCGGTGTCGTCCCGCGTGCTGCTCAGCGGCGGATGACGGCTTGTTGCAGCAGGCCGTGCAGGATGCGCTGCTGGTCGAGGGAGAGGCCGGCCAGCGGGGATTCCTGGGTGAGGAGCTGGAGGAGGCGTTCGCGCAGGGCGGTGCCCTCCTCGGTGAGAACCAGGTGTCTGGCGCGGCGGTCGGTGGGGTGCGGGTGGCGCTCGATCAGGCCCTGTTTCTCCAGCTTGTCGACGACGAAGGTGGCGTTGGACGGCTCGCAGCTCATGCGCTCGGCGAGCTCGCGCATGGTCATCGGCCCGGTCAGCTCCCGCAGTGCGGTCGCCTGGGCCGGGGTGAGGCCCAGGACGACGGCGCGGTCGCGCACGTGGTCGGCGATCTGCTGGGCCAGCCCGTTCACCAGCCCGCACAGCTCACGCTCGGCGGTGGCCCGTGACTCGGAGGGCGTCGTCATACGCTCATCCTAGCAAGTCCATCAAGCCAGAATATTTCTAGCTTGAATGTTTCTAGTTTGAAGCTTATGGTGGCGTCCTCGATCCGACACGGGAGGACATCATCATGACGAACGACCAGGGGGAACGGCTGCGACGCCCGGCGGGGATCCGCTCGGTGCGGCTGGGGGAGACGAAAGTGTCGTTCGTGCCCGACGGGGTCGTGCGGTTGCCGCCGCGCGGCTGGCTGCCCGACACCACTGACGAGGTCTGGGCCGCCCACCCCGAGTACCTGGACGCCTCCGGCCACCTCGTGGCGAGCCTCGGCGGCCTGCTGGTGGAGCACGGCGACCGCGCGCTGCTCATCGACGCCGGCTTCGGGCCGCAGTCGCTGCCGCCCGATCCCGGCACCCCGCGCGGTCCCATCCGCGGGGGCGCGCTCCTGGACAACCTGACCGCGCTCGGCCGTGAACCGGGGACGATCGAGGCGGTGGCCTTCTCCCACCTGCACGTCGACCACCTCGGCTGGGCCTGGCATCCGGCCCCCGGCGGCGACCGCCCCGCCTTCGCCCGCGCCGACTACCTCGTCGCCGAGCAGGAATGGGCCCGGCGGGAGGTGCTGGAGGCGCACGGCACGACCGAGGAGATCGTCGCCGCCCTGGCGCCGAGCGTGCGCACGGTGGCGGACGGGCAAGAGATCTTCCCCGGCGTACGGGTCCGGGTCACCGCCGGTCACACCCCTGGGCACGCGGAGTACGTCATCACCGGAGGCGGGCAGCGGCTGATCGCCTTCGGCGACACCGTGCACTCGCCGATCCAGTTCGACCACCCCGAATGGTCCGCCGGCAACGACCACGACCGCGCCCGCAGCGCCGCCCATCGCCGCCGTCTCGCCGACGAGCTGGCGGAGCCCGGCACGATCGGCTTCGGCGTCCACCTCGCCGACGTGGTCTTCGGCCGGGTGAGCCGGGACGGCGCCGGGCCCGCCTGGCGGCCGTTGGACGCCTGACCAGCCGAAATATGCCGATTTTGCCTGATTCGCGAAATTAGTCTGTAACGTTCGCGCGGCTCGCGGGTCTGTACTCCCGATGTGCCAGGCGAAGGGACAGCCATGATCGGGCTTACCGCCGAGAGCGCGCCGCTCAGGGGCGTCTCGGAGGTGGCGGACTTCGCGCGCCGCTGCTTCCGTTCCGACGCGGGCGACCGGGTGGGGGTGGAGCTGGAGTTTCTCGTGTTCGACCGTACGGACCCCACCCGGCCGGTGCCGCTGGCCAAGGTCGAGGGGGCACTGCCCCGGCTCGCCGGCGGGAGCAGGGTGACGTTCGAGCCGGGCGGCCAGCTCGAACTGTCCGGGCCGGCCGGGGCGCTGCCCGGCACGCTGGAGCGCCTGGCCGGTGACGTGGCCGCCGTGCGTGCCGCGTTGCGAGCGGAGGGGCTGGCGCTGGGCGGCGTCGGCCTCGACCCCGTGCGTCCCGCCCGCCGCCAGCTCCGGCAGCCGCGCTACGACGCGATGGCGGAGTTCCTCGGCCTCCCGTACGGGCCGCTGATGATGTGCTCGACCGCGTCCATCCAGGTCAACCTGGACCTGGGGGAGCGGCCGGAGATCCGGTGGGAGCGCGCGCACGTGCTCGGGCCGGTGCTGCTGGCCGCTTTCGCGAACTCGCCGCTGAGCGGCGGCCGGCCGTGCGGCTGGATGTCAGGACGCCAGGCCGTCTGGGCCGGCCTCGACCCCACCAGGACCGCGCCCGTGCCCCCCGACGCCGACCCGGCCGCCGCCTGGGCACGGTACCTGCTGGACGCCCGTCTCATGCTGGTGCGCGAGGACGACGGGGGATGCCGCCCGGTGCGCGACGGCTCGACGTTCCGCGACTGGCTGGCGGGCGGCGGCGAGCGCCCGCCCACCGCCGACGACCTGGCCTACCACGCCACCACCGTCTTCCCGCCGGTCCGGCCGCGGGGCTGGCTGGAGATCCGCTACCTCGACGCCCAGCGGCCGGACGCCTGGCCGGTGTGCGTGGCCGTGAGCCACGCCCTCGTCACCGACGACCGGGCCGCCGACGCCGCGCTGGCCGCCGCCGAGGAGTGCGGTACGGCGTGGGAGACGGCGGCGCGGTGCGGCCTGTCCGATCCCCGCCTGCGCCGGGCCGCCGAGGCGTGCTTCCGCGCCGCGCTGGAGGCCCTGCCCCGCATCGGCGCGGGCCCCGGCCTGACGGGCGAGGTGGCCGCGTTCGCCGACCGGTACGTGGCGGCGGGCCGCTCACCGGCGGCAGACCTGATCGACCCGATGTCGGGACGGCCCGTCCCGGCCTGGCTCAACGACGAAGGGCAGCAATGAACGACTTCAAGGAACGCATCGCCGCCGAGCTCATCGCCGTGCGCGACCGGTCCCTGGCCTACACCGAGGCCGACGAGGACCTGCTCGTACGCCAGCACTCCCCGCTGATGTCGCCCCTGGTGTGGGACCTCGCCCACGTCGGCAACTACGAGGAGCTGTGGGTGCTGCGCGAGGCAGCTGGGATCGACCCGGTGCGTCCTGAGATCGACGACATCTACGACGCGTTCAAGACGCCGCGGAAAGACCGTCCCAGCCTGCCCTTCCTCGGCCCGGCGGAGGCCCGCCGCTACATCGAGGGCGTGCGCGGGCGCGTCCTCGACGTGCTCGACCGGATCGACCTGGAGAACGCCTCGCCGCTGCACCGCGACGGCTTCGTGTTCGGCCTGGTGATCCAGCACGAGCACCAGCACGACGAGACCATGCTCGCCACGCTGCAACTGTCCGGGCAGCCGGGCCTGGTCCGCGACGGCGCCCTGCCGCCCGGCCGCGACGCCGGCCCGGAAGAGGTGTACGTGCCCGCCGGCGGATTCCTGATGGGCACCGACACGACGCCGTGGGCCTACGACAACGAACGCCCCGCCCACTGGGTGGACCTGCCCGGCTACTGGATCGACCGGCTGCCCGTCGGCAACCGCGCCTACGCGGCGTTCATCGAGGACGGCGGCTACGACGACCCCCGCTGGTGGACCCCCGAGGGCTGGCATTGGCGGCAGAGCACCGGCGCGACCACCCCGCTGTTCTGGGAGAACGACGGCCGCTCCTGGTGGCGCACCCGTTTCGGCCGCACCGAGCCCCTCCCGATGGACGAGCCCGTCCAGCACGTCTGCTGGTACGAGGCCGACGCCTACGCCCGCTGGGCGGGCAAGCGGCTGCCCACCGAGGCCGAGTGGGAGAAGGCGTGCGGCTGGGACCCCTACGAGCGGCGGGCCCGCCGCTACCCGTGGGGCGAGGCCGACCCGGGGCCGTCGCTGGCCAACCTGGGGCACCGCGCCGCCCGTCCCGCGCCGCTGGGCGCGTACCCGGGCGGGGCCGGCGCGTACGGGGCCGAGCAGATGGTGGGGGACGTGTGGGAGTGGACCGGCTCCTGGTTCCAGCCGTACCCGGGATTCCGGAGCTTCCCGTACAAGGAGTACAGCGAGGTGTTCTTCGGCCAGGAGTACCGCGTGCTGCGCGGCGGGTCGTGGGCGGCCGATCCGGCGGCGGTGCGGACGACGTTCAGGAACTGGGACTATCCGATCCGCCGGCAGATCTTCACCGGGTTCCGGTGCGCCCGCTCGGAGCTGGTCTGAGGTGTGCAGGCACGCCGCCTGGCTGGGCGCGCCCCGTCCGCTGGCCTGGCTCGTCCACGAGCCGGAGCACGGCCTGCTGCGGCAGTCGTACGCGCCCCGCAGGCAGCGCTTCGGCATGGTCAACGCCGACGGCTTCGGCATGGGCTGGTACGACGACGCGCGTCCGGAACCGGTCCGCTACCGCCGTTCCGTGCCCATCTGGACCGACGCCAACCTGCCCGCGCTCGCCGAGGTGGCCCGCTCGACGTGCCTGCTGGCCGCCGTCCGCTCGGCCACCGTCGGCATGCCGATCGAGGAGAGCGCCACCGCCCCGTTCGCCGACGGCGGCTGGCTGCTCAGCCACAACGGCCGGGTCAGCAGGGACGCGCTGCGCGACCTCGCCGACGACCTGCCCGACCGGGCCGAGAGCGCGTGTGACGCCGCCTGGGTCGCCGCGGCCGTGTTCCTGCGCGGGCGCGCCGGCGCCGGGCTCGCCGACGCGCTGGCCGAGGTCGTCGTACGGGCCGGGGAGAAGGACCCCGACGCCCGCCTGAACCTGCTCGCCTCCGACGGCACCTCCATCGCCGCGACCGTCTGGGGCGACACGCTCTTCCACCGCCGGTTGGACGACGGCGTCGTGGTGTCCAGCGAACCGCTCGACGACCTGCCGGGCTGGCAGGCCGTGCCCGAGCGGAGCCTGTTGACCGTCGGCCGCTCCGGCGTCCGCGTCCAGCCCCTCACCATCCGGGAGGTCTCATGACCGTGAGCCATTCACCCGTCCACGTGATCAACCACCTCGACCGCGACTATCTGCGCCAGGCGCTCGAACACGACGTCACCGTGGGCCTGACGTCGTCGCCGAAGTGGCTGCCGCCCAAATGGTTCTACGACGAGACCGGCAGCGCGCTGTTCTCCCGCATCACCCGGCTGCCCGAGTACTACCCGACCCGGCGCGAGCTCGCCATCCTGCGCGAACGCTCCCATGAGGTGGCCCGGGCCGGCGGCGCGGACACGCTCGTCGAGCTCGGATCCGGGACCAGCGAGAAGACCGTGCTGCTGCTGGAGGCGATCAAGGGCGCGGGCGTGCTGCGCGGCTACACCCCCGTCGACGTGGACGCCGTCACGCTGGAGTCCGCGGCCCGGCGGCTGTCCGTCCAGTACCCGGGCCTGGACGTGCGGCCGGTGTGCGCCGACTTCGAACGGCACCTGTCGCTGCTGCCGCAGAACGGGCGGCGCATGGTCGCCTTCCTCGGCGGCACCATCGGCAACCTGGAGCCGGACGCCCGCGCCGTCTTCCTCAAGGAGCTGCGGGCCGCGCTGCGGCCGGGGGAGTCGTTCCTGCTGGGCGCCGACCTGGTGAAGAACCCCGCGCGACTGGTGGCGGCGTACGACGACGCCGAAGGCGTGACGGCCGAGTTCAACCGGAACGTGCTCCGGGTGATCAACCGGGAGCTGCGCGCCGACTTCGAACCGGAGGCGTTCACGCACGTGGCCCGGTACGACGAGCACCATGAGTGGATCGAGATGCGGCTGCGGGCGAACCGGGACATGCGGGTGCGGATCGACGCGCTCGGGCTCGCGGTGGACTTCGCCGAAGGCGAGGAGACGCGTACGGAGATCAGCGCCAAGTTCCGCCCGGAGGGGCTGCGCGCGGAGCTGGAGGAGGCGGGCTTCCGCGTACGCCGCCACTACACGGACCCGGACGGCGACTTCACCCTCCTCCTCGCCGGCCGATGACCATCCGGCAGGCCCGCTCGCCACAGTCGGCGGCGCCACGTGCGGCGCAGTCGTCTCCGGTCGACGTGGGCGCGGTGTGGCGGGTGGCGCGTGACGTGATGCCGGCCGGGCATCTCGACGCGGCCGGGTGCAACGTGCCCAGCGACCGGGTGCTGGACGCGGTCGTGGGGCAGTTGCGGCTGGAGCGCGCACGCGGCGGGTACGCGGCCGTTCCCGACCTCGCCGATGCCAGGGCGGCGCTGGCCGCGCTGGTCGACGCCGCTCCCGCCGACGTGGCGTTCCTGGAGAGCGGTACGGCGGCGATGGCGGCGCTGCTCGGCGGATGGCGGCTCGCACGGGGCAGCCGCGTCGGCCACGCCCGCACCGAGTACGGCGGCACGGTCATGTTGCTGCGCCGCCTGGCCGCCCGGAACGGCTGGCGTCTCGTCGACCTGCCGGTGGACGGCGACGGCCGCCTCGGCCCCGAGGCGGTGCACTCGGGCCTGGACCTGGTGGTCGTCTCACACATCGGCTCCCACAGCGGCGTCGTCCAGCCGGCGCAGGAGATCGGCGCGCTGTGCCGGGCGGCCGCAGTCCCGCTCGTCCTGGACGTCTGCCAGTCGCTGGGGCACGTGGACGTGCGCGGCACGGGCGCGACCGCGTACGTGGGCACCTCCCGCAAGTGGCTGGCCGGCCCGCGCGGCGTCGGCTTCCTCGTCGTGCCCGGCCCGACCCCCGCCATGGACGCCGCCATGGACGCCGCCATGGACGCCGCCACGCCCACTCTCGGCGGCCACCGCTGGCCGGAAGCGACACCGTCGTCCGGCCACGGGCGAGCGGCGCAGGACGTGATCCCGTTGCCCGGGGCGGCGCGTTACGAGACCTCGGAAGGGGCGATCGCGGCGCGGGCCGGACTCGGGGTCGCCGTGCTGGAGCACCACGCGCTCGGGCCGCACGCCGTACACGCTCACCTCGCCGGCCTGGGCCGGCTCGCGCGCGGGCTGCTCGACGGGGCCGGCGGCTGGCGGGTGGCCGAGCCGTCGGACGAGCCGTCCGCGCTGGTCACCCTCCGGCCCCCGTCCGGCGACACGCCGGAGCGCGCCGCCGCCCGCGCCGCCGAGGCCTCGCTCCTGGTCTCCGTCGTCCCGTACGCACGGGCGCCGCTGCACCTGCGCGGACCCGTCCTGCGCGTCTCACCGCCGCCGGGCACACCGGAGGAGACCTTCCACCGTCTGGCGCGCGTTCTGGCCGCCTCCTGACTCACGGTCCGGCCGGGAGGAAGCGCTTGCGCAGGGCCGTCGCCAGGCGGCGGGTGAACGGTGAGGCGCAGGCCGGGCCGTGGAATGGTTGGGTGCCTCCGTCCGTGACGCCTTCGATGGTGGCGACGTCGGCGCCGGGATGGCACACCACGTCCGGCCCCGGCAGGTTCGCCAGCAGGAACTCGCCCCGGTCGGCGGCGGCGTCGGACGGGTGCGCCCCCGGGCGTACCCAGCGCAGCCGGTCGAGGTCGTCCAGCCGGTAGACGCCGGACCCGCGCGAGGTGACGACGCGCACGGGGCCGTGGGTGCCCAGCCGTACCTTGACGGTGAAGGGCCCGCCGGGCTGGGTGGCGCGCAGCAGGCTGAGCTGGTTGAACTCCTGCGGGTCCCCGAGCCAGCTCACCCGACCGCCCAGCATCACGCTCAGATGCCCGAGCACGAACGGCGGCAGCCCGACGACCTGCTGGTTGACCGCCGACACCTCGGTGCTCTCGTCGTGCCGCCACTTGATCGCCGTCACGTACACCCGCTCGTCGGGCGCGAGCAGCGCGCGCACGCCGAACAGCCCCGCCACGCCGTACCGTCGCCAGCCCCACAGCGCGATGCGTTCCGCGCACTCGATGAGCAGCGCGGCGGCGGGCGCCGGCCACGGGCGCGACCAGTCGGCGCCGGCGCCGCGCAGCGGCCCGACGCCCAGCTCGGGGACGCCGGTCGTCGCGTGCGAGGGACGGTCGGCGTACACGCGCACACCGCCCGCGCCGTCCGGGACGCTGAGCGCGGCGACGGCGCACGGCCACCCCTCCACGTACGCCGCCACCCGGTACGGCCCCAGCAGCCGCACCGCCCGCTCCATGTCACGCTCGCCCGACACGACCACGGTGCCGCGTCCGCCCGACGTCCCGCCCGACTGCACCACGACCCGCTCGGTGCCGACCGCGCGGCGCAGCTCGGCCGGGCTCCCCAGCCGCTCGGCGGGCACGCACCGGATCCGCGCCACGCGGGGCACGCCGGCCGCGCGCAGCACGTCGTCGAGGAGGTGCGGGGCCTCGACGACGGCCCGTACGGCGGGGTCGATCGCCGCGACGGTCCCGCCCGCGCCGGCCAGCTCCTGCAGGCGGTCGCCGTGCCAGGCGGAGATGACCGGCGGGCGGTCCAGCGTCACCAGGTGGCGGGCGGCGTCGTGCCGGACGCGGCGCAGCCAGCCGTTCCGCTCGGCCACCGAACGGGTGCGGGTGCGGTCCTCGGCGGCGACCACCATGCCGGGCAGGGCCGGCGCCCACGCCGCGTAGCAGCCGATGCCGAGCACGGGACGCAGCGCCTGGACGGGCGCGGGCCCGGTGTAGCCGGTGCGCAGCGCCGTACTGAACCGGTCCACCGTGACCAGGGGCCGCCCGGCCAGCGCCGCCAGCAACTCGGCCTGCGCCACCTCCGCCGCCGCGCCGGCCTCCCGCCCCGGCGCCTCCGGCACGTCCGCGCCGCCGGCGGTCGCCGAACCGCCCGTCTCCACACGCGCTCTCATGACGCCGCGTGTGGTCGGGCGCCAGAACGGGGGCGCTGCGCGGGGTGGGGTGGCTGGAGGGAGGTGCCGTGACCGGAGGGCGGGGCATGGGGCATGGGGGGCTCCTTCTCGGCCCGCGCCCGCGCCGGGGCGGGCCACCGTATCGCAGTCCGCACCTTGACGGTCTCTCGTGTACGCCGCATGGTCGAGAGCACGACGATGTGAAGCGATGTGAAGATGCCATGCCGCCACGGCGTACCCGCCCCGTCGCCAACCGGGCGCTCGCCGCGATGATCGAGCAGGCCGGCTGGACGCACGCCGCCACCGCGCGGCACGTCAACGCCGTGGCCGCCGAGAGCGGGCACCCGACGCACTACGACCGTTCTGCGGTGGGGCACTGGCTGAGCGGTACGGTGCCCCGCCCCGAGGCGGTGCACGCCGCGGTCGAGGCGTTCCGCCGCCGTCTCGGCCGCCCCGGCCTCACCCCGGCGCAGCTCGGCTGGCCGGACCCGGCGCACGCGCCGCCGCCCGACGACCCGTGGCGCGGCGACCCGGTGGCCCGGCTGGCCACGCTGGGGGAGGACGACCTGCTCAACCGGCGTACCGTGCTGACCGCGGGCACGTTCACGCTGGCGGTGTTGTCGAGCCTGTCCGCGCGCGCCGGGCGGCACCGCCGCGTCCCGGCCCGTGCCGGGGCGGGCGACGTGGCCCGCGTCCGCGCCGCCACCGCGAGCTTCGCCGACCTCGACGACCAGTACGGCGGCGGCCATGCCCGCTCCGCCGTCGCCGCGTACCTGTCGCGCGAGGTCACGCCGCTGCTGCGCGAGGCGACCGGCCGCGCCAGGCCGGACCTGTTCACGGCCGCGGCCGAGCTCGCCTACCTGGCGGCGTACATGGCCATGGACGCCGGGGCCAACGCCCTGGCCCAGCGGTACTACGTCAGCACCGTACGGCTCGCCGACGAGGCGGGCGACCTCGTCCTGCGCGCGACGGCGTTACGCAGCATGGCCGTGCAGGCCGCCGAGCTGGGCCACGACGGCGAGGCGCTGGCGCTGGCCGAGGCCGCCGCCTCCGCGCTCGGCCGGCACGGCCCCCGGCGCACGCTGGCCTGGATCACCGGCATGCGCGCCGAGGCGCACGCCGCCACCGGCACCCGCCGGGACGCGCTGACCCTGCTGCGCAACACGGAGACCCAGCTCGAACGCGCCGACTCCCCGCCCGAGAGCGAATGGACGGGCAACTACCGGCGCGAGTCGCTGGAGCACCAGATCGGGCTCACGCTCACCCGGCTCGGCGACCACGCCACCGCCGCCCGCCACTTCGAGGCGTCCATGAACGCCCGGCGCCCCGTCGAGCTGCGCACCCGCACGCTGATCGGCCTGCGGGCCGCACAGGCCCACCTGCGCGCGGGCGACCTGGACCGGGCCGCCGCCACCGCGCTGGGGCTGGGCGACGACGTACGGCTGATCGCCTCGGCCCGGGTACGCGACGAACTGCGCCGCCTGCGCGCCGGCTGGCAGCCGCAGCGCGCGAGCCCGCCGGTGGCCGAGGCCGACCGCGTGCTCGCCGCGGCCTGCCGCACCCGCCTGGTGTGAGCCCGCCGCCCGCTGCCTGCCCCGAGGGCGTGCTCACCCGCCTGGTGTGAGCCCGCGGCCCGGGGCGGCAGCGTTCGAAGTGCGCCCGCCTTACGCCGGCATGACGGTGCGGGCCGCGACCAGCTCGCCGTCCTGGAAGCCCGCCACGCGGATCACCCGGGCCGACCCCACCCCCGTCACGGGCACCGTCACGACCTCCGCCGTCACGTCCGCCGACGCGCGGGGCCGGCCGTCCACGTAGACGTCGGCCCGGTCCACCAGGTGCGTCGTGAGGGTCAGCTCGTCCGCGCCCACCTGCACGTCCAGCCGGCGCACGGGACGCGCCGCCAGCAGCTCCGCCGCGCGGGCCAGCAGGTCGGCGTTGTCCTCCAGGACGTCGCGGCGGGTCATCCGGTGGCGGTGCGAGGGCACCACCCCGAGGTCCTCGACCGGTGTGCCGGCCAGGTCGTGCACGCGCAGCGTCCGCCGGATCGACACCCGCATGTTCGCCTGTCCGGGAAGCGGCAGGTACGGGCTGTCCTCCTCCGGCGAGGGCTGCTCCATGAGCAGCTTGAGCAGCGCGTGCGTCCACACGTTCGCGCCGCCCGCGCCGGTGTTGTCGTCGGCGCCGAGGACGTCGCCGATCCCGTGGTCCTGGAAACCGGCCGCGAAGATGTCGGTCGCCGAGTAGCAGCGGGCGTCCGTGATCAGCACGACGGGGCCGAAGTACTGCTGGCCGATCGCGTTGGCCCCCTCCACCGGGGTGATCGGGAAGCCGCCGGAGTAGACGGCGCCGGTCTCCAGGGCCTGGTTCATCGACGGGCACCACGGGCCGAGGTCGACCGCGCCGGACGGGTTCTCCTCGTGCCGGCCGCACAGGCGCACGTTCAGCGGCGTCGTCACGAACTGCGCGGGCTCCGGCGTGATCGGGTGCGGGGTGAGCGTCTGCAGCAGGAACTCGGCGGCGTGGATGTGGCCGCCGCCGTTGCCGCGTACGTCGAGGACGAGCCCGTTCCGCGGCAGCAGCCGGGCCAGCCGGACGAACTCGACGACGAACTCGCCCGGGTCGTTGACGTTGAAGCTGAACACGCGGATGTGCCCGAACATGCCCGACGGCGTGACGATGCTCCTGGCCCGGAAGATCGACGGCATGGTCGTCGGCGGCTCGTCGCCCGGCTCGGCGGGCTCGGCCGTGAGCCGGGCGCCGTGCACGGTCTCGTGGGCGGTGGCGACCTGGGGGACGTACAGCTTCCTGACGGCCCGGCCGATCTCGTCGGTGCCGAGGTCGAGGCCCTGGGCGACGGCGGCGGCGGTGAGCCGGTCGGCGTCCACGAAGGACGGCAGGTTGTCGGTGACGCGCCACCGCTCGCGCAGCTCACGGACGATGCCGTCCGCGTCGACGTACGTGAGGACGACCCACGCCTCGTCCGGCGGCACGTGCATGATCAGCGGCCGGATGGTCAGCGACTCCAGGCCCCGCGCGTGCCGGGCCGCCGGGTTGCCGCCCGCGAACCTCGCCGCGTTCGCCTCCACCGCCCGGTCGATCGGCACCCCGTTCCAGTGGGTGACCTCCACGCCGGGCCCGAACCCCGGCGCCTCGAACCCCTCGACGGTCATCGTCACCACGTAGTGGCGCTCGTCGCCGGTGCAGTACTCCTCGACCAGGTACGGCAGGTAGGCGACCTTGCTCGCGTACGGCTCGGGCAGCAGATAGTTGGTGTGCAGGTCGCGTACGGAGTGGAAGATCTCCGACAGCTCGGCGTGGAAGCGCCACTCGGGGCCCATGGTCCCGGGGGTCTGCCGGTCGAGCCGCTGGGCGAGCAGCCGCAGGCGCTGCACCGGGTTGACCGCGTGCATGGCCTCCTTCATCGGCCGGTGCACGTAGTTCTGCTCGATGAGGACCAGCGCCTGCCGGACGAGGAGTCTCCTGTCGTCGAGCGTGAGCGTGTCGGCCGTGCGCAGGAAGTCCTGGAGCTCCTGTTTGGCCACCCCGCCAGCCGGTTCGGTCATGTCGGCACCCCTCCCGGTCGTCGCCTCCACGGCGCGATACCGGCACGGTCTCACGGCGCGGGACCCACTGCCATGGGAACGCAGTTATTTTACGAGTAAAACACCTGCTAAACTTGTCGGCAATGACTTTTCTCCCCTTTCGCCTGGTCAGGCCCCGTGTCCGGATGCCCGTCCGTTCCGCCCTGCGCCTGAGGCCGCTCGGCGACATCTGGCACAAGCACGCCGTCAGCGCGGTGGTGGCGCTCGCGCTCGCGATGATCACCCTGTACGCGCTGGACCGCCTCGACCTCGTCCTGTACGCCGCCGGCGGCGGCATGTGCGCCCTGTACGCGCACGGCCTGCCGTACGCCGCGCGGGCCCGGGCGCTGGCCGGGGTGGTGGCCGGGATGACCGGCAGCGTGGCCGTCGGGCTCGTCACCGCGGCGCTCACCGACTCGGTCGCCGTACGGGTCCTGGTGGCGGCCCTGCTGGCCGGGCTGCACAAGGCGGCCTGCGACGCCACCAGGATCGGGCCGCCGGGAAACGTCGTGCTCACGTTCATCACGGCCGGCGCCGTGTTCGTGCCCGAGCAGCGGCTCGCCGACGTCCCGCTGCACGTCGGGATCGGCCTGGTGGCCGGTGCGGTGGCCTGGCTGGTCGGCATGTCCCCCTGGCTCGTCCGCCCGGACGGCCCCGAACGCGTCGCCGTGGCCCGCGCCCTGGAAGCCACCGCCCGCCTCCTCCGCGCCCGCGCGAGGTTCGCCGCCGCCGATTCCGGTGGAAAGGACGGCGGGCGGGACCAGAGCGGTGTCTCCGGGGATGGCCGTAGCGGTGGGCCGCCGCAGGACGCGCTGCTGCGGGCTCGGCATGACGCGGCGGCCGCCGTGAACGCGGCCTGGCAGACGCTCCTGCGCGCCGGCGCTCCCCGGGACGGGCTCCGGCGCGTCCTAGTCCGCGCCGAGTCGGCCGCCGCCGGGTCGCCGGCGCTCGCCGTCGACGCCGACACGTTCACGACGTGGGCGTACGACCTGCGCAAGGGGCGTCCCCTCCCCGAGCCGCCGCCCGGCGACGCGCTGACGGCCGCGACCGAGCAGGCTGAGCTGGCCGGCATGGCCGCCGAACACCCTTCCCCGCGACGCGCCACCGCCGTGCGTACGCCGCGTCACACCGACGCCGGGCGGCTGCGGCGGGCACGCGATGGCGTCGCGGCGGAAGAGACGCCCGCGGTGGCACCGCGCCGGGGTCCGCGGGTCCGGAGGGGGACGCGGGCCCTCGGGGCCCGAGCGACGGGCGCCGCCGCGGGCGTGGCGCGGGCGACGCGTTCCGCGGTCTCCGGGATGAGGCCTGGGGTGCGGACCATCGCGACCGTGACCGCCGGATCGGCGGCCGCGGGCTGGCTGTCGATGGGGCTCGGGGTCGGGCGTCCGTACTGGGCCGTGGTGACGGCGGCGGCGGTGTTCGCGGCCAACACCACGCTGTCGTGGAGCCGCGCGCTCCAGCGCACCGTCGGCAACCTGCTCGGCGTGGCCCTGTTCACCTTGCTGGTGCCGGTGAGCCGGCTGGGGGCGCTCGCGCTCATCGTCACCGTGCTCGTGCTCCAGTTCGTCACGGAGGCGGCCGTCACCCGTAACTACTGGCTGGGCAGCGCGTTCATCGCGCCGATGGCCATGCTGATGACCGAGTTCGCCGGGGTTGAGCCGGTGCGGGAGATGGTGGCGGACCGCTGGCTGGACACCTGCCTCGGAGCGGCCGCGGGGCTGCTGGTGTGCGCGCTGCTCCCCGACCGCGGGGCCGCCCGGCGCGTACACGACGCACTCGACAGGCTCGAACGCCTCGTCGCCGGCCTCACCCCTCCCGCGCCGCTCGCGTCGGCTCCCGCGCCGTCCACGGGGTACGTGACCGCGACGGCCACGTCGGCTGCTGGACCGTTCGCGTCCGACGCCGGGCGGCGGGCCGCCTGCGACCGGCTCCGCGCCTCGCTGGTGGAGCTTCGTGAGGCCGCTGACACCGCGGCGGGGGAGTGGTGGAGCACGGAACTGCCCCAGGAGCGCATCGCCGCGGCCGAACGCACCGGCCACCACCGACTCGCCGAACTGACGACCACCCGCCGTCCGCCCCTGACCCGCCCCCCAACCTGTGCGCACGCTCGGTCGAGCTGCGGCGTGGCGTCTCCGTCGTGAAGCAGGTGCGGTCGGGCGCGTGAGCGCGGGTGGGGGCGGGGTGGGTGGCGCGTACGATCGGAGCCACCAGATTTCCCGGCACGGACGGAAGGATCGGACACGTGGAGGACGCCGTCGCGGTCGCGCTGCGCCAGTGGCGCAAGGTCCTTCCCGAGGCCGACCTCGACACGATCGCCGTCATCGGCCGGCTCAACCGGTGCGTCGCCCTGTTGCAGCAGGCCACCGATGCCCCGCTCGGCCGCGCGGGCATCAACCGCGCCGAGTACGACGTGCTGTGCGCGCTGCTCCGGGTCGGCGGTGAGCTGACTCCCGGCAGGCTCGCCCGTGAGACGTTCGCCTCGGGGGCGGCGGTGACCAAGCGGGTCAAGCGACTGGAGGAGATCGGCCTGGTCACGCGGAGGGTCGACGACCGCGACCGGCGGGTGGCCCACCTGTCGCTCACCGAGCGGGGCCGGGAGTTCATCATGCGCCTGATGCCCGAGCAGCTGGAGTACGAGACCGCGCTGCTGGCCGGCCTCCCCGACGACCGGGAGCGGCAGCTCGCCGACCTGCTGGGCGAGCTGCTGCTGATGCTGGAAGGCCGCCTCGGCAGCACCCTCGCCTGAGCGCGCCCCCAGGCGGGCCACCGGCGGGGTCGCGTTCGAGCGGGCAGCGAACGCCGTCCCATGACTTCGGCCGCACGGGCACGGCGAAGCGCAGCTCGCCGACCGGCGGACGGGCGAACGGGGTGCCCCGCACGGGGCCGCGTCGTGGGCGGCGTGGACGCCTGACGTGATGCGGACCTGGGGATCCACGGATTCCACCTGATCGCCTCCCCCCGCCCCCGCGACGCCGAGACCGTTCATCGACCAGATCTGACCGCTCGCCGTAAACATCGGACGGATGCGAAATACGGCATACCGTATGTGTTACCCAATGACCCGTGGCAGAAGGATTCCTCAGCCGTTCCCGTACCGTCGCGCCGCCCGGCTGGAGCCGCTGGCTCGTGCCGCCCGCTGCGCTCTCCGTCCACCTGGCGATCGGCCAGGCGTACGCGTGGAGCGTCTTCAAACCCCCGCTCGAACAGGCGCTGGGGCTCTCGGGCACCCAGAGCGCGCTGCCGTTCCAGCTCGGCATCGTGATGCTGGGCCTGTCGGCCGCCTTCGGCGGCACGCTGGTGGAGCGCAACGGGCCCCGCTGGGCCATGTTCGTCTCGATGGCGTGCTTCTCCTCCGGCTTCCTGCTGTCGGCGCTGGGCGTGCTCACCCAGCAGTACTGGCTGGTCGTGCTCGGCTACGGATTCGTCGGCGGGATCGGGCTCGGCATCGGCTACATCTCGCCGGTCTCCACACTGATCAAGTGGTTCCCCGACCGGCCGGGCATGGCGACCGGCATCGCGATCATGGGGTTCGGCGGCGGGGCCCTCATCGCCTCGCCATGGTCGGCGCAGATGCTCTCCGGGTTCGGCCCGACCACGAACGGGATCGCCGCCACGTTCCTCGTGCACGGCGTGGTCTACGCGGTGTTCATGTCGGTGGGCGTGCTGCTCGTCCGGGTCCCGCCCGAGGGCTGGCGGCCGAAGGGCTGGCAACCGTCGGCGGTCAAGGCCCGCGCGCTGATCACCTCGGCCGACGTCTCGGCGCGCAACGCCATCCGCACCCCGCAGTTCTACTGCCTGTGGGTGGTGCTGTGCTGCAACGTCACGGCCGGCATCGGCATCCTGGAGAAGGCCGCGCCGATGATCACGGACTTCTTCGCCGGCACGACGGTCGCCGTCGCGGCGAGCGCGGCGGCCGGGTTCGTGGCGCTGCTGTCGCTGGCCAACATGGCCGGGCGCTTCGTCTGGTCCTCGACCTCGGACCTGATCGGCCGCAAGAACATGTACCGCGTCTACCTGGGCGTCGGCGCGCTGCTCTACCTCGTCATCGCCCTGGCCGGTGACACCTCCAAGCCGTTGTTCATCCTCAGCGCGCTCGGCATCCTGTCCTTCTACGGCGGCGGGTTCGCGACGATCCCGGCGTACCTGAAGGACCTGTTCGGCACCTACCAGGTGGGCGCCATCCACGGACGGCTGCTGACCGCCTGGTCCACGGCGGGCGTGCTCGGGCCGCTGATCGTCAACGCCGTCGCCGACGCGCAGGAGGCCGCCGGCCGCTCGGGCCCCGCCCTCTACACCACGTCGCTGTACGTCATGATCGGCCTGCTCATCGTGGGCTTCCTCGCCAACGAGCTGGTGCGGCCGGTGCACGAGAAATACCACGAGCGGCCCCGTGAGGTGCCGCTGGAGGAGAAGGGACAGACCGTATGAACCGGCGCACCGGTCTCATGGTGCTGGCGTGGACCTGGGTGGGCGTGCCCTTCGCGTACGGCGTCTACGAGCTCTTCCTCAAGCTCACCCAGCTCTTCACGTAGCTCCTCACGTTGGCGGGTAGATCGCGATGGCGGCGGTGAGCACGAACGCGGTGACGTCCTCGACGTACTGCTCGCTCTGCGCCGCCATCTCCGGCCGCAGCTCCTCCGGCGTGGCCAGCACGTGGTTGAGCAGCCCGCCCACCAGCGTGTCCAGGATGAGCGTCGGAGAGGCGTGCCGGCCCAGCTCGCCGCGGTCGATGGCGCGGCGGATGATGGCGCGCGCCTCCAGCACCCGCGAGCGCCGGATGCCGGCCGCCAGCTCGGCGAACAGCTCGGGATAGGCGCGCGCCTCCACGTGCAGGCGCAACCCCGCCAGCCCGTACGGCCCCAGGTAGTAGGCCATCATCGCGTGGGCCAGCTCCCGCAGGTCCTCCCGCAGCGTGCCGGTGTCGACGGCGATGACGGGCAGCACCAGCGCCTGCTCCAGGGCGGCGGCGACCAGCCGCTCGCGGGTGGGCCAGCGGCGGTAGATCGCCGCCTTGCCGATGCCGGCCCGCCGCGCCACCGCGTCGAGCGTGAACTTGGCCCAGCCGAGCTCGGCGTAGAGCTCGATCGCCGCCCGCAGCGCCTTGCGGTCGACCTCGGCGTCACGGGGCCGGCCCGGCCCGGCCGTGTTCGTCGCGGGTTGGGACACGGTGCCACCTCCTCGGCAGCACCGTAGCGGAGGACCGCGTGTTCAGGACGAGAGTACGAACCCCTCGTAGCCGTCGGCCGCCACCTGCTCGCACTTGAGCCGGTACGCCCCCACCCCGCCGACGTACGGCATGAAGACCCGCGGCTTGCCCGGGACGTTCGCGCCCAGGTACCACGAGTCGGCCTGCGGGTAGAGGGTGAACTGCGCGACCTCGTTCACGTGCGCGGTCCAGGCGTCCTCGGCCAGCGGGTCGGCGTCGATGGCGGCGACGTCCCGCTCGCGCAGCCAGGCGACGCAGCCGGCGATCCAGTCCACGTGCTGCTCGATCGACACGATCATGTTGCTCAGCACGGACGGGCTGCCCGGGCCGGTGATGGTGAACAGGTTGGGGAAGCCCGCGCTCATCAGTCCCAGGTACGTACGCGGCCCCGCCTCCCACTTGCGCCGCAGCGACAGGCCGCCCTTGCCGGTGATGTCCATGCCGAGCAGCGGGCCGGTCATGGCGTCGTAGCCGGTCGCGTAGACGATCATGTCGACGTCGTGGCGGCCGGCGGCGGTGCGCACGCCGGTCGGCGTGATCTCCTCGATCGGGTCGGCGCGCACGTCCGCCAGCGTCACGTTCGGCCGGTTGTAGGTGGCGTAGTAGCCGGTGTCGACGCAGATGCGCTTGCTGCCGATCGGATGGTCGCGCGGCGAGAGCAGCTCGGCGGTGCCGGGGTCGCCGACGATCTCGCGGATCTTGCTCCGGACGAACTCGGCCGCCAGCTCGTTCGCCCGCGGGTTGACCGCGATGTCGCCGTACGCGCCGAGGAAGGAGATGCCGCCCTTGGCCCAGCGGGTCTCGAACTCGCGGGTGCGCTCCTCGTCGGAGACCTCCAGCGCGGACGTGGAGTTGAACTCGCCCAGCAGGCCGGCGTGCGACTCGCGCATGCGCCGGCGCAGGTCGGGATAGTTCGCCTTCGCCCAGCCCTGGTACTCCGGCTCCATCGGCCGGTTGTGCGCCGGCACGCTGTAGTTGGGGGTGCGCTGGAAGACCGTCACGTGCTCGGCCTGCCCGGCGATGACCGGGATGGCCTGGATCCCGGAGGAGCCGGTGCCGATGACGGCCACCCGCAGCCCGGAGAAGTCCACGCCGTCGTGCGGCCAGCGCCCGGTGTGGAAGCGCGGGCCACGGAACGACTCGGCGCCGGGGAAGGCGGGGACGCGCGCCGCCGACAGGCACCCGACCGCCGAGATGAGGTAGCGGGCCGCCACGACGTCGCCGCGGTCGGTCTCCACCCGCCACAGGCCGGTCGCCTCGTCGTACGCCGCCCGGGTCACGCGGGTGCCGAACTGGATGTCGCGCCGCAGGTCGAAGCGGTCGGCCACGTGGTCGGCGTACCGGAGGATCTCGGGCTGGGAAGGGAAGCGCTCGGTCCACTCCCACTCCTGCTCCAGCCGGTCGTCGAAGGAGTAGGAGTACTCCATGCTCTGCACGTCGCAGCGGGCCCCCGGGTAGCGGTTCCAGTACCACGTGCCGCCCACGCCGTCGCCGGTCTCGAAGACGCGTACGGAAAGGCCCAGGCCGCGCAGCCGGTGGAGCATGTACATGCCGGAGAACCCGGCCCCGACGACGACCGCGTCGAACCTCACGACAGCCTCCTCTCGACGGCCTTGGCGACGGTCTCGAGGGCCGTGGCCTGCGCCGGCAGCAGATTGACCATGGTGAAGAAGCCGTGCATCTGGCCGTCGACGCGCTGGAACTCGACCGGCACCCCAGCTTCCCGCAGCCGTTCCGCGTACGCCTCGCCCTCGTCGCGCAGCACGTCGTGCTCGGCGGTCAGCACCACCGCGGGCGGCAGGCCGGACAGGTCGTCCGCCCGCAGGGGAGAGGCGTCGGGGTGCGCGCGGGCGGCCGGGTCGGGCGCGTAGTGGTCCCAGAACCAGACCATCGTGTCGCGGGTGAGCATGAGCTGGTTCTCAGGGTCGCGGTAGGAGGCGTTGTCCAGGTCGCAGTCGGTCACCGGGTAGACGAGCACCTGCAGCGCGATGGCCGGGCCGTCCTCGTCCCTGGCGCGCCGGGCCACGACAGCCGACAGGTTGCCGCCCGCGCTGTCGCCCGCCACCACGATCGGCAGGCCGGGCATCGTGGCGGCGGTCCACAGCAGCGCCGCGTACGCGTCGCGGGCGGCGGTGGGGTAGCGGTGCTCGGGCGCGAGGCGGTAGCCGACCAGCACGACCGTGCAGCCCGTACGGTGGGCGAGCAGGCGGCCCAGGGTGTCGAACTCGTCGACGGCGCCGATGACCCAGCCGCCGCCGTGGTAGTAGACGATCACGCCGCGTGCGTCGCCCTCGGGCGTCAGGACGCGGGCCGGGAACGAGCCGCCGTCGTCGGCCGAGATCGAGACGTCCTCGACGCGCGCCACCTCGGGCCCCTTGCCGTACAGGTCGCGCAGGACGCCGAACTGCCCGCGCGCCTCCTCGGGGCTCATCTCGTGCATCGGCCTGCCGCCCGCTTCGCCCATCAGCTTGAGGAACTGCGTCGTCGCGTCATCCAGGGACATGGGGTCACCTCACGGGGGGAGCGCGGAGGGGGTGATGTAGGTCACCCCGATGTGTCCTCAACGTAGGATGCGGACCGGAGTGAGTCAATGGACGATAGTCGTCCGATTTTCTGCCGTGGTGTGGACGGAATCGCTGGGGGCACCCGATGCAGGGTGAAGGCGGTGACGGTGTCGTCGTGGCGGGAGCTGGACGAGGCGATCGGTGAGGCGGGACGCTCCGACGGGGCGCTGCACGCGCATTCGACGCTGGTGTTCCGGGGGCTGGCCCGGAGCGGTTACTCCCACATGTCGGGGCTGGCCCGGTTGCAGGGCGACTATGCGGCCGTCGAGTCCCACCTGATCCGGAATTTTCGTAAATATGCGCATCGTGCGGCGCCGGGACCGGCGCTCTGGGACTGGCTGGCGCTCGGCCAGCACCACGGGCTGCCCACGCGGCTGCTCGACTGGACGTTCTCGCCGCTCGTGGCCCTGCACTTCGCGACCGCGGCCTGGCCCGAGGAGGACGCGCTGCTGCTCGCGGTGGACAGCGCCGGCGCGCACCGGCTGCTGCCCGAGCGGCTGCGCGCGTCGCTGGACCAGGAGGGGGCGCTGCTGTTCACCACCGAGATGCTCGCCGCGCACGCCCCCGACCTGTGCGCCTTCGACCGGCTCGGCGAGGGCCTGCCGCCGTTCCTGGTGTTCTTCGAGCCGCCGTCGCTGGACGAGCGGGTGGTCAACCAGTCGTCGGTGCTGTCGGCGTTCTCCTCGGCGACGTACCAGCTGGAGGAGTGGCTGGCCGAGCACCCCGGGCTCGCCTCCGGGTGGGTGATCCCGGCCGAGGTCAAGGCCGAGGTGCGGCAGCGGCTCGACCAGGCCAACATCACCGAACGGGTGCTGCTGCCCGGCCTCGACGGCCTCGCGGACTGGCTGCGCCGCTACTACTCGCCGGGCAGCATCGCGTACGGGGAGGGCGCCGGGGGCTCGTCCATGGCCGGCCAGGACGACCGCCGCCGGCGCGAGGGCCGCATGGGCCCATAGGCGCGATCCGTGGGCTGTACGGCGTTGACGCCACCCGGCCGCTCGCCGGAAGGTGTAAGGCGTGCATCCGCGCCGCATCGTCTTCGTGGTCTACGACGGTTTCCAGGCCCTCGACCTGGCCGGCCCGTACGAGGTCTTCCAGCAGGCCGCCTGGCACGTCAACGGCCACTACACCTGCGAGATCGTGGCCCCGGCCGCCGGACGGGTGCACGCGGACAGCGCCCTGCCCATGCACGCCGAGCACGGTGTGCGCACCCTCGACCCGCGCGGCGTGGACACCCTGGTCGTGGCGGGCGGCGTCGGCGTCTTCGACGCCCGGCACGATCCCGCGCTGACCGGCTGGATCAGCGCCGCGGGAGCCGGCGCGCGCCGGGTCGCCTCCGTCTGCACCGGCTCGTTCCTGCTGGCCGCCGCGGGGCTGGTCGACGGACGCCGGGTCACCACCCACTGGGCCCACGCCAGGCGGCTCGCGGACGAGCACCCCTCCGTCACGGTCGACAGCGACCCCATCTTCGTCAGGGACGGCCGCGTGTGGTCGTCGGCCGGCGTGACCGCCGGCATGGACCTCTCCCTCGCGCTCGTCGAGGACGACCTCGGCCGCGACGTCGCGCTCACCGTGGCCCGCAACCTGGTCCTCTTCCTGCGCAGGCCCGGCGGGCAGTCGCAGTTCAGCGTGGCGCTGTGGTCGGGGCAGCCGTCCACCGATCCGATCCGCGCCGCCGTCGCGGCGATCCACGCCGATCCCGGCGCCCGCCACGAGGTCAAGGATCTCGCCGAGCACGCCCGGCTCAGCCCGCGCCACCTGCAGCGCCGCTTCACCGCCGAGCTGGGGCTGCCGCCCGGCGCGTACGTCGAGCGCGTCCGCATCGAGGCGGCGCAGCGGGCGCTGGCCGAGAGCGACGCTCCGGTCGAGGTCATCGCGCGCCGTTGCGGCTTCGGCACCGCCGAGACGCTGCGCCGCGCGTTCCACCGCCGCGTGGGCGTCTCCCCGTCCGACTACCGCGAACGATTCGGCCGGATGACGGCGGACGAGCCGTGCGCGGCGGTCAGGCGGTGAAGGCGGGAAGAGCCGCCGGTCAGGCGGTGAAGGCGGCCCGTACGGCGTCGCCCACCTGGCGCTGGATCGGGTCGGCGGCCGGCCCGAACATCCGCTCGTCCACCTCGGCCACCGCCGCCTGCGCCCGCTCCAGCAGCCGCGCGCCCTCGTCGGTGACCTCGATGGCCGACGCCGTGCCGGCGCGGGCGGTGTTGTCGCGCACGAGCCCCGCCGCGGCGAGCGCCTTCACCGCCGCGTGCACGCTCTGCACCGTGATGCCCGACATGCGGGCCAGGTCGCTGAACGACACCCCGGGCACGGCCGCGATGTGACCGAGCAGGCCGAGCCGGCTGACGGTGAGGTCGAGCGGGGCGAGGGCGGCGTTGAGCTCGGTCTCGATCCGGCGGGCCAGCGTGAGCACGACGATGGAGGTGCTGGTCACCGGGGGAGCGGGTCGGCCGTTGTCGAAGCTCACGATTCCCAGTCTCCCGCACCCGCGGGAGTGGTCAGCTGTCGGAGGCGGCGAACCGTTTGTCCAGGCCCGTCATCCGCAGCAGGCGGGTCATCCGGGGCTGCAGGCCGCTCAGCCGCAGCCGTCCGCCGGCCTCCTCGACGCGGTTGGCCGCCCAGATGAGCGCGTTGAGCCCGGAGGAGTCGCAGAAACCGACGTCGTGCAGGTCGACCACGACGTGCGGCGGCGTCAGGTCGGTCATGGCCTGCGTCAGGCCGCTGCGGAACTCCTCCACACTGGCCAGGTCGAGGTCGCCGGCGGGACTCAGCACGGTCGCGTCATCACGCCGTGTGACGATCCAGGAAAAGCCGGTCCGGTCCGTGCCGCCCATCGCACCCTCCCCATCCAACGCCCGCCCCACAGCTTTGCACAGTGCAAGAAATCGCGGAAGTCGCACCGGCGCGGCCAGTGTACGTGGGCGAAAGTGCTCATGGGGCGCAGGCGGACTCTTGGGGCGTCGGCGGAGGGATCCGGCGGCGGCCGTACGGGAACTCGGCGACTTCTCCGGGTGAGCGCCTGTCACACTCTCTCCTCCTCGCGGGTCGAGGCGGTGAAGAGCACGTTCGACTGAGGAGAGAGCCATGACGATCCTGATCACCGGCGGCACGGGCACCCTGGGCGGCCACATCGTCCCCCTGCTGCGCGAGGCGGGCCAGAAGGTCCGCGTGCTCACCAGGACGTCCCGCCCCGACGCGGACGGCGTCGCGTACGTGACCGGCGACGTCAGCACCGGCGCCGGCCTGGAGGACGCCGTGGCCGGAGCGGAGACCGTCGTGCACTGCGCGGGCAGCGCCAAGGGCGACGAGCAGAAGGCCGAGAACCTGGTGCGGGCGGCGTCCGGGGCGGGAGTGCGGCACCTGGTGTACATCTCGGTCGTCGGGGCCGACCGCGTCCCCGTGGTCAGTGGCCTCGATCGCGCCATGTTCGGATATTTCGCCGCCAAGCTGGCCGCCGAACGCGTCGTGGCCGGGTCGGGCATCCCGTGGACGACCCTGCGGGCCACCCAGTTCCACGACTGGATCGTCACCACGATGCGGATGATGGCCAAGCTGCCCGTCATGACGACCTGGGGCGGCGTGCGGTTCCAGCCGGTGGACGCCGGTGACGTCGCCGAGCGGCTCGCCGAACTCGCCCTCGGTGAGCCGGCCGGTCTGGTGCCCGACATCGCGGGGCCGCGCGTGTACGCCATGGAGGATCTGGCGCGCGACTACCTGCGCGCCGCCGGCCGGCGCCGTCTCGTCGTGCCGGTCAGGACGCCGGGCAAGGCCGCCGCCGCGTACCGGGCCGGGGCGAACCTGGCGCCCGACCGCGCCGTGGGCCGCCGCACCTGGGAGGACTTCCTGGCCGAGCAGGAGCGGCTGGGGCGGATCGGGTGACGGTGGGCGTCTGAGGCGCACCTGCCTGGGCAGGGGGTCCGGGACCGCGCCACCGGGCGAATCCGCACAGGCACGAGGACGCTGACCCATGACACCGACACCCGGCCCTTCCCAGCCGGACAGGCCCGGCGACACCCACCACCCGCCGCCCGACGCGCAAGACCACCCCGCCACCTCCGACCCGCCACGCGCCCCGGCGGGCTCGCGGGAGTCGGCGGTGGAGAACGAGGTGCAGCGCATCACGGAGCCGGCACGGCTGCTGCGCGTGAGCAGCATGGCGCGCTCGCTCCTGGACGAGCTTCACGAGCTGTCGCTCGACGAGCACGCCCGCGAGCGGCTGCGGATGGCGCACGCGCGGGCGGTCGAGGAGATCGGCCACGCGGTGACACCCGAGCTGCGCGACGAACTGGAACGTCTGCTGCCCGACTCCTCGGGCCCGCTCAGTCAGGGGGAGGCCAGGATCGCGCAGAGTCAGCTCGTCGGCTGGCTGGAAGGCGTCTTCCAGGGCGTCAGGGCCGAGCTCAGCCTGCACCAGATGGCCGCCCGCAACGAGGCCGCCCGCCCGAACCTGCCGCGCCCGATCCCCGGCCGCGAGACCGGCCCCTACCTGTAGGCCACGGCCCACCCGCCGGACCCACCGGTCAGCGGTTGGTGGGGCGGGCTCCGTGGGGGTGGTCCTGGTGGGGCGTGGGGTGGGGAACGGTGAGGTCGGCGCCGCGCGGGCCCATCGGGTCGGTGGCTCGCAGGCCGGCCGTGGCCACCACCCGGCTGATGTCGCTCGGCGTCAGCAGCCCGATCAGGCAGCCGTCCGGAGCCAGGACCACCGCGCGCCCGTCGGCGGAGCCGCGCATCCGCTCCAGCAGGTCCATCAGCGGCTCGTCGGCCCGCGCCTGCGGCACCTCCGCGGCCGGGCAGGCGATATCACGCAATTTCGTGACTTCGCGGTCGTGCGGGTCCACCTGGCGGATGCGGTTGAGCGTCACCAGCCCGGCGAACCGGCCGCCGTCGTCCACCAGCGGGTACGTCGACAGCCGCCGCCGCATCACCACCCGTTCGACCAGCTCGGCCACGGTCTCGTCCGGATGGGCGGTGACCGGCTGCCCGGACATCACGTCGCTCACCCGCAGCCCGTACAGGGCGGTGCCGAGCTGGGTGTGCTGCTCCTCCGCGCTGGCCGCGTTCACCAGGAACCACCCGATCAGCGCGAGCCACAACCCCTGGAACCCGACGCCGGTGACGAGCTCGAGGAAACCCAGGGCGATGAGCGCGTACCCGAAGATCCGGCCGGCCCGCGCGGCGGTGATCGCGGCCCGCGTGCGGTCGTGCCAGCGCGCCCACAGGGCGGCGCGCAGCACCCGCCCGCCGTCCAGCGGCGCGGCGGGGATCAGGTTGAACACGGCCAGCAGCACGTTCACCGCGGCCAGGTAGACGAAGATGCCGGCCACCAGCGGCGCCCCCGCCAGGGCGCCGACGAGCCACGCCACCGCGCCGAACAGCACCCCGCACAGCAGGCTCGCCACCGGCCCCACGATCGCGATCCGCAGGTCGGCGCCGGGCGAGCGGGGCTCCCCGCGCAGCTCGGCCACTCCGCCGAGCAGCCACAACGTGATGCCGGCCACCTCGATGCCGTGCCGTCGCGCCGTCATGGCGTGCGCCAGCTCGTGGGCGAGCAGCGACAGCAGGAACAAGACGGCGGAGACCAGGCCGGCCAGCACGTAGACGACCACCGAATGACCGGGGAAGACCACCGGGAACCGGCCGAAGGCCAGGCCCACCACGAGGATCGCGACGATGACGAGCACGCTGACGTTCAGCCCGACACGGACGCCTCCGATGGAGCCCAGAGAGATCGAGGAGCGCATGTTCCCTCCCGCGGGTGGCGTGTCCGCTCCTCTTACCCACGCATCGGCGCAGGTCACGTGACGAACGCGCCCATCCCCGTGACGGCCCGGCCGACGATCAGCGTGTTGATCTCGCGGGTGCCCTCGTAGGAGTAGATGGCCTCGGCGTCGGCGACGAAGCGGGCGATGTCGTAGTCGAGGATGATCCCGTTGCCCGCGAGCAGCTCCCGCGCCCAGCCGACGACCTGGCGCATCTGCGTCGTGCAGTACGCCTTGGCCAGCGCCGAGTGCTCGTCGTGGAAGACGCCTTCGTCCTGGAGCTGGGCCAGGCGCACCACCATGCCGAGGCAGGCGGTGGCGTTGCCCAGCATCCTGACCAGCAGGTCCTGCACGAGCTGGAACTTGGCGATGGGCCGGCCGAACTGCTCGCGCTCCTTGGAGTAACGCAGCGCGATCTCGTACGCGGCCAGCATGACCCCGACGGCCTGCCAGGCGACGCCGCTGCGGGTCCTGCGCAGGATCCGTGCCGTGTCGCGGAAGGAACGGGCGTCCTGCAGCCGGTTGGCCTCGGGGACGCGGCAGCCGCTGAGGGCGATGTCGGCGTTCTGCACGGTGCGCAGCGCCATCTTGTTCTCGATCTTCGTGGCGGTGAAGCCGGGCGTGCCCTTCTCCACCACGAAACCCTTGACCTTCCCGTCCTCGGTGTCACGCGCCCAGACGACGACGAGGTCCGCGAACGTGCCGTTGCCGATCCAGCGCTTGGACCCGTCGAGCAGCCACGTGTCGCCCTCGCGCCTGGCCGTCGTGCGCAGCCCGCCCGCCACGTCCGAGCCGCCGGTCGGCTCCGTCAGCGCGAACGCGCCGATCCGCTCCATCCTGCTCATCTCCGGCAGCCACCGCTGACGCTGCTCGGCCGAACCGCACGCGGCGATGCTGCCCATGGCCAGGCCGGTGTGCACGCCGAAGAAGGTGGCCATCGACGGGTCGGCGTGCGCCATCTCCAGCGCCAGGAAGCCGCTGAGCAGGCCGCTCGGCTTGGGGCCCGCGCACTCGGGGTAGGCCAGGCCGGCGATGCCCAGCTCGGCGTACCCCTTGACCAGGTCGAGCGGGAACTCGGCGCGCGCCCAGCAATCGTTGGCGATGGGGACGACCTTCTCCTTCAGGAACTCCCGCACCCGCAGCAGAATGGCCCGCTCCTCGTCGGAGAGCAGGTTCTCGAACGCGTAGAAGTCCCCGGTCAGCAGCTCGGACATGGCCCGGCCCCTACCCCCGCCGCCTCCCGCGACACTGAGGACACGCGCCAACCGGTCGGCTTACGCTGCCGGGATGACGATCGGTGCATATCCCCTCGATCTCGACCGGACCGCCATCGAGAAGCTCGGCCGGGAGGCCGTGGAGTTCCTGGCCGGCTGGCTCGCGGAGCTCGGCTCGGCCCCGGCCAGCGACTACGACCACGCGGCGGAGCTGTCCGCCCTGGTACGCCGCCCGCCGTCCGGCGCACCGGGCGACTTCGGCGCCCTGCTGGAGACGTTCCGCCGGGCCGCCGGGCAGGGCGTGGACACCGCGGGCCCCGGCTATCTCGCGTACTTCCCGGCGGGCGGGCTGGTCTCGGCGGCGCTCGCCGAGATGCTGGCCCAGGCCGCCAACCGCTACACCGGCGTGGCCCAGACGGCGCCCGCGCTGGTCGCGATGGAGCAGGGCGTGCTGACCTGGTTCTGCGACCTGTTCGGGCTGCCGGCCGGCGCGGGCGGGCTGGTGACCACCGGCGCGTCGCCCGCCACGCTGTCGGCGGTGCTGGCCGCGCGGCAGCACCGGCTCGGCGAGGACATCGCCGGCGGCACCCTGTACGTCACCGAGCACACGCACTACTGCGTCGCCAAGGCCGCCCGCATCGCGGGGCTGCCCGCCGGCCGCGTCCGCACGGTTCCGGCGACGGGCCGCCTGCGCATGGACGTGGCCGCCGCCGCCGAGATGATCGCCGCCGACCGGGAGGCGGGGCTGCGCCCGTTCCTGCTGGTGGGAACGGCGGGCACCACCGACACCGGGACGATCGACCCGCTGCCCGAGCTGGCGGAGCTCGCCCGGCGGGAGGGGATGTGGTTCCACGTCGACGCGGCGTACGGTGGCGGGTTCCAGCTGACGCGACGGGGCCGCGCCGCGCTCGCCGGCGTCGGGGAGGCCGACTCGCTCGCGCTCGACCCGCACAAGAGTCTCTTCCTGCCGTACGGCACCGGGCTGCTGCTGGTGCGCGACCCTGCCCTGCTGCGGGAGGCGCACGCCGCCGACGGCCAGTACCTGCAGGACATCGGCCGGATGGACGACCTGCCCGACTTCGGCAACCTCGGCATCGAGCTGACCCGGGAGTTCCGCGGCCTGCGCCTGTGGCTGCCGTTGCACCTGCACGGCGTACGGGCCTTCGAGGAGGAGCTGGACGAGAAACTCGACCTGGCCGCGCACGCCTACGCGGAGCTGGCCGGCGACCCGCGCTTCGAGGCGCCCTGGGAGCCGGACCTGACGGTGATCGTCTTCCGGCTGCGCGGCGGCGACGAGCCCAACCGGCGGCTGCTCGCCGCCGTCAACGACAGCCGGCGGGTCTTCCTGAGCAGCACGACCATCGGCGGGCGGTTCTTCCTGCGCCTGTGCGTGCTGAGCTTCCGCACCCACGCCGACCGCGTTCGCGAGGCCCTCGCCGTCATCCGGGAGGCCGCGGACCGCTGCGCCGGATGAGGAAGCGGCCGAGCCGCCGCCCCGGCGTCTCGATCAGGTGGTACGTCACGGCGCTCAGCGGGATCAGGACCGCGTAGAACACGGTCAGGCCCGGCGCCACGTGCAGCAGGAGCGGGTGGAGCAGGTAAAGCGAGAAGCTGATCGTGCCCAGCCAGGCCAGCCAGCGCGGGAACACCCGCCCGCGCAGCGCGAACGCCGCCGCGAACACACCGAACGCCAGCGCCAGCGCGGGCGCCCAGCCCGGGTCGTCCTTGGCCGGGAGCCCGCAGGCCAGCACCGCCGCGACCGCGAGCACGGCGGCCCGCGGCGGGATCTGGCCCCGTTCGGCCCGGTACACGGCGGTGCCCGCGAACATCGTGGCCACGATGATCACGCCCTGCCAGGTGCCGCCGCGGCTGCCCAGCACCGCCAGCGTCAGCCCGAGCAGCCCCCCGGCCACCGCCGCGGCCGTACGCACCCGCCCCCGGCCGAGCACGGTCACCGCGATGGCGGCGGCGACGGCGAGGCCGAGCAGCACGGCGGCCGCGTCGGCGCCGCCGCCGATCGTGGCCCCGGGCAGCAGCAGGCCCAGCGGCACGGCCGCCACCGCCAGCCCTCCCGCGATCCCGGCCGACCGGTGCCCCTGCCGCACCGCGAACAACGCCACGCACATCAGGTAGAACGCCATCTCGTAGGAGAGCGTCCAGGTGACGTCGATGACGGCGGGCAGGTTGAGCAACTCCTGCAGCATCGTCACGTTGCCGAGCACGACCACCGGCAGCGGCCGGTCGGCCAGCTCCGGCGCCAGGGGCAGCGCGCCCGCCCCGGCGAGCGCGAGCGCCAGCGCGAAGGCGGCCAGCAGCAGCGGCAGCAGACGGAAGGCGCGTCCGGTCCAGAACGCGCTCAGGTCGCCGCGCCGTTCCAGCGAGGCCGGGATGATGTAGCCGCTGACCAGGAAGAACACGAAGACCCCGCACGTGCCGAGGTCGACGCGGCCGTCGACCGCCGCCCAGAGACCGGGCACGAACGTCCAGCCGGCGTGGTGCAGGGTGACGGCCAGCGCTGCCGGCCCCCGCAGGGCGTCCAGCCAGGCCAGCCGGGCGGGGGCTTGGGACATTTGCCGGAGTCTAGGACAATTGTCGCCTTGTTCTTTACACCGAGCATGCCCAAGCCCCCGGCGGTCAGCCGTTGAGGCGGGCCAGTTCCTCCGCGGTCAGCTCCAGGTCCGCGGCACGGACGGAGTCGAGGATGCTCTCCGGCCGGCTCGCGCCCGGGATCGGGATCACCACGGGGCTGCGGGCCAGCTCCCAGGCCAGGCAGACCTGGTACGGCGAGACGCCGCGCGCCGCGGCGATCTCGGTGAAGACGGTGTTGCGCTCGGTCGTCTCCCCGGTGCGGCCGATGCCGCCGAGCGGCGACCAGGGCAGGAACGCCAGGCCCAGCTCCTCGCACAGGTCGATCTCCGGCTCGCTGCTGCGGAAGCGCGGGGAGTACTCGTTCTGGACGCTCACCAGGCGGTCGCCGAGGATCGCGCGGGCGAGCCTGATCTGCTCGGGATTCGCGTTCGAGATGCCGGCCATCTGGATCTTGCCGGCGTCGTGCAGCTCCTTGAGCGCCCCCATGGTCTCCTCGTACGGCACGTTCCGGTCGGGCCGGTGGTGCTGGTAGAGGCCGATGCTGTCGACCCCGAGCGCCTTGAGCGAGCGGTCGCACGCCTTCCTCAGGTAGTCGAGGCTGCCGTCGCGGCCCCAGCCTTCGGGCGTGCGGGTGTGGCCGCCCTTGGTGGCCACCAGCACCGAGCCGGTGTCGCCGCCCCATAGCGACAGGGCGCGGGCGACCAGGCGCTCGTTGTGACCGACGTCGGTGTGCGAGGGGGTGTAGGCGTCCGCGGTGTCGACGAGCGTGACGCCCGCGTCCAGGGCCGCGAGAATGGTACGGATCGACTGGTCCTCGTCGGGCATGTGCCCGGCCACCGACATGGGCATGGCGCCCAGCCCGATGACGCCGACCTGACGCTTTCCGATGGCGCGCGTTCTCATGGCATTGTGCATGACGCCCAGCCTCTCCTCTGGAGCGCACTCCAGGTCAAATCGGCCTGTGAGCCACCATGCGGGATCTACGAAGATCTGCCGCTCCTTGACGTGGAGCTGACATGGAGCGTCCCTTGAACTGCCTATTTTTATGTCATGCGGACAAATGGGACGCGCGACGAGCCAGGTGACTGCCGGTACCTGCCGATCGGCGAGCACGGCCTGATCGGCGACCTGCGCACGGTCGCGCTCGTGGGGACCAACGGCACCATCGACTGGTACTGCTGCCCCAGGTTCGACGCGCCCAGCGTGTTCGGCTCGCTCCTCGACGCCGACCGGGGCGGGTCGTTCGAACTCTGCGCCGACATCCCGGCCACCACGAAGCAGTTCTACTTCCCCGACACCAACGTCCTCATCACCCGCTTCTTCGCCGGCGACGGCGTGGGCGAGATCCAGGACTTCATGCCGATCGCGGAGAACCCCCGCGAAGTGGACCGGCACCGGCTGATCCGCCGGGTCGCCTGCGTGCGCGGGTCGATCCCGTTCCGCGCCAGGATCGCCCCGCGTTTCGACTACGCCCGCCAGCCCCACACCGCGCACAAGAACGGCTCCAGGATCACGTTCTCCTCGCCGTCCATGGACCTCGCCCTGTTCGCCAGCGTGCCGCTCGAGACCGACGGGCAGGACGCCTGGAGCCACTTCCCGCTGCGCGAGGGCGACCACGCGGTGTTCGCCCTCGACCGGCTCGCGCCCGGCGTCGAGGTGCGCGGGTGCCCGATCGAGGAGGCCGAGGCGGAGTTCGCCGCCACGGTGCGGTTCTGGCGCGGCTGGCTGTCGCACTCCCGCTACCGGGGCCGCTGGCGCGAGGTCGTCCACCGCTCCGCCCTGACGCTGAAGCTGCTCACGTACGCCCCGACCGGCGGCATCGTCGCCGCGCCCACGACCAGCCTGCCCGAGCGGCTCGGCGGCGAGCGCAACTGGGACTACCGGTACGTGTGGGTGCGCGACGCCGCCTTCTGCGTCTACGCCCTGCTCAGGCTCGGCTTCACCGACGAGGCCGAGGCGTTCATGGGCTTCCTGTCGGAGCACGTCTCGATCGACTGCTGCCCGGGCGACCCGACCCCGCCCCTGCAGATCATGTACGGCATCGACGGCCGCAGCGACCTGCCCGAGCAGGAGCTCACCAACCTGGAGGGCTACCGCAAGTCGGCGCCCGTGCGCATCGGCAACGCCGCCGCCGACCAGCTCCAGCTCGACATCTACGGGGCCCTCATCGACTCCATCTACCTCTACAACAAGTGGGGCCGGCCGATCTCCAGCGACCGCTGGGACGAGGTGTGCACGCTGGTCAACTGGGTCTGCGACAACTGGGACCAGCCCGACGAGGGCATCTGGGAGACACGCGGCGGACGCAAGGACTTCGTCTACTCGCGGCTGATGTGCTGGGTCGCCATCGAACGCGCCATGCGGATGGCCGCCCAGCGCGGCCTGCCCGCCGACATCCCGCGCTGGCGGCGCGCACGCGACTCCATCTACCGCGGCATCATGCGGCAGGGCTGGTCGGGCCGCCTGCAGGCGTTCGTCCAGCACTTCGCCGACGAGGTACTGGACGCCTCGCTGCTCATGATGCCGCTGGCGAAGTTCGTCTCCCCGACCGACCCCAAGTGGCTGTCCACCCTGGACGCGCTCGGCGACGGCCTGGTCTCCGACTCGCTGGTCTACCGCTACGACCCCGAGGTCAGCCCCGACGGGCTGGAGGGCCCCGAGGGCACGTTCTCGATCTGCTCCTTCTGGTACGTCGAGGCGCTGTCCCGCGCCGGCCGCCTCGACGAGGCGCGCCTCGCCTTCGAGAAGATGCTGACCTACGCCAACCACCTCGGCCTGTACGCCGAGGAGATCGGGCACACCGGCGAGCAGCTCGGCAACTTCCCGCAGGCGATCACCCACCTCGCCCTGATCAGTGCCGCCTTCAACCTCGACCAGGCGCTCGGATAACCGTGGCATGCACGGATCCTGTCGAGCGCGGCGCCCGGCCGCGGAGCGGACCTCGAGTGTGACCGCGTCCGGCGGCATTCCAGGCGGTGTGGTAGGAGAGACGTTCCCGGCGATCTTCGTGATCGACGCCGACGGCACCATCGTCGGCTGGACGCCGTTCGCCGAGGAGCTCTTCGGCTACCGCGCCGCCGAGACCCTCCACCGGCCCAGCGCGATCCTGCTGCCCGGCGACGGCATGGCCGGCATGCGGACGTGGCTGCGCCGGTTCAGCGGCGAGGAGCGCTGGTCGGGCGTGGCCGAGATGCGCCACCGCGACGGCGGCAAGATCGTCGTGCACATCGAGGCCACCCGCTTCCTGTGCTCCGCCGAGCGACCCGGCTGGATCCTGCGGCCGACGCCGTTGGCCGGCGACGTCGCCCGCCGCAGGAGCTCGGTGCTGGAGGCGCTCGTCAGCCACTTCCCCGTGGCGATGGCCATCTGGGACCGTGACCTGCGGGTCGTCTGGCTGAACGAGGCGGCGCAGACCCTGCGGCGGGTCTTCCCGCACTACCGGGTCGGCGCCTCGCTGGAGCAGCCGCTGCCCGGCGTGGACGTCGAAGCGGCCCGCCACGCCATGCGCAAGGTCCTCGCCGACGGCACACCCATGATCGACCGGGAGGCCCGGTGGAAGGCGCCCGACGACAGCGAGGAACGCACCCTGTCGACCTCGCTCTTCCGCATCGAGGGGTTGGACGGCCGCCCGCTCGGCGTCTGCTCGCTGGCCCTCGACATCACCAACAGCGTGGCGCGCGACCAGCTCGCCCTCATCCGCGAGGCCAGCATCCGCATCGGCACCACGCTCGACATCATCAAGACCGCCCAGGAGCTGGCCCTCCTGGCGGTGCCGGTGCTCGCCGACTTCGTCACGGTCGACCTGGCCGAGGCGGTCATGGAGGACGAGGAGGCCGCGCAGCGCCTGCAGGGCGCGGAGCCGGGCGGGCCCGTGTTCCGCCGGGCGGGCGTGGCCTCGATCCGCGAGGGCGTCCCCGAATCCGTCTTCGCGATCGGGGAGCCCGTCTTCGTCCCCGAGTCCTCGCCGTTCGCCCGGACCCTGGCCAGCGGCAGGTCGCACTTCGAGCCGGTGTTCGACCCGCCGCCCGGCGGCTGGCTCGACCAGGATCCGGCGCGCGCCAAGGCGGTCAGGGACTCGGGGATGCACAGCCTGATCGTCGTGCCGCTGAAGGCCCGCGGGGACATCCTCGGCGTCACCGTGCTGACCCGCCACGACAACCCGGCCGCCTTCACCCCCGACGACGTGGTCGTCGCCGAGGAACTCGCCGCCCGCGCCGCGCTCAGCCTGGACAACGCGCGCCAGTACACCCGCGAGCGCGCCGCCGCCCTCGCGCTGCAGCGCAACCTCCTGCCCCGCAACCTCAGGGGCGGCGACGCCCTCGACGTGGCCTCGCACTACCTGCCGTCCGGCACCCGCGACGGCGTCGGCGGCGACTGGTTCGACACCATCCCGCTGGCCGGCGGCCGGGTGGCGCTCGTGGTGGGCGACGTCACCGGCCACGGCATCAACGCCGCCGCCACGATGGGACGCCTGCGCACCGCCGTCCGCACCCTGTCCTACGTGGGCCTGCCGCCCGACGAGGTGCTCGCCCACCTCGACGACCTCGTCGTACGCCTGTCGGAGGAGGACGCCGGCGCCGACGGCCTGCCGGCCAACGCCACCGGGGCCACCTGCGTGTACGCCGTCTACGACCCGGCCACGCGGCGCTGCACCATGGCCGCCGCCGGGCACCCGCCGCCCGCGATCATCCACCCCTCGGGCGAGGTCGGCTTCGTCCGGCTGCCCAGCGGCACCCCCATCGGGGTCGGCTTCGGCGCCTACCAGTCGGTCGAGCTGGAGCTGGCCGCGGGCAGCGTGCTCGCCCTCTACACCGACGGGCTCATCGAGACCCGCGAGGCCGACCTGGACGCGGGCATGGAACGCCTCGGCGCCGTCCTCGGCGGGTACTCGCTGCCGCTGGACCGGCTGTGCGCCGCCGTCATCGACGCCATGGTGGGCGAGCGGCCCGCCGAGGACGACATCGCCCTCCTCCTCGCCCGCACGCGCGTCTGACGCCGTACGCCTCCGGCCTCTAAGGTAGAAGCCGGGTCTTGGGGAGGAAATCGATGCCGAGCAGTCGCAGGCGGGCCACTCTGGCCACCGTGGCGGCCTCCGCCGGGGTGTCCGTGGCCACCGTCTCCAAGGTGCTCAACGGCCGCAGCGACGTCGCGCCGGACACCCGCCGGCGGGTGCAGTCGCTGCTGGTGAAGCAGGGATACGCCGCCCGGCCGGCCCAGCGGGCGCCGGCCATGGTGGAGCTGCAGGTGAGCGGCGACCTGTGCGCGTACTCCACCGAGATCATCAAGGGCACGCTGGAGGCCGGGGCCGAGGCACGCGTGCCGGTCGTCATCACCAACGTCAAGGGCGAGCCGCCCTCCGGGGACGCGTGGGCGCGCGGCCTGGCCGCCGGCGGGTGGCAGGCCATGATCCTGCTCACCGACGAGCCGAACCGGCGCCAGCTGGCCTCCCTGACCCGGGCCGGCCTGCCGGTGGTCGTCGTCAACCCGGTCAACCCGCCGCCCCCGCCCGTGACCAGCATCGGCGCCACCAACTTCGCCGGCGGCATGTCCGCCACCCAGCACCTGCTGGCCCTCGGCCACCGCCGCATCGCCTGCCTCGGCGGCCCGGCCGACGCCGCCAGCAGTCAGGCACGCATGCACGGTTATCGCGCCGCCATGGAGACCGCGGGCGTGCCCGTGCTGCCCGGATACGTACGCACCGCGGGCTTCTGCTACCCGGACGGGCTGCGGGAGGGCGCCGGTCTGCTCGACGTCGAGCCGCGGCCGACGGCGGTCTTCGCCGCCAGCGACGAGATCGCGCTCGCGCTCATGCAGCTGGCCAGGGAGCGCGGCCTGCGCGTCCCCGACGACCTCAGCGTGGTCGGCTTCGACGACACCGAGATCGCCACCCTGACCTCGCCCCCGCTGACGACCGTCCGCCAGCCGCTGCGCGAGATGGGCATCGTCGCCCTGCGCACGGCGCTGCGCCTGGCCGCCGGCGAGACCATCGAGTCGCGCCACATCGAGCTCGCCACCGAGCTCGTCGTCCGCAGCTCCAGCCTGGCCTCCTGACCCCGTCCGGTGGAGTCCCAGCGCGGTCGTCACCGAGTCCGGCGGATCCACCGCCGAGGTCGCCTGGCCGGCGCTCTCGGGCCTGGAGGAGCCGGCGCTGTCGCCGGCGGCGGCCGACGGCCCGGCCCCGGCCGGCCGCTGAACGCTCACCGCCCGCGCAGGGCCCGGTCCAGCTCCCGGCGCAGGATGTGCTGGAACGTGCCGACGTGGTCGGCGTTCATGAGCGTGTAGTGCTCGCCGGGCACTTCGACGTAGCGGTTCTCGCCACGGGTGAAGTCGTCCCACCTGCGCAGCTCGTGGTCGAGCCACTCCTGCTTGGTGCCGCGCAGCGGGCGGGCGTAGAAGACGGTGACGGACTCGACGGTGCCGCTGGGCTCGTACGAGCGGCCCGCGCCGACCAGCGACTGCGCCAGGCCCACCCAGGAGGCGAACCCGTCACGGTCCAGGTCGAGCTGGGCCAGCCGGCGCCGCGAGGCGATCGCCATGATCCGGTCGATCTGCCGTTCCGGCGGCAGCGCGCGCAGCGGCCCGGCCAGCTCCTCCGCCTGCCGCGGCCCGATCAGGTCGAGGAAGAGCGCCAGGTGCAGCGCGCCGCCGGTGAAGTCGATCTCCCGCATGCGCGCGCTGATGTACGGCGGCAGGTTGAGGATGCCGACGAAGTCCACCCGCTCGCCGAGCGCCTCCAGCGCCTTGGCGACCTCGAAGGCCACGGCGCCGCCGTAGGAGTAGCCCGCGACCGCGTACGGCCCGTGCGGCCTGCGGCGCCGGATCGCCTCCACATAGCAGGAGACCATCTCCTCGAAACTGCCGAAAGGCGGCTCTCCCCGGCCGAAGCCGCGGGCCCGCAGGGCGTAGAAGGGCCGCTCCCCGGCGAAGTACCCGGCCAGGTTGACGAACACCAGCACCTCGCCCACCCCCGGGTGCACGCAGAACAGCGGCGTCCGCTCCCCGCCGGGCTGCAGCGGCACCACCGGGTCGTACGCCTGCCCGTCCGGCCGCGCCGCCGGGTCGAGCAGCGCGGCCAGGTCCCGTACGGCGGGTGCCCGCAGGATCGCCGCGACCGGCAGCCCGGCCTCGGGAAAGGCGCGCTCCAGGCGCTGCTTCAGCCGCAGCACGTCCAGCGACGTCCCGCCCAGCTCCAGGAAGCTCGCCGTCGCGCCGACCTCGTCACGGGGGAGCGCGAAGAGGTCGGCGTAGATGGCGGCGACCTCCCGTTCGGCGTCCGTGCGCGGCGCGACGCGGTCGCCGGGCCGCCGGCCGCTCAGCGCCGCCGCCCACCGGAGCCGCTCGTCGAACTCGCCCGACTCCAGCCTGCGGCGCAGCAGCGCCCGCTGGATCTTCCCCAGGCTCGTCTTCGGCATCTCCGATGCCGGCAGCGGCACGATCAGCCCCGGGCGGAAGCCCCACAGCCGCGCCACCGCGGTGCGGACCGCCACCAGCGCCCGCCGCACCCCGGCCGCGTCCGGCAGCGGCACGGACGGCGTGAACGCCACCGCCAGCAGCTCGGTGTCGCCACCGGGCGGCCGGGTCGGGAAGGCGGCGACGTACGAGCTCTCGACCTCCGGCAGCGTGTCGAGGGCCGCCTCGGCCTCCTGGCTGAAGTAGTTCACGCCGTTGACGATGACGCTGTCCTTGTCCCGGCCCACCAGGCGCAGCCCGGCGCCGGTGAGCACGCCGCGGTCCCCGGTGCGGAACCACCCGTCGCCGGTGAACGCCGCGGCCGTCGCGGCAGGCCCGCGGTGGTAGCCGCCGAACACCATGGGGCCGCGCACCTGCAGCTCGCCCTCGGCGCCGTCGGGGACGGGCCGGCCGTCCTCGGCGACGCGCAGGTCCAGCCCGCGCACGGGGTGGCCGAGCGAGGCGAACTCGGGCTCCTCGCCGTCGGCCGGGAAGCGGAGGTTCATGACGCTGCCCGCGCAGGTCTCCGTCATCCCGAACGCCGGCACGATCGCCGTCTCACGCAGCCCGTACGGCGCCAGCGCGGCGAGGAAACGGCGGGCGGTGGCGCGTACGACGGCCTCGCCGCCCGACAGGATGTGCCGCAGCGCCGACAGGTCCAGCCCAGGCTCCGGCGGCAGTTTGTTGATCTCGCCGAACAGGAAGTTGGGCGCGAACGTCACGCTCACCCGGTGGTCGGAGGCCAGGCGCGGGAACCGCGCCGGGTCTTCCAGGACGTACTGGGGCCGCACCTGCACCTGCTCGGCGCCGACCGACATCGGCAGCAGGTGGCCCTCGAACGCGGCGATGTGGTCGAAGGCGATCCAGTTCATCATGACGTCACCGCTGTGACAGCCGAGCCGCTCGGCCTTGGCCGCCATCGACGCCAGCAGGTTGCCGTGCGTGAGCGGGACGGCCTTGCGCGCGCCCGACGAGCCCGAGGTCAGCATCATCAGCGCGACATCGTCCCCGGACGCCTGCGGGCGCGCCGGCTCCGTGGTGGCCGTGCCGAGGTCCTCCACGAGCGCGACCCGCCCGCCCGGCAGCGGCGGCAGGGCGGGCGCGGTGTCGGCGTCCGTGACGATCAGCGGGTCGCCGAGCAGCTCGCCGGCGTGCCGCAGCCGCGTCGACCACCGGCCGGGGTCGCCGGGCAGCGGCGCCATCGGGCAGGGCACGTACCCGCCGAGCACGCACGCCCAGAAGGCCGGGATGACGTCGCTGGGCCGCTCCAGCACCAGGGCCACCTCCGACCCCGGGGCCAGGCCTCGCCGGCGCAACCCGCCCAGCAGCCGGCGGGCCAGGTCGAGCAGCTCCGCGTAAGGCTGGACGCGGACGGAGCCGTCGTCGCCGACGTGACGGATGCCGCGATCGGGAGGCGCGCCCGCCGCGGCCCCCAGCAGGAGACCGGCGATCCCGCCGAAACCGGTTTCGGACATGGGCCGGTGAACCCGCACCATGCGATGTACCCCCGTCGTGCACGCTTCTTACGGGCTGGTCTTGAGCGCGGCGAACCTCTCCCTGACGGCGTCGAGGTCGTTCAGTCGGGGGAACGGTTCACCCTCGGGGACGGCCACCCCCAGGAAGGCGCAGAGCGGCTCCCACCCCTCGCGCACGTCGAACACCAGCAGCCGGTCGGGCGGCAGGGACTCCTCGACCGTCGTGATGTGCCGCTCGAACGCCCTGACGGCCGGCTGCGGCGCGGGCATCCGGTACGGGAAGCCGCCGGCGCCGAACGTCTCCTCGGCGATGCGCCGCAGCAGCGGCTGGATGCGGGCGAACCTCGTGCGGAATTCCAGCTCCTCCGGCGACGGTGCCTCCTGCGCCATGGACGCGACCCGCAGTCTGATCATGCTGCGGAAGCTGTCGTACCAGCTCCGCGGGTCGCGGACGGTGAGGATCACCCTGGCCTCCGGGAACGCCTCGGCCAGCGGGCGCCAGAAGAAGCCGGCCGGCCAGTCGACGCATGACCGGTAGCCGGCGAACAGCCGCTCCCAGCCCTCCCGCGTGTCCGGCACTCCGGGAAGCCAGCGGTCGATGAGCTCCAGATGATCGTAGAGCTCGAACATGTGGTAGCACGGGCCGAATCCGAGCCGCTCCAGCGCGGCCTTGAGCGACAGGGTGCCGGTGCGGGGCAGCCCGGCCCCGATCACCTCGATCATCCTCGTCCTCGCTCTCGCGTCCGGGCTCCGGCCTTCGATGCTCTGGCCGCAGAGGTATGGCATATGCCGCGAAAGGGGCGGAGGTATGCGTGCCGCGAGATCGACGTGGCCGGATATGACAAAGAACTGACGAGATCTTGGCCTGTGCTTGGGCGTTCCCGCCGGCGGGCCGGGCCGCCGGCGGATCCGGCGCTCAGGGCCTGAGACAGCGCAGGGGAGAGAGCTCGGGCACGGCGCTCACGCTCGGGTCGACGCGCAGGTCGATGTCGGTCGCGCCGGACAGGCAGTGGGTGAGCACGGTGGGCTCGATGACGGCCCGCGCGGGGGCGGCGGCGAGCAGGAACGCGGCCGCGACGGCCAGCAGGAGCACGAACCGGGACATGAGGATCCTTTCGTGGGAGGAACCGCTCTGCCCTTCAGGCTTCCTGCCGGCGACGACTGCATAACGTTACCCATGGTGACGTTGTGCATTCGGTCGAAGGCCCGTGTTTCCGCAGGATGTGGCGCTGCCGCCACTTCTCCGCGACCTTGAGTCCCCGATCTTGTATCGCGACGGTGGACGCGCTCCGTGTTCGCTCTGCTCCATCATGTGACCGAGCCGCCGCTGGAACCCCCAGCCGGCACGACCACGAGGAGAAGACAGCCATGAACGCTATGCGCATCGCCGCCGCCGCGGGCGCCACGGCCCTCACCATGCTCACCTTCGCCGCCCCGGCCTCGGCCGCCGCGCGTTCCGGTGACATCTGCATGTGGAGCCAGCGGGACTACAAGGGCGCGTCCTGGTGCTGGAATCCGGGCAACGGCTACGTGGACGTGCCCCCGGCCCTGCATGACAACGTGGGATCCTTCCGAGCCGAGGCGGCCGGCTGCTTCATCAACTGGATCCGCCCAGGCTCCCAGAAGGAGACACGCGTCGTCCGCAACGGTGACTACCGGAGGGTCTACGACAACGACTTCGGCGGCAGGATCGACGCGGTGGCGCCACGCTGCTGACCTGCGCGCAGAATGAGTGACGGGGCCCGGGCATCCTGCCGCCCGGGCCCCGCCCCATGTCCGGGCCCGGGAGCCGGCTCAGCTTCCCGGACATCCCCGCTTGACGAACGCCTTCCCATCATAAATGATTATCCCTACTTATAAAGTAGAGAAAGGCGAGATTGTGCGGGCGCTCATCCTCCTGGGGCTGGTCGGCTTCGTCGCCCAGCTCGTCGACGGCAGCCTGGGCATGGCCTACGGCGTCACCTCCAGCACGCTGCTGCTGGCCATCGGCACCAACGCGGCCGCCGCGTCGGCCACCGTCCACCTGGCCGAGATCGGCACCACGCTCGCCTCGGGCATCTCCCACTGGCGCTTCGGGAATGTGGACTGGAAGGTCGTCGCCAAGATCGGCATCCCCGGCGCGGCCGGCGCCTTCGCCGGCGCCACGTTCCTGTCCAGCCTGTCCACCGAGGTGGCCGCACCGGTCATGTCGCTGATCCTGCTGGCGCTCGGGGCGTACATCCTGGTCCGGTTCACCGCGTTCGGGCTGCCGCGCGGCAACCTGGGCAAGCCGCTGCGCAAGCGCTTCCTGGCCCCGCTCGGCGTGGTGGCCGGCTTCGTGGACGCCACCGGCGGCGGCGGCTGGGGCCCGGTCGGCACCCCTGCGATCCTGGCCAGCGGCCGGATGGCCCCGCGCAAGGTGATCGGCTCCATCGACGCCAGCGAGTTCCTGGTCGCGATCGCGGCCAGCATCGGCTTCTTCGTCGGCATCGGCTCGGAGAACATCGACTTCGCCTGGGTCGCCGTCCTGCTGGTCGGCGGCGTGATCGCCGCGCCGATCGCGGCCTGGCTGGTGCGGCACATCCCGCCGCGCATCCTGGGCTCGGCCGTCGGCGGCATGATCATCCTCACCAACGTCCGCACGCTGCTGCGCAGCGACTGGGTCGACGCCTCCGGCGGTGTCCAGACGGTGGCCTACATCGCGATCGCCGTCATCTGGGTCGCCGCCATCGTCTACTCCGTCCGCGAGTACCGGCGCGACAAGGCCCGCGAGTCGGTCGAAGCCGTCGAAGGTGAGCTGCGCGCCCGAGCCGGTGAGGAGGAGCAGGCCTCCGCGTGAGGCCGTACGCGCCGGGCCCGGGAACCGGGTCCCCGGCGCTCTCACGCCTATGAGAATCTCCGCCCGTACGCAGTACGCCCTCGGCGCCATGCTGGCGCTCGCCGCGGCCGACGGCCCCCTGCACGCCGAGCAGATCGCCGTCTCCCAGGACATCCCCCGCCGCTTCTGCGACAACATCCTGCTGCAACTGCGCCGGGCCGGTCTCATCCAGAGCCAGCGCGGGCCCGACGGCGGTTACTGGCTCGCCCGCCCGGCCGCCGAGATCGCCCTCGCCGACGTCATCCGCGTCACCGAGGGCATGGAGCCGGTCGGCCGGCCCTTACCGAAGGCGGCGGCGCCGCTGGCGGGCATCTGGGCCGAGCTCCGCGCCCACCAGGACCGCCTGCTCGGCGAGACCACCCTCGCCGACCTCGTCACCCACTGACGCCCGGCCGCGGCGGTCGGTGCGCGCGGGCGGCGCCGTCCCCCCGCTCGGCTCTCAGCTGTGGCGGTCGGCGCGCAGGCGGGCGGCGAGGGCGGCGGCCTGGGTGCGGCGCTGCATGCTCAGCTTGGACAGCAGGTTGGAGACGTAGTTCTTGACCGTCTTCTCGGCCAGGAAGAGCCGTTCGCCGATCTGGCGGTTGGTCAGGCCCTCGCCGATCAGGTCGAGAATGTGGCGTTCCTGCTCGGTCAGCGCCGCCAGCGGGTCCTTCCTGGCGCTCTGGTCGCGCAGGCGCTGCAGCATGGACGCGGTGGTCTGCGGGTCGAGCAGCGACTGGCCCGAGGCGACCGTGCGGACGGCGCCGACCAGGTCGGAGCCGTGGATCTGCTTGAGCACGTAGCCGGCGGCCCCGGCCATCACCGCGTCGAACAGGGCGTCGTCGTCGGCGAACGACGTCAGCATCAGGCAGGCCAGCTGGGGGAGACGGGAGCGGACCTCGCGGCACACGTCCACGCCGTTGCCGTCGGGCAGCCGTACGTCGAGGACCGCCACGTCGGGCTGCAGCGCCGTGATGCGGGCGACGGCCGACTCCGCGGTGCCCGCCTCGCCGATGACCTCGATGTCGTCTTCGGACTCGAGCAGGGCGGCCACGCCCCGGCGGACGACTTCGTGGTCGTCGAGGAGGAAGACGCGAATCATGCCTTGACGGTATCCGAGTGGCGGCGTGCGCCGAAAGGCGCGAAAGTCCCCGAATCCGGGGGTGGAATTTGTGGCGGAATCGCGTATTTTCAGGGCCTTTAGTCACTTGACGGCCGTTTCCGCCTACGGGCGGCCCGCGCGAAGAGGCGCCGTCCGATGCCAGACTGATCGCCATGGAAAGCGAGCATCGTCAGTTGCTGCCCCAGATGCGGCTCGATGAGCTGCTGGCCGAGCTGCAGGTGCGGCTCAACGCCGTGCTGTCGACCCGCGACCGGGTCCACGCGCTGCTCGACGCGGTGGTGTCGGTGGGCAGCGACCTGGACCTGGAGACGGTGCTGCGCCGCATCGTCAGGACCGCGACCGAGCTCGTGGACGCCAGTTACGGCGCGCTGGGCGTGGTCGGGCAGGGCAACACCCTCATGCAGTTCATCCCGGTGGGGCTGAGCGAGGAGGAGATCGCCAGGATCGAGCACTGGCCGCACGGGCTCGGCCTGCTCGGCCTGCTGATCAAGGACACCCGTCCGCTGCGGCTGGGCCGCATCGCCGACCACCCCGAGTCGTACGGTTTCCCGCCCGGCCACCCGCCGATGGGGACGTTCCTCGGCGTGCCGATCCGGGTGCGCGACGAGGTGTTCGGCAACCTCTACCTGACCGAGAAGCGCGGCGGCGGCGAGTTCGACGAGGAGGACGAGGCCATCGTCATCGCGCTGGCCACCGCGGCCGGCGTCGCCGTCGAGAACGCCCGCCTGTACGAGGAGACGCGCCGGCGTGAGACCTGGCTGGAGGCGTCGTCGGAGGTGACCACGAGCCTGTTGTCGGGCGCCGACCCCCGCCAGGTGCTCAGCGTGGTCGCCGCCCGGGCCCGCCAGATGACCGACGCCGACCTCGTCCAGATGTTGCTGCCCGACCTGGCGGGCGGCGCGCTGCGCGTCGAGGCCGCCGAAGGGGAGGGCGCCGACGAGCTGCTCGGCACCGCCGTCGACGTGTCCGCCGTGGGCGACGTGCTCACCAGCGGTGAGCCGCGCGGCGAGGCCGACACCCGCCGGCGACCCGGCTTCGGGCCCGAGCTCACCGTGCCGCTGGGCGCCCCGCCGCACGTCCGAGGAGTGCTGGTGCTGGCCAAGCGGAGCGGACGGCTGCCGTTCAGCGCCGCGGACCAGCGGATGTTGCACGCGTTCGCCGGGCAGGCGGCCATCGCGCTGGAGCTGGCCGAGGCGCGCCGCGACGCCGAACGCCTCAGCCTGCTCGAAGACCGCGACCGGATCGCCAAGGACCTGCACGACGTGGTGATCCAGCGCCTGTTCGCCACCGCGATGACGTTGATGAGCACGCTGCGGCTGGTGGAGCGGCCCGAGGCGGCCAAACGGCTGCAGCACGGCATCGACGAGCTGGACGAGACCATCCGCCAGATCCGCTCGACCATCTTCGCCCTGCAGGCCGGCCCCGAGGACGACATGCCCAGCCTGCGCGGCCAGATCGTCGACCTGGTGGAGGGGGCCGGCGGGCACCTGGGGTTCATGCCGGGGCTGCGCATGGAAGGGCAGATCGACACCCTGGTGACCGAACCCGTCGCCGAGCACCTGCTGGCCGTGCTCCGCGAGGCGCTGTCCAATGTCGTACGCCACTCGCGGGCCGGCCGCGCCGAGGTCTCCGTCGAGGCCGCGGACGGCATCCTCACCCTCATCGTCACCGACAACGGCGTCGGCATGGGCGAGGTCGTACGCCGCAGCGGCCTGAGCAACATCGAGCAACGGGCCGAAGGGCTGGGCGGCACCGCCGACATCGACACACCGCCGGAGGGCGGGACCCGGCTGTGCTGGACGGTCCCGCTGTAGGGATCGGCCGGGACGAAGGTCCCGGCGACACAAGGCCGTACGGCACTGCCGTGAGGAGCGCGCGGGCGGTGTGCTGGAAGCGCACGCGACGAGCCACTCCAACGGAAAGAGGACGTCATGGCCGCCCCCGTCAACGGACGAACCCCCACCGCCGCCCCCACCGCCGCCCGCACGGCCGCCCGCACGGCCGCCCGCACGGCCGCCCGAACCGCCGCCCCGGGCACCGGCCGCGTGCCCGCCACCCGGCCCGTCCCTGACAGAGCGCCCGACACAGCGCCCGACACAGCGCCCGACAGAGCGCCCGACAGAGCGCCCGACACCGGGCCCGACACCGGGCCCGACACCGGGCCCGACACCGGGCCCGACACCGGGCCCGGCGCTGGGCGTGTCACCCCCGTACGGCACGCGAGCGCGCCCCGTGGCGGGCACGCCGCCCAGGAGACCGGTGCCGCCTCCCTCCCGGTCGACCGCGTGTGGGCGGTCGCCAGGATCTCGCTCGGGTGGGTCTTCCTGTGGGCGTTCCTCGACAAGACGTTCGGGTGGGGGTTCGCGACTCCGGCCGAGCGGGCTTGGGTCGCGGGTGGCAGCCCGACGTCCGGTTTTCTGAAGGGCGCGCAGGAGAACGCGCTGGGTGGGCTGTTCGGGGCGTTGGCCGGTCAGGTGTGGGTGGACTGGTTGTTCATGGCGGGTCTGCTGGGGGTCGGTCTGGCGCTGACGCTGGGTGTCGGCCTGCGGATCGCCGCTGTGGCGGGTCCGGTGATGATGGTGTTGATGTGGGCGGCTCAGCTGCCGTTGGACAGCAACCCGTTCATGGACGACCACCTCGTCCACGCGGTCGTGATCGTCGGCCTGGCCCTGGCCGACGCGGGCGCCACGCTCGGGCTGGGCAGGCTGGCGATCGTGCGGCGCAACCCGTTCCTGAAGTGACCCGCACCGCACACGCCCGCCCCCGCCCTCGCGGGGGCGGGCGCTTCGGCGATCCCGTAGGCGGGTGGAAGGGGTGCCGGCCGCGTGGACGGCGTGGCCGGTGCCCCCGTACCGCTCGGGGCGAAGGCCGGGTCAGTCCTTGTCGGGGATGGCGGTGGCCGACCAGGCGGCGATGCCGAGGGTGGCTCCGGTCAGGGCCAGGACGCCGGAGGCGCCGCCGACCGTGGCGGCGGCTCCCGACAGGATCGGGATCAGCGACTGGCCGAGCCGGTTGCCCGCTATCCGCAGCGACAGGACCGTCCCCCGGGTGCCCGGGGGCGCCAGTGCGGCGACCCAGCCCATCGTGATCGGCGGGCAGACGCCGGCGGCGAACCCGTACACGGAGGCCAGGACGATGAGCACGGCGACGGGCGACGGCGGCGTCAGGCCGAGCAGCGCGAGCCCGGACACCACGCAGGCGACCACGGTGAGCCGCCTGCGGCCGAGCATCCGTACGAGACGGGCCAGGTTGACGCGCGACAACATCTGCGTGACCGCCCGAGCCGCGAGCATCGCCGTCACCCAGCCGGGCGCGATCCCGCGCTCGTGCGCCAGCACCGGCAGGTACGCCGGCGTCACGTCGATGGACGCCAGGATCAGCCCGCCCCGACCAGCATCGCCCGGTACATCCCGGGGATGGCGAGCAGCCGCCGCGCGGGCCACCGGCGGGCGTCCGGCGCCCGCGCCGCGCGGTGGCGGCTGCCGAACCCGGACGAGACCGCCAGGATCACCAGGCTCGCCGCCCCGCACACGGCGGCGATCGGCACCAGCGGCGGCGCCTGACTCCCGGGCGCGGGCGGGACCAGCAGGAGCAGCGGCCCCACCCCCTGCCCGAGCGAGGTGATGAACGTGTAGCCGCCGAAGGCCGCGTCCAGGCCGCCGGGACGCGCCCGCCCGGCCACCGCCGACTGCTCGGCCACCATCGAGAAGACGATGCCGACACCGAGCAGCGCGGTCGCCGTGACCAGCATGGCCAGGCTCCGCGAGCCGAGGCAGGCGACCACCGCCGACGCCGTCAGTGCGACGCCGCCGATCATCAGAGCGGGCCGTTCGCCGAGCCGGTCGACCAGCCGTCCGGTCACCACCGCGAACATCGCCGCCACCACGGCCACCCACCCGGGCCCGTACCCGAGGTCCAGCACCGCGTACGACAGTGACGGCCGCATGCCTTAACTGACCGCCTGCACCAGGACCGCGTGGACCGCCAGCAGCGGCCAGAAGGCCCGCCCGCCCGCCACGCCTTCCCCTCTCCCGTCCGCGCCGGCCCACCGCCGCCCGGAAGCGCCGCCCGGAAGCGCCGCCCGGAAGCGCCGCCCGGAAGCCGCAGGCGATCGTATGGCAGCCGCGGCCGGCCGGGTCAGCGGGGGGACGGGTCGCCGGTCACCTCGAACCCGGTGACGAGCTCCGGCCGGATGCGCAGGACGAGGGCCGTCTTGTCACCCGTCCAGCTCTGCCGGCCGGCGAACGCGCCGTCGTCGGGCACGAGCGCGGCCGTGCCGGTCACCATGACGTTCCAGCCGAGGTGGGTGGCCGGATCCACCATGTCGGCCTGGTAGACGACCATGGACGTCCCCCGCGGCCGCAGGACGGCCTCGATCTCGGGCTCGTACCCGGTGCGGGCCACGATGTGGCCGTCGTGCATGACATGGGTGACGAGGCGGATCGCCGGCATGGCGCGGCTGATGAACACGATCCGCCCCAGCCCCACGTTGCCGAGCAGCCGCAGGGATTCCTCCCTGGACAGTTCCGTGAGCGCGCGGGGGCGCGCGTCGATGTCGTACGTCATGGCAGCGAGCCTCTCGCGGTGGACGTCCTCGCAGGTAGGGGCCAAAGTCCCTACCTCATGGCGGGCGTCACGGCGAACCGGCGTGGTCCCTGAACCGTTCGTGGGCGGACTGCTTGGAGATGCCCATCGCCTCGCCCACCTCGGCCCAGGAGGAGCCGTTCTGCCGGGCGGCGGCGACGGCCTGGTCGAGCAGGGTGCGCTGCCAGCTCTCCACCTGCGACAGCAGGGTGAGGGCGGCCAGGGGACGGTCGGCGGTGAGGCCCACGATCTGCTGGCAGAGCAGGTCCGACTTGATGACGAGCCAGCTCGGCGGCGCCGCCATGGACAGGGGGCCGGCGTGCCTGCTCCACCACCGGTATTCCGCCTCCTTCGTCCCTTCGGGCGTGGCCGGGTAACGCCGCCGGTCGGTCCAGCCGCAGGAGCACGTGGCCTGGTAGCCGACGAAATCCCTGGTGAAGGAGCTGGAGGAAGGGGCGAGCTCGCCATCGGGGAGCACGGGCGCCACGAAGCCCTCGTGGTCGGGGAGGTCAGGCGACTTCAACGTCATAGACGTCAGGATATCCTGACGATTTCTGTGCTGGTGCACGCCCCGGGCGCCGAAATTCGGTTGTGGTACGGCCGGGGGCCGTCCTAGGGTCGCGGAGGATCATCTCGTGACGGAGGAGTTGCTTTATGCGTGTCGATGACGTTCGCCGCCTGGTCAGCCCGTCATCCCACGTAAGGACTCATCCCTTTGGACCTGTCACGTAGCTTCACGATCCGCGAGAGCAGCCACCGGATCCTCAACCCGCTCACCCCGGAGAAGCTCGCCACGCTGGGCGCCGCGATCCGGCTGCGTCCGGGCGCCTCCGTGCTCGACCTGTGCTGCGGCAAGGGCGAGATGCTGGCCACCTGGGCCCGCGACCACGGCGTCACCGGCACCGGCGTCGACATCAGCACGGTCTTCCTGGCCGCGGCCCGCGAGCGGGCCGCCGAGCTGGGCGTCGCCGGCCGGGTGACGTTCGTGCACGGCGACGCCTCCACCCACGTGGCGGCCGAGCCCGTCGACGTCGCGGCGTGCGTCGGGGCCACCTGGATCGGCCAGGGCACCGCCGGCACCGTCGCGCTGCTCGAACGCAGCGTGCGCCCGGGCGGCACGCTGCTGGTCGGCGAGTGCTTCTGGCGCGCCGAGCCGCCCGGCCAGGAGGCCGTCGAAGCCTGTCACGCCCGCTCGCGTGACGACTTCGAGACCCTGCCGGGGCTCGTCCGGCTCTTCGACCGCCTCGGCTACGACGTGGTCGAGATGGTCCTGGCCGACGAGGACGGCTGGGACCGGTACGTCGCGGCCCACTGGCTCAACGTCCGCACCTGGCTCGACGCCAACCCCGACGACGAGCTCGCCCCCGAGTTCCGCGCGGAGCTGTCGCGCGAGCCGCTGCTCTACACCACCTACCAGCGGCACCTGCTCGGCTGGGGCGTGTTCGCGCTCATGAAGCGCTGAGCCGGTCACTGAGCCGGTCACTGAGCCGGTCACCGGGCCCGCGCGCAGGCGCGGGCCCGGTGGCGTCGTCAACGCGGCGTCAGGATTTCCGGGGCGTGCGTCCTGATCGCGTAGTGATGCCCCGGCAGCCGGCGGAGACGGGTCTAGCGTCTGCTTTGTACCCAGTTCGGAGGAAGGAAGCAGATGTCCGAGCCTCGATTGTTCGTCCCCGTCCGCGGCGGCGGATGCGCCCTGACGCTGCGGTTGTTCCGCACCGCGTCGGGCAAGCGGGCGGCCGTGGCCTTCTCCTCGCCGCTCAAGCTCGCCAAGGTGCTCGGGCCGGACCAGCGGTGGGTGCTGCTCACCGCCCCTGCCCTGCGGACGATGGTCGCCGACCTCGACGTCCCCGTCACGATCATCGATCCCGCGGGCACGATGTCCCGGCCGGTGACGCAGGTGGCGTGACCCGCGCCCCGGCCGCGTGAATCCATACATACGCCTCACTACGCCTTCTTGACGCCCCCACCGCCGCGAACGTCGCATATCGGTCAGTAAGGTGCGATGCGTATTTACGGGCTCTTGACGGGGACGGGTGACCGGGATGGTGCTGGCGAAACGGCCGGCCGCTACGGAGGGGACGCTGCGGTCGTGGCTGCTGCAGGGTCTGCAGACCGACCGTAGGCAGATCGAGCACGGTCCCCACGTCAAGCACCCGTGGTGGCGGGTGATGTGCCTGACCGGCGTGGACTACTTCTCCACGCTCGGCTACCAGCCCGGCATCGCGGCGCTGGCCGCCGGCCTGCTCGCGCCGCTGGCCACGCTCTTCCTGGTCGCGCTCACCCTGCTCGGCGCGCTGCCGGTCTACCGCCGCATCGCCGCCGAGAGCCCGTACGGGCAGGGGTCGATCGCGATGCTGGAGAAGCTCGCCCCCCAGTGGTGGGGCAAGTTCTTCGTGCTCGCGCTGCTCGGGTTCGCGGCCACCGACTTCGTCATCACGATGACGCTGTCGGCGGCGGACGCCACCGCGCACATCCTGGAGAACCCGTTCGTGCCCGGATTCCTGTCCGGCCAGCGGGTGCTCGTCACGCTGGTGCTGCTCGCGGCGCTCGGCGGGGTGTTCCTGCTTGGTTTCACCGAGGCGATCGGCATCGCCGTCCTGCTCGTCTTCGTCTACCTCGGCCTGAACGCGGTCGTCGTCGCGACCGCCTTCGTCCACGTGCTGCAGGCCCCGCAGGTCGTCGTGGACTGGCGGCACGGGCTGGGGGCCGACTTCAGCAGTCCGCTCGCCATGGTCGGCCTGTCCCTGCTCGTCATGCCGAAGCTGGCACTCGGCATGTCCGGGTTCGAGACCGGCGTTGCGGTGATGCCGGTGGTCAAGGGCGACGTACGGCGGCGGATCGAGGGCACCAAACGGCTGCTGACCGTCGCCGCGGTCATCATGAGCGTGTTCCTGATCTTCTCCAGCCTCGTCACGACCGTGCTCATCCCGCACGCGGAGTTCGAGGAGGGCGGGAAGGCGAGCGGGCGGGCGCTGGCGTATCTGGCGCACGGCTACCTGGGGGACTGGTTCGGCACCGTCTACGACGTCTCGACGATCGCGATCCTCTGGTTCGCCGGCGCCTCGGCGATGGCCGGGCTGATCAACCTGGTGCCCCGCTACCTGCCCCGGTACGGCATGGCGCCGGAGTGGACGGGCGCCGTACGGCCGCTGGTGCTGGTGTTCTCGGCGATCGCGTTCGCCATCACGGTCATCTTCGGCGCCGACGTGGACGCCCAGGGCGGCGCGTACGCCACCGGCGTGCTCGTCCTCATGCTCTCGGCCGCGGTCGCGGTGACGCTGTCGGCCAGGAAGAAGGGGCAGAACCGGGCGGCGGCCGGGTTCGCGCTGATCTCGGCGGTGCTGGCGTACACGCTGGTGGACAACGTGATCGAGCGGCCGGACGGCGTGAAGATCGCCTCGTTCTTCATCGTGGCGATCGTCGTCACCTCGCTGCTGTCGCGCGCCACCCGCTCGACCGAGCTGCGGGTCACCGAGGTGAGCCTCGACCCGCTCGCCGAGCGGTTCGTCAACGACACGTGCGGCGAGATCCACCTGATCGCCAACGAGCCCCACCAGCGCGACCAGGCCGAGTACGCCGACAAGCTGCGCGAGCAGTGGATCAACCACCGGCTGCGCACCACGGAGCCCGTGCTGTTCGTCGAGGTGTCGGTGCCGGACGCCTCGGAGTTCGAGACGGAGCTGCACGTCAAGGCGGAGGAGCGCTTCGGCCACCGGATCCTCACCATCGAGAGCTCCGCCGTGCCGAACTCGCTGGCCGCTCTGCTGCTCTTCCTGCGCGACCGCACCGGCTCGGTACCGCACATCTACTTCCACTGGACCGAGGGCAACCCGGTCAGGGCGATGCTGCGCTACCTGGTCTTCGGCGGCGGCGACGTGCCGCCGCTGACCCGTGAGGTGCTGCGCCAGGCTGAGCCCGACCTGGAACGCCGGCCGCACGTCCACGTCGGCTGACGGCGTACGGATCGCGTCAAGAATCGGCGCCCGGCCGTAGGGATGACGTCAAGAACGGAAAATGGCCAGTATTTCGGCGTTTTCCTGGGTCTGGTGCCGCTCGTCCCGGGGGGCCGACCGAATCGAGGAGTGGAGATGGCCGACGTCTTCGCCGCCCTGACCGTCGTACGGCTGGACGGGGCCTGAGGTGCGGGGACGGCTACGGGTGTACCTCGGCGCGGCACCCGGTGTGGGCAAGACGTACGCGATGCTGGACGAGGCCCGCCGCGCCTGTGGCCGCGGCCGGGACGTGGTCGTGGGCCTCGTCGAGACGCACGGCCGCCCGCGCACGGAAGCCCTGCTGGAGGGCATGGAGATCATTCCGCGCAGGACGCTCGTGCACCGCGGGGTCACGTTCACCGAGCTCGACGTCGAGGCGGTCATCGGGCGCCGGCCCGCGGTGGCGCTGATCGACGAGCTGGCCCACAGCAACGCGCCCGGCGCCGAGCACGTCAAGCGCTGGCAGGACATCGACGACATCCTCGACGCGGGCATCGACGTGGTCTCCACCGTCAACATCCAGCACCTGGAGTCGGTCAACGACGTCGTCGAGGAGATCACCGGCGTGCCCCAGCGCGAGACGGTGCCGGATGAGGTGGTCCGCCGCGCCGATCAGGTGGAGCTGGTGGACATGTCGCCGGAGGCGCTGCGCCGCCGCCTCGCCCACGGCAACGTCTACGCGCCGGAGAAGGTGGACGCGGCGCTGGCGAACTACTTCCGCGTCGGCAATCTGACCGCGCTGCGCGAGCTCGCCCTGCTCTGGGTGGCCGGGAAAGTGGACGAGCAGCTCGACCGCTACCGCGCCGACCACGGCATCGCGACGACCTGGGAGACCCGTGAACGCGTCGTCGTCGCCCTCACCGGCGGCCCCGAAGGCGACACGCTCGTCCGCCGGGCGGCGCGGATCGCGGCCCGCACCAAGGGCGCCGACCTGCTGGCCGTCCACGTGACCAGCGCCGACGGCCTGGCCGGAGCCGACCCCGCCGGCCTGGCCCGCCAGCGTGCGCTGGTGGAGAGCCTGGGCGGCACCTACCACCAGGTCGTCGGCGACGACATCCCGCGCGCGCTGCTCGACTTCGCCCGCGGCGTGAACGCCACCCAGCTGGTGCTCGGCGCGTCGCGGCGCGGCCGGTTCGCGCAGCTCTTCTCGCGCGGCGTCGGAGTCGAGACCATCGCCCGTTCCGGCTCGATCGACGTCCACATGATCACGCACGACGAGGTCAGGATGGGACGGCGCCGCCCGGCCCGTACCCGCGCCGCGCTGACCCGCAAGCGCCGGGTGGCCGGCTGGGTGCTGGCGGTGGCCGGGATGCCGCTGCTGACCGCCGTGCTGGCGCAGTTCCGGGAGGTGGTGTCGCTGCCGAGCGAGATCCTGTTCTTCCTCTGCCTGACGGTCGGCGTCGCGCTGGCGGGCGGGATGTGGCCGGCGATCACCGCCGCCATCGGCGGGTCGATGTTGCTGAACTGGTTCTTCACCCCGCCGGTCGGCCGGTTCACGATCAACGATCCGGAGAACCTGTTCGCGCTGATCGTGTTCGTCCTCGTCGCCGCCGCGGTGAGCACGATCGTGGACATCGCCGCCCGCCGCACCCGGGAGGCCGCCCGCGCCGGAGCCGACGCCGAGCTGCTGTCCACACTGGCCGGGCACGTGCTGCGCGGCGAGGCCGCCCTGACGTCCCTGCTGGAACGGACGCGCGAGACGTTCGGGCTGACCTCGGTCACCCTGCTCGAACGCCGGCCCGAGGCCGCGCGCGCCGCCGACGACCAGTCGGATCCCGACGCCTGGCGCATCGTCGCCACCTCCGGCGGCACGCCGTCCACGTGCCCGGCCCAGTCCGACACCGACGTGCAGATCGACGACACCCTCGTGCTCGCCGCCCGCGGCCGGCTGCTGGACGCCGCCGACCGCGCGGTGCTGGAGGCGTTCGCCGCCGAGGCCGCCGTCGCCCTGCGCCAGGAACGCCTGCAGCAGGAGGCGGCCCGCGCCCAGCCGCTCGCGGAGGCCGACAAGATGCGCACCGCGCTGCTCGCCGCCGTCAGCCACGACCTGCGCACGCCGCTCGCCTCCGCCAAGGCCGCCGTCGAGAGCCTCGCCGCCACCGGCGTCGACTGGAGCGACCATGACCGCGCCGAGCTGCTGGACACCGCGGCGGAGTCGCTGGACAAGCTGAACCGGTTGGTGGCGAACCTGCTCGACATGAGCCGCCTGCAGGCCGGCGTGCTCGGCGTGACCCCGCAGCCGATCGCCCTGGAGGAGATCGTCCCGCGGGCCGTGGACGACCTCGGGCCGCTGCGCGACCGCGTCGAGGGCGACATCTCCGTCGAACTCCCCGAGATCGCCGCCGACCCGGCCCTGCTCGAACGCGTCCTGGTCAACCTCATGGCGAACGCCGTCCGCTACAGCCCGCCCGACCGGCCGGTGCTCCTCACCGCCAGCCGCCACGGCGAACAGGTGGAGATCCGCGTCGTCGACCGCGGCCCCGGCATCCCGCCCGAGGCCCACGACCGGGTCTTCCAGCCGTTCCAGCGGCTCGGCGACCGCGACAACCACTCGGGAGTCGGCCTGGGGCTCGCGCTCTCGCGCGGGCTCACCGAAGCCATGGGCGGCACGCTCGTCCCGGAAGACACACCAGGGGGAGGTCTCACCATGATCCTGACACTGCCCACCGCCCCGCGCGGGGTGACGCGGTGACCCGCATCCTCGTCGTGGACGACGAACCCCAGATCCTGCGCGCACTGCGCATCAACCTGGCCGCCCGCCACTACGAGGTGACCGTGGCCGCCGACGGCGCCGCGGCGCTGCGCGCGGCCGTCGACCACACACCCGACCTGGTCATCCTCGACCTGGGGCTGCCCGACCTGGACGGGGTGGACGTCATCCACGGCCTGCGCGGCTGGACCAGCGTCCCGATCATCGTGCTGTCCGGCCGGGCCGGGAACCAGGACAAGATCGAGGCCCTGGACGCCGGCGCCGACGACTACGTCACCAAGCCGTTCGGCATCGACGAGCTGCTGGCCAGGGTGCGGGCCGTGACGCGGCGCGTGTCCATCCACGAGGCCGAGCTGGCGAACATCAAGATCGGCGACCATGTCGTCGACCTGACCGACAAGACGATCAGCGGCGACGTACGGCTGACGCCGACCGAGTGGCACATCCTGGAGCTGCTGCTGCGCCACCCCGGCAAGCTGATCAGCCAGCGTCAGATCCTCACCGAGGTGTGGGGCGCCAAGTTCGTCAAGGAGACCCATTACCTGCGCCAGTACATGGCGCAGCTGCGCCGCAAACTCGAACGCGACCCCGCCCACCCCGTCCACTTGATCACCGAGCCGGGCATGGGTTACCGTTTCCGGCCTTGACCAGGAAAAATGTTGATGGAAACGCGCGGCCGTATATTTCGCGTAGTAATTTCCGCTTTATCCGTCAGGGATTCATATAAAGCCAAATCTCGGTGGTTGTGGCACGTCACGATGAGGGCGGAAATTCTCTTCAGGAGTATGCGGACATGACCATCGTGAAAACCCCCGCCGCGGCCGAGGAACCCCCCGATACCGGCGAACGCCACCGGCTCTCGGTCGCGGGCGGGCTCGCCGTGCTCTCGCTGGACGCCATGGCCTCCGTGGCGTACGGACCCGAGGCGATCGTGCTCGTGCTCGCCCTCGCCGGCGGCGCCGGGCTCGGCTTCACCATCCCGGTCACCCTGGCCATCGCCGGCCTGCTCGTGGTGCTGACCGTGTCGTACCGGCAGGTCATCGCCGCCTTCCCCGAAGGCGGCGGCGCGTACGGCGTGGCCACGAAGCACCTGGGCAGGCGGGCGGGGCTGGTCGCGGGCGCCTCGCTCGTCATCGACTACGTCCTCAACGTCGCCGTCTCCGTGGCCGCCGGGGTCGCGGCGCTCACCTCCGCCTTTCCGGAGCTGCTGCCGTACACCGTGTGGCTCTGCCTGGGCGTGCTCGCGCTCGTGACGGGCGTCAACCTCAAGGGCGTCGCGTACAGCGCCCGCGCGTTCATCGGGCCCACCGTCGTCTACGTGGCCGCGATCCTGCTCGTCGTCGTGGCCGGGCTGTTCCGCTCCGAACCCGCCGTCAGCGTCGGCCACCAGGTGGCCGGTCTGCAGACGGTCGGCGTCCTGCTGCTGCTCAAGGCCTTCGCGAACGGCTGCGCCGCGCTGACCGGCGTGGAGGCGATCGCCAACGCGGTGCCGTCGTTCAAACGGCCCCGCGTCCGGCGGGCGCAGCGGGCCGAGGTGGCGCTGGGCGCGCTGCTGGCCGTCATGCTGCTGGGCATCGCCGCGCTGATCGAGAAGTTCGCCATCGCCCCGGCCGACGGGGTGACCGTGCTCGCCCAGGTCACGCTGGCCTCGCTGGGCGACGGGCCGCTGTTCTACCTGGTCCAGTTCGCCACCGTGGTGCTGCTGGGGCTGGCCGCCAACACCTCCTTCGGCGGCCTGCCGGTGCTGGCCCGGCTGCTGGCCCGCGACAACAACCTGCCGCACCTGTTCGCGCTGCGCGCCGACCGGCAGGTGCATCGCTACGGCATCGCGTTCCTCGCCGTCACCAGCGGCCTGCTGCTCGTCGCGTCGAGGGGCGAGATGAACCTGCTGGTGCCGCTCTTCGCGATCGGGGTCTTCGTCGGCTTCACCCTGTCGCAGGCGGGCATGGTCCGGCACTGGCTGACGGACCGGCCCGCGGGCTGGCGGTGGCGGGCGGTGCTGAACGGCTTCGGCGCGCTGCTCACGTTCATGGCCGCGATCGTGGTGACGGTGACGAAGTTCGGCGAGGGCGGCTGGCTGATCGCGGTGGCCCTGCCGCTGCTGGTGGCGGCCATGGAGTGGGTCAACCGCCAGTACGCGCGCATCGGCCGGCGGCTCGAGATCGGCAGGACGCCCATGCCGCCCAAGCCGCGCCGCTCCCTGGTGGTGGTGCCCGTGCAGACGGTCACCCGGCTGACCCGCGAGGCCCTGTCCGCCGCGCTGTCACTGGGGGACCGGGTGGTGGCCGTCAACGTGACCCACCCCGGCGAGGAACGGCAGGCGCGCGCGTTCGCCGAGGACTGGGACCGCTGGGATCCCGGCGTGGAGCTCGTACGGCTCTTCGACGCCCACCGGCGGCTGGACCGGCCGCTGCTCACCTACCTGCGCGGGGTGCCGGAACCGCACGTGTTCGTGCTCATCGCGGAGGTCGAGCCGGAGCACGCCTGGCAGCGGATGTTGCAGAACCAGCGCGGCGCCGTGCTGGCCAGGGCGCTGCGCCGGGGCGCCGACGCGGTGGTGTGCCGGATGCGGTTCCGGGTCTGACGGCTTGACCTCATGTCGACATGAGGTCGCATGCTGGCTCGTATGTCCGCGAAAGAATCACTTGCCCGGCTGCTCGACGACGTCGACGCCACGCCCGAGGCCACCGCGCTGCGCGCCCGTTCGTACGACCTGCTCGCCCTCCCGGACGGCGCGGCCGTCGTGGACGTCGGCTGCGGCGCGGGCCGCGCGGTCGGCGAGCTGGCCGCACGCGGCGCCCGCGCGATCGGCGTGGACGTCAGCGCCGAGATGATCGCCCTCGCCCGGAGCCGCAGCCCGGAGAGCGACCTGCGGATCGGCGACGCCCGCGCCCTGCCGCTCGCCGACGGGGAGGTCGCCGGCTACCGCGCCGACAAGGTGTTCCACGAACTGCCCGACCCCGCCGAGCCTCTGGAGGAGGCCCGGCGAGTGCTCGCCCCCGGCGGCCGGATCGTCCTGCTCGGCCAGGACTGGGACGGTTTCATCGTCGACTCCGCCGACCCGGCGCTCACCCGGGCGATCGTGCACGCCCGCGCGGACGCCGTCACCAACCCGTGGGCCGCCCGCCGCTTCCGCAACCTGCTGCTCGACACGGGGTTCACGGACGTCACGGTGGAGGCGCACACCGGCGTGCTCACCGGCGGGGTGGTGCAGCCCATGCTCACCCGCCTCGCGGCCGGCGCCCGCGCGGCCGGCGCGATCTCCCCCGAGCAGGAGGCCGCGTGGACCGCCGAGCAGCGCGAACGCGCCCGCACCGGCCGCGCGTTCCTGGCCCTGCCGATGTTCGTGGCCGCGGCCCGCCGCCCCTGAGCGGTCAGGACACCAGGCGGCCTTCCGCCAGCCGCAGCCGGCGCTCCACCCCGATCTCGGTCAGGAACCGCTCGTCGTGGCTGACCACCACGAACGCCCCCCGGTACGCGCCGAGCGCGCTCTCCAGCTGGCCGACGCTGACCAGGTCGAGATTGTTGGTGGGCTCGTCCAGCAGCAGGAGCTGCGGGGCGGGCTCGGCGCACAGGACGCAGGCGAGTGTGGCCCGTAGCAGCTCGCCGCCGGACAGCACCCCCACCGGCAGGTGGGCGCGCGAGCCGCGGAACAGGAAACGGGCGAGCAGGTTCATCCGGTCGGCCTGGAGCATCCCGGGGGCGAAGGCGGCGAAGTTCTCCGCCACCGTGCGGTCGGGGTCGAGCAGGTCGAGCCGTTGCGACAGGTACGCCACGCGGCCCTCGGCCCGCCTGACCAGGCCGCCCTCCGGCTCCAGGTCGCCGCTGACCAGGCGCAGCAGGGTGGACTTGCCGGCGCCGTTGGGCCCGGTCAGCGCGATCCGCTCGGGGCCGCGGATCGTCAGGTCGAGGCCCGGCTCGGCGAACAGGCCGCGCGCCCGCAGGCCCTCGCCGGCGAAGAGCGTGCGCCCGGCCGGGACGTCGGTGCCGGGCAGCTCCAGCACGAGCTTCTGGTCGTCGCGCAGCGCGCGCCCGGCCTCGTCGAGGCGCGCCTGTGCGTCGCCCACCCGGGAGGCGTGCATCTGCCCGGCCCGGCCCGCCGACTCCTGGGCGCTGCGCTTCAGGCCCCCGGCGACGATCCGGGCCAGCCCGGCGTTCTTGAGGTTGCGGGCCGCGTTGCCGGCCCGGCGCTCGGCGCGCTCGCGGGCCTGCTGCATCTCCCGCTTCTCGCGCTTGAGCTCCTGCTCGGCGCTGCGCACGTTGCGCTCGGCGGCCTCCTGCTCGGCGCGCACGGCCTCCTCGTACGCGGTGAAGTTGCCGCCGTACCAGCGCAGCTCGCCCTGGTGCAGCTCGGCGATGCGGTCCATGCGGTCGAGCAGCTCCCGGTCGTGGCTGACCAGCAGCAGGCAGCCGTTCCAGTCGCCGAGCACGGCGTAGAGTCTGCGGCGCGCGTCGAGGTCGAGGTTGTTGGTGGGCTCGTCGAGCAGCAGCACGTCGGGCCGCTTGAGCAGCTGCGCGGCCAGCCCGAGTGAGACGACCTGGCCGCCGCTCAGCGTGCCGAGGCGGCGCTCGAACGCCACGTCGCCGAGGCCGAGCCGGTCGAGCTGGGCCTTGGTGCGCTCCTCGATGTCCCAGTCGTTGCCGATCACGGCGAAGTGCTCCTCGCTCGCGTCGCCGGACTCGATGGCGTCCAGCGCGGCGATCACGGGGGCGATCCCGAGCACCTCGGCCACGGTCAGATCACCGGTGAGCGGCAGGGTCTGCGGCAGGTAGCCGAGCACGCCGCCGACGGTGACGCTCCCGCCGGTGGGGGTGAGCTCGCCGGCGATCAGCCGGAGCAGCGTGCTCTTGCCCGTGCCGTTGGGGGCGACGAGCCCGGTACGGCCGGGGCCGGCGGTGAAGGACAGGTCGCCGAAGACGGGGGTGTCGTCGGGCCAGGAGAAGGACAGGGCGGAGCAGACGACGGACGCGTCGGACATGGGAGAGACCTCGTACGGAAAAGCGCGGACGCGCCACGGGCGCCCGGCGGGTGGACAGGCATGAGAACGACGACGACACGGCCACGGGCGGCGGCGCTCCGATGCGCTCGCCGACGGCCGGTCAGGCTCCGGTATCACCCGGAGATGTCGTCGTCACCTGCCATGTCTGGTCTCCCTGGAACTCAGGTCACAAATTGCCCCAATACTTTAGCACCCCTGGAGTCAGGCTGTCTCCAGGGCCGCCGGAAGCGGGCCTGGAGACAGCATGCGCTCCATCATCGGCACGATGCCGGGCCGGAGGCTGAAGGCCGGGCACGTGGCGGGCGTCAGCGCAGCACCACGTCGAAGGCCATGGTGAAGAACGTGTCGAAGGCTGCCTGCGACCTGCCGGCGCGCGCCTCGATCAGGGTGCCCTCCCACGCGTTCAGCAGGAACCGGGCGGTCTCGTCCGGGTCCAGGCCGGGGCGTACGGAGCCGTCGCGGCGGGCCTCGGCCAGCGCCGCGGCGATCGCCTCCGACCAGGTGCGGAGTCCTTCGAGCACCGCGGCGCGGATCGCCTCGCTGTGGTCGGCCACGCCGGTGGCGAAGTTGCCCACCAGGCAGCCGCGCGTGAATCCGCGCTCGACGGTCTCGTCACGCAGGAACTCGAAGTGCCGGCGGATCCGGTCGAGCGGCGGCAGGGAGGTGTCGCCGAGGATGTCGAAGCGCCGCCCGGCGCCGTAGCGCCGCAGCGCCTCGACGGCGGCCTCCTCCTTGCTGGCGAAATGGTTGTAGAAGGAGCCTTTCGGGGCCCCGGCCGCGTCGGCGATCTCCTGGATGCCGGTCCCGTGGAACCCGCGGGTGTGGAACACCTCCACCGCGGACGCGAGCAGGTCCGCACGCTTGGACGCCTTGGGCACGTCGCCTCCCCGTTCAATATGACCGGACGTCTTACTTGATGAGACTACCTGGCGCGTACGGGGAGGCGACCCCTACGCGCACCTGCCGGACAGCCAGGCGCGGTAGTCCTTCGTGTAGTTCGTCATGACGCTCGCCGGGTTCTGGCCGAGCACGGACTGCCACTGGGCCGTGTTGCCGGTCCACGACGGAGGCGGCTCCTCCCAGGCCACGCTGTCGGTCCAGCGGGCGGCCGACCCCTTCAGCAGCCCCGGGTGCCGCTTGGCGAGCTCGCCCTGGATCCACGTGTCCTTGGAGTAGAGCAGGATCCGCTGCGCGCCCTGGCGTTCCTTGACCGGGTCGGAGATCTCCCGCCAGCCGCTCGCCGCGTGCGCCGAGTCCGACAGGACGTTCCTGGCCTCCGGCTTGATCTCCAGCAGGGCGACCAGCCCGCGCGAGCGCACGTGGTCGAGCCACTGCCGCAGCGTGTAGACCCCTTCACCCTGGTACGGGCCTCGCGCGACGCTCCGGTCCCGCAGGTTGTCGGACCCGGCGGCCCACCACAGGTCGGTGATCGCGCGGTTCACCCCCGTCAGGCCGTTGGTGGTGGTGTTGTGCCACATCACCGCCTTGGTGCCCTCCCTGGTCAGCTGGACGTCGCCCTCCACCCCGTCGGCGCCCCACGCCTGCTGGTCGTTCACGCCGCGCGGATGGTTGGGCTGGCGGATCTGGTCCCGGGTCCAGGGGTTCGCGCCGGTGGGATAGCCGCCGTGCCCGAAGACCAGGGGACAGGCGGGCAGCCGGGCGGTCGTACCGGCCGGCGCGATGGCGACCGCCGTGGTCACCGACACGAGAAGCAGCTTGACGGTCATCACGGGACCCCGTCCTGATCAGGCGACGATGCGTGATCAGCGTAGGCGGACTCCCGATGGTGATCAATTGGTTCGCGTCACGGGCACTGGCTGCGCGGCCGGGACAGATGGGTGACCAGGCGGTCGAGGACCGCACGGTCGGAGGGAAGCGAGAAGTGGTCGACGCCCGGGTTGTCGGTGAGCGAGAAGCGGTGGCAGGGCATCGCGCGCCAGACCTGGACGGCGTCGTTGGTGACGTCCTCCTGGTTGCCGTCGCCGTCGCGGGTGACGAACGTGCCCTTGCCGACGACCTGGCCGGTGGTCAGGTCGCGCAGCCGCGCCCCGACGGGCGTCGGCAGGCCGGAGCCCTTCTCGGCGTACACGTCCACGCCCGGGAACGCCTCCTTGCCGGCGAACTTCACGAAGCCGACGTAGTGGGCGGCGATCTGCCGGGCGGCCGGCAGGTTCGCGTCGGCGAGCAGGCGGCGGTGGTCGCGCGGGGTGTAGGCACGGCCCGCCGAGGCGTCGCGGACGACCACCTCGCGGTCGCCGAAGATCGCCGGGTCGGCGGCGCTCATGTACGTCGAGGGCGCGCTCTGGTACATCCGCGCACTGCTGACGGCGTTCCGCCTCGTCGTGGGGTAGCCGAAGTCCTGGATGTTCAGGCCGGTGAACAGCACCGGGTAGAGCAGGCCCTGGCCGGGGAAGTTGCCGGCGATCGGGGTGAAGCCGTGGATGTACTTCTCGCGCCACGCCGGCTTGGAATGCGTGAGCAGGTACTGCGCGTACAGCGGGCCGTTGGAGTGGCCGACCAGATGCACCGGACGGTCGCCGTTCTCGCGGTAGGCGTCCTCGATGAGCTTGCGGGTGCGCCGCAGGAACCCGCCCATGTCGGGGGTGAGCCTGGAGTCGTAGCCGGCGACCCGGATGTCCTTGTCGCGGACGTATCCAGCGGCCTCCAGCCGGCGGTACATCGGCTCGTAGAACGGCGCGCTCGCGGTGCGGCCGTACGCCATGATCCGGACGTCGACGCCTTCCTGCTCGGAGAAGCGGCCCCGCATGGGCAGCGACGATCCGGCGTCGTAGCGCAGCGTCATGAGCCGGTCCTGACAGACCTGGCTGAAGACGGCGCTCGGCCGGTCGTTGCGGTACCAGTCCTCGAACGTGCCCGACCGCGGGCACCTCGGGAACGCCGTCTGGTCGCGTACGGTCACCCGCAGCTTGGTCAGGTGGAAGGCCGGAAAGAGCACGACCGGGGTGCGGGGTCGCCCCGACGGGCTCGGGGGCGGCGCCGGCGACTGCACCTGCGCCTGCACCTGTGCCTGGGCCTGGGACGGTGGTGTCGGGGACAGCGTCACGGCCAGTGGGAACGGCAGCAGCGCCGTGAGCGTGCGCCGGATCCGGCTCTGTGCAGGCATGAGAAAACCCCCTCAGGCCCGGTCAACTACCCGGCGTGTCGCCGCCCCCGGCGAAATGTCACCAAAAATCTATACAAACCGGACGAAAGCCTCTAATCTGGGCATCGCTCCAGTGGGGGCCACCTGGAGCACCAAAACGTCGCGCCCTGGCCGCACGCCCCCGGCGGCCGGGGCGCGTCAATCTCCGGGATCACACAGGCAGCAGCGGTCGAAGCCGAACGGCCGATCGTGCGCCTCCCGCCAGATCCGCGCGCCGTGCGGGTCGTTGATGTCGACGAAACGGGCGACCACCAGCGCCACCACCGCCGCCGCGCCTCTGCCGTACAACGCCGAGGCGGCGCCCCGCACCCGCACCCCCGATCCGTACAGGTCGTCCACCAGCAGCACCCGCTCGTCGTCCACCCGGCCGCGCACCCGGAAGGCGGCACGGGCGACGGGCTCCAGCAGCAGCGGCCGGTACCGGGGGACGAGCGCGCCCACCTGGCCGACCACCCGCTGCATCAGGTCGAACGCCTCGATCGGCCGTTCGGCGCGGGTGTCGGGGATCGTGGCGACCACGGTGAACGGGCCGCCGGCGGGCTCTTCGAGGCAGGCGGCGTGCGCGCGGAGGAAGCGCGCGACGGTGGCGGCCAGGAACCCCGCCCGGCTGCGCCGGCCCCCGGCGCCGGACGGATCGCGCTCGCGGACGAGGACGTCGTACAGCTGGGTGTCGCGTGCCGTCAGCGAGATCGGCACGACGTGCTCGGTGGAGGCGTACAGGCCGTGCGCGGCGCGCCGGCAGCCGGCGCAGGTCTCGTGCGGCGGGTCGGCCGCGCCGGTGCGGCAGATCGTGCACATGCCCGGCCGCGCCGCCGGCACCCGGACGTACAGCGGCAGGAACTCTCGGGTGAGCGCCTCGGCGTCACCCATGATCAGCGGTTGTGAGCAGGAGGAGGCACATCTACGAGAGTGACCGCCCGCTTGGCCAGGTCGTCAGTGTCCTCGACGGCAGTCATGCCTCCCCGCGCCCCCATCGCCGCGGCCCACTCCGGCACCCGCGCGGGCGTGAACACCTGCTTGCCGGTCGCCAGCGCCCGCGCCACGTGAGCCGCGGCGACCCCGTCAGGGTCACCGTCGGCAACGTAGAGCGAGTCGGCCAACCCGCAGGTCACCGCGGGTACGGCGGCGGGCCCGTCCGAGGCGTCGCCGAGAACGCGGAGCGGGTCGGCCGGCCCGCCCGGGATGTCGGCCGGCCCGCGGGTCACTGCGCGGGAGGCAGGGACGGCGTCGGGCCAGAACGGCGATATCACCGCGCCCATGTCGGCGATCAGCGCGGCCAGGGCGCCGTGCGCTCCTGTCGTGGACGGCTCGGCGATGCCGCCGTCGAGCACCGCGAGCGTACGGCCGCCCGCGGCGAGCGCGGCCTCGTGGACGGCGGCGTCGAGGCGGGTGCGCAGCGGCGCCACGACCGTCAGCCCCGCCTCGGCCAGCGCCCGCGCAGCCTCGGCCGCCCCCGCCACGTCGCGCTCGCCGACCACGGCGACCGCCCGTTGGTCCGCGCGCCGCAGCTCGCCACGGAACCACAGGAACGGCCGGCGGTCGTAAGCCCAGGCCAGGTTGCCGGGGTAGGCGTCGTCGAGCACGGTGACGAGCCGCACGCCGGCGGCGAGCATGGCGGCGATGAGCTCACGCCCCCAGGCGAGATCGGCCGGCCGGATGCGGGCGGCGAGTGCGGCGGCGTGCGCCCGGTCGGCGGCGTCGCGGCTCGTGCCGCCGCCCCGCAGCAGCGCCAGAGCGCCGCCGGCGTCGAGGACGACCCGCGCGGTGTGGAACCAGGGCCGGTCGCGGGTGGCCCTGGTGAGGGCGAGGACGGCGGCTCGCTCGTCGGTCGTGGTCACGCTCACCACCTCCGGTTCGCTCCGAACGTACGCGCCGCCACTGACGAACTCGGCGACGATCCGCCCATCGTGCCGGGATCGGGCGGACGGCACGCCGTGGTCGTCATGCCGCTTCGGACTTTGACAGCCCGGCGATCAAGGACGGCATGAGACCACAAGTGCGGGCGTTCGTCGCCGAAGGACCGCTTCCCGCCGAGGACGCCGAAGAAGCCGAGATCGCCCCGTGCGACACCCGGCTCAGGGCGATCCCCTGCCGGTGACCGGGGAGGAGACGAAGGCGCCGGCCGCGCGCTTCGGCTGGTCCCTCCCGCCTCATCGAAACGGGTAATTGGGACCCGGATGGTGTAAACCTGAGGCGCCATTGGAACGTCCCACAACACCTCCCTCCTATCTGGAGCCACGCCATGGGCTATCCGCCGCAACCGCAAGACCCGTACGGTCAGCACCAACCGCAGCAGCCCTACGGGTATGGCGGCCACCCGCAGTACGGATACGGCCCGCAGCCTCCCACCTCCCCGCCTCCGCCCCAGCGCAACACCGGCCTGATCCTGCTGCTCGCGATCGGCCTTCCGCTGCTGCTCCTGGGCGGATGCGGAGCCGTCGTGCTGGCGCTGGCGGACTCCGGCAGGGAGACGGTGGTGGAGGCGGACCCGCCGAACCTGGTCATGCCGTCCGGCCGGCCGGAGACCGCCGCGCCCCCGGCTGACGACGTGGCGACGGACCAGCCGGCCGACGACGTGGCGAGGGACCAGCCGGCCACGGCAGCGGTGGGCGGCGCCCTCACGCTGACGGGGAACGACCCTGGGCTGGAGATGACGGTGACCGTCATCAGGCTGGTGGACCCGGCGACGGCCGGCCAGTTCTCCCGGCCGGAGGCGGGGAAGAAGCTCGTCGCCGTCGAGCTCACACTGGAGAACTCCGGTCAGACGGTGTACGACGACTCTCCCACGAACGGGGCGGTGCTGATCGACGGGGAAGGTCAGCAGTACCGCTCCACGGTGCGGGACGTGCAGGAGGGGCAGTCGTTCGGGGGCTCCGCGACGATCAACATGGGAGACGTCCGCAAGGGTGTGATCGTGTTCGAGGTGCCGGAGTCGGCGCAGGCGGCGAAGTTCCAGTTCGCGTTGAACAGCGGGTTCGCCGATCAGACGGGCGAGTGGACGCTTGGCTGACGCCGGAGGGTCTCCGCTCGGCTCCTGACGTCCGTGCCGTCGTGCACGAGGAGCGTCAATATGGGTTGACGCTTCTGGGTTCGTCAACGTAAGTTGACGTCATGCACGATGACACGCGGCTGATTCCCGTGGGTGAACGCAAGCTGTGCGTACGGATGCGCGGCGACGGCCCGACCCTCGTCCTCGACTGCGGCGGCGCCGGGCAGGGAACGGACGACGCCTGGGGGAGCGGGCTGGAGGGCCGGCTGGCCGGGCTGACCACCCTGGTGACGTACGACCGGGCGGGTGTCGGGCGGTCCGGCGGGCCGGCCGCGGAGAGTGTCGCCGAGATGGCCGACGACCTCCACCACCTGCTGCACGGGCTCGGCGTGCCGCTGCCCGCGGTGTTCGCGGGGTGGTCCTTCGGGGCGCTGGTCGTCCAGGTGCTCGCTCTGCGGCACCCCCATGACGTGGCGGGGCTGGTCTTCGTCGATCCCACGGTGAGCGGGGAGCCGCCGGGGTCGGCGGTGGTGCGTACGGTGTCGTTCGCGGTGGCCGTGCGGCTGCTCCGCCTCCGCGCGCTGCTGCCCACCGCGAACGCCCGGCAGTTCCGCGAGCTCGCCGGCCTCCTGGCGGGTCTGCCGCGCCACATGCGCGAGGTCCAGACCGCCTTGGAGGCCGGTACGTTCCCGCCCGTCCCGCTCCGGGTGATCACCGCCGGCGTACGCCCCCGCATGCCCCGCGCCCAGCTCGCGTACCTGGAGACCGGCCACCGCGCGCTCGCCGCCCGATCTCCCCACGGACGCTCGCTCATCGCCGGCCACGCCACCCACCAGATCCCGCACGACCAGCCCGACATCGTCGTCAAGGCAGTGCAGGACGTCCTCCACCATCCGCGCTGACGCCCGACCACGTGCGCGCCGCTCCGCCGACCCGAGCGGCGGGCTTCGGTACGGGGCGGAGGCGCAGCGCGTCGGGGTGGGGGGAGGGTTAGGATCACGGGCGTCGGCTCGGCCGATCGTGGCATCCGAATCCGTTTCGCCGCTCCGGCGGCCCTCATGAGACGAGAGCCGGTATGAACGTCACCCCCGCCCGGTTACGCTTCCTCGCCGACCGCGCCGGAGCCCTCGCGGACGAAGTCCGGGCGCTGTGCGAGGGCGTCGCCGTGGACGCGCCCGAACGTGACCCGCTCGCCGCGGCCGTCGAGGCCGCCGGGTGGCTCGACCGGGGGAGCGAGGACCTCCGGCGCGCCGCCGGAGACCTCGACCGGCTCTGGGCCGTACGCGAGTGCGGCATGCCATGGGGCGTCTGCCCCGAGCACGGCAGGACCCTGTCGTCCAGCGCCGGCGCCTCCACCTGCCGGGTGTGCCGGCGCACGTGGGACCACGACCGGCTCACCAAGCCCTGCGCGGAGCCGGTGACGTGGAAGGTGACCGACGAGGCCGGGACGGTGACGATGATGTGCGACGGCCACGTCCTGGGCGCCCACGCCGTCCTGCGGGGCGCCACCTTCACCCGCCTCGCCACACGGTGAGCCTCCCGTCGATCGGTGGGCGCAGCTCCCATGGCCGGATGCGAACGATGATCGTGACCGGTGAGGCCGAGCCTGTGGCCGGCGCCGGAGTGCCCGCGGGCTTCGCCGGCCCGTGGCCGGGCGAACGGAGGCGCGGCAGGCGCCCGTTCGAGGCGTGACCGAACCGCGCCTCAGACGCGGCGCGCCACCGGCTGCCTCAGTATCGTCCTGGGCTCAGGATCGGTGAAGTCGGTCAGGTAGATCTCGTGGTGCAGCCCGTTGCGCACGAGGCCGTGCTCGGCCATGAACGCCTCCATCACGTCGAGCGACGCCTGCTCCTCGCTGTAGGGGCCCTCGTGGAGCAACTCCACGCACTCGCCCTCGGTGAAGGAGACCACCTGGACGCGGTCGACGGCCGCGCCGGACGCGCGCGCCTGCTCGCGCGCCGCCTCGGCCACTCCCAGCTCGGGCACGTCGGGCAACGGCAGCAGCAGATGCCACCGCCACTGATCGCGCGGCACCTCCAGCGGCGGCCGAGAGGTGTCCTCCACCCACCAACGGCCCTCCAGCGGCCCTGCGGGGCCTCCCATGGCGGAGGCCACGGCATACAGGGCGCCGATGGCCGAGACGTGCTCGGCGCCGCCGGGCTCGCCCATGCCGGTGACGTTGAGGCAGGTGACGGGGGCGCAGTGGACCAAACGCGGTGTCATGGCTCCTCCAAAGGAATCATCAGGTGGGTGATCAGCCGGTCGGGCGGGGTGGTCCCCGGGTCGGACACGTACACCTCGCGGATCGGGCCGCGGACGGGATGGCGACGCTCGGCGCACCAGGACAGCAGCGCGTGCGCGGTCAGCCCGATCTGGTCGTAGGGGCCGACGTGGGTGGCGCGGGCGAACCGGCCGCCTGACAGCATGTCGAGCTCGGCCCCGTCCACCGGCTCATCGCTGACCAGAGCGACGGTGACGGTGACGGGCTCGCCGAGGTCGAGCGGGAACAGGCCGATGAGCTCCGGGGCGGTGGCCGACGACGCGGCCAGCAGCCTGGTGATGGCAGCCGAGGTGGCCTTGCCGATGTCTGACGGGTCCGCCGCCGTCGCCGCGGCTGTCGCAACGCGCCTCGCCGGTTCTGTGACCAGCGTGACGGGAGCGGACGGCAGACCCTCCGCCATGACGCGCTCCAGGGCGGCCAGCGTCGATCGGCGCTTGGCCAGCTCGGCTTCCAACCGCTCGTGCACCCCCACCAGGGCGCCGAGCGTGTCGGAGAGCACCTGCGCGATGACGGCGAGCGGGACGTCGAGCGAGCGCAGCAACCCGATCGACAGCGCATCGCGTGCCTGCTCGTGCCGGTAGTAGCGGTACCCGGTGTGCTCGTCCACGTACGCGGGCACCAGCAGCCCGAGCTCGGCGTAGTGGCGTAACTGTTTGACGCTCAGCCGACTGAGCCTGGCGAACCGCCCGATCGGCAGCAGCTCCTCGTCCATGCCCCCAGCATGGGGTCTCCCTCTGTGGGAGAGTCCAGCCGAGCGTCTCGGTCGGCGGGAACCGAAGGCCCCGTGCCGGCCTCGACCAGCCCGATCAGCCCTTCACAGCCTCCCGCCTCCTCGGCAAGAGGATCGCCACCTCGCCGTTGGCCCTGAGCTCCGCGAGCGCAGCAGGCCGGCGTCCCGATGCCATGATCGCGGCCGTCACAGGGGAGCGGTCCACCATTCCGAGGCGATGGAGAGGCCGGCCTGGCGTAGGGCTTCGCGTTTCGGGGTGTCGGCGTTGCCGCAGACCACGACGACCTGCGCCGCGCCGCGCCGGCGGGCCTCGTCCACGACGGCGTGGAGCAGGGCGGTGCCGGTCGTGGGCCAGTCGCGGTCGTCCACGACGGCGTAGTCGTCCAGCGTGCACGTCGGCCCGCCGGGGTCGTACACCGGGGGAGAGCGGACGAGGGAGGCGATCGCGAACCCGGCGAAGCGCGAGTCTCGCTCGGCCACCCGGCAGACGGCGTCGGGATCGCGCACCAGCGTGGCGAGGAAGGCGGCGTGCCGTGCCTCGGCGTCGGGCGCGCGCCGCCAGAAGACCGGCTGGTGCAGCTCGTACGCCTGCCGGCGACGCGCCATGAGAGCGGCGATCGCCGCCACGTCGCCGGGCACGGCGGCCCGGATGTCGATCACGGCCCCACTCCAGGCGGCGTGCCGCTCACGGCGGCCGCCTCGCTCGCCCGAGCCGACGGCCAGGCGAATCCGACCCGGATAAGGGCGAGCCGAAAAAAGCCATTATCGGCACGCCGAAAAATCGACGACCCCGACCTGCGCAGGGCGTTCCACCTGCGTGGATCTTCCTGCGCCTCCTGGCCGAAATGACAGTACGGGGTCATATCCACACCGAACGTGACTCTTGTCAGGCTGTTTTGTGTTTGTTAAAAGAGTTGTGGCGGTCGTATCGGCCGCCGTTCAGCAGCGTGAGGGAAGGACTCTCCTATTTCCGTCGCATGTCCCAGCGGCCATGGTCCTGTCCTGTTCGCTGCATATCCCCGCGGAGCGGGTGGCGTCCGTTCGTACGTCGCCCCCACCCGCGCGGTTCTGATTCCTGCAGAAATCCTGTGAATTCCCACGGCGGTGAAACGCGCTCACAAAGCCTGTTTCACCGTCGCGGACACGCGTGGAATTGAGGAGGCTGTTTTGTTGGGAAAGCGACGGGCAGCGGTCGTCCTGGCCGCTTTACTCGGGCTCACGATCACCGGCACGGCGACGGCTCACGCCGACCCCACGACGCCGGGAGGCCCGTGGGTCCAGGACTCGCAGCATGTGTCACTGGAGCGCCTGCACACCTACGACGAGCTCACCACCGCGTTGCAACGCCTGGAGCAGCGCTCCAAGGGCGCGATCGACGTCGAGTCGATCGGCAGGACGCACGAAGGCCGTGACATCTGGGCCGCGACGGTCGGCACCGGCCCGACCAAGCTGCTCTACATCACCCAGCAGCACGGCAACGAGCCCCTGGGCACGGAGGCCGCCCTGCAGCTGCTGCAGCGCATCGGCGGCAACCAGGCCGGGTGGACCCGCGACGTGCTCGACGACGTGACCCTGCGCATCATCGTGCGGGCGAACCCCGACGGCACCGAACGGTTCCAGCGGCAGAACGTCGACCCGGACTGCTCGGGCGCCTTCTGCCGGGCCGGCGTCGGGTTCGACATCAACCGCTACCACGACCCGGCGATGTCGCCGGAGGCCAACCCGGTGCCGGAGTCGGCCGCGATCCAGCGGATGGTGCGCTCGTGGCGTCCCGACATCACCGTCGACTACCACCACCAGGGCAGCTACCGCCAGCCTGACGGCTCCCTGGCGACCGCCTCCATCCTCTGGCCGACCAACACCGGGGTGGCGCCGGACGTCCTCACCGACAGCAAGCGGGTCGCCGCGCTGGTGTACACCTCGCTGGAGCAGTACGGCTTCGCCGACGTCAGCCGCTACCCCGGCGACGCGCTCCCGGGCATCGCGCGCAACTCCTTCGGCCTGCAGGGCAGCGCGAGCCTGCTGGTCGAGCTGCGCGGCGACCTCGGCCAGAAGTCCGGCGGCTACCTGATCCGCACGGCGTACGCCTCCATGACCTCCCTGCTCCAGGCCGCCGCGGACGGCAGCCTCGCCGCCGTCGACCCGGCGATCGCCGACACCATCCCCGACCGCGGCCCGTCGGTCGACCAGCACGAGGACGAGTGAGGGACGATGACGAACAGGAAGACGTACGCGGCTCTGGCGGCGGCCGCCCTGGTGGCCGCCACCCTGACGGCGGCCTCGCCCGCCGCCGCGCAGGCCGCCCCGCCCGCGAACGCGCACTGCGGCACCTCGACCGGCGACACCGGCGCCAACGCGTGGACCGACCACGCCGAGCTGCGCAGCGCGCTGGAAACCCTGGAGGCGCAGCGCTCGGACGTCCTCGACGTCAGCCAGATCGGCACCTCGAACCAGGGGCGCGCGATCTGGGCGGCGCGCACCGGCACCGGTCCCAAGGTCGTGCTGATCACCAGTGAGATCCACGGCAACGAGAAGACCGGCACCGACGCCCTGCTCGCCCTGCTGCGCGACTTCACCGCGCCCACGCCGGAGGCGCGGCGGCTGCGTTCGCAGGTGACGCTCGTCGCGGTGCCCAAGATGAACCCCGACGCCGCCGAGCTCGACCGGCGCGGCAACGACCGCACGTGGGCCGAGGTCGTCGCGGACTTCCCGCAGCTGGCCTCCGCGCGGCCGGCGTGGAACTACTACACCCAGCCGCGGTCGGGCGACGACTACGCCTCGCGCCCTGGCTTCGACGTCAACCGGGACTACCACCCCGACCTCGACTACGTGCCGCGGCCCGAGGACTTCCCCGGGTCCTCCGCCCAGACCGGCTGGTACATCCATCCCGAGTCGCAGGCGGTCAGGGACCTGTACAAGTCGCTGAAGGGGGAGTTCGGCACCGTCGACACCTACATCGACCTGCACCACCAGGGCCCCTGCGACCTCGACGAGAGCGGCGAGAACCAGGTGACCATGTCGCTGTCGGGCAAGTTCATCGACATCGACAACCACCAGGAGTACGACCGCGGCTACCGGCTCGACTACTCCAAGCAGCTCACGCTCGCCGCGTACGACGCGCTGCAGACGCGCGGCGAGTCCCCGTTCGGGTCGCTGACCCTCTACCCGCAGGACATCGACCTGCCCGGCACGGGGCTCGGCTCGTTCGCGCTGAACGGCTCCGGCACCGTCCTGTTCGAGGTGCGGGGCCAGACCCAGACCTGGGGCGCCAAGCAGCGCGGCCAGCTCGTGCGGACGGTGGTGAACGGCCTCGACGGCATCATCGACGCCCTCGCGGCCGGCACGGTCGCCCAGATCGACCCCGCCCGCTACGACGACATCCCTGAGACCCAGTAGGACTGCGTTCCTACGGGCTCAGGGCCGTGGTGGTGACGCCCCGGTCGGCGCGACTCGACGGCCGCGCCGACCGGGACCGTCGCACCCGGTACGGGTTCGTGTGCTCCCCGCGGCTCCCCGTGCGCTACGCGGTGACCCGCCGGCGGCGAAGGACCAGCGACGCGGCGACCGCGGCGGCGGCCAGCAGCGCCACGGCGGTCAGCGGACCGCCGTAGCTCGGGTACGTCGTCTCGGACGCGACCGGCGCGAAGCCGTCCGAGGCGGCCCCGCCGTCGACGGCTCTCGCCGCGCTCACTCCGGCCGCCCCGGCCGCGCTCACTCCGGCGGCATCCGTGAGACCCGCCGCCTCCGTGCCGCCGGCTCCGGTGCTCCCCGCGCCGGCTCCCAAGCTCCCCGGCCCCGCACCGTCCTGGCCCGTGCTGCCCGGTGCCAGGCCGGTCGGGGTCGGGGTCGTCGCGTCGTCCCCACCGGTGCCGCCCGGGGCCGTGCTGGTCGGGACCGTGCTGGTCGAGGACGGGCTGGTCGAGGACGGGCTGGTCGAGGACGGGCTGGTCGAGGACGGGCTGGTCGGGGACGGAGACGCGTCCTGGCCCGAGGCGTTCGGGATGGGCGGGGCCGAGTCGAGCTTCTGCTCGGCGGCGTCCACCGACGCCTGGGTCACCTCCGGCGCCTCGCCCAGCTTGTCCTCCGGCAGCGGAGCCAGCTTGGCGCAGGCCGACGGGTAGCGGTCGCAGTAGCTCGTGGCGGTGCCGACGGTACGGTCGTTCAGCATCGCGTGACCGACGGCGCGGGCGAGCGTGTCGGTGGCGGCGTTGAAGACCTGGTTGAGCCGGCGGGAGTCGGCGGGGTTGTTCACCCGCAACGGGGTGCCGGTGCCGGTCGACATGGCGAAGATCGTGTCACCGTCGCCCAGCGTGTGGATCGGGCTGATCGCGCGGGCCAGCCCGTCGTGGGAGTTGCCCGCCATCCGCGCCGCCGCCGCCTTCTCCAGCGGGGCGTTCGTGGCCACCACGGCGATCGTGGTGTTCATCGGCAGGGCGTCCGTCTCGGCGTCGGCCCGGCACTCCTTCGCCTTCGGCGTCTGAAGCCCCCGGAACTCACCGGCCAGCTCGTACCGGGCGGCGAACAGCGAGCAGTCCCGAGGGTCCACCGGCGAACCGGCCGCGTTCACCACCACGATCGCCCCGACCACCACGCCGTCGTCGAGCACGACGCTGGCGGTGCCGACACCGCCCTTCAGGCCGCCGGCGCGGGCGCCCGCGCCCCCGCCGACGACGCCCTGCCGTACCGGCCCCTCCTCGGCGGCCTCGGCGGCCAGGTAACCCCAGGCGGGCGACGTACGGGCCTTGAAGTCGCCGCCCCGGCCGAGGTCGTAGATGTCGGCGGCGGGCACGATCGGCGCGACCCCGGACCCGACCGGGACGCCCTCCCCGCGCTCCTCCAGCCAGCGGATCACGCCGTCGGCGGCGGACAGGCCGTACATGCTGCTGCCGCCGAGCATCACCGCGTTCACGCCGGGGTTGGAGTTGAGCGGGTCGAGCAGGTCCGTCTCCTTCGTGGCGGGCGCGCCGCCGCGCTGGTCGACGCCGGTCACGGACATCCGCGGGGTGTAGACGACGGTGGTGCCGGTCAGGTACGGAGCGCGAGTGGACTGCACCTGCCCGACCTGGACGCCCGGCACGTCGGTGATCGCGTTGTTCCTGCCGGGCAGACCGGGGGTGTCGGCGGCGTGCGCGGGCGCGGACACGCCGGCCAGCGCCAGAGCGGCGGCGAGTAAGGGGACGAGGCGTGACTTCATGGATCCCTCATTCCGGTGGGGGTGCCGGGGCACGGCCGCGCCCCGAGCTCGGGTGGAGGTAGGAGGGTCAGTCGGCTGAGTGCACTGAGGCTACTGGTCAGACCAGTGCGAGGTAAAGATCCCCAATATGCCGAATGTCCCCCCGGGTCACCCGGTCCCGTCGAAGCGACGCCGTCACCTGGCGAGCACGTCGCAGGCGCGTTCGGCGACCATGAGGACGGGCAGGTTCGTGTTGCCGCGCGGGATGCGCCGCATCACGGAGGCGTCCACCACGCTGAGGTCCGACACGCCGAGCACCGCGCGGCCGGGCCCGGCGACGGCGTCCGGTCGGCGGGGTCGCCCGTCGCGCGCGTGCCGGCCGGATGGCAGATGCCGAGGGAGCGCCGCCGGACCGTCCTGGCCCGCCACCTGGGGGACGACGGTGTGACAGGCGACGGTGAGGTTCTTCGCCGGCGCACCTCGGCCGTCAGGTACGCCGGCACCCGGCTGGGCAGCGTGGCGCTCAGCGGCAACCCCGAGTGCCCGTCGCCGAGGTCGGCACGTCGTCCCACGCCCACCCGGTCGCGCCGGCGGCGGCCCAGTCGTCGTGGTCCTGCGGGAGTTCGCGCAGGGAGACCACGCCCATCAGGGCCGAGCTGCCGCCCATGACACGGGCCTGCGGGAAGCCGCCGAGCCGCCGGTCGTGGCGCGGGCCTGTGGGTGGCCGCCGAGCCGCCGGTCGTGGCGGGGGCCTGTGGGTGGTCGCCGGGTCGCCGCCCATGACGCGGGCCTGTGGGTAGCCGTCGGGTCGCCGGTCGTGGCGCGGGCCTGTGGGTAGCCGTCGGGTCGCCGCTCGTGGCGCGGGCCTGCGGGAAGCGGCCGGGTCGCCGGTCGTGGCGCAGGTGGCGGGCCGCCAGGCCCGGCCGTACGCCTCGTGGTAGGACGGCCGCGGGCACAGGTCGCTGACGTCGTCGGGGACCTGTGCCCGGCGGGATGTCCAGCCCAGCAGCGGGACGCGCGCGCCCCGCTGCGACAGCCGGTTCGCCAGGACGCGGCCCGCCGTCCCGGCGCCGACCACGACGACGTCGCGACCCCGCTCACCCTTACCGGCCGCGCCGTGGAGCATTACGGCGCGGCGACGACCGACTGACTCTGCCGGCCCAGACCGTCGATGCCGAGCTCCATGCGGTCGCCGGGCTGCAGGTAGACCAGCGGCGTGAGGCCCATGCCGACGCCCGCCGGGGTGCCGGTGTTGATCAGGTCACCGGGCTCGAGCACCATGAACTGGCTCAGATAGCGCACGACGTGGACGGGGTCGAAGAGCATGTGCTTGGTCGAGCCGCTCTGGCGCCGCACCCCGTTGACGTCGAGCCACATGTCGAGGTCGCCGACGTCGCCGATCTCGTCCGGCGTCACCAGCCACGGCCCGCACGGGTTGAACGTCTCGGCCGACTTGCCCTTGACCCACTGACCGCCGCGATGCAGCTGGAACGTGCGCTCGCTGACGTCGTTGACCAGCACGTAGCCCGCGATGGCGGCGCGCGCCTCCTCGTCGCTGCCGAGGTAGCGGGCTCTCTTGCCGATCACGACACCCAGCTCCACCTCCCAGTCGGTGGCCGTCGAGCCGCGCGGGATGTGCACGTCGTCGTCCGGCCCGACCAGCGTGTTCGGGGCCTTGGTGAAGATGATCGGCTCCTCCGGCGGCTGCTGGCCGGACTCGGCGGCGTGGTCGGCGTAGTTGAGCCCGACGCACAGGATCTGGTGCGGGCGGGCGATCGGCGCGCCCACGCGCTCGCCCGCGAAGCGGCGGACCGCGCCCGCGGCCACGCGCTCGCTCACGGTGGCCGCGAGAGCGTCCAGGCCGGAGGCGAAGAACGCGCCGTCGAAGTCGGGGACGACGTCCGAAACGTCGACGTAGCCGTCGGTGTCGATCGCGACGACCGGGCGCTCCGCGCCGGGGTCGCCGATGCGCATCAGTCGCATGAAAGCTCCAGGGGTGGTGTCGAAGGGAGGAGCCCCGCCGGGGGGACTCCTCCCGGAGAAAGGTCAGAGACCGGTGACCGGCCGGCCGGACTTGATGGACTCGTACGCCGCCTCCACGACCCGCATGGCGTAGACGGTGTCACCGGAGTCGATCAGCGGCGGCCGGCCCTCGACCAGCGACCGGACGTAGTCGGTGACCTCCGTGAGCACGGACTCGTAGTGCCAGCCGCCCGGGTGCCAGGCGTCGGGGCCGAACGGCACGCCCTCGACCGCCTCGCCCTGGAAGTCGTGCTGGCCGCGGAAGAGCTTGACGACCGGGTCGGCCATCTGGTCGACCAGGATGCCGCCCTCGGTGCCGAACAGCTCCAGGCGCTCGCTGTGCGGGACCTCGGAGACGGAGGTGAACCCGCACGAGAAGTGGGCGCCGCTCTTCAGCCGGCCGTACACCTCGGCGGTGTCCTCGATCTCGTTGTCGAGCGGGAAGACCTTCTTGGAGATGCCGGTCAGCTCGTCCACCTCGCCGAGCAGCCACTTGAGGAGGTAGAACGAGTGCGCGCCGGTGTCCATGACCAGGCCGCCGCCGAGCTCGTAGCGCGTGCGCCAGTAGCCCGGCAGCGACAGGTGGGCCTTCTCGTTCGAGCGCAGGTAGGTCCTGGCGTGGATGACCTCGCCGATCGCGCCCTCCTTCAGCAGGCGCTCCACCGCCTGGTAGGCCGCGATGTAGCGGGTGTTCTCCGCGACCATGAAGTGCACGCCCGCCTCGACGGCCCTGCGGTGGATGGCGACCGACTGCTCGTACGTCGGCGCGACGGGCTTCTCCAGGATCAGGTGCTTGCCGGCGTCCAGCACCGCCATGGCGGCGTCGTAGTGCAGGTGGTGCGGCAGGATCAGGTCCACCACGTCGACCGCGGGGTCGTTGATCAGGTCGTTGAGATCGGAGTACGTCTTCGCGCCGTGCTCGTCGGCGAACGCCGCTGCGGCCTTGGGGTCGACGTCACAGCCGGCCACAAGGTCCACGACGTCGGACATCCGCTGGTAGGCCGCGGCGTGGGTCTTCGAGATCAGCCCGAGGCCCGCGATGCCGACGCCCAGTTTGGACGCTGCCATGTCTTTCTCCTGTTTGCGAGGTGATGAAGGGGTGGCTCTAGCCCTTGAGAGAGCCGGCCAGGACGTCCGCCCCGTACCGGCGCTGGAGCACGTAGTAGATGATCATGACCGGCAGCGCCACCATGATCGCGGCCGCGCACGTGATCTGGTAGTTGCTGCCGTACTGCAGACCCACGAAGTAGTTGAGCGCCGCGGGAACCATCCGCAGCTCCGGCTGCGTGATCATGACGACCGCGAGCAGCAGGTTGTTCCAGGTCCAGATGAACAGGATGGTGGCCAGCGCGAAGATCGGCGAGGCGGCGGTGGGCACGATCACCCGCCACAGCGTGTGCCACCGGTTCGACCCGTCCGTCCGCGCCGCCTCCAGCAGTTCCTTGGGGAACGACTTGAAGAACGACGTCATCCAGAACGTGCCGAAGGCCATCGACCCGCCGATGCACGGCAGGATCATCGACCAGTAGGTGTCGGTGAGGTTCAACGTCCGGAACTGGTAGTACAGCGGGATGACCGTGGCCTCGTAAGGCACGATCAGGCCGAGGATGAACAGCGGGAAGAGCAGCTTCGCGCCGAAGAACTTCATCGTCCCGAACGCGTACCCGGTCAGGATCGAGAAGAAGACCGACACGACCACGACCGACACGGACACCAGGATGCTGTTGAGCAGCGACCGCCCGATGCCCGCGTCGGGGTTGTTCCAGGCGCTGAGGAAGCTGTCCAGCGACCATTCGCGCGGGATGGCCAGCCCGCTCACCGCCGCGTCCGGCGCGTTGAACGCGACCAGGGTCGTGGAGATGAACGGGTAGATCGCGAAAGCCGCGAAGAGCACGAGGACCACGTACGACATGGTCTGACTGCGGCGGGAAACCATCGTGTTACTCCGATCTCACGAGCCGGTTGACCAGGGCCACGCCGACGAAGATGACGATCGTGAGCAGCACCGCGATGGCGGCGCCCGGCCCGATCTGGCCGTTGATGAACACGTCTCGATACATCTGCAGCGACGGCGTGGTGGTGGCGTAGCCCGGCCCGCCCTGCGTCGCCATCAGCGGCAGGTCGAAGACCCGCAGGGCCAGGGTGAGGGTCATCACCAGCGACACCCGCAGCTCGTGGCGGATGCCGGGCAGCGTCACGGTGAAGAACTCCCGCACCGGCCCGGCGCCGTCCATGCGCGCCGCCTCGTACAGCTCCTTCTGGATGTGCTGGGTGCCCGAGAGCAGCATGACCACGACGAATCCGAACGTCGCCCACAGCCCCACGATCCCCAGCGCCGGCAGCGCCAGGTCGGCGTCGCCGAGGAACGGCCGCACGAACTCCTCGCCGAAGACGGCCCGGATGATCGCGTTCAGCGAGCCGTCCTGCGCGTAGAGCCAGCGCCACGCGATGGCGACGACCGCCAGGGCGATCGTGTACGGCAGGAAGAACACGAACCGGAAGAAACTCAGCCCCCGGATCTTCGTCCGCGCGATGACGCCCACGAGCAGCAGCGCCGCCGCGACCGGCAGCAGGCAGCTGAACAGGACGAACACCAGCGAGACCCGCAGTGACGTCCAGGTGTTCGGATTGGTCAGCACCTGGACGTAGTTGTCCAGCCCGACGAAGACCTGCGGCGACAGCCCGTCCCATTCGAGGAACGACAGCCGTACCGTGTCGGCGATCGGCACGAGGACGAACAGTCCGTAGAAGATGAATCCCGGCAGAATGAGCAGGTACGGCATCCCGCGGACTTCACCCCGCCGGAGCCGGCGGCCGGGCCGCCGCTGACTCGGCTTCGCCGCGGGGGCGTCTGTGGTGACCGTGACGGCCATGGTGCGATCTACTTCCCTAGGTGGCGCGGCCGGCGCGGTGCGTCCTTTCGCACCGCGCGGCCGACGTGGCCGGTGATGAGGACACTCATGCGTTCTGGCCGGCGGCCGCCCTGGCGGGCAGGCCGACGATCTCGCGCGCCTCGTCCGGCGTCGCCACCTCGCGGCCCATGAGCCGGGCGATCTTGACGACCTCCTCGACCAGTTCGGCGTTGGAGCGCGACGGCGACCCGTCCGGCATGTAGGGGTTGTCCTCCCAGCCGACCCGCACATGGCCGCCGAGGCTCATGGCCAGGGCGAGCAGACGCCACTGCATCTTCGGGTTCATCACGCTGACGTTCCAGTTGACCCGCGGCGGCAGGTGCCGGACCAGGTAGAGCAGCGAGTCCTCGGTGGGGGGCGTCCAGGCGCCGCCGGGCCAGCCCAGGAAGAGCGTGGTCCACACCGGGTCGTCGAGCAGGCCCTGGTCGCGGATGAACTCGAGGTTCCAGAACGCGCCGGTGTAGAACGACTCCACCTCGGGCTTGACGCCGTGCTCCTGCGCCGCCTTGCAGAACGCCTCCAGCTCGGGGCGCGTGTGGATGGCGTACTGCTCGTTCGCCGGGTAGGCCGGGTCGGGGCGGAAGTACTCGTCGTGCACGTTGAAGGCGTACGACATCATCTCCGGGCGCAGCTTCATGAGCGCGACCTTCTCCTCGAGCCGGGCGCTCGCGATGCCGAACTGGATGATGGCGTCCCGCTCGGCGCGGATGCGCTCGGTGAGGTCCTTCCACCCGTCGAAGTCCGTACGCGACAGCTGGCGGCCGTCCTCCTGGATCGAGTCCTCCAGGTAGTGCACGCCGTGGTGGTGGACGAGGGACGCGCCGGCGTCGATGGCGCGCACGTACTCGTCGGCGACCGCCGGCACGTCGTCGATCTTCGGCATGCCCTTGAAGCCGGGATACGACATCGAACAGTCGACGGTTACCGTGATGATGACCTTGTCCATCAATGGCCCTTCTCGCATGGGTGGTGGTGGATGGGGGCGGGCGCCTCTCCTGCCGGGGAGAGGCGCCCGGCGTGGCTCAGGAGCGGGTCTTCATGTAGTCGGCCCAGTTCTGCTGGATCGCCTGGTTGTACTGCTTCGGGGTGATCTCGCCGGAGAGCAGGCGCTGCGCCTCCGAGCCCTGGAACGTGAGCATCGTCGGCGTCGGCCAGTCCTCCCAGGTGAACAGCCCGTTCTCCGAGGTCAGCCGCTGGTACTCGGTGACCATCTGCTTGAGCAGCGGGTCGTCGATCTGCGCGTTGACGCCCTCCTTGGTCGCGGAGGGGCGGCCGGCCGCGATCTGGGCCTTGATGGCGTCGTCGCTCGCGGTCACGTAGTCGATGAAGGCCGCGGCGCAGTCGGGGTACTTGGTCTTGGCGGAGGCGCTGAACGGCAGGCTGTAGCCGCCCACGGCCGCGTGCTTGCCGCTCTCCCCGGCCGGGAAGAGCATGAAGCCGGCGTCCTCGCCGAGCGACTTGCGCACGTCGCCGAGGGCCCACGTGCCGGTGACGAAGAAGGCGGCCTCGCCTCGGCCGAAGCGGTTGGTGGCGTCGGTGAAGCTCGTCGCCAGCGCGTCGGAGTTGAAGTAGCCCTTCTGCATCCAGGCGCGGAAGTCGGTGGAGGCCTTCAGGTGGCCCTCGTCGTCGTAGGTGCTGCCCTCGCGGTTGAGCGCCCAGTCGTTGATCTGCTCGGGGGCGACGTACCAGCCGTTGAGCAGCGACAGGTTGTGCAGCGCCGGCCACTTCTCGGAGTCGCCGAGCATGACGGGCGTGACGCCGGCTTCCTTGGCCTTGTCGAGCGCGCCGAGGAACGCCTCCTTGGAGTCGAGGGAGGAGACGTCGTCGATGCCGATCTTCTTCAGGACGGCCTCGTTGTAGAAGACGCCGACGTACTGGATGGCAGGGGGTACGGCGACGAGGCTGCCCTCGCCGAGGACCTTGCCGTCGGTGGTGAACTTGTTGACCGTCAGCGCCGACTCGTGGAACTTGTCGTTCCAGCCGAACGCCTTGGCGTACGCGTCCAGGTTCAGCAGCAGCCCGGCCTTCCACAGGGCGCCGTTGATCGCCCAGCCGCTGTTGCCCTGCATGACGTCGGGCGGGTTGTTGCCCGACATCACCAGCTTGATGGTGTTGGCGGACGACGCCCAGTCCTTGATCTGCAGGTCGATGGTGACGTTGGGGTTGGCCTGCTGGAAGGACTCGACCTGCTTCTTGAACTCGGTGGCGATGGTCTCGCCGGCCTCGGACATGCCGACGGTGAGCTTGATGTCGCCGTACTTGCCGCAGGACGTGCCCACGTTGGTCGGCGCAGCGGCCGGCTGCCCGCTCGACGACGTGCCCGCACAGCCCGTGGCGCCCACGGCCACGGCCGCGGCCAGGGCGGTGAGGGCTCTCGTGGAGCGATGGTGTCGGAGCATGCGTTCCTCCTGGAAGGTGAGCCATAGAGCTTCCGCGGCTGGGGATGCGGAGAGATCCCTATGGGCTGGTGACTCCTCGCGCCCTCTGGTCGAGGTCTCATCCACAAGGTCGGCGACGACGAGGCCGGGCTTGACTCGGCCTCCCTCACTGCCTTGCGGCAGCGAGTGTTGCGTCAAACGAACTGTGTTGCACTCAAGGGACGTTGGTTGCTGCCAGACGTTATGAGGGCGTTAACGGCATGTCAACCCCACTTACGTGCACGTTTCCCCGCGATCTACGACTCGTCCGGGAGAGGCGCGACTACGCGATCTGTTGCATCTGAGTAACGACGTTGCGGAAACCGCAACACTTCCTGAATGCTGGGCACGACCCGAACCCGACCGGAGGAAGGTGCCCTGTGGGAGCAACCCCGGCCACGGCGACCATGCGGGCGGCCGTGGCCGCCTCGATCCCGAGCGAACGGCTCGACCTGGCCGACGTCGCCCGTCCGACGCCCGAGTCCGCTGACGACGTCGTGCTGCGCGTGCACGCCTGCGGCATCTGCGGCACCGATCTGCACGTGCTCGCGGGGGAGTCGTACCGTCCCGAGACGCCGTTCGTGCTCGGCCACGAGCCCGTCGGCGTCGTCGTCGACGCGGGAGCGGAGGCGCGCGCCTGGCTGGACCGCCGGGCCACCATCACGCTGTTCACCGGCGAGGGCTCGTGCGAGGCGTGCCGGGCCGGCGACGAGCGGCTGTGCCCCGGCCTCGTCTCGATCACGGGCGTGCTCGGTGAGTGGGGCGGCTACGCCGAGTACCTGCGCGTCAAGGCGCACCATCTCGTCGAGGTGCCGGCCACCCTGTCGTGGGCCGACGCCGCGTCGCTGGTCGACGGCGGGGCGACCGCCGCCAACAGCGTCCGCGTCGCCCTGACCCGCGAGCCGCGCCGGGTGCTCGTGCTCGGCGGCGGGCCCATCGGCTACCTGTGCGCCGAGCTGCTGCGGGTGCACGGCGTCGCCGTCCAGACGGTCGAGCCCAACCCGCTGCGCCGCAAGGCGCTGCAGGACATCGGCCACGACGTCGTGACCTCCGCCGGCGACGCCGTCACGCCCGTCGACGCCGTCATCGACTGCACCGGCGTGCCCTCGGTCCTCGCCCCCGGCCTGCAGGCGCTCGGCCCGCACGGCACGTACGTGCTCGCCGGCTACGCCCGCGTGCCCGACGTCGACTTCGCCGTCGTCTCCCGCAAGGAGGCCGACATCCGGGGGATCCGGTCCGGCCGCCGCGAAGACCTGGAGTCGATCATCGCGCTCGCCGCGGATCAGAAGATCCGGCTCCCCGAGATCGCCACGTGGCGGCTGTCCGGCGTGAACGACGCGCTCACCGCGCTGCGCGCCCGGCAGGTGCCCGGCAAGGCGGTCATCGTCCCCGACAGCGTTTGGAAGGATGAATCATGAAGATCGCATTGGACCCGGCGATGATGCAGGGACGGCCGGTCGTGGACGCCGTCCGCGCCACCGCCGACGCCGGTTACCGGCATCTGGAGATGGGCAACCGCGACGATTTCATCCCGGCGTTCAAGCCGATGCACGCCTCGCCGGCCGAGCTGCGCGGCTTCCGCGACGCGGCCGCGACGGCCGGTGTCGAGATCGCCTCGGTCGCCGTCATCCAGGCGTGGTCCAGCCCCGACGAGGACGCCAGGAAGCAGGCGGTCGCGTGGTGGAAGGACGGCATCGCCGCCGCGGTCGAGCTCGGTTGCCGGCGGATCAACACCGAGCTGTCCGGCCACCCCGAGCAGCCCGACGCGTGCCGGGCCGCCTTCCTGCGCTCGTTCGAGGAGCTGCTGCCCGTCCTCGAACGCGAGGACGTCGAGCTGGTCGTCGAGCCGCACCCGTGGGACTTCATCGAGACCACCGCCGCCGCCGTCGACCTGGTCAAGGAGGTCGGCAGCCCCCGGCTGCGCTACCTGCACTGCGTGCCCCACACGTACTACCTGGGCGGCGGCATCACCGAGCAGGTGGAGTACGCCCGCGGCTGGTTCGACCACATCCACCTCGCCGACGCGTTCCGCCCCGAGCGCACGATCATCAACCCGCCCGGCATCACCTGCCGCGTCCACCAGCACTTCGACCTGGGCCGCGGCGAGATCGACTGGGCGGAGGTCCGGCAGGCCTTGGAGAGCGTCGGTTTCGACGGTATTCTGACCGTCCAGATCTTCGGATGGGATGACCAGGCCGAGCAGTCGTTCAAGTCGAATCTCTCCGCCGTGGAGCGGCTCTTCGGCCTGACCGGCTGACCAGGCCCCTTGCCATGGTGACGAAGCAGAACCTTGAGCCGCACACTCTGCCTGACGGCGAGGGGCGTGCCGCCTCCCCTATCCAGCGCGCGCTACGCGCCATCGAGCTGCTCGCGGTCGAGCCGCTCACCGCCGCCGAGCTCGCCCGCGAGCTCGACGTCAACCGCAGCACCGCGCTGCGGCTCCTGGGCGAGCTGGTGGCCACCGGCTACGTGGCGCGCAGCCCGGCGACCAAGCGTTACGCGACCGTCGCGGCCAAGTTCTACGGCCTCATCCAGGCGCCGGAGGCCGACTGGAGCCAGATCGTCGACCCCGTCCTCGCCTCGATCCGCGACGAGTGCGGCGACGCCACCATCCTCGCCGTGCCCGCCAAGGACACGATGGTCTATCTGGGGTTCTTCCCGACCCGGCACATGGTGGCGGTCTCCGAGCAGCTGGGCACGATCCGGCCGATGCACTGCTCGGCGCTCGGGAAGGCCTACCTGTCGGCCCTCGACGACGACGCCCTCGACGCGCAGCTGGCCCGGTTGTCCTACGTCGGCGGCACCGAGCACGCCGCCAAGGGGCCCATCGAGCTGCGGCGCCGGGTGGAGGAGGCGCGCGAGGTCGGCTACGCCGTCGACAGGGACGAGACCTTCGAGGGCGTCCGGTGCGTCGCCGTGCCGGCCCGGATCCGGGGCACGCTGATCGGCGCCGCCGGCATCTCCGGGCCGTCGAGCCGGCTGCCCGACTCGCGCGTCGACGAGCTGGGCCGCTACCTGATCAGCTGCATGTCGGGCCTGTGACCCCGGGCTGCGGTCCCGGCACCAGCCGCCGGGTCAGGTCGGCGAGCCGCCGGCGGTAGTCCGGGTCGTACGCCTCCTCGGCCGCCCGCGCCTCCTTGTCGCCCTCGAAGTAGCGGCCCGTGACACCGGCCGGCCCAGGGGCGTCCACCAGGCGGCGGGTGGCCGCGACCCCCTGCTCCAGGGTGTCCACGACCTCCATGCCCGACCTCGCCGACATGGCTGTCGGCATGTACGTCGCCGGGTGCACGGCGTTCACCGTGACCCCGCTGTCCCGCAGCTCCTCGGCCAGGTCCAGGGTGTGGCCGACGAGCGCGAGCTTGGACCGGCAGTACGCGGCGACGTCGGTGTAGTCCCGTTCGAGCTGCGGGTCGGCGAAGTCGATCGGCTGCTGGCCGATCGAGACGACGTTGACGACCCTGGAGGGGGCGGCGCGGCGCAGCAGCGGCAGCAGTTCCCGGGTCAGCAGCACGGGCGCGAGGTAGTTGACCGCCAGGCGCAGCTCGTGGCCGTCGGCGGAGACCTGCCGCGTGGCGCCCTTGACGTGGAAGCCGATGCCGGCGTTGTTGACGAGGACGTCCAGGCGGTCGTACGTCGCGGCGACGTGCGCGGCCAGGCGGCGGACCTCGGCGAAGGAGGACAGGTCCGCCCGGATCGGCTCGCCGCCGGTGGCCTCGGCCACCTCGGCGAGCCGCCGCTCGTCGCGGCCATGGAGCAGCAGCCGGTGTCGCCCGTCGGCGGCGAGGTCCTCCGCCAAGGCCCGGCCGAGCCCGTCGGAGGCGCCGGTGATGAGGATCAATGCCATGATGTGCAACTTTCTCGTGGAATTCAGGGAGAAGTACGGACGTCTGCCATTCCGGCCAGAGCGACGATCGCGACGGCGACGAGAGCCCCGCCACCGAGCGCGAAAGACGCGGTGAACCGGCCCTCGGGGGGCAGGCCGGAGATCGGGGCGGCGAGCAGCACCCCGGACAGGGCGCTGGCGAACGCGCTGCCCACCGAGCGGGCGACGGAGTTGACACCGTTGGCGACGCCGGTCCGGTTCCGCGGGACGGCCCCGAGCAGGACGGCGGGAAGCGTGGCGAAGCCGAAGCTGACCGCGACGCCGACGAGCGACCCGGCCGCCACGACCCCCGCCACCGAGTCGTGCGCGAAGGCCAACGCGGCGAACCCGACCGCCCCGCAGGCCGCGCCCGCGGCGAGCGTCCTGCGAGGCCCCACGCTCCGCACCAGGACCCCGGCCACCTGGGCCGCCGCCAGTGACGCCACCGCCGACGGCATGAGGAAGACCAGCGACGTCTCCAGCACCGAGGCGCCGAACCCGTACCCGTGCGGCTCCGCGGGCACCCTGGCGAGCGCCGAGACGCCGAGGAACTGCGAGAACATCGCGAAGCCCAGCAGCACCCCCGCCAGGTTGGCGTACAGCACCGGCCGCAGCACGAACATCCGCAGGTCCACCAGCGGTTCGCGGGCCCGCCGCTCGACGAGCACCCAGACGGCGCCCATCGCCGCCGACGCGGTCAGGCACCCCAGCGTCGGCACGGACGCCCACCCCCACCGGGCTCCCTGCGAGAGGGGCAGCAGGAGCAGGACGAGCATCGCCGCGAGGGTCATCGCCCCCGGCCAGTCGGTACGCCCGCCGGCCCCCGGCCGCGACCGGGGGACGACGGCGGCCACCGCGATCAGCGTGAGCGCGGACACTCCGGCCGACAACCAGAACACCTGGTGGTGGTCGGGGGCGTCGCCGCGGGTGAGCAGCGCCGCCCCGGCCAGTGCGAGCCCGTTGCCGAAGGCCAGCGTCCCGCTGAGCGTCCCCATCGCGCCGGGGAGCCGTTCGCGCGGCAGCTCGGCCCGCAGGACCGACTGCGCGAGCGGGAAGACGGCGGTGGACGCTCCCTGCAGGGCGCGCGCGGCGATCAGCCAGGGCAGCGAGTCCGTCCTGGCGGCCAGCACGGATCCCGCCAGGGTGATCCCGAGGACGCCGACGAGCGTCGCCTTGGCGCCGTGCTGGTCGCCGAGGCGGCCGAGCAGCGGCGTGCAGACGGCGGCGGACAGCAGCGTGGCCGTGGTGAGCCAGCTCACGCCGGACGCGGTGGCGTGCAGATCCCGCTGCACGAGGCCGAGGATCGGCACGACGAGCGTCTGCATCATCGACACGACCATGGCCCCGAGCCCGAGCACGGGGACGAGCAGCCGGTTCAGCCCAGCGCCTTGAGCAGCTCGGCGGCCAGCGCGGCCGAGGAGGCGGGGTTCTGGCCGGTGTGCAGGGTGCGGTCGGTCACCACGTGCGGCGCCCACGGCTCGCCCGCGGAGTAGCGCACGCCCAGGGCGGTGAGCCGCTCCTGCAGGATCCACGGCGCTCTCGGGGCGAGCCCCGTCTGCTCCTCCTCCGCCTTGCTGAACCCGGTCACGCGGTAGCCGGCGAACGGCGAAGAGCCGTCCGGGCCCTGCGTGGGGAGGAGCGCGGCCAGGCCGTGGCAGACCAGGCCCACCGTCTTGCCCGCCTTCAGCGCCTCGACGAGGACGCGCGCGGAGTCGGCGTCGCCCGACAGGTCCTCCATCGGCCCGTGCCCGCCCGGGTAGAACACCGCGTCGTAGGCGGCCGAATCGACGCCGCCCAGCGGGATCGGGCTGTGCAACGCGGCCGCCGACTCCACCGCGGCGGCCATCGCCCGGGCGCCGTCCTCGCCGCCGTTGACATCGGGGGACAGGCTCACCTGGTCCACCGCAGGCGCCACACCACCGGGCGTGGCGACGACCACCTCGTGCCCGGCCGCCACGAACGCCTGGTACGGAGCCGCGAACTCCTCCGCCCAGAAGCCCGTCGGGTGCTTCGTCCCGTCGGCCAGCGTCCAGTGACGGGACGCGGTCATCACAAAAAGAATCTTCGCCATCAGCTGTACTCTCCTCAGTCCTCGCCGCGACGGCGAGGCCGTTCATCAGGGGGAACGCGTCCGATCGTAGGTCGACGACACATAGGCGAACCAATAGCCTCAGCACTATGCGCCATAGCGGATCCGATGCCTCGCCACTCGACCTGATGCACCTGCGGACGTTCCTCGCCGTCTACCGCGCCGGCTCCTTCACCGCGGCGGGCGCGCTGCTGGGGCTGGCGCAGCCGACCGTCACGAGCCAGATCCGGGCGCTGGAGGCTCAGCTCGGCCGCCAGCTGTTCGAACGGCTGCCGCGCGGAGTGGCCGCCACGTCGGTGGCCGACGAGCTGGCCACCCGCGTCGCCGGGCCCCTCGACGAGCTGGCCGCCGTGGCCGAACGGGGCCAGTCGGACGACGAGCTGCCGGAGCCGGTCCACCTCGCGGGCCCGGCCGAGGTGCTGGGCGCCAAGGCCCTGCCCGCCCTGGCGCCGCTGGTCGAGCACGGGCTGCGGCTGCGGGTGACCACCGGGCTGGCCGACGACCTGCTCGACGGCCTGCGGGCCGGGCGGTTCGACCTGGTGTTGTCCGCGATCCGGCCGCGCGGGCGCTCCGTGGTGGCCGTGCCGATGATGGACGAGGAGTTCGTGCTGGTGGCAGCGCCCGCGTGGGCCGCCAGGATCGGTCCGCTGACCTGCGACGGCCCCGGCCCGTTGCAGGGCGCCCCGCTGGTCGCCTACGCCGAGGACCTGCCCATCGTCCGCCGGTACTGGCGCCACGTCTTCCGCACCCGGCTGACGCGGGCGCCCGCCGTGGTCGTGCCCGACCTGCGCGGCGTGCTGGCCGCCGTCGCCGCCGGGGCGGGCATCACCGTGCTGCCCCGCTACCTCTGCGCCGGCGAGCTGGACACCGGCGCCCTCGTGACGCTCCTCGACCCGGAGGACCCGCCGATCAACACCGGCTTCCTCGCCCACCGCGCCGGCGCCCCGGCCCGCCGCCCCGTCACCCTCGTCCGCGACGTGCTCCTGCGGGCCGCCCGCTCCTGGTGACGCTCGCGTCTCTCCCCCCAGCTCGTTTGCCGAAACCGCAACTGAAATTGTGGCCTGGCCGGTCCTTGGGCCAGTCTCGGGTCCGGCCGAGCGGTATCTCCCCAGGTGACGCCGGTCTTCCGCCATACAAGTGGTCGCGGCGGCCGTTCGCAGACCCTGACAGGAGAGACCTTCATGCCAGACCTTTTCGACCCGATCGCGGTGGGCAAGTGGACGCTCGCCAACCGGATCGTCATGGCGCCGATGACGCGCAACCGCGCGAGCGCGGCGGGCGTGCCCCCGGACATCACTGCGATCTACTACCGGCAGCGGGCCACCGCCGGCCTGATCGTCACCGAGGGCGTCCAGCCGAGCGCCGCCGGGCAGGGCTACCTGAACACCCCCGGCCTGCACACGCCCGAGCAGATCGAAGGGTGGCGGAACGTCGCCGACGCCGTGCACGCCGAAGGCGGCCTCATCATCGCCCAGCTGATGCACGCGGGGCGGGTCGCCCACCCCGGCAACAAGAACGGCCACGAGACCGTCGCTCCCAGCGCCCTCGCCGCACCCGGAACGCTCTTCACCGAGCGGGGGCTCCAGCCGCACCCGGTGCCGCGTGCCCTGGAGACGGCGGAGGTGCCGTCCGTGGTCGAGGAGTTCGCCCGGGCGGCGCGCGCGGCCGTCGAGGCCGGGCTGGACGGCGTGGAGCTGCACGCCGCCAGCGGCTACCTGCCCCATCAGTTCCTCGCCCCCTCCTCCAACCGGCGCACCGACGCCTACGGAGGATCGGCCGCCGCCCGCGCCCGGTTCGTCGTCGAGGCGGCCGAGGCCATGGCCGCCGCCATCGGCGGCGAAAGGGTCGGCATCCGCGTCTCACCGGCGGCGAACCTGCACGGGGCGGTCGAGGACGACCCGGCGGAGACCGCCGCCACGTACCGGGCGCTCCTCGACGGCATCGCGCCGCTGGGCCTGGCCTACCTGCACACCATCGGCGACCCCGCCGGCCCGCTGCTCGCAGGACTGCGTGCGTGCTTCGGCGGCCCCGTCATCGTCAACGACGGCTGGCACGCCATGACCGACGAGCCGACCGCCCGCCGCCGCGTGGCGAGCGGCCAGGCCGACCTCGTCTCCGCCGGCCGCGCGTTCATCGCCAACCCCGACCTGGTGCGCCGCTGGCGGGAGCACGCGCCGATCGCCGAGCCCGATCCCGCCACCTTCTACGGCGGCGGCGCCCGCGGGTATACCGATCACTCCGCCGGGCCGGAGTGATCGGCGCGCCGCAGGGCTCAGACGACCGCGGTGTTGACCTCCGGGAAGTGGCAGGCGGACGGGTGGCCGTCGCCGCGGTCGATTAGCGCCGGCTCCTCCGTGGCGCAGATCTCCTGGGCCTTCCAGCAGCGGGTGCGGAACCGGCAGCCGCTCGGCGGGTCCAGCGGGGTAGGCACCTCGCCGGTGAGGATGATGCGCTGGCGGCGGCGTTCCTCGCGCGGATTCGCTGTCGGCGCCGCCGACAGCAGCGCCTGGGTGTAGGGGTGGACGGGCCGGTCGTACACGTCGTCGCGCGAACCGGTTTCCACGATCTTGCCCAGGTACATCACCGCGACCCGGTCGGAGATGTGCCGGACCACTGACAGGTCGTGCGAGATGAAGATGTACGACAGCCCGAACGTGTCCTGCAGGTCCTCCAGCAGGTTGACCACCCCGGCCTGCACCGACACGTCCAGCGCCGAGACCGGCTCGTCGAGGACGAGCAGCTTGGGCTCCAGAGCCAGCGCGCGGGCGATGCCGACGCGCTGCCGCTGGCCGCCGGAGAACTCGTGCGGGTACCGGTTGCCGTGCTCGGGGTTGAGCCCGACCAGCTCCAGCAGCTCGGCCACCCGGTCCGTGCCACCGCCCTTCCACTTGCCGTGCACCTTCAGCGGCTCGGCGATGATGTCGTTGACCGGCAGCTTCGGGTTGAGCGAGGCGTACGGGTCCTGGAAGACGATCTGCATGTCCCGCCGTACGGCGCGCAGCCGCCGGGGCGCCATCGTGGTCAGCTCGTCACCCTCGAACACGACCGAGCCTGACGTGGGCCGGTGCAGCTGGAGGATGGCCCGGCCGGTGGTGGACTTGCCGCAACCCGACTCGCCCACCACGCCGAGCGTCTCGCCCGGGTCGACGTGCATGGACACCCCGCTGACCGCCTGGATGCTGCCGACGACCTTGCGCAGCAGCCCGGCGCCGCGGACGGGGAAGTTCATCACCAGGTCCTTGACCTCCAGCAGGTGCTCCCGCGCGGTCATCAGACGGCCTCGCTCTCGGTACGGAACAGTGCGGTGGGATCGGGCGCCGCGGCGACCTCGCGCCAGTGGTGACAGGCGGCCAGGTGGCCACCCTCACCGGCCTCCGCCAGGCCGGGCTCCTCGGCCGTGCAGGTGTCGTCGGCCAGCGGGCAGCGCGGCGAGAACGGGCAGCCGGACGGCAGGTTGATCAGGGACGGCGGGGCGCCGCCGATCGGGCGCAGCCGACCGCCCGAGGTCTCCAGCGACGGCATCGAGCCGAGCAGCCCGGCCGTGTACGGCATCCGCGGCCGGTAGAAGACCGTGTCGGTGTCGCCGATCTCGACCGGCTTGCCGGCGTACATGACCAGCACCCGGTGCGCGGTGCCCGCGACCACGCCGAGGTCGTGCGTGATCAGCACGATCGCGGCGTTGACGGCGTCCTTGACCTCCAGCAGTTTCTCCAGGATCTGCGCCTGCACGGTCACGTCGAGAGCGGTGGTCGGCTCGTCGGCGATGATGACGTCGGGGCTGTTGATGACCGCCATGGCGATCATCGCGCGCTGCCGCATGCCGCCGGAGAACTCGTGCGGGTAGCTGCGCAGCCGCGCCTCGGCCTGCGGGATGCCGACCAGGTCGAGCATCTCCTTGGCGCGGGCCAGCGCCTGCTTGTACGGCACCAGGCCGTGCGCCAGCACCGCCTCGGCGAGCTGGTCGCCGATCGTGTGCACGGGGTTCAGCGCCGTCATCGGGTCCTGGAAGATCATGCCGATCTTTCCGCCGCGCAGCGCCCGCCGCCTGCGGGCCGACAGCTTCAGCACGTCCTCGCCGCGGTAGACGATCCTCCCCCGGACGCGGGCGCCGCGGGGGAGCAGCCCCATGACGGCGAGCGAGGTGACCGACTTGCCGGAGCCCGACTCGCCGACGATGCCGAGCACCTCGCCCTCGTGCAGCGTGTACGACACCCCGCGCACCGCGTGGACGACGCCGTCGTCGGTGGGGAACTCGACGGTCAGGTCCTCCACGCGGAGGATCTCGTTGGGGGAATTCCGCATCAGGCACGCACCCGGGTCTGTCGTGGGTCGAAGGCGTCGCGCAGGCCGTCGCCGATGAAGTTGATGGACAGCGCGATCGCGATGATGAAGACGCCCGGCCACCAGAACAGCCACGGCCGCGTGGTCATGGCGCTGCGGTAGGTGTCGATCAGCTGGCCGAGGGAGACGTCCGGCGGCTGCACGCCGACGCCGAGGAACGACAGCGCCGACTCCAGCAGCACCGCGTTGGCCACGGCCAGGGTGGCGCTGACGATGATGACGCCGATCGTGTTCGGCAGGACGTGCCGGAAGATGATCCGGCCCGCGGAGGTGCCCACCGCGCGCGCCGCCTCCACGAACTCCTTCTCGCGCAGCGACAGGAACTCGCCGCGCACCAGCCGGCCCAGCGTCGGCCAGGTCACCAGACCGATGCAGACGGCCAGGATCACGATGCCGGAGTCACCGAACGTGCGCCCGACGATGGCGGCGATGATGAGGATCGGGATGGTGATCATCACGTCGGTCAGCCGCATGATGACCGACTCCGTCAGTTTCCTGAAATATCCGGCGAAGGCGCCGGCGAGCGTCCCGACGGTCGTGGCCACGATGGCGACGATGAACGCCACGATGATCGACTGCTGGGCGCCGCGCATGGTCAGCGCGAAGTAGTCGATGCCGATGTTGTCCTGCCCGAACGGATGCTCGCCGAAGCGGATGCCCTCCCCGCCGAGGAACTGCGGCACCACGCTGAGCGTCGGCCGTCCCTGGTTCACCAGCGATCCGGTCGTGAGGTACGACTTGTCCCACCAGCCGGGGATGGGCCCGATCCCGATGGAGGTGAACGCCAGCAGGACGACGCCGCCGAAGACCAGCATGCCGACGAGCGCCGCGCGGTGCCGGAAGAACCGCCGGCGGACCATCTGGCCCTGGGTGCGTGCGACGACGGTCATGCCCTGCGCGGCCCCTGAGGCCGGGGCGCTGATCGTCATGGGTGGTTCTCCTTCACGACAGCCTGATCCGCGGGTCGAGATAGGCGTAGACGATGTCGGCCAGCATGTTGAAGACGACGATCGCCGTCCCCGAGACGATGAAGAACGCCATGACGGGGGCGGGGTCCACCTGCTGGAGCCCCTCGATGAAGAGGTTGCCCATGCCCTGCCAGCCGAAGACGTTCTCGGTCACGATGGCGCCGCCGATCACGGAGGCGAAGTCGACGGCCATCAGCGTGGTGATCGGGATCATCCCGTTGCGGAAGGCGTGCTTGGTGATCACCGTGCGTTCCGGCAGGCCCTTGGCCCGCGCGGTGCGCACGTAGTCGAGGTTCATCACCTCGAGCATGCTGGAGCGGCTGTAGCGGGTGTAGGTGGCCAGCGAGATCAGGATCAGCGCCATGGTCGGCAGCAGCAGGTGGCCGGCCGCGTCCAGGTTGGTCTCCCAGAAGTCACCGGTGAAGTTCGGCGTGCGCGAGCCGATCGTGGAGATCGGGCGGCCGCGGACCCGGTCGCTGTAGGCGGCGAAGGACTGCAGCATGCGGTCGAGGAAGATCAGGCCGCCGGTGACCAGGCCGGTCGCCACGGCGCCGGTGATGGCCTGGCGGCGGAGCAGGCCGCCGAGCCCGTACCCGAGGCCGGCGCAGACGGCCGCCGTCACGAGGGCGAGAGCGAACATCTCCGTCCAGCTGGGGTCGGCCAGCACCGGATCGAGGATCTCCGACAACAGCACGCCGATCCCCGCGGCGGCCAGAGCCGCGTACAGGGGGCCTCGATACTGCAGGCCGGAGATCAGCACGGTCAGCCCGATCGCCGTGCCGCCCGCGAGCACCGCCAGGCCGACGACGCCGATGCCGGGGTCGGCGAACCAGCGGGTCGCCGACAGCAGCGTGAGCGTCACGACGGTGACGGCGGTCCCCGCGCCGAACGCGGTGAGCTTGGTGCGCCGGTCGCCGATCGCGATCGCGGCCCAGATCAGCCCGGCGGCCACGGCCAGCACGCCGATGATCAGAGGCGGGATGACGGGATCGCGCAGCCAGTCGTTGAACTCGATGGCGATGTACTGCTTGAGCATGACCGCCACCCAGAACAGCGGCAGCGAGAAGCAGACGAAGGCGGCCAGGGTGACGCCGTAGTCGAAGGTGCTGTACTGCCGCAGCGCCGAGATGATGCCCACGATCACGCCGATGACGACCGCGAGCACGGTGGCGGCCACGACGAGCTGGAGCGTCGCCGACAGCGCCTCGCGGAGCAGGACGCCCACGTCCTGGCCGTCGCGGTTGACGCCGAGGCTGCCGCGGAACAGGTTGCCGAGCCAGCTCAGGTACCTGACCCAGACGGGGCTGTCGAGGTTCATCCGTTCGATGCGGTCGGCCATGCGGCGTTCCCGGTCCGGGCCGGGAAGCTCTCTGAGGTCGGCCAGCGGGTCGCCGGCGATCGACGTCAGCCCGAAGATGACCATGGTGGCGGCCAGCAGGACGAAGAAGGAGGTGACCAGTCTTCGGGCGATGAAGGCGATCACTCAGTACTCCCTAGGTTCATAGCGAAGGAGTCCTTTGCGCATGGGCCGAGGAGCGGTGGCTCCTCGGCCCATTGCTGATGGTTCGAGTTATCGGACGGCTATGGCGCCAGGGTCCACTTGTCCATGTTCCAGGTCACCGACGACTGGGCCGGGTTGGGCACGATGTTCTGCAGCTCCTCGTCCCAGGCCAGCAGGTTCGGGTGGGCGAACAGCGGGATCGTGGCCAGGTCGTCCCAGAGGGTCTTCTCGATCTGGGCGATGAGCGGCGCGTGCTTGGTCTTGTCGACCTCGGCGTTGAGCTGCTTGATGAGGTCGTCGACCTCCTTGTTGGAGTAGCAGCCGTTGTTGTTCTCCTTGCCGGCCTCGGTGCACTCCTTGGCCGTGGTGAAGGTCGAGGCCCACCCGGAGACCTCGGCGGAGCCGGTCCAGGCGAACAGCGCCACGTCGTAGGCGTTGGTGTAGAGCGGGCCGCCGGACTCGAAGAACTTCTCGTCACCGGCGTCGACGATCTTGAAGCCGGCCTGGCCGCAGGAGTCGGCGATCAGCTGCGTCTGCTGGGTGCGGCGCGGGTTGGGCTCGTTGTGGCCGAGCCGGACCTCCATGCCCACCTTGCCGGCCTCCTCCAGCAGCGCCTTGGCGCCGGCGATGTCCGGCTGGGCGTACTTCTCGCTGCCGCTGCCCTGGGCGATGGTGGTGTAGTCGGGCTCGAACGGCAGGGCGTTGCGGACCTGCAGCACCTGCGCCTCGGGCGCCAGCGGCTTGATCAGGTTGTCCACGATGAGCTGCCGGGGGACGCACTTGGCGAACGCCTCGCGCAGCTTCTTGTCCTTGAAGTCGCTGGAGTCGAAGTTGAAGTCCAGGTGCTCGTAGGTGTAGGCGTCGCCGGTCTTCACGGTGACGCCCTGCATGCCTTCGAGCTGGGCGAGCAGGTCGGGGTTGGGCTGCGGCTCGATGAGGTTGACCTCGCGGTTCTGCAGCGCCTGGGCCTGCTCCTCCTGCGAGATGACCCGCATGACGATGGTCGGCGTCGCGGCCGGGGTGCCCCACCACTTGTCGTTGGCGGCGAGCGTCAGCGACTGGCCGGGCGCCATCGCCGAGATCTTGTACGGTCCCGAGGCCGGGAAGAGCGACATGTCGGAGATGCCGCCGTCGATGACCCAGCCCTCGTTGAAGAACTTGGCGACCTCCGCCAGCTTGTCGGCGTCCTCCGCCTTGACCGCGGCGATGAAGTCGGCCTCACTCATGCCGGCGGCCTTGTAGGCCACGTGGGCGGGCAGCACGTCCGCGGCGCCGGGCCCGTTGCTGTCCCAGTCGGCGAACGGCTCGGAGTACTCGAAGCTGAACTTCTTGTCACCCGCGTTGCAGTCGGGGGCCTTGACCAGCTCGACACCGGTGGTGCCGTCGACCTGGAAGCCCTTGATCTTGCCCGACTTGGCGGCCCAGAACAGCAGGGCGTCGTCGCAGTCGATGGGGGTGCCGTCGGACCAGACCGCCTTGGCGTTGAACTCGTAGTCGACGGTCAGCGGGGAGTCGGACGTCTTGGCATAGGTGCCGAAGTCCTTGTCCGGCGTGATGGCGCCCTTCTCGCCGTAGTACCAGAAGCCGAGCAGCACCCGCTGCATGGCCGTGCTGTTGACGAGGTTGTTCACCGTGATGCTGTTGTAGGAGTTGAACTCCTGCTCGCCGGCGTAGGTGATCGTCTGCGCCGTGGTCGCGCCAGGAGAGGCGGAGCCCGAGGGGTCGCTCGCCCCGCCGCCGTCCTGTGCGCAGGCAGACAGCAGAAGCGCGCCTCCTGTTACCGCCGCGAGTAATCTCCCAAGTCTCCGCCTATGGGACACGACAGGTCTCCTTTGTCCGAACTAGCGTCGGCGCTGCTAGTTAGTGCGAAATATGATCATTGATCAATGTTTCGATTAAATAGCCTGATCTGCGATGTTACGGAGTTGGTATCGACGGCTGTCCGATCCGTAATACCGAATTCCGGAAAGATCCACCTGATCCGGGGTCCCTATGGACAGGGCTGGAGGTTCTGTGCCATGGTTTGCGGCAGTCATGGGATGACCGAAATCCCCAGGGCGAGCTGCTGCGCGGCTGGCTCGATGGGACTTTTCGCAGTTCCGGTAGGGCTTCTTTCCCCGTGGAACGCGCCATGTGCTCATAAGATCGAATATTTACGGTTGCTGCGCTATTCGCGGGCTTTTCGCGCGGCTCGAAACCGCCGCGTCACGTGCTCGCAACGACCGTGCCGCAGCCGGTTCGGGCTCGCAGGGCACCTGTTCGCGCCGCCGTGGCGGCCGGCGGGCGACGTCACCCCCGCCGCGCGACCGTCCGGGCGGAGAGCTGTTCGTCCGGATTCCGCTCCTGCCGTGGTTGTGGGGCCGGGGTGTAACTCATGGCGCTCCTTACCGTGAAGTCGGGAACGGTCAGCGAAAGGCTATGGCTCCCCAGGTATCCCATCAAGGGCGGAATTCACCGCCCGCCTTGCGAGGAGAGGGAGGTGAACGCAGGTCGCGCGTACCGTGCGAAAGGCGTGCCACCGGGACCGGAGCCGTCGAGCGGCCGTCCGTCTCATCCGCCGTCCATCCCGGATTTCGCAGGTAAGTGATGGGTTTCGTGCGAATTCCGCAGAATCGGTGCGCGATATCCGCGGAGGACAACGGCGCCGCCCGCCGCTTCGGCCACGACGGGCTGACCATCACCCACCCGTGCGAGCAGAGCGTCATCCCGCGAACCTGAACGCCCGCATGCTCGCCGCCGCCGACACCGCCGTCTTCGAGGGGGAGCGGACGGTCGGGCACCACTCGGGCCGGGTCAGGCCACGGCGTCGTCGGCCGGGAGGTGACGGCCGAGGATCCGGTAGCGGTGCAGCCGCCGGTCGAGCAGCCCGGCGCGGGGGGCGTGCAGCAGGGCGGCGAGCTCGCGTTCCACCTCGCGCCCGGCACGCACGCAGAACGCCTTCGGCTCCGCGGCGGCGTCCGGGTGCTCGGGGACGATCCGGTCGGCGATGCCGGCGGCGAGCAGGTCGGCGGAGCGCACCCCCTGCGCCGCCGCCACCTGCGCGGCGTGCTCGACGTCTCGGTGCACGATCGCGCTGGCCCCCTCCGGAGGCAGCGGCGACAACCACCCGTGCTGGGCGACGAGCACCCGGTCGCACGGGACGAGCGCGAGCGCGCCGCCCCCGCTGCCCTGGCCGAGCAGCAGGGAGAGCGTCGGCGTCTCCAGGGTGACCAGCTCGGCCAGGCAGCGGGCGATCTCGCCGGCCAGCCCGCCCTTCTCCGCCTCCGGCGACAGGGCCGCGCCGGGGGTGTCGACGACGGTGACGAGCGGCAGCCCCAGCTCGCGAGCCAGCCGCATGCCGCGCCGGGCCGCGCGCAGCGCCGCGGGCCCCAGCGGCCCGGTGTCCGTCTGGTTGCGGCGGTCCTGGCCGAGCAGCACGCATGACGCGCCGCCGAAGCGGGCCAGCGCCAGCAGCAGCGCCGGGTCGGCCTCCCCGGCGCCGGTGCCGTTCAGCCGTACGACGTCGGACGCGGCGTGGCGCAGCAACTGCCGCACGCCGGGCCGGTCGGGCCGCCGTGAGAGGGTGATCGACTCCCAGGCGGGGACGTCCGGCGCCCGCTCCTGCGGCGGCGCGGCCGCGGGAACGGCCGGCGGCGGCGCCAGCATGACGCGCAGCGCCCGGTCGGCGACCTCGGCCAGATCCTCGGGCGGCAGCACTCCGTCGATCAGCCCCTGTCGCCGCAGCGTCTCGGCGACCTGCACGCCCTCGGGGAACGGCCGGCCGTACAGGGCCTCGTAGACGCGCGGGCCGAGGAAGCCGATCATCGCGCGCGGCTCCGTGGCCGTCATCTGGCCTAGCGAGGCCCACGAGGCCAGCACGCCGCCGAAGGTCGGATGGCGCAGGTAGACCAGGTACGGCAGCCCGGCGGCCTTGTGCCGGGCGACCGCGGCCGTGATCTTCACCATCTGCAGGAACGCCACGGTGCCCTCCTGCATCCTGGTCCCGCCCGAGGCGGGCGCGGCGAGCAGCGGCAGGCGTTCCGAGGTCGCGCGTTCCACGGCGCTCACCAGGCGTTCGGCGGCGTCCACCCCGATCGAGCCGGCCAGGAAACCGAACTCGCACGCGACGACGGCGACCCGGCGGCCGCGCAGCAGCCCCTCCCCGGTGATCACCGCCTCGTCCAGGCCGGTGCGCTGCCGGGCGGCGGCCACGTCGGGGTCGCTCGCCGGGCCGAGCGGCTCGTCCCAGCTGCGGTACGAGCCGTCGTCCAGCACGAGTTCGATCAGGTCGCGTGCGCTCAGCCTGCCAGCCACGTGCGGATCTCCTCTTCGTCGGCGTTCAGCACGGGAGGTGCGGCGTGGTCGCCGCGGGTGGTCTCCACCTCCCCGTCCGGCCCGGTCGCGTCGAAGAACCGCAGCGGCGGCCCGGGCAGCGTGATCCGGCCGAGGCTTTCGTGCTCGACGTCGATGAGCAGTCCCTGGGCACGGGCCTGCGGCCAGGCGTACACCTCCCGCAGGTTTCGTACCCGCCCGGCGGGCACACCCAGATCCGCCAGCCGCTCCAGCAGCTCGTCGGCGCTGAAACCGGCGAAGACGGCCTCGATCCGCTCCACCAGCCGGGGACCGGCAGCGACCCGGTCGGCGTTCGCCGCGAAACCGGGCTCCCGCGGGTCCAGCCCGAACCCGGCGCAGAACCGCTGCCACAGGCTCTCGCTGCCGACCGCGATCTGCACGTGCCCGTCCTCGCAGCGGAACAGCCCGTACGGCGCGATGGACGGGTGGTGGTTGCCCTGCGCCAGGCCGACCTCGCCGGCCACCGTCCAGCGCGTGCCCTGGAAGGCGTGCACCCCGACGATGGAGGCCAGCAACGAGGTGCGGACGACCTGCCCGCGGCCGGTCCGCTCGCGCTCCAGCAGCGCAGACACCACGCCGAACGCGCCGTACATGCCGGCCAGCAGGTCGCCGATCGGCACCCCGACCCGCTGCGGGTCCTCCGGCCCCGACCCGGTCAGCGACATCAGCCCGGCCTCACCCTGGGCGATCTGGTCGTATCCGGCCCGGCCGCCCTCCGGCCCGTCGTGCCCGAACCCCGTGATGGACAGCACCACCAGCCGAGGGTTGAGCTCGGTCAGCCGGACCGTGGAGTACCCGAGCCGGTCCAGCACCCCGGCGCGGAAGTTCTCCAGCAGCACGTCCGCCTTGGCGATCAGGGCCTCGAACGCCGTGCGGCCGTCGTCGTCCTTCAGGTCCAGGGCGATGGACTGCTTGTTGCGGTTGCACGACAGGAAGTACGTCGACTCCGACCCGGCGAACGGCGGCCCCCACCCGCGGGTGTCGTCGCCCTGGCCGGGCTGCTCCACCTTGACGACCCGAGCGCCCAGGTCGCCGAGCATCATCCCGGCGTGCGGCCCGGCGAGCGCCCTGGTCAGGTCGACGACGACGTAACCGGTCAGCGGGCCGCTCATGACACGCCGCCGGGCACGACCAGCACGAGCCAGCACACGACGGGCGCGGCGATCATGATCGTCATGCCCCAGGTCATCAGCCGCCTGAACACGTCGTCGCGGATCGTCACCTCGGAGTTGGCCACGATCAGCGCGCCGTTGGTCGAGAACGGGCTGCAGTCGACCACCGACGAGGCGATGGCCAGCGCCGTGATCAGGCCGACCGCGCCGACCTGCCCGGTCTGCAGGAACGGCACCGCGAGCGGGATGAGCGCGCCCAGGATGCCGGTCGTCGAGGCGAAGGCGGACACCACCGCGCCGATCAGGCAGATCAGGAGCGCGGCCAGCAGCGGGGCGCCGACCTGGGCCACGCCGTCGCCGAGCCACTTCACCGTGCCCTGGTTCTGCAGCAGGGTCACGTAGGTGACGATGCCGCCGACCAGGAGCACCGTACCCCAGCTGATCTTGTCGACGGCGCCGCGGGCGGCGGACGGGAAGATCAGCGTCAGGACGACCGCCACCGCCAGGGCGAGGAAGCCGATGTCGAGGTCGAAGACGAGCGCGCCGACCGCCAGCACGAGCAGGCCGACCAGCGTGAGCGACCGCTGCGCGTCGAGGTGGAGCGCGGTGTCGTCCAGCAGGCCGCCGGTGCCCGCACCGCCGGACCCGCTGCCGGACCCGCTGCCGGACCCGCTGCCGGACCCGCTGCCGGAGCCGGCCGGTGCGGCGGTCGCGGAAGGCGCGGTCGCCAGGCTCACGACCGCGCCCCTGGCCGACTCGCGGTCGCGTCGCAGCAGCTCCCGGCCGCCCAGGGAGACGAAGCTGATCAGGCTGATGAGGGCGCACGCGCCGAGCGCGCCGCCGAACAGCGCGGCCGGGCTGCCGGCCAGGTTGCTCTGGTCGACGACGCCGTTGGTGATCGCCCCGAAGATGCCGATCGGGGAGAAGCTGCCCCCCGTCGCCCCCTGCACCACCATCATGCCCATCATCACGGGGTTGATCCGGTAGCGGGCCGCGAAGCCCATCGCCACCGGCGCCACGATGGCCACCGCGGCCGGGCTGGCCGCGCCGATCGCGGTGATCGCCGCACAGACCGCGAACATCACCCACGGCATCAGGGCGACCCGGCCGCGTACCGCGACCACGGCGCGGTGCACGATCCAGTCCACGGTGCCGTTGGTCTTGGCCAGCGCGAACAGGTACGTGACGCCGACCAGGATGACGAACAGGTTGGCCGGGAAGCCGTCGAGCACGTCGTCGACCGCCACTCCGAACACGGTGGTGCCCACGACGAAGGCGGCGACTAGCGCGAGCGCGCCCATGTTGATGGACCGGATGGTCGCTATCAGGAACACCAGCACGAGCACGATCAGCGCGATGACTTCCGCTGACATGGCAGCTCCTAGGGGGTGAAGGGATGCCCGGTTACACGCATATTTCCGGATTGGCCTAGCCTCTGCTCCACTTGTAGGGAATGTCAATAGACTGTGCGCCGTGACCAAGAAGCGCCCGCAGGCCGCCGCGGTTCCTGAGCGCCTGGAACGGCCGCGCCTGTACGTGCAGCTGGCCGACCACATCGCCCGCTTCATCGAGGCTCAGGGGCTGTCCCCCGGCGACCGCCTGCCGCCCGAACGTCTCCTGGCCGCCGAGCTCGGCGTCAGCCGCGCCTCACTCAGCCGCGCCCTCGTGGCGCTGGAGGTCCAGGGCAAGGTCGAGGTGCAGCACGGCAACGGCGCCGTGGTGCTCGCCCCGACGCTGGAGGAGGAGAAGCCGGACCTCGCCGCGTTATGGGCCGAGCGTGACCCCGCCGAGCTCGCCCGCGCCCGCGAGGCCGTCATGGCCGGGCTCGCCCGCAGCGCGGCCGCCCACCCCGACCGCAGCCTGCGGCTGGCCCTGCTCGACGCGGACGGCTCCCCGGTCCGCTTCCGCGAGACCTGGCCCTGCGTACGCCGGCTGTCCGGGCCGGGCCTGCTGGCCGAGCTCGACGACGTGCTGGCCGAGGCCGCGCCCTTCGACGAGACGCAGGTCGCGGCCGACCGGCTGGCGCTGCTCGCGCGGGCCGTCGTCGTGGGCGACCCCGACGCCGCCGCCTCCGCCTGCGCCGGCCTGTTCCGCCGGTGACCTACGGGCAGGCGGCGAACATCCGGCGGGTGCCCTCGGGATAGGCGTTCCGGTCGGTGAACCGGCACCCGTAGCGCGGGTCCGCCACCGTGGCCGGATCGCGCACGTCGTCACCGGCCGGCCGGCGGCCGCCGCGCTCCCACCGCACCAGGTCGTCCCAGGCGGCGGCCACCTCGGCGTCGCTGAACTCGCAGTGGCCGACCGTCCGGATCGCCCGCTGCACCAGCAGCTCGCCACGCCCGTGCCGGGCCACGTCCGCGCGGTAGTGCTGCTCCATGGAGAACGGCACGAAGGCGTCGCCCAGGTTGTGCAGCGACAGCACCGGCACGTTGATCCGGCCCGTGACGGCGGGCACCTCGGTCAGCCGCTGCGTCCTGCGCGCCACCGGATCCACGGGCGGCACCCGGCGCACGCTGGCGTCGACGTCGACGGGGGAGTCGGGCTCGTAGTCCGTGCCCGCGTTCGTGGCCACCCTGCCCGGCTGCTGCGCCAGCGTGCCCCCGCCGTCCGGCCCGGCGAGCCCGAACAGGTAGTCCTTCCAGTACGCGAACGCCGCCTGCGCCCCGGGCCGCTCGCCGCCGCTCAGGTTGACGACGATGTCGCGGAACTGCGCGCCGAGCTCGTTGCCCGTGCCCGTGCCGCTCAGCCCGAGCCGCTGCTGGATCCGCGGCACCGCGCCGGTCGCGTAGTCGGCGGGGAACGGGTAGGCGGGCACGTCGGCCAGGTCCTGGGCGGCGAGGTGGAAGTCGAGGAAGAAGTCGAACAGCTCATGGTCGCCGAGCACCCCGCACATCGGCAGGGCGGCGTCGTACCGGCCGGGATACTGCTCGATCGAGCGGACCGCGACGTGCCCGCCCATCGACACCCCCGCCAGGTACGTCCGCTGCGGCTTGCCCACCACCCGCCTGAAGTGGTCGGCGAGGTCACGGGTGCTCAGCACGCCGGCCCGCACGTCGTAGTCGTTGGCGTAGTAGGACGACGCGGCCCACGCGTAGCCCTGGTCCAGCAGCCGCCGGCGCAGCCCGTACCCGGGCGGGTCCACGGTGAGCACCCGGGTCGCGCCGCGGAACCCGTGCGCCCACATCAGCAGGTCGCCGTTCCAGCGCGGCGGCACCTCGATGACGTACGCGGCGTGCTCGTGCACCCCCTGCAGCACCCGGCTCGGCCGCCCGTTCACGAGCGCGGGCTCCAGCGGCGGGTTGTCGACCGTGTAGCCGGGCAGCGGCCGGTCACCCCGCACCGGGCCGGCGTCCACCGCGCCCGCGGTGGTGGAGCCGAACAGCACGGCGCTCAACGCCAGCACGGACAGGACCAGGCTCCGACGGCGCATCTGCCGTCACCTCCCGGGAGACACGATCAGGCGGCTGCTGCTTCGTTCATACTCCGGATCAACGCGCGGTGAAAGGCCGTGCGCCGGCGCGATCCTCAGACCGGCTCGGTATGACGCGCGTCGCGTCCGAGGTCACCTGAGGGCCTCCGGTCATACTGCGACTGTTCGCCTTCAGTAAAGCCCGTTGTTCAGATCTCTCGGTAAAGATCGTTTTCGCTGTGCCAAGACGGCAGACATCCGAACGACTCACGGAGAGCATTTGATGTCCTCGTCCCGAGAACGCACCAAGCTCCACGTCGCCCTGGCCCTCACCACTCTGGTCGCCGGTTCCCTCGCGGCGGTCGTCCCAGCGTCCGGCGCCGCCGCCGCCACGCGGCCGGGCGCCTGGAACGACTCCGCCTACCGCGGCCACGTCGAGGTCGTCCGCACCTCGGACGGCCCGGCCGACCCCTCCGTCCTGACCGGCACCGTCTTCGTCGACCGTGACCGCGACAGCGTCCACGACCGTCACGAGCGCGGCTTACACGGCGTCGTGGTGTCGAACGGCCGCGACGTCGTGACCACCGACACCCGCGGACGCTACCGGCTCCCCGCCTACGACAACATGACGGTGTTCATCACTCAGCCGTCCGGCTACCAGGTGCCGGTGGACGAGTCCAACGTCGCGCAGTTCCACTACAACCACCTGCCGGAAGGCTCGCCGGAGCTGCGCTACGGCGGCATCGCCCCCACCGGGCCCCTCCCGGACGCGGTGAACTTCCCCCTCGCGGAAAGCAGGGACACCCAGTCGCGCGAGCAGCACTGCGTGATCGCCGGTGACCTGCAGCCGTACGACAAGGAAGAGGTCGGCTACGCCCGCGAGGGCGCGATCGCCGACCTGTCGCGGCGCGACGACTACCAGGGCTGCGGCACCCTGTTCATCGGTGACGTCGTCGGCGACGACCTGTCGCTCTACCCCGACGTCAGGGAGCTGACGAAGCTCACCAACGGGCCGGCCCGGTTCCTGCCCGGCAACCACGACCTCGACTTCGACTCCGAGACCGCCGAGCACTCCTTCGACACCTTCCGCGCGCAGCTCGCCCCCGCGTACTACTCCTACGACGTGGGCGACGTGCACGTCATCGCGCTGAACACGGTCCGCTACCCGTGCACCCCCGAGGTCGACAACGCCGACGGCCTGCGGCCGCAGTGCGACAACCCGTCGACCCGGCCGGCGTACAACGGCAGGATCGGCGACGACCAGCTCGCCTGGCTGGAGCGCGACCTCGCCAAGGTTGGCCGGGACAAGCTCGTCGTGCTCGCCAGCCACATCTCGCTGCTCAACTGGGCCGACGAGGGCAGCCCCATCCACCAGGTGGACCAGGTCCGCAAGGTGCACGAGCTGCTGCAGGGCCGCAAGGCCGTCGCGGTCTCCGGGCACAGCCACTCCATCGAGAACATGAAGACCGGCGACCTCGCCAAGGGCTGGAAGGACCTCTTCGGCGTCGAAGGGCTGCCGTTCCCGCACATCACCGCCGGCGCGATCTCCGGCGACTGGTACTCCGGCGCGATCATCGACGAGGGCTACCCCGTCGCGGTCGGGCGCGACGGAGGCATGCCCGGCGTGCTGACCCTCGACGTGAGGGGCAACTCGTTCAGGGAGCGGTTCACCGTGACCGGCCAGGACGACGACGTGCAGACGCAGCTGGGCCTCAACAGCCCGACGTACCGCGAGTGGTACGCCGCGCGGCAGGCCTGGAACGACGACCAGGAGGGCCCGGAGCCGCAGCTGGGCGACCAACTGGTGCTGGACCGCGAGGACCTGACCGGCCGCACGTGGCTCACCACCAACTTCTGGATGGGCTCGACCGGCTCCACGGTCACGGTCAAGCTCGACCGCGGCCGGGCGCAGCGGGCCACCCGCACCCAGGAGATGCGCGGTGAGGACCAGCTGATCGGCGCCGAGTGGTCCGACCCGCACGCCGCCGCGCAGCAGCTGGTCAACGGCGGCAGCGTCGCCGACCGCTCGATGCACCTGTGGCGCTACGAGCTGCCCGCCGACCTCGCCGCGGGTGAGCACCGCGCCGTGGTCACCGCGACCGACTCGTACGGACGCACGTTCACCGACGTTCTGGAGTTCCAGGTCGCCGAGCAGCGCTGACAGCGCACGACCCAGGGGCCGCCACCGCACCGGTGGCGGCCCGCCGCGTTTCACGGGCCGCCGAGGCTGAGCAGCGTCTGCACGTATCCGAACGGCCCCTCCCGGCCGAGGCGCAGGTCCGCGCACCTGAACGGCGCGGCGGCCAGACCGTGCGCGGTGGCGGTGAGCAGCACCCGCTGCAGCGCCTGCCCGGCCAGCAGCCAGTCCCGCGGGCCGTCACCTCGCGTGAACAGGGCGGCGAGGTGCGAGCCCTCGCCGTCGTTCTCCGCAGGCAGGTCGAGCACCGCCAACGCCGGCACACGGCACGCCATCCGTTCCGTCACCGGGACGAAGGCGGCGCCCTCCTCGTCGGCCGCGGCGACCAGATCGGCCAGGACGTCCGCGGGCAGCGGCCCGTGCACGGGCAACCGGCGACGCGGCGGGATCATGTGGTGCAGCAGCCGCTCCTGCGGACCCGGCGGCAGGCCGGGCGTCGCCTCGACGGTGGCCACCAGGCCGGGTCGTTCGGCGGGATCCGGGAAGGGCACGACCCGCGGCTCGCGCCCCGTCATCCGGATCGCCAGCCGCACGTTGAACAGCGCCGCCCCGCAGCTGATGCCGAGCCCGCGCCCCTGCGGGCCGGCGCCGGCGTGCAGCTCCAGGGTCGCCTCGTCCACCCGGTGGAAACGGTACGGCTGGGCGCCGTCCGTCGAGAGCGCCGCGACGCGCACGTCCGGGCCGCCGGCGAAGGGTCCGCCGGTGCCGGTCATCGCGGCGTCCCAAGGACGAAGATCGGACATGACCCCAGGATGTCCCGGCGCCCCGGGACGCGGCAGGGCCGAAAGTCCCTACTGCGCTCACTCGAGGATCTCCGGCGCCGCGCGGACGGCCTCTGCGGTGTTCACGACATCCCCTCCACGGCTCCAGCACACCACCGGCCGCCGCCCCGGATCAGGGCCGGCCGGTCGGGACTTTGGTCCCTACCGGCCCGGCCACGGCGTGGATAGCGTCGGAGCATGATTGGTGTGCTGTGGGGCCGGTTCGAGGCTGCGGGACGAACGGCGGGGGAGAGGGGACGTTCGCCTCTGCCGCCCCGGGTGTCCGGCCGGGGACGCTGAGAGCCATGAAGCTCGATTCGTCCGGGCTCCAGGTGCTCTCCCGTGAAGAGTGCTTCGCCCTGCTGGCCGCAGCGCCGATCGGGCGCATCGTGTTCACCGATCGCGCCCTGCCCGCCGTGCAGCCGGTGAACTTCCACCTCGACGGCCGGACCATCGTGATCCGCACCGCGACCGGGTCGAAGCTGGCCGCCGCGACCCGGCACGCCGTGGTGGCGTTCGAGGCCGACGAGTTCGACACCGAGCTGCGTACCGGCTGGTCCGTCACGGCGGTGGGGCAGGCGTGCGAGGTGACCGATCCGGCGGAGATCGACCGGCTGGCCGCCCTGCCGCTGACGACCTGGGCGCCGGGCAGTCGCGACCACTTCATCGTGGTCGCCGCCGAGCAGGTGTCCGGCCGCCGCATCCCCGCGGAACGTTCCATGCTGATGGCCGCCCGGCGCCGGGTTCGTGCTTGATCGACTTCGCGCTAGGGTGAGGCACTTCCGATCCTCCGCCCCCAGGAGTGCCACGTGCTCCGTCGTCATCGTCTGGGTGTCCTCGCCCTGGTCGTCACGGGTTTCTACCTCGCCGCGCTGGCGGTCGCCGCGCTGGTCGCGGTGATGGCCGGCGACCTCGGCCCGCTGTGGCGGCTGACCCTGTTCACGGAGGCGGACGAGAGCGCCCCCGTGACGTGGCCGAACGTGCTGCGGCTGGTCGCCGCCGGCCTGCCGTGGGCCTGGGCGTTGTGGCAGAGCCTGCGCGGGCCGCTGGCGGGGCCGGCGCCGGAGCAGGACCGCGACACGCGGCGCCTGCGCGTCGCCCTGTACGTCGCGGCGGCGTCCATGCTGCTCTTCCCGCTGATGCCGGTCTGGCCCTGGTGGATGACGCTGCTCAGCGCCCTGCCGATGTGGGCGGTCGTGCTGCTGATCCAGCCCGTCTGGCGCTTCGGGCACCACGACCACGTGCTGGCCCTGGGCGTCCTCGGGTTCGGCGGCCTGGGCGTCGCCGACGTGCTCGTCGCCCTCGATCAACGGTTGCCCGACTGGGTGCCGCTGGTCTGCGGCGTGGCGGGCCTGCTCTGGACGGTGCTGGTGCTGCGGGCGCAGCGGCGCGACGACCGCTGGCACACCGCCACCGTCCGCTACGGCATCGCCGGCCTGGTGGCGCCGTTCGTGCTCGTACCGGTGGGCAGGCTGGTGATGGGTGACCTGTACGCCGACGCCTCCGTGGCCGCCGGCGCCCTGGTGATGATCTGGCTGGCCCGCTCGGCCCACGACCTCGCCGCCCCGCGCACCGAGCCTTCCTCGCCCGTCGCGGAGCCGGTCGCGACCTGACGTCACCCTCCGGTCGCCGGACCGTCCAGCCGGGACGGGCGAAGTGCGACGTCAAGCGCTGTGGATGCGGCGGCCGGTGATCCGCTGCGGGACGATGCGGATGTACAGGGCGCGTTCGCCGCCCGCCCACGGGCTCACGTGCGCGTCGGCGAGCCGTTCGACGTCCTCCTGCGGCACGTGCTGCGCCGGCCCCTGGACGAGAACGCTCCAGCCCTGCCGCATGGCCTCGTCCAGCCGGTCCACCTCGAAGCCGATCAGCAGCTCCACGCCCTTCATCCCGGTGCGCAGATCCTGGTCGATCGTCCCGCCGTACGCGGTGCGGAAGACGATCGCGCCCTCGTGCAGCCGGTAGTTCACCGGCAGCACCGTGGGCCCGTGCGAGCCGTTGAACGCCACCCTGCCGACGCCGCCCGGAGCGATCAGCCGCAGGCATTCCTCGGCGTCGAGGGTCTCCAGGACCGGGTCCGCCATGGCCGGTCCCGGCCCGGGCGGGCGGTCACGGCCACTGCCCAGCAGGTCGCGCCCGGTGGTCTCCAGCGCGGCGGCCAACCGGCGCACCGTGCCGGAGTCGGGAACGGCCGGATGGTCCTCCAGGTACTGGATGTAGCCGGCCGACATGTCCGCGCGGTCGGCCACCTGCTCGCGGGTGAGGCCGAGCCGGTCGCGGTGGTGGCGGATGCGTCGTCCGAAGTCGCCGGTGTCTGACATGAGCGTGTCCTCCCTGGTCATCAGGGTGAAGCTACCCATGGGCACGGGCGGGAGACAGAGTCCTTCGAGAGCGTGCGCGGTGACGAAGGTCCCGGCGTTCCGGGGCCGTACGGCACTGCTCCGGCGAGGCCCGGGACGGTGTGCTGGGAGTGCGACAAGGACCGCGAATCACGCACCGAAAGGAGGCGGTCATGGCCGCCACCGTGACCAGGCCCGTCATCCAGACCGGCACCCCCGCCCACCTGCGCCGCCCGGTCGATCGCGTGTGGGCGGTCGCCAGGATCTCGCTCGGGTGGGTCTTCCTGTGGGCGTTCCTCGACAAGACGTTCGGGTGGGGGTTCGCGACTCCGGCCGAGCGGGCCTGGGTCGCGGGTGGCAGCCCGACGTCCGGTTTTCTGAAGGGCGCGCAGGAGAACGCGCTGGGTGGGCTGTTCGGGGCGTTGGCCGGTCAGGTGTGGGTGGACTGGTTGTTCATGGTGGGTCTGCTGGGGGTCGGTCTGGCGCTGACGCTGGGTGTCGGCCTGCGGATCGCCGCTGTGGCGGGTCCGGTGATGATGGTGTTGATGTGGGCGGCTCAGCTGCCGTTGGACAGCAACCCGTTCATGGACGACCACCTCGTCCACGCGGTCGTGATCGTCGGCCTGGCCCTGGCCGACGCGGGCGCCACGCTCGGGCTGGGCAGGCTGGCGATCGTGCGGCGCAACCCGTTCCTGAAGTGACCCACGCGCCCGCTCCGCGCCCCCCCGGGCGGAGAGCGGGCGCATCGTCACAGGTTCGGGCTCCGGCTGAACGGGCAGGTCATCCGGGGCGAGGAAGGTCGATGATGGACAAAGCAATCGTCGTGGGGGTCGACGGCTCACAGGCGGCGAAGGCCGCGCTCGCCTGGGCCGCCGACGACGCCGTACGCACCGGACTGCCGCTGCGCATCGTGCACGTGCGCGAGCCCTGGAGGCGCGAGACCGAGCCCACCGCTTCCAACGTCAGGGAGACGATGGCCGAGTGGCACATGCTGCTGCTCGGTGAGTCGGCGGAGCAGGCGCGCGCGTTCGCCCCCGCGGCGCAGGTCTCCACCGCCCTGGCCACCGGCGCGGTGGTCCAGCGGCTCAAGACCGAGGCCGAGACCGCCGCCACCCTGGTGGTGGGCGGCAAAGGGCACGGCAGACTGCCCACGTTCGCCATCGGTTCGGTCACCGCCGAGCTCGCCGGCCACACCGCCAGCCCGCTGGTCGTCGTCCGGACGTTCACCATGGAGCAGCGCGGCGAGATCGTGATCGGCTACGACGGCTCCCCGGACGCCGACGCCGCGATGGCGTTCGCGCTGGAGCAGGCGAGGTTCCGCGCGGCCCGGATCCGCGTGCTGCACGGCAGCCGATACCCCGCTCTGGCTCCGCATCCCGTCGGCTACGGCCCCGTGCCGATGGGCGAGACGAACGAGCTCGCCGGACGCCTGGCGCTCTGGCGGGAGAAGAGCCCCCATGTCGAGATGGTGGAGACGATCGTGCCGGGAAGCGCGGTCTCGGCCCTGGTGGAGGCGTCCAGGACGGCCGACCTCGTGGTGGTGGGCTCGCGCGGCCGGGGCGGATTCGCCTCGGCGGTGCTCGGCTCGGTCAGCCACAGCGTCGTGCGCCGGGCCCGCTGCGCGGTCGCCGTGGTGAGCGCCGCGCGACCCGACGACCCGAACCGCGCGGACGACCCGCACAGATGACCCGCATCGTGCTCGGCCACGACGGCTCCGACTTCGCCGTGCAGGCCCTGGAGTGGGCGCTCGACGAGGCCGAGCTCAGGAAACTGCCCCTCGTCGTCGCGCACGCCTGGCAGTGGCCGTACGGCGCGGCCGAGCCGGAGGCCAGGGCCCAGCTGCGCAAGGCGGCCGAGCACGTCCTGTGGCACGGCGCCGACTGCGCCCGTTCCACCAGCCTCGACGTCACCGTCGGCACCGACCTGTACGAGGGCTCCGCCGCCCACCGCCTGGTCGAGCTGTCCGCCGACGCCGCGCTCGTCGTCGTCGGCTCCCGCGGCCTGGGCGCGCTGCCCGGCGCGGTCGTCGGCTCGGTGGCCGGGCACGTCGCCGTCCACGCCGAGTGCCCCGTGATCGTCGTACGCGGGCCGCTGCCCGCCGCCGGGAGCACCCGGCCGATCGTCGTGGCAGACAGCGAGCCCGACGCGCCCGTCCTGGAGTTCGCCTTCGCCGAGGCCGCCCTTCGCCGGCTGCCGGTCACCGCCGCGGGCCCGGCCGTCCGCCACCAGGGCGTGCCCGTCCGTACGGCCGACCCGCGCGAAGGCGCGACCCTCATGGTCGTCGGCCGCACCGGCGCGGCGTCCCTGCTGCGGCGCGCCACCTGCCCCGTCGCGGTGGTCGCCGACCGCGCCGACGCGCGACGGGGCTAGCCTGGATCATCATGAGTGACCCCCGCAGATCACCGCGCCAGATCACCCCGCCCGGCCTCGCGCCCGGCCCCGGCTACAGCCACGTCATCTCCGTCGACGTCCCCGGCCGCCTGGTCGTCGTCAGCGGGCAGATCGCCCTCGACGCCGCCGGCGAGCTGGTCGGCGCCGGCGACCTGCGGGCCCAGACCCGGCAGGTGTTCGCCAACCTGCACGCCGCCCTGTCAGCCGCGGGCGCCGGCTGGGAACACGTGGTCAAACTCGGCTACTACCTGCGCGACGCCTCCCAGGTCGCCGTCGTCCGCGAGGTCCGCGACCAGACGCTGCCCGCCGGCATCGCCCCCGCCAGCACCCTGGTCGAGGTGTCCCGCCTGGTCCGCGACGACCTGCTCGTCGAGATCGAGGCCCTCGCCGTCGTCCCCGTCTGACGGTCTCACCCGGCCACGGCCCGGTGGGCCACCACGTCCTCGATGCGCAGCCGCACCAGGCACTCCCCGGGGCGGGCGTTGCGCGCGCCGAACTCCTCGGCGCGCTCGTCGCCCATGTAACGCCTGCCGATCTCGGTCGCCCACACCATCAGCTCCTCCAGGTCGAGGGAGAGCGTCGCGTTGCCCCTGATGAGCACGTACGAGTAGGGCGGCTGCTGGTCGTCCACGCACAACGCGGTCCGCGGGTCACGGAGCAGGGCCTTGCCCTTGAGGCTGGTCTCCGAGGTGGTGAACACCACGTCGTCCTCGTCGAGCAGGAACCAGACCGGCGTGACGTGCGGCTGGCCCCCGGACCGGGTCACCGCGAGCTTGCCGGTGCGCGTCCCCGTCGTCACGAACTCACGCCATTCGGCGTCACTCATCACGTCCATGTGGATACGCTACGTCACCATGGATGAGCGCCCATACGCCGGGTTCGACGGCCGTGCGGAAGGCGGCGTCCAGCTCGGCGGGGGAGGCGGCGGTCTCGCCGTCCACCCACGCCCGCAACAGCCCCATGTACGCGCCCACCACGCACACCACCAGCAGGTCGAGCCCGCCCGACGGCCGCGCGCCCGCCGCGAGCAGCTCCCTCCTGACGATCTCGGCCAGCAGCCGCTCCCCGTGCGCGAGCAGCGGCCCGCCGCCGCGCCGCCCCAGCAGGGCCCGCACGAGCCGCCCCCGCTCGCGCGCGTGCTCGAACATCGGCAGGCTGAACGCGAACAGCCCGCCCCCGCTGTCCGGCGCGGGCCGCAGGAAGTCGTGGTCGTCCAGGTTGCTGAGCAGCACGTCGTGCTTGTCGGTGAAGTGGGAGTAGAACGTGGAGCGGCCCACGTCGGCGCGCTCGATGACGTCGGTGACGGTCACCGCCTCGTAGCCCTTCTCCAGGATCAGCGCCACCAGCGCCTCCTGGATCAGCCGCCGCGTACGCCGCACCCGCCGGTCTCCGGACACTTTCCCGCTCCCTGTTCGGTATCGCACAGCACGGCCGATCCGCTCGTTGACCCGCCCTCATCATGAACGCATCATTCGATAACGAACAGAATGTCCTGGAGGACATCATGAGCCTCGGCAAGCTGCTGCACCACCACGACGAGCACCCCGACGCCGGCGGCACCATCGACCGGCCGCGCGCGTACGAGATCTCCGCCTCGATCGGGTTCCTCGGCGGCCGTCGCGCCGTCTTCACCCGCCTGGCCGCCGCGGCCCGCCCGCGGCCCGGCGACCGGGTGCTGGACGTCGGCTGCGGCACCGGCTACCTGAGCCGGATCCTGTCCCCGGTGGTCGGCCCCCGCGGCCACGTCACCGGCCTCGACCCCAGCCCCGCCATGATCGAGTACGCCGCCCGCCGCGCCCCGGCCAACTGCGCCTACGTGCAGGGCGAGGGCCAGAGTCCGCCGTTCCCCGACGCCTCGTTCGACCTGGTGATCTCCAGTCTCGCGGTCCACCACATGCCGGCCGAGGCCCGGCCGGAGGCGCTGCGGCAGATGTTCCGCGTGCTGCGGCCGGGCGGGCGGCTGCTGATCGCCGAGTTCCGCCCGCCGACCGTCCGGGCGGCCCGGCGCGTCGTCGGCGCGCTCGCCGGCCCCGCCATGCGCCACGACCCCCGCGACCTGATCAGCGCCCTGATCCCCGGCGCCGGCTTCACCGTGGAGTCCGAAGGGGAGCTGCCGCTGCTCTACTACGTCCGCGCCACCCGGCCGGCGGGCACCGGTACGGTGTGAGCCGTCGGCGCGTCGGAGAGGTGATCGCATGAGGTTGTCCGTGGTGGATCTCGGCACGGTCAAGCCGGGGAGCGACGAGAAGCAGGCGCTGGCCGAGTCGGTACGGTTCGCCCAGCACGCCGAACACCTCGGATACCACCGGATCTGGTTCGCCGAGCACCACGCGAACGCCATGGGCGCCTCCCACCACCCCGAGCTGCTGATCGCCGCCGTGGGCGCGCAGACCTCGCGCATCCGGGTGGGGTCGGGCGCGGTGCTGATGAACCACTACAGCCCGTTCAAGGTCGCCGAGATGTTCAAGCAGCTCGAAGCCATGTTCCCGGGCCGCGTCGACCTCGGCATGGGACGCGCCACGGCCGGCCCCGTCATCGACCTCGCCCTGCAGCGCGACCGCGAACACCCCGCCCAGGCCGACCACGCCCAGCAGGTCGCCGAGACCGTGGCCTGGCTGTACGACGCGTTCCCCGGCGACCACCCGTTCGCGACGGTGAAGCTGATGGCCTCGGTGCCGGAGATCCCGCAGACGTGGCTGCTGGGCTCCAGCCCCAACGGCTCCAACCTCGCGGCCGGGCTCGGCATCGGCTACTGCTTCGCCGGGTTCATCAACCCCCAGGGTGCGGCGCCCGCCCTGCGCCACTACCGCAAGCAGTTCCGTACGCAGGGGCTCGGCCTGAGCGAGCCGCGGGCGATCCTCGCCGTCAACGTCACGGTCGGTGAGACCGCCGCCGAGGCCGCGCGCCTGGCCGGCTCGCCGAAGGCGTACTACGCCCGCCTGTACCGGGGGGACGTCCAGACGCTCGTCCCGACGGCCGACGAGGCGGCCCGCGAGTTGACGGACTCCGAACGCGACGAGCCGACCGCCATCGTCGGGGACCGGTGGCCGAGATTCGTCGCCGGCGACCCCGCCCAGGTCCGCGCCACCCTGGAGCAGATGGCCGCGGAGAGCGGCGCCGACGAGATCATGATCCAGAACATGCTGCCCGACCCGGCCACCCGCCGGCGCTCCCACGAACTCCTCGCCGCCGCCTTCGACCTCTGAGGGCCCCTACAGGTCCTTGCGCATCACGGTGCAGACCGTCTCGTACCAGACCGGCGAACCGCCGGGCCCCTCGGTGTCCCAGGCCTCGACCCGCTGGCCGCAGGGCACGTACTCCAGCCGTTCGTACAGCTTCCGTGCCCGCGGGTTGTCCTCCTCCACGGACAGCTCGGCACGTCGCAACCCCCGCGCGAGGATGCGTCGCTCAAGGGCGTGGATCAGCAGGGAGCCGATCCCGCAGGACCGCAGCGCCGGGTGCACGGTCAACTGCCACAGCGTGCCCGCGTCGGCCACGACCGCGTAGTCGACCCCGCCGAGGGCGACGGGATGGCCGGACGGCGGGCACACGGCCAGGTAGTCGACCCCGCCGGTGCGGCGGCGACCCAACGCGCTCGCCACCTGGGTCAGGTGCGTGGGCGGACCTGCCCAGCCGCACAACGCCAGGTCGTCACGGGTCAGGTCGCGTACGGACAACTTCAGCGTGATCGCGGGCACCCGTCCAGCATGCGGTTCTTCGCTGCGCATTTCTCGTGATTCGACATTTGTGGACCGGTGTCGGTCACGAGGGCGTGGCCCGGTCCCGTGCTCCGCCCTCCAACACCTGGTCGATCCGGGCGGCCAGCTCGACGTCCCGCGCGGTCACCCCACCCGCGCTGTGCGTGGACAGCCGGAACCGGATGCCGCTGTCCGTGCTCTCGATGTCGGGATGATGGTCGAGCACGTCGGCCTCGTTCATCACCGCCTCGCTCAGCCACTCATGGCTGTCCGGCGTCACCGGGACATCCTTGCTCAAGGCGTCGCCGTCACGGCGCCAGCCCTGGAGTGCCGCCAGCGCGGTGTCGATCTCGTCGTCGGTCAGGAGCTCCTCGGCCATGCCTTCCTCCCATGTCGTCGTTCCCGACGATGGGGCTACCACCGGTCGCCGCGTTCACACCTGAGACCCGTTCGCGGGGCCGCTCTCTCCTTCCCGGACGCGTTCGGAGGCGGCGACACTCCTCAGGAGGTGTACGAGGATCTCCTGTACAAGCCCAAGCGGCGCGCCGCCGAGGCCGGTCAGATCACAGGAGCGGGTCGGGGGCCATGGACACCGGCCCCGACAAGAGGCACCATGCCCGACGTGCCGACCCCGGTGTTGCGGCCGGCGGAGACGCGAGATCGCCACGCTGAGCCTCATCGCCAGCCCTCCCCGGCGGACCTGTAGACGTGCCTCGGCCCGGTCGTGAGTCACTCGCTAGAAGGTGGGGAACGTCCGAGGTTCTCCGGTCAGACGGGCGGCCTCCTGCCGGGCGACGGCCGGAGAGACCTTCGGCGGCGTCCGCCTGATCTCCGCCTCCAGCTCCGCCATCACCGTCTCGGCCTGCTGCTTGAGCCGCTGCCGGTAATGCCCCAGATCCTCGCCGAACTTCCTGGCGACGGGCCCGATCCACACGGCGTCGCCGGAGAAGAGGTCGAACGGCTCGTCCAGCGCCGCCCGGAGCCGGGCGACGTGCCGCTCGACGTTGGCCAGCGCTTGCTGCAGGGCCTCGTAACGAGGATTGTCCACCGGCATCTCGGTCATCGTCGCCAACCCATCTCGGCATTACGGGTACGGCGAAGGCCAGGTGATGGAGTATGGGAGCGGCGGGGCCGACGTTCGAAACGGAGACGATCTCGATGGCACCGGTGTGGCGTTGTGCGACTGCCGTGACGCTCCTCACTGCCCTGGCCGGCTGCTCGAGTCCCGATCCCGGCCCGACCGTGGAACAGGCCGGTCAGACCTTGGAGCGGCACATCACGGAGCTGATGGAGACGGTGGACGCGGACGAGACCGTGGTCACCGATCCCGGCGGCAAGGACGTGCCCTGCGGAACGGACGGGGTCAAGCGCACCTACGCCGTGAAATCCACATTCTCCAGACTCGACAGCAACCTTCTCGCCGAGATGGCGGGCACGCTCGGTACGACCTGGGGCTATAAGGTGCACGAGGCCTACAAGTTCGGTTCGCCCAGGACGACGCTCAAGCTCGCTTCGTCCCGCACCAGCATCACCATGGAGACTCTCAGCCAGCACGAGGCCGTGGCGGTGGGTGAAACGGACTGCATCCCGCGCGAATAGCCCGGGCACGATCATCCTTCAGCCTCCTCCGTCGAGGACCCTCTTCAGCTCGGGGTCAATCGTGGACAGGTGATTCTCCGCGTTGGCCCGCTCTCCGGCGAACTTCCTGGACGCCGCGCCGGCCATCTTTCCCAGCATTCGGCGGTCGGCCGCGTCATCGACACTCCCGTTCTCCTTCAACCAGTCCAGGAAGGCCTTGTTCGCCCGTGGGTCCGCGCTGATCTCCGAGTAGGGCCGCAGCCGCCCGTGCTCCTCCACGATGAGCGGGTCGGTCGGAGGTTTGAACCCGACCGGAGGATCCTTCGAGGTGTAGCCCTGTGCGACGAGCCCGGTGGCGAGTTCATACAGGACCGCGCGTGTGTGCGCCAGTTCCTTCTTCTTGACGTCCGGCAGCCGGAGGTCCGGCTCCATCGCCGCGCCGAGGCCGTCCTTGAGCCCCCAGCTCAGGAACATCCAGGCCGCCGCCGCGGGTGTTCCTCCCGCGGTGGGGAGGAACAGCATTCCGGCGTCCATCCCTTTGTCCAGCACCTGTCCGAAGCGTTCGGCGTCCTCCTTGTCCCTGAGGTCAGCGGTGCCGCGGACGGCCTTCAACGCGGAGAACTGCGTGCCCGCGACCGCGCCCAGCCGGGTGAAGACCTGCTCGACCGCCGTCTCCTGCTGCCGCCGATCAGCGGGAGGGAAGGCCAGCAGGTGACGGTCCGTCCGCACGCCCGCCTCGAAGAGTCGCTGAGTGAGCGCCGCCATGCCCTTGTCGAACGGCTCCATGTGGGCATCGTTGTCCGCGAACGTCTTCATGAACCGATAGCTGTCCGCCAGCGACAGACGGAACATCGGGTTCGTTCCGACGAGATTGTCATCGAAGCCGCCGAACCGGCTCGGCAGTTGCGAGTCGGAGTCCAACGGAGACGGGGTCGCGGCGAATTCCGTGGCGTACGCACCCGCGATCTCGGCGAAATACTTGCGCATCTCGTCGTTCTTCAGCAGGCCAGGCCCCTGTGTGATCACCTGGAACGCGAATGCGGCGGCCTTCGCGCTGTGCGCGCCGTCCTTCTCGTCGTACACCCCGGACGCCGCCGCCAGCACGCGGCCGAACGCGTCGCTCGCGGCGGGGTCGCGCGACACGTGCGTGCTCAGCCCCGCGAGATCCGTCACCGTGGCCCGTGCCGCCGTGGGGTTGCGGGACAGGGCGCTGAGGAATCGCCCGGCGACGTCCACCCGGCCCGTGGGAGCGGGCCGCAGGTGGCGGCGGGCCACGGTGGTGAGCCACTGCGTGGCGAAGGCGCCTTCGCTGACGAGCCAGGACAGCGACTCCGCGTCGATCCCTTCCCCGCCCCGCTCGATGTCGCTCATCACCTTGGGGAAGCGGGGATCGGGAGGAACGGCGGCGCCGGCGGCCGCGAACATGCGGCTGAAGTCGCCAAGGACCTTCTTCTCCGCGGGCCCGACGGGGACGCCTGTAGCGGCCGGCCCGAACAGGTCGAGGATGTCCTTGGGCAGGGCCACGGTCCCGGCCGTCCCGAGCTCGCCGAAGAAGGCCGCGGCGAAGTCGGGATCGTCCTTGCGCGTCAGCACGCGTTCGATCAGCTTCTGGAAGCGCTCGGCGGCGTCGTTCGGCCACGGGCTGCTCATGCCACGCTCGGCGTCCTGGACGTACTGCCGATAGAGCGCCCCCATGGCCGCGCCTTCGCGACGGGACTGCTCCGGCGTCGGCATCGTGGCCTCGTCGTAGGTCACGACGCCCGGCGTCCAGCCGGGCAGGCGCCTGCGGATGACGGCGTTGCGGGCCCGTAGCGCCGGCACCTGCCCGCGGACCCAGCGTTCGATCTCCACGAAGGGGGTCAACGTCAGCGTGCCCATCCCCACGCGCGTCAGCTCTGCCCTTATCGCCTGGGTCTGCTCGGCGACGTCCACGCAGGCTCTGTCCATGGCGGCGACGAACGTGTCCATACGATCAGGGTCGATCCCGGACAGCTCGGGATTCCACGGAACCGTCGGATGAGCCACGCGTCGCTCCTCCCTCGACCCCCGGACGACGCCTGGGCCGGGCCATACGACTACGTGGCCCCAAGCTTCCCACAGGTGAGCCGGAAGCACTCCGCCCTATAACTTTTCAGGCACCTGGACCGGCGCCCCGCCTTCACCCGGTGTTGACCTTCGGGTGCGAAGGTGACGCAGAGCACAGCTTCGGCATCACCTAGGAAGTGGTCGCGTGTCCCTGCCCGCTCCGCCCTCCGCCTCGGGACGGACTCCCGCGTGGCGCTACGCCATCGGGATGTTCGGCACTTCCCTCCCGATCAACATGATCAAAGGATCGATGATCCTGTTCTACGTCGACATCCTCGGGCTCGACGTTCGCGCCTACGGCGCGGTCATGGTGGTCTACGCGATCATCGACGCGGTCGACAATCCGCTGCTCGGGCACCTCTCCGACCGCACCCGCAGCAGGTTCGGCCGGCGCCGGCCATGGCTGCTCGCCGGCGCGCCGATGCTCGCGGCCTGCATGATCGCGTTCTTCTCCGCGCCGGCCTCGCTGCAGGGCATCGGCCTCCTGCTGTGGTTCGCGGTGTTCGCGATCCTGTGCGAGGCTTTCGACTCGATGCTCAACGCGAACTACGGCGCGCTCCTCCCCGAGCTGTATCCGCTGGAGCGCGACCGCGCCGTCGCCAACGGTCTGCGCCAGGGCTTCCAGCTCGTGGCGCTGGTGATCTCGCTCGCGGTCACCCCGTTGCTCACGACGGAGGTGTTCGGCACCGAGGAGTCCACCCAGGGCTTCCAGATCACAGCGATCATCTATGGCACGGTCGCCCTCGTCGTGATCGTGTTCATGGCGCTCGGCGCGCGCGAGAGCCCCCGCTACTCCACGCGCGAGCGGCCGCGGCTGCTGCCCAGCGTGTGGTCGATCGTGCGCAACCCGATGTTCTGGAGGGTCGGGCTCACCGGCGCCTGCTACGGGACGGCCATGGCGCTCGTACTCTCGGGCATCCAGCTGTACGTGCGCTACTCGCTCGGCCTCCCGGTCGTCAACGCGCTCTACCTGCAGGGCATCGTCATCCTCGTCTCGGCGGGCGGCCTGGTGGTGTGGACGCGCGTCATCACCCGCCGCGGCGCCCTGTGGACCTGGCGGCTCGCCTTCGCGGTGCTCGCGGCCAGCTTCGCGGCCCTGTTCTTCGCCACCGACCTCGTCACCGCGATCGCCGCGGGGGTGCTCGTCGGGGCCGGGTGGTCGGGAATGCTCGCGACGAACGACCTCATCGTCGCCCGTGTGCTGGACGCCGACGCGGCGCGCGACGGGCAGCACCGCGAGGGGCTCTTCCTGTCCGCGTTCGGCTTCTTCGGCCGGCTCAACGGGATCGTGACCGGGCTCGCGCTCACATCCCTGGGCGTGTTCTTCGGCTACAACTCGGGCGACGACCCCGGCACCGACCCCGGGCTCGCGTTCCGCGTGTACTTATGCGTGTACCCGTTCGTCCTGACGACGATCGGCGCCCTCGCCGCGCGCCTCATCTCCGTCCCGTCCGAGACCCCGCCCGAGGCGGTCGAGCCGCCGCCCGCGGCGGCCGAGCCGGTGGAGCCTCCCCGATGACCCGCCGACTCGTGATCACAGCCGACGATCTGGGCCGCGAACCCGGCACGACGGAGGTCATCGCCGCCCTGCTCGCCGAGGGACACGTCACCGCGACGACGCTCATCTGCGTCTCGCCGATCGCGGAGCAAGCCGCGAACCAGGTCGGGAAGCTCGGCGTCGTGCCACGCCTGCACGTGACACTCACCAGCGAACGCGGAATCCCACGCTGGCGCCCGCTCAACGCCGCGACGAGCCTCGTCGACCCGGACGGCACACTCACCGACGATCCGTTCACTCTCGGAGCCCGCGGCGAGCTCCACGACGTCCTGCAGGAGGCCGACGCGCAGCTGCGCTGGATGCGCGACCGCGGCCTCGTCCCCGAGGCAGCCGACTCCCACGCCGGCACCCTCTACGGCCTGCACGGCAGATCATGGCTCGCCGGGACACTCGAGTGGTGCGCCCGCCACGACCTCGCCTTCCGCCTGCCCCGTGACCCGGTGCCGTACGTCGGCGGGCCCCTCCCGCCGCCCCTCGCGGCAGCACACGAACGCGCCGTCGCCCTCGCCGACGCCCTGGGCGTCCCCATCCCGCGGACCATCGCGACCAACCGCCGCACGGCACAGGAGCTCGCAGGTACGCGCAACTCCGAGACGACTACCTCCGCCGCCTCGCTTCTCTCCCCGAAGGCACCAGCGAGCTGTTCCTGCACCCGTCCCGCGAAGACGCGGTCACAGGACCGGACGGCATCGTACGAACCTGGGAGACGCGCCTGCTACGCGACCCGGCTTGGCACAACGCCCTCGAAAGCGAAGACGTCGAGATCGTCGCAGGCTGGTGGACCTGACGCCTCCGGCCCGGCCGCGAGCGGCCGGCTCCGGCGACGCCTCTTCCGCCAGGGTTCATCACGTGCTCCCGGTGGCGTCATCAGCGCTTCGCGGACGATCTCTTGAATCGTGTGCTGCCCTTGATCGAACGGGGCGTAGGCGGGGGCATCGCCTCCGCGTCTTCTTTTGACCAGAGGTTCCCATGAAAATGATGGTCTCGAACCATCGGCATATGAAGCCACTGATGGTGGCGCTCGCCGCGGCGACCACGCTGGCGGTCTCACCCGCCGCCGCGTACGCGGACACCAGTCAGCCCGCGCCGGTCACCGGCGGGATTCCGTTGATCGACACGGCCGAGAAGATCGGTCCTGGGATCGACCTGCGGCACATCAAGGCGCTCGACCAGAAGGGCTGGTACGACGCGCAGTTCTTAACAGTGGACCTGTCCAACGGCGCGGTCGGCACGGACCTGCTGACCGCCGGACCGGTCGCGTTCGGCGGGCCGCTCAGCGTGGCCGCCAACAAGGCCGGCGCCGTCGCGGGCGTCAACGGCGAGTTCTTCGACATCGGCAACTCCAACGCGGCGCTCGGTGGCGAGGTCCAGAACGGGCAGCTGATCAAGACCGCCGACATCGGCGGCCGGCAGCACGTCGGCGTCAGCAACGACGGCATCGCCCAGCTCGTGGACCTCACGGTCAACGCGACCGCGAACTTCGCGGGCGCGGACCACACCGTCCTGTCGATCAACGCCGCGAACGGCGGCGGGGTCCCCGCGGACGGCCTGATCGCGTTCACGTCCGCGTGGGGCGACTACAGCCGCAACCGCGGCCTGGCCGGTGTGAGCAACGACCAGATCGCCGAAGTCCTGGTCCAGAACGGCGCGGTCGTGTCGGTCACGCCGACCGGCCCCGCGGGCTCTGGAACGATCCCGGACGACGGCCTCGTGCTCGTCGGCCGCGGCGCCGCGGCGCTCGCGATCCGCGCGCTGCAGCCCGGCGACCCGGTGACGCTCAGCTACGAGCTCGCCGACGACATCGCCAGGACGATGAAGTTCGCGCTCGGCCACGGAGGCACCATCGTCTCCGGCGGCCAGGTCGTCGGCGGCCTCGACCCGGCCATCGCCCCGCGCACCGCGCTCGGCTTCAAGGACGGCGGTCGCACGCTCGTCCTCGCCACCTGGGACGGCCCGGGCGGCACCGGCAAGGGCGGCGTCGGCATCGACAAGGAGGCGCGCGACCTCGTCGCGATGGGCGTGGAGACCGCGGTCAACCTCGACGGCGGCGGTTCGACCACCATGGTCGCCCGCGCGCTCGGCGAGAACGACGCGACCGTCCGCAACGTCCCGTCCGACGGCCAGGAGCGCAACGACCCGAACGGCGTGGGAGTGTTCGTCGCGAAGGGCGACGGCAGGCTGCACCGGCTCCTCGTCAAGCCCGCGCCGGGTGCGGCGTCGGCCGACGGCGGCGTGAAGGTCTTCCCAGGGCTGCACCGCGCGCTCGTCGCGCAGGGCGTCGACGACCACGAGACGCCGGTGGAGGTCGACCCGAAGTCCGTACGGTGGTCCGCCCACGGAGCCTCCGTCAAGGGCGGCACGCTCGCGGCCTCGGCCAAGGCGCACGGCCGGATCAGGGTCGACGCGCAGGTGGGCCACGAGAAGGCGCGCCAGGAGGTCACCGTCCTCGGCCCGGTCAACAGCGTCGAGCTGTCGTCCCAGCGCCTGTCGATCCCCGACGCGACGCCGGAGCACGCGGTCACCGTCTCCGTGACCGGCCGCGACGACCAGGGCTACACGGCCCCGATCGACCCGCAAGACCTCGCGCTCGACTATGACCACGGCGTCGTCGACATCCAGCCCGCGGACGGCAAGCTGAAGATCACCCCGCTCACCGCCGGGGGCACGATCCTCACGGTCTCGGTCGGCGGCACGTCGGTCCAGCTCCCGATCACGGTCGGCGTCCAGACCACGACGGTCTACGACTTCGGCGACGACGTGCTCGCCCGCTGGCGCAACAACAGCACCGCGGCCACGACGTTCTCGGTGGACCCCGACGGCCTGCGGATCGACTTCAACGCGATGCGCAACGTGGGCGTCACGGCCGCGTCGGCGGCGCTGCGGATCCCGGTGCCCGGCCAGCCGCTGCGCGTGCGGGTGCGGATCAAGTCGAGCATCAGCGTGCCGAACGGCCTGACCTACCTGGCCTACAACGACGCGAACGGCAAGGGCGGCGGCGTCTACGGCACCGCCCTGACCGCGAGCGACGACTACCAGGACGCGACGTTCACGCTGCCGGCGAACGCGGCGTTCCCGATCTCGATCTCGGGCTTCCAGGGCATCAACACGAGCGTCGCCCAGCAGAAGGCGGGCACGTTCGTCCTGGACCGCATCGAGGCCGACATCCCGACGTCGATCGAGCTGCCCGCCCAGCCCGACCTGCGGCCCGACCCGCTGATCTCCGGCGACGGCTCACTGATCGAGGGCCACGACACGTGGCAGTTCGCCACGCTGTCGGACGTGCAGTTCACCGCCGACAACCCGGCGCTGGCCCAGGTCGCGACGGCCGCCATCAAGCGGATCCGCCAGACGAGGCCGGACCTGATCGTCCTCAACGGCGACGTCACCGACCGTGGCCTGCCGCAGGACCTCGCGCTCGCCCGCCAGGTGCTCACCGACGCGGGGTGCGACCTCGTCCCGGTCGGCCAGGAGCCGCCGGAGAACAGCACACCGGACCCGAAGGCCGGCTCGATCCCCTGCTACTACGTGCCGGGCAACCACGAGTCCTACGGCCTCAACAACACCCAGTCCGACCTGACGAACTTCGTCAACGAGTTCGGCCGGCCGTACCGGACGTTCGACCACAAGGGCACCCGGTTCGTCCTGCTCGCCAGCTCCCTCGGGTCGCTGCGCGGGACGGCGTGGGACCAGCTCCCGATGGTGCAGGAGGCGCTCGCCGACGCCGAGAAGGACCGGTCGGTGCACAACGTCCTGGTGTTCGCCCACCACCCGGTGGACGACCCCGCCGAGGCGAAGTCCAGCCAGCTCGGCGACCGCGACGAGGTCGCGCTCATCGAGAACATGCTCACGGACTTCCGTGACTCCACGGGCAAGGGCGCCGCGATGTTCGGATCGCACGCCCAGATCGCCCACGTCCACCGCGTCGAAGGCGTCCCGTACATGGTGCTGCCCTCGTCGGGCAAGGACCCGTACGGCACCCCGGACCGGGGCGGTTTCACCGGTTGGGTCGACTGGTCCGTCGACCCGCGGCAGGACGCGGACGAGCAGTGGCTCGAGGCCGAGGTGCGCGCCTTCGCGCAGTCCGTCACCCTCGACACCCCGGACTCGCTGGAGGTGAACGAGACGGCGCAGCTCTCGGGCAGCATCGTCCAGCCGGAGGGCGTCTCGGCGGGCACGCGCGTGGTGCCGCTGCGGTACCCGATGTCGGTCGACTGGAGCGGCTCGTCCAACCTGGCGATCGGCAGCGGGAAGGACGCCGTCGAGTCGGCCCGCCGCAAGGGCAAGGTCGCCATCCTCGACCCGCAGACCCGTACGCTCACCGCCCTGAACCGCGGCACGGTGACCGTGACGGTGACGAACGAGTCGATGCGCCCCTACACCGACGACAGCTCGCTCGCGCCGATCACGACGTCGAAGACCATCCAGGTCGTACGCGGCAGAAGATGACCATCACCTCGCCCACCCGCGCGTGACATCACTCGCCCACCCAGACAGGCCCGCGGCATCCGTCGCGGGCCTGCCTCGTTGAGGGCGGAAAAGCCGCTCGGCCACGACGCGATGACGGCCCCGCCGTCCGCGACCGGCTGATCTCCACGGCTCCGCGGCCGGGCTCCGCCCCACCTTCGGATCGGGTTCCGAGCGGTCGGCCCTCCGCGGGCCTCCGCGGCCCTCGTCAGGCTCGGAAGCCGGTCAGCACCCGTTCGGCCTGCTCCATCATGTCTCTGACGATCTCCGCGGCGGGCTTGATCTCGTGGACCAGGCCGACGCCCTGTCCCATCAGCCAGGGCATCTCCTCCCAGTCGGCCTCCGTCTCCGGAACCGGCAGCAGCAGGCCGAACTTGCGCATCGCCGTCTCCTCGCCCTGCACGACCGTACTGCCGACCCGTTCCAGGGAATCGAGATCTGCCGGGATCTCCGCCGGCCGGTCGTCCCACTCGGACACCACGCGGTTGCGCTGGAGGCGCATCGGGTTGAACTGTGGGAACTCCGGCCCGAAGATCGACGTGAGCACCGAGCTGTCGCCCGTGGCGGCGAGCAGCCGCCGGTGGTGCTCGGGATGCACGCGGGCCTCACGAGAGGCGACCATCCGGGTCCCGACCCACACCCCGTCCGCCCCCAGGCACAGGGCGGCGGCGACCTGCCGCCCGTCCGTGATCCCGCCCGCGGCCAGGACCATCGCGCGCTCGCCCACGGCGTCCACGATGGCGGGCACGTTGACCATGGTCGGCAGGCCGCCGTAGTTGTGCCCGCCGGCCTCCCAGCCCTGGGCGATGACGGCCTCGGCCCCGTCGTCCACGGCCAGCCGGGCGGCGTCGGCGGAGCCGATCTGCTCCCACACCGACACCCCGGCCTCGTGCAGCGGCTTCAACCAGTCCGCGGGCGGATGACCCCAGTGGAACGAGACGATCGGCACGCGCTCCTCCGCGCACACCGCGATCTGCTCGGCGGTGCCGAAGAAGGTGATGAGGTTGACGTTGAACGGCGCCCCTCCCGTCCGGTTCCTGACCTCGCGGATGAGTTCCCGGAGCTGGTCGGGGGGCATGAGCGCGGCTCCGATCGCGCCGATGCCGCCCGCCTTGGTGACCGCCGTGGGCAGATCGGGCGTCTCACCCACGAAGGCCATTCCAGCGCAGGCGAACGGGTACGGGGTGGCGTACCTCGCCGTAAGTCTGGTGGACAGCACGGACATGGAGGCGTCCTTCCTCGAGTTCTCCGCCCATCGTGGTGCCTGCTCGGCGGATTGCCCATACGCTCCGGCGAGCTTTCCGGTAGAGGCCGTCCTGCTGGAAAGGTGGCTCGTTCCTGAGACCAGAGGTGACGATCTGCTCCGGTCGGGGCGGCGCAGGCCACGGCCGGCGTGTCGGTGGCCGGGTCCCGGGTGTCACGCAGGCCGTCATCGAGGTTCCCGCCGGTGGTCTCCGGTGGCGAAAAGCGGACCGGCCCGGCGATGTGGTGATCGCCGGGCCGGTCGCCGTGTTCTCTGCTCATGCCGCGTCGGCGACGGGTGGTCTAGTGCCGGTCGCGGTGGTCGTCACGGTCGTAGTGGCGGTCGCGGTCGTTGTGGTCGCGGCGGTCGCGGTCGTGGCGGTTGTGGTCGCGCCGGTCGTAGTGGTGGTCGTGGTCGTGGCGGTTGTGGTCGAAGCCGTGGCGGCGGGCGTAGTCGAAGGAGACGATCCTCCAACGGCTGCCGTCCCAGCGGTAGTAGCGGTGTCCGTCGAAGCGGAAGCGCTCGCCGTACTGGGCGACGGTGACGGTGGCGGTCGTGGCGGCCGCCACGGTGGTGGTCGTGGTGGCGGCCGATGCGGCGCCTCCGGTGGCGGCGAGGATGCCGCCCGCGACGGCGATGGTGGCGGCTGCGGTGGCGAGCCCTCGCATGATCTTGTGCATGTCATTTCCCCCTGTGGTGTGTGCGCCATGTCCTTGGCGCACTTTCAACCTAGATGGGCGAAATGTCCCTTTCTGTGTAGAAAGGCGCACTGGGGGCGAATGCGTACTACTACCCACAAATGCTTCGACTGACGGAAACAGGGAACGGTCGCGCCCTCCAGGTGAGCGCCAGCGTGGTCCCCGGCCACTGTCCCCCGGACGGTCGCCGCATGTGGGCCTCGGCGCGGGACTGACGGCTCCCGTTGCCGTAGCGGCCCCGCGTCCTCGACCGGCCGACCAGCTCACTGCTTCCCCGCCGAGGCGACCGGGGCCTCCCGGCCGCAGGTACTGGCGGTGTCAGCCGGGCGTGATGCCGTAGTGGCCGCGCACCTCGCCGACATTCGGCACGCCGTTGATCCCGGGTCGTTCGCCCCGATGATGATCGGCTCGTCCTGGGTCGCGTACTCCTGCGGGGTCGACCGACCGTCCTCGATGTCGGGCGAGGCGGCGAAGGCCCGTAGGGCCGCGTCCATCACCGCGATGGCCTCGTCCTCGGTGGTCGCCTCGACCACCACGTCATCACGCGGCCAGCAGCTGCCGAAGCTCTCGCTGCAGTCCCACTTCCGGGAGGTCACGCCGGTGACCGACATCGCCGCCGCTCAGGTCCGCCAGGAACCCGAGGTCGCGGAGTGGCGACGAGCTGGCCGGTCACTGCTGGTGAGGTTGCGGTTGGCCAGGATCGAGATGACGAAGTACAGCGCCGCGACCACCGTGCCTACGGTGAGCATCTCGCTCATGGCGCCCAGGTGCACGACGACGTCCGGGGCGAGGCGCGTGCTCTGCCCGCCGAACATCGCTACCGCGCGGATTCGCGCGTTGCCCGGCCAGTGCAGGTAGCGCTGGACGCGCAAGTGGCAACGGCAGAGGACAGGCCGCCAGGGGGCAGAACCGAGTGCGGGAGTTGTGCAGGGAGGGACCGGACGACCATTGACCCGATCCGGGCGCGATGCGGCTTCCAGGCTTGTTCCGAGCCTGGCCGCCCTGCAGGCTGAGAAGGATGCTCTCACGGAGATGCTTGCCAGCTGCTGACATGCGAAGGAGACCCTCGAAGGGTTCGTTCTGTGCGCCAAGTCATGGCCTGTTGGCAGTAAGGCGGCGTCAATACCGTCATCTCAACATTCAAGAGGAGCGTGACATGCCGAAATGGGTATCACGAGCAGCTGTCTCAGCGTTTGTCATGGTCTTCGCTGTTGCTGCCGGGAGCGCCCTCCTTCTGTCTCCGATCGCCTTGAGCAGCGTTGCCGAACTCGCTCCTGCCCAGCGGTGGACGCTGTTAAGCGAGGTTGGACAGGCTTACGGGCCGGTCGCTGCTCTGATCAGCGCAGCAGCCCTCGCCGGAGTCGTCGTCTCCGTCGCCATGCAAGCGAGAGCCACTCGTATCGCGGGCCTTCAGGCCCTACGAACCCGGCACTTCGAAATCGCTCGTCTCTCTATCGAGAATCCACCTTTCACACAAGCGTCGGGAGGGCTGTGGCGAGGGCCTGATGATGATTTCGACGTGCAACTGAGGTTCCTTACCAACCAGTGGATATCTCACTGGGGGACGATGTACGACCTTCGGCAGCTTAACGAAGTCGACGTGAGACGAGTTGCCCGTGGGCTCTTCCGAGGCGAAGCAGGAAGAGAATACTGGCGGAAGATTGGAATCGGCCACCGAGACACTGCGACTCGACGTCAGCGAAAGTTCGTTCGCATGTTTGACGAAGAGCTGAGAAAAGCAGAAGCCGTCGCCCCCCGTCCTGTCGTCAGGCCGACCGGACAGGCCAAGTCCGCGTCGATCAGCACCACAGTGCTGGGCGTAGTTGCCGTCATCGAACTCGCCATACTGATCTGGCAGCGCAAGCGACGATGAACCCGCATGGGGCCGGCCGATCGCTCGGCGTTCAGTCAATGGTGTCCGTGGGGGCGAACCGCCTCGTGATCGCCGGCCGAACGCAGTATCCCGTTCACCCCAAGCTCGCGAGCTCTCTCTCGAAGCGCTTGCGCAGGGCGTCCTTCTCGGGCTCCGGCAGCCAGCACGCCTCCACCCCGGCCAGCGCCATCGCACGCAGCCGCTCATCCGGCACGTCGAGCTCGTCGGAGAGGATCCGATACTCGTTCGCCAACGACGTCGGGAACATCCCAGGGTCGTCGGAAGCGGGAATGACGTTGAGCCCGGCGTCGAGCATCGCCGCGATCGACGCCCGCCGCCACGGCCGCCACGAGCGCCGCGAGGTGGTCGAGATGACGGTGAACGGGATCTGCTCATCCCTGACCCTGGCGACGACCTCGTCGTCCTCGAGGACGAAGTAGCCGTGGTCGATCCGGTCGCACCCGAGCACGTCGAGGCACGTGAGAGTGTTGGCGGCGACAGGCGCGTGCTCGGAGGAGTGAGCGGTACGGCGGAGCCCGGCCTCACCAGCCAGCCGGAAGGCGGCCTCGAACCGCTCGGGCGGGCCGGCGGTCTCCAGGTTGTCCAGCCCGATCCCGGCCACGTAGTCGTGCGGGTTGTCCACCACCGTACGGATCCAGGAGAGCGCCTCCTCGCCCGACTTGCTCCGGTCGACGGCCGCGATGAGCCTGCCCGACATGCCGAAGTCGCGTTCGGCCATCCTGATGCCCTCGGCGTACGCCTCGATCACCGTGGCGTAGCCGAGCTTCTCCTGATGTTCGGTCAGCGCGTCGAAGGAGAGCTCGAGATGCCTGGTCGCGCTGGTCCGGTGGGCGGCCTCGAACGCCTCATAGGTGATCCTGGTGAGATCGTCAGCGTCGCGCAGGACCTGGAGAACCCACGAGGACACCTGGAACAGCGAGTAGGAGACCTCGGGCTCGTCCGCGCTCCTGCCCTGGGGAACCGGGATCCGGGTGTTCAGGTAGAGCGCCGGGTCCGGCGGAAGCGAGTTCACGTCCGCGTAGATTCGCTCGGGCGTGTCGGGCAGGTCGAGCCCCTCACGCCTGGCCAGCTCGGCGAAGGTCGAGGCGCGCACGGTGCCGATGAGATGGCAGTGCAGATCGACCTTGGGCATCAGGGCGAGGTTCACTTGCCGGCCACCTCGCGGGTGAAGCGTTCGACCCAGGTGGTGCGGGTGTCGACGAGCTGGGCGGGGTCGAGGGTCTTGAACCCGGCGGCCACGGGGTCCTTCGCCGCCTCGCCCGTCACCTCGGCGATGTCGGCCGGGATCTCGGCCTTCGGGTTCGTGGGAAGGTCACCGACGACCTTCGCCGTGGCGCTCTGCGCCTCGGCCGACAGCATGTAGTCGATGAACGTCGCCGCTCCCTGCTGGTTGCGCGCGCCCTTGGGGATCATCGCCCGGTTGGTGGCCATGTAGCGGCCCTTGGCGGGAGCCGTCCAGGCGATCGGCTCGCCCGAGGTGACGAGCTTGGTGGCGAAGCCGCTCAGCGCGTCGGCGGCGACGATCTCGCCCTGGGCCAGCAGGTTCGTGACCTCGGTCGTGGAGGTGTAGAACTGCAGGACGTTCGGCGCCCAGCCGGCCAGGGTCGTCAGCGAGGTGTCGATGTCGTAGGGGCCCTTGCCGTACGTCTCACCCACCCCGGAGATCATGAGTTGTCCGGCGGTCACCGAAATATCGGGCAGCGCGACCTTTCCCTTGTTCGCCGCGTCGGCGAACAGCCCCCAGTCGGCGGCCTGCTCCTGGCTGAGCTTGGTGGTGTTGTAGATGATCCCGTTCAGCTGGTGCGTGTAGGCCGGCCCGTCGTAGGCGCCCTCGGTCGCGAACGGCGCGAGCTCCTTCATGTTGGGCACGTCGACCTTCTGGAAGAGGCCGTCCTTCTGACCGAGCGCGGCGAAGTAGTCGGAGATCAGCACCACGTCCGCCTCCGGCTCACCCTTGGCGAGCTTCAGCTTCGACAGCCGGTCGGCGTTGGACCCGGTGTCCAGCTCGACCTTGATCCCCGTCTTCTCGGTGAACGGAGTGACGACCGCCTGCTCGAACTCCTTCACCCCGAAGGGAAAAGTGCTGACGACGATGGTCTGCTGATCGGCCTGGTTCTCACCGGAGCCCGTGCCGGAACATCCGGCTGCGGCGAGAACGGTCAGAGCAGCGGCCAGTACGGCACGGCGCGTGGGCATGGGGTTCCTTCTTTCAGCGGGGGAGAGAGACCAGATGGTCGTCCGGCGCGATCACCGTGACGCTCGATCCGGGTGCCGGCGTGGCGTCGCCGCGTACGTCGGCCAGCAGCCTGACGGTCGCGCCGGACGGGTCCACCACGTCGAGCGAGACCAGCAGGTCGACGCCGCGAAAGGCCACGTCGACCACCGTCGCGTCAAGGCCGTGACCTTTGTCGGCGATGCGCAGATGCTCGGGCCGGATGGTCAGCGGGGTGCCGTCGGCCGCGGTGAGGAAGTTCTCGTAGCCGAGGAACTCGGCGACGAAGCGGTCAGCCGGGCGAGGGAAGACCTGCTGAGGAGAGCCCTGCTGCACGATCCTGCCCTCGTTCATGATGACCATCTCGTCGGACATCTCCAGGGCCTCGTCCTGGTCATGGGTGACGAGGATGACGGTCAGCTTGGTCTCGGCCTGGATGCGCCTGATCTCGGCCCGCATCTGGATGCGCAGGCGGGCGTCGAGGTTGGACAGCGGCTCGTCGAGCAGCAGGAGCTTGGGTCTGATCGCGATCGCCCTGGCCAGTGCCACCCGCTGCTGCTGCCCGCCGGAGAGCTTTTTCGGCTTGCGGTCGGCCAGGTGCGCGAGCCCGACGAGCTCGAGCGTCTCCATGACTCTTGACCGCCGTTCCGCAGCCGGCACCTTGCGCAGCTTGAGCCCGTAACCGACGTTGTCCGCCACGGTCATGTGGGGGAACAGCGCGTACGACTGGAAGACCATCCCCAGATTCCGCTTCTCCGGGGGCGTGCGCGTACTGTCGACGCCGTCGATGCGGATCGTCCCCGACGTCGGTGCCGAATAGCCGGCGATCATCCTGAGCGTGGTGGTCTTGCCGCAGCCGCTCGGGCCCAGCAGCGTCGTCAGTTTCCCCGACGGCACGGCGAGGTCGATCTCGTCGACGGCGGTGAAGGCGCCGAACCTCTGGGTGACTCCGATCAACTCGGCGGCGGCGGTCATTGGTTGATCCCTCCGAAGATCTTGGCGAATCCGACCGTGCGCTCGGCGACCACCGCGATGACCACGGTGGCGGCCAGGATGAGGGTGGAAGCGGCGGCGACCATCGGGTCATAGGACTGCTGCACGTAGTCGAGCATCGTCACCGGCAGCGTCCGGAAGTCGCGCCCCTGCAGCAGGAGCGACAGCGGCACGTTGTTGAAGGACGTGACCACGCTGAGCAACGCGGCGGAGAAGATCCCCGGACGCAGGACGGGCAACGTCACGTTGAAGAACGCGCGCACCGGCGAGGCGCCGAGACCCCGGGCGGCCTCCTCCAGCGCGGGATCGGCCAGCGCCAGCGAGGCGCCGGTCACGCGTACCGCGTAAGGCAGCATCAGCGCCGTGTGCCCGACCAGCAGGGTGCTGAAGTTGTCGAGGTCCATGCCGATCATCAGCTGCTGGAACAGCGCGAGGCCGACGACCAGCTCAGGGACGATGAGCGGTGACAGGAACAGCCCCTCCACCAGGCCCTTGCCGGGGAGCTTGCCACGGTGGATGGCGAGCGTGACAGGCACGCCGATCAGCAGCGCGAGCGCGGTGGCGAGCACGGCGAGCTCCAGGCTGGAGATCGTGGCCTCGACGAACGGCTCGTAGCCGAGCGCCTCGTCGAACCAGCGCAGCGAGATCCCGTCGGGCGGAAACCTCAGGACGTTTCCCGCCGTGAAGGCGGTGGCGACCACGAAGATGATCGGCACGATCATGATGACGTAGCCGATGACCGCGAGCGCCGCTGTGATGGGCCGCTTCATGAGGTGGCCCCCTTCCGCCCGATCAGCGAGGACAGCCCGGAGATCAGGAAGACCAGGACCGTCATGATGAGCGCCGTCGCCGAGGCGGAGGCCCAGTCGAGCGTGGTGCTCGCGTAATTGAAGAGCTGCGTGGACAGCATCCGCTGGCTGGATCCGCCGAGCAGGTAGGGCGTGGTGTAGGCGGTGACGGACCCCGCGAAGACCAGGGTGGCGGCCACCACGATGCCCGGCATGGTCAGGGGGATGACGACGTTCCACATCGTGCGGATCCTGCTCGCGCCGAGCCCGCGCGAGGCGTCGTCCAGGCCGGGATCGACCTGGGCGACGGCCGAGTAGCAGGAGATGATCGCCAGCGGCAGGAACAACTGGGTGAGGCCGAGGACGATCGCGAGCTTGGTGTAGAGCAACTGCGGCGCCACGTCGACGATGCCGAGCTGGACGAGCAGCTGGCCGAGCGCCCCCTTGGAGCCGAGGATCACCAGCCAGCCGAACGTCCGCACCACGTTGCTCAGCATCAAGGGGAAGATCGCCACCGCCAGGAAGACCCCGCTCCAGCGCGACGGCGAGCGGGCCAGCCAGTAGGCGATGGGAAAACCGAGGACGACGCAGATGATCGTGACAGCCAGGGCCAGCCCGACCGTGCGCCCGATCACCTCCAGGTCATAGGGATCCTTGAGCATCTCGCCCAGGCGCGCGAAGATCTCGGTGGTCGGCACGTCCGGCGGCGCGAAGAGCATCGCGGCGGAGGGGATGAGGAAACCTGCCAGGAGAAGGACGAGACCAGGCACCAGCAGAAGGGCCGATTTGCGGGAGATGTCGGCGTCCTTTCTCAGTGGCGTACGCTTGGCTGGAACCGGTTGTGGAACCGGTTCCGAGAGCCTGACCATAGATTATGAGCGGCCTGGCGCACAAACGCCCGTGTGAATTCCGTGTAACGACTGAAGGAGGATCGGTGCCGACACTCGCGGACGTCGCCGCGCTGGCCGGGGTTTCCAAGGCGACGGCCTCCCGCGCCCTGGGCCGGCCCGACCTGGCCGCGCCGGAAACGGTGGCCCGCGTCCGCGCAGCCGCTGAGCGGCTCGGATTCGTCCCCAACCGGGCGGCCACCCAGCTGGCCGGCGGGCGGACCGGAGTGGTCGCTGTCGTGGTGCCCACGCTCGACAACACCTTCTTCACCCCGATCATCGGCGGTGCCCAGGCGCGCGCGGCCGACTCGGGCATGCAGCTGACCATCGCGGTGCACTCTCTGGAGCACGCGGCCCAACTGGCCGCGGTCGAGCAACTCGCGCACCAGGTCGACGGCTTCCTGCTGGCCGCGCCCCGAGGCTCGGACGAGATCGTCCGCTCGGCCGCGTCGTTCAAGCCCACCGTGCTCATCGACCGCGAGATCGAGGGCATGACCTCGGCGGTCGCCGACACGGCCACCGCCTTCGGCGCGCTGGTCGGCTGGTTCGTCGAGAAGGGCCACGAGCGCATCGTCTACATCGGCGGCCCGGAGGGGTCCTGGCAGGACCGCCAGCGCCAGGCGGCCATCCGCGCCGCGGCCGAGTCGAGCGGCGCGACGCTGACCATGCTCGGCCCCTACCCCTCGACGTTCGCCGCCGGCGTGGAGCGGGCGGACGCCGTGGTGGCCGCCCGCGCCACAGCCGTGGTCCCCTACGCGACCTCGATCGGCCTCGGCCTCATGTTCGCCCTGCTCAGCCGCGGCATCCGCGATGTCGTGGTCAGTTCGGAACGGATGGTCGTCGAGAGCCTCGCCCTGGGCGACGTGCCCTCGATCGACGTGGACGGCGAGAAGCTCGGCGAGGTGGCCATGGACCAGCTCATGACCCTCCTCGGAGAGCGCAGGGAGCTCCCACCGCCTACCAGGCGCCGGCTCGCTGTCCCGATCAGCTAGGCGCTCCGCGCGCGGGGCGACCACCGGACGGAATCAGCCCACGGCCGGCGGCCGACGAAGTGTCGCGGGCTCGCGGTCAGCCCGCGGCGGAGTCGCGGGTGCGGCCGTGGGCGTCGTGCGGGAGGTCGGCGTAGTGCCATTGGTGGTCGCGGGCATGCCGGCACGCGACCTCCAGGTCGCCGTCCTCGATCGCCGCCAGCAGTTCGGCGTGGTCCTGGACGACGTCGTGCAGGTCGACCTCGGTGGCGACCATCGTGACCGCCGTCCGCGCCTCGATCTGCAGGCTCTCCCAGGTGAGCTTGAGCAGCTCGTTGTGCGCGGCCTCGACGATGCGCCGATGGAAGGACACGCTGGCGCGCGCCGACGCCTCTCCGTCGCCGCTTTCTGCGGCGGCCCGCATCGCCGCCACGTCCGCCCGCATGGCCTCCACCGGTACGGTCCCGGCCAGCAGGGCGAGCCGGGTGGCGGTCTCCTCCAGCGCCGCCCGTACGACGTAGCTCTCGCGCAGGGTCTCCTGGACGAACGGCCGCACGAACGTGCCGCGGCGCGGCTGGGTCTCCACCAGGCGCATGGCCTCCAGCTCGCGTAGCGCCTCGCGTACGGGTGCCTGGCTGGTGCCGTAGGTCGCCGCGAGCCGCGTCTCCACCAGCCGCTCGCCGGGGCCGAAGTGGCCGGACACGATGCTGGCGACCAGCGAGTCGCGGATCTGCCGCGCCAGCGTGAGACGTGGCAACTTGGCGGGCTCTTCGGTCATGAGGTGATCCTAGCGATTATCGATTGTCCTATCAGATCGCTTGACGCTCTTCGGTCGATAATCAATTATCGATAATACGCCTCACCGAGGAGGATCGCACATGGTGATCTGCGCGGTGCACGTTCCGGAATCAGCCGATGCCGCGGTCGACTGCTTGGCGGGGGGCGGCTGGGTCATGGGGGGCGGCACCGTCGTGATGCCGCTGGTGAACAGCGGGGCCGCGCCCGTGACGGAGCTGGTCAGCCTGCGCCGGGCGGGGCTGGACGGCGTGCAGGTGCGCGACGGGGTGGCCACGATCGGGGCGGCGGCCACGTTCACCGCCGTCGGCGAGCAGCCGGAGCTCGCGTTCCTGCGCCCGGCGCTGCGGACGATCGCCTCTCCGACCCTCCGTAACCAGGCCACCGTGGGCGGCAATCTGTTCGTCGCCCAGCCGTACGGCGACCTGGCCGTCTGCCTGCTCGCCCTCGACGCGACGTGCGAGATCGCCGGGCCGGCCGGCCGGCGCGCCGCACCGGTGGCCGACGTGCTGGCATCCGGGGTCGCCGCGGGCGAGGTCGTGGTGGCGGTGCGGGTCGTGCTGCCCCAGCCGGGCACCTGGTACTACCACAAGGCCATGCGCCGTCGCCTGAACTCGGCGGCGATCGTGACCGTCGCCTCCGTCACCAGCGCCGACGGCGGCATGGTCGCCTCCACCAGGATCGCGCTGGGCGGCGTCGCGTCACGCCCGGTGCGCGCGGTGTCGGCGGAGCGCCTGCTGCGCGGCCGGCCCTTGACCCACGAGGTCCTCACCGAGGCGGGCGAAGCGGCCCGCGGCGACATCGACCCCTTCGACGACGCCTACGCCAGCGCGTGGTACCGGGCGCGGGTCCTGCCCGTGCATCTGCGCCGAGCCTTCCTCTCCTAGCAGCAGTCACCAGCATCAGTAAGAGGTGGACCGTGCCGTCACAGATCGTCTCGCTCGTCGTCAACGGCGAGCAACGGGAGTTCATCGCCGCGCCGGGCGCCACGCTGCTCGCGAGCCTGCGCGAGTCGCTCGGACTCACCGCGGCCAAGCGGGGCTGCGCGCAGGGCGCCTGCGGCACCTGCACCGTCCTGGTCGACGGGCGGCCCGAGGCCTCCTGCCTGGTCGCGGTGGAGACCGTCGCGGGCCGTTCGATCCGCACACTGGAGGGGGTCGCCGCCGGCGGTGAGCTGGACGAGGTGCAGAGCGCCTTCGTCGACTGCTTCGCCACCCAGTGCGGCTTCTGCACCGCCGGCATGATCATGGTCGCCGAGGCGCTGCTCGACGCGAACCCCGAGCCGAGCGAGGAGGACGTCATCGAGGCGATCTCGGGCAACGTCTGCCGGTGCACCGGCTACCGCCCCATCGTGATCGCCATCCTCGAGGCTGCCAGGCGCCGCCGCGAGCAGGTGGTGTCGCGATGACGTACCGGCTCGCCCCGATCGACACGAGCACCTTCACCGCCGAACGGGCCGCCTCGGGTACGGACGCCGGTGACCTCACCGTCATCGGCTCGGTGGTCCAGCGTTCCGACGCGCGCGGGCACGTCACGGGGCGTACCGAGTTCTTCGAGGACGTGGCCCCGCCACGGCTCGCCCACCTGAAGATGCACCGCTCGGCCCGGCACCACGCCAGGATCCTGGACGTGGACCTGACCGAGGCCGTGGCCGTGCCCGGCGTCCTGCGGATCCTCACCCACGCCGACATCCCCAACAACCTCTACACCCCGCTCAAGCTGATCGGCGTCGAGCCGGACGACGAGCCCGTCCTGGCCGTGGACAAGGTGCGCTACCTCGGCGAGCCGATCTGCGCCGTGGTCGCCGAGACGGAGGCGGCCGCGCTGGAGGGAGCGGCCCGGATCAAGGTCACGTACGAGGACCTGCCGCCGGTCTTCGACGTCGAGGAGGCCCTGAAGGAGGGCGCGCCGCTGGTCAACGAGTACCACGGGCAGAACCACTTCAGCTACGAGGGCCACCACTGCCGGCGGATCCGGTTCGGCGACGTGGCGGAGGCGTTCGCGCGGGCCGACCACGTCTTCGAGTGGCGCTACCAGTCCGCGCCGATCGAGCAGGCTCCCGTCGAGACCACCGGCTGCGTCGTCGTCCCGCAGGCCGACGGGCGGCTGCGCATCCACTCCAACACCCAGGCGTGCTTCTTCACCCTGGACAACACCGCCCTGATCCTGCAGACGCCGTTCAACACGTTACGCATCGTCGGCGGGACGGTCGGCGGCGGCTTCGGCGGCAAGGTGGACGTGGTGGTCGAGCCGGTCGCGTGCGTGGCCGCGACGCTGGCCGACCGCCCGGTCAAGTTCGTCTACGACCGGGCCGAGGAGATGCAGGTCTCCTCGCCGCGCGCCGCTGAGCGCATCATCATCAAGGACGCGGTCATGAACGACGGCCGGATCATCGGCCGCAAGGTCACGCTGTACGTCGACGCCGGCGCGTACTCCCGTCACAGCCCGTACGGGACCACGAAGGCCGCCGCGCACCTGCCCGGCCCCTACTCGATCCCGAACGTGTGGGCCGACTGCCACTGCGTGTTCACCAACCGCACGCCGTCCAGCGCCATGCGGGGCTTCGGTGTGACCATCGCCGACTTCGCGCTGGAGTCGCAGATGGACCGGATCGCCCGCGCGCTGGACCTGGACCCGCTGCGGCTGCGGCTGCTCAACGCCTACCGCGACGGGGACCTCAAGGCCCACCGCAAGGTCGCCGAGGGCACGGCCCTGGTCGAAGTGATCCAGAAGGCGGCGGAGCTGGCCGGGCACGAGCTGCCCGAGGCGTACCGCCGCATGTCCTCCACGACCCGGGAAGGGCTGTAGCGATGGCGAAGCTCCGCGGGCGCGGGTACGCCTCGGTGAACTACCCGACCGGCATGAACCTGGGCGGCGACCCCTCGCAGGCGCTGATCCACGCCACGACCACGGGCACGTTCGTGATCTCGCTGTCCTCGGTGGACCTGGGCCAGGGCATCAAGACGATCGCCGCCCAGTGCGCCGCGGAGACGCTCGGCCTGCCGATCGAGAACGTGCTCGTCGACACCGCCGACACCGACACCGGCCCGCACTGCATGGGCACCTTCGCCAGCCGCGGCACCCACCGCGTCGGCAACGCCGTCATCATGGCCGCGGCCGAGGCGCGCGCCGTGATGCTGGAGGTCGCCGCCGAGGAACTGGAGGTCGACGCCGCGGACCTGGAGACCGACGGCACCGGCTTCATCAGGCTCAAGGGCGCCGAGGAGAAGGGCATCCACATCACCGACCTGGCGCTGGCCGCGCACTTCAAGCACGGTCGGACGATCTCCGGCCGCGGCATCTACCTCAAGGAGCCGAGCGCGCCGGTGCCCGAGACGGGGGAGATGGACCCCGACTCCTGCCAGGCGCACGCGTGCACGGCCGCCGTCGTCGAGGTGGACGACGAGACCGGCGTGGTCGAGGTGCTGGAGCTGTACAACGCCTACGAGGTCGGCCGGGCGCTCAACCCCGCCATGGCGACGCAGCAGGTGGAGGGCGGGGCCTGGATGGGCGTGTCGCACGCCCTGTTCGAGACCACCGAGCCCTACTACCCGTCGCGCGACCACGGGCCGCGCGACTTCGCCGAATACCTGATGCCCGGGCCCGCCGACATCCCGGTCCAGCACAGCCTGTTCCTGGAGCGCCCGGCCGCGAACGGGCCGTACGGCGCGAAGGGGATCGGCGAGATGACGGCGAACGCCCCGATCCCGGCCATCGCCAACGCGATCTTCGACGCGTGCGGCGTACGCCTGGACTCGATGCCGTTCACCCCCGAGCGTGTCCTGCGCGGGCTGGACGCCCTGCGCCGGAAATCTGAGGAGGAACCATGCTGAAAGTCATCTCGCTGCTCAAGCGGGCCGAGGGCCTGTCCCACGAGGAGTTCGCGAAGTGGGTGCTGGAGGACCACGTCGAGTTCGCCCAGAAGTTGCCCGGCCTGCGGAAGTACACGGTGAGCGTGACCAATGGCGACGGCGGCGCGTACGACTCGGTGAACGAGCTGTACTTCGACGACGAGGACGCCCGGGCGGCCGCGTTCGGCTCCGAGCACGGCAAGGCCGCGGCGGCCGACGCGGCCGCGCACACCTCCCAGCGCGTCCACCTGCTGACCACCGAACACGAACAGTTGTGACCACCGCGCCCGGCCTCCTGCGCGAGCGTGAGCTGGCCACCGCGCTGGAGGCACAGGGCTACTTCGCCGACGAGGGGTTGTGCACCGCCATCCACCTGGCGCTGCGGCTGGGCCGGCCACTGCTGCTGGAGGGCGAGCCGGGCGTCGGCAAGACCGAGGTCGCCTCGGTGCTCTCGCGCGTCACCGGCCTGGACCTGATCCGCCTGCAGTGCTTCGAGGGGCTGGACTCCGGCCAGGCCCTGTACGAGTGGGACTACCCCAAGCAGCTCCTCCAGGTCAGGGTGGCGGAGAGCCGCGGCCAGGACGTCGGCGACCTGTACCGCGAGGAGTTCCTGCTGCGCCGGCCCCTGCTGCGCGCCGTGCAGGCCGAGCGCGGCGCGGTGCTGCTGATCGACGAGATCGACCGGGCCGACAGCGAGTTCGAGGCGTTCCTGCTGGAGTTCCTGGGCGACTTCCAGATCACGATCCCGGAACTGGGCACCGTACGGGCGCGCACGCCGCCGATCGTGGTGCTGACCTCCAACCGCACTCGCGAACTGCACGACGCGCTCAAGCGGCGCTGCCTCTACCACTGGATCTCCTTCCCCGAGCCGGACCGCGAGCGGGCGATCCTGCGCACGGCGGTTCCCGGGCTGGCGGAACAGGCGGCGGAGGGGCTGGTGGCGGCGGTGGAGCGGGTACGCCGGCTCCCGCTGCTCAAGCGGCCCGGCATCGCCGAGTCGGTGGAATGGGGCCGCGGTGCGATGGCGCTCGCCGAGGGCGGCAGCCCGTGGCCCGTGGCACTGCGCCGGGCGCTCGGCCTGCTGATCAAGGACGAGGAGGACACCAGGCTGCTCCTCGCACACGCTGAGGAGGTGTTCGGCGATGCCTGACCCGGTCGTGCTCGCCGCGGACCACCTGTGGGGGTTCCTGACCGCGCTGCGCGGCGCGGGCGTGCCCGCCGCGCCGACCAAGCGGGCGGACCTGCTACGGACGATCGCCGAGACCCCGCCGCGCGACCTGTCCACGCTGTACTGGTACGCCCGGATCACCCTGCTCCAGGACGTGGACGACCTGCCCGCCTTCGACCGCGTTTTCGACGTCTGGTTCCGGCAGGGCGGCCCCGGGCCCGCCGACCCGCCGCTCGAAGCGGACGACGGCGGCGTGCCGTCCCCCGGCGGACCCGGCGAGGACGACCCGCCGCCCCGCGAGGCCCGGCCGGGCCACGGTGCCGAGGCCAGCGCTCTGAGCACCTACGGCACGCGCGACTTCGGCCGGACCGGCGAGGCCGCGTTCATGCGCGCGCTCGAAGCCGCCTGGCCCGCCGTGCTGCCCGCCGTACCGTCACGGCGGCGCCGCCCGGCCCGGTCGGGTGACCGGCTGGACGTCCGGCACGCGTGGCGTCGAGCCCTCCGCCACGACGGAGAGATCATCCAGCTGCGCCGCCTCGCCCGCCCACCGCGTCCGCGCCGGCTGCTGATCCTCATCGACGTCTCCCGCTCGCTGCGGCAGCACACCCCGGACCTGCTCCGCGCCGCGCACACCGCGCTGCGCGCGGCGCCGGCCCGTACCGAGGTGTTCACCTTCGGCACCCGGCTCACCCGGATCACCGCCGCGCTCGCGCACCCGCACGCCGGCCAGGCGCTGAAAGCCGTGTCGAGGCTCGTCACGGACGCCGACGGCGGTACGGCGATCGGCGCGGCACTGGAACGCTTCCTGGGCAACCCGCGTTTCGTGGCGCTCGCCCGCGGAGCGCTCGTGATCGTGCTGTCCGACGGGCTCGAACGCGGCGACCACGCCCCCATGGTGCGCGCCACGGCCCGCCTGTCGCGGCTCGGCCACCGGCTCGTCTGGTGGTCCCCGCTGGCCTGTTCGCCGACCTACCGCCCCGTCACCCGCGCCATGGCCGCCCAGCTCCCGAGCCTGGACCACCTCGGCGGCGTCCGGGATCTGCGCACCGCGCTGGAGGAGGTCCGCCGCCTCCCCGCCGTCCTGTCCGGCCCCCGCCACCTCACGGCGAGGCGCCGGTCCGACCCACGACCCAGGGGAACAACCCGATGACCTCCTCCTTCTCCCACGGGATCGTCGACTCCCACCACCACATCTGGCGCGCCGCCGACCTTCCCTGGCTGCAGGGGGAGATGGTGCCGCGCATCTTCGGCCCGTACGAGCCGATCCGCCGTGACTATCTCGCGCCCGAGTACGCCGCGGAGGCCACCGCCTGCGGCATCACCTCGGCGGTCTACGTCCAGGCCAACTGGCCGCTCGACCGCTGCGTGGACGAGGTGCGGTGGCTCCGCGACGTACACGCCGAGACCGGCTGGCCCACCGCCGTGGTGGGCTCCGCCGACCTGTTCGACGAGGATGCGGTCGAGGTCATGCGCCAGCAGGCCGCCATCACCCCGCTCGTCCGCGGCACCCGCCTGCAACTGCACTGGCACGACCGGCCGGAGTTCCGCTTCGCCTCCGCCCCCGACCGGATGAAGGACCCCGTCTTCCGGCGTAACATCGCCGCGCTCGCCGACCTCGGCTGGCTGTTCGAGCTCCAGGTGTTCCCCGCGCAGATGGCCGACGCCGCCGTCCTCGTGGAGGACTTCCCCGGCGTGACCTTCGTGCTCGTCCACGCCGGGATGCCGGTGGGCTCAGGGCCGGCGGCCCTCGCCGAGTGGACCCGCGGCATGAGGCTCCTGGCCGAGCGGCCCAACGTCGTGGTGAAACTCACCGGTCAGGGGACCTTCGTGCGTCGCGTGGACCGGCCGCTGATCGAGAAGGTGACGGCCACCTGCCTGGACCTGTTCGGCTCCCGCCGCTGCATGTGGGGCAGCAACTTCCCGATCGAGAAACTCTGGACCGACCTGCCCACCCTCGTCTCCACGTGGCAGGACGTGCTCTCCAGCCGATCCGCGGAGGAGATCCGGGACGTCTTCACCACAACGGCCACCCGGACCTACCGCCTGTGAATCGACTGCGCCGCACCGCTGGTGACGCCTCACATTCCGCGACAGGGAACCTCCATCCCGCCGAGATGCCAGCCGGGTGCCTGCGATCCGCAGGGCCGGCGGTAGATACTCGCGCAACCGGGCCACCGGTGCTGTCTCCGATGGCCTCTCGCGCGATCGCACGCAGACGCGGCCAGGTAGATCAGCCGCTCGACGTTGCGCGCGCCGGTGGCGGCCCCGGTCATCGGGATGCCCCCGTCGGAGTGGCCGAGCAGCACGATCGGCCCTTCGGTCGCGGCCAGTTCCCCGGCCGGCAGGGCGGCGTCGTCGTGCATGCCCGCAGTGGGATGTTCGCCGGCGCGGTGGTCATGGGCGGTACTCCTAAGGTCTCATGCGATCGCCCGCTCGACGCCACGGCTTCCTGGTGCAGGCAGGCACCGCCCTGGCCCTCACGGTGTGGCGGGGCAAGCACCAGGAGGTCGAACCGCTCGCCGACGCCGTGCTGGCCGAGGCGTCATCGCGCGGCGAGGCGGGCCAGCTCGCGCTCGCCCAGTGGCTCCTGGCCGTGCACTTCAACGGCCTCGGCCGGTACGCCGAAGCCCTGGACGCCGCCCAGCGCGCGTGCGCCTACCAGCCCCTGCCCGGCGTTCTGGGACCGTGGGGCCCGGCCGAGCTGGTCGAGCTGGCCACCCGCTGCGGCGATCGCGAACTCGCCGCGCAGGCGCTAGGCCGGCTCGTCGAGACCACGCAGGCCGGCGGCACCGACTGGGCCCTGGGGATCGAGGCCCGCTCGCGGGCCCTGCTGGCCCAGGACAAAGAGGCCGACCGCCGCTACCGGGAGGCGATCGAGCGACTCTCCCGTACCCGCATGCGCGCCGACCTCGCCCGCACCCACCTCCTGTACGGCGAATGGCTACGCCGCGAACGGCGCCGCATCGAGGCGCGCGAGCACCTGCGCACCGCGTTCGAGCTGTTCACCGCGGCAGGCATGGAAGGCTTCGCCGACCGGGCGGAGCGCGAGCTGCTGGCCACCGGTGCGACCGCCCGCAAGCGCAACGTCGAGACCAGCGAAGAGCTCACGCCGCAGGAGACGCAGATCGCGATGCTGGCCCGTGAGGGCCTGACGAACCGGGAGATCGCCGCACGCCTGTTTCTCAGCCCGCGCACCGTCGAATATCACCTGCGCAAGATCTTCGCCAAGAAGGGCATCACTTCGCGTAACGACCTGTGGCGTCTTTCCTGACAGACGATCGTCCGGGCGCCGTCGGGCAGCACGGACCCGACGGCAGGGCTGTGAAGTTCGCAAGCGGCAGCGCCGGCTGCCGCCGACGGCGACGGCCTGGGCGAGCAGGGCGAGGTAGCCGGGCCAGTCGGCGAAGTCTCCTGAACAGAGGGGCACCCGGGGTCAGTTGCCTCTGACACGTGAGGCCCGGGATTTGTCACCGAGGAGCTCGGCCACCCCCGATCAGTGTCCTGATCCGTTGGCGAGCCGTGGGGTCTGCACAGGCTACATCCTAAGACAGAACGTTCGGTATCGTACGTCCCATGGCACTATTTGTGAATAGAACGTTCTGTCTTGACAGGCGGCGATGTTCTTGCCAGGCTGCGGAGCAGAACGTTCAGTCTCGCGCAAGCTTCGAACATCTACTAAAGGATCAAAGTGAGCACCATCGCTGCTCCGTCCGATGCCACCGGGACGGCCTCTAACCTGCGGCGGCTGTACTTCGTCCGGTTCGCGTTCGCCATCGTCTGGGCCCTTGTGATGTTCACCATGGCTTCGAAGCTCGACCGGCTCAGGTCCGTGCAGCCATGACGGAATCTTCTTTGCACAGCACCGTTTACGTCTTCGTACACGGAGCCTGGCACAGCTCAGCGCAGTGGGCGCCGGCACAGCGGGCGATCGCCGAACTGGGTGCGGCCAGCGTGGCTGTAGACCTGCCCGGGCACGGGTTCGACGCGCAACTGCCGTCCGGGTACCTGCTGCCCGGCCAGCCTGGTCTGCTGACCGAGAAGTCACCGATCGCCGGCGTGACGATGGACGCCTGCGCCGACGCGGTCGTGACCATCTTGCGTCAGGTACGCCATTACCACACGGTTGTACTTGTCGCGCACAGCGCCGGCGGCGGCCCCGCCTCCCTGGCCGCGGAGCGAGCGCCCGAACTCGTCGACAGACTCGTCTACCTGTCCGCGTTCGTCCCCGCCGGACGGCCGAGGTTCATCGACTACTTCGGCTCGCCGGAGAACGCCACCGCGTCCGGTCAAGACGCGTACCTCGGTGATCTTGAAGCAATCGGCGCCCTCCGCATCAATCCGCTGTCACCAGACCCCACCTACGTAGAGGGACTGAGGGAAACCTACTACCACGCCACGCCTGCAGACCGCTTCGACCGCTGGCGCTCCGCGCTGAGCCCCGATCTGCCGCTGGCCATCCCCCTGACTCCAATCACCCTGACTGCGCCACGCTGGGGGCGGATACCGCGGACCTTCCTGCGATGCGCGCAGGACCGGGCTCTGACACCGGCGGCGCAGGATCTAATGATCGCGGAAGCCGACAAGTCCTTCCCCGACAACGCGTTCACCGTGCGCACTCTCCCCGGCGACCACAGTCCGTTCGCCTCCCGGCCGCGCGAACTCGCCGCTGCCATCGTCGCGTGAGCGGATGATCCACTCCGTCTATCGGGCCCGGCTCAGCCGCTCGGGCCTGCACACAGAAAAAACCTGATCATGACATAGAAGAGCTGGCTGGAATCCGGGTCGCCATCTCCGACGGCGTCGCCATCGTCACCATCGACAACCCGCCGCTGAACCTGGCAGACGGCACCCTTGTGCCGTCACTGCGTGCCTTTGTCGCCCGGGTGCGCCACGACAACGATGTCCGGGTGATCGTGTTCGACAGCGCAGATCCGGACTTCTTCATCGCGCACGGCGACATGGGGTTCATCACCAACCCGCAAGCGGCCATCGAGGCAGCCAGGCCCGGTCGGGGAGAACGTCGCCGACCGGGTGGTGCAGGGCGGGCTCAGCGTCGCCATCGTCGAGCGCGAACTCGTCGGTGGGGAATGCTCCTACTGGGCCTGCACACCGACCAAGACGTTGCTGCGCAGCGCGGCAGCCTTGCGGGCGGCGCGTCAGGTGCCGGGAGCGCGCGAGGCGGTGACCGGTGGTCTCGACATGGCCGCGGTGCTGGGCCGCCGGGATTCCTTCGCCTCGCATGGGAAGGATGACGGTCAGGTCGGCTGGCTCGATTCGGCCGGGATCGCTCTGCCCCGTGGTCAGGGCCGGATCGTATCCGCGGGCGTGGTCGAGGTGACCGGCGACGACGGCGTCCCCGTCACGTTAAAGGCCCGGTATGCGGTGGTCATCGCGACCGGAAGCGGCGCGCTGCTGCCGGAGGTTCCCGGTTTGCGCGAGGCCGCGCCGTGGACCAGCCGGGAGGCGGCTGCCGCGAACGCGGTCCCCGACCGGCTCGCGATCACCGGTGGTGGCGTGGTGGCGCCGGAGATGGCCACCGCCTTCGCCGCCCTGGGGGCCTCGGTGACGATGCTGGCCCGTGACGGGGTGCTGCCGTCCGCCGAGCCGTTCGTCGGCGAGCGAGTCACCGAGTCGTTGCGAGAGGCCGGTGTGTCGGTACGCCTCGATGCGGAGGCCGCATCGGTATACCGCGACGAGGCCGGAACGGTGCACGTCACGATGACCGACGGCGAGCAGGTCGAGGCCGACGAGGTTCTGGTGGCGATCGGCCGGATACCGAACACCCAGGACATCGGTCTCGGCGCCGTCGGTCTGACGCTGGGTGCCTGGCTCACGGTGGACGACACGCTGCGAGTGGTCGGGGAGGACGGCGCGCCGATCGGTGACGGGTGGCTGTACGCCGTGGGCGACGTCAACCGGCGCGTTCTGCTGACCCACCAGGGCAAATACCAGGCCCGCGCGGTCGGCGACGTCATCGTGGCGCGGGCGAAGGGTAAAGTACTCGTCCAACGAGCGATCGATCGCCGGAATGAGCCCTGCGGACATCGGCCTGGCGGAACGGGCGGGACCGTTGACCCGGGACCGCTTCCGTCCAGGGCGGTGCGTAGTGCGGCGACATTGCGCCTGCCGATAATTCCATGCATGCAGGTCAAGCGGCATGTGCGCATACGTGGAGGACGCCGCCGGCCCGGTCTCGTCGGCGCTCGGTCGAAGAAGCCCAGCTCAAGCCACGCGCGCGAATATTTACACCATGCAGGGCATGATCGGTGTCCATGACACGACTCACATCTGACGCGTCTGAACTCTACGAGCCCGGATGCCACAACGGTACCGACCATTGACCTGAGATCGAGCGCACCTTGGTTCAGGCGTCGCGCAGGCGCAGCGCTATGAACCGGGTGGGTCAGTGGCCGCCGGATGAGGCCCGCCCGGCGAGCATGACCGGCGTCCGGCGGAAACCGCCCGGCGACGTCCCGTACTCGCGACGGAACGCGGCCGAGAAGGCGAACTCCGTGGAGTATCCGACCTGCCGCGCGATCGATGCGAGGGGCGCGTCGGACTCGCGCAGGAGGATCGCGGCGCGGCCCAGGCGCCACATGGTCAGGTACTTCATCGGCGGCACTCCGACCACCGTCGCGAAGCGGCGGGAGAACGCCGTGCGCGGAAGGCCCACGCTCATGCTCAGCTGGTCCACCGTCCATGGCCGCCGCGGGTCCTCATGGATCGCGCCAAGCGCGGCGGCGATCTCGGGGTCGTCGTCCCACGGCCAGTCGGGCCCGTCGTGCTCGTCGTGCCACTGACGCAGCACCTCCACCAGAACGAGGTCGAGCAGCGCGGGCACCGTCGCGCCCGTGCCCGGCTCCCTTCCGGTCACGTCCGCGGCCAGGAGGTCGACCAGCGCGCGCAGTCGCGGGCTGCGCTCGTAGTCCGGCGACACCGCGATGAGGTCCGGCAGCGCGCGGAGGTACTGCGGCGCCATACCGTGCTCGAGCCGGTAGGCGCCGCACAGGAACTCGAAGTCGGCCGGGCCCTGCTCCGGCGGGAACGGCCCCAACTCCATCTCCGGCAGGTCCGCCAGGGCCCGCGGCGTCACGACCAGGCCGTGCGCAGCGCCGGAGGAGCTGAGCACGACGTCGCCCGGCCCCAGCCTGACCGGCTCGTCGTGCTCGGTGATCAGCCAGCACGTGCCGCGGCGGACGATGTGGAAACCGCTGCCGGTGAACGCGGAAAACCGGATGCCCCGCCGGTCGGTCTGTCTGATCAGCCGGGCGCCCGCGCTGCCCACGCGCACGGTGCGAATCACCTCGCTGATCAGATCCATGCCAGCCATGCTAGTTGGAGGCGCGCACAGCCGCGTATGGACCCGCGCCGCCCGCGTATGGCCGAAGGCGCGCGAGGAGTGGTTGGGTCGACGCCATGATGGACGATGCTGCAATGACGAGCGACATCCTGCGCGCTCATGCCGAGAAGACCGAACAGAACGATCGGCTCGCGCCGGAATGCCTCGACGTCTTGCGGGAGGCCGGCGACTTCGCGTTGCGCACGCCGCGGGAGCAGGGTGGCGCCTGGGCGAGCACGGAGGCTGTCGCCCGGCGCCTCACCGCGCTGGGACGGGCCTGCCCGTCATCGGCATGGGTCGTCGGCACATGTGTGACAGCGAAGAACCTCGCGTCCGCGTGCTTCTCCCGTACCGAAGGGGTGTTCACCGACGCCAACCTCCTCTTCTGCGGTTCCGGCCTGCCCGGCGCCCAGGGAACCCGCGCCGCCGACGGAGTGCGGGTGAACGGCCGATGGCCGAACGTCTCCGGGTGCGAGGACGCGGCTTTGGCCTCCCTCGCGGTGCTGATCGATGGCGCGCTCTCGTTCATCGTGGTGCCGGTGGCGGAACTGACCATTGACCGGACGTGGCAGATGGCCGGGATGCGCGGGACGGGCAGCCACACGCTCGTCGCCGAGAACCTGCTGGTGCCCGCCGAACGAGTCGTGGGCGCGGCCCCGGCGATGTTCAGCCCCAACGACCAGATGTTGTACGCGATGACGGTGCTCGGCCCGGTGCTCGGCGGCGCGCAGGGCGCCCTCGACGTGACGAACGCGATGTTCGCCTCCGGCCGCAAGCCGTTCATGACCGCCTACACGCGGATGGGGGAGTCGCCGGGCGCGCGGCACTGGCTCGCTGAGGCGGCGCACCTGGTGGAGCGGGCCGAGCAGACCATGCTTGTCATCGCGAAGGAAACCGATGTCCGTGAACTGTCCGATGTGGACCTGCCCCGGTTGCGCATGGCGCTCGCGGACGCCGCGCGGGACTGCCGCGCGGCCGTCGAGCTGCTGCTGGACCTGAACGGCGCGAGCGGCTTCCGCACGAGCAACGCGCTGCAGCGGTTCTGGCGGGACGTCGCCGTCGGCAGCCGCCACCCGCATCTCAACCCGTACCTCGGGGTCGAGCGGTACGGGACCGCGCTGGCCGACGTCGCCGAGGGGTGACCGTGGTGGTCCCGTGAAAGGGCCATGTAGAGGAAGTCCTCCCAGGTGCGGACGTAGGTGATATCGCCGACCAGCTTGAGGCCTGGACGGGCGGCCGTGAAGTCACGGCCGACCAGGTCAGGGATGCCACGGAAGTCGCCTGCGGCGGTGGTGGCCGGCCGGAACGCCCGTACCTGCGCCGGGGGCCAGATCCTGGTCGCGCATCAGGGCGCGGACCAGTTCGGCCGAGCAGTGCTCACCCCGACGGGCCAGGGCGGCGTGCACCCGCCGGTAGCCGTAGGTCCCGTGCGAGCTGGCAAAGACCTCGGCGACCAGCACGGCCGGCAGCGCCCGGCGGTGCAGACCATCCACGGCAGCTGCTCATCCTCACACTCACTCAACGGCAATCATCACCGTATGGATGCGGGCAATCTCTTTCTGTTATGCCCTCTGAGTGGGCGTTTATTTGAGTGGATTGCGGGCTTATGTCCGCACAGGTGCTTCGCCAGGTTTTAGTTGCCTCGTCCGTTATGCGCTTGCTGAGGTTGTTGATCGATGCGATGTGGATCATGGCTTGAGAGCTGGAGGCTAAGGTCTCATAATCGCGAGTTAATCGGCGGTATACCATGAGCCGGCCCAGGCTGCGTTCGACGACTCAGCGGCGTTTGACGATGTGGAATCCGCGGGTGTCGGGTTTCTGGAGACGGCTTTGACGTCGATGCCTAATCGGGCCCCGTGTTCGATTACGGCGTTTTTGAAGCCGGTGTCGACCCAGGTTTTGGATATCGCGGGTAGGCGTTTTTTGTGTGGTTGAGTAGTGGTGTTCCGATGATGTTGTCGGAGAGGCTGGCGGCGCTGACGGTGACGGCGAGGATGAGGCCGAGGGTGTCGGTGACGATGCCTCGCTTGCGGCTCGGCCTTGCGGCCTTCCTTGACGCTGGCCAGGCCGGTGAGGTCGTAGTTGTGTTGAGCGAAGATTCCCTCATCGCGCCAGGCCGCGTAGCAGGCGTAGGCGGTGTTGTGCGAGGGGAAGTCGTGGGGCAGGTATTCCAGGCGATTCCTGTGCGGTTGACGTAGAGGATCGCGTTGAAGATTTCCCGTAGTTCGACCGAGGCTGGTTGGCCGGTGGGCCGGCGGTCGAGTCGGGCCTGCCGCCCGGCGGTTAGGGTGGGCTCGATCAGGGCCCAGCGGGCGTCGGATATATCGCTGGGGTACGGTTTCCGCTCGCTCATAGCGGAACTGTTGCTCCAAACATGTGATCGGTAGTGACCCCGACCGGTAGGGTTTCTGTCACATTTTTGGGCGAGACGGAATTAGAGTGTCATATAATAATCAAAAGGGTGCTCGCAACGGCGACGACAGCCGCTCGAATTTATGCTTATAGAGCGAAGTCTCCCATATACATACGACCGCATAGCCGTCATATGCTAACCAACCATTCGCAGGGTTATGACCTGGGCGGATGTAATCATCGGCAGACGCCCGGCGCTTACGTACGTGCGCGGGCTACATGGACGTGCCGGCATCGTGCTCACCGCCGGCACGTCCCGCGGCCCCAACGCAGCTAAATCGAGCACTTGAGCAGCGCCTCGGTCACCTCGTCAGGGTGCGTCAGCATGGACTGGTGGCCGCCGGGCACCATCAGGGGCGTCAGGCCGATCCTGGCGGCCAGTTCGTCGCCTGGGCGGGCCAGGGCGCGGTCATTCTCGCTGAGGACGTACGCCACAGGCAGACCCAGGGTCGTCACGTCGTCCACGTCGAGCGCCTGCAGGAAGTACGCGCCCGGCTGCGGCACGAGAAGCTCGTGGAACAGCCGCTGTGCCGCCTCGGGCAGCTCCGGCACCAGCATCGGGACCTGCTCGAACGTGACGGAGACGCTGCCGTCGGGCGAGGAGTCGATCGCCGCCCGGAGGATGGCAGCGTAGTCCGGGTTCTCGTCGATCAACGGCACACCGCGAGCCGGGACGAGGGCGTTGAAGTACACGATCGCGGCGAGCCGGTGAGCGATCCGATGGGCGGCTCCGGTGATCGGGTAGCCGCCCCAGCTGTGGCCGACCAGCACCACGTCACGCAGGTCGCGCCGCTCGATCTCGCCTGCGACGTAGTTCACCGCGTCCGAAAGGCGAAGGTCGGTATGGGGATCGCCGTCCGCCAGGCCGGGCAGGGTGAGCGTCACCGCGTCGTGGCCCGCGATACGCAGGCGCCGCGCTACCGCTTGCCAGGACCAGCCCCCCTGCCAGGCGCCGGGAACGAGAACGAACGTCGTCGAGGTGTCGGACATGAGAAAATCTTGCCTTTCGGTTGTGTCGCTATCAGCAACACGATCCGGTGGCACGTTGAAAAGTTCGCTGCCACGCCAAGATTTTTTCAGGCTGCCCGATGGATCAGCCGCACCCGGCGCACCCGGCCGGCGTCGTAGGACAGCAGCCAGCACATGTACGGCGCACACCCCGGCCCGGCCTCGGGCGGGCTGAACACGTCGGTCTCCCACACCACGACGTCGGCGCTCGCGGCCACGCCGGTGACCCGCTGCCGAGTCCCGGCTGACGTGCGGTCGTCCACCACCCGCACCAGGTGCTCGATTCCGCGCGTCCGGCGGCCGTTCGCCCAGGCGATGTCCACGTCGGGCCACCAGCGTTCTCGCAGCAACGCCCCGAACGTGCCATGATGCCCGGCCGCGACGGCCTCCTCCGCATCCCGGCGGCGTGCCGCCGTCAGCGCGCCCATGTCATCGTGAGCGCTGTGCCGCATCGTCAGCAGCGTACGGGAAAGGATGCCCCGCGCCTCGTGCAGTCGGCGGCGGACAGTGCCGACCGGAATACCACAGGCGGCCGCGATCTCGTCGTAACGGGTGACCGAGGAGAAGTACCGCAGGAGGGTCACCGTGCGCAAGGGCGGTGACAGCAGCCCGACGGCGTGCCATACCCAGTCGCGCTGCGCGTGCTGCTCCAGCACCTCCTGCGGATCGGCGGCCGGATCGGCGACCGGCGGTAGATCGCCGACCGGGATCGCCTTCGTGGTGGCCAACCGCTTCAGGCACAAGTTGCGGACGATCATTTTCAGCCAAGGCCCGACGGCGACCGGATCGCGCACGTCGCCGATCCGGGCGAGCGCGGTCAGCGACGCGTCCTGTACGGCGTCCTCGCTCTCGCCCGGATCCCGCAGCACGCTCAACGCCACCGCCAGCATGCCGCCACGATGCCGCGCCAGCAGCGAGCCCAGGGCAGCCGCATCACCAGACTGGGCGAGCACCACCAGCTCACCATCGACCAGTTCGTCGAACGTCAACACCGCCCGGGAAGTACGCACGTCGCCACCCTGCCACACCCCCGGGTCCAGCCGAGAGGCGGGTAAAACCGGCCATGAGTGGGGGTATCACTCCAGGGGCTCTGCCATCGAGGTGACTCGCGATGGCCACGCCCCTTGGGCCGTTCATATCCATATGCTCCAGTCCTCGACCGTCACCTCCCGCGCGGAGGACCGGGTGACCATGTCGGTGATCGAGCGGACGTTCCCGCCGGCCACCGTGGCTTGGGCAGCGAGACGGCCATCGACCAGCAGGTCGTACACGCCGTCCGCCGGGGGCGGGAAGCCCTGGTAGACCCGCTTGGTGGGCAGGGTGTCCAGTTCGATGGTGGTGGCCCAGGTGCGGAACACCAGCCGCACGCCGGAGGGCTGGGCCTCGGCCACGGCCAGTTGGTCGTCAGGGATCTGGCGGCGAGCCCGAGTGGGCAGGCGATGCGGCAGCAGGCCGTGCGCGGTCGGCTCCAGGTCGAGGAAACCGCGTAGGATGTCCGCGGTGACAGGTGTGGTGATCCAGTCGTGCACAGTGCTCATTGCCTCAGCCTGTTGATCAGGATCTTCAGGATTGTTCGGTTGCGCCGGTGCGCGCGGCGGACCGCCTCCGGTGGTGCGGCTCCTGCTGGTCAAGGGGTGGTCCGGTTCCGTAGCAGAGCATCGAGGGAATCCACGATCCAGGCCCAGGATTCCTGCGAATTGACGGCGGTGTGGCTGAAGCCTCCAGCCATCTCCAGGCTGACGTAGCCGTGGAAGACGCTGCCCGGCATCCGGACCGCGTGGGTCTGGTCCGGTCAGGTTGTAGCTGCGCAGGATCGCCCGCGTCATCTGTGCGTGCCGAACGCCGGCACTGGCGGCGGCCGTCTCGGGGTCGAGCCTGAGCCGGGCGGCGGCGTAGCGACCGGGGTGCTCCCGGGCGTAGTCGCGGTAGGCGTCCGCGAAGGACCGCATCGCGTCGTCCCGCGGCCTCACCAACGAAGACTTCGCAGTCCTCGATCAATGGCTGCGGGCCACTTGAGGCTCCCTGCGGTGATCCACAAGAATTGACAATTGCTCCCTCCGGTGCGACCCCGAAGGGAAAGAGGGTGATCCCTTTGCGGCGTCATCGCGCCGCCGTCCGGGCTCAGGTCGCCTGCATCCGACGGGGCTGCGCCCCGGGACGGCGTCCCGTCCTGAGCGGTCTCGTACTGAGCGCCGCAAGGCCACCGATGCGTTCGAGGCGCCACTGCCGGCATCGTGGCCTAGTTGGTCTGGGTCTCGATGCCCGAGGCGCTCAGCGGGCCCGCAGCCCGTTCAGTACAACATCGAGGTAGTGGCGGCCGACTGCGGCTTGCTCCTGCGGATCGATGGCTGGATGCATCCTGGCTGAGAAGGCGATTCCACAGATCAATGGCGTCATGTCGGCGAGCGTGATGCCGGGCGCCAGCCGCCCTGCGGCCCTGGCCCGTTCGAATAGTTCAGTGAACAACGAGGACAACTGATCGAGCAGATGCGCTGTGCCAGGTAGGGCGGCCGTGGGTGCGGCCAGTACGGGGGACAGGGCGGCGTCACTTAGTTGCGCGTCTACGATCTTGACCAGGAAATCGCGAAAGGCCGTCCAAGGGTCGTCCTGCTCCCCGGCCCGTTCGGCGGCCTGGATCAGCGCCTCCAGTCCGTCCACCGCCACCGCCTCGATCAACGCCTGAGGCGTTGGGAAGTGCCGGTACACCGTGGCGACGCCAACGCCGGCCGCGCGGGCCACCTCGTTCAGCTGAATCGGGGTGCCGTCCGCGACCAGCTTCCGGCCGATCTCGATGATTCGCTGACGGTTGCGTGCTGCGTCCTTACGGAGCGGGGGAGCGGTCACTTCTCCAGCATAAACGGATAGCAGCTCCACTTGCCCCGCCTGGGTCCGAAGCCTCCGGGCGGTCGGCCCGGACAATGAAGCGGATGACTCATCCGGTTGGTGTTAAGGTGAGGCAACCGGATGAATCATCCGTTTCACTGCCCGTTCGGTTCTGGAGAGAACATGAAGATCCTCATCACCGGGGGTACCGGCTACTTGGGCTCGGTGCTCGTCGAACACGTCCTCGCAGCAGGCCACGAAGTAGTGGCGCTGACCCGGTCCCCGGAATCAGCAGCGAAAGCGACCCAGGCGGGCGCGCGTCCTCTGCTCGGCAGCCTGACCGACACCGCGCTCCTGGAAAGGGCTGCAACACAAGCCGATGCCGTGGTGCACACCGCAGTCGACTATGCAGGCGGCGATGATGCGGTCACGGCAGAAGCCGCTGCTGTGGAGGCGCTGACCCGTGGGGCGGGAAAGGCGGGTACCGGCAAACCGTTCATCTACACCAGCACGAACCTGGTCTACGGGCTCGACCCTGCCCATTCCCGCGACGAAGACGCAGAACTGCCGGAGCCGGGTCTGCTGCCGTCCAAGCTCGTCGGCGAGCGCTTGGTGCGCGAGGCGGCGGGCCTGAACGGCATCATCATCCGCGCGAGTCTGGTCTACGGTCGAGGCGGCACCATGCTGCTGACCAGTCTGATCGGCGCCGCGACCCGCTCGGGCGCTGCCACCTACATCGGCTCCGGCGACAACGAGTGGACCCCGGTGCACGCGGACGATCTCGCCCGCCTGTACCTGAGGGCCCTGGAGCATCCGGTGGCGGGCATCTACAACGCGTCCGGACCGCAGCCGTTCACCTTCCGCGAACTTGCCGAGGCGATCGCGGATCTGACCGGAACCACCGCGACCTCGATCACCGCCGAACAGGCCGAGAGCGCCATGGGGCCGATGGCCGCGCTGCTTCAATCGTCGGCGCGCACACCCTCCCGGAAGGCGCACGAGACGTTCGGGTGGAGCACGAGCGGTCCCGCCCTGCTGGACGACGTGCGCTCCGGCTCCTACCAGGTTGTGAACCCGTGAGCCCCAGCCTGGTCAGCCACGCCATTGTCGGTCTGCTGCGTGTAACAGGAGTGAAGAAGCGCCAGTTCAAGCCCAGCCGATTCCTTACCGAAGTGGCCAACCCGTCCCCGCCGCGGCTGCCGGGTGTCACGGTCCGGCGGGAGGAGTTCGAAGGCTGGCCGGTCTATCGGCTGACGCCGGTCAATCCGGTGAAGCACTACGCCCTCTACATCCACGGCGGCGCCTGGGCCGCCCCCATCACCACGCACCACTGGCGCCTGGCCGCCCGGATCGCCGTTGGATCCGGCCGCGAAGTCGCTCTGCCCCTCTACCCGCGCCTGCCCGCCGCTACCCACGCCGACGTCCTTCCGGTCATGCTGGGCCTGTTTCAGCACGTCCAGAAACAGGGACCGACCGCTCTGATCGGCGATTCAGCGGGCGCGAACATCGCTCTGTCCGTGCTCCAGGCCCTGACCCCGCAAGGCGAGCGCCCGGATATCACCGTTCTCATCTCACCTGCCCTCGACCTGACCTTCACCAATCCGAAGATCGCCGACATCACACCACATGACCCGTTGCTGAATGTCGAGCACATCCGAGTTCTCGCGGTCCGCTGGGCAGCCCCAGCCGACCCTTCAAACCCTCAGACCAGTCCTCTGAACGGCCACCTGGACCACCTCGGACTCGTCCACGTGTACGCCGGGACTCGCGACGTTCTCTTTCCCGACGCCGTTCTGCTCCGGGACCGGAGCGAAAACATGGCCGGAACCGATCTTCACCTGCACATCGGCGAGGGAATGATCCATGACTGGCCGATCATGCCGACCCCGGAGGGCCGTCGGACGGCCGGAGACGTCATCGCCCTTCTGCGAGGCGCGCGTACCGAGCGGCCCGGCCGGCCCAATTCGGATCCCACCAGGACACATGAGCAGCTCGCATCGGAGACAAGCGACTTCGTGGACCGGAGGGGGCAGCAGTCGAACAGCGTGCTCTTCCCTCAGCCGCGCCCGAGCCGCACAGACCGCCGCAGACCCGGCTACCCGGGCGGTGACGGCCGCCTTTGAGGTGCCCGCACGCGTTGCCGCGGGGTTCTGTGCTCATCGAGCCGACGACTGCTGCTTTGGTGGCTGTTGTCGTTCCGCATCTGAGGCGGCGTTTTCGCTGGTCAGGAGCAGAGGCGGTGATTCGGTGGGAGTGGTGGCGTGTCGTGTCGTCGCTCCTCGGGAGGTTGCAGATGCCGTCGGTCGTCGGGCTGCTGGAACAGCACGAGCTCGCTGCTCGCCGTCGAGTCGACGGGTTGCGTGAGGAAGCCGATCGCATCCAGGCCGAACTGGCCGCGGCCGAGCAGGAATGGCAGGAGTGGGCGATCGCCCGCAGACGGGTGGGCACCGTCCTGGCTCCGGACAGCGGCAACATCGCTGCGGTCGTGCCGGTCAGCGGTGAGGGCCCGGGACTGTTCTGAACCACCTGGCCTTCCGAATCGAGGCCGCCACCACCGTCGACAAGCTGACCATCGACGCAGCCCAGCACGGCTGGAGCCTGATGTTCCCCGAGCTCCACCCGCACGCCGGCGGCACGCAGCACTAAGCGGCCTACCTGGAGAACACCGACGGCTTCGAGGTCGAGCTTGTCGCAACCAACCCACCCCAGAACGGCGCCAACCACATGGCGATGAGCCGGCGGATCTCCACAGGGCGGCGTGGCAGTGGGCGCTGGCGAGCCGGCAGCCAGATGGTGCGCTCCTCTCGGAGGGCAATTGCTCAGCAATTCGAGCGAAGCCCCCGCTGGGGCCGGTGGATCAAGAAGATCGGCCAGTCAGGCCGACTCGGGTTGCAGATCAACGGTGCCGATCTGTCCTCCCTTGGAGGCAGAGAGGAATGCCCTTGAAGTTCAGCGTCTTCCGAAGTGCGCACCATCCGGCACTGGATCGGAGATCATAGAGAAGAGGGTCCCGGATGGGCTCAAGTGCCTTGAAGGCCTTGAGCCCTTCCGATCTTCAGTCCTGTTGGTAGGGCCGTTGGCTGTGCACCGTGATGTTCATGAATCGGCTGCGCTGTCCTTGGCACGTCACCGTCGCAGTGCATGGGGGTGCGTGACGGTGCGGCTCGAACCGCAGCCCGAACTATTCCTGAAGGCACGGGGCAGACGTCGTAGCGGTATCGCGAGGTCTACCGAGACGGGACCATCCCCGCGCAAGCGGGGCCGACCGCGTGCGAGATGTCGGCCCAGGGATGCATTGCACCATCCCCGCAGGCGCGGGGCCGGCTCACGGTAGCGGCGAACCATCACCGGCCAGCGGAACCATCCCCGAAGGCGGGCCGACACCTTGCGCCGGGAGGGCAACAAGTTCGGCTGCGGACCGTCGGAGCGGCACAACCTGCTGAGGAGTTCGCTGCCCAGGTGCCCAATGGCATGGCTGGGATGGCTCCACTGGAGAGACGTCCCGCTACGGGGACAGTTCAGCGCGGTGGGATCAGAGTCCGGTGGAGGTCCTCCCTGAGGCGTTCCTTCAAGGTGATCGGGTCGCGCGAGCTCTACGACCAGTGGTGGGAGCTGCAACGCCGGCGTGCCGCCGACCCCGCGGTGCCGATGAAGCCGCAGGCGGTGACGTGCGCGCTGAGCGAGGTCATCCCCGATGGGGCGATCCTCACCGGCGACGCCGGGACGGTCAGCTCGTGGGGGTCGCGGGTGATGCTGCGCCGCGGCATGCAGTTCTCCTTCTCCGGCACGTTGTGCTCGATGGGGTCGGCGCTGCCGTACGCGATGGGTGCCCAGATCGCCTACCCCGACCGGCCGGTCGTCGCGTTCGTCGGCGACGGCGGCCTGGCGATGTGCCTGGGGGAGCTGGCCACGCTCGCGCAGCACCGCCTGCCGGTCAAGGTCGTCGTCCTGCGCAACGACACGCTCGGCCTGGAGGTGTGGGAGCAGAACGCCTACCTGGGCAACCCGCAGTACGCGTGCGACCTGTCGCCGATCGACTTCGTCAAGGTCGCCGAGGGCTGCGGTCTGAAAGGGTTCCACGTGCAGGAGGCCGGCCAGGTGCGCGACGTGCTCGCGCGGGCGCTCGCGCACGACGGGCCGGCGCTGGTCGAATGCGTGGACCCGCACGAGCCGCCCTTCGGCGAGACCGTCACACCGGCCCAGGTCGCCAAGATGGTCCAGGCCTACGAACGAGGGGAGAGGGCCGCGAGCCCCATGGCTGCCAACCTGCTCGCACCAGGCCGCCCTCCGCTCTCCCCAGGCGTCGACCAGCACGCTGAGGACATCGGCAGATACATCCGCGGCTGACATCGGTGCTCTACGGAACCTTCCACCACCCCGCATGACCGAGACCAGATCCGCCGGCATGGTGACCAGTCCTGGCCCACACGGTGTGCTCCATGACGAGCTCGCCAAGGCGCTCAAGGCACAGCCGGACGAAGACCGTGAGCTCCGGAGCTCGGTACGGGGTGAGCAATAGGGATGTGGAAAGCGGTTCAGCACGGCGCCGCGCGACGTTCCTGGTCGCGCAGCCACTGGTGGGGACATGAATATGACAAGCTGGCTGCTGGACCTCATATCAAGACCGAACGTTCTTTCTTGGAAGGAATGACAACCTGCGGCGCAAGTTGTCAGGACCGAACGTTCTACCCCTAGAATCGTGGTATGCCCAGCCCATCCGAAGGCCGGCCGTCCGAAGCGCGGTCCCGGCTGCTCAACACGGCCACCCGGCTCTTCTACGCGGAGGGCATCCACGCCGTCGGCATCGATCGCATCGTCGCGGAAGCGCAGGTGACGCGGGCCACCCTCTACCGGCACTTCCCCGGCAAGGAAGACCTCGTCCTCGCCTACTTGAACGAGGTCGACCGAGCCATGAGGGGTCAGGCGGACGAGGTCGTCGCCGCCGGACTGCCGCCCGCCGACACCGTCCGGGCCCTCGGCGAGTCCATCGCCCAAGGCATCCAGTCCCCCGGCTTCCGGGGATGCGCCTTCCTCAACGCCGCCGCCGAGTATCCCGATCCAGAGTCACCGGTGCACAAGACCGTGCTCGGCCACCGCCAATGGTTCTTGGAGACCGTCACCGAACTGCTGGCCAAGATCCAGGAGACAGGCGCCGAGCCCGCCGCCCGCCACTTCGTGATGATGCGCGACGGCGCCATGGCCGCCGGCTGCCTGTTCGACCCGGCGCTGATCTGCGAAACCTTCCTGCACGGAGTCGGGAGGCTCGTACAGGTTTATGCCGCCACCGACTACGACGGGTTGCCGTAGCAAATCGGCGGAATTCGATCTGCCGGGCGATCGCATTCCGACCCCGATGACAGTGTGGAGGGCGCCGTGACCTACTCGGCGTAGGCACCAGCCGGCCGCGGGAACCAGGGCATGGCGTAGACCTCGTCGCCGGGCGCGAGCGTGGTGACACCGAAGCCGACCTCCACGACGCCGGAGACGTCCCAGCCCAGGATCAGCGGCAGCTTCTGCAGCCCGGCCATGCCCTGGCCCGCGCGGGTCTTCCAGTCCACCGGGTTGATCCCGGCGGCGCGCACCCGCACCAGCACCTCGGTCGGCAGCGGCTCGGGCCGGGCCACCTGCTCGGCTCTCAGAACCTCGGGTCCGCCGAATTCCTAGATGGTGACGGCACGCATGGTGTGCACACTCATGATTCCTCGCTCAGGTCTGTTTCAGGTGATCTCGCCGGGCCGAGCCCGGCGAGATCACTTTGTCGCGTGGTTACGGCGACGAGTGAGATCCAGCCATGCCCCATCATGTTGCCGTTCTCGCCCTCGACGGAGTTCTGCCCCTGGATCGGGGCATCCCGGCCCGGGTGTTCAACGAGGCGTGCACCCCGGACGGGACGCGTCTCTACTCGGTGAGCACCTTCTCGCTCGGAGGCCGGCCGGTCCGCACGCACGAGGACTTCCAGCTCCTCGTCGACCACGACGAGGAGCTGCTGTGGACCGCGGACACCGTCGTGATCGCCATCCTGGAGCCCAGCGAAGACCTGCTCGCGACGGGGACGCTGCCGGGCGACCTCGCCGCGGTACTGGATCGGATCCGGCCGCAGACCCGCATCGTGAGCCTGTGCACCTCGGCCTTCCTGCTCGCGGCGGCCGGCCTGCTCAACGGCCGGCGGGCCACCACCCACTGGGCGCTGTGCGACACGTTCGCGCGACTGTTCCCCGATGTTGAGGTTGACCCGAATGTGCTCTTCGTCGACAACGGGCGCATCCTGACCTCCGCCGGCGGAGCGGCCGGCATCGACCTGTGCCTTTACCTGGTCCGCCTGGATCATGGAGCGACGGTCGCGGCCGCCGCCGCCCGCCGGTGCGTGGCGGCACCGGGACGCGAGGGCGGACAGGCCCAGTTCACCGAGCACCTGGTCCCTCAGGACACCGACCGTTCCACCTCGGCGACCCGGCAGTGGGCACTGGAACGGCTGGCCGAGCCGATAACGCTGCAGGACATGGCCGGGCACGCGCACATGAGCGTGCGCACCTTCACCCGCCGGTTCCGCAGTGAGGCGGGCATCAGCCCGCTCAAGTGGCCGGCCCAGCGCCGGCTGGCACACGCACGCCTGCTCCTGGAGTCCACCGACCTGACCATCGCGCGCATCGCCACCGTCTGCGGCTTCGGCGACCCGGTCGCACTGCGCAAACAGTTCTACGCCCACGTGGGCCTGTCCCCGATGGCCTACCGCCGGGCGCACAACGCACCAGAGCCGGCGACAGCGCAGTGACCAAGCGCGCCGCGGTTTGCGGCGGGACCAGCACTGAGCCGGCTGTCAGCGGCCGTAGGCTTCCAGCAGCCGCAGCCAGACCTCGCTGACGGTGGGAAAGGCGGGGACCGCGTGCCACAGCCGGTCCAGCGGAACCTCTCCCGCCACGGCAATCGTCGCCGCGTGCAACAGCTCCGCGACGTCCGGGCCGGCGAGCGTGAAACCGACGATCACCTTCCGGTCCTCGTCGACGACCATGCGGGCGTGGCCCCGGTATCCCTCGGCCTGCAGACCGGCCCCGGCAACGGCGCCCAGGTCGTAGTCGACGGCCCGGATCCGCAGCCCGGCGGCCTCGGCGGCCGCCGCGGTCAGCCCCACCGAGGCGATCTCCGGTTCGGTGAACACCACCTGGGGAACCGCACGCTCGTCGGCCGTCGCCGCGTGCCGCCCCCACCGGCCGTCCTCGACCGTTTCCCCCTTTGCGCGCGCAACGATGACGTCACCCATGGCGCGTGCCTGGTACTTGCCCTGGTGGGTCAGCAGAACGCGCCGGTTGACGTCGCCGGCGGCATACAGCCACCCGTCGCCGATCGGCGCCCCGTCGTCCCCGAGGACCCGCAGAGTGTCGTCGACCGTGAGCCAGGCGCCCGGGGTCAGGCCGACGGTGTCCAGCCCGATGTCCTGGGTGTTCGGTGTGCGCCCGATCGCGACGAGCAGTTCGTCGGCTTCGACCCGCTCGCCGTCGGTGAGCGTGAGATGTACCGTTCCGCCGTCGTCACGCTTCACGGATCCGGCCTCCGCGCCGAGCCGGACGGAGACACCCGCGTCCCGCAGGGACTCGACGACCCGCTCGCCGGCGAACGGTTCCGCGAGCGGCAGCACACCGTCGCGGGCCAGCATCGTCACCGAGGCTCCGAGAGCGGCGAACGCGGTGGCCATCTCCGACGCCACCACGCCACCGCCGATGATGGAGAGCCTGCGGGGGATCGCGGTCGCGGCGACCGCCTCACGGCTCGTCCACGGCGCCGCCTCGCGCAGACCGGCGATGTCCGGGACCAGCGCGCCGCTTCCTGTCGCGATGACGACGGCGTGCCGCGCGGTCAGCGAGGTCTTGACGGCGTTCTCACCGGTGACCTCGACGGTCCGGGCGGACCTGATCCGCCCTTGCCCGCGGTACAGCGGAATCCCCGCCTGCTCGAGCCAGGCGACCTGCCCGTCGTCCTTCCAGTGCGAGGCGAAGGCGTCGCGACGGCGGAGGACGGCGGCCACCTCCAGGTCACCCGTCACGGCCTCACGCGCGCCGGGCACCTGGCCGGCCGCCCGGAGCGCCGCCGCGCTGCGCAGCAGCGCCTTGGTCGGCATGCAGGCCCAGTAGGAGCACTCGCCTCCGACCAGCTCCCGCTCGACGATGGCCGCGCTCAGGCCGCCCTGCACCACCCGGTCGGCGACGTTCTCCCCGACCGGGCCCGCGCCGATGACGATGACGTCGTACGTCGTGACGTCCATGTCAGTTCTCCTTGGCGGCGCGGCCGAGGCGCAGCGCCGAGACGAGGAAGAAGATGCCGCCGAGGACCGCGTAACCGGCCACGTTGGCCATCGACGCGTTCGGCGCGGAGGCTCCCAAGACGAACGACCCGCCGGCCAGCACGGAGATGCCCCCGCTGAGGATCATCGGCCACTGGCCGCCCATCTTGCGACGGGCGACGCCCACGATCAGCTGGACGATCCCCGAGACGATCGCCCAGACACCCCACACGAGCAGGGCCCCGGAAACACCGGAGGCGGTGCCGCCGATGGCCAGGCCGATGGCGGCGAGAAGGCTGATGGCGATGTTCACGTAGAGTCCGAGAGCCGGTCCTGTGGCGCGGGACGCGCGAGCGTCCACGATCGCCGCGGCGACGTCGAACAAGGGGTAGATGACGACCAGGGCGATACCGAGCGGCCCGAGTTGCCCCTTGGTGACGAACATCAAGCCCGCCCAGACGATGGCGAAGGCGAAGCGCACGAAGTAGAGCCGGCGCAGCGCCGATGCGATCCTGCCTGCGGCGGGTGAGTCAAGGGTGGTCACGATGATCCTTTCGATGGTGTGGCGCAAGGCGGCCATGGTCGCGGCGGGCCACTGACACTTCCCAGTGAGACCGAACGTTCTATGCAGGATCAGCATCGCAACGAAGCGTCAAGCTGTCAAGACAGAACGTTCTATCTATTATGCGGGAACCATCGAGCGCGGCGATCCGGGAGCCGGTCGCCCGGCACTTCGTGATGCTGCGCGACGGCCGGCTACCTGTTCGACCCGGCGCTTCTTTGGAGGGCGAAGTTACGCCCAGCTCCGGTAGTCGTCGGCCGGAAGGGGATGGTCGACGGGGGACGACGCGGGAGTTGACCGGGTCAGGCAGCCCGGGCAGAACAGCTGCCGGAAGACAACCTCCGCGTCGACGTACTCCGACGGTCGTGCCAGATGTGCGGCCCCGCTTCGGCCGGGGCCGAATCGTGGCGAGCCGGCCCCGCGACGAACGCGCCACCGGCCAGCGGTCCGATCCCACGTGCCGCAGCGGAGGCAACGACCGTCCCGCCTTCCGGCGATTCCAGGACGGCGAGGTTGTCGTCGCGCCGTCGGGCACCGGTCGGGTCCGGCGATCCGATCGGCGGCAGCCGGGTGCCTGACAGGCCGGCACCGGATGCGCGCCGGAGCCGGAGCTTCTCCCGGGTCTTGCCGGGCGCGACGACGTCCACGTCGCCGTCGTCCCTGGGCACGACACCGTAGACGTCCCGCGCGGCCTCCACCGAGACCCGGGCCTGCCGCACGTCTTCGCGCACGTTCCCGGCTGGGCGGAGCGGCGGGTCGCCGTACCCGCCGCCCGCCTGCCAATGCAGGGTAGAGCGCGTCGCCGGGGCCCAGATCCGACTCCCGCTCACAGGGCAGCACCTCGATCTCGTCGCCGAGCTGGCCCAGGCCGGCGGGGATGGTGACCGCCAGGGCGAGCTGGGGCAGGTCGATGCCGCGTACCATCAGGTCGAGCTGGGAGTTGCCCGGGTAGCCGCCGGCCAGGCCGACGTTCTGGTTCGCGACCTTGCCGGTCCCGGACACGACCAGCGACATCGTCCCCTTCCGATCCGGGTGCTGGACGTAGCAGGCCGAGCCGCTCATCCTGCCGCGCTGCCGGCCCGGCCCGCCGGAGTCGGTCTGCTCCCGGCGCCGCAGAGCGACGAGAGGGTAGAGGTGCTCGGTCATCTGGACGTCAGGCGCCCGCTCGGAGGGGATGATGAGCCGGCCGCCGGTGTCCACGCCGTCGTGGTACACCTGGGCTCCGTAGCCGCTGGCCATGACGTCGAAGAGGGGCGACACGAAGCTCTTGCCTCCGGCGCCACTGCCCCAGGCCGGGCTGAGGGGTTCACCTCAGCCCGGCCACCGGTGTCACGCGACGGTCGCGTCCACGGTCACCGGGATGTTGCCGCGGGTCGCGTTGGAGTATGGGCAGATCGCGTGGGCGGCCTCGACGAGCTTGTCGGCCGCCGCCTGCTCCACGCCGGACAGTTCGACGTGCAGTGCGGCGCTGAGAGTGAACCCGCCTTCCGGCGTCGAGTGCACCTGCACCTCGGCGATGACCGCGGAATCGGCGATCTGGGTCTTCTGCTGTGCCGCGACGGCCTTGAGCGCCGAGTGGAAGCACGAGGCCCAGCCCGCCGCGAACAACTGCTCGGGGTTGGTCGCGCCACCGGGGCCACCCATTTCCTTCGGGATCGCCAGGGAGACGTCGAGCAGGCCGTCGTTGGTCCTCGCCTGCCCTCCCGCCCTGCCGTCACCGGTGGAGGTGGCAATGCCGACGTAAAGAGGTTCGCTCATGGTATTACGGCTCCTTTGCAAGACCGAACGTTCTACCCACATCATGACGCCAGGCAACGTGCTCGTCAAGACCGAACGTTCTATCCGCTAATGTCGTACCAGTGATTCTGGCAAACCCCTCAGACAGGAAAGGTCCCAGCATGTCCGTGACTCCTCTGCCCTCCGTCCTTTCCCTGGATCTGAACGACGATCCGGCCGCCACCCTGGAAGCCGCGGCCTGGGCGCTGGCGGCACTGATCGCCACCCTGGACGACACCGCCACGAAGCCGCCGGCCGACGTCCTGGCGGCCGACCCGCAGCGCACCGCCGTACTGGAAGCGGCCGGGCTGGTACAGCGGGACGGGGACAAGCTGGTTCTGCACCCGTCGTACCAGTACCCCGACGGCCCGACGAACCGCAGCGCGGCGCAGGCACGCCTGAGTTCGCTGCGCCAGGCGGTGGCGGCGGCCGCGGGGGACCCAGGCCAGACCGGCGGCTGGGCGGACCAGGACGACGAGGTGCTACGTAACCAGGGCCGCGCGTCCGCAGGCACCGGCCGCGCCATCGCCGGCAAGGTCGTCCCCGCCCTGCCCGGTCTGACGGACCGGCTGGACGCGCAGGGCAGCCGCATCCTGGACGTCGGCACCGGCATCGCGGCTCTGGCGCTGGCCCTGGCGGAGGCGTTCCCCCGCGCCGAGGTCGTCGGCATTGACGTCATGGAGCGCGTGCTGGGACTGGCGCGCGAGGACCTGGCCGAGGCCGGCACCGAGGCCTCCGGCCGCGTCACCCTGCGCCACGCCGACGTCGTGGACGTGGCGGAACAAGCCGCCTACGACCTGGTCTGGCTCCCCGCCCCCTTCCTGGCGGAGGCCGCCTTGACCCAGGCCCTGCCGCGGCTGGCCGAGGCTCTGAAGCCGGGCGCCTGGATCGTCGTGGGCACCAACCCGGCAACCATCGCCCCCTTGCGCCGGGCCGTCGCCGACTGGCACGCCGTACGCAACGGCGGCAACACCTACGACGCGGACCGGATGACGAAGACTCTCACCGCGTACGGCCTGCGGAACGTACGGCAGTTCCCCACGGTGCCGGGCGGGCCCGTGCTGGTCGCGGCACAACGCATCGGTGGCGACTCATAGGCGGGAACCAGGCCGTTATGCCGTCGTGGAGGGCCGGCGCACGGATGCGTGACAGGCCGAGCGCATCCATCTGGATTTCCTGGGAACGGCGTGCCGGCCCGCCTTCGTCCTAGGCCGCCGCCTGGACGTCCTGGCCCACAACCGGCTCGCCGGACGCCTGATCACCGACTTCCGTGCCCTGCCCGCGGCCGAGCGCAACCAAGCGCGCTTCGTCTTCCTCGACCCGCACGCGCGCGAGCTGTACGCAAACTGGCCGCGGTCGCCGCCGACACGGCCCCCATGCTCCGCCGCGACGCCGGCCGCCACCCCGATGATCCCGCTTGTCGGCGACCTGTCCATCCACGGCGATGAATTCCGCCGCTACTGGGCCGACAACAAGGTCCACCAGCGCGCCACCGGCAGCAAGGACTACCACCATCCCCTCCTCGGCGACGTCGCCATCACCTACCAGGCCCTCACCCCCGCCGACGACTCCGACCAGACGCTGTTCGTCTACGACGCCGAACCCGGCAGCCCGTCCGAGACCGCGCTGCACCTGCCGGCCCAATAAAACGAGGCGGCCGCCGACGACGACCGCCTCTCCAAGAACACCGCTACCAGCGGTTCCAGTGACTGAACTTCCTGTCATCGGCCCGCGGGGCGGGCTTGAAGTCGGTGCCGATCGTGTAGGCGATGGGGGTCAGCGCGACCTGGACGGTGTTGTCGAACGGGATGCCGAGCAGGTCGGCCATCTCGCGCTCATAGGTGAGGTGAGCGACGGTCCACGCCGTTCCCAGTCCGCGTTCGCGCGCGGCGAGCATGAAACTCCAGGCTGCCGGAATGACCGAGCCCCAGTTGTGCGCCTGCCCGCGGATCGAGTCGAGTTCCGCGCGGCGAGCGACCCGCACCACCGGGATCATCAGCACCGGTACCTCATGTAGATGCTCGACCAGGTGGCCGAGGCTGCCCCGAATCCGTCGCCACTCCGACGAAGCGAAGCTCATCCGGGTCGGAAGGGGCGCGGAGTCGTGCTCGTCGGGAGCGCCCGCCATGAGCCCGGCGCGCCAGATGTCGGCCGCCCTTGCCTTCATCGCCGGGTCGTCGATGAAGAAGAAGTCCCATTGCTGTTGGTTGCGGCCGGTCGGCGCCTGGGTGGCGACCTTCACGGCTTCCTGGATCAGCTCCCGCGGAACGGGACGCGTCAGGTCGAGGCGCTTGCGAACCGCGCGCGTGGTGGTGAGGACCTCATCGGCAGTGAGCCCGAGGGCCGGGTAGGCCGGGCTACTGTTGTTCACTGTGTTGCTCCTGATCGGTAGAGGAACGAAGGCCGCACGCCGGTCAGCGTGGTGGATCGGGTTCCGGCCGCCAGAGTGAGTGCTCCCTCATCGCCCACTCCCGTGCGACCGATCCGGTGCGCATGCCCCGGCGGGCCTCGGGATCGCCCATGGCCCTGCCGATGTGGCCGGCGAGAACGATGCCGAGGGCGAGGGCCAGCCAGTCGTGTACGAACGTCGCCCCCGTGCGCCACCCCAGCGGGATGAGCTGGGCGAACCACATCATCAGCCCGGTACCGAGCATGACGAGCGTGGCACCGGCGGCCCAGGCGGCGAACAGCTTCTGCCCGGCGTTGTACTTGTGCGCGGGACGGGACTCCGGGCGCTTGTCCCGGCGCAGGACCGCGCGCAGCCAGCGGCGGTCGTGCGGGCCGAAGCGGTTCAGCAGGGTCAGGTCGGCGCGCAGCGCCCGGGAGCCGAGAGCGGCCAGGACGGGGATCGGGAGAGCGAGGCCGGACCACTGGTGCAGGGCGACCACGAGGGCACGGCGGCCGACGAGCTGGGCGAACGCAGGCAGGTACAGCAAGGCCGCCGTGAGCACGCACACGCCCATCAGCACGGCCGTCGCGCGGTGGGCCCAGCGCTCGCCCCCGCTGAATCGCCGCAGGCGCGTGGCGGTCGGCGGAGGATCAGGTCGTCGGCTCATCGTCGCGTCCGTTTGATCGGCCCACCCAGGCGTCGATGTCGTAGCCACGCGCCTCCCAGTAGCCCGGTTCCACGTCCTCCGTGACGGTGATGCCGGAGAGCCACTTGGCGGATTTGTAGAAGTACATGGGCGCCACATAGAGACGGACGGGGCCGCCGTGGGAGTGACCGAGGTCCTCGTCCCGCATCCGCAGGGCGATCAGGATGTCCGCGCGGCACGCCTGTTCGAGGGTGAGGCTCTCCGTGTAGGCGCCGTCGAAGCAGGTGAAGCGCACCGCACCGGCCGAGGGGTGCGTCCCCGCGGCGTCCAGTAGCCGGGACAGGGGCACCCCTTCGAACGGGGTCCCCGGGACCCGCCACCCGGTGACGCACTGAACGTCGCGCACCATGCGGGTCTGGGGCAGCGCCCTGAGATCGGCCAGGGTGTACGTCGCCGGCCGGTCCACCAGGCCGTCAACGGTGAGCCGGTACGTCCCGGCGCCCTTGCGCGGGACGGACGAGGTGACCGAGTAGTAGCGAAAGCCGCCGCCGTTCGGCAGCAGACCTGTCAAACCGGTCGGGTCCTGCTCGGCGGCACCACTGAGAAACGCCTCCATGCCGCGCTGCAGCCCGGGAGCGGCGAAGACGCCGAGCGCGCCCAGCCCGAGCGTGCCGAGGAATATCCGCCGCCCCACGGGAGCGCCCCGCTCCTCGGGCAGTTCAGAGTTCACGTGTTCATCTCCCGCGGTCCGGGTCGGGTTTCGACGGTTGCCAAGTGCTCAGCGTTGTCCGGCCGGCTCGCTGGAGCGGCACACAGAGCGGGTGGCCACATTGAGCGCCTGGCGATGGAGCGGGTCCAGCCGTTCCAGCGCCGCCCCCGATCGGATGGCCAGGGCCAGCTGCGCCGCACAGCCGACGGGCTTGTCCCGCAGTCGCTCGGTCTTCTTGAGCTCGTGAAGCAGGTCCGTGGTCAGTCGGTCGAACCGCACGCGGATCTGGCCGAGGTCGGGGCGCGTCGTGGGCGCTTCCTCCGGGTGAGCGGTCCAGCGAGCGAACAATCCCTTCTGTACGACCTTGCTGGCGGTGATCTGGTCCCGGAAGAACGCCACTGCCACGTCCGGATCCACCCCGACGGCGTCGGCCTGCGTCCGGACCTGCTGCAGTACCTGTTCCTCGCGCACAGGGTCTTCGATGGGTGAGTCGGTGCCGAACTTGGACGCCGCCACGTCATCACTCACACGAACACGCTCGATCATGATGTCCGTCAGAGGGCCGAGCCTGCCAAGTGGCTTGGTCGTCTTGACCGTGCTGCTGACGGCGTTCGTATGGGCACCTGTGGCCATGGCCTGAGGGGCGGTCAGTACTGTTGCGGCTCCCAGCAATCCGGTGATCACGGCGCAGCGCGTCATCCTGTTTCGCGGGTTCACTTGTTCACCTTGGTTTCGTGTACGCAGGGAGTGGAACGGGCCGTTCCCCGGGATCAGGACTTGGCCGGCAGGGGGGTCGCACGAAAGACGTCGTCCGGATCGAAGCGGCGTTTCAGGGTGAGCAGCCGCTCGGTGTTCGGACCGTAGGCGTGTGCGATCTGTGCGACCTCGTCATTCCCGATCAGGTTGGGGTAGCCGCCCGGCAGCGCGTCGGGCTCGAGGGCGCTGATCAGGTCGGCGGCCCAGGCGCGGTGGTCCGCTGCACGGGTGTCGCCAGGTTCCCAGAGGGCGATGATCTCGATCATGAGGTGCGGGTCGCGGTTGCCGAATGCCGTGTCCGTCACGGGTACTCGTGCTGCGGCTCCGTGCAGGCTGTGCACGGATACGGCTGAATGAGGTGAGGTCAGGGTGGAGCCCGCGAGGCTCAGCATGTCACGCACTCCCGACGTCAGTGACCGTACCGAACGAGGGCGGATCTCGACGTGCCGGCCGAAGGGGAACTGCGCGTCGATGGCCGCGAGCATCTCGGGCATGGTGGTGGGGGCGATCCGGGAGATGAGCGGCGTGCCGAGGGTGTCGAGCCGGGCCAGCGCGCGTTCTCCCGCCGCGGCGTCGTCGCCGCTCCAGGTCGGCGAGAGAAACACCACGGGCTTGCCGTCGGGGCCGGACAGGACGCCGAACTGCACGGTCAACTCGTCCGCGTTTTCAGCCAGGACGTCCGACAACCCGGCCAGTACGGTCCCGGCCTGGTCCCACGGGAACAGCACCATGCCGGCCAGCAGCGTCGGCACGGCGTGCAGACGCACGCGCATCGAGGTGACGAGACCGAAGTTCCCGCCGCCGCCGCGCAGTGCCCAGAACAGGTCCGGCTCCCGTTCGGCCTCGGCAGTGACGACGGAGCCGTCGGCGAGCACCACGTCAGCGGACAACAGATTGTCCAGGGCGAGTCCGAAGCGACCGCTGAGCGGTCCGTAGCCGCCGCCGAGTGTCAGGCCCGCCATACCCACGGAGCCGGCGGAGCCGGTCGCGGCGGTCAGGCCAAAGGGCTGGGTGGCGCGGACGAGATCGGCGGCAGTGGCCCCACCGGATACCTCGGCGACCGCTGCCACCGGGTCCACCGTCACCCGGCGCAGGCCGGAAAGATCAATGGTCAGGCCGCCGTCGCTCAGTGACCTTCCGGCCCAGTCGTGGCCGCCGCCGCGCACTGCAAGGGGTACCCCGGATTCCCGCGCGGCCAGCACGGCAGCCCGGGCCTCGGCCGGGTCGGCGCAGCGAACGACGACGCCGGGGCGGGCGGACACGGCGCCGTTCCAGATGGTTCGGCCGGCGTCGTAGTCCGGCCCGCTGGTGGCCACTCGTCCCGCGCGGATGGTCTGCCGCAGGGTGTCGGTCAGACGACCGAGTTGTCGGTGTGTCGTCGTGGACATGGCACCTCTATCTTGAGGATCTTGACAGAACGTGTGAGCGACTGCCCCTCGTCGGCCACTGCCGGCAGCCCGCTGCGGCATCGGCAGGCGAGGTGGTCAGGCACGGATGCGTTTCACCGGGTGCTGCGGGCAGCGTCCTCGATCACGCGCGTGACCGTGTCGGGACGGCTGATCATCACAGCGTGGGAGGCATTGACTTCCTCGGTGCGCGCACCGGCCCGCTTGGACATGAAGCGCTGGACGTCGGGAGCGATAGCGTGGTCCTGGCGGGTGATCAGGCTCCAGGAAGGAATGGTGCGGAACGCTTCCTCCACGCCGGCGTCCGAGACCGCTTTGGTGTTGGCGGGGCGCTGGGCCGCTGCCAGATTGGCGGCTGTGGTCTTGTCGACGTCGCCGGCGAAGACTTCCCGGAAGTGGTCCGGATCGATGGACACCTCCGCACCGTCCGGGACGGCGGTCGAGATCAGCGGGATGGCCAGTGCGGACCTGGCAGCCAGATCGCCCACCGTCTCACCCTTCGCCGGGATGAAACCGGCGATGTAAACCAGGGCTTTGACATCGGGATCCGAAGCGGCGGAGTTGGTGATCACGGCACCCCCGTAGGAGTGGCCGACCAGCACCATGGGGCCGTCGATCGTGGACAGGTAGCTGCGAACGTAGGCCGTGTCGCTGGTGAGCCCCTGCAGGGGATTGGCGATGGCGCGCACCGGATAGCCGTCCTTGCGCAGTCGCTCCATCACCGACGACCAGCTGGAGGAATCCGCCCACGCTCCATGGACGATGACGACGGTCGGCTTCCGGGAAACAGCAGCGGAAGAAGATCCTTCACTGGTCGCCATCGCCACACCCGGAGCGGTGGTGGCACCGAACAGAGCAAGGGTGCCGGCGGCGAGCGCAACACGACCGGGGATGCGCATTCGCATGCTGTGGCCTTTCGGTTCAATGGTGGCTTCAAGGTGTAGAGGTCTGAACGCTGTCCAGCGTGGGCCTGGACGCCGTCGTCTCGCTCGTGAGTCCCGCCCCCTGGTGATCGGCCCGGCTCGACAAAGCGGCTGCAACGTTCCTGCGGCATGTCTCGGCCTGCCCAAGGAGAACGTTCGGTCTTATCATTGGGCATGCCCAACGAGCTGTCAAGACAGAACGTTCTACCTCGTTTGTTGCCGGCCTAACGGCATGAGCCCGACCCAGAAGGCGGCAGCGCCTCCGAAGCGCGAGCACGGCCGCTCAGCACGGCGACCAGGATTTTCTACGCAGAAGGCATCCACTCCGTCGGCAGCGACCGGATCACCGCTGAGGCGAAGGTGACCCGGGCCACGCTCTACCGCCACTTCACGGGCAAGGAAGACCTTCTCCTCGCCTACCTCGACCAAGCCGACGAAACCAAGCCGACGAAGAGGTCCGCGGGCAGGTCGGCGCCGCCCAGGCGAGCGGCCCGTCAGCTATCGGCAAAGTTCAGGCCGTCGCCGAATCCATCACCCAAGGCATGCCGGCCCCTGGTTTCCGCGGCTCGCCCACCGCCGATGGTTCCTCGAAACCGTCACGGAACTGCTGGCCAAGATCCGCGAGACAGGCGCCGAGCCCGCAGCCCACCACTTCGTGATGATGTGCGACGGCGCCATGGCCGCGGCTGCCTGTTCGACCCGGCGCTGATCTGCGAGACCTTCCTGCGCGGAACCGCCACTGACGGCATCGGACCGGCGGGGCCTGAAGACGCCATCAACGCACCTACACGTTGACCGGCTCTGTCGCTGATCTTGTGATGAGCGTCAGGTGGTCAGGCCGGCGCTGATCAGCCAGATGTGTTCGCAGGCCGAAGCCGCCTGTTGCAACGTCTCGCGGGACTCCTGCGAGGCATGGTAGAAGGACCGCTCGATCATCCAGCACAGGGCGCGTGCCATCGCTGATGCCTGGTCTGGTTCGGTGCCGGCCGGAACACCGGCTCGTTCCAGGACGGCGGTGATGGCCTTGATGAACAAGTCAGCTGTATGGCTCCACAGCTCGCCGATCTCCGGCACGGTCAACGACAGGTCGATCGCCGTGCGCATGACCAGGCCGTGCTCGTTCCACAGCTCGACCGTGCGCCGCATGGCCGCCGCGATGGCCTGGCGCGGATCGTCGGCCTCCGCGGTCGCCCGTGACCGCTCCCACAGGTGCGCGACGGTCCGGGCTACGAGTGCCGTGGCCACTTCTTGCTTGGAGCCGAAGTAGAAGTACAGGGCGCCGCGTGTGATGCCGGCGCCCTCGGCGATGTCGCCGACGGTCATGGCGTCGTAGCCCTTCTGCGCCAGCAGGGCTTCGCAGGTGTCCAGAATGGCCCGCTCCCGGAGATCGCCCTTGCGTTCGGTGGTACGCCGGCCTCTCGCGGGATGGCGGTCGCGCATCAGAGCTGAGCCCCCTCGGGGAAGTCGGTCGTACGGGAGAGCGTCTCCCATGCGCGGATGTCCTCGTCCACGGCCGTGCGCGCGGCGGTGATCAGTCGCAGCGCGTCGGAACCCAGCACGAGATGGGCCGGCGGCCGGTCGACCGACGCGATGTGCACGACGGCCTCCCCGGCCTTGGCCGGATTGCCCAACTGGTTCCCGCTCGCCTTCTGCCGTGCTTCACGGATGGGATCGAACAGCTCGTCGTAGTCGTCGATGGTCCGCGCGGCGCGCGTCATGGACCGTCCGGCCCAGTCGGTACGGAAGGAGCCGGGCTCGATCGCCGTCACGTGGATCCCGAACTGCGCGACCTCCTTGCCCAGTGCCTCGAGGATGCCTTCCAGGGCGAACTTGCTGCCGCAGTAGGCGGACATGCCAGGCACGGCCATGAGCCCGCCCATGGAGGTGACGGCCATCAGGTGTCCGCGGCGGCGCCGGCGCATGTGGGGCAGTGCGGCCTGCAAGGTGGCCACCGCCCCGAAGACGTTGACCTCGAACTGCCGCCGCACCTCGGCCAGCGGGGTTTCCTCGAAAGTGCCCTCCAGACCGTAACCGGCGTTGGCGACGACGACGTCCAAAGGGCCGACGCTCCGCTCGACCTCCGCTATCACACTCTGGACGGCGTCGCCGTCCGTCACGTCCAGGATGCGGCCGTGAGCGTACCCGGGTTCGTGTCCTTCGAAGGCCCGCAGGTCCTCCTCGGCGCGGACCGTTCCGACGACCGTGTGCCCGGCGGCCAAGGCGGCTTGGGCGAAGGCACGCCCAAGGCCCGTACTGACGCCGGTGATGAGCCACTTCTGCTTCTGCATCGCTCCTCCAGAGAGAACTGGACGGGGCTGAACTGCTCCCATGGCTCAAATTCTACACAACGTCGATTTTTGTCTTCATCGTGTAGATTCTGACGACGCCTTACGGCTTCGTCGACCGCCGACAATCTTCCTGAGCAAGAGCAGAGGCCAGAGGTACGCAGCTACGTAACCACTCGATGGTGGGGAGGAGGAGCCTAGCCATGGCGGTAACGCTCAAGCCGCTGGCGTGGCCGGGGTGCCGGCGGAGGGGGCATGCGCGAACGGCTCATGACGTAGATACGGGAGGACTCCGCGACGCACACTTTCTTAACAGAGGTTTCTGGGCGGTATCGCGCCTGGTCGCAATCCAGAAAGGTAGACCTTTCTGGACCCACCGCGAGGGTGGCAGATGACCGTCTGGAGGTACGCACGAGTTTCGACGCGTGACCAGAACCCACAGCTCCAGCTTGACGCCCTGGTGGCCAGCGGCTACGACGAACTGGTCACGGAAAAGGAGTCGGGCAAGCGCGGTGTCGCGCGGCCGGCATGGAGGCGCTCCTGGCGCTGCCCAAGGCGGGCGACACGCTGAAGTGCTGGAAGTCCGACCGGTGGGGCCGCTCAGCGGGATACGCGCTGACCACGGTCGACGAACTGCACGACCGCGGCGTCACGGTGATGTCGCTGACGGAGAACTTTGATCTGGGCACCAAGGAGGGCCGGTTCATGTTCGCGGTTCTGGCTGCGGCCGCGGAGTATGAGTTGGAGCTGCGCGCCGAGCGCCAGGCCGAGGGAATCGCCGCCGCCAAGCGCCGCGAGGCCACCGGTGCCATGCTGCCCGGCAAGAAGAAGACCGGCCGGCCGCGCGTCATCGGCCCTGCCGAACTGGCCACACTGCGCCGCCTGGTCGACGAGGGTGTCTCAATCACCGAGGCTGCCCGCACCCTCAAAATTGGCCCCTCCACCGCCTACGTAGCTCTCGCAGGACGCTGACCAGCAGCTATCCCACCCGCGTCCCGCTGCTGTCCTTCGGAGCCCTAGCAAGATCGTTCTCATCGATAACGGCTGTCCGCCGGTTTCTCAACCCCGGAGGCGGAAGATCTCGGAGATGTGGACGGTGTCGCCCGGCCGGGCGTAGTCGAGGAGTGCGCGGAACTTCGGGCGCTGGAGGGGGTGGAGGCGGCTGGAGGTGCCGCCGTCCTCCTCGAAGACGACCGGGTCCTCGATCCCGGCCTCGTCGAGGACGAGGTTCTGCCGGGCGGTCGACTGCTGGTCGGTCGAGACCCGCTCGTAGACCAGGTCCGCCACCGAGGGCCCCTTCCGTACGGAGGATCGGACCCTGTCTGTCGTCAAACCCTGTCAGCAATCACCATCGAATCTGTTGGATTCGGCCCGTCGCGGACCCCCGGATTGCGCGGGTTCCTTCAGCGCGCCGACTGCCTGTCATCATTCGATCCTTTGCCGACAGGCGGCGAGGGGTGGTGATTTCAGGTGGCGCGCAGACAGAAGGGGTGTCCGGCCGGGCTGGCGTAGACGCGGCTGCCGGTGCGGGTTTCCGGGGTGACCTCGTCGGTGGGGCGCAGTCGAGTGGCGCCGGCGTCGGTGGCCGTGCGATCGGCGGCCGCGAGGTCCCCGACGCCGAAGTCCAGGTGCATCTGCTGGGAGGCACCGTCCGGCCAGCTCGGGGCGACGTGTTCGGGTGCGGCCTGGACTACGACCACCGGGAGGCCGGGGGCCTCGATGAAGTGATGAGTCGGCGTGCGGGTGATCGAACCGCCGAGGAGTCGGTGCCAGAAGGCGCTTTCGGCCTCGATGTCGGCGGCGTCGATGATTACGGAACTCAAGGTGATGGACATGGCGACAATCCTGATCTTCGTGGTTGGCGCTCAGACGGTGGGGATGATGCCGCCGTCGACACGGAACTGTGCTCCGGTGAGCCATTTCGCACGGCCGGAGGCGAGGAAGGCGATCATCTCGGCGACGTCCTCGGGATCGCCGGGCCGGCTCTTGGGAACGTTCAGGTGGTCCACGATCTGCCGCGTGACCTCCTGGGTGGTCACGCCCTGCTTATCGGCCATGTGGGGAGGTGGGCGGTGGTGCCGTCGGTGACGACGAAGCCGGGAAGGACCCAGACCACGCGCACCCCGTGCTCGCCGACCTCGGTTGCCAGTTCGCGGCTGTAGGTGTTCAGCGGGGCCTTGGCGGCGGCGTAGGACGCCTCGGTGCGCTGGGGCAGTTGGCTGGCGATCGAGGAGACGTGCACGACGACGCCGGAGCCTTGCTCGACCATCCCCGGCACCAGGGCCCGGTCCGGACGCACGGCGCTGAGGAGGTTCATCTCAGGTCCGCCCGCCAAGACGCGTCCGACCGGCCCAGAGTCGGTGCCGGCGCGCTCGCGGCGCCAGCGTTGTTCACGAGCACGTCCACTCCGTCCACCCGGTCGACGACCTGGCGGCCGAGTTCCGCCACGCCCTCCTCCGAGGAGAGGTCCGCCGCGACGAAGGCGGCATTGTCGTCCCGCTGCGGTTGGCTGCGAGAAGCCGTCAGCACAGTCGCGCCCGCGGCGACGAAGCGACGCACGGTCGCCGCGCCCAACCCCCGGCTGCCGCCGGTGACCAGCACCCTCACACCCTCCAGGCCCTCGTCGGTGTTCGGCATGGGGAAAACTCCTCCGTAAGATGAACCGGACTCCGGAAACGATACACGTAAGCGGAACCGGACTCACCTTATGGAGGTTCCCTTGCCTGCACCACGCCCGCTGCGCGCCGACGCGCGACGCAACCGCGACGCGCTCCTGGCCGCCGCTCGCCAGGCGCTCCTCGACGGCGACACCGACGCGCACGTGGAGGACATCGCCCGCCGCGCAGGCGTCGCCGTCGGCACGCTCTACCGCCACTTCGAGACCCGCGAGGCGCTGATCGAGGAGGTCTACCGCAAGGAGGTCGACGATTTGTGCGCCGCGCACGGCGACCTGCTGGACGAGCACGCCCCGGAGGAGGCTCTGCGGCGCTTCCTGCTGCTGCTCGTGGACCACGCCGCCGTGGGCAAGGGAATGTCCGTCGCGCTGCAGAGCATCATGGCGACGGACTCACCGGTCTTCGACGACGCCCGCACCCGCATGGGCGACGCTCTCTCCCGACTGCTCGACGCCGGCAGCGCGGCCGGCGCCGTCCGCGGCGACGTCACCGGCCCCACCCTGCTGCGGGCCCTCGGCGGCATCTGCGCCCTGCGCGTGACCGAGGGATGGCTGGAGGAGGCCCGACAGATCACCACCCTCCTCCTCGACGGCCTGCGCCACGGGGCACCCGCGCGAGCTGAGCCGCAGGACGTGCGCGCTCGGTGCGTCACTCCTGCCTGCTCCCCGTCGTCGTCCTCGTCCAGCTCCGGAGCGTCCGGAACACGCAGCGGGCGCAGGGCGCCAGCGGCCGGGGGGCGACGCTCTGCCGATGATGAGGACGAGGGTTGAACCTTTCGTGTCTCGCCGGTGCTGTCTCACGCGCACCGGCCTTCCCCTTCGAGTGGTCCAGGGTCACAGCCATCCCTGGGTTGACCGGTCGCACCTTGTCCAGCTCCTGGCGTATCTGCTGGCCGAACCAGGCCACGTGGTCGCTGAAGGCCGGGTCGGCAGCCGCGCGGGCGTAGATGTCATGGCCGTACCGCGGTCTGCGCCGGGGCGAGGCATGCGGGATCAGATGGATCGACGCCGATCTGGACGAGGGCGTGCTGCATGTCGCCAAGCAACTGGTGCACGTCGGTAAGCAAGTCGAGGAAGGCGATCCGAAGACAGAGGCCAGTGACGCGTCGATCGCGCTCGACAGGAGCACGGTCGCCGCGCTGCGGGCCCACGCTGTGCGGCAGAAGCAGGAGAAGCTTGCCTGGGGCGAGGGTTGGGCCGACAGCGGACGCATCTTCACTCAGGAGGATGGCGGGCCCCCTGAAACCGGACTGGGTGAGTGAGCACTTTCAGCGGCTCACCTTCGCGGCCGGTCTGCCGCCGATCCGGCTGCACGACCTGCGGCACGGGGCGGCGACGCTTTCGCTCGCCGCCGGCAACGACATGAAGGTGACGTCGGCGATGCTGCGTCACTCCAGCCTCGCCATAACATCGGACCTTTACGCGACGGTGCTCCCGGACGTGGCTCACGCGGCGGGGGAAGCGAGCGTGTCGTTGGTGCCGTGTGCGGTCGTCGTGGAGCAGGTGTCCGGGACTGGCGGTCACCCCTCGGTCTCCCATAGGGCGGATCGACGGCTCCGGGCGCGTGGCGATCGGGAAAACCCCAGGTCACCTAGTAGGGCGGGTGGGACTTGAACCCACGACCCACGGATTATGAGTCGGTTCGATTAACGTTGCTCAGTGCTGCCGAGTGTTAGTTTGTGCTGCTGAGAACGGGATCCTCCCACGCTGTCGTGTCGGGCCGTTCCTAGACGTGTCGTGCTGTGTCGCATACGGGTGAGCAACCACGGAGCAGCCGTACGTCTTGACCATCGGCAGTACGCGTCATTCGCTCCGGTCTCGGAAGGACGCCTGGGCTGGGGTGAATAGACTTGTCGTCATGTTCGACGACAAAACGCAGGAGACCCTGCGGCGCCTGCTGGATCTCGCCGAACATCCTTCCACTCCGGATGCCGAGCGGGCGCTGGCGTTCGCGCGGATTCGCGCCCTGGTCGCCGTGCCGGCCGACGACGCCCGCCGCAGGACGCCCGTGGCCGGCATGGACGCCCAACTGCTCATCAAGCTCAGGCCGCTGCTGAAGCACGTGGACGAGGACGACCTGGTCGACGACGTGCACGGCGACCTGCACTCCTTCGCGATCCGCTACCAGTTGCTCTCGGAGGTCGCCGGGCAGTTGGCCCACATGCTCGACCTGCGCTCCCGCCTCGCCCCTGGCAAGCGGCACCGGCACGACGACGGCGTACGCGAGACGGCGGCCAGGCTGGCCTTTCTCCTGCAGCGCTCCGACGGGTTCCGCACCTCCCGCTGGCGCAGCAGACGCGACTGACCCGGCCGGCGCCGAGAACTGGGCTTCTGGTCGTTCACGGACTTTGTCCCTGCCGATGATGTCGTCCGTGCGGGTCAGCTGACGCTCAAGCTCGACGCGATGAGTTTTGAAGCGGCACCGGCGCGCGGCACGCCGTTCAACCAGCGGCGGGAGCCCCGGCCGGTCGGGCGTCATCCCGAGCTCACAGCTGCTGAGAACTCCTCCTCTGGGACGACGCCGTCGCGACCTCCGGAGGAGCCGGCCGATACCCGGTGACGATGCGCGGGGCACCGCCGCGGCGGCAGATTAGGCCGGGTGAACACCTCTCCTCCAGGAAACCGCCGTACGAACGTACCGGTCCTGATCATCCGCGTCTGGTCGGTGAGTTATCTGGCCCTCGGCCTGCTCTGGTCTTTCGGAGGGCCCGGATATCCGTTCGACGCCGGCCGTGCGGGCGTCGGCAACACCCTGCTCGACCCTCTTCCGGCGGCGGCCGGCGGGGGCGTGCTGGCGATGTCGGCGCTGGTGGCCGGCGTCGTCGCCGTGCTCGCCGCCAGAGGCCCGCTCAACCGGGCCCCCGCCGTCGTGGCCGTCGTGGCCGGCGTCGGCCTGGCGGTGCTCCTGCCCGACGTGCGCATCATGATGACCGCGGGCTACCTGCCGGTGATGCTGGCCGCCGCGCTCGCGGGCCAGGTCGAGTTCTCGATGATCGTGACCATGCTGACGTGGCCGAGCGTCAACCTGCTCATCCTGATGGCGGCCGGCGTCAGTCTGATGGTCTTGGGGACGCGAGCGCTGATCGGAGGGCACGGGCGGCCCGGCAACGTCGTCGGCGCGCTACGAATCGGGCGGTATGCGACCGCTGTAGCGGTCGCCGTCCCCGTCGTCTACGCCGTCACCCGCTTCGGCTGGCTCCTGGGCGTGCCCGTCGGCATCAGCGACCGGTTCCTGGCCTACATCGCCGAGATCACCCCGATCGGCGCCGGTCTCAGCACGCTCGGTCTCGTCGGCGCGGTCCTGACCGTCGGCTTGGTCCGGCCGTGGGGGGAGATCTGGCCGCGCTGGGTGCCGGGCCTGCGCGGGCGGCCGATTCCAGCGCGATTGCCGGCCTACTCCGCTCTGGCCGTCTCCCTCCCCATCACCTCCGCCGGACTGATGTACGTCCGTAAGAAGCTCACCGGCGAGCAGGTCGGCCCGGCGGGGGCGGCCGACGAACTGGGCGCCTGGCTGCCGGAGATGTTGTGGCCGCTGTGGGGTGTGGCCCTGGCGGTGGCGGCGCTGGCGTACCTCTCCCGCCGTCGGCACCTCGCTCACGCACGCCGACCATAATGGTGGACGTGCGAGAGCCCCCGTCCCCTGCCGGCGCCGCGGTGGACTCGTTTCTCAACCGGCATCAGATGAGCGCGGATGCCATGCTCGCCGTCCTGCTCGTCCTGCCGCTCGGCCTGGTCTCGTTGAGCCTGCTCCGGGCCTCGGACAGTCCCCTGTCGCTCCGCCTGCTCGCGGGCCTTGGCCTGCTGGTGCTGCATGGTTGCGTCGTTCCGCGTCGGCTGCGCCCGCTGGCGGCGTACGGACTGGCCGCCGCAGCGATGCTGCTGGTGGTGGCGCTGCCGCCCCTGCACGACCCGGGCAACGCCTACTATCCGGCGGTGCTGCTGCCGAGCACGCTGGTCTTCGGGCTGCTGCTCTACACGGTGTCCAGCCGGCTCGACCTGCTGCCCAGCCTGGCCTGCCTGGCCGTCGCCCTGACCGGGGTGGTCCTGGTACTGGCGCGTCTGTGGAATCCGGCCTCGTGGGGCGGCTCGTCGGGCTCCTACGATTTGGTCGCGTGGCGGATCGGGCTGTCGGTCGGCCTGCTCGCCGCGGCGGCGTGCCTCTGGTCGCTGGGCCGCCTCAGCCGGATGCGGGTGTTGTTCCTGTCCGAGCTAAGAGCGAAGGCCGAGCGCGCCGAGGCCGACCGTGCGCGGGAGCGGAAGGAGGCGGCGCGGGCGGAGCGCGACCGCATCAGCCGCGAGATGCACGACGTGGTGTCCCACTCGCTCGCCGTCATGGTCAGCCAGGCGGAGGGTGGCAGGCTGTCGGATCCGGACTCGCCCGGCGCGGATGTGTTCGCCACCATCGCCGGGGTCGGGCGCGAGGCCCTGCGGGACATGCGCGGGCTCCTGGGAGTGCTACGCGCCGACGGCGGCACCGCTCCGCAACCGGGCCTCGGCGACCTCTCCGACCTGCTCGACCATGTGCGCGATACGGGCGTACGCGTCGCCGTACAGGAGGTCGGGGACGCCCGACCGCTGCGCCCCGCCGTCGACCTGACCGCCTACCGCGTCATCCAAGAGGGGCTCACCAACGTCATCAAGCACGCCGGGGCAACGGCCGCGGCCGACATGACGCTGGCGTGGCGCCCGGACGGACTGCACATCACCATCACGAACGACGGCGACGGGCCGCCCGCCGAAGCGGCCGGCGTCGGGCTGACGGGGATGCGCGAACGTCTCAGCATGGTGGGAGGCACCCTGGCGGCCGGCAGACGGCCCGGCGCCGGCTTCGAACTGTCGGCCACCGTGCCCTATGAGCCGAGGAGTCTCCCATCATCAGGATCATGATCGTCGACGATCAGGAACTGCTGCGCAACGGCCTGACCATGGTCGTCAGGTCCCAGCCCGACGTGGAGGTGGTCGCCGAGGCCGCTGACGGCCTGGCGGCCCTGAAGGCGTTGGAGTCGCGGCGCGTCGACGTGGTGGTGATGGACATCCGTATGCCCCGAATGGACGGTGTCACCGCCACCCGGGAGATCCAGCGCCTGGACGACCCTCCGAAGGTGCTGGTGTTGACCACGTTCGACCTCGACGAGCACGCCCTGGCCGCGCTGCGCGCCGGTGCGAGCGGGTTCATGCTGAAGGACGCGCCAGGAGAGGAGATCATCGCTGCGATCCGGCACGTGCACCGGGGTGACTCGATCATCGCGCCCGCCACGACCCGGCGGCTCATCGGGCGGCTCGTGGCGAAGGCCGACACCGACCCGGACGCCGTGCTCAAGGTGCTCACGGAGCGTGAGCGTGAAGTCTTCCTCGGCCTGGCCCGAGGCGCGTCCAACGCCGAGATCGGGGTCAAGCTGTTCTTGTCGGAGACCACGGTCAAGACCCACGTGGGGCGCATCCTGACGAAGCTCGGGCTGCGCGACCGGGTCCAGGCGGTGGTCCTGGCATACGAATCCGGCGTTGTCACTCCGGGCGAGCGTTAGTTGATCATCATCGCCGCCGCCCGAAGCCGGTTTCCTGACTCGTACACCGCACTCGTGGACGCAACCGGACGGCTGCGGCTGGAAGCATCCGCGGTCAGTCCGAGGCACAACGGACGAACGGATCAACGACCCGCCGCCGCAGGAGCGCGGTTTGAGGTGCCCCGCAAGCGACGAGCTGTTTTGTGTTCTCGGGCGTCCAGCACGGCCTGCGGGATGAGCAGGTAGTGCGAGGCGTCGTGAGCCCATGCGGGCCGGCTGTTCACTCGCGTTCTGGTGCGGCGACGAGCGGTCGGACTGGCAGCAGGTGACCGTCGACATCACCCAGCCAGGCGAGGAGCCCCTGGCGCAGACCGCCGGGCCGGTGATCCGCACCGACCAGAGCTTCACCACCGTCGCCTGGAGGCGCTCGCCCGCGAGCTGGGCGTCCACGAGTACATCGACAGCACCAGCACAGACCCCGGAGCCGCACGGCGCGACCTGGGCGGCGCCTCGATCATCGTCGCCACCGCCTCCAGCGGTGCCTCCATGAACCCGCTGGTGAGGGGCCTGGCCCCGAACGGCAGTGGTCGGCGCCGCCCCCCGACCCGCATGACCTGAGTTCGATCCAAGAGTCCTAACTGTAGGGGGTTGTCCCCGCTGGCTTGAATGGACGATGGGCTTGAAGCATCCCGGGAATCCCCTGGACATCATGGTTGGACCATGCAACTCCTGCCGGCCATGACTGAGGCCAACCCGACATGACCGGATACCGGTAGCGGTTGTGCAGGAGGCCCTCGGTCATGTCTCCTCCACCTTCACCCGCGACACCTACACCAGCGTCTATCCCGAGGTGGCCCGCGCTGCTGCGGAATCCACCGCGGCCCTGGTCAACACAGCAGCCGCAGGTGTCCAGACAGCACGGCTAATCACGCTGCCGACCCACATCGGCGATGCCACCACCTGAACCACCCAACCCAGGCAGGCCCGCTGATCCTCCGGCGGCCCTGCCTTGTCTTCAGCGGCTGTCGCGTAGGTGATGTAGTCGTGATCCTCAGCCTCGCGTGAACTGGCCTAGCGTAAGCGCTTCGAGAAGCAGCGGATCTTTTGTCTGCTGGTCACCTGCGGCCTGGCGGGCAAGACGAGCCGACTTGGACAAGGCTTGGCCGGGCATGCAACGCCGTTGATCAGCGGTGCTGGGCGGACCTTCCGGCTTGATCTTCGGATGGTGATCTCTGGGGTCTGAGCTGACGATGGCGGTCTAAATGATCTACCGCGTTACACGGTCCGTACACAAGAGTAACCACCGAGCAACCAACAATGATCAACAACGAACTCAGAGGTCGGCCAAGACCGAGGAACCCCAGGTCGAACGCGGTATTGAAGAGTAGGGCGGGTGGGACTTGAACCCACGACCCACGGATTATGAGTCCGATGCTCTAACCGGCTGAGCTACCGCCCCTTGATTCAGTTGTGTGGCGTGCGGCAGGGCGTCGTGAGGATCGTGATGAGGCCCCGCGCATGGCTAAGGCTAGAGCATCGGATCCGGTTGCCGCGTCCGGCCGAACGGGAGACAGGTCTCCGCCGACATCATTCCATGCCGGACCCCGTACGGGGAGTGCGGCTTGATCACATTCGCGGCACTGGTAGGTGCGTGCGCGGGTTGGCTGGTGATGTGACACGTATGTTCGGCGGGGTAGGGGGAACGCATGACGACCATGGGAATCGATCCGGCGCAGCTCAGCGATGAGGACGTCATCCGCGAGCTGCGGCACCTGCACGCGACCAGGAGTGACACTTTCTTCCACGGTTCGGACGACGCGCTGGCGACGCACACCCAACGGACGAATGAGCTGGAAGCCGAGTATCTGCGGCGGTATCCGGCGCGCGAGGTGGATCCGGGCCGGTTGCGCGAGGGGGCGAGGCAGCGCTGATGAGTGAGGGCCATGATGTCCAGGCCCTGTCGGACGTGGACATCCATGTGTACGAGGCCGTGGCCTCGCAGACCGTCGAGTCGGGTGGCGCCGGCATGGACGGGCTGGTGCGCGCCTGCGGGTTGACCGAGGAGGAGGTCCGCCACAGCCTCACCAAGCTGGTGGAGCACGGGTACGTGGTGCCGCGGGGTGACGGTTACGGCCTCGGGCCCCACACGTTCGAGGTGGAGTACTGAGGGCTGGGCCTGGGGGCCGTCGGTGGAGGGTTCGGCTGAGCTGAGTCCCGGTGTCAGATTCGGCGGATGCGGGACCAGGCCACGAAGGCGCCGCCGAACACCGCCATGGCCAGGCCCGTCCACAGGTTGACGGCGTCGCCGAAGGCGCCGGCGACGACCAGGATCACGCCGTACACCAGGAACAGGCCGCCGATCACCATGCGGATGTCGCTCACAGCATCACTCCGTACATCAAGGCCGCCAGGGCGACGGCGCCCGCGCCGAGCAGCACGGGAGAGCGGTACCAGCGGGCGTCCCCGGCCAGCGCGTCGTCCTCCACGTCCACCGCGCTGAGCCCGTACACCAGCCCGCGCAGCTCCGAGTCGGGTTTGCGCGTGGTGACGAGCGTGACGGCCACGGACACCAGCACGTCCACGGCGAACGCCAGGCGGCGCCCCAGAAGCTGGCGTTCAGCTCGGTGCCGAAGTTCACCAGCCCCGCCTTGTACGAGACGTACGACGCGAATGCCGCCACCGTCCCGGCGAGCAGCCCCCAGAACCCGGCCCAGGCCGTCATCCGCCGCCAGAACAGCCCCAGGATGAAGGTGGCGAACAGCGGCGCGTTGAAGAACGAGAACAGCGCCTGCAGGTAGTTCATGATGTTCGAGTAACCGGCCGCGATGAAGGCGGTGCCGACACCCAGTGCCACGCCCGCCACGGTCGCGACCCGGCCGACCCGCAGGTAGTGGCGGTCGTCGCGGTCCGGACGCAGGTGAGCCTGCCAGATGTCGTTGGTGAACACCGTGTTGAACCCGCTGATGTTCGCCGCCATCCCCGCCATGAACGACGCCAGCAGCCCGGTCACCGCCACCCCCAGCACGCCGTTCGGCAGCAGGTCGCGCATCAGCAGCGGGATCGCGTCGTTGTAGTCGCGGCTCTGGCCCCACCCGCCGAACAGCACGAGCGCGATCATCCCGGGCAGCACCGTCACCAGCGGGATGAGGATCTTCGGGTAGGCGGCGACGATGGGGGTCAGCCGGGCCGCGTTCGTGTTCCTGGCCGACAGGGCGCGCTGCACCTCGGCGAAGTTCGTCGTCCAGTAGCCGAACGACAGCACGAACCCGAGGCCGAACACGATCCCGATCCAGTGTGCCTGCATGGGGTTCTGGCCCGCCGTGTGCGTCCAGGTGTGCAGGCCGCCCTCGCCGAGCGAGCTCTGGCGTACGCGTTCGGCCAGGCCGGAGAAGCCGCCCACGCGCATCAGCCCCAGCACGGTGAGCGGGATCAGCCCCGCGAGGATGACGAAGAACTGCAGCACCTCGTTGTAGATCGCCGAGGAGAGCCCGCCGAGCGTGATGTAGGCCAGCACGATCACCGCCGAGACGACCACCGACACCGGCAGCGGCCAGCCGAGCAGCGCCTCCATGACCAGGGCGAGGGCGTAGAGGTTCACTCCGGCGATGAGGATCTGCGCGACCGCGAACGTGACGGCGTTCAATAACTGCGTGGCCCCGTTGAAGCGCCGCCGCAGGAACTCCGGCACGCTGCGCACTTTCGAGCGGTAGTAGAACGGCATCATCACGATGCCGAGGAACACCATCGCCGGCACCGCGCCGATCCAGTAGTAGTGCACGGTCATCGCGCCGTACTGCACGCCGTTGGCCGCCATGCCGAGGATCTCGATCGCGCCCAGGTTGGCGGACAGGAACGCCAGGCCGGTGATCCACGCCGGCAACCCGCGGCCGGCCAGGAAGAAGTCGAGGCTGGAGGTGATCCGCCGGCGCGCCGCGAAGCCGATGCCCAGCACGGTGGCGAAGTAGATCGCGATGAGGGCGTAGTCGAGGAGGTTCGCGTCCAAGCGCACGGCACACTTCGCTACCCAGGAAAACCGCGCTGTCACGCCTGGCCGGGGAGCGGGTGCGGTCATAGGGTCGAGGTGTGGACGTCGCCGACCTGAGCCCCGCGCAGGCGCGGGAGCGCTTCCGCAGCGGCGAGCGGGTGCCGACCGCTGGCTGGTGCCGGGGCTGGACGCAGGCCAACCTCATCGCCGTGCCGAAGCGGCTGCGGTACGAGTTGCTGCTGTTCGCCCATCGCAATCCGCGGGCGTGCCCCGTGCTCGACGTGGGGGAGCCGGGATCCTGGTCCACCCGGTTGTTCCCGGGTGACCTGCGTACCGACCTGCCCGCCTATCGGCTCTACCGCGACGGCGCGGCGGTCGCGGATCTCGGCGAGGTGGCCGGGGAGTGGCGTGCGGACCTGGTGCCGTTCCTCATCGGGTGCAGCTTCACGTTCGAGCGGGCGCTGCTGGCCGCGGGGGTGCCGGTGCGGCATCTGGAGGCGGGGGTGAACGTGCCGATGTACGTCACGAACGTCCCCTGCGAGGCCACCGGCAGCCTGTCGGGGCCGCTGGTCGTGTCGATGCGGCCGGTGCCGGAGCACCTGGTGAAGACCGCCGTCGAGGTGACCGGCCGCTACCCGATGGTGCACGGCGCGCCCGTGCATGTCGGCGACCCCGGCGCGATCGGAGTCCGCGACCTGGCCCGCCCCGACTACGGCGACGCGGTGGAGGTGCGGCCGGGGGAGGTGCCGCTGTTCTGGGCGTGCGGGGTGACACCGCAGGCGGCGGTGCTGGCCAGCGGCGTCGACTACGCGATCGGTCACCTGCCGGGCCACATGGCCATCCTGGACGCCCGGGACGACGACTACCGCGTCGAATGACTACCGCCGGCGCGGGGGGATGCCCGCCGCGGTGAGCTGCCGCCCGATCGGCGGTGCTCCGCGCCGGTTGTCGATCTCCAGACACGGTACGGCCGGCGGCTCGTCCACCCGGATGTTCCTCAGGTAGTCGTCGAAGGCGGCGAGCTTGCCCGTGTCCCGCCCGAGCCCCCGGGCCGAGAGGCGTTCGCGCAGCGTCGGGCCGTCGGAGCGCACCCACACCAGCCGCACCGGCGGGCCGCCCAGCTCCGCCACCCAGTCCGTCCACCGGCCGGCGTCGTGCACCTGCGTGGTGAACGGCCCGTCCAGCAGCACCGGGCAGCCGTGCCCGCGGATCTGCCGGGCGATCCTGGTCAGGCCGCCGTACTCGTGCCTCTTGATGTGCTCGTCGTACCAGGGGCCCTCGCGTTCGCCGTCCGGGCGGCCGTGGGCGCGCAGGACCTCGGCGACGAAGCCGCCGTACACGGTGTCCTTGTCGAGGACGGCGGGCACGGGGGACAGGCGGGCGAGCAGCTCGGCCGCCACCGTCGACTTGCCCGCCCCCGGCGGCCCGCTCACCACCCAGACGGCCGTCACGACACCGCTCTGCTCGCGCGCGGCCCGTCCAGCCCCCAGGAGACGATCCTGGAGGGCGTGATCCGGATGATCTCGCGGGAGAAGAACGGCGCGGGCGGCTCCTGGTCGGTCAGCGCCACCGCCGTGCCGCGGATCTCGATGCCCCGAGGCGACCACGGGTCGACCGAGGCCAGGTCGTCCACCACGAACGACACCGTGCTCCCGGCCCGGACGTTCCTGAACTTCTTGGACGCGCCCAGCGCGTGCCCGCCGATCGTGATCGTGCCGCTCGCCGGGTCCACGAAGAAGCCGGTCGGATTGTTCTGCACCTGGCCGTCGGGCGCGACGGTGGCCAGGCGGCCGAGGTGCTGGGTGGCGAGGTAGTCGAGTTCCGCTGGGGTGAACGTCATGGCGCCGATTCTGCAACCTTGACGCCGGTGGCGGTCAAGCGGGGTCGAGCGGCGTCAAGAGGCAAGGCCCTCGGTCAGCCAGCGCAACGGGTTGTCGTGCGTGACGCGGCGGATCACGTCGTCGTCCACGCCCGCCTCGCGCAGGCGCGGCAGCAGCGTGTCGAACAGGTGGGCGTAGCCGGGGCCGCCGTACCGGCGCACCTGCGCCACCCGGCTGAGGCCCGTGCTGATCAGCAGGCGGTCGGCGTGGCCGTCCTCGATGACGGCGAGCGCGATCCTGGCCGCCTGGTCCGGGCCGAGGCCGAGCAGGCCCAGGCTCACGTACGCGCCCGCCTCGGCGATCTTCCTGGCCGCGCCGACGTCGCCGCCCAGGTTGCCTCCCGGGTGGCCGACGGCCACCCGGGAGGCCGGCAGGTTCTCGCCGAGCAGGATCTCCAGCAGCGCGAGGCCGTTCGCGCCGTGCGTGGCGACGGGCAGGCGCGAGCGCAGGGACGCGCGGGCGGCGGCCACCAGGCAGCGCTCCTCGCGCGCCGTGGGCTCGGCGCCCCAGCAGCCGACCTCGCCGATCACGCCGGGGAAGACGCCCGTGCCGTCCACGCCGCTGAGGATCTCGTCCATCAGGCGGGCGGTGAGGGTGTCCACGTCCTGGTCGCCGGCGTCGGTGAACGGCTCGGTGAACAGCCCGGTCGAGGCGATCACCGGCACCCGGCTGGAGGCGGCGATGCGGGCCAGCGCGGAGGCGTCGCGGCCCATGCCCATGCAGGTCAGCTCCACCACGAGCCCGAGCCGGCCGGACAGCCGCAGCTCGCGCAGCTCTCCCGTGACGGTCTCCTCCTCGTCGAGCCAGCGGTACGGGTCGGAGTCGATCCCGACACCCCAGCGCAGGTCGGTGCGGAGGTGCTCGTGGGGGAGGACCGCCGCTTCGACGGCCGCCATGCGTACGGGTCCGGTAACGGTCCGGAGCAAAACCTCGGGCATAACAGACATTAACCGATGTTTGCTGGAAAGAGCCCATTCGGGCAGGAAATTTTGCTTCTCAGGAGGTTTGGCGCTTTGCTGGCCGTCTGCAAGTGGCTGGGTGGAGCGGGCCGTATCCTGGGTGGCACACCGACGGCCGGGGGGAATTGTGCACGTGAAGAACTCCGACATCGGCGACGCCGACGTGATCAAAGACGACGCCGCCGGGCGTTCCGACATGCCCCGCCGCCGCACCGGCATCCAGGGCTGGCTCGACGGCATCCGATCCACCCGTGCGGGAGCGCTCACGCTCAAGATCGTGATCGGCCTCATCGGCACCCTCATGGTGGCGGGCGGGCTGGTCATGGTGCCGTTCCCGGGGCCGGGATGGCTGATCGTGTTCGCCGGCCTCGCCGTGCTCGCGACCGAGTTCCACTGGGCGCACAAGGTGCTGGAGTTCGGCAAGCGCACACTGCACGCCTGGACGCAGTGGTACAAGCGTCAGGGCTGGACGGTGCGCGTGGTGGTGCTCGCGGTGACGGCCGTCGTCGCCACCGTGATCGTGTACTTCGGGCTGCGCACCGTGGGGTTCGACGTCATCGCGATCGCCAGAGCCTACATCTGAGGGGGTCAGAGGTAGAGGCCGGTGCCGTGGTCGGTCTCCTGGGTGGCCACGGCGTGCAGATCGCGCTCGCGCATCACGAGATAGGTCTGCGCGTGCACCTCCACCTCGAACTGGTCTTCCGGGTTGAACAGCACCTTGTCGCCGACCTTGACCGAGCGCACGTTCGTGCCCACGCCGCAGACCTCGCCCCACGACAGGCGGTTGGCCATCTTGACCGTCGCGGGGATGACGATGCCGGAGCCGCTGCGGCGCTCCTCGGCCTCCCGCTCCAAGCGGATCATGACCCGGTCGTGCAGCATCTGAATCTCGAACTTGGGCTCTACCACGGGGTCAAGTTTACGAGCAGCCGGACGCCCGGGATGCCGCGACCGATGATCGGCGGCTGACCGGGCCGCCGCCCCGTGGCAGGATGGCCGTCATGATCATGGCCTTCGGTGAGACCGGCTGGCAATGGCTGAACGCCCCCCGCGAATGGACGGCCGACGACGGCCTGAGCCTGTTCTGCGAACCCGGCACCGACCTGTGGCGCAGGACCCACTACGGCTACACGTACGACACCGCCCACATGTTCGGCCGCACGGTCAGCGGCGACCTGCGGCTGTCGCTCACCTTCTCCGGCGAGTACGCCGAGCAGTACGACCAGGCCGGCGCCGTGCTCAGGATCGGGGAGGACGACTGGATCAAGGCCGGGATCGAGTACGTCGACGGCGGCTTCCACCTCAGCACCGTCGTGACCCGCCGGTTCTCCGACTGGTCGGTCCTGCCGCTGGACCGGCCGGTGCGGCGGGTGACGTTCGTCCTGGAGCGCGCCGGCGACGCGGTGACCGTCCGCTACGGCCTCGACGGCGAACCGGCGCAGAACATGCTCCGCCTGGCCTACTTCCCGCCGGGACGCCCGGCGCTGGCCGGCGCCATGGCCGCGGCACCCGTCGGCAAGGGTTTCCCGGTCCGTTTCACCGACCTGCGGGTGAGCCCGCTCACGGAAGGCTGAGCTCGGCGAGGATCGGGCGGTGGTCGGTGCCCCGGAGCGGCAGGACCGCGAAGTCCCGCACCGCCATCCGCGCGTCCGCCAGCACGTGGTCGATCGTCACGCCGGGCCGCCGCGACCACTGCGGCCAGGTCGCCCGGAGCCCGCGCCCCGTCACCTCGGCCGCGTCCTGGTAGCCGGAGGCCAGCAGGTCACGCATCGGCAGGTGGTCGAGCGTGGCGTTGAAGTCGCCCGCCAGCACGCGCAGCTCGCCGCCGCCGCGCGGCAGGGCCTCCAGGCCCGCTCGCCAGCACGGCAGGCGCTCGGCGCGGCCGGGCGCGCACGGGTGCACCGAGACGATCTCGACGCGCCTTCCGCCGGGATGCGTCAGCCAGGCCCTGGCCTGCCCGAACCCGCCCAGGTTGATGGTCCTGCCGGCCTTGAGCGGGTGGCGGGCGTAGACGGCGGACCCGCCGACGCCGTTGAGCGGGCGGGTGACCGCGTGCCGGAGCGTACGGCGCAGCCCCGCCGCCTCCAGCCGCCGCATGGCCGCAGGGGTGAGCTCCTGCAGCGCCAGCACGTCGGGCCGGGTCCGCGCCACCAGGGCCATCAGCTCGTCCGTGTCGGCCCTGCCCACCAGGAGGTTGGCGGCCAGCACCCGCAGCACCGGGCCCCGCGCGGCCGGGGCACGGTCGGGCAGCGCCCGGGGAAGCACCGCGACGCCCATCGCCAGCACCGACGCCAGCGCCACCACCCCCGCCGCCCACCGCCGGAGCAGACACGCCAGCACCAGCGCGACCGCCGCCGCGCCCGCGGCGTACGGCGTGCCTGCCACCGCCGGCACCCACGGCCAGCCGGGCTCGAACCCGCTCAGCCGCACCCCCGCCCACACCGCGAACGGCACCACCACGATCCAGCTCATCCAGGTACGCACACCCTGTATCGCCACAAAGCCGGGTTGGCGTTCATGAGAAGGTATCGCCATGCACGACGTGGAAGCCCGGGTCCTCGACGCGCTCGACGCGGCCGAGACCGTCAACCTGCTGGCCGAGACCGTACGCGTCCCCAGCGTCACCGGCACCGACGCCGAGTCCGACCTCCAGCACCGTTTCGCCCGGCTGCTCACCGAGGCCGGCATGGACGTCGACGTCTGGAAGCTCGATCTGGCCGACCTGACCGCGCGTCCCGGCTTCCCCGGCACCGAGGCCCCGCGGAGCGAGGGCTACGGCGTGGTCGCCGTCACCCCCGGAGGCGAGGGCATGCCCGCGCTGGCGCTGCAGGGCCACGTGGACGTCGTGCCGACCGGCGACCTGGCCAAGTGGGCGGGCAGCGACCCGTTCGCCGCCCGGATCAGCGGCGGCGTGCTGCACGGCAGGGGCGCGTGCGACATGAAGGCCGGCCTGGTCGCCAACCTGGCCGTGGCGCGGGCCGTCGCCCAGGCGGGTGTCAAGCTGGCCAGGCCGCTGGCCGTGCACTGCGTGATCAGCGAGGAGGACGGCGGGCTGGGCGCGTTCGCCACCCTGGACAGGGGGCACACCGCCGAGGCGGCGGTGATTACCGAGCCGACCAGCGGTGCGGTCATCACGGCCAACGCGGGCGCGCTGACGTTCCGGCTGGAGATCGCCGGGCAGGCCGCCCACGGCGCGACCCGGTACGAAGGTGTCAACGCGATCGAGGTGTTCTGGCCGGTGTTCGAGGCGATCAGGCGCCTGGAGGCCGCGCGCAACCGCGACGTGCCGGAGCTCTTCGCCGGCAACGCGATGCCCTACCCGATCGAGGTCGGCACCGTGCGGGCGGGCGACTGGGCCAGCACCGTGCCCGACCTGCTGGTCGCCGAGGGGCGGCTCGGGGTGCGGCTGGACGAGGACCCGGCGGCCGCGCGGGCCGCGTTCGAGGAGGCTGTCGCGGGGGTGGCGCACCCGTGGCTGCGTGACAACCCGCCGGTGGTGACGTGGCCGGGAGGGCAGTTCGCCAGCGGCCGGCTGCCCGCCGGGCACGCGCTGCTGGAGGAGGTCGGCCGCGCGGTCGCCGACGTGACGGGCGCGCGGCCCGCGCAGGCGGCGGCGCCGTACGGGAGCGACCTTCGGCTCTACACCGCGGCCGGGATCCCGACGCTGCACTACGGCCCCGGCGACGTGCGCTTCGCGCACGCGCCCAGGGAGCAGGTCAGCCTGACGGAGCTGCACGACGTCACCCGCGCCCTGGCCCTGCTCGCCGTACGCCGCTGCGCGGCCTACTGAGCGCGGACCAGGCGCAGCGGCGCGTACTGAACGCCGGTCAGGCGGACCGGGAGGGCACGCGGCGGCGGGACTCGGGGACGATGAGCGGCGTGCCCGACTGCGGGTCCTGGATGATCTCGCAGCGCAGGTCGAACACCTCGTGGACCAGCTCCGGCGTGACGATCTCACCCGGGTCGCCCTGGGCCACGACCGCGCCGTCGCGCATCACGATGAGGTGCGTGGCGTACCGGCAGGCCTGGTTGAGGTCGTGCAGCACGGCCACCATGGTCCGGCCCGCCTCGTGCAGGTCGGCGCAGAGGTCGAGCACCTCGATCTGGTGGGAGATGTCCAGGAACGTGGTCGGCTCGTCCAGCAGCAGGATCGGCGTCTCCTGCGCCAGCGCCATGGCCAGCCACACCCGCTGCCGCTGCCCGCCCGACAGCTCGTCCACGATCCGGTCGGCGAGCTCGGCCACGTCGGTGGCTCGCATGGAATCGGCGACGGCCGTCTCGTCGGCGCGCGACCACTGCCGCATGAGCCGCTGGTGCGGGTAGCGGCCACGGGCCACCAGGTCGGCCACGGTGATGCCGTCGGGCACGATCGAGCTCTGCGGCAGCAGCCCGAGCCGTCGCGCCACCTCCTTCGACGGCAGCGACGTGATCACGCTGCCGTCGAGGTGCACGGCTCCCGTCTTGGGCTTGAGCATCCTGGCCAGCGCCCGCAGCAGGGTGGACTTGCCACAGGCGTTCGGGCCGATGATCACGGTGAAGGACTCGTCGGGAATCGCCACGGTGAGGTCGGTGGCCACGACGCGCTGGTCGTAGGCGAGCGTGAGGCTGGTGCCGGACAGGCGGGCGCCATTGATCGGTGCGGCGCTCGGCGCGGTCATCGGTGCGGCCATCAGTGGCGGTCCTTTCGCAGGAGCAGGACGAGGTACGTGCCGCCGATCGCGGCGGTCAGCACCCCGACGGGCAACTGGGTGGGCGCGAGCACCCGCTGTGCCGCCAGGTCGGCGGCGGTCAGCAGCACGGCGCCCATGAGCGCGGAGGCGCCCATGGTCACCCCGGCGGAACGGGTGAGCCGCCGGGCGAGCTGCGGCGCGGCGAGCGCCACGAAGGCGACGGGCCCGGCGGCGGCCGTGGCCACCCCGGACAGCAGCACGCCGGCCGTGATGGCCAGCGCGCGTACGGTCTCGACCGGGATGCCCATGGCCTTGGCCGCGTCGTCGCCCATCTCGATCATCCGCAGCGGCCGGGCGATGGCCGCGCAGAGCGGCACCAGCACGAGCAGCGCCAGCGCCACGGGCCCGGCGTGGTCCCAGCCGCGCCCGGTGAGACTGCCGGTCAGCCAGGCCGCCGCGGTCGCCGCGTCGTTGATGTTGGCCCGGGTCAGCAGGTACGAGTTGACCGCGAGCAGCAGCGCGTTCGCCCCGATGCCGACCAGTACGAGCCGGTAGCCCGCCACCCCGCCGCGGTAGGCGAGGGCGTACACGAGGGCCGCCGTCACCACGCACCCGGCCAGCGCGCCGCCGGCGATCACCATGGCCGAGCCGCCCGCGATCACCGCGATGATGCCGCCCGTGGAGGCGCCGGCGGTGAAGCCGATGAAGTCGGGGCTGCCGAGCGGGTTCCTGGTGAGGCTCTGGAAGATGGCGCCGCTCAGCCCGAACGCGGCCCCGACCAGCAGCCCCGTCACCACGCGCGGCGCCCGCAGCCGGCTGACGATCAGCTCGGCGACCGGTGTGCCCTGGCCGAAGAGCGCGCCGACGATGTCGGGCACCGGCACGGTGAACTCGCCCGTCGCCAGCGCCGCCACCGTGACCAGGAAGCCCACGAGGAGGAGCACGACGCCGACGAGCAGGGCGCGCGGCGCGAGCCGTACGGACCAGGGTCCGAAGCGCAGGGTCACAGCGCCGCCACCCGCCTCCGCCTGGCCATCATGATGAAGATCGGCGCGCCGATCACCGCCCACACGATGCCCACCTGTACCTCTCCTGGCCGGGCGATCAGCCGGCCTGCCACGTCGGCGGCGAGCAGCAGCACCGGCGCGGCCAGCGCCGAGTACGGCAGCACCCACCGCTGGTCGGGACCCACCACGGCGCGCACGGCGTGCGGCACGATGAGGCCGACGAACCACAGCGGCCCGGCGGCGGCGGTGGCCGCCCCGCACAGCAGTGTGACCGCCACCCCGGTGAGGATCCGCGTCCGGTTGACCGCCACGCCGAGCGCCCGGCCCGCGTCGTCGCCGAGCGCCAGCATGTTGAGCGGCCTGGCCAGCATCAGCCCGAGCACCAGCCCGGCGGCCATGAACGGCGCCAGCCGCACCAGCGTGTCGGCCGTCTGCCCGGCCAGGGACCCGGTCAGCCAGAACCGCATCCGGTCGTAGGTCTGTGTGTCCATGCGCAGGATGGCCTGGGCCACCGCCGTGCACACCATGCCGAACGCCACCCCGGCCAGCGTCAGCCGTACGGGGCTGGAGCCCGCGCGGCCGGAGGAGGCCAGGGCGTAGACGACGACGGAGGCCAGCGCGGCCCCGCCGAAGGCGAACCACACGTACACCGTGGGGTCGGTCAGCCCGAACAGGCCGAGTGCGAGCGTGACGCCGAGCGCGGCGCCCTCGTTGATGCCGAGCAGCCCCGGGTCGGCCAGCGGGTTGCGGGTCAGGCTCTGCATGAGCGCCCCGGCCAGACCGAGCGTGGCGCCCACCCCGAGGCCGAGCAGCGTACGCGGGACGCGCAGCTCGCGGATCACCGTGTGGTCGTTGGAGCCGTCGGGGGCCAGGAAGGCGTCGATCACCGTCCCGAACGACACCGAGCGCGCGCCGAGGGCCACGCTGGCGAGCGCGACCAGGGCCAGCACGACGGCCGTCACGACGAGCCCCGTGACCAGGACCGCGGGGCGCCCCTTGCGCCCACCGCCGTCCCCGTCGGATGCCGTGTCGCCCGCGGTGTCCACCGCGGCGGGCCGTCCGGCGCCGGCCGTGTCCTGTGGCGGGCGCACCCGGACCCCTCTCTCTAGCGGTCAAACTTAGGCAAGGCTAATCTAATGCCCCAGTAATCAGGCAAGCCTAACCTTAGGAGTTGGAGATGTCGGGACCGGTAATGCCTCGCAGGGGCTTCCTGGCGGGCGCGGCGGGACTCGCGGCGGCCCTGACTCTGGCGGCCTGCGGCGACGGCGGCGGCACCGCGGCCCCCGCCGCGTCCGGATCCGCCGGCGCCTCGGCCGGCGCCTGGTCGTTCACCGACGACCGCGGCAAGAAGGTGGAGCGGCCGGAGCCGCCCGCCAGGATCGTCGCCCAGGTGGGCTCGGCCGCCGCGCTGTGGGACTTCGGCGTGCGCCCCATCGCCGTCTTCGGCCCGCACAAGCTCGCCGACGGCAGCAGGGACCCGCAGGTGGGCAACGTCGACATCACCAAGGTCGAGGGCCTCGGCAACGTGTGGGACGAGTTCAACGTCGAGAAGTACATCTCACTCCAGCCCGACCTCCTCGTCAGCAGCATGTACGAGAAGGGCACCCTCTGGTACGTCCCCGAGAAGTCGAAGGACACCATCGAGCAGGTCGCCCCGACCGCCGGCGTCATGCTGACCGGCCGCAGCGCCCTGGACGTCATCGGCACGTACGAGCGGCTCGCCCGGTCCCTCGGCGCCGGCATGGAGGGCGTGCCCGAGGCCAAGGCCCGCATGGAGGCGGCCACCCAGGAGCTCGCCCAGTTCAAGGACCTGCGGATCCTCATGGTCTCGGGCGGCGCGGACGCGTTCTGGGTCGTCAACCCGCCGGAGTACCCCGACATCGTGCACCTGATCGACGCCGGCCTCAACGTCGTCAAGCCCGACAAGGTGGACGAGGGCGGCTTCTTCCAGACGCTCAGCTGGGAGAACGCCGACGCCTACGACGCCGACGTGATCCTCTACGACACCCGGACGCAGGCGCTCAAGCCCGAGGAGATGATGCAGAAGCCGACCTTCGCCAAGCTCCCCGCGGTCGAGGCCGGCCAGCTCTACCCGTGGTCCGCCGAGGCGCCGTTCAGCTACCACGGCTACGCGGACTTCCTGGAGAACCTCGTGGCGAACCTGAAGAAGGCCGAGCCCCTTCAGTAAGCGCCGCGGACTTCGACGATCTCGGCGAGCGGGAACTCCAGGTAGTCGCCGGCCTCCTCGCACCAGGCGTCGAGCGCGCCGCCCCGCAGCTCGCCGTGGCTGATCGTGGCCGTCAGCCCGTCGCTCAGCGTGATGCCGGCACGCACGCCCCGGTCGACGACGAAGCCCAGCAGCGACTGCTGGGCCGTCGGCAGCCGGGTCGCCATCCGGCCGATGACCGCCCACGTGCGCCCGTTCTTGCCGTCGTCCTGCCTGCTCGCGGACAGGAGGCGGCGGGCGTGCTCGTACGGGTCGGGCGGCGGCTCGGCCAGCACGTGAGGCGGCGGCTCCACCTCCAGGCCGGGAAAGTCGGACAGCTCGGCCACCTGCCCGCCGGGCAGCAGGATGAGCTTGCCGTGGCCGGGCTCCTCGGCCCTGGCCCGGTGGATGGTGATCTCACCGGTGTCGGCGACGGGGACCGGCGAGTAGCCGACCTCGCGCAGCGCGGCGAGCGTGCGGTCGGCCGGCGTCGCGCTCACCAGCACCGTCGGGGCGAGCAGCCGCAGGCCCAGCCGGCCCAGGCGGCGGTGGGCGGCGATCTCGGCCAGCAGCCCGGTGTCGGCGGCCTGGACGACGCAGCCGACCGTGGTGACGGTCACCTCGCCGTGCCGCCGGGCGGTGTCGCGGACCAGGTATTCCAGCGGCTGGGGGATCGTGCCGACGGTGGCCAGCTCGTCGAGCAGCTCGTCGGCGTCGTGTCCGCGGTCGAGCGCCCGGCGCACGCTCTCGGTCGTGAAACGCCACACCGAGGCCGCGCCGCGCGACTCGCGCTCGGCGACCCGGTCGAGCAGCGCTGCCAGCTCGGCCGACGGCGGCCCGGTGACGACCGCGGTCAGGTCGGGCCCGAACAGCGCGCTGCGGCGGACGCTGGCCAGCGCGCGGGTGGCCGCCTCGACCAGCGTGGGGTCGTGCTCGACCATGGGAACCGCGTCGTCGTTCTCGTCGCCTGGCTTGGCCGTCAGCCCGGCCAGTGCCCGGCCGAGGTCGGTGAGCGCGTTGTTGGCCAGCAGGCCGAGCAGCCTGGCCTCGTCGAGCACCGCCGGCGCGCACGCGCGCAGCAGCGGCAGGTCGATGAGCGGCGCGTGCCAGTGGACGTTGGCGACGAGGCTGTCGCGGTCGGCGAAGGCCGTGCCGGAGGGCAGCTGGGCGAGCGCCGACAGCACCGCCCGGCGCACCCGCGCGACGGTGCCGCCCGCCGGGTCGTCGCCGAGCACGGTGCCGTACTTGCCGTCGATCCTGCGCAGCGACGAGCGCTCCATCCGCCACCAGGCCGCCAGCAGCACCCGCAGCCGGGCGGAGCCCTCGTCGAGCCGCCAGCGGTCGAAGCGCTCGGTCGGGATCATGCCGCCGGACTGCTCGTCCCAGGCCAGCAGCCGGGCCACCGCGCAGACCTCCAGCAGCAGGCGCGTCTCGTCCTCGTCGCAGCCGGTCTCCTTGGCGACCCTGCGGACCTCGCGCACGCCGACGCCGCCGGTCTTGAGCAGCGGCAGCGGCGTCTTGGAGGTGTTGTCGAGCAGGGCCGCGCACCGCTCGACCACGTGAGGGGCGGCCAGCGTCATCAGGTGGTCGACCTCCTCGGGGTCGACGGGGATCGTGGCCACCTCGGGCGCCACCGGCCGGAACGGCGGGTGGTAGCCGGGGCCGCGCAGGGCCAGCGCGATCTCGCGGGGGATCTCGCCGACGTGCCAGCTCGGCCGGAACAGCAGGCCGTGGTCGGCGCACCAGCGCTCGGGGGTGCCGGGGGTGACGAACCGGCCGCCGTCGACGTCGAGCGTGGGGCCCTGCCAGGCGAAGCGTTCCAGCAGCGCGACGGTGCCGTCGGGGGCCTGGCTCACCAGCGACCTGACGCGCTCGCCGTCGCCGAGCGCCTCGACGGCCCTGGCGATCGCGCGGCGCTTGTTGCCCTGCGCCGGCAGCCCCAGGTTGCGCGCGAGGGCCTGCAGCGCGTCGTTGCTGATCGACCAGGAGTTGAGGTAGTGCTCAAGCGGCTCGCCCAGGCCGAGCGGCGAGGCCCACCAGCGGGTCACGCCCTCCGCGAGGTGGATCACCCTCCCGTCGCCGGGCCAGGCGAGGGCATGGTCGTAGAGGTGTTCGAGCCAGGGGGTGACGTCGTCGACCGGCGCGTCGAGGAACGCGGCCAGGCTCTCGGGCGTCGGGCGGGTCATGGCCAGGGCGGTCTCGGCGAGTTGCAGGCACGGCAGGGGCAGACCGCGCAGGGCTTCCATCACCGCGAAACCGTTGGAGAGCCGCTGGGCCAGGGTGTCGAGCCGCCTGGGCCAGGGAGCGGCGATGGCGTCGGGCCGGTTCGCGAGGATGCGACCGAGCCTGTCTTCGTCTAGGGTGCGTAGCCAGCCGAGCAGGTGATCTTCCATCTGTCAGCACTCTCATGGGGTCGCGCGCGGGACTCACCGTGAGCCATGAGCATCCACGGTAATGCAGATCACCCCCGTCAGGAGAGGACTGCCCAGACGATCTTTCCGTGGGGTGCGAGGGCGGACCAGCCCCAGCGGAGGCTGAGCGATTCGACGATGTGGAGGCCGAGGCCGCCAGCGTCAAGGGGGCCAGGGTATCGCAGCACGGGCACCGAGGACGCGGGATCGGTGAAGGCGCTCGTGACGAGCGGCCCCCGGCGTACGAGGGACATGTGGACGGTGCGCTCGCGGCGCGGGTCGTCCAGGCACAGGCCGTGGCGCAGCGCGTTGGTGGCGAGCTCGGAGACCACCAGCTCCATGTTCTCGATCAGCTCGCCGAGGCCCCAGCCCGTCAGCGTGCCCGCGCTGAAGCTGCGGGCGGTGTGAACCGAGGAAGCCGTAGGCGGGAGCACGAACGTGGCGCTGGCGGACGGGCCCGGGACGACGAGGTCGAGGGCCGCTTCCGGCCACCAGCCGACTGGAGGCCACCAATCGAACGTTGTCCACTGGCCGTGGGCCGTGGTGGATTGCACGTGATCATTCTGCGTCAAACTCTCGTGCAGGTGCAAGAGCGAATGCACGTGCAGCCAACCCCTGTACACGCTACGGTTTGCCTCAAATGGTCAATATGGGGGAAAGGGGATCTTGTCCGCGGCCCATGATCTTCCGGCCGTGAAGTGACAGACTGTTTGGCAAGGAAACGACCAAGGAGCTGCACGTGTCCATTGATCCGCCCGGTTCCGGTTCGACCGTGAGGCGCATCATGCTGGGGGCGAGCCTCAGGCGCCTGCGCGAAGCCAGCGGTCTCGACCGGGCACAGGCCGGATTCCACATCCGGGCGTCCGAGTCCAAGATCAGCCGCATGGAGCTCGGCCGCGTGGGCTTCAAGACACGTGACGTGGAAGACCTCCTCACCCTGTACGGCGTCGTCGACGACGCCGAACGCCGTGCCCTGCTGGAGATGGTGCGCGAGGCCAACACCCCCGGGTGGTGGCACAAGTACTCCGCCGAGCTGCCGTCATGGTTCACCACGTACATCGGCCTCGAGGAGGCGGCGAGCGTGATCCGCACCTACGAGGTGCAGTTCGTGCCCGGCCTGCTGCAGACGGCCGCGTACGCGCGCTCGGTCATCGAGCTGGGCAACCCCGATGAGAGTCCGGACAAAATCGAACGCCGTGTGCATCTGCGCATGCAGCGTCAGGAGCGCTTCACCCGGAAAGACGGACCCCGTCTGTGGGCCGTCATCGACGAGGCGGCGCTCAAGCGGATCATCGGCGGGCGGGAGGTCATGGCCGAACAGCTCCAGCACCTGCTGGAAGTCGCCGCTCTTCCCAACATCACCATTCAGGTGATGCCCTTCAAGTTCGGCAAACACGCTGCTGAAGGGGGCGCGTTCAGCATCTTGCGGTTTCCCGAGTCCGACTTGTCGGACGTTGTCTACGTCGAGCAGCTCTGGGGTGCCCTGTACCTGGACAAGCGTGAGGACGTCGACCCGTACCTCACCGCCATGGAGCAACTGTGCGTGGAGAGCACCACGCCAGGGGGCACCGTCGAGCTCATCGGCGGTCTTCTCAGAAAGATGTAGATGAACCAGACCTACAACGGAATGCCGGCCGCGGACCTGACGCAGGTCTCCTGGCGCAAGAGCCGTTACAGCAACTCGCAGGGCAACTGCGTGGAACTCGCGGAGCTTCCCGACGGTGGCATCGCGGTGCGCAACTCACGCTTCCCCGACGGCCCTGTCCTCATCTATACCCGTGACGAGATCCGGGCCCTGGTGCTCGGCGTGAAGGACGGAGAGTTCGACGGCCTCCTCGTTTAACAGGGTGTTAACCTCCGGCGCGGCCGCTTAACGGCGGCGCGCCGGAGGCGTAACCGCCCGGCCTCGTCCCCAGGCGAGGATCGGAGTCATGCTCGACCAGATGACCCTGTATCCGATCGCCGACGACGTGCTGTTCGCACCGGGCGGCAAGGTCGTGATCCGCACCTACGGCGTGGCTCCCGCGACCTCGGGGGCCTCCGTCTCCTACCGGACCTGGGTAACCGGCATCCGGGACCAGCCGCGCTACTGGCACTGGGGCCACTTCGAGGACGCCACCAGCGGGCACCGCAAGGTCCTGGAGTGGCTCACGGGGCGGGGCCCGCAGCCCGCCCAGGCCCTGGCCTGACCACCCGGCCCGCCACCGGCCGGCCACCTGGCCGGCGGTGGAAATACGCGACTACCCGGAAGGCCGCCGTCGTGAGACGCTTCTGACACCCCTCCCCGGCCGTCGCCGCCCGCGGGCGGACCCGCCGGGGTCAGCCGAGGGTGCGGAGGTCGCCATGACGGACCTGTACCTCTACAACGGGCAGAGCCCCGACGAGCACGTCGCCTCGTGCCCCGACTGCCGCGCGGCCGCCGCGCTCCTCGACCGGCCGGAGACATCGGCCGAGCCACCCCCCACGATGCGTGACGCGGTGCTGTCCCTGGCGCGCCGCCGCCGCAGCCCCGCCGTCCTCGCCGTGTCGTCCGTCGCGGCGCCGTACGCCGAGCAGGTGGCGCTCATGGACGACCTGCTGAAGGACCTCAGCGAGCCTCAGTGGGACGCCCCGATCCCCGGGCACGGCACCGTCAGGGCGCTCGTCGAGCATCTGGTCGCCAACGACGCCGCCGTGGCCGCGTTCATGGGCGTGCCCGGCACGGCGGCGGCCACGGTGCACCGCCGCTGGCGCGAGCAGGCCGGCTCCCTGCTGGAGCGCGTCTCGGGCAGCAGCGAGGTGCTGCTGGGCGTCGAGGTGGCGCTGGCCGGGCCGCGTCCGGCCCGCGCGCCGCTGCGGCAGGCCCTGATCCAGCGCACGTTCGAGACGTGGACGCACGCCGACGACATCAGGGCCGCCACCGACCGCACCGCGTCGCCGCCCCGCCCCGAGCACGTGCACCTGATCATCGAGTTCGGCCTGGCGCTGCTGCCGCGTGCCATGAAGGCCCCCCGGCGGGACGTCTCTGCCACGATGGTGCTCACCGGCCCCGGCGGCGGCAGCTGGACGGTCCCGCTCTCGCCCGCCTCCGACCACGTCGCCGTGGTGATCTCGGCCGACGCCGTCGAGTTCTGCCGGCTGCTGGGCAACCGGTGGCCGCCCGGGTCCTTCCCGTACGCCGCCGAGGGCGACCCCGCCCTCGCCCGTGACCTGATCCACGCCGCCGCGACGCTGGGATGCGACTGATGAGCGACAGGGAACTGCGCGCCCGCCTGACCGCCGGCGACCTCGACGCGCTCGCCGACGTCTACGACCGCCACGGCCCGTACGTGTACGGCGTCGCCGTCGCGATCACGGGCAGCCGGGCGTACGCCGAGGAGGTCACCCAGAACGTGTTCGTCGCCCTCTGGGAGCTGCCCTCCTCCTACGATCCCGGCCTGGGCTCGTTACGCGGCTGGCTGGTCAGCCGCGCCCTGCACGAATCGGCCCGCCGCGCGAAGGTCGGGTGACCGGTCATCGCTAGGCGCAGGTCACGGGGGCGTTCCAGGCGGTGAGCACCGGCTCGGCGTGCTCGAAGCCGAGCCGCGAGTAGGTGCCCGTGTCGAGCTTGAGCAGCCGGCCCTCCTCGGGGGCCAGGCGCAGCCACCGGGCGGCCAGCACGCGCAGGAAGTGACCGTGCGCCACCAGCGCCACCCTGCCCTCGGTCGCCCGGGCCCGCTCGATCACCCGGTCGGCGCGTACGGCCACCTCGGCGGCGCTCTCGCCCGGGTGCTCGGCGTCGCCGGGGATCACGCCGTCACGCCACAGGTACCAGCCGGGCCGCGTCCTGCGGATGTCCGGCGTGGTGATCCCCTCATAACCGCCGTAGTCCCATTCCCACAGGTCGGCGTCCACCTGGTAGTCCGTCAGGCCCGCCAGCTCCGCCGTACGCCGCGCCCGCTGGGCGGGGGAGACCAGCACCAGGTCGAACGGCTCCTTCACCAGCGGCGCCAGCGCCCTGGCCTGCTCCTCGCCGTGCTCCGTCAAAGGCAGGTCGGTGCGGCCCGTGTGCCTGCCCGCCTTGCTCCACTCGGTCTCTCCGTGCCGGAGCAGCAGCATCTCGTTCATGCGTCCCATCATCCGGCACCGCCGACCCCACACCGCCCCCAGGTGCCACCACGTGTGGCGATCTCTCCCTTATGGTGTGGTTTCGAGGCGTTTGAGGAGGATGGATGGAGCCGGTGGCGGTCGGACTGGTGGGAGCGGGGCCGTGGGCACGGATGGCGCACGCGCCGATGCTGGCCAAGGGGCCGCACACGCGGCTGGCCGGGGTGTGGGGGCGCAGGCCCGAGAGCGCCGCGGAGCTGGGCGCCCCGGTGTTCACGCGGATCGAGGAGCTGTTCGACCACTGCGAGGCCGTGGCGTTCTGCGTCCCGCCCGCCGTGCAGGCCGAGTACGCCGTGCGGGCCGCCCGCGCGGGCAAGGCGCTGCTGCTGGAGAAGCCCCTCGCCGACACCCTGGAGGGCGCCCGGCGGGTGGCCGACGCGGTCGCCGAGTCCGGAGTCGCGTCCCAGATGGTGCTCACCCTGCGCTACGCCCAGGAGACCCGCGACTTCCTGGCCCGCTGCGCCGAGATCGCCCCGTTCGGCGGCCACGCCGCGAACGTCTCCGACGTCCTGCTCGGCGACCACCCCTTCGCCACCCCCTGGCGCCTGCGGCACGGCGCGCTGCTCGACGTCGGCCCGCACGTGATCGACCTGCTCGGCGCCGCCCTGGGCCCGGTGACCGGCGTACGCGCGCACGGCAACCCGCTCGGCTGGACCGGCCTGCTGCTCGAACACGAGGGCGGCGCCGTCAGCGAGGCGTCCCTGTGCATGGCCACCGCCGGCGACCCGCCGCCCTCCACCGTCGCGGTGTACGGCCGCACCGGCAGCGCCGTGCTCCCGGCCGTCCGGGGCGACGCCCTGGCGACGGTGGCCGAGGAGTTCGCCAGGACCGTACGCGACGGCGGCGGCCACCCGCTCGACGCGGCCCACGGTCTCCGGCTGCAGCAGGTCATCGCGGAGGCGGAGGCCCAGCTCACGTCCTGACCCCGCCGGGCCCCTTGACGCCGGAGGGTTCACGGGCATTGATAACGTTTGTCCGATGCGCAGGGCGCAGCGAAGTCCGGTGCGAGTCCGGCGCTGTCCCGCAACTGTCCAAAGCCAGGTCGCCTGCCTCTGCGCTGACGTCATCATCCCTCGTGGAAAAGGGTGATCCGTCGCTTCATGCGGGTCTCTCGGTTCCGACAGTGTGAAAGGACTTCTCGTGAGGCCCGTACGCACGGCCTTCGCGGGCGCGCTGCTGGGAACGCTTCTCCTGGCCGGCTGCGGCCAGGGCGGCACCGCAGCCTCCCCCTCCCCTGCCCCCGCCGCGTCCTCGCCCTCCTCCGGCGGCTTCCCCGTCACCGTCGAGGCCGCCAACGGCGCGGTGACCATCGCCGAGAAGCCGCGGCGCATCGTCTCGCTCTCGGCGACCCACACCGAGACGCTCTTCGCCATCGGCGCGGGCCCCCAGGTCGTCGCGGTCGACGTCCAGTCCAACCACCCGCCGCAGGCCCCGAGGACGAGCCTGTCCGGCTTCAAGCCGAACGTCGAGGCCATCGTCGCCCAGAAGCCCGACCTGGTGGTCGTCTCCGACGATCTCGGCGACGTCGTGGCCCAGTTGGACAAGCTCAACGTGCCCGTCCTGCACCAGCCCTCCGCGACCAAGCTGGAGGAGGCGTACGAGGAGATCGAGGAGCTGGGCGCTGCCACCGGCAACAAGGCCAAGGCCGACGAGGTGGTCGCCGGCATGAAGGCGGACCTGGAGCGCCTGGCCGCCGAGGCCCCCAAGGACGCCGGGCTCACCTTCTACCACGAGCTCGACCAGACGCCGTACGCCGCGACGTCGCAGACGTTCATCGGCCAGATCTACGGCCTGTTCGGCCTGACGAACATCGCCGACAAGGCGCCCGACGCGGCGGGCGGCTACCCGAAGCTGTCGGCCGAGTTCGTCGCCCAGGCCGACCCCGACCTGATCTTCCTGGCCGACGTCAAGTGCTGCGGCCAGAACAAGGACGCCCTGGCCCAGCGGCCCGGGTGGAAGAACCTGTCGGCCATCAAGAACGACCACGTGGTCGAGCTGGACGACGACATCGCCTCCCGCTGGGGCCCGCGCATCGTCCAGCTGGCGGAAACCATCGGCGCCGCCGTGGCCAAGGCCGAAGCCGGCGCGAGCTGACGTGGTGACGCGGGCCCGACCCTCCCGGGCCAGACCGCTCTGGGTGGCCTGCGCCCTGGGCGTGCTGGCGGCCTCCATGCTCGCCGGGCTGCTCGACGGCGCCGCCGACATCTCGCCGTGGCAGGTGGTGCTCCAGGTGGCCGACTGGCTGCCGTTCGGGCACGTCGACTCCGGCCTGGCGCCCGTCGAGCAGGGGCTGCTGTTCGAGCTGCGGCTGCCGCGGGTGCTGGTCGCCGCCGTGGTGGGCGGGCTGCTGGCCATAGCGGGGGCGGCCTACCAGGGGGTGTTCCGCAACCCGCTGGCCGACCCGTACCTGCTGGGCGCCGCCGCCGGGGCGGGGCTGGCGACGACCGCGGCGATCGTGCTGCTGCCGTCGTCGGCCGCGAGCATCCCGGTCGCCGCGTTCGTCGGGGCGCTCGGGGGCGTGTTCCTGGCGTACACGCTGGGCAACACGGCCGGGCGGGCCGGCGGCACCGCCACGCTGGTGCTGGCCGGGGTGGCGGTCACGTCGTTCCTGACCGCGATCCAGACGTTCGTCCAGCAGTTCAACGTCGAGGAGTTGCAGCGGGTCTACTCGTGGATCCTCGGCGACGTCGGCGGCGGGTGGGACCAGCTCTGGCTGGTCCTGCCGTACGCCGCCGTCTCCGCCGTCGTGCTGCTGCTGCACGGCCGGATGCTGGACGTGCTGTCGGTGGGCGACGACGAGGCGTCCGGGCTCGGCGTGCGGGCGGCACGGGTGCGTTTCACCGTGCTGCTGGCCGCCTCACTGGCCACCGCCGCGGCCGTGGCGGTGAGCGGGCTGATCGGGTTCGTCGGCATTGTCGTCCCGCACGTCGTCAGGCGGCTGGCGGGCGGGTCGTACCGGATCGTGCTGCCGCTGTCGCTCATCGGCGGGGCGGCGTTCCTGGTGCTGGCCGACCTCGTGGCCCGCACCGTGCTCGCCCCCGCCGAGCTGCCGATCGGCGTGGTGACGATGTTCGTCGGGGCGCCGTTCTTCGTCGGCGTCCTGCGCATGACCAGGCGGGCCGTCACGTGATCCGCACCCAGGACGTGTCGGTACGCCTCGGCGACCGCGAGGTGCTGTCCGGCGTGGACCTGCACGTGCGGCGCGGCGAGTGGACGGCCGTCATCGGGCCCAACGGCGCCGGCAAGTCCACCCTGCTCAAGGCGCTCATGGGGCTGGTCAAGCACCAGGGCGAGATCCTGCTGGACGCCCGCCCTGCCGCGACGCTGAAGCCGCGCGCCCGGGCCCGGCTCGTCGCGTACGCGCCGCAGGCGCCCGCGCTGCCGCCGGACATGACGGTCTTCGACTACGCGCTGCTGGGCCGGACGCCGTACATCCCCTACCTGGGGCGGGAGAGCGCGCACGACCGGGAGGTGACGGAGTCCGTCCTCGACCGGCTGGACCTGGGCGAGCTCGCCATGCGGCGCGTCGGCGAGCTGTCGGGCGGGGAGCGGCAGCGCGTGGTGCTGGCCAGGGCGCTCGCGCAGGAGGCGCCCGTGCTGCTGCTGGACGAGCCGACGACCGCCCTCGACCTCGGCCACCAGCAGCAGGTGCTGGAGCTGGTGGACCGGCTGCGGCGCGCCGACGGGCTCACCGTCGTCACCACCCTGCACGACCTGACCGTCGCCGGCCTGTACGCCGACGCCCTGCTGCTGCTGGCCGGCGGCCGGGCCGTGGCCGCCGGCCAGCCGTCCCAGGTGCTGACCGAGGAGGCCGTCGGGCGGCACTTCGACGCCCACGTCAAGGTCGAGCCCGGCCCCGACGGCAGGCCCGTCGTGCACCTGGTGAGGGGAGGGCCGTGAAGCTCACGTACCGGACGGAGGACGGCGCGCGGCTCGGGACGCTGCTCTGGGAGTTCGGCCCGGGCTGGCGGATGATTTCCTCGGCGATGCTCGGCGGCGGCATCGGGCCCCGCGCGTGGGTGCTGAACGCCCAGGTGGTCGCCGGATACGCGCGGATGGACCCGGCCGAGCACCTGGCCTCCTTAGGACCGGGCGGCGACGGGGTCGGCATGATGACCGCCGCGTCCGTCGACCGCTGCGTCCGGGCCGACGACGGGGGAGTGGAGGCGTACGCGACTGTCGGGCTGCGGGTGCCCACCTGGGCCGCCGCCCCCGACGGGCACGCGGATCCCGAGCTCGCGCCCATCCGGGTGGGCACGATCAACATCCTCGTCGTCGCCCCCGTGGCCATGACCGACGCGGCGCTGGTCAACACCGTCATGACCGTCACGGAGGCGAAGACGCAGGCGCTGGTCGAGACCGGCTACTCCGGCACCGGGACGGCCTCCGACGCCGTCTGCGTGGCCGTGCCGGCCGAGGGGCCACGGGAGGTGTTCGGCGGGCCACGGTCGGAGTGGGGCGCCCGGGTGGCCCGCGCCGTGCACGCGGCGGTGAGGAGTGGCGCCGAATCGTGGCGCCCAGGTGACTCTGCGTAAGGAAAATCGGGCAAGTAGCATGTGGGCGAGGGCAACGATCCCGATACTCGGCGGGTGACCGTTATGGCGACGAGCGAACCGACCACGAGGCGCACGGTTCTTCCCGGTGCGCCGCCGTTCACGGTCGACGACCTGCTGAAGTTCCCCGACGACGGGAACCGTTACGAGCTCTTCAACGGGAGCCTTGTCGTGAGCCCTGCCCCCACCCCCCGCACCAAGACGCGATCTTCCTGCCGCAGACGGTGCTCCATCAAGCGGCGCCGCCGCATCTGAAGGTCCTGTCGACCGTCAACGTGCGCGCGTCGGACCACGACTTCTACATTCCCGACCTCGTCGTGGTGCCGAAGGAGAGAGCCAGGGCGGTGCGGCTGATGTTCGAGCCCGACGACGTGCTATTGGCCGTCGAGGTGGTCAGTCCCGGCACGCAGGTCCGCGACAGGGCGACGAAGACCCAGGCCGCTGCGGCGGCCGGCATCCCCGCCTACTGGCGGCTCGAACTCGACGAGGGGCCGACGCTTTATGCCTACGAGCTCGACGGCGACTCCTACCGCGGGCCGGTGGCTCACAAGCCGGGCAACACGGCCAGGTTCACCTCGGCCTACCCGGTGAGCTTCGATCCCGCCGACCTCATCGACGGCTGAGGAGCGTAACGCCAGGGGCGTGTTCCGCGATGGGTCGGCGTAGGCGACTGTAGGGCGATCCCTTGACTTACGGCACCTGCTTGCGACGCTGGTCGTAGTCCTGCGTTTGGAGCGGAGATGGCGCGTCTCACAGCCCTGGCCGGCGGCATCGCGGTGGCCCTCGCGCTGACCGCCGTGCCCGTCATGGCCCACGAGCACCCGAGCGGGATCACCGACCTGGTCACCCCGGCCGTGGTGCGCGTGGAAGCCGTCTCCCACGTGGAGATCACCCTGCTCGACCACGTCAGCGTGCTCAGGCACGTGGAGCGCTCCTACGACTTCCCCTTCGGCGCGGGCACCGGCACCGTCGTCAGCCCGGACGGCACGATCGTGACGCTGCGGCGGGTGGTGGACAACCCCGACGACGTCGCCGTCCTCGCGGCCAACAAGATCTTCGCCGAGCACCACGACGTGAAGATCCCGCAGGACGACGAGAAACACCGGCTCTCCGACGACCTGCTCGACCGGCACCTGCGGGACTGCTACCCGCCCAAGAGCGACACCGCCACCTGCATCATCGACGTCACCACGGAGATCACCGTCTTCCCCAACGTCTCGCCGCCGAGCGAGGACGGCTTCAAGGTCAAGCTGCTGGAGGCCGGCCCCGACCCCGACAGCCCGGCCGTGCTGGCGCCGGTCGCGCCCGTCGTGGGCAGCGTCGGCATGCCGACCGCGCCGCTCGCCGACAAGGTGCCCGGCCAGGAGGGCTCGCCCACCAGCGTGGCCGGCTTCCTCGGCCGGCCGGGGCCGGAGGTCGCGCACACCGTCGAGATCGCCCACCTCGGCAAGGGCGGCGCGTCGGGAGACGGGGGCAGGCCGTTCGCCGACCCCGAGGAGAAGGCGGACGAGCCGGTCAAGATGGGCGGGCTCGCCGACAAGGGCATGGCGGGGGCGCCGGTGATCGGCGACAAGGACGGCCACGTCATCGGCCTGCTGGTCGGCGGCGGCAAGGACGGCAGGATGATCGGCGTCAGGGAGGTCACCGCCGTGCTCGCCGAGGCGAAGGTGGTGCCGCGCCGGGGCGCGATCGACACGGCGTTCGAGGCGGCGCTGACCCGCTACCACACGAAGTACTACACCGAGGCCGCACCCGGGTTCCAACGGGTGCTGGAGCTCTATCCCGGCAACCTGGTCGCGGCGGAGCTGCTGAAGACCTCGCTGGCCAAGCGGGGCGGCCCCGAGGACCAGGGGACGCGGAAGGCGGCGAGCACGGCCGCCGCCTCGACGCCGCTGTGGCCGTTCCTGGTGGCGGCCGGGATCCTCTTCCTGGTGGCGGGCGGCGGAGCGTACCTGCTGTGGCGCCGCCGCACTCCTGACCTGGAGCCCGCGCCGCCGGAGCCGCCGGCGGCCGGTCCGGTGTTCGACGACGGCGCGAACCAGACAGTGGTCGTGCGAAGGTCCCAGTCGTTCCCCGTGGTCCCGCAGGAGCAGCAGGTGATGACCGCGTCCGACCCGGCGATCAAGTACTGCACCTCGTGCGGGATGAGGCTCGGGCCGGCGCACCGCTTCTGCGGCTACTGCGGCCACCCGAGCGAGACGTGATGCCATTGAACGAAAGATCGCTCATCGGCCAGGAGGTGGCCGGGTACTACGTCGAGAACATCGTCGGCAAGGGCGGCATGGCCGTCGTCTACCTGGCGCTCGACCCCCGGCTCAGCCGCCGCGTGGCGCTGAAGATCCTCAACCCCGTGCTCAGCGTCGACGACAGGTTCAGGCAGCGGTTCATCCTGGAGTCCAGGACGGTCGCCAGCATCGAGCACCCCAACATCATCCCGATCTACGAGGCCAACGCCGACGCCGACGGCGTGCTGTACATCGCCATGCGCTACGTCGACGGCCTCGACCTGCGCCGGCTCATCCACGACCGCGGCCCGCTGCCGCTCGGCCAGGCCAACCAGATCTTCGCCCAGACCGCCGCCGCGCTCGACGCGGCCCACGCCCACGACCTGATCCACCGCGACGTCAAGCCCGCCAACATCCTGCTGGCCGGCGACCACGTCTACCTGACCGACTTCGGCATCACCAAGCACCGCTCGTCGATCTCGGGGCTGACGCAGACCGACCAGTTCATCGGCACGCCCCGGTACATGTCGCCCGAGCAGATCAACAAGGAGCACATCGACGGCCGGAGCGACCAGTACGCGCTGGCCTGCGTCGTCTACGAGGCGCTGTCCGGGCGGCTGCCGTTCCCGCGCGAGAACGACATGGCGCTGCTGTGGGCCCACCTGGCCGAGCAGCCGCCGCCGCTGTCGCAGCTGCGGCCCGAGCTGCCGCCGCAGGTGGACGCCGTCATGACCCGGGCGCTGGCCAAGTCGCCCGAGCAGCGTTACGCCAGCTGCGCCGAGTTCGTCACCGCGCTGCGCGACGCGATCAGCGGGCAGCCGTACGAGCCGGCGGAAGGGGCGCGGTACGAGAGGGGCGGGCAGCCGCTCGTACCGCCCCCGAGCCAGAGCCCGCACTCCGGGCCCCACCCTGTGCGGCCCGCACCCCCGCAGGGGCCGGCGCGCAGGGTGGCCGTGACGCGGCCCGCGCGGCACTCGGCGGCGCGCAGGCGGCCCGGCCGGCTGCCGATCGTGGCCGCCACGCTGGTGGCCGCCGCCGCGGCGCTCGCGCTGGTCGCGTTCATCGTCGTCAGCGAGCAGGCCGAGACCTGGTTGCGCTACAAGACGAGCGCCGCCGCGCCGCTCACGTTCGACCACCCGGGGAACTGGACCGTCCGCACCCACCAGGACCTCTTCGCGGTGGTCTCCCCGCACGCCTCGGCGTTCGAGGAGTTGTTCGTGGCCGGGCCCGGCGCCGACTGGACGGCCGTCTCCGAGATCGTCGCCGGCGAGCCGGACAGCGTCTCGGGCGTGTACGTCCAGGTCTCCGACACCCTCGACGCCGGCGGCACCTCGGAGCAGATGAAGGCCAAGATGGAGGCCCTGCTGCCCGGCCAGGTCGATCTCGGCAGGCCCGTGCCCGACCAGGCGGGCAACCGCCCGGCCACCCGCTTCGACGGCGCGCTGCACGACCCCGGCACCGGCACCCGGCTCGGCTTCGTCAGCTACGTGATCGAACGCGAGCCCAAGACCATGCTCATCATGTACTTCTGCGCCAGGGCCACCTGCGACGACGCCACCCAGACGAGGATCAGGCAGAGCGTCCACGTCCCGTGACCCGGTGAACCGGCTTGGCACGGCCGTCCGAGGCTGTCCAACGGCGGGGCGGACGTCTAGCCTCCGGTGTGTGGGCATACGCATCGTCATCGCCGACGATCAGGCGATGGTCAGGGCCGGGCTGCGCATGGTCGTCGAGAGCGATCCCGGCATGGAGGTCGTCGGCGAGGCGGCGGACGGCCGCGAGGCCGTCGCCGTGTCCCGGCGCACGCGCCCGGACATCGTCCTCATGGACATCTCGATGCCCCGGCTCGACGGGCTGTCGGCGGCCAGAGAGCTGCTCGACACCCCGTCGCCGCCCAAGGTCATCACACTGACCACGTTCGACACCGACGAGAACCTCTACGCCGCGCTGCGCGCCGGCACCAGCGGGTTCCTGCTCAAGGTGTCGCCTCCCGAGCAGCTGCTGGAGGCCATCAGGGTGGTGCACGCCGGCGACGCGCTGCTCGACCCGGCGGTGACCAGCCGGGTGATCGCCACGTTCGCCGGCCGGCAGGAGCCGAAGCCGCCGCCCGCGCTCGGCGAGCTGACGCCGCGTGAGCTGGAGGTGCTGCGGCTGCTGGCCCGCGGCCTCACCAACGCGGAGATCGCCCGCGAGCTGTACGTCGGCGAGGCCACGGTCAAGACACACGTGGCGCGGGTGCTGATGAAGCTGTCGCTGCGCGACCGGGCCCAGGCCGTCGTCTTCGCCTACGAGAGCGGCGTCGTACGGCCAGGAGCCGGCTGAGCCGTCTCGGCATGCGGAAGGGTTGGCGGACTTTGCTCGCCCTGTGTGTATATTTTCCGTCAGAAAGCGGAGAAAACGGGAGATATTTCATGCAGGCGTTCCCGCGAGTGTTGTTCGACGAGGCCCACAGCGAGTCGTGGACCATCCGGCGCGAGGTGGCCGAGGCCGTCAACCCGGCCCACCCCGACGACTCCAGCTACGCCGGCGCGGCGGGGGTGCTGCGCCACCTCGGTCACACGGTCACGGCCCGCACGGAGGGGGCGCTCGACGCCGCCGCGCTGGCCGGCCAGGACGTCCTGGTGATCGCGCACCCGTCGGGGGAGCGGTGGGAGCGGACGACCGGCCAGGGCAGCCCCGTCTTCTCCGCCGCCGAGCTGGACTCCGTCGAGTCCTTCGTCGCGGCCGGCGGCGGCCTGGTCGTCCTCGCCGAGGAGGAGCAGGACAAGTACGGCAACAACCTCAACGAGCTGCTCGCCCGGTTCGGCGTCCGGGTCCGGCACGCCACCGTGCGCGACCCCAGGAACGCCCACCGGGACGTGGCCACCTGGGTCCTCGGGGAACGGGCCACCGAGTCCGGGCTGCTGGCCGGGGTGCGCACGGCGTGCTTCTACCGGGCCGGCGCGCTCGACGTCTCCGCGCCGGAGGCGGTCGTGCTGTTCGCGTCGTCGCCGTCCGCGGACCCGGCGGGCGCGCCGCTGGCGGTCGCGCTCCGGCACGGCGCGGGCCGCGTGGTCGTCTTCGCCGACTCCGACCTGTTCGGCGACGACTCGCTGGACGACTACGACCACCGCAGGCTCTGGGGCAACATGATCACCTGGGCCGCCAGGGTTCCCGAGGCCGGCCCGGGCCCGGCGGTGTCGGCCGAGGACGGCAAGGCGGCCGTGTTCGCGCGGCTCAAGGCGGACGTGGAGGAGTTCCGTCCGCTGCAGGTCAAGGACGGCTCGGTCCCGGAGGAGAAGGAGCGGGGCAAGGCGCTGCTGGCGCAGATCAGCGCGAGCCTGGGCGAAATTTCGCAGTATTTCCCCCATGACGCCGCGTACCTGGCAGCCGTGCGGGACGACCTGGCCGACTGGGCCGCGCAGGACCTCGGCGTGCCCGACTTCCTGCGCTCGCTGGAGCTCTTCCACCCCGACACCCAGCGCGTGGACGGGCTGGAGCACGTCGTCGTCTTCCCGATGTACACCCAGAACGGCAACCGCGACCGCAACCTGGAAGCCGTCTGGATCCGGACGATCTGGCCCGACTGGCTGGCCCGGCTGGAGGCCGGCGGCTACGACAACGCCATGTTCGTGCCGATCGCGTTCGTGGACTTCACCTCCGGCTACGACACCCACTCCGCCGTGCTCTTCCCCGAGACGGTCGCGGTGCGCCGCGCGCCCGAGCGCTTCACCTGGGGCGGGATCTTCGCCGACCGCGAGGCCGGCCGCTTCCGCCGGGTGTCCAGGGCCGCCACCGAGACGCTCAAGGTGGACCTGCCGCCGGACGCCGACCGGCTGCTCGCCTCCCAGCAGCTCGCCCAGGACACCTTCGTGCTGTGGGACCTGGTGCACGACCGCACGCACAGCCATGGTGACCTGCCGTTCGACCCGTTCATGATCAAGCAGCGGATGCCGTACTGGCTGTACGCGCTGGAGGAGCTGCGCTGCGACCTGACCGCGTTCGGCGAGGCCGTGAAGCTGGAGGAGCGGGGCGTGCCGCACGCCCGGTACGTGCAGCTGGCGATCCTGTTCGACCGGCTGTTCCGGTTCCCGATCACGGGGGAGCGGGTGCGCAACTACGACGGGCTCGGCGGCCAGCTGCTCTTCGCCTACCTGCACCGCAACGACGTCGTGCGGTGGACCGACAACCGGCTGTCCATCGAGTGGGACCGGGTCGCCGCCGGGGTCGCCGACCTGCGCGGAGAGGTCGAGAAGCTCTACCGCGACAGCATCGACCGGCCGAAGCTGGCGCACTGGCTGGCGGCGTACGAGCTGGTGAGCGCGTACGTGGCGCCGCACCCCGCCTCCACGTGGGCCAAGGGCGTCGAGGCGCTGCCGGAGGAGCAGAAGGCCAAGGTGGACGCGGTGCTGCCGGACGAGTTCCCCCTCAGCATGTTCTACGAGGCGCTGCGCCGTAAGCTGACCGAGGTGGTCGAATCGACTGAAGGACTCCGAGCATGATCATTCTGGTTACCGGGGCAGGAGGGCCCACCGGTGAGGCCGTTTCCGAATATTTCTGGAAAAAGGGCCACACCGTCATCGGCGTCGACAAGGACGACGTGGACCTGCTCGACCGCGCGGCCGTCCAGGAGCTGGCGGCCCGGATCGACCGCGAGCACGGCCGCGTGGACGGCGTCGTCCACCTCGTCGGTGGCTGGCGCGGCTCGGCTTCCTTCGCCGAGACCAGCCTCGACGACTGGGACGTCCTGCACGACCTGCTGATCCGCACCCTCCAGCACGTGTCGCTGGCCTTCGAGCCGCTGCTGCGGCGCAGCGACAACGGCCGCTTCGTGATCGTCTCCGCCAAGGCGGCCGAGCGTCCGAGCGCCGGCGGCGCCGTCTACGCGGCGGCCAAGGCGGCGGCGGAGGCGTGGACGCTCTCCCTGGCCGACGCGCTCAAGGACACCTCCAGCGCGGCGACCGTCCTCGTCGTCAACGCCCTCGTGAACGACGCCATGCGCGCCGAGCGGCCCGACGCGAAGTTCTCCCGTTTCACCGATGTCAACGACCTGGCCACGGCCGTCGGCGGCCTCTACGACCGCCCCGCCGCCGAGGTCAACGGCGCACGATTGGACCTCACTCAGTGAATTCCCGGCACGACCCCCGGCTCAAGGCGTTCGCCAGCGACAACTACGCCGGGGTTCACCCCGAGATCCTCCAGGCCATCGTCACCGCCAACGGCGGACACCAGATCTCCTACGGTGACGACGTCTACACCGAGGCCATGCGGGAGGTCTTCAAGCAGCACTTCGGCGAGCAGGCGCAGGCGTGGCCGGTGTTCAACGGCACCGCCGCCAACGTCGTCTCCCTGCGCTCGATGACCGCCCCATGGGAGGCCGTGATCTGCGCCGAGACGGCCCACATCAACACCGACGAGGGCGGCGCCCCCGAGGTGGCGGGCGGTATCAAGCTGCTGCCCGTGCCCACGCCCGACGGCAAGCTCACGCCCGAGCTGATCGACCGGCAGGCGTGGGGCTTCGGCGACGTGCACCGCGCCCAGCCGAAGGTGGTGTCCATCTCCAACACCACCGAGCTCGGCACCGTCTACACGCCCGACGAGATCGCCGAGATCTGCGCGCACGCCCACGAGCTGGGACTGCGCGTCCACCTCGACGGCTCGCGCATCACCAACGCCGCCGCCGCGCTGGACGTCCCGCTGCGGACGCTGACCACCGACGCCGGCGTGGACGTGCTCTCCTTCGGCGGCACCAAGATCGGCCTGCTGTACGGCGAGGCGGTCGTCGTGCTGAACCCGGCGGCGGCCTCCGGTGTCGACTACATCCGCAAGACGTACATGCAGCTGTCGTCCAAGATGCGGTTCGTCTCGGCGCAGTTCGAGGCGCTGCTCTCGGGCGACCTGTGGCTGCGCAGCGCCCGCCACGCCAACGCCATGGGCCGCCGCCTGGCCGAGGCCGTGCGCGGCATCCCCGGGGTGGAGCTGCCGCGCGAGGTCGAGGCCAACGCCGTCTTCGCCGTCCTGCCGAAGGACGTGGCCGACCGGCTGCGCAAGCGCTTCCGCTTCTACACCTGGAACGAGGCGACCGGCGAGGTGCGGTGGATGTGCGCGTTCGACACGACCGAGCAGGACGTGGACGCCTTCGCCGCGGCCCTGGCCCAGGAGATGGCGGCGAGCTGAGTCACCGCAGCGCGAGGCGGGCGGCCTGCCAGCCGCCCATGCCGTGGGCGCCCGGCCCCGGCGGCGTGGACGACGAGCAGAGGAACACCCCCGGCAGCGGCGTACGCCACGGGGCCGGCGACCAGACCGGCCGGCGGACGAACTGGACGAGGCTCGCCAGCCCGCCCCCGATGTCGCCGCCCACCAGGTTGGCGTTGGCCGCCTCCAGCTCGGCCGGGCCCATCGCGTGGCGGGCCAGCACCCGCTCGCGGAAGCCGGGCGCGAACCGTTCGATCTGCGCCTCGACGACCTCCGTCATGTCGAGGCGCGAGCCGTTCGGGACGTGGCAGTAGGCCCACAGGGTGTGCCCGCCGCGCGACGGGTCGGCCGCGTACGGCTGCACGAGCAGCACGTACGGCCGGGGCGAGTGCCGGCCGGCGGCCATCTCGGCCTCGCTGAGCGCGATCTCCTCCAGCGTGCCGCCGAGGTGCACCGTGCCCGCCCCGGCCACCGCCGGGTCACGCCACGGCACCGGCCCGTCGAGCGCCCAGTCGAGCTTGAACACCCCGGGCCCGTAGCGGTAGCGGGCCAGCCGCCGCCGGTAGCCCGCCGGCAGGTCCGCCATCGCCAGGAACTGCCGGGGTGTCACGTCGAGCACCACGGTGGGCGCGTCGAGCTCGGCCAGGCGCCGTACGCGATGGCCGCTCACCGCCTCACCGCCCAGCGACCGCAGCTCGGCGACCAGCGCGTCGGCCAGCCGCTGGGAGCCGCCCCTGACCAGCGGCCAGCCCACGACGTGCGCCAGCGCGGCGAGCATCAGCCCGTAGCCGGCCGTCATGGGGGAGCGCAGGTCGAGCACCGAGTGCGCGGCCATGCCCGCGAGCAGCGCGCGCCCCTCCACCGTGCGGAACGCCCGCCGGGCCAGCGTCGTGGCGGGCAGCGCCCCGGCCAGGCCGAACCTGGCCGCCCGCGCGAACGTCATGGGGTGCGGCGGCCACGGCCCGAGCGGCTTGAGCAGCAGGTCGATCAGCGGCAGCCCGGCCCGCGCCGCCGCGCCCGCGGTCGCCAGCCACACGCCCGCGTCACGCCCGAGCCCTTCGGCGGTGCGCCGCGGGTCGCGGTGGACCAGCACGGCGGGACGGCCGTCGAGCGGATGGGCCGCGGCCACCGGCGGATGGGCGAACTCGACGCCCTTGAGCTCCAGGTCGCGGAAGGCGGGGGAGGCCAGCGTCATCGCCATCACGGTCGCGCCGATGTCGTGAACCCGCCCCGGCAGCGTCAGCTCCGCCGACCTCAGCCCGCCGCCGAACCGCTCGGCCGCCTCCAGCAGCAGCACCTTGCGCCCGGCGCGGGCCAGCATGACCGCCGCGACCAGCCCGTTGGGCCCCGAGCCCACGACGACCGCGTCGGCGCTCATGGCTACTGCCGCGGCAGGATCGACGGGTACGGCTGCGCACCGCGCCGGCGCAACAGGTCGGTCATGAGCGTGATCTCGGCGGTCTGCCCGTCGATGATCTTCTGTGCCATGCCGGCCACCTCGGGGCGGTCGGAGAGCTTGAGCAGGCCCTGCGCCATCTCCACGCCACCCTCGTGGTGGCGGATCATGAGCTGCAGATAGAGCACCTCGGCCTGCGCGCCCGTCGCCTGCTTGAGCTTCGTCAGCTCCTGCCTCGAAGCCATGCCCGGCATCTCCGCCACCGAGTCGACCGGCTTCATCGGGGTGCCACCGTGCGCGTGACCGCTCATCCAGGCCATGGGACGCCGGCCACTCGCCTGGCTCAGCCCCCACGCCTGCAGCCAGCCGAGGAACATGCCGCGCTGGTTGGACTGCGTGGTGATGATGTCGAACGCCAGGTTCCTGATCTCCGGCGCGGGGCCCTTGTCCCTGACGATGAACGACATCTCCACGGCCTGCGCGTGGTGCGCCGCCATGTCACGGGCGAACCCCGCCTCCGCGGAGGCGTCGCCGGGCGTGCCGCTCCGGCCGAACAGCAGGAACGCGGCCGCGGCGAGCACCAGCACACCGCAGACGACCAGGACGGGATTCCTCACAGGCTTCTCCATGGCCCGTCCAGCCTACCCACTCGGGGCTGCGCTCCTCCGGCGTGCCTGCCACGTACCAAGCTGTGATCGGAGCTTATGCGCCGCTTATTCTCCGCATACGCCCAGAGGGCATAGGGTGACCCGCAGTTGGTACGCCGATGGAGGGACGATGACGAAGGAGAAGGCGCACGCGAGGCGCGAGCATCTGCAGAGGATGCGGGCCGAGCAGAAGCGCAAAGAACGCCGAGCCGCGCTGCTCATGTGGGGCGCCGGCGGGCTCATCGTCGTGCTGCTCGTCGGCGTGGTCGGTTTCTACCTGGTCAGGCGGGCGGAGGAGACCAATCTCGACGCCGTGGTCAGCGTGAAGTACGACGCCGGCCAGCACGTGCCGAACGCCGTGACCTACAAGGAGACGCCGCCGATGGGCGGCGAGCACAACAACTACTGGCAGCAGTGCGACATCTACGACCAGCCGATCCACAACGAGCACGCCGTGCACTCGCTGGAGCACGGCGCCGTCTGGATCACCTACCGCCCTGACCTGCCCAAGGCCCAGGTCGACCAGCTGAGGGAGGTCGCCACCTCCACCGGCCAGCAGGACTACATGCTGATGAGCCCGTTCCCCAACCTGCCGTCGCCCATCGTGGCGTCGTCGTGGGGCCACCAGCTGCGGCTGACCGACCCGCAGGACCCAAAGCTGGAGGCGTTCATCAACCGCTACCAGAACGGCCCTGACACGCCCGAGCCGGGCGCCACCTGCGGCGGCCCGGACGCGATCACCACCACGGCCGACCAGGCGCCGCTGCCGCCCGAGCCCACGGGCGGCCAGCAGGCCCCGATGGAGACCCTGGCCCCGACGCCCGGCGAGTCGCAGCAGTAGGAGCCTTCCCGGAGGGCGTGCTCAGCCGAGCACGTCCTCCAGCGGCGTCCACTCCAGGTCGTGCGCGGCGGCCACCGGCCGGCTGGTCAGGTGGCCGTCGTGGGTGTTGAGGCCCAGCGCCAGCGCCGGGTCCGCGCGCATCGCCCGCCGCCACCCCTGCTCGGCGACGGCCAGCGCGTACGGCAGCGTCACGTTCGTCAGGGCGTACGTCGAGGTGTGCGGCACGGCCCCGGGCATGTTGGCCACGCAGTAGAAGACCGACTCGTGCACCCGGTACGTCGGCTGCTCGTGCGTCGTCGGCCGTGAGTCCTCGAAGCAGCCGCCCTGGTCGATCGAGATGTCCACCAGCACCGAGCCCGGCTTCATCCGGCTGACCAGGTCGTTGGTCACCAGCGTCGGAGCCTTGGCGCCGGGCACCAGAACCGCGCCGATGACCAGGTCGGCGTCCATCACGGCGCGCTCGATCTCCAGCGTGTTGGACGCCACCGTCTGGCAGTGGCCCTGGTAGATCAGGTCGGCCTGGCGCAGCTTGTCGATGTTCCTGTCCAGCAGCAGCACCTCGGCCTGCATGCCGAGGGCGATGGCGGCGGCGTTCATGCCGGACACCCCGGCCCCGATCACCACGACCTCGGCCGCCCGCACGCCCGACACCCCGCCCATGAGCACGCCCCTGCCGCCCCCCGAGCTCATCAGGTGGTACGCGCCGACCTGCGGCGCGAGCCGTCCCGCCACCTCCGACATGGGCGCGAGCAGCGGCAGCGCCCCGTCGGCCGTCTGCACGGTCTCGTACGCGACCGCCGTGCATCCCGAGTCGAGCAGCGCCCGCGTGCAGCCCGCCGAGGCGGCCAGGTGCAGGTACGTGAAGAGCACCAGCCCCTTGCGCAGCCGGTGGTACTCCTCCGGCATCGGCTCCTTGACCTTCATGACCAGGTCGGACGCCCCCCAGAGCTCGTCGGGGTCGGCGACCATGACGGCGCCCGCGGCGGCGAAGTACTCGTCGGGTATCGCGGATCCGGTGCCGGCGTCGTTCTCGACGAAGACCTGGTGGCCCTGGCGTACGAGCTCGTGGACGCCCGCGGGCGTCAGCGCCACGCGATACTCGCTGTTCTTGACCTCTCGCGGAACACCGACCTTCATGGCCAACCACTTCCCGCCAGGCATGAGATCCTTCATCCATTCTCACCTGTTTTCGAGGGTTGCGAGAGGATTGCCCGGCTGATTACCCCGGCGTGACCACTCCTCGATAGGCTCACCGGCAGCCCGACCGTCAGAATGGGATCGCCAACCGATGGACATACCGGAAGAGCCGCCGACCGCGGACCCGGGGGAGCCGAAGGCCAGCAGACTCACCACCATCGTGCTGATCGTCTCGCTCGTGCTCGTCGTGCTCGTCGCCGGCGTGGCCGGCACCGTGGCCGTCCTGATGACCAGGAACCCCGACGCTCCCCTGTTCGGCGGCACGCCCCCGCAGCGGCTGGCCGTGCCCGTGCACTTCGCGCCGGTCCGCGAGACCAAGCCCGCGCCCTGCCCCGGCGACCCGGCCGTGCTCGACGAGGAGCAGACCACCTGCTACCTCCTGGAGGACGGCGTCACGGTCAGCGCGGTGCAGCGGGTGGAGCCCGTGCGCGAGAAGGACGGCACGTACTCCGTGCGCGTCGCCGTCGCGTCGGGCTTCAAGGAACGCCTGGTGCAGCTCATCGACGAGCTGGCGCCGGAGCAGCAGCAGGTGGCGGTCGTGCTCGCCCCCGAGGACCCCCAGCAGCCGAAGACGGTGCTGGTCGCGCCGGTCGTCACCCAGCCCATGGACGGCGACAGCCTGAGCATCGCAGGCTTCACCCAGCAGGACGCCGAGGCGCTGACCACCCGCCTGCTCGGCACCACTCCCACGTCGTCCCCCTCCCAGCCCACATCCACCGGCGCCCCCCAGCCCAGCACCCCGGTGGTTCCGTCAACCGGCACCACCGGCGGAACCGGCGGCACGGGAACGCCCGGCGGCATCGGAAGTACGGGCGGAACCGGCGGCACGGGAGGAACGGGCACCGGCACCCCCGGCGGCACGGTCGGCAATGGCGGCACAGGCACAGGCACAGGCACAGGTACAGACACGGGCACAGGTACGGGCACGGGCACAGGCACAGGCCGGCCGGGTGCGACCGGCGTCGGGCGCGTACCCGACAAGCGCTACCCCTCCTGCAAGGAAGCGATAGCCGCCGGTGACGGCCCCTACTACCAGGGCACCCACGTGGAGTACTCGTGGTACATCGACGTCGACCGCAACGGCGTGGCCTGCAACAGCGCCGACATCCGCTAGGACGAGACCACCCGATGCCCATGCAGCAGCCGCTCACGTATCACGCGTTCGTCGAGCTCGCCGGCGCCGACCCTGCCGTTGTCGGGCTGGTCCTGAAGGGGTCTCAAGCGCACGACGGCATGGCCACCGGGCATTCCGACCACGATCTGTACGTCGTCCTCGCCGATGGCGCGGCGACGGAGCTCAGCCGGTTCACCGGTCACCGCACCCCTGAACTCGACCTCGTCTTCGTCTCTCTCACCGAGTTCCGCGCGGCCGGGATGCCGGGCTTCGAGCGTTACGCGCTCGCCCGCGCCAGGGTCGTGCTCGACCGGCTCGGCGGCGGCATCGCGGAGATCCTGGCCGCCAAGGCGCGGCTCGACGCCGGTGAGGCGTTCCGGGACTGCGCCGAGTGGCTCGACGCCTATGCCAACGCCCTCTACCGTTCGGTCAAGAACGACCGTGACGGGCACGTTCTCGCCGCCCGCCTCGACGCCGCCGACAGCGTCAGGTTCCTGCTGGAGCTGCTCTTCGCCCTCGACCGCCGTCCCCGCCCCTACAACAGGTACCTGGAATGGGAGCTCGCCCGGTACCCGCTGCCGGGCTGGGACACCCGCACGCTGCTGGACACGGTGCAGCGGATCTCGACCACGGCGGACGCGGCCCCGCAGCGCGCCCTCTTCGCCCGGGTGGAGGCGGCGGCCCGGCGCGCCGGGCATGGCGCGGTGCTGGACGCGTGGGGCGACGACCTCCGCCTGATGCGTCCGCCTACGTGAACACCTGCTCCAGGAAGTCGATGCCGAAGTAGCCGAGGAAGACCAGCGAGACCGCCCACAACAGCCACGGGATCTCCGAGAACCGCCCCTTGACCGCCTTGATCAGCGTGTAGGTGATCACGCCCGCGCCCACGCCGTTCGTGATCGAGTAGGTGAACGGCATCAGCGCGATCGTCAGGAACGCCGGCACCGCGAGGTCGAGGTCGTGCCAGGGCACGTTCCTGCTCTGCATCATCATGAGCGCCCCGACGAGCACCAGCGCGGGCGCCGCCGCGGCGGCGGGCACCACCCCCGCCAGCGGCGTGAACAGCAGCGTCACCCCCAGCAGCGCGCCGGTCACCAGACTCGCCAGCCCGGTGCGGGCGCCCTCGCCGACACCGGCGGCCGACTCGACGAAGACGGTGTTGGCCGAGGAGCTCGCCACGCCGCCGACCACGCCGCCGACGCCGTCCACGGTCAGGATCCGGCCCAGCCGCGGCACCCGGCCGCGTTCGTCGACCAGCCCGGCCTCGTCGCTGACGCCGATGATCGTGCCCATCGCGTCGAAGAACCCCGACAGCACCAGCGTGAACAGCACCACCGTCGCGGTGAGCGCCCCCGCCCGGGCGAACCCGCCGAACAGATCGAACTCGCCCAGCAGGCCGAAGTGCGGCGCGGAGATCAGCGCCTCCGGCACGCGCGGTGTCACCACGCCCCAGGAGCCGGGCTGGACCCTGGCCAGCGCGTTCACCAGGATGGACAGCGCCGCGGTGATCACGATGCTGATCAGGATGGCGCCCGGCACCCTGCGGACGAACAGCATGATCATCAGCAGCAGGCCGAAGCAGAACATCGCGACCGGCCAGCCCGTGAGGTGGCCGGTCGCGCCGAGCTGCACGGGCGTGCCGGTGCCGCGCGCGACGAAGCCCGCGTCCACGAGCCCGATCAGCGCGACGAACATGCCGATCCCCACGCTGATCGCGTGTTTGAGGGCCAGCGGGATGGCGTTCATGATCAGGGTGCGCAGCCCCGACACGGCCAGCAGGATGATGACGACGCCTTCGAGCACCACCAGCCCCATGGCCTCGGCCCACGTCATGAACGGAGCGGCCTGGTAGGCGACGACGGCGTTGAGCCCGAGCCCGGCCGCCAGGCCGAACGGCGCGTTGCCGACGACGGCCATGAGAATCGTGGAGATGGCCGCCGCCAGCGCCGTGGACGTGGTCAGCTCGGCGATCGACAGCCGCGCGCCGGTGACGTCCTCCGCGCCGGCGAGGATGATCGGGTTGAGCAGGATGATGTAGGCCATCGCGACGAACGTGGTGAGCCCGCCCCGCACCTCGCGCCCGACGGTCGTCCCCCGCCCGGTGAGCTCGAAAAACCTGTCGAGCACCGACATCCCCCTTGTTGATCAGGGGGAATGTCGGCTAGCTACCCGGCGAGGGTCAAGATCACGCTTTCTCGTGCCGCCCGTGGCCCACGAGCGCGACGAACTCCTCCAGCTTGATCGTCCCGTCGCCGTCGCTGTCGGCCGCGGCGATGAACGCCTCGACCTCGCTCTCGGAGGCGCCCTGCCCGCCCAGCGCGTCGTTGGCCTTCCTGATCTCGTCGGCGGTCAGCAGGCCGTCGCCGTCGGTGTCGAAGCGCTCGAACTCAGCCTCGGCCGCCTCACGCGCGCTTGCCATCGGATGCCCCCTCTGTGATACCGCTATCGGACAAGGCGATATCTTCCGGCCTGACCGGAACGCGAGTCAACCGGAGCCCCGTGGCCGCGCGCACGGCGGCGGCGATGGCGGGGGTGGAGGACAGCGTGGGCGGCTCGCCCGCACCGCGCAATCCGTACGGAGCCGCCGGGTCCGGAAATTCCACGATTTTCAGCTGCATGGGCGGCATGTCGAGGATCGTGGGGATCAGATAGTCGGTGAACGACGGGTTCAGCACCTGCCCGTCGCGGACCTGGATCTCCTCCATCAGCGCGAGGCCCAGGCCCTGGGCCGAACCGCCGTGGATCTGGCCCTCCAGCGCCTGCGGGTTCATCATCCGCCCGACGTCCTGCACGGCCGCCAGCTCCACCACCTTGACCAGGCCGAGCTCCACGTCCACGTCCACGACCGCCCGGTGCACGCACAGGGCGAGCTGCGTGTGGGAGTCGCCCTGCCCGGTGTCCGGATCCATCGGGTACGTCGGCCGGTGCCGGTACTCGCGGGTCTCCTCGATCGGCCCGAACCTGGCCAGCGCCTCCCGCGGCGGCAGCCCGTCGAAGCGCTCGCGCACGGCCTCGCAGGCCGCCCGCACCGCCCCGCCCGTCACGTACGACTGGCGCGAGGCCGACGACGAGCCCGCCGAGCCGACCGAGGTGTCGGCGGCGGCCACGGTGACGTCCTCGATGCCGAGCTCCGTGCGGGCGATCTGGGCCTGGAGCGTCACCAGGCCCTGGCCGACCTCGGCCGCCGCGGTGTGCACGGTGACGCGCGGCTCGCCGCCGACCAGCTCGGCGCGCACCCGGGCCGTGGAGTAGTCGTCGAAGCCCTCGGAGAAGCAGATGTTCTTGATCCCCACGCCGTACCCGACACCGCGGCGCACGGACTCACCGTGGGTGGTCTGCGAGACCCCGCCCGGCAGGGTCCGCAGGTCGCGCTCGCCGCGGGACGCCTCGGGAAGAGGCATGGACGCGAGCTCCCGCAGCATCTCGGCGAGCGGAGCCGGGGAGTCGATCACCTGGCCGGTCGCCAGCCGGGAGCCCTGGGAGACGGCGTTGCGCAGCCGGATCTCCACCGGCGACAGGCCGCACGCCTCGGCCAGCCGGTCCATCTGCGACTCGTACGCGTAACACGCCTGCACCGCGCCGAACCCGCGCATCGCCCCGCACGGCGGGTTGTTGGTGTACACGCCGGTCGCGTCCACGTGCACGTTCGGCACCTCGTACGGCCCCGCGCCGAGTGAGGCGGCGTTGCCCACCACGGCGGGGGTGGACGAGCAGTACGCGCCGCCGTCCAGCAGGATCTCGGCCCGGACGTAGACGAGCCGGCCGTCGCGGGTGGCGCCGTGCTCGTAGCGCATCCAGGCGGGATGGCGGTGCACATGGCCGAAGAACGACTCCTCGCGGCCGTAGACCATCTTGACCGGGCGGTTCAGGCGCAGGGCCAGCATGCAGGCGTGGATCTGCATCGACAGGTCCTCGCGGGCCCCGAACGCGCCCCCGACACCCGCCAGCGTGATGCGGACCTTCTCGGGCGGCAGGCCCAGGCAGGGGGCGATCTGGTCGCGGTCCACGTGCAGCCACTGGGTGGCGGCGTACAGGTCGACACCGCCGTCCTCGGCGGGCACGGCCAGGCCCGACTCGGGCCCGAGCGGCGCCTGGTCCTGCATGCCGACCTCGTACTCGCCGGTGACGACGACCTCGGCCTCGAACGTGTCGCCGCGGCGCACCGGCTGCCGCCTGACGACGTCGCGCGACTTGCGGGGATCGGTCACGGCCTCGCGGGGCTCGTAGTCGACCACGACGGCCGCGGCCGCGCGCCGGGCCGTCTCCGGATGGTCGGCCGCCACCACGGCGACCGGCTCGCCCTGGTAGCGGACCTGGTCGATGGCGAGCACCGGCTGGTCCTTCAGGTCGAGGCCGTAGAACTTCGCGCCCGGCACGTCCTCGTGCGTCAGGACGGCCAGCACACCCGGCATCGCCAGCGCGGGCCCCGCGTCGATCGAGCGGATCCACGCCGACGGGTGCGGGCTGCGCAGCGTCACCCCCCACACCATGCCGTCCAGCCACAGGTCGGAGGCGTAGGCGAACTCGCCCGTCACCTTCAGCGTGGCGTCGGGCCGGCGGGCGCTCGCGCCGACGCCCTGGTCCGTCACCGCCGGGGGCGGCACCGTCTCCATCATCCTCCGAGTAGAGCACCGCGGCCCGGTGCCCTCCTAGCGCCCGGCGTGAAATCCGGGTCAGCGGTTGTCCTGCCGGGCTTGTATATTCCTCCAAGTGCGGATATCCGACCTGCTGGCCATCGAGGATCTCCGCCTCACCCTGCTCGCCGGAGACCCCGGCCGCGAGTTCCGCGGCGTGTACATCACCGACCTGCCCGAGCCGGGGCGCTACCTCGGCGGCGGCGAGCTGGTGCTGACCGGCCTGCTGTGGCGGCAGGCTCCAGAAGACTCGGAGCGTTTCGTGGCCGCGCTGGCCGAGGCGGGGGTGGCCGCGCTCGGGGCCGGGCAGGCGTGGCTCGGCCACGTGCCGGCCGACCTGGTGGCCGCGTGCCGGGCGGCCGGCCTGCCGCTGGTCGAGGTGCCGACGGAGGTGTCGTTCCGTACGCTCGCCGAGCGTGTCATGCCGCTGCTCGCGGCCGACGTGCGCGACGCCCTCGGCCGCCACCGCCGCCTGGTCGCCGCCGTCGTCGAGGGTGCGGGCCTGCGCGAGCTGTTCGAGCTGACCGCCGCCGAGCTCGGCGTCACCGGTGCCGTGCTGTCGGCCTCGGGCGAGGTGATCGTCGGCGCGGCCGGCGATCCCGTACGCCTGGCGAAGGCGTACCTCACGGCCCCGCGACTGCCGGTCCTGGCCGGCGAGCACACGATCTTCGCGGTCGGCCGCGGCCACCGCGCCGCCGGATGGGCCCTCGTCTGCGAGGGCGACCTGACGGGCCACGCCGACCTCGGCTACGAGCTGGCCGCCTGCGTGGGCCTCGAACGCAGCCGTACGGAGGAGGGCCGCCGGGTCGAGCGCCGGCTGATCGAGCAACTCGTCGTGGCCGCGCTGGCGGAGGCCGACGTGGCCGAGCTCAACGCCCGGCTGCGCACGTGCGGGATCGAGGCGGCGGAGCCGTACGCGATCGTCGGCGCCACCGCCCCGCGGCCGGGCGCCACCCGCGGGCCCGACCCCGCCACGCTCGGCGGCCAGATCGTGGAGGAGCTGCTCGGCCGCGAGGTCGTCGCCGCGGCCGGCGCCGACGGCGCGGTGGCCGTCGTGCCGCTGCGCGGCGGCACCACCGGAGAGCTGGCCGAACGGCTGCGCGCGGGGGCCGAGGTGCTGTCCGTGCTGCCCGACACCCGCCTGTGCGTCGGGCTGAGCGGGGCGCTGACCGGCGCGGCCGCGCTCAAGGGCGGCGTCGAGGAGTCCGGCCACGCGCGGCGGCTGGCCGAGGCGCGGGCCGGGGGAGTGGTGACCAGTGACGAGATCTACACGCACGCGCTGCTGCTGGCCACGGTGCCGGGCGACGTGCGCAGGTCGTTCGCGGCCCGGCTGCTGTCAGCGCTGCTCGACTACGACCGCCGCCACCAGTCCGACCTGGTGCGCACGCTCGGCGTCTTCCTCGACTGCGCGGGATCGTGGCACGCGTGCGCCGAACAGCTTCATGTACACGTCAACACCGTGCGCTACCGCATCAGGCGGATCGAGGAGCTGACCGGCAGAGACCTGTCGACGATGGCCGACAGGGTCGACTTCTTCCTGGCCCTGAGAGACACGGGGCCGCCCCGATGACCTCGGGGGACACCCCGGCGAAGAGGGGGCGCGGGCCTGAACGGCGAGTGCGGTGCCGTTGTCCCGGCCGAGTCCGGCCTGCCGGCGATGTGCGGTGTCGAGCCTGGCAGACGGACGTGCCCCCTCTTGCCGGGATCACGTCAGCAGCAGTACATGTCGTCCATGGTGTTGTAGACGGGCGACGCGATGGCGCTGGCGGCCGTAGCATTGGCTCCGACGGTCACCGCGACAGCAAGGGCGGCGATCAGAGCGGACAGGGCAAAACGCATGCGCATTGGGGGTTCTCCCTCGCCTTGTGGGGTTGCTCGGACATCATCTTCTCAGGGAGCGACGACTGTGACCACTTCTGACCAGGTCGGACTCCGCATCAGAACGGTTCGACGGCAACGCGGCCTCTCCCAGGCACAGCTTGCGCACCCCGAGTTGTCGGACAGTTACGTCTCGTTGATCGAGAGTGGCAAGCGTACCCCGACAGGGGCCGTTCTTGAACTTCTGGCACAAAAGCTGGACTGTTCGCTGTCCTATCTGATCAACGGCGTCACCGCCGAGCAGATGGAGGACATCGAGCTCGCCCTCGGCTACGCGCGGCTGGCCCTCGAGAACGGAGAGGTCAGGGAGGCCCGCACTCGTTTCACCGAATTGCTGGCGAACAACAACCTGACAGGGTTGACGGCTCTTCGTCAAGAGACGGAATTCGGGCTTGCGCTCGCCCACGAAGCGTGCGGTGATCTCGACCAGACGATCTCCATCCTGCTCAGGCTGCGCGAGGAGGACATGCCCGTCGACCGCCGGGTCGAGGTGGCCATGGTGCTCTGCCGCGCCTACCGCGACAGCGAGCGGCTGAGCGAGGCGGTCCAGGTCGGTGAGCAGATGCTGGCCGGCGACGCCCGCATGCCGTGGAGCGACTCGCTGGTCGAGCTGGCCGCCACCCTGCTCGCGGCCTACGTGCTCCGCGGCGATCTGCTGCGCGCCCGCCAGTTCGCGGCCGAGCTGCTCAACGCCGCCGACACGCTCGGCACGCCGCGCGCGATCGTGGCCGCCAACTGGAACGCCTCCATCGTCGCCCACACCACCGGCCACCACGAGGAGGCGCTGTCGTTCGCCGAGCGCGCGATGGCGGTGCAGACGGAGACCGGCGACCCGCGCGGCATCGCCCGTACGCGCGTCGCCCTCCAGCAGCGGCGGCTGCGGGGCCGGCCCGCCGAGGCCGAGTCCGTACGCGACGCGCTGCGCGCGTCGGTCGACGAGCTCGACCAGACCTCGGTCAGCCAGGTCGACCGCGCCCGCGTCCGCGTCGAGCTGGCCTGCGCCGAGTACATGACGGGCGACCTCACCGAGGCGGCGGAGCACGCCAAGGCCGGCATGGAACTCGTCCCCGAGTTCGGTCACGTGCTGGGCGCCGAGGCCCATCTGCTGCTCGGCCGCATCTACGGCGCCGTCGGCCGCTCCGAGGAGGCCGCCGCCCACGTGGCGTCCGTCCGCGACTGGCTGACGCCGCTGCCCGACACCCGCCGTTCGGCCTCCACCTGGTACGCCACCGGCGAGACGCTGGAACAACTCGGCGACGCCGACGGAGCCGTCGAGGCCTACCAGCGGGCGCTGTCCTGCGCGGGGCTGTAGGGGGGTTCGGACCGGGCGGCGGCCTCGGTAGCCTTGGGGGTGTCATGAAGACTTCCCCGCTCGCGGCACTCACCGCGATTCTCGCCGCCCTGCTGGTGATCGGCACCGCCGCCCCGGCGCTGGCGCACGACGCGCTCAAGAGCAGTTCGCCGGCCAAGGACGCCACGGTCGAGTCGCTCGACGAGGTCAGGCTCGAGTTCAGCGGCAAGGTCCGCATGCCGTTCGTCATCGTGCGGGGCGACGGCGACGCCCAGCACGAGAGCGGCAAGCCCGAGGTCGACGGCGCGGTCGTGACCCAGGCCGTCGACGGGCCGCTGCCCGACGGGCGCTACACGATCGCCTACCGCGTCGTGTCGTCCGACGGGCACCCGATCGAGGGGGAGATCCCCTTCCGGGTGAAGGGTGCCCCGACGCCCACCCCGAGCACGGCGGAGTCGGCGAGCGCCCCGGCCGAGCCGGCCCCCGCCGTCTCGGCGAGCAGCGGCGCCGCCCCACCGGCGAGCGCCGGCCCGCCGACCCCGGCCGACGCCGCCGCGAGCGTGGCCGCCGACGAGGCCGCAGCCGACGAGGGGGTCACCTACCCCGTGTGGCTGATCATCGTCGTCGGCGCGCTCATCGGCATCGGCATCGGGTTCCTGGTGAGCGCGAGAAGAAGGAAGCCGTGAGCCGCGCCGCTCGTCTCAGTCTCGCGGCCGCGGCCGCGGCCGTCGTCGCCCTGGCCCTCGCCATGATCGCGGGCGGCAGCGCGTTCCCCAGGATCATCCCCGGCCTGCCCGACGCGGGCGTGGTCGTCAGATGGGGCCTGCCGCTGTCCAAGCTCCTCATGGACACCGCGGGCCTGGTCACCGTCGGCCTGCTGCTCATGGCCGCCATGCTGCTGCCCAACGACAAGGGCGTGCTCGGCGCCGGCGCGCTGTCCTACGTCAAGGCCGCCTCCTGGGCGGCGCTGACCTGGGCGGGCGGCGCGTTCCTCGCCATCGTCTTCGGCGCCGCCGACTCCATCGGCCGCACGGTGCCGCAGATCCTCGACCGTACGATCCTGACCAGCTACGCCACCCAGACGACGCAGGGCGTCGCGCTGACGCTCGTGGTGCTGTTCGGGGTGGCGATCGCGCTGTTCTCGCGCGGCGCCATCACCGCCGGGGCCGCGGCGGGGCTGCTGGTGTTCGCGATGGTGACGCTGCTGCCGGCGCCGCTCACCGGTCACACCTCCTCCTCGCCCAACCACGACCTGGCCACCTCCTCGGTCTCGCTCCACCTGCTCTCGATCGCCCTGTGGGTCGGCGGGCTCGGCGTGCTGGCCGTCCACGCCGTGCTCCGCCGGCCGCAGCTGGAGGTGGCCGCTGCCCGTTTCTCGCGCATGGCGCTGTGGTGCTACGCCGCGGTGGGCCTGTCGGGGGTGTTCAGCCTGGTGGCCCGCCTCGGCGCGTTGTCCGACCTGTGGACCTCCGAGTACGGCGTGCTCGCCGTGGTCAAGATCGTGGCGTTCGTGCTGCTCGGCTACGTCGGCTACTGGCACCGGCAGCGCACGCTCGCCGACCTCGAAGGCCGCAAGCCTCGCGCGTTCACCCGGCTGGCGGGCGGCGAGCTGCTGCTCATGGCCGCCACCGTCGGCGTGGCCGTGGCGCTGTCGCGCACACCGCCGCCCGCCTTCAGCGTCCCCGCCGACCGGGCCTACGAACTGCTCGGCTTCCCGATGCCACCCGCGTTCTCCATCGGCAACATGCTGACGTTGTGGTGGTTCGACCTGTTCTTCGCCGCGGTCGCCGGCGTGCTGGCCCTGCTCTACCTGCTCGGCCTGATCCGGCTGCGGCGGCGCGGCGACCACTGGCCGGTCGGCCGCACCGTCTCCTGGTTCGTCGGCGTGGCGATCCTGGTGTTCTGCACCCAGAGCGGGCTCGCGCGCTACGCCAAGGTGATGTTCGACGTCCACATGGTCGAGCACATGACGCTTTCGATGGTCGTGCCGATCTTCCTCGTCCTCGGCGGTCCCGTCACGCTGGCGCTGCGCGCGCTCAAGCCCGCGGCCAGGCGGGGCGACAGGGGGCCGCGCGAGTGGGTCGTCACGATCCTGCACAGCCGGTTCACCAAGGTCATCACGCATCCCGTGGTCGCCACGGCCATCTTCGTGGCCTCCACGTACGCGCTCTACTTCACGCCGCTGTTCGAGTCGGCGATGAACGAGCACCTCGGCCACATCGCGATGACCCTGCACTTCCTGCTCAGCGGGTGCCTGTTCTTCTGGGTGATCATCGGCGTCGACCCGGGGCCCAACCGCCTGCCCCACGTCGGCCGGCTGCTGATGCTCTTCGTCACGATGCCGTTCCACGCCTTCTTCGGCATCGCGCTGATGATGATGGGCTCGCCCGTCGCCCAGGGCTGGTATGAGCAGCTCGGCCGCACGTGGGGCGACACGCTGCTGCAGACCCAGCGCGACGGCGGCGCCATCGCGTGGGGGTTCGGCGAGATCCCGACCCTCATGGTGCTGCTGGCCATCGCCGTGCAGTGGTACCGCGACGACGACCGGCAGGCGAAGCGGGCCGACCGCCGGGCCGACCGCACCGGCGCCGGAGATCCCGAGCTCGACAGCTACAACGACTACCTCGCCAAACTCAACCGTGCGGACAAGGGCGAGTAGCGTTGCGGGGATGGTGCTTGCACTTTCCGACTACAAGTCCCTGGGCCTGACAGGTAGCCTTTCTCACAGGGGAGACGGGCATAACCCCATCAGTCAGCGTGCGTAGGCCTTGAGGGGGGACGCGCACCGCGACGTTGGGTGCGCCGGAGTGGGGACCGGCGTGGGCTCGGGTGCCAAGGAAGGCGAGATCCAATTGGCGGAAGAGACACGCATGCGCGGGGGGCAGGGCCTGGCGGAGGAGCTGGAGAGCTGCCTCGCCGAGTGGTCGGAGCGGACGGGCATCGCGGTCGAGACCTGGGCGCTGCCCAAGACCGACGTGCCCTCGCCCGTCTCCAGCGCCGTGATGACCGTGCTCCACGAGGCGCTGTCCAACGTCGAGCGGCACAGCCGGGCCCGGACGGTCTCCATCGCCGTGACGGCCGGCAAGAAGGGGTTGCGCATGACCGTCAGCGACGACGGCCGCGGTTTCCTCGCGGCCGGGCCGGGGCGGGGCATCGCGCGCATGCGGGCCGCGTTCGCCGAGATCGGCGGGAACCTCTCGGTCAACAGCGTGCTCGGGCAGGGCACGACCGTGAGCGGTGTGGTGCCCCACCACGAGTGACCTGTCGCAGGTGAGCCGCCGGGTCAGGGCAGCGTGAGGATCTCGCTGCCCTTCTCGGTGACCACGATCGTGTGCTCGAACTGGGCCGTGCGCTTGCGGTCCTTCGTGACCGCGGTCCACTTGTCGGGCCAGATGTCGTACTCGATCGTGCCCAGGGTGAGCATCGGCTCGATGGTGAACGTCATGCCCGGCACCAGCTCGACCCGCAGCGACGGGTCGTCGTAGTGGGGCACCATCAGGCCGGAGTGGAACGTCGTGCCGATGCCGTGACCGGTGAAGTCGCGGACGACGCCGTAGCCGAAGCGCTTGGCGTACGCCTCGATGACGCGGCCCACGACGTTGAGCTGGCGACCGGGGGCGACGGCCCTGATGGCGCGCATCATCGCCTCGCGGGTGCGCTCGACCAGCAGCCGCGACTCCTCGTCGACCTCGCCCACGAGGTAGGTCGCGTCGGTGTCGCCGTGGACGCCGCCGATGTAGGCGGTGATGTCGATGTTGACGATGTCACCGTCGCGCAGGACCGTGTCGTCGGGGATGCCGTGGCAGATGACCTCGTTGATCGACGTGCACAACGACTTGGGGTAGCCCTTGTAGCCCAGCGTGCTGGGATAGGCGCCCTGGTCGATGAGGAACTCGTGGCCGATCCTGTCGAGTTCGTCGGTCGTGACGCCCGGCCGGATGTGCTTGGCGACCTCTTCGAGCGCCTGGGCGGCGATCTTGCCGGCCACGCGCATGCGCTCGATCATCTCGGGACTCTTCACGTCGGACTCGCCGGTCCTGGGGCGCTTCTTGCCGACGTACTCCGGCCGCTCGATGTGGGCGGGGACCTTTCGCAAGGGCGAAACTCGCCCTGGCTGGAGCAGTGTCGTCATGAAACATGAGTCTACGGGGCAGAATTGACCACGTGAGCGAAGGCCAGTGGTGGTTCTGTCTCAAGCACATGCGCGTCGAGCCCGAGAAGGGCTGCCCCAACAAAGACCGGATGGGCCCCTACTCCACGGAGCAGGAGGCGGCCGGGGCGCTGCAGCGCGCCGCCGACCGCAACAAGACCTGGGAAGAGGCGGACCAGGACGAGGAGTGACGCTACGGCACGACGGCGTACGCCCTGACGGGGAACGTGCCCATGCCCGCCACCATCGGCGGCGCGGCGTGGAAGCGGAAGCCCTCGTCGGGCAGGGCCGCCAGGCCGGTCAGATGTTCCACCAGGGGGATCCTCGCCCCTAGCAGGATCGAGTGGGCGGGCCGCTCGCCGCGCGGCGGGGTGTCGTCGATGTTCAGCGAGTCGATCCCGACCAGCGCCGCGCCCTGCTCGGCCAGCCAGGCGGCCGACTCGGGGGCGAGGTAGGGGTGGCCGGAGAAGTAGGCCTCCGTGCCGAAGTGACGGTCCCAGCCCGTGTGGATCAGCACGGCGCGGCCCCGTACGTCCAGCGAACGGTCCACGGTGACCGCGCGCTCGCCGCCTGCCCGTAGGACGAGACCGGGCAGGTCGGCCAGCCGGTCGATCGGCACCTGCGCCAGGTCGGCGCCGCCGGCGTAGCGGTGGTGCGGGGTGTCCACGTAGGTGCCGGTGTTGGCGGTCAGCGTGATGACGCCGATGTGGAACTCCGTGCCCGGCGCGTACACCTCGCGTGAGTCCTCCCTGCTCAGGTGGACGCCCAGGGCGGGGCCGGGGATGCCGGGGTAGGTGGTCATGCCCTCGGTGATGCGGTGGCTGAGGTCGACGATCATCCGGCGACCGTCCTCGTCCGCAGGCGTACCAGCTTGGCCAGGGCCACGACGCCGATGGCGGCCCAGACGAAGTTGAGCCCGACCGACGGCCAGGCGGAGCTGTAGGCGCTGTTGATCATCAGGCTGACGGATCCGACGAGGTTGATGATCTGGTACGTGAGCCCGTCGCCCGACATGCGCGACGACGAGACCAGGCCGTAGCCGGTGAGCAGGAGGGCGGCGCCGAGCCAGCCGACCACGGTGAGCAGGAAGTCCATGGGGGACATTGTCGGGAGGCGCCGCTGTGAAGGGCAAATAACGAAATCTGATGCGCGCCGTAAGCGGCCCTTCATGGATCTAGTCGGTGACCCGGGGGCCGCTGACCTTCTCCAGGAGGCGGGCCAGGCGGTCGCGCAGGCCAGGGCGCTGCTCGATCTCGCCGGCCGCCGCGCTGACCAGGTGTTGCGCGCCGTCGAACGTCACCGGCCCGCCGCTCGGCACCGCGATGGCGTCATGCGCGAGCCCGGCCAGCTCGGGGTCGCCGCCCTGGACGGCCAGGATCGTCGCGCCGGTGCGCCTGGCGTCGTCGACGCGTTCGAGCAGGGGGACCGGCGCCTGCTGCTCGGCCAGCACGAAGAGCGTCTCGCCGCGCGCGGCGCGCTCCAGGCGGTCGAGGCCGACGCGCAGATGGGCCGGCGCGTCGGCGGGCGGCCGCCAGCGCACCAAGGTGGGCGTGAGCTGCGGCAGGCCCGCGTACCTGGCCTCGTCGCTGAGGTGCGCGGTCACGTGCCAGGGCTCGTCGTCGGGCGGCCCCACCACCAGCAGGCCGCCGGGGGACCGGGTGGCGCGCAGGGCGAGGCCGAGCTCGCGGGCGCGTTCGAGCCAGCCGCTGCCCTCCAGGAGCTCGCGCAGCAAGGCCACCGATCCTGAGTCCATGCCTCCATGGTGCCCGACGGACTGGCGAGGGGAGAGTGATTCGCCATGATGGCGGGGCCGGGGCGCTCGGGGCAGCGGCGCGGCTGGCATCATCGGGGCTATGACAGATGTGAGCGGGCTTTCCATCGGCATCCTGGGCGGCACGGGCGACCAGGGCAAGGGGCTGGCGCGGCGGTTCGCGCTGGCCGGGCGGCGGGTACTCGTCGGGTCGCGCAGCGCGCAGCGCGCCCACGAGGCGGCCGAGTCCATCGGGGCCGGCGTCGAGGGCGACGAGAACGCCGCCGTCGCCGCCGCGGCCGACCTGGTGATCGTCGCGGTGCCGTACGAGGGGCACAAGGCGTTGCTGGAGTCGCTGCGCGCCGAACTGGCCGGGAAGATCGTGGTCGACTGCGTGAACCCGCTCGGCTTCGACAAGCAGGGCGCGTACGCGCTGCCGGTCGAGGAGGGCAGCGCCGCCCAGCAGGCCGCGGCCGTGCTGCCGGACAGCCGGGTGGTGGCGGCCTTCCACCACGTGTCCGCCGTGCTGCTGATGGACCCCGCGGTCGACAAGGTCGACCTCGACGTGCTGGTGCTGGGCGACGACCGCGAGGCCACCGACACGGTGCAGGCGCTGGCCGAGGTCATCCCGGGCGTGCGCGGTGTCTTCGGCGGGCGGCTGCGCAACGCCCACCAGATCGAGGCGCTGACCGCCAACATCATCTCGGTGAACCGCCGCTACAAGGCGCACGCCGGGCTGCGCATCACCGACATCTGAGCTACAGCCAGCCGGCGTCCTGGGCGATCCGGATGGCGTCGATCTTGTTGCGTGCCCCCGTCTTCGCGATGGCCGTGGTCAGGTAGTTGCGTACCGTGCCTGAGGACAGGTGGAGGCGGGAGGCGATCTCCTCGGCAGAGGCGCCGAGCGCGGCCTGCCCGAGCACGGTCGACTCCCTGGGCGTCAGGGGGCTCTCGCCGTACTCCATCGCGGTCGAGACCAGCTCGGGGTCCAGCACGCGCAGCCCCGCGGCCGTGCGCCGGACCGCGTCCGCCAGCCGGTCGCCGGGGGCGTCCTTGACGAGGAACGCCTCGATGCCGGCCGACAGCGCCCTGCGGACGTGACCCGGCCGGCCCAGGGCGGTGAGCACCAGCACGCGGCACGACGGCAGGCGCTCGCGCAGCGTGGTGGCCGCGGTGATGCCGTCCACGGCGGGCAGGTCGATGTCGAGGACGGCGACGTCGGGCCGGACCCGCAGCGCCGCGGGGAGGATCTCGTCGCCGCGGGTGACCTCCGCGACCACCTCGATGTCGTTCTCCAGGCGCAGCAGGGCGGTGAGGGCGGCGCGGATCATGTGCATGTCCTCGGCCAGCAGCACGCGGATCACGCGGCGCCGTCCATGGCGCCGTCCCTGGCACCCTCCAAGGCGACCTCCATGGTCAGGACGAAGCCGCCCGCGCCGGTCGGGGCGGCGGTGCAGGAGCCGCCCGCCTGCGCGGCGCGTTCGGCGAGGCTCGTGAGGCCGCCGCCACCCGTTCCGGCTGTGTCCGGTACGGGTGGGGTGCCGTCGTTGGCGATCTCCAGCCGGAGCGTGCCGTCGTGGGGCGAGGTGGTGATCGTGCAGACGGTGGCCCTGCTGTGACGCAGCACGTTGGTGACCGCCTCGCGCACGCCCCAGGCCAGCGCCTCCTCCGAGCGCCGCGGCAGCGCCACGTCGGCCAGGTGGGCCTGGACGCCGACCCCGGACGACTCCAGCAGGGCGACCGCCCGGTGCACCTCGCCGGTCAGCGACATGGCGCGGAAACCCCTGGCCACCTGGCGTACGTCGTGGGCCGCCTCCCTGGCGACCTGGGCCAGCTCCTCCACCTCGGTGCGGGCCGAGCCGGGGTCGCGCTCGACGAGCCGGGCCGCGAGGTCGCCCTTGAGGGCGATCGCCGTGAGGCTGCGGCCCAGGCCGTCGTGCAGGTCGCGGGAGATGCGCAGCCGCTCCTTCAGCACCGCGGCCTCCGCCAGCTCGGCCCTGGCCTCCTCCAGCTCGGCCGTCACGCGGGCGAACCGCACCATCGCGTACGTCATCGCGCCCGTCGTCGGCACGGTGACCAGGTAGAAGCAGACGATCACCGGCGGGAAGTGCGACAGCAGCCCCAGCGCCACGCCCTCGTACAGCATCATCACGGCGACCAGCGGCGTGGCCAGGCGCAGCGGCAGCGACACCAGCAGCGTTCCGGCCAGCAGCGGGGCGTTCACCGCCGACATGCCGCCCGGCAGCAGGGGGTCGGGCAGGTAGGTGACGACCGCCTGCAGGACCAGCGTGAGCGGGTAGCGGGGCGGGCGCTCGCCGCGCAGGCCGGCCCGCAGGTTGACGTGGTGGGTGATGACCACGGCGAGGATCGCGAGCACGGCCAGCGCGCCGTACAGAGGGCCCTGCAGGAGGTAGAGGAGCGCGATCGCCGTGTACGCGCAGGACACGGCCGTGATGAGCCCGATGGCGAGCCGTCGGGCCGAGAAGGCGACCACAGTGCCGATTATGACGGGCCTACGACCGGTCCCTAGGACCGGCGGGGTTCCCAGCGGAACCACAGCCGGATCGCGGCCAGCCCGGCGGCGGTCCAGGCGGCCAGGACCAGGAGAGGCAGCGCCACGTCGCCGGTCCTGACGGCGTCCACCACGGCCGTGGTCGGCAGCAGGCCCAAGGCGGTCTCCAGCCACGAGGGCAGCGGGATCGGGATCGTCCCCGACGCGAACCAGGCCAGCAGGAAGACGGGCATGGTGAAGACGGGCGTCAGCTCCGCGCGCGGGACCGCGGCCGTGTACGCCGCGCCGAGCAGCGTCAGCACGGCCGAGCCGGCGGCCGTGACGGCGGCGAACGCGAGCGGGTTCGCGGGCAGCGGGACGCCGGCGGCGAACCGCACGGCCACCGTGCACAGCACGATCAGGGCGAAGGTCTGCGTGGCCGTGCCGGCGATCTGGCCGAGGAGGATCTGGGCGTCCGTCAGGCGGGTGCAGCGCAGACGTTTGAGCACGAGCTGGTCGCGGCGGACGGACAGGGTCATCGTGGTGTTCATGAGCGCGGTGAGCGCCAGGAGCAGCGCGATCGAGCCTTGGAAGACCACCGTGGCCAGGGCTGCGCCGCCGGGCGAGAGGTGCCGCATGAGCGCGGGCAGGCCGACGGACAGCACGACCGGTGTGATCACCGTGCCGATCAGCATGGGTGTGTCCCGCCAGAACAGTCGGGTCCCCAGACGGTAGGCGGCGGTCAGACTCACGGTGTCCTCCACGAGGGTCGGTCGGCGTCGAGGGGATGTTCGGCAGCGCGGCGGGGCGCATCGGGCTGAGGGAATCGGTCGGCCTGCCGGTGGGGCTCCGGGAAGCCGCTCACGGGGTGTTTCCGGCGGGTGCCCGTCCGTGGGGTGGTCCGCCGGTGGGAGTCCCCGTTCACGGGGTGGGTTCCGGGCGGAGCTCCAGGAACAGGTCCTCGAGGGTGGCGGCGCGGACCTCCAGGCCCTCCAGACGCAGGCCGAGGCCGGCGGCCCAGGTCAGCAGGGTCTGCGCGGCCACGTCCGGGTCGGCGACGCGGCAGACCGCGTGCCCGTCCTCGACCGTGACCGGCAGCGGCAGCTCCGCGGCGGTCACGTGCGCGGGCAGCCGGAAGGCCACCCGCCCCCGGCGCGCCGCCAGTGTCTCGGCCATCCCGCCCGAGGCCACGATCCGGCCCTCGTCCAGGATCGCCATCGCGGACGCCAGCCGCTGCGCCTCCTCCAGGTAGTGCGTGGTCAGCAGGACCGTGGTGCCCTGCCGGGCCAGGTCGCGGACGACCTCCCAGGTGTGGGCGCGCGCCTCGGGGTCCAGGCCGGTGGTGGGCTCGTCCAGGAAGAGCACGTCGGGGCGGCCCAGCAGGGCGAGCGCCAGGTCGAGGCGGCGCTTCTCCCCGCCGGACAGCTGACGGACGCGGGTGGCCGCCTTGGACGTCAGCCCGGCCAGGTCGAGGGCCTCGTCGCGCGGACGCGGCGTGGCGGTGAAGTCGCGCCAGACGTCCACCGTCCGGGCCACCGACAGGTCGGGGAAGAACCCGGCCTCCTGCAGCATGACGCCCGTGCGCGTCCGCATGGCCGCCCGGTCGACGTAGGGGTCGAGGCCGAGCACCCGCACCGTGCCCACGTCGGCCCGCTGGAACCCGGCCAGCACCTCGACCGTGGTCGTCTTGCCCGCGCCGTTCCTGCCGAGCAGCGCGAAGATCTCACCTTCGGCCACCTCGAACGACACGTCCCGCACCGCGGGGAAACCCCGGTGACTCTTGCGGAGCCCGCTCACTTCGATCGCTGTCATGCCTCCCACTGTCGCGGCGCGCGATCGCGGGCGACAGTGAGAAATTCACGAGGTGCGGGAGAGCTTGAGCAGCGCGGCCGCGACCTCGTCGGGGCTCACCAGCTGGTGCAGGTGCCGGCCGGGCAGCCGGGTCACCGGCCAGCCGCGGCGGGCGGCCTCCTCGGCGACCTTGTCGTACGGCGGGCCGTACCACAGGCACGAGCACCTGACGTCGTCCCAGCCGGCGGGCACGGGGATGGCCTGCGTGTAGTAGTCGAGCGGCAGGCGCGGCTGCTCGGCCGCCACCCGCACGCGTTCGGCGGGGTCGGGCAGCATGGCCACCACGTCCTCCTCGTCCCACCAGTCGGTCCAGCGCGGCAGCACGCCGTAGGGGCCGGCCAGGTCGTGCAGGAACGGCAGGAACGCCTCCTCGGCCGTCCTGACCAGACCCTGGCGGGGCGGGATGTGGGCGTCGGCGAACACGCAGGCCACCACCCGCTCGCCCAGCGCCTCCTTGATCACGGGGACGAAGAATCCGGCGTTGCTGTGGGCGGCGAGCACGACGGGGGTCTCGGGGGCGGCGGCGCGTACCGCGTCGACCACCCTCGGCCAGTACGGCGCCCCGCCCGTCGACACGCCGGTCAGGTCGGGCACCACGGCGGCGTGCCCCCGGAGCTCCAGCGACCGCGCCACGGGCGCCCACGTCGAGGGGCCGACGGAAGGGCTGTGCACGAGGAGGAAGGTGGATCGCATGCGTCCACCCTGTCAGACGACCAAGGGGTGACGGGAGACCGTGCGGCCGTCCGCGCGGTAGGACCTCCAGGCCACGGCCAGGTTGTTCACCGCTCGCGAAAGCTCCTGACGCGGGAACAGGAAGTGCAGCCGCAGGCGGTCGGCGTGCCCGCCCGCCGGGTCGAACGAGCGGCCCGGCGGCACCGCGACGCCGTGCCGGAGCGCCACCTGGGCGAAGGAGTCGGCGTCGCCGCGCGGGAGCCGCACCCAGACGGTCTGGCCGCCGAGCGCGGGTTCGAACGTCCAGGACGGCAGCCGCGCCCGCAGCTCGGCGCACAGGTGGTCGTGCCGGGCGCGTAGCGTGCGCACCTGCGCGGCGCGTACCTCGCCGAGACGGCGCAGCAGCGCGACGGCGGCGAGCTGGCTGAAGACCTCGCCCCCGAGGTCGTGGACGGCGCGCAGGCGGGCCAGCCGCGACACCACCGGCGCCGGCGCGCGGATCCAGCCCACCCGCAGCCCGCCCCAGACGAGCTTGCTCAGCGACCCCACGGTGATCACCTGCTCGCCGCGCCCGAACGCGGCCACCGGCGGCGGCGTCTCGCCCGAGAAGCACAGCTCGGCGAGGACCTCGTCGTCGACCAGCGGCACGTCGTGCGCGGCGGCCAGCGTGGCCAGCCGTCTGCGGGACGGGACGTCCATGACCGCGCCGTCGGGGTTGCGGGCGGTGGGGACGAAGTAGGCCAGAGCAGGGCGCCGGCGGACGTCCTCGATGCTTGTCGCGGGTTTGACGACCGCGGCCGCGTGCCGGAACACCTCCAGCGCGCCCGGGTACGTCGGCGTCTCGGCCAGCACCGTGTCGCCGGGCGCCACCAGCAGCCCGGTCAGCAGGGTGAGGGCCTGCTGGGCGCCCGTCGTCACGATGATCTCCTCGGGCGTGGTCGGCAGGCCCCGTCCGGTGTAGTACGCCGCCAGCGCGGCCCGCAGCGCCGGATGACCGGCCGGCGCGTAACCCAGATCGTGCACGCCCGTCAGACGCGCCCCTGCCTCGGCGTACGCCTCGAACAACGCGGCCGGCGGGGCAGGAGGGGCGGCGCAGGTCAGCAGCCGCACGCCGTCCGGCGGGTGGAGGAGGTGCTGCAGCAGCGGGTTCGCCGGCACGCCGTCGGCGGCCCGCGTCGCCGGCAGGTCGAGCGGGGCGACCCTGGTGCCGCTGCCCTGCCGCCGCACCAGGCGGCCCTCCTGGCGCAGCAGGTCGTACGCGGCCACCACCGTGCCCCGGCCCACCGCGAGCCGCCTGGCCAGTGTGCGGTCGGGTGGCAGCGTCGTGCCGGGGGCGAGGACGCCGTCGTCGACCAGCGCCCGCAGCCGGGCGGCCAGCAGGAGGTAGAGGGGCCCGCGCCCCGACGCCCACCGGCCCAGGAGGTCGACGAGGTCATCGAGATTGGTCCCCTTCATGAGCCAATTGTGGCCTATTTCCGCCTTTGCCGTGCAGGTTCGCCGCTGGACTAGCCTCGGCGTATGTTCGTTGTCTCCATGATCGGGGGAATGCCGTGACCACCGTTGTCCACGAGGATGTGCTCGCCGCCGCGGCGAGGACAGGCGGTCACGTGCTCCGCACGCCCGTGCTGGAAATCTCGCCGGGGTTGTGGTTCAAGCTGGAGCTGCTGCAGCACTCCGGGTCCTTCAAGGTGCGCGGGGCGTTCAACCGCATCCTGGCCGCCGGCGACGTGCCCGCAGGCGGAGTCATCGCGGCCAGCGGCGGCAACCACGGGCTGGCCGTGGCGTCCGCCGCCCGCGCCCTGGGGGTGCGCGCCGAGATCTTCGTTCCCGAGGTGACGAGTCCCGTCAAGGTGGCCGGGCTCAGGGCACTGGGGGCGCACATCACGCAGACGGGCGCCATCTACGCGGAGGCCGCCGAGGCCGCGGCCAAACGCGCCGCCGAGACCGGGGCGCTGCAGGTGCACGCGTACGACCAGCCCGAGGTGGTGGCCGGGCAGGGCACCACCGGGCTGGAGATCATGGAGCAGACCGGCGGGATCGACACCGTGCTCGTGGCCGTGGGCGGCGGCGGGTTCGCGGCCGGGGTCACCGTCGGCACGTCCGGCGGAGGCTCGGCGCCGCGCATCGTGGCCGTCGAGCCCGAGCGCATCCCGACCCTGCACGCGGCGCGCGAGGCGGGGAAGCCGGTGCCGGTGCAGGTCGGCGGGGTGGCGGCTGACGCGCTTGGTGCCAGCGTGATCGGCGGGCTGGCGTTCGAGATCCTGCGCGGGCCGAGGGTGGAGAGCGTGCTGGTGAGCGACGAGGCCATCGTCGCGGCGCGGCGTACGCTCTGGGAGCGGCACCGGGTGGCGTCCGAGCACGCGGGCGCGGCCGCGTACGCGGCGCTGCTGTCGGGCGTCTACCGGCCGGAGCCGGGTGAGCGGGTGGCCGTGGTGGTGTGCGGCTCCAACACCGACCCCACCACCCTGACCGCCGACTGACCGGCCCGCCCCCGCACCGGCTGCTTCCCAGGGACCAGCACGGCACAGCCATGCCACGGGGGTCCGGCGGGACCTCACACGCCGTCGTGGCGCTGGGCTGTCATGCCGTGCTGGTTCGGTGCGACTGCGTCATGTCGTGCGGGTTCAGCGCGGTACCGTCGTGCCGGCCACCCGCTGGGCGGGGAGGATCAGGCCGGCTTCCTCGAGGTCTGCGTCGTCGGGTGGCCGGGCGGGGCGGGCGATGCGCCCGTGGCGGCGGGCTCCGGTGCCTGGGTGGTCAGGTGTAGGTGTGTTCGGGGGACGGGAAGGCGCCGGATCTGACGTCGTCCGCGTACGCGCGCGCGGCGCGGTCCATGGTGGCGGCCAGGTCGGCGTACTGCTTGACGAACTTGGCCGGGCGCGGCGTCAGCCCCATGAGGTCCTGCCACACCAGGACCTGGGCGTCGGTCGCCGCCCCGGCGCCGATGCCGATCGTCGGGATCGCGAGCGACGTCGTCACCCGCTGCGCGAGGTCACCCGGCACGCACTCCAGCACCACCGAGAACGCCCCGGCCCGCTCCAGGTCCTTCGCGTCGGCCATGAGCTCGTCGCCCGCCTGGCCCCGGCCCTGGACGCGGTAGCCGCCGAACACGTTGACCGACTGCGGGGTCAGCCCGAGGTGCGCCATCACCGGCACCCCGGCCGACACCAGCGTCTCGACCTGCGGCAGGATGCGGCGGCCGCCCTCCAGCTTGACCGCGTGCGCGCCCGCCTCCTTCATGAAGCGCGCCGCCGACTCCAGCGCCTGCGCCGGCGAGGCCTGGTACGACCCGAACGGCAGGTCGGCCACCACGAGCGCCCGCGACGAGCCGCGTACGACGGCCGCCGTGAGCGGCAACAGGTCGTCGACCGTGACCGGCAGGGTCGATTCGTGGCCGTAGACGACCATTCCCGCCGAGTCGCCCACCAGCAGGACCGGGATGCCCGCCTCGTCGAAGACCCGGGCCGTCATCGCGTCGTAGGCGGTGAGCATGGCCCACCGCTCTCCGCGCTCCTTGGCCGCGGCGAGGTCGCGGACGGTGACGCGGCGTCCCTGCGCACCGCCGTACAGCGTGGTTGAAGAGGACATGTGTAAACCCTCCAGAAACGTCTCGAGGCGCCCCAGTGCGTCCCCGGACTCCCTCCGATGATGTCACGCGGGAAAACCCGTGGCGAGACTGTCGGTACCACCTGCCACAATCTGCAGGGAGGTAACGAACACCATGGCTTTCGAGTCTTACCGGCGGCTGCTCAAAATCCCGGGCGTCCCCACCTTGCTCCTCGTGGGGCTGCTCGCGCGGGTGCCGACCACGGCCACCGGCATGGCGCTGACGCTGCACGTCGCCGTGGTGATGGGTCTCGACTTCATCCCGGCAGGTGCGATCACCGCCGCCAGCACCATCGGCAACGCGATCGGCTCCCCGCTGATGGGCCGGATGGTCGACAAATACGGCCTGCGTCCGGTGCTCATCATCACCACGATCGCCCAGGCGGTGTTCTGGTCGTGCGCGTGGTCGTTGCCGTACTGGGCGCTGGTCGTGACGGCGGTGCTGGCCGGGTTGCTGGCGCTGCCGGTCTTCAGCGTGACCCGCCAGTGCCTGGTCGCGCTGGTGCCCGTCGAGCAGCGGCGCACCGGTTTCGCGCTCGACTCGATGCTGGTCGAGGTGTCCTACATGGTGGGCCCCGCGCTGGCCAGCGTGGGCATCGTCACGCTGGGCAGCGGCGTGACCTTCCTCGGCATCGGGGTGGGCCTGACGGTGGCCGGCCTGGGCCTGATCCTGCTCAACCCGCCGACCCGCTCGGCCGAGGAGCTGGGCGAGCAGGGGCAGCGGGTGCCGAGGCGGCAGTGGCTCACGCCGTCGTTCGTGGCGTTGCTCGGCACGACCGCGGCGGCCACGTTCGTGCTCACCGCGAGCGAGCTGTCCCTGATCGCCACGATGGAGCACGCCGGGGAGACCGCGTGGGTCGGCCTCGCCGTGGCCGTCTGGTGCGTCTACTCGCTGGTCGGTGGCTTCGTGTACGGCGGCCTGTCGCGGGGCTTCTCGCCGCTGCTCCTGATCGGCGCCATGGGGTTGCTGACGATCCCCGTGGGGCTGGTCGACGGCGGCTGGCAGTGGGTGGTGCTGGCGCTGCTGCCGGCCGGGCTGGTGTGCGCGCCGTCGCTGTCGTCCACGGTCGACGTGCTCAGCCGGTGGGTGCCGAGCGCCGCCCGGGGTGAGGCGATGGGCCTGCACGGCACGGCCCTGCTGATCGGCGGCGCGATCTCGGCGCCCATCGCGGGGGCGGTGATCGACTCCATGGGGCCGTCGTGGGCGTTCGCCGTGGCGGGCCTGGTGGCGGTCCTGATGGTTCTCGCCGCCCTCCCGTTCTGGCGCTCCCGTCCCCGACCCGCCCCCTCACCGACCACCCCGTCGTCGCCTGGCCCCTCATCAGCCGTCCCCGGTGCGGCCGTTCCTGCGCCGATCGTTCCTGCCCCGCCGGTCGACACACCGGCCGCGCCTACGTCCGCCGTTCCGGCTCCCGCCGAACCGACGCCCGCCGTCCCGGTCGCGGCCGCACTTGCACCAAGGGGACCCGACCCGGCGGGGCCCGCGCCTGCCGCCCCGGCTCCGACCGCGGAGGCCGCCGAGTCGGCGGTCGCGGCGGGTGCACCCGGCGAGTGATCTGAGGGCACGTTCCGAGGAGGCCCGCCGTCGGTGACGGTGTACGGGGACGTCGGCCGCTGGTCTTCTCGGGCGTGGGTGGTGCGCTGGTTTCCTCGGCGTCGTGCGCGGTGTCGGGGGTAGGGGTGCGGGATGCCGTTCCCGGGCGGACTGGAGACGCCGTCCTGGGAGGCGTGGCGGGGGCCACGTGACGGTCTTGCAGGGTGCACGGGTGTTTGTGCGTACGGGTGCTGCCTGGTTCCGGTGACCGCGGCGCCGGTGGAGGGGCGTTCGTGGTGTGAGGGAGCTCTCGTTCGGGATTTCGGGGAATGTGGGGCCCAAGGGGGCTGTTGGGGACACGTGCTGCGGCTCACTCGCGAGTGCGGTTGAGCGTATGTGAGGGCTGAGGGCTCCGCGCCGCGGTGGTGGGCCGCACTTCGCCGGGGTGTCCATTCACGGAACGTCTGTTGTCGCGTCGCCACGTTCACCTGTGGTTTACGAAACGAGACCGTTGCGTATCGGAATGGATTGCGATACGGTGTCGTTGCGAAACTTGTACGTATCGAAATTAAGGACGTTTCCATGGACCCGAACTCGGGGCATCCACGCCGATGGGGGATCCTCGGCGTGTTGGTGTTCAGCCTGCTGGCGGTCGTGCTGGACAACACGATCCTCAACGTGGCGATGAAGACGATCGCCGACGAGACCGTCGGCCTGGGCGCCACGCAGAGCGAGCTGGAGTGGGCGATCAACTCCTACACGCTGGTGTTCGCCGGTCTGTTGTTCACCTTCGGCGTGATCGGTGACCGGACAGGGCGCAAGCGGATGTTGTTCATCGGCATGGCGCTGTTCGGCCTGGCCTCCCTCGCCAGCGCCTACGCCCAGGATCCGATGCAGCTGATCCTGGCCAGGGCGGCGATGGGCATCGGCGGCGCGGCGATCATGCCGGCCACGCTGGCCATCATCTCCAACGTTTTCCCGCCCGGCGAGCGCGGCAAGGCCATCGGCGTGTGGGCCGGCGGCGTCGGCCTGGCGGTGGCCATCGGCCCGATCACCGGCGGCCTGCTGATCGAGCACTTCTGGTGGGGCTCGGTCTTCCTGATCAACGTGCCGATCGTCGTGATCGCCATGATCCTCATCGCCGGCTTCGTACCGGAGTCGCGCGACCCGAAGCCGTCCAGGCTCGACCCGGTGGGCGTGCTGCTGTCGATCATCGGCCTGGTGGCCCTCGTGTACGGCATCATCCGCGGCGGCGAGCTGGCCACCGTGGCGAACGCCCAGGTGCTGGTGCCGACGCTGGTCGGCGTGGCCGTCCTCGGCGTGTTCGTGTGGTGGGAGCGGCGCATCGACCACCCGGTCTTCGACGTGCGCAACTTCACCAACGTCCGGTTCAGCTCGGCCATCGGCATGATGGGCATCGTCTTCTTCGCGATGATGGGCGGGATGTTCTTCCTGACGTTCTACCTGCAGCTGGTGCTGGGCTTCTCGCCGCTGCAGGCGGGCGCGCTGATGATCCCGTTCGCCGCCGCGCAGCTCATCTTCGCGCCGCTCAGCCAGCGGGTGAACGAACGGTTCGGCGCCAAGCTGTCGTCCACCGTGAGCCTCGTCGTGCTGACGCTGGTGCTGGCCAGCTACGCGGTCATGGACCAGAACACCCCGATCCTGATGATCGAGATCATCTTCTTCGTGCAGGGCACCGCGATGGCCATGATCATGCCGCCCGCGACCACCGCCATCATGGAGTCGCTGCCCCAGGAGAAGGCCGGGGTCGGCTCGGCGATGAGCAACACGGTCCGCCAGGTGTCCGGCGCGCTGGGCGTGGCCGTGCTCGGCTCGGTGCTGTCGTCCAGCTACCGGGGCGAGATCGCGCCCGCCCTGACCGCGCTGCCCGCCGACGCCCGGCACGCGGCCGGTGAGTCGATCATGGCGACCATGGGCGCCGCCCAGGCCATGGGTCAGGACGGCCAGGCGCTGGTCCAGCCGGCCTTCACCGCCTTCCTCAACGGCATGCACATCACCGCGCTGGTATCGGCGCTGATCGCACTGGTGGGCGTCGCGGTGGTGGCGAAGTGGATGCCCGGCAAGGTGCGTGTCGCCAAGCACGCGGCGAAGAAGGAACCAGCGGTAGTGTGAGGCCGCCATGTCGATCCAGGAATCAGGGGCCGCCCGCCCGGCGGGCCGTCCGCGCAGTGAGAAGGCCGAGAAGGCGATCATCGAGGCGACGCTCGACCTGATCGGTGAGGGCATGGGAGTGTCCGAGCTGTCCATCGAGGCGATCGCGTCGAGGGCCGGCGTCGGCAAGACGACGATCTACCGGCGCTGGTCCAACAAGGAAGACCTCGTCGTCGACGCCCTCTCCACGCTCAAGGCCCCGGTGCCGCCGCTCACCGGCACGTCCGTGCGTGACGACCTCATCAGTCTGCTCGACGCGATGCGGGAGGAGTCGGGCATGGCCCGCAGTCGCTGCGTGATGAATGTCGTGATGGGCGAGACCGACCGCCACCCCCGGCTGACCGAGCGCTTCATCAAGCGCGCGATCGAGCCCCGCAGGCAGGCGATGCGCGAGGTGATCGAACGCGGCATCGCCACCGGCGAGCTCCGGCCGGACCTGGACGTCGACATGGGCATGGCCCTCATCTCCGGCACCATGCTCTGGCACACCAAGTGGGGCCCCGCCGGAGACCTGCCGGCCGATCTGCCCGAGCGCATCGTGGACGCCGCCCTGGCCGGGATGGCCCCGTAACCGACGCCCGCCGCGGAGCGGAGGGCGACGGGGTCACGAGGCGGTTCTGCGGCGGAAGAGCAGCGCGGCGATCGGAAGGCTGAGCACGACGGCGCCGCCCATCCAGGCGGCCGCCACCGCTCCCGACGATCCGATCGGCAGGCCCAGCAGCAGCGCCCGCAGCGTCTCGGTGATCGGCGTGATCGGCTGGTTGGCGGCGAACCCCTGGAGCACCTCCGGCATCGTCTCTGCGGGAACGAACCCGTCCGACAGGTACGGCAGGAAGAGCACCACGAAACTGAACGCCCCCGCCGCCTGGGTCGACTTGACCAGCAGCCCCCACACCACGGAGAGCGACGCCACCGCCAGCACGTACCCCGTCACCACGGCCAGCGTCAGCGCCCACTCGGCCGGAGTGGCGGCGGGCCGGAACCCGAGCAGGAGCGCGGCGCCCAGCGCGATGGCCGCCGAGGCCACGTTGCGGATCACCGAGGCCACGATGTGCCCGGCGGGGACCACCCAGCCGCCGATCGGCAGGGTGCGGAAACGATCGATCATCCCGCCGTTCAGGTCGTCGGCGACGGTGGCGGCGGTCAGCGCGGCGCCGTACCCGCCGGACATGAGCAGCACGGACGGCACCACGAAGTCGATGTACGCCAGCCCGCTGGAGCCGGTCGAGATGGCGCCGCCGAACACGTACACGAAGACGACCATGATCATCACGGGCACGACCGTGCTGACGATCAGGCCGTCGAGCAGGCGCAGCTCCCGGCGCAGGTCACGGACGACGAGGCGGCGCAGGTCGCCGGCCGCGGTCAGGGCGCTCATGCCGCCACCGCCGTGAGCTCGAAGAAGACGTCGTCGAGGGTGGGGGTGCGCAGCTCGACGTGCTCGACGTCGATGCCCGCGTGGTGCAGCGCGTCGAGCGCCCGGCGCAGGTGGTCGGGGCTCTGCACGGGCAGGGTGACCTCCCGGGAGACGGGGTCGTGGCGGAGGCTCGGGTCGGCGGGAGGCAGCCCCCGGGCCCCGGCGGCGGCCAGGGCGGCGTGGTCGACGGTAGAGAGGGCGGCGGTCGCGTGGGCCAGGTCCTCGGCCCGGGACAGGCGCAGCACCAGGCGTTCGGCGCCGACCTGGCGCTTGAGCGCGGCAGGGGAGTCGTCGGCGGCGACGCGTCCGGCGTCGATCACCACGACGCGGTCGGCGAGCTGGTCGGCCTCCTCCAAATACTGCGTGGTGAGCAGGATCGTGGTGCCGGAGGCGAGCAGCTCGCGGATCACCGCCCACAGCTCGGCGCGGCTGCGCGGGTCGAGCCCGGTCGTGGGCTCGTCGAGGAACAGGATCGGCGGCGCCGCCACCATGCTGGCCGCCAGGTCGAGCCGGCGGCGCATCCCGCCGGAGTAGGTGCCCGCGCGGCGGCCGGCGGCGGTCGTGAGGTCGAAGCGTTCGAGCAGCTCGTCCGCCCGGCGCCGGGCCTGCCGCCGCCCCAGGTGGCACAGCCCGGCGAACAGCTCCAGGTTCTCCCGCCCGGTCAGCAGCTCGTCCACGGTGGCCTGCTGGGACGTCAGCCCGATGGCGGCCCGTACCGCGGAGCCCTCCCGCGTGACGTCGTGACCGGCCACGGTGGCGGTGCCGCCGTCCGGGGGGAGCAGCGTGGTGAGGATGCGTACGGTCGTGGTCTTGCCCGAGCCGTTCGGCCCGAGCAGGGCGACGAGGGAGCCGGTGGGCACGGTCAGGTCTATCCCGTTCAGCACCCGCGTGCCGCCGAACGACTTCGTCAGCCCCCGTGCCAGGATGGCATCTGTGAATGGCCTACTGTGTATGGCGTTCATAGTTTTCACAGTAATGCAGAATCCTAGGGAGCGGTCAAGGAGGATTTCGCATGGCGCAGGAACGGTCGCTGCCCCCGGTGGTCCAGCGGATGTGGGGGCGTGAGCCGATGCCGCGCAGAGGCCCGCGGCCCCGGCTCGACCTGGACACCATCACGGCCGCCGCCATCGAGATCGCCGACACGGAGGGTATGGCCGCCGTGTCGATGAGCGGCGTCGCCTCCCGGGTGGGGGTCGCGGCGACGGCGCTCTACCGGTACGTCGACAGCAAGGAAGACCTGCTCACGGCCATGGCCGACGCCGTGGCCCCCGAGCCGCCCGACCCTGCGGGCATGCACTGGCGCGACTATCTCGCCCTGTGGACGCGCGCCCACCGCGACCTCATCCTCCAGCACGCCTGGGTGCTCTCGATCACCGTGTACGCCCCTCCCATGGGCCCGCGGCGGCTGCTCTGGCTCGACCGGGCGATCGCCACGCTGGCCGGCACGGGCCTGGACGACGGGGAGAAGATCAATGTGGCGAGCACCCTGACCGGCTACGCGCTCACCGACGCGGCGCTGGAGCACACCGCCAAGTCGGGCTTTCCCGAGCTCGAAGGGTCCGGGATCGAAGGCGCCTCCGACTACGGCGAGGTGCTGGCCGAGGTGCTCGACCCCGAGGCGTACCCGGCGTTGTCGGCGGCCGTGCGGTCGGGCGCGTTCAGCGGGGCTGAGGGCTGGGTGGAGGACGCCGATTTCCGCTTCGGTCTCGACCTGCTGCTCGACGGTGTCGAACGACTGATCGCCCGCCGGCAGCCTCGTTAGTACGATTTTCCGTACGGCGCACGGAAAGGCGTGGCATGGCGGAGACGATCTGGTTTCGCGACGACAGCCGCCCGCGCAAACCGCGGCTGTCGCGCGAACGCATCGTCGAGGGCGCCGTCGCCCTGCTCGACGCCGAGGGCGTGGCCGGCTTCTCCATGCGGGCGCTGGCCGCACGGCTCGGCGCGGGCACGATGTCGCTCTACGAGTACGTCCGGAGCAAGGAGGACGTCCTCGACCTCGCCCTCGACGAGGTGATCGGCGAGATCGCGCCGGAGCCGGCGGGATCGTGGCGCGAGACCCTCCTCCGTCAGCTCACCCAGAGCAGGCAGGTCATGCGCCGCCATCCCTGGGTGCCCGCCCTCACCGCCACCCGCCCCCTGATCGGGCCGAACGCGCTGGCCCGCTCGCGCCTCGTCTACACCGCCCTGGCCGACGCGGGGCTGAGCGGTCCTGTCCTGCTCGCCGCCGTGGGGGCGTTGAGCTCGTACGTCAACGGTTTCGTGGCGAGCGAGAACATCTGGTGGGCGAAGGTCCGCACGCCCGCGGCCGATGCGGAGATCCGCGAGCGGGTCGTTGCCCACCTCGGCGAACACGTCTCCGACCTGGGCCGGATCGCCCAGGTGGACAACGCCGACTTCGACGGCCAGTTCCTCCTCGGGCTCGACCTCGTCCTCGACGGCATCACCACCCGTCTTCCGCCGGGTTCTCAGAAGTCACGGGGATGAGCAGCACGGTCACGTTGTCCGTCGCACCCGCATCGACGGCATGGGCATGCTTGACAAAAAAGGTCTTGACCACCTCTGTGGTCGATCACGGCGCGAGGAAGGCTCGACAACATGCGCAACCCCGGCGACGTGCCGACACGATCGACGCCGACCGCGACTACGACCGCGGAAAGTACCGCAAGCAGGTGAATCCGCGACGACGTCCACGAAGCATTCCTCGGCCTCGCCTGCGGAATCATCTGCCGGCGCCGACTGGCCGAGCTCCACCATGGTCGAAGGATCTCAGCGGTTCGCGGGCATTCTGAGTACGAGCGCGAGCCCCACAGCGGCGACGGAGAGGACCGCAGCGAGGGCGAAGGCATGCTGATAGTTGGCAAGGGGGATGGTCGAGGTGGTGCCGCCGACTCCAGAGATCAGGATGGCGGCAGCCACCGGGGAACCCGAGGCAGAGCCCACCGACCGGAGCACCGTGTTCAATCCGCTGGCTGCGGCGACTTCGTCGACGGGCACGACTCGGGCGATGATCTGGGAGATCACCGAGATGCCCACGCCGATACCCAAGCTCAGCACGCAGAACGACGCCAGTATCGACCACATCGCAGCCGGCCAGAACGTGAGACCGAGTGCGCCGAGACCCATGCTCGCCATGGCGACGACCATGCTCGGACGATGACCTGTACGTCCGAGCAGAGCGGGAGCCGCGCGGCCGCCGACGAACACACAGATCGCGGACGGGAGAAGAACGAGACCGGTGCGGAGGACGTCGTAGCCGTACCCGTAACCGGTGCCGGGATCGGCTGCAAGGATGCTCGGCAGGCAAACGTAAATGATGTAGGAGACAAAGCCGTTCACCAGAACGAGAGCGTTGGCGATGGCCAGCGAGGGCCTCATCAGTGATCTCACGTCGACCAGCGGTGTCGTCACACGGCGTTCGACGATGACGAGAAGGACGAAGGTCACGATCGCTCCACCGAACAGGAGCAGGGTGGGCGCGGCGGTCCAGCCCCAGGACGGGCCCTGGGTGATACCCAGCAACAGGCTGACGAGCGCCGCGGTCAGCAGCGCGGCGCCCGCGTAGTCGGTCTTGCTCGCCTGCTCGGCTCGGGGAGCGTGCGGCACCCAGATGGCCACGAGGGCGAGACTGGCGACGATCAGTACTCCGGCGAAGACGAATATGCCCTGCCAGCTGGAGATCTTCAGGATGGCACCGCCGATGACGAGAGCGGCGCCCGCACCAAGCCCGAGCACGCCGGAGATCCACCCGATCCCCGTACTCATCGCCTTGCCGGTCAAACGGCGACGGACGATCGCCAGCGCGAGCGGGAAGACCGCGGTACTGATCCCCTGCGCGGCGCGACATGCGATCAGAAAACCGATGGTGGAGGAGAACGCCGCCGCGAACGTGGCGATCGCGAAGACGATGAGAACCACCATGAGCACTCGTCTATGGCCGAACCGGCCTCCGAATGATCCTGCTATCGGGGCGAGAACCGAGCCCGTGAGCAGATATGACGTGAGTACCCACCCGCTTGTGCTGAGTCCCGCGTGGAGGTCCGAGCCAAGGATCGGCAGAGCCGGCACGAGCATCGTCTGCATCAGCGCGTACACGAGCACGACGAGGACGAGGGCCACCACCATGCGGCCGTGCTTCTCGGCGACGGAAGCATCGCCGGCGGGCGTGAGGACGGCCGCCTCTGGCACCCCCGCGGTCGGGCTGGACATGCATTCCCCTTTCGATCGGAACGGAGATTCCGTTCCGAAACATCCTGATACTGTCGCCGTATGGATGTCAATTCGCCTCCCGCCGCACGTCAGACCCAACCTGGCCGCCCGACATCCGGCCGCGTCCGCGAAGCCCGATCCAATGACCTCGCCGTCCTCGTCGCCGCGAAAGAGATCTTCACCGAGCGCGGCTGGTCGGCCCCGATGTCGGCCATCGCCGAACGCGCGGGAGTGGGTATCGGCAGTCTCTACCGGCGATATCCGAGCAAAGAGGCGCTAGCGCAGGCGCTGCAGATCGCGGCGATGGACCAGATCCGCGAGATCGCGGAGGACTGCATCGAGCAGGTCCCGGCGGAGCTCGTGTTCGCCACGTTTCTCAACCGCTACCAGGTCGACTCCTTCGGGCCGCTCGTCTCCATCCTCGGCGGCCACGTACCCGACCCGCCGGAAGTCCACGCTGCCGCGGACCGCATGCGCGACTCGCTGCAGCGAGTGGTCGACGTGGCCCGAAGCTGCAAGCAGATCCCGGAGGACTACGGAACCACCGACATTCTGCTGATCATCATTCATCTTCGGGGGGCGCTTCCCGGTGATCCTGCCACGGTGGTCAGGTATACCCAGAGGCTGCTGGAGCCGCTGCTGGCAGGTCTTCGCGAGATGGCATCGGCCGGACCGAGACGCGGGGAGAACGCCGCACCCACCCCTCAATGGGACGAATGGGTCGATTTCTGGGTTGGAAGACGCAGATAAGTCACATGCCTGCCGGCGGCGTACGGCGAGGACGACAACCCACTCGTGGCCGCCGGTGTCGTCCTCGGTCAGCGGCATGGCGACCCCGTCGTCCGGCAGCCGCTACGCGCGGCCGTCACCCGCCCAGCAGACCCGGGACGCCGTCCGGTCCCGCGACGACCGCCACGTAGGTGCAGGCTGGAGCCGCGTGCGGCGACGCGGCCAGGGCGGTGACGGCCGCGGCCGGCCCGGATCGCACCTTCCGTGAGACGACCTCGTGGTCGCGTGGGGGCTCAACCGGGTCCGCGCCGGCGAGTCGGAAGAGAGCTGGATGCGCGGAACCCGGGTCTTCCAGCGGCGGGGCGGAACGTGGGTGATGGTGCACCAGCGCCTTTCCGTGCCGTACGACCCCGCCACCGGACAGGCGCGGACCGGCCTGCGGCCCTGACCGTCAGCGGTGCTCCGCGGCGGCGAGCATGCCGTCGAGCGCCCGCTGCGAGGCCTGGAGCCGTTCGATCGTCGCGGCGATGCGGCGGCGCTCCCGCCGCAGGCCGGCGATCATGCCGGGGCAGGCCTCCGGCACCAGGCGGTCGCCGTCGTCGTGGACGCAGTCGAGCAGCCGCGCGATGACCGCGGTGGGCAGGCCGGCGGCGAGCATCGCGCGGATGCGGCGCACGGCGGCCACGTCGGCCTCGCCGTACTCGCGGTAGCCGTTGGCCAGCCGCAGCGGGCGCAGCAGCCCCTGCTCCTCGTAGTAGCGCAGCAGCCGCCGGCTCACGCCGGTCTCGCGGGCCAGGTCACCGATCCTCATGCGCTCCCTTGACCTTCACATCGATGTGACGCCTTACGGTCACGGCACAACGAGGAAGGAGCCGATGATGCCGGGAGCGGTGATCGTGGGGGCGGGGCCGGGGATCGGGCGGTCGGTCGCCCGGCGGTTCGCGAAGGAGGGCCTGCCGGTGGTGCTGATCTCGCGCGGCGGCGGGACGCTCGGCGTGGAGGGGGCGCTCGCGTACCGGGCCGACTGCGCCGACGAGGACGGGCTGCGCGCCACGCTGGACGCGGCGGCCGGCGAGCTGGGCACACCCGACGTCGTGGTCTACAACGCCGCGGTCGTCCGCCCGGACTCGCCCGGCGAGGCGACCGCGCGGGCGCAGCTCGACGCCTGGGCGGTCAACGTGGTGGGGGCGCTGATCACCGCCGCGCACGTCGGCCCCGCCATGGCCCGCAGGGGTGGCGGCACGTTCCTCGTCACCGGCGGCATGCCGCGGCCCAAGGCCGCGTACGTCAGCCTCTCCCTCGGCAAGGCCGGCGTCCGGACGCTGGTGACGATGCTGGACGAGGAGTACGGCCCGGCGGGGGTGCACGTGGCCTCCGTCACGGTCGACGGCCCGGTCGCGCCCGGCACGCCGTTCGACCCGGACGACATCGCCGAGCACTACTGGCGCCTGCACGCCCAGCCCCGTGACCGCTGGGACCACGAGATCCAGATCACCGGGCCGGGAGGAGGGTGAACGCGGTCGTGGCCGCCACCCGGCCGTTGACGATCACCTCCAGCTCGCGCGGCCCGGGCGGCTCGTCCCGCGTCGTCACCGGGCGGAACGAATGGGTCTTGCGGACGGTGAACGTCGTCCCGGCCCCGCCGGCCTCGCGTTGCCCGAGGTGGAACACGCGCCGCGACCCCGGCCGCCGGATGGCGTATTTCAGCAGCACCGGGCCGGGCGCCCCCGCGGTCACCGTGACCGTGAACCCCAGGCGGTCGCCGACGGCCACGGCGTCGGACTCCAGCGCGAGCACGTCGACCGCGCCGCTCCCCGGCGTGGCGCCCACCAGCGCCAGCGCCTCAGGATGGCCGGCGCGCAGCAGCCCCCGCACCGCGTGCCGCAGCACCGCCTCCACGTGGGAGCCGCCCTCGGCCCGCCACCGGGACAGCAGCGCCAGGGCCACCTCGGGATGGTCTTTCGCCAGGTCGTTGACATGGTTGGCGACCGAGCGGCGGACGTAGGGGCTCGGGTCGTCGCGCAGGCGGTCGAGCAGGGGCAGCGTCGGCCCCGGCGCCATCAGCCAGCCGACGCGCCCCGCCCACGGCAGCCGCGGACGCGACCCCTCGGAGGCCAGCCGGCGCAGGTGCTCGTCGGGGGAGGCGGCCCAGTCGCGCATGATCGCCAGGGCGTCGTCGCGGTAGCGCTCCAGAAAGGGCCGCACGGCGAACTCGCCCGTCGCGTACGGGGTCAGCGCGGCCAGCGTGGCCATCCCCGCCTCCAGGTGATCGAGCCCGCGGGCGGCGGTGTGGTCGGTGGCCGGCCAGCCGCTCCACATGTCGAGCGTCACCCGCGCCGCGCACGCGCGCACGATCTCGGCGGCCTGCGGATAGGGGAGGGGCAGCGCGTCGTGCAGAACCCCGGCGACGTGGGTGACCCGCGCCTTGAGCTCCAGCCCGTCGAGCCCGTCGAGGGCGCGCGCGGTGAACCGGGCCTTCGGGAACGCCGCCCAGGCCGCCGTCAGCCCGTCGGCCAGCACCGACACGGAACCGGCATTGATCATTTCTTTCAGCGGTTGAGCCACGCGCCGACTGTGCCAGGTGCCACCGACAATCTCAGCCGGTCAGCGTCTCGTAGTACGCCTTCATCGCCGGGTGGTAGTCGCCGAAGCCGGGCGCGGGGGAGCCGTCGCGGGAGGCGGCGAGCAGGTCGAGGTAGTACTCCCAGCCGGGGCCGATGTCGCCGATCCCGTCGGCCGTCTCCAGGTGGTGGACGAACCGCAGCTCCGTCGTGCCGCCGGCCTCGCTCAGCAGCAGCTCGACGTGCCAGGCCCCGAACTCGTCCAGCGACGAGACGGCCAGCCGCCGGGGCGGTTCGCAGGCGTCGATCCGCAGGTCGTACCAGGGCTGCGTCTCCTCGTAGCGCATCTGGACCCGGACGGTGCGGCCGGGGGCGGCCTCGCCCTCCCACGGCCCGAACCAGCGGGCCGTGCGCTCCGGCTCGGTGATGCTCGCCCACACGTCTTCGGCGGGCGCGCGGAACGTGCGCGTCAGGACGAGGTCGCACCCGTCGTCCGTGCGGAACAACCGGCCTGTGGGGATGGGGCTCATGCCGTGCTCTCCTGTCTGCCGTCGGCGGCGCTGCCGGTACGGCGGCGCTCACGGCGCGTTCGGTGTACTTCGGTCTCCAGCGCGTCGAGGCGGTGCTCCCAGCCGGAGGGCCGCGCGAACTGCGCGAGCCAGCCCGCGAGCTCAGCGAACGGCCCCGGGTCGAGCGTGTAGAGGCGCGTGCGCCCGGCGAGCTCCGCGCGCACCAGGCCGCTCTCCCTGAGTACCCGCAGGTGGCGGCTCACGGCCGGCCTGCTGATCGCGAAACGCCCGGCGATCTCGCCGGCGGACATCGGCCCGCCCCTGAGCATCACGAGGATCTCCCGCCGCACCGGATCGGCGATCGCCCCAGCCGTCTCGTCCACCCGGAAAGCGTAACGCACTGGTTACGCATCACGCCAGAGCTGCCGGAATTCCTGGAGCCCCTGCTTGCGTGGCGCCCCCGGGGGCCGACGAATTGCGGCACTGTTGCGAGCCGTGTGGAGAAAACCCGAGAACCCGGCAGGCCCGCAGGCCGACGAACAACCGCCGTTCCAGTACCTGCCGTTCACGACCGAGGAACGCCGCCCCATGCTGGCGGCGTCCCTGCTCCTGCTCCTTCTGGGCGGCCTGGTCACGACCGCCGTGGTGAAGATGCAGGCGGACTCCGGCGGGACGACCGCGCAGCGCGCCGAGGCGAGCCCGCCGGCGAGCGGCAGCGCCCGCGTCGGCCTGGACCTCGAACCGGGCCGCTTCCCCTACGGGCTCCAGTCCGGAGCGAGGGTGCGCATCGTGCACACCCCGGCCTCCAGCCCTCGCTCCGGTCCGGGTGACGCCGCCGTCCGCCGCGGCCGGGTGCTCGCGGACAACGCCAGGGTGGACAGCGTGGACCCGCCGCGGCACACCGGCCACGCGCGGATGACCGTGATCGTGGACAGCGCGCTGTCGCCGGACCTCGCCGTGTACGCGTCGAAGGGCGAGATCGCCGTCATCGACCTGCCCGTCCGGAAGGCCCGCACCAGCGGGTGACTACGCGGTGGTCTCGCGCCAGCGGTTGGTGATGGGCAGGCGGCGGTCGCGGCCGAAGTTCTTCGGCGTGATCTTCGGCCCCGGCGGATACTGCCGCCGCTTGTACTCGGCCAGGTCCACCAGCCTGATCACCCGCGTCACCAGCGCGGGGTCGTGCCCGGCCGCGATGAGCTCCTGCGAGCCCATGTCCTTCTCCACGTAGTCGTCGAGCAGCCGGTCGAGCACCTCGTACGGCGGCAGCGAGTCGGTGTCGCGCTGGTCGGGCCGCAGCTCGGCGCTCGGTTCCTTGGTGATCGAGTTCTCCGGGATCGGCCGCTCGGCCTGCAGCAGGAAGCCGGGCCGGGTGTGGGCGTTGCGCCAGCGCGCCAGCTCCCACACCATCGTCTTCGGCACGTCCTTGATCGGCGCGAAACCGCCGGCCGAGTCGCCGTAGAGGGTGGAGTAGCCGGTGGCCAGCTCGCTCTTGTTGCCCGTGGTCAGCACCAGGTGGCCGTGCTGGTTCGACAGGCCCATGAGGATCATGCCGCGCACCCGCGCCTGGAGGTTCTCGGCCGCCAGGCCCGACAGCTCGATCTCCTTCTCGTACGCGTTGACGATGTCGGCGATCGGCACGATCTGCGACGTGATGCCCTGCCGGCGCACCAGCTCCTCGGCGTCGGCCAGCGAGTGGTCGGAGGAGTAGCGGGAGGGCATGAGCGCGACGTTGACGCGCGAGGGGCCGATGGCGTCGGAGGCGATCGTGGCGGTCAGCGCCGAGTCGATGCCGCCCGACAGGCCCAGGATGACCGACTGGAAGCCGTTCTTGGCGACGTAGTCGCGCACCGCGAGCACCAGTGCGGAGTAGACCTCGCCGTGCGGGTCGAGCTGCTCGGCGACGGGGGCCGGCACGGGCTCGTACGGCGCCACGGGCTCGGACGACAGCACCAGGCGCTCGACCGTGATGGTGGTGCCGTCGCCCGCGTCGTGCGGGAACATGCCGGGCTCCGCGTCCGACACCGGCAGGCCGTCGAGGTCGACGACCAGCAGCTCCTCCTCGAACTGCGCGGCCCGCGCCACCAGCTCGCCCGAGCCGTCGACCACGATCGAGTCGCCGTCGAAGACCAGCTCGTCCTGCCCGCCGACCTGGTTGACGTAGACGAGCGCGCACCCGGCCTCGCGGGCCCTGCGCCCGCACAGCTCCAGCCGTACGTCGTCCTTCTCCTTCTCGTACGGCGAGGCGTTCGGCGACACCAGCAGCCCGGCGCCGGCGCGGCCCACGACGGACACGGGCCCGCCCTCCTGCCAGAGGTCCTCGCACACCGCGATGGCGACGTCCACGCCGTGCAGCCGGAAGATCGGCAGCCGGTCGCCGCGTACGAAATAGCGGTACTCGTCGAACACGCCGTAGTTCGGCAGGTGGTGCTTGGCCGTCCGGGTGACCACCTCGCCGCGGTGCAGCAGCGCGGCGGCATCGAGCGGGGCGCCCTTGGGCTGGCCCACGCGGGGCGCGAGACCGGCGCGGTCGACGTAGCCGACCACCACCGGCAGGTCGCCGAGCCCCTCGCGGTGCAGCCTGCGCGCCACCTCCTCCAGCATGCGGATGCTGGCGTCCACGAAGGACGTGCGCAGCACGAGGTCCTCCACCGGATAGCCGGTGAGGAACATCTCCGTGAAGACGGCGAGGTGGGCCCCGCGTTCGGCGGCGTCGCGGGTCCACGCGACGAGCTTGTCCGCGTTGGAGCTCAGGTCGCCGACGGTCGGGTTGGTCTGTGCCAGGGCGATGCGCAGTTGTGCCACGCGACAAGCCTAGTATGTCCCAATTTTTATCGTCAAAGCGACGAAAAGTCGACTATTTCGCACTTGGTGTCCAAGAGGTGACAAATCCGGACTCGTGCGCGGCACGAACCGGCTCGCCCCGCCCCAGCGGCTGACGTGCGATCCACATCATCGCCACGCGCGTCGGCGGGTGGGCCGATCCGGGTGGGCCGGTCAGCGGCGTCTTATGGCGGGGCCGAGCAGGAGCATGCCGATCGCCGAGAGGGCGCCGATGCCGCCGATCGTGAACCACAGCGTGCGCGGGCCGATCTCCAGCAGCGCGCCGCCCATCAGCGGCGCCAGCACCGCCGACAGCGACCAGGCGAACCCGAACAGCCCCGCGTACCTGCCCCGCAGCTCGGCGGGCGCCAGCGCGGCCACGATGGCCCCCGCGATGCCCGCCGTGACGATCTCCCCGGCCGTCCACACCGCGACCGTCGCCGCTAGCCCGAGCACGTCGGTGACGAACGCGGTCATGGCGAACCCGGCTCCCATGACCGCCATCCCCAGGGCGAGCGTCCGCGCGGGGTCCCTGCGGCCCAGCCACGCCGACACCAGCGGCTGGGCGACCACGATGAGCACGCCGTTCAGCGCCATGGCCAGGCCGTACTCGCCGGGCGACAGCTTCACGACCTTGGTCATCGCCACCGGCAGCGTGGTCATCGTCTGCGAGTAGACCAGCGCGTTCCCCAGCACGACCAGGGTGAAGCCGAGCATCACCCGGTCGCGCAGCACCGCCCCGAACCCGCCCGCCGACCGCTCCGCCCGCGGCCGGGTCTCCGGCACCGCCCGCCACACGAGCACGGCGAACGCCACGCACGACACCGCGTCGATCCAGAACAACCAGACGAACCCGACTCCGGCCAGCCAGCCGCCGGCCGTCATGCCGACCGCGTACCCGAGGTTGACCGCCCAGAACAGCAGCCCGTACGCCCGCGGCCGCTCCGCGGGGGAGACCAGGTCGGCGACCAGGGCGTTGGAGGCGGGCCGGTAGACGTCGATCACCAGGCCCAGCACGAACATCGAGGCCAGGATCGCCGGCAGCGAGGCGCTGTATCCGAGCGCCAGCATCGCGGCGCCGGTGGCCAGCATGCCGCCGGACAGCGTGGCCCGCCGGCCGATCCGGTCGGCGAGCACGCCGGCGAGCAGCTGCGACAGCAGCGAGCCGGCCCCGTACACGGCCATGACCAGGCCCGCCGCGGCCACCGACAGGCCGCGGCCCTGGGTCAGGTAGACGCCGGTGAAGGGGACGACCATGGTCCCCAGGCGGTTCACCAGCGTGCCGCTCCACAGCGCCCAGAACGGGCGGGGCAGCCCGCCGATCTGGGCCCGCAGGAACGACGGCTTCTCCACAGATACGCTCGACACGCACCAAACCCTGATATGTCGGGTTTTGTGGGGCGAACGATTTAGCGCACACTAAAACGATGTCCATCACGTGGGTGCTGAAGCCGGAGGACGTCGCCCGCATCCGGTTCGCGTTCTCCCCGATGTGGGAGCTCGTCGCCAGCCTGCGCACCCTGCAGCAGCCCGCCCGGCAGTCGATGCACCTGCCCTGGCTCAAGGCCGTCCGGCCCCGGCTGGCCGGGCTCGACCTGTCGGAGCTGTTCGGCCTCGTCCCGCCGTCCGGCTACCTGGCCGACTTCCTCACCCCGCCGCCGGACACGCCGATCCCCGACTTCGCCACCGAGCTCGACCGGGTCAGGAGCACCGACCCGGAGCTGGCCCGCGTGGAGGCCGCCATCGTGCGCGGCACCGACCGGGCCGTGATCGCACGCTTCCTCGCCGACCCGGCGGCGGGCGTGGCCAGGGCCGCCGACGCGCTGGAGGAGTACTGGGAGACGTGCTTCGCGGAGTTCTGGCCCCGCGTGTACGCGCTGCTGGAACGCGACGTGCTGCGCCGCTCGCGGGAGCTGGCCCAGGGCGGGGCGCGGCAGTTGTTCGCCGGGCTCGACCCCGCAGTGACGTGGACGGGGGAGCGGCTGCTGGTCGACCGGCCCTGGTGCCTCATGGGCGGCCTGCACGGCGACGGGCTCGTGCTCGTGCCGAGCGCGTTCTACTGGCCGTCGGTGGCCGTGATGTCGGCGCCGTACCAGTCGATGCTCGTCTATCCCGTGCAGGGGGTCGGGACGTTGTGGGAGCAGGGGCCACCGCCGGCGCCCGGCGCGCTCGCCGCGCTCATCGGCAGGAGCCGGGCGCAGATCCTGCTCGCCCTCGGCGAGCCCGCCACCACCTCCGCGCTCGCCGCCCGCATGGCGCTCACCCCGGGCGCCGTCAGCCAGCACCTCGGCGTGCTGCGGGCCGGCGGGCTCGCGGTCGGGATGCGGGTCGGGAAGCAGGTTCTCTACCGCCGCACCCTCGCCGGCGACATGCTCACCGCCGGCTCGTCCTGAGCGCTCAGGCGTAGCGCTTCGACTCCAGGAGCCAGTCGAGGTGGGCGCGGGGCGCGGCCAGGTAGGCGCAGGCGACCTTGCTGACGTCCCTGGCCGTCTTGAGGTCGAGATCGTCGAGCGGCAGCCGCAGGGCGGCCTGGCGCATGTCCTGGCAGCGCTCGGCGATCCGGTCGAGCACCCAGGCGGTCGCCTCCCGCTCGCCCAGGTCGAGCTGGCGCATCGCGAGGACGACGAAGTTGTGCGCGTCGCCCCGCTCCTTCGGGCGCGAGGCCACGTCGTTGCACCACGCCGTGACGTCGCTGCAGGCGTTCACGAGCTCCTGCCACGGCCCCGAGGCGTGGAACCAGGCCGGCACCTCCACCCGCAGGCACGGCTCGACCAGGTCGTACAGGTACGGGCCCACCGTCCCCCTGCGCAGCGCCGGGTAGTCCTCCAGGGCCGGCATCCGGCCCGTCGCGCGGTTGTCGGCCTCGGTGCGGCAGGCGTCGTACTGCCGCTGCAGCCCCACCGCGAACCTGGCCCGCCACCGGTCGCTCATCCGCGCGCTGGTCACCCGCCACAGGTCGGCGAAGGCCGCCTCCAGCGGGTGCCGCGCCGTGCCCTTGAGCAGGCCGTGGAAGACGTCCAGCGGGCCGGAGCGCTCGTCCAGCTCATCGTCCAGGTGGAACAGCCAGGTCAGCCACTGCGCGAACAACGCCGCCGCGGCGGCGTCGAACTCGGCGAACGCCCGGCCCGCCATCCGGTGGTAGCCGATCCCCGGATCGGCCCGCAGGCCGGTACGCCTGGCCCAGTCGAGGACGGCGGCCTCGATCGCGTACACGGCGGGATGCATCCGGCACGGCGCCGCCATCGCCGGCACCCGCTCGATCAGCGGCAGCAGCGCCATGGCCGCCGAGGCGCCCCTGCGCGGCAGGGGCAGTACAGAGGTCAGAGCGGAACGCAGCGCGGTGCGCACGGTGGTGCGTACGCTGGCGAACACGGTGGTGGTGGTCATGTGTGCTCACAGGGGTTTCAAAGGGGCTCATGAACGGGACCTGCGCGGCGGGCCGTCACCGCGACGTCGTTCGGGACGTCACTCGGGGCCGTCGCCGGGGGGCTTTCACCGGGGCGTCAAAAAGGCTTCACCGCGAGACCGCGGCCTTCACAGCGGGCCGAAAAGCCAGTTCCCTGCCGCGTTGGGGTCGTCGCTCCGGTAGTAGTCCGAGAACGCGGCCACCAGCTCGGCCACGGTGAGCACCCCCCGCCCGGCCACGTCGAGCCGGTCGAACGCCTCGTCCACATCGTCGTAGGCCACACCGAAGGCGCTCAGCATCGTCCGGAACTCCTTCGGCCCGATCTCGCCGTCGTGGTCGTCGTCGCACAGCTCGGCCACCGCCACCGTCGCCGGGTGGAACACCGGCTCGTACCGGTCGCCGGCGACGAAGGCCAGCGTCATCGCCGTACGGAACTCGGACCGGGTGATGCCGGAGTCGCCGTCGCGCTCCAGCGCCTCCGCCAGGACACACCAGATGCCGTCGAAACCGTCCACGAGGCTCGCCCCGGTGACCGAGGTGGGGGACTCGCCGAATCCCACCAATATGCGGGCGCCCAGCCCCAGCAGGTCCTCACGCTCCACGACGCCGTTCCCGCCCGCGTCGATGTGCTCGAATGCCCGATCCAGCTTGTGATTGAGCAGGTCGATGGCCACTGATGCCTCCCCCGAGACTGACTGCGTTGATCACAGTAGGTCGGGCGCGGCCCTTTGTCAGCGAGGCTCGCACCGGCACTCCCCGTAACCTGTGTGAAACACGGACACGGCATCCTGATAGGAGACCTGTACTGTCTTCACGAGGGGATGCCTTGGACCGCCAGCAGGAGTTCGTGCTCCGCACGCTCGAGGAACGCGACATCCGGTTCATCCGGCTCTGGTTCACTGACGTGCTCGGCTTCCTCAAGTCCGTCGCCATCGCGCCCGCCGAGCTGGAGGGCGCCTTCGCCGAGGGCATCGGGTTCGACGGCTCGGCGATCGAGGGCTTCGCCCGCGTCTACGAGTCCGACATGCTCGCCAAGCCCGACCCGTCGTCGTTCCAGATCCTGCCCTGGCGCAGCGAGGCGCCCGGCTCCGCGCGCATCTTCTGCGACATCCTCATGCCCGACGGCACGCCGTCCCACGCCGACCCGCGCTGGGTGCTCAAGCGCACGCTCGCCAAGTGCGCCGACATGGGCTTCACCTTCTACACCCACCCGGAGATCGAGTTCTTCCTGCTGAAGAACCGTCCCGAGCCGGGCACGCGGCCCGAGCCGATCGACTCCGGCGGCTACTTCGACCACACGCCCCACAGCGCCGGCCACGACTTCCGCCGCCAGGCGATCATGATGCTGGAGTCGATGGGCATCTCCGTCGAGTTCAGCCACCACGAGGGCGCCCCCGGGCAGCAGGAGATCGACCTGCGCTACGCCGACGCGCTCACCACGGCCGACAACATCATGACCTTCCGCCTGGTCATGAAGGAGGTCGCGCTGGAGCAGGGCATCTGGGCCTCGTTCATGCCCAAGCCGTTCACCGAGCACCCGGGCTCCGGCATGCACACCCACATGTCGCTGTTCGAGGGCGACCGCAACGCCTTCCACGAGGCGGGCTCCGACTTCCGGCTGTCCAAGATCGGGCGGTCGTTCATCGCGGGGCTGCTCCGGCACGCCGCCGAGATCACCGCCATCACCAACCAGTGGGTCAACTCCTACAAGCGGCTCTGGGGCGGCGCCGAGGCCATCGCGGGCCAGGGCGGCGAGGCCCCCTCCTACGTGTGCTGGGGCCACAACAACCGCTCGGCGCTCGTCCGGGTGCCGATGTACAAGCCGCACAAGGGCGGCTCGACCCGCATCGAGTTCCGCTCGCTCGACTCGGCGTGCAACCCGTACCTCGCGTTCGCGCTGATCCTGGCGGCCGGGCTGAAGGGCATCGAGGAGGGCTACGAGCTGCCCGCCGCCGCGGAGGACAACGTCTGGACGCTCACCAGCGCCGAGCGGCGCGCCCTCGGCATCCAGCCGCTGCCCGGCTCGCTCGACGAGGCGATCTCGGTCATGGAGCGTAGCGAGCTGGTCGCCGAGACGCTGGGCGAGCACGTCTTCGACTTCTTCCTGCGCAACAAGCGCGCCGAGTGGAACGAGTACCGCCGCACGGTGACCGAGTTCGAGCTCGGCCGCTACCTGCCCATCCTGTAGGCCCATCCGGCAGGCCCGTCCCCGGGGGTCGGACGCCCGTATCAACCGATCGGATGATGCCGTTCGCAGCGTGATGGGCGATGCCGGGCGCAGGCCCGGCGGGAGATCCTCGGGGTATGGCGATCATCGAAGTAGACCGGCTGCGGAAGTCGTACGGCGGCCGGCCCGTGGTGGACGGCGTGTCCTTCGCCGTCGAGGAGGGCGAGATCTTCGGCGTGCTCGGCCCCAACGGGGCCGGCAAGACCACGACCGTCGAATGCGTCGAGGGGCTGCGCGAGCCCGACGCCGGACGGGTACGCGTGGCCGGTCTCGACCCGGCCGCCGACCGCAGGCGGATTACCCCGATCCTCGGCGTCCAGCTCCAGCACAGCGACCTGCAGGACAAACTCACCGTCCGCGAGGTGCTGGAGCTCTACGGCGCCTTCTACCCGCGGCCGGCCGACTGGCGGGGCCTGGCCGAGCGGCTCGGCCTGACCGACCTGCTCGGCCGTCCCTTCGGGAGGCTGTCCGGCGGGCAGAAGCAGCGCCTGTTCATCGCGCTCGCGCTCATCGGCCGCCCGAAGGTCGTGGTGCTCGACGAGCTGACCACGGGCCTCGACCCGCACGCCCGGCGCGACACCTGGGAGCTGATCCGCGGCGTACGGGACGACGGCGTCACCGTCCTGCTGGTCACGCACTTCATGGAGGAGGCGCAGCACCTGTGCGACCGGGTGGCGGTGCTCCGCGCCGGCGCGCTGGCCGCCCTCGACACCCCCGCCGGGCTCATCGGGAGCACCGCGAGCTCCACCGTCATCTCCTTCGTCCCCTCGCGGGAGCTCGACGACGCCGAGCTGGCCGCGCTGCCCGGTGCCCGCACCGTGCAGACGGACGGCGGCCGGCTGGTCGTCACCGGGACCGACGAGACCGCCGAGGCGCTGACGTCCCTGCTCGCGCGCAACGGCATCACGGCGCGCATGCTCCGTGTGGAGAGCGCCACCCTCGACGACGCCTACCTCGACATCACCCGCGACCTCACCCGCCGGGAGTCATGACATGTCCGCATCCGTCGCCGTACTGAAGGCCGAGACGCTGCTGTTCCGCCGCGAGCCCGCCGCCCTGTTCTGGATCGTCGCGTTCCCCGTGCTGCTGCTGGCGGGGCTCGGCCTCGTGCCGTCGTTCCGCGCGGAGGGCTCGGCGCCCGGCGGGGCCCGCGCCGTCGACCTGTACGTCCAGGTGGCCGTCCTGCTCGGCATGGTCATGGCCGGGCTCCAGTCCCTGCCGCCGACCCTCACCGGGTACCGCGAGAAGGGCATCCTGCGCCGCATGTCCACCACACCGGTACGCCCCTCGGCGCTGCTCGCCGCCCAGGTGATCGTGCACGGCGCCGCGGCGCTGGCCGGCGGGCTCCTCGTCATCGCGGTGGGCCGCCTCCTGTACGGCGTCGCCCTTCCCGCCAACCTGCCCGCCTACACGGTGACGCTCGTGCTCGCCGTGCTCGTCGCCCTGGTCGCCGGGGGGCTCATCGCCGCGCTCACGCGTACGGCCAAGGCGTGCACCACCGCGGCCACGATCATCTTCTTCCCCACGGCGTTCACGGCGGGCGTGTACGTTCCGGTTCAGGCCATGCCGGAGCCCCTGCGGGAGGTCGTGGAGCTCACACCGTTCGGCGCGGCCGCGCAGGCCCTCGGGCAGGCGGCCGCCGGCGACTGGCCGGAGCCGGCGCACGTGGCGGTCATGCTGGTGTGGATGACGGTGCTGGCGGGCGCGTCCGCTCGCTGGTTCCGCTGGGAATGAGCGGGACGGGGTGGGGCCGGATGGTGGACGGCACGTCGATCGACGTCCCCGAGCGCGCGGAAGCCGCCGCCGATGCGGCTGCCTTACCCGCCTCGAACGTGCCCGGTGACGGCACGGCGAACGCGTCATGGCGGCGATGGTGGCTGAACGGCGGGCCGTACGTGCTGCTGGGCCTGGGCGCGGCGGTCGCGATCGTCAGCGCGGACGCGCTGATGACCCCCGGGGAGACCCGCGCCGCCGCCGCGCTGATGGCGGGGGCGCTGGCGCTCCAGGTGTGGTGGAGCCTCCACGGCAGGCGGCAACGCCCGCACGGCCCGGCGCCCCGGCTCTACTACCTCCTGCGGTGGACGCTCGGCTTCGCGCTCACCTGGTGCAACCCGGTCTTCGGCATCTACGCGCTGCTCGGCTACCTCGACGCCGACCTGCTGCTGCCCCGCCCCCTGGTACGCCCCGCGCTGTTCGCCACCGCGGTCACCATGGCCGCCTCCAACGTCGGCGGCCTGCCGCCGGCCGAGGGCGTGCACTGGCTGGCGTTCGCCGGGTTGCTGGCCCTGCACTCCGGCCTCGCGCTCGGCTTCGACCGGGTGGCGGCCAAGGAGGCCGAGCACACCGCGGCGAAGGCGGCGGCCATGGAGGAGCTGCGGCAGGCCAACGCCCGGCTCGCCCAGGCGCTGCGGGAGAACGCCGGCCTGCACGCCCAGCTCATCCTCCAGGCCAGGGAGGCCGGCGTCGCCGACGAGCGCCGGCGGCTGGCCGCCGAGATCCACGACACTCTCGCGCAGGGACTGACCGGCATCGTCACCCAGCTCCAGGCGGCGGCCGACAGCGCCGACCCCGCCGCCGTCCGCGACCACATCGACCGCGCATCCGCCCTGGCCCGGCAGAGTCTGGGGGAGGCCCGCCGCTCCGTCCGCGACCTCGGCCCCGGCCAGCTGGAGCACGACCCCCTGCCCACGGCGCTGGAGAAGATCGTCGCAGCCTGGTCGGCCGAGACGGGCGTCGAGGGCCGGTTCACCGTCACCGGTGCCGCCGAGCCGCTGCACGACGAGGTGGAGGCCGCGCTGCTGCGCATCGCGCAGGAGGCGCTGGCCAACGTCGCCCGCCACGCCGGAGCGCGGCGGACCGGGGTCACGCTGTCGTACATGGACGACGAGGTCAGCCTGGACGTCCGCGACGACGGGCGCGGCTTCGACCCGCGCAACCCTCCCGCGCGCGGCGACACCGGCGGCTTCGGCCTCGGCGGCATGCGGGCCCGCGCCGAACGGGTCGGTGGCGCCCTCGTCGTCGAGTCCGAGCCGGGTCTCGGCACCGCCCTGTCCGCCCGAGTACCTTTGGTGCGCCATGACTGAGCCCTCCACGTCCCCCATCACCCTGGTCATCGCCGACGACCACCCCGTCGTCCGGCACGGCCTGCGCAGCCTCTTCGAGTCCTCGCCCGGCTTCGCCGTGCTGGGCGAGGCCGCCGACGGGGTGGAGGCGGTCGAGCTGGTGGCCCGCCTCGACCCCGACGTGGTGCTGATGGACCTGCGCATGCCCGGCGGCGGTGGCGTGGCGGCGATCGCGGAGCTGTCCCGCCGCGCCGCGCGGGCCAGGGTGCTCGTGCTCACCACGTACGACACCGACTCCGACACCCTGCCGGCGATCGAGGCGGGCGCGACCGGCTACCTGCTCAAGGACGCTCCGCGTGACGACCTGTTCGGCGCCGTGCGGGCCGCCGCCGAGGGCCGCACGGTGCTGTCGCCGGCCATCGCCGCCCGGCTGGTCTCCCGGGTGCGGGCCCCCGGCAACGACACGCTGAGCGGCCGCGAACGCGACGTGCTGCGTCTCGTCGCCAAGGGGTCGTCCAACCGGGAGATCGCCGCGGAGCTGTTCGTCAGCGAGGCCACCGTCAAGAGCCACCTCACCCACATCTACGGCAAGCTCGGCGCGAAGGACCGCGCCGCAGCCGTCGCCATCGCCTACGACCGGGGCATCCTCGGCTGAGGCCGGCGCTCACCCGTGGCACGCGCGGGCCTCGATGGGCGGGGAGGATCAGTCGGCTCTCGGCGGGGCGGGGGCGCGGGAGTCGTCGAAGACGATGGCCTCCAGCAGGCACGCCTCGGCCCGGTCGATGACGCGCGCCCCGGCCGCCGGGGCATGGTCGCCGTTCTTGACCCGCGCCAGCAGGCTCTCCCAGCGGCGGCGGTGGCGGTCGAACGTCCGCGCGGGCACCATCCGGCCGCGCGCCACCTGCCCGGCCAGCGCCTCGTCCGCGGGCGCGTCCAGCAGGAGCAGGTGGAGGCTCGCGCCGTGCAGGCGCGCCAGCCCGGCGAACCAGTAGAGCACGTGCCTGCCGCAGCCGCGCTGGTGGGCGATCACCGCGTGACCGCCGGCCAGGGCCCGGCGGATGTGCTTCACGTGGGTGGCGAAGATGAAGACGCGGCGCACCCGATAGGGGGCCCAGGTGAGCCTGTCGTCCCACTGCCGCCGGGCCTGCGAGGAGTCGATCACCACGGTGGTGCCGGCGGTGACGGGCAGGCGCTCCACGTCGGGGCCGTACAGGCGGCGCAGCAACGTGGTCTTGCCCGCGCCGGGGAGCCCCGTCAGGATCACCAGGGATCCCGGAGGAAACCTCAACCTCGCGCCGTGCACAGGCTCACCCCCGCATGATCCGCCGTCCGGCCCCGCCGCGTCAGCATAGGCCCCCATGCCCCCCAGCCTCACCGACTTCGCGCCAAGACGCGCACTCCCGCTCATCGGGGCGCCAGACGGGCGCTCAGCTCGGCCACCGTCCGGCGCAGCTCGACCAGCTCCGCCGTGACCTGGGCGAGCTCGGCCTCGGTACGGCGGTCCGCGGCGGCCGTGCGCTCGAACCGCTCGACGAACCATGAGGCGATGGCCGCGGTCACCACGCCCAGCAGGGCGATCCCGGCGATCATCAGGCCCGCGGCGACCAGCCTGCCCTCGCCGGTGACGGGGAAGCGGTCGCCGTACCCGACGGTGGTCATCGTGACGAGGGACCACCACAGGGCGTCGCCGATCGTCTCGATGTTGGCGTCCGGGGCGCCGCGTTCGACGTCGAGGACCGCGACGCTGCCGACGAGGCCGAGGAAGACGGCGGTGCCGCCGACGTACACGACGGCGCGTACGCGCAGCGGCAGGCGTACGCGCTCGGCGACGACCTGCACCAGGAGCAGCGCGCGCAGCACCAGAGCGGGCGCAGCAGCGGGAGCAGCACGACCAGGAGCGCGGGGACGTTCCTGAGCACGAAGCTCAGGCGGCGCGGGGCCAGGACGAGGCGGATCAGGTAGTCGGCGGTGAACAGGGCCCAGCAGACGACCTGCAGGTGCCAGAGCGCCACGTGAGCGGGGGTGGGCAGGCCGGGGGCGAGCACGGGGACCGCCCAGCCGAGTAAGAAACCCGTGCCGATGGCGATGAGCGCGACTCTGGTGCGGCGCTCCCAGGAGGTCAGCCGGTCCATGCCGACAGTCTGCGCCACCCACCCTCGATGGCGCCGCCCTTCACCGAAGCGTTCTGCCTGCCTGCGCGGGCGGAATTGGCGGATTGGTCGCGGGGGTGGGGAAGGCGGGATAAGGTACTGCCGACGCCTTGATCGGCCTCACCTCCGCCAGCGGTGCGGGGTGAGGCCGATTTTCGTTGCTTCTGACCCTCGCGTCACGTCCGGGCGACGGCCGGCTTGTAGCTTCGCGGTGTCCGTCGTGACCGGTCGCCCCAGGCCGGGGTCGGGAAGTTTCGGGCCCCTCAGTGGCGTTATGGAGGAGTGTCGAGCGGACGCGGGACCCCCAGCACTCAGGCAATCCCGGCGTCGAGTAAAATCGGCCTGTTCTTTATCTAAATTTCCGGACTTATCGTCTTATGTGGCGATGGAGGAGGGTGAGGCATGACGACGGCTGCCCTGCAGACCGTGTTGACCGTTCCTCAGCGTTTCCGTGGTCCCGTCGGCGTCGCCAACGGCGGCTGGATCGCGGGCGCCATGGCGGAGGCGTTGAACGGCGGTCGATCAGCCGTCGAGGTCACGCTCCACGCCCCCACGCCGCTCGAGACCGAGCTGCGGCTGGAGCACCTGGCCAACTCCGTGTCCCTTTCCCACGGCGACCAGCTCCTCGTCGAGGCCATCCCCGTGGCCGAGGACCTGGAGGGGCCCGGGTTCGTGCCGTTCACCGACGCGGCCAAGGCCGAGGCTGGGTTCGTGGGCCTGAAGGCCCACCCGTTCGCCGAGTGCTTCGCCTGCGGCATGCGCGAGCCCGGTGACGGCCTGCGCATCTTCCCCGGCCCGGTGGCGGGCACCGACCTGGTCGCGGCCGGGTGGCGGGTGCCGTTCACGGTGACCGGCGACGACGGCGTGCCCGCCTCGATCGTGGGCGCCGTGCTCGACTGCATCACCGGCTGGGCCCACTTCGGGCCGGGCGAGACCGCGCTGCTCGGCCGGCTCGCGCTGCAGATCCACCGTCCGGTCCTGCCCGGCGGCCGCTACTCCGTGGTGGCCCGCCCGACCGGCCGCGACGGCCGCAAGATGTTCGGGCAGAGCGCCATCTACGAGATGGACGGCACGCTGGTGGCCGCCGGCCGCGCCACCTGGATCGCCCCGCGCTGACCTCCTCTTCTTCCGCGAGGCCCCCGGATGCCCCCGGGGGCCTCGCGCTTTCGGTACGCGCTCAGGCGGCGTCCGACGTGAGGCGATCGACGACGGTGGCGACGCAACGTTCGTCGAACAGGATCGTGTAGTGGTTGCAGCCGGGCACCACCTCGTCCCGCAGCCCCGGCAGCCGCTCCGCCCAGGGGCGGGCCAGGTCGTCCGGCAGCAGGCCGGGAGTCTGGTCGAGCAGCCCGCGCGGCGCCCGCAGCAGGCGCAGCGGCGCGGTGATCGACGTCAGCGCGGCCGCGATGGCCTCCGGCTCCAGCCACATCCAGCGGCCGTCCTCCATCACCGCCTCCCCGACGGCCCGCGACCGCAGCGCGCCCTCCGGCCCCGTCAGGTCGTAGCGGACGTACGCCTCCACGTCGGCGTTCCACTGCCGGGCGGCGAAGGCCGGATGCGCCTTCCAGAAGTCCACGTACGCCTCCGCCGAGGGGAACGTCCTGCTCAGCCGTTCCAGCGCCGGGCCCAGCGTGGCCGCCAGCGCCGCGTCCGGGTCGGCGCCCTCGGGCAGCGGCAGCGGGAGGCCCCCGTCCACGAGCACCACGCGGGCGAAAGCGCGCCGCGCACCTGCCAGGGCCGCCACGTACGCGCCCATCGAATGGCCGGTCAGCACCGCGTCCGGGCCCGCTCCGACGTGGTCGGCCACGCGCAGCACGTCCTCGGCGTGCCGGGGCAGGCCGTACGGGCCGGGCAGGGACGCGCTGTGCCCGCGCCCGCGCAGGTCCATCGCGACCAGCGACCATCCCTCCGGCAGGCGCCGGCCCACGGCGGCCCAGGCCATCAGCGAGGCCGAGATGCCGTGGACCGCGATGATCACGCGTGGACCGGTGCCGAACGTGGCGATCCGCCGGCCGTCCACCTCGTCGAATCTGAGACTCATGAGCGGAGCTTAGGACGGTGCGCCGGGACGGTGGGAGAGGAGCGTAGGGCAGTCCGGATAAAACGGGATAATTGCCGACATGCGGATCACTGTCATCGAACACGAGGCCGAGGCCGGGCTCGGCTACCTCGCCGGTTGGCTGCGGCTGGAGTACGACGTCGTCCGGCCGTACCTGGGGGACGAGGTGCCCGAGCGGGCGGCGGACGGGCTCATCGTGCTCGGGGGCGCGGCGGCCGCCTGGGAGGACGAGCGCAGCCCCTGGCAGCCCGCCACCCGCGACCTGCTGCGCCGCGCCGTCGAGGAGTCGACCCCCACGCTGGCCGTCTGCCTGGGCGCGCAGCTGCTCACCATGGCCTGCGGCGGGACGGTGGAGCGCGGCGCCAACGGTCTGGAGGTGGGGTTGCGCGAGGTGGTCGCGCTGCCCGCCGCCGCCTCCGACCGCCTGCTGTCAGGCGTCGGTACGGCCGTCGCCGTCCAGTACCACGAGGACGCCATCACCCGCCTGCCCGAGGGCGCGGTGCCGCTCATGACGGGCTCCCAGTACCCGAACCAGGCGTACCGGCTCGGTGAGGCGGCCTGGGCCGTACAGTTCCACCCGGAGGCCACCCCGGACATCTTCGCCTCCTGGACGGCCTCCTCGGATCTGGAGGGGGCCGCCGACCTCGACGCCGAGGTCAAGGCCGCCGAGGACCGCCTGACCGGCACCTGGCGCCCGGTGGCCGAGGCGTTCGCGAACGTCATCAGAGACCGCGCCGCCCCCGCTCCCCGGCCCCGCTGACCGCGACCGTGATCCGCATGGGCTGAGCGCCCGCCCCGAACGCCCGGGCTTTTCGCCATGCGCCGCGCCGTCGCGGTCAGGAGCGGGGGGCGCGGACGGCGGCGGAGGCGTGGTGGTCGAGGGGGCGGCGGTGGGTGAGGGCGTGGGCCAAGGCGTGGACGCCGCCGAGGACCAGCGGGAATGCGACGAGCGCGGTCGCGGTGGCCGGGCCCGCGGGCGCCGGCACCTCAGCCTCGCGTAGCCGCCGCCACGCCCACAGCGCGTACGGGATCACGACCAGAGGGGCGGTCACCGCGCCCGGTGTGTAGCCGCGGGTCACCGCGACCTGAGCCAGATGGCCGGCGCCGTGCCAGCCGAACCCGGCCAGCACCGCCTGGAACGTCGCGCTGCGCCCGCCCGTACGCGCGCCCATCGCGGCGGCCCCCGCGATGACGCCGCCCATGAGGCCGATGGCCGTGTTCACATGGCGTTGCGACTGGTCCAGCCGCTCCCACGGCGCCCACGGCAGGTGGCGTTCTAGCCGGGGCCGCGCCCGGCGCGTCCAGCCCGCCATCGTGGCCAGCTCCTCGGCGTCGTGCACCGCCCACGCGGCCAGCAACCCCCACGCCACCGCCGCCGGAACCCGCCCCGGCGGCGAGGGTTCCCGCCGTGCCGGTGAAAGGCGTGCCGTCGGAAGCTGGCGTGCCGGCGGGGGAGGCGTCGGGGAGGCCCGGCGCTTCGACCATGGTGGCGAGCCGCTGCTCGCGCTCGCCTTGCCGGCCGGCTGCCCCAGTCGGATCGGGGTCATCTCCTGCCCTCCTCGAAAGAATGCAACGCAACGTTGCGTTGTAATGGTAAGGGACGGCGTGGCGGATCGCGAGGGGGCTGTCAAGATGGAGGGGTGCCCAGGATCGAATCCACCGCGGCCAGGTTCGCCAAGCTCGGCTTCGCCGACGGAGCCAGGGCCGCTCAGCTCGTCCGTCAGTCCGGGGCCGACCTGGACCACGTCCTGGACGCCCTGGTCGACGTGGCCGACCCCGATCTGGCGCTGGTCTCGCTGATCCGCCTGGCCGAGCGCGAGCCGGCCGTCCTCGCCACGATCCGCCACGACCCGGGGCTGCGTTCCAGGCTCTTCGCCGTCCTCGGCGTCAGCGCCGCGCTCGGCGAGCACCTCGTCCGCCATCCCGGCCAGGTGGCCCTGCTGGCCGAGCCGCGCCCCGGCGACGCGCGGGCCGAGCTGCTGCGCGCCGTCGGAGCCGAGCCCGGCGAGGACGAGCCGCGCGCCACCGCCCCCGACCCGCTGGTGGCGCTGCGCGTGGCCTACCGCGGCAGGGTGCTCCACCTGGCCGCCCGCGATCTCACCGGGCAGGTCGCGCTGGCGGAGGTCACCTCCGAGCTGTCCGACCTCGCCGGGGCCGCGCTGGAGGCCGCCCTGGCCATCGCCCGCACCGAGGTGGAGGCCGCCGACGTCAGGTTCGCGGTGATCGGGATGGGCAAGTGCGGCGCCAGGGAGCTCAACTACATCAGCGACGTCGACGTGATCTTCGTGGCGGAGCCGCGCGAGGGCGCCGACGAGGACAAGGCGCTGCGCGCCGCCACCCGGCTGGCCCAGGCCATGACGCGGGCCTGCAGCGCGACCACCTCCGAGGGCTCGCTGTGGGAGGTGGACGCCGGGCTGCGCCCGGAGGGCCGTTCGGGGCCGCTGGTGCGCACGCTCGCCAGCCACCTCGCCTACTACCGCCGCTGGGCCAAGACGTGGGAGTTCCAGGCGCTGCTCAAGGCCCGCCCGGTGGCGGGCGACCTGGAGCTCGGCGCCGCGTACGTCGAGGCCGTCAACGAGCTGGTCTGGTCGGCGGCCACCCGCGAGGACTTCGTCGAGGACGTGCAGGCCATGCGCCGCCGGGTCGAGGCGCACGTGCGGGCCGAGGGGGAGCGGCAGCTCAAGCTGGGCCCCGGCGGGCTGCGCGACATCGAGTTCGCGGTGCAGCTGCTGCAGCTCGTGCACGGCCGGCTCGACCCGCTGCTGCGCCGCAGGGCCACCCTCCCGGCGCTGGCCGCGCTCTCCCGTGGCGGTTACGTCGGGCGCGACGACTCCAAGAGCCTCGCGGAGGCGTACGCGTTCCTGCGCCAGGTCGAGCACCTGCTGCAGCTGCACCGGCTGCGGCGCACCCACCTGGTGCCCACCGAGGAGGCCGATCTGCGCCGGCTGGGCCGCGCGCTCGGCATGCAGACCGACCCGGTGGGGGAGTTCACGGCCCGGTGGCGGCGGCACGCGATGGAGGCGCGGCGGCTGCACGAGAAGCTGTTCTACCGGCCGCTGCTGCAGGCCGTCGCGCGGCTGCCCGAGTCGGAGGCGCGCCTGTCGCCCAGGGCCGCCGAGGCCCGGCTGGAGGCCCTCGGCTACGTCGACCCCACGGGCGCGCTGCGCCACCTCGCGAGCCTGACCACGGGGGTGTCGCGGCGGGCCGCGATCCAGCGCACGCTGCTGCCGGTCATGCTCGGCTGGTTCGCCGACACGCCCGATCCGGACGCCGCGCTGCTCGGGTTCCGGCAGGTCAGCGACAGGCTCGGCAGCACGCCGTGGTATCTGCGGCTGCTGCGCGACGAGACCGCCGTCGCCGCCCGGATGGCCCGCGTCCTCGGCACCAGCCGCTACGCCACCGGCCTGCTCATGCACGCCCCCGAGGCGGTCGCCATGCTCGGCTCCGACGAGGAGCTGGCCGTACGCTCGCGCGAGTCGCTGCTCGGCGAGGCGTCCGCGGCGGTGTCGCGGCACGCGGGAAACCCCGAGACCGCCGTCACGGCCGTGCGGGCGCTGCGGCGCAAGGAGCTGTTCCGCACCGCCGTGGCCGACATCTCGGGGCTCATCGACATCGAGGCCGTCGGGGCCGCGCTGTCGCAGCTCAACGACGTCACCCTGCAGGCCGCGCTCGGCGCCGCCCTCAGCAAGGCCGGCGACGTCACCACGTTCGCGATCATCGCCATGGGCAGGCTCGGCGGCATGGAGTGCTCGTACGCCAGCGACGCCGACGTGATGTTCGTCCACTCGCCGCGGCCGGGGGCCGACGAGCGCGAGGCCACGAACGCCGCGTACGCGGTGGCCAACGAGCTGCGCCGGCTGCTGTCGCTGCCCGCGCCCGACCCGCCGCTCATCATCGACCCCGACCTGCGTCCGGAGGGCCGGCAGGGTCCGCTGGTGCGCACGCTGGCCTCCTACCGCGCCTACTACGCCCGCTGGTCGTCGCCGTGGGAGTCGCAGGCGCTGCTGCGCGCCCGGTTCTCGGCCGGTGACGCCGAGCTCGGGGCGGCGTTCACCCGGATGGCCGACGAGCTGCGCTATCCGCGCGGCGGGCTGCCCGACGACGCGGTCAGGGAGATCAGGCGGCTCAAGGCCCGCATGGAGGCCGAACGCCTGCCGCGCGGCGCCGACCCCGCCCTGCACACCAAGCTGGGCCCCGGCGGGCTGTCCGACGTGGAGTGGGTGGCCCAGCTGCTGCAGCTGCGCCACGCCGGCACGGTGCCGTCGCTGCGCACCACCCGTACGCTCGACGCGCTGCGCGCGGCCGTGGCCGAGGAGCTGCTCGCCCCGGCCGACGAGGCGGTGCTCGCCGAGGCGTGGCGCTTCGCCTCCCGCATCAGAGACGCGCTCATGCTGGTCAAGGGCCGGCCGGGCGACAGCGTGCCGCGCGACTCGGGGGAGCGCAAGCTGATCGCGCGGACGCTCGGCTACCCGCCCGACGGCTCGGAGGACTTCCTCGACGACTACCGGCGGGTCACCCGCCGGGCCCGCCGGGTGGTGGAGCGCGTCTTCTACGGCGACTGATCGTGCGGCTGATCGTTGCGGCGCCACGCCGCGTGGGTGTATGAATGCGCGGTGTTATCCGTTTACGTGGATCTGGCCCTCGGGCTCGTGGTGTCGTTCCTGCTGCTGTCGTTGCTGGTGAGCGGGCTGAACGAGGCGTTCGTCCGGTTGCTGGCCATCCGCAGCAAGTTCCTGTGGGCCTACCTCAGGGACACCATGGACGGCGCCGACGACAAGACCGGCCCGTGGCTGCCGGCCGGCGTGCTCGACGTGTTCAGGGTGCTGCCGTTCGTACGTGATCCACGCCCCCGGCACAACGCGCTGCCCGCGCCCGCGCACCCCGCGGCGATGCCCGAGACCGGCGCAGGCGACTCGATGATCAAGCTGCTGTACGAGCGGGTCCGCGAGATCGACCACGCCAAACGAGGCCGTACCAGCATCGCCGACATCCCGCCCGCCAGGTTCGCGGTCGCCGTGATGGAGCTGGCCACGGCGCGCGACGGCGACGTCGAGGGCTTCCTGGGCCGCCTCCAGCAGATCGGCAGCCCGCTGTACGGCCCGCTCAAGGGCGTCTGGGAGTCGGCGCAGCGCGACCTCGACCGGTTCACGAAGGGCGTCGAGGCCTGGTTCGACGGGGAGATGCAGCGCCTTTCCCTGCTCTACAAGCGCTACGTCAAGTGGGTCGTCGCCGTGCTCGCCGCCGTGGTGACGCTGCTGTTCTCGATGGACGGCCTGGAGTACGCCAAGACGTTGCTGCGCGACAACGCCTTCCGCGCCTCGGTGACGGCCTTCGCCGACGCGAGCCCCGAGGCGTACGCCGAGCTGCGCGCGCAGTGCGCCGGTGCGGACCCGATGGCGTGCGTGACCGAGACGCTCAGCCGGCCCGCGCTGGTCAGGATGATGGACCAGGCGCTGGTCAGCCTGTCGATCCCGGCGCAGGGCGAGCCGAGCGTCCACTGGAACGGCGGCGCGTGGTGGGACCGGGTCAGCACGCCCAGCCACTGGCCCGGATTCCTGCTGACGTACGTGGCGCTGCTGTTCGGGGCGCCGTTCTGGTGGGACGTGCTGCGCCGCATCACCGGCATCAGGGTGAGGCGCTGACCACCGGGCCGCCCGTGGCGGCCAGCGTGATCACGTCGGCCAGCGCGGCCAGCTCGTCCGGGTCGTCGGTGAGCCTGGCCGTGGCCAGCCGCAGGTGGTGCCGGGAGGCCGGCTCGACCACGTAGCGGCTGCCCGGCGCGACCGAGATGCCGTGCGCGGCCAGCGTGACCAGCGCCGCGGGCTCGTCGCGCACCGGCACCCACAACACCAGGCCGTCGCTGCCGCCCGTCGGCACGCCGCGGGCCGCCAGCTCCGCGGCCAGCCGGGCACGCCGCGCCGCGTAGACCTCGCCGGCGTGCCGGACGCGCTCGCGCACCTCGGCGTCGCCCAGCAGGTGCGCCAGGGCGTCCTGCAGGATCCTGCTGGTCCAGCCGGTGCCGAAGCTGCGCAGCACGCGCACCCGCTCCACCGCTTCGGCCGCCCCGCCGATGACCGCGATGCGCAGGTCGGGCCCGTGCGACTTCGAGTACGACCGCACCAGCACCGTACGGTCGGGAAACCGGGTCCCCAGGCTCACCATCGGCGAGACCGACAGCTCGCCGATGCCGTCGTCCTCCACGATGAGCGTCGCCGACCGCTCCAGCAACGCCGCCAGCTCGGCCGACCGCTCGGGCGTCACGGCGTGGCCGCACGGCGACTGCCCGCGTGGCTGGTAGACGAACGCCACCGGCCGCGCCCGCAGCGCCCTGGCCAGCGCGGCGGGCACGGGCCCGTCCTGGTCGCAGGCGACCGGGATGATCTGCACGCCGATCGTCTCCAGGATGTCGAGCAGCCGCGCGGCCGTCGGCTCCTCGATCGCGATCCGGTCGCCCGGCAGCGCCGTCGTCTGGCACAGCAGCTGGACGCCCTCGTACCCGCCGCCCACCGCGAGCCAGCCCCGCGCCGTGAACGGCCACTCCGGCTCGACCGCCGCGCGCAGCCGGGGCGTGATCGTCTCGCGGGTGTAGTCGTTGAGCCCGTCGGCCCCCGCGGCGGCGACCAGCGCGGCCTCCAGCGGCGGGAGCAGGGCGGCGTCCGGTGAGGCGATCGCCAGGTCGATGGCCAGGCGGTCGCCGAAGTGGCCGATGCGCTCGTACCGGATGGGGCGGGGTACGTCCGGCGGGCCGAGGACGACCGTGCCGCGGCGGCGCTCGGTTCTGATCATTCCGTGTTTGCGCAACTCGGCCCAGGCCTCCGCGACGGTGCCCGAGCTGACGCCGAGCTCCCTGGCCAGCCCCCGTACGGTCGGCAGCCGTGTCTGTGCGGTCACCGTCCCTTCCCTGATCAGCGCGGTCAGGGCGGCCGCGATCCCGCGCGCGCTCGGGTCGCCGATCCGCTCGGCCAGCCAGGAGGCTTCCACTCGGTCTCCTCGAAAAACTTTGTTCAGCAACAAAGATCATCTTGTGTTGCTCTTCCGGCTGAACATATGGTTTTTCGCAATTCGCGGCAACTAATGTCGTTTGGGGGGTTTGTGGCGAATATTCGGATTCGACTGGCGTTGCGGGACTGGGACCACCTGGTGCCCGTGCAGACGGGAGACGTCCGGCCCGACGGGTTCGAGCTGGACCTCGACTCGCGTGCCGTCACGCCCGACGTCCTGAGCGAACCCGGCCTCGACGGAGGAGAGACCTCCTTCAGCCGGTACGTCCTCGGCCGCGCCGCCGGCGACGACCGGCTCGTGGGCCTGCCCGTCTTCGTGATGCGCGGCTTCCGGCACCGCTGCGTGCTCGTCCGCGGCGACAGTGAGCTGACCGCGCTGGAGGAGCTCAAGGGCGCCCGGATCGGCCTCACCGGCTGGCCCGACTCCGGCAACACCTGGACGCGGGCGCTGCTGCGGGCCGCGGGCGTCGACCTCGGCGGCATCACCTGGACCGTCGGCCCGCTGGTCGCGGGCGAGACCGGCAAGGACCGCGTCGGGCCCGTGCCGTTCCCCGACAACGTCTCGCTGACCGGCGAGGGCCTGGCCGACGGCCTCGCGGACGGCCGCCACGACGCGATCATGACGCCGTTCATGCCGCCGGGGTTCTTCACCCCCCGCAGCGGCTTCCGCCACCTGCTGCCCGACCACCGGGCCGCCGAGCTGGCCTACTACCGGCAGACCGGCTTCGTGCCCGGCATCCACCTGGTGACGCTCAAGCGCGAGAGCGTCGAACGCCACCCGTGGCTGCCGCAGGCCGTCCAGGACCTGTTCGAGCGGTCCAAGCGGCACTGGCTGGCGCGGCGGCGGCTGCTCGCCGACACCACGCCGTGGCTGCTCGCCGACCTCACCGCGACGGCCCGCACCTTCGGCGAGGACTGGATGCCGTACGGCGCCGGGCCGAACGCCGCCATGGTCGCCGCCTTCTGCGAGGAACTGCACGCCCAGGGAATCTCGAACCGCCGCATCGCGACCGAGGAGGTCTTCGCCGCATGAGAATCGCCGTAGGACAGTTCGCCTCCGCGCAGGAGTGGGACGCCAACCTCAAGACCTGCCGGGAGATGATCGACGGCGCCGTGGCGGGCGGCGCGGACCTGCTGGTCCTGCCCGAGGGCGCGCTCGCGCTCTTCGTGGACGAGCCCGCCCGCATCCGCGAGGCCGCCCAGCCGCTGGACGGGCCGTTCGTCAGCGGCCTGGTCGAGCACACGCGCGGATCGAACACCACCGTGATCGCCGGCGTGCACGTCCCCGCGGGCGACGGCCGCGTCTCCAACGTGCTGGTCGCCGCCAGGGACGGCGAGATCGTGGCCACCTACACCAAGCTCCACCTGTACGACGCCTTCGGCCGGCGCGAGTCCGACAACGTCGTCCCCGGCACCAACCCGCCCGTCGTCATCGACTGCGCGGGCTGGAAGGTCGGCCTCATGACCTGCTACGACGTGCGCTTCCCCGAGCTGGCCAGGCTCCTGGCCGACCAGGGCGCCCAGGTGATCGCGCTGCCCGCGGCGTGGGTGCGCGGCCCGGCCAAGGAGTGGCACTGGGAGGTCATGGTGACCGCCCGCGCCCTGGAGAACACCTGCTACGTGGCGGCCTCCGGCGAATGCGGCCGGCGCAACATCGGCGCCAGCATGATCGTCGACCCGCTCGGCATCACCCGCGCCCGCCTCGGCGACGCGCCGGGGCTGCTGTGGTCCGACGCCCGCGCCGACGAGCTCGCGAATGCCCGCCGCACCCTTCCCGTCCTCGAGAACCGGCGCTTCGCCGTGGACCCGCGATTGGAGCGACATGCCTGACCACCCCCGCATCCTCGGTGCCGCCCTGCTCGCCGGCGCACTCCTGCTGGCCGGCTGCGGCGCCAACCCCGAGGAGGCCGAGGGCGTGCTGGACTCCCAGCAGCCCACCGGCGCGAGCGCCGCCGCCCAGGTCAAGGACCAGGCGCTGTACGACCGGCTGCCGGACAAGGTCAAGCAGGCGGGCAAGCTGATCTCCGTCAACAACGGCTCGTTCCCGCCGTACGAGATCGCCGGGGCCGACGGCCGGTCGCTGACCGGCGCCTCCGCCGACATGTCGGAGGCCATCGGCCAGGTGCTCGGCGTCAAGATCGAGCACGTCACCGTGGACGGCCTGCCGAGCTCGCTCACCGGTATCGCCTCCGGCCGCTACGACTTCGCCATCGGCCCCGTGGGTGACTTCGCCGACCGGCAGAAGGCCAACGACTTCGTCGACTGGGTCAAGGAGTACGTCGTCTTCGCGGTGCCCAAGGGCAACCCCGACAAGATCGGCTCGGTCGCCGACACCTGCGGTCTGAAGATCTCCGTCATGGCCGGCGGCTCGGCCGAGGCCGTGATCAAGAAGCAGTCCGAGACGTGCGCGAAGGAGGGCAAGCCGAAGATCGGCGTGCAGTCGTACAAGGACCAGCCGACCTCGGTGCTCGCGGTCAGCTCCGGACGGGCGGACGCGTTCTTCTCCTCCCAGGCGCCGCTGACGTACTTCGTCTCCCAGGCCGGCGGCAAGCTGGAGCTGGCCGGCAAGGGCCAGGCCAACGGCTTCGACGACCTCTACCAGGGCGCCGTCGTGGCCAAGGACTCGCCGCTGCGCGACGTGCTCAGGGATGCCTTCCAGAAGCTCATGGACAACGGCACCTACGACCAGGTCATGGCCAGGTGGGGCACCTCCGACAACGCGCTCGACCAGGCCGGCGTGAACCTGGCGACGGCATCATGAAAGAGCTGCCCGAGATCGACGTGGCGGGCGCCGCCCGCACCCGCCACCCGCTGCGCTGGGTCGCCTCGCTCGTGCTGCTCGTGCTCGCCGCCCAGCTCGTCTCCCTGCTGGTGACCAACCCCAACTTCCAGTGGGACGTCGTCGGCCGCTACGTGAACGCGCAGATCATCGGCCAGGGCATCATGACGACGCTGCTGCTGACCGTGATCGCCATGTTCGTGGGCGTGCTGCTCGGCGTGCTGCTGGCCGTCGGGCGCATCTCGGAGAACCCGGTCGCCCGTGCCGCCTGCGGCCTGTACGTGTGGTTCTTCCGCGGCACGCCCGTGCTGGTGCAGCTCGTGCTCTGGTACAACCTGTCGTACCTGCTGCCGGAGATCTCCTTCGGCATCCCGTTCGGCCCCGAGTTCGTCAGCGCCGACACCAACGTGCTCATCACGCCGCTGCTGGCGGCCATCCTCGGCCTCGGGCTCAACGAGGGCGCGTACATGGCGGAGATCATCCGCGGCGGCCTCATGTCGGTGGACCCCGGCCAGACCGAGGCCGCCTCGGCGCTCGGCATGAGCGGCGCCCGCACCTTCCGCCGGATCGTGCTGCCGCAGGCCATGCGGTTCATCATCCCGCCCACCGGCAGCCAGGTGATCAGCATGCTCAAGGCCACGTCCCTGGTCAGCGTGATCGCCCTGGCCGACCTGCTGTACACCGTGCAGTCCATCTACAACCGCACCTTCCAGACCATCCCGCTGCTCATCGTGGCCTGCGTCTGGTACCTGGTGATCACCTCGATCCTGTACGTCGGCCAGTCGTTCATCGAGCGCCACTACGCCCGCGGCGCCACCAGGAACCAGCCCCAGGGCTTCTGGTCGTTCGTGACGTCCTTCCGCCGCCGTCCGATGCCCACCCCGGAGGTGCCCTCGTGAGCGTCCCCATGGTCCACGCCCGCGGCGTGCGCAAGCACTTCGGCCACCTGGAGGTGCTCAAGGGCATCGACCTCGACGTGCAGCCGGGGGAGGTCGTCGTCATCCTCGGGCCGTCCGGCTCCGGCAAGTCGACGTTCCTGCGCTGCGTGAACCACCTGGAGACCGTCGACGGCGGCGCCATCTTCGTCGACGGCGAGCTGATCGGGTTCGAGGCGTCCGGCGGGAAGGTGCGCCACCTGCGCAAACGCGAGATCACCCGCCAGCGCCGGGAGATCGGCATGGTCTTCCAGCAGTTCAACCTCTTCCCGCACTTCACCGTGCTGCAGAACGTCATGGAAGCGCCCGTGGGCGTCCGCGGCGAGCCGCGCGAGCAGGCCAGGGAACGCGCGCACGCGCTGCTGCGCCGCGTCGGCCTGGAGGACAAGGCGGGCAGCTACCCGCGTCAGCTCTCCGGCGGCCAGCAGCAGCGGGTCGCCATCGCGCGGGCGCTGGCCATGCGGCCCAAGCTGATGCTCTTCGACGAGCCCACCAGCGCCCTCGACCCCGAACTCGTCGGCGAGGTGCTGGCCACCATGAAGGGCCTGGCCGAGGACGGGCTCACCATGATCGTGGTGACGCACGAGATCGGGTTCGCGCGCGAGGTGGCCGACCGCGTGGTCTTCATGGACGGCGGCGTGGTCGTGGAGGCCGGCACCCCCGCCGACGTCCTCGACAACCCCAGCAGCCCGCGGACGCAGGCGTTCCTCAGCCGCGTACTCTGAGGTCCCATGGAGACCGAGCGGCTGATCATGCGCCGGTGGCGCGACGCGGACCGGGCGCCGTTCGCCGAGATGAACGCCGACCCCGAGGTGATGCGGCACTTCCCCGCGCCGCTCACCCGCTCGCAGAGCGACGCCATGGTCGACCGGATCGAGCGCCACTTCGACCTGCGCGGCTACGGGCTGTGGGCGCTGGAGGAGCGCTCGACCGGCCGGTTCGTCGGCTTCACGGGGCTGGCGCTGCAGACGTTCGAGGCGCCGTTCCTGCCGGCCGTCGAGATCGGGTGGCGGCTGGCCCGTCCGGCCTGGGGGCGCGGCTACGCGACCGAGGCGGCCCTGGAGGCCGTGCGGTACGCGTTCGACGAGGCCGGGCTCGACGAGATCGTCTCCATGACGGCCGTGGGGAACGCCCGGTCGCGTGCCGTGATGGAGCGGCTGGGGATGACCCGCGACCCGGCCGACGACTTCGACCACCCCCGCGTCCCGCCCGGCGACCCCCTCCGCCGCCACGTCCTCTACCGGCTCCAACGCCCGTAGGCGGGTTCGCTCTCGCCGCTCAGTCGCTCATCGCGTACAGGACGTCGCGCAGCGCGGCCTCGCGCCCCCGCGTCCAGACCATCCGCAACGCCAGCGTGGGCGACCGCCCGGTCCCTTCGCTCGCGTCGAGGCTCTTCCCGCCGCCGGCCCCCTCCGCGGCGCGGCACTCCTCCGGGGCCGGGGCGACGGTCACCAGGGTGCCCGAGTCGAGGTCGGCGTCCACGGCGAAGTCGGGCAGCAGCGACCTCCCGAGCCCCTGCCGTACCCACTCGCGGGCGGTGGAGATGCTGGTCAGCTCCCGCCGCGGCACGTCCGCCGCGAACATCCGCTCCACCGCCATCCGGATGGAGCACTCCGGCGGCGAGACCAGCAGCGTACGCGCGTCGCCCCCAGGCGCCGCGACCAGCCGCAGCGCCACCTCGCCCACGTCGAGGAAGTCGAGCCCGTCCGGCGGGCGGAATCCCAGCGTGCCGATCCGCATCCCGGCGTCGAGCAGCAGCGCCGCGTCCACCCCGCCGTCCGCGACCGCGGCCAGCAGCGGCCCGCGGTTCAGCGTCCGTACGTCCACGTCGAGGTCGGGACGGCGTTCGGCGAGACGGCGCACCACGGCGGGCAGCCGGGTGGCGGCCAGCATCTCCAGCGCCCCCACGGTGACGCGCCGCCGCCGGCCCGTGACGGCCCTGCGGACCTCGTCGGCGTGGTCGAGCAGCCCCTGCGCCCGCTCCAGCAGGGCCTTCCCCGGCGCGGTCAGGCGCATCCCCCGGGGCGTCCGGTCGAACAACGTGACGCCCAGACCGTTCTCCAGCCGCCGGACCTGCTCCGACACGGAGGCGGGCGCGAGCTCCAGCACGTTGGCCGCCCCCGTCACGGTCCCGGCCCGCGCGACCGCCACGAACACCTGCAGATGACGCAACTCCACGCGCCTCAGCATACGGTTGTCCCGAACGCCCCCTGCGGCTGCGGCTGTTGAGCGGGAACACCGCGTTTCCGCAGGCTGGGCCCATGAAGCTAGCCGGATTCTCGCTCGCCTACTTCCTCGTGCTCCTGGACACGACCGTGCTCACGATCGCGCTCCCGGACCTGAGGGCCTCGCTCGGCGGCTCGGTGGCGGGCCAGCAGTGGGCGGTCAACGCCTACACGGTCGCCTTCGCCGCCTGCCTCCTGACCGGGGGAGCGGTGGCCGACCGGTACGGGGCGGCCCGGGTGTTCCGGGTGGGGGTCGCGGCGTTCGGGGTGCTGTCGGTGCTCAGCGCCGCGGCGCCGCACCTGGGGGCGCTGGTCGTGCTGCGCGCCCTGCTCGGCGTGGCGGGCTCGCTGTGCCTCGGCGGCTCGCTCGGGCTGCTCGCCGAGCTCCACCCGTCCCCGGCCGCGCGCGCCCGCGCCACCGGCGCGTGGGCCGCGATCACGGGTGTGGCCTTGGCGGCGGGCCCGCTCCTGGGTGGCCTCCTGGTCGGTCTGTACGGCTGGCGCGCCGTCTTCCTCCTCAACCCGCCCCTCGCCCTCGTCAGCCTCCTGGCCGTCCGCGGCCTCCGCTCCCCGCGCGGCGCCCGCCGCATCGACTGGTACGCCCAGGCCCTGACGTGCGCCTTCCTCGGCCTCCTGGCCGAAGCCCTGACCGACTCCTCCCTCCCCGCAGCCCTGCTCTCCCTGGCCGCCCTCGCCGCCCTCGCCGCCCTCGTTCTCACCCACCACCACACTTCAGCCGTCGCCACCACACGGAGCTCCATCCCAGGCCCCGCCACCACGGGCAGCGCCATCGCAGGCCCCGCCACCTCGGGCAGCGCCACCGCAGGGGCCGTCGGCAGCGGAAGCGCGGAGCCCGCTGGCAGGACCCGCGGCTCGGTCGTTCCGCGGGGGCTGGTCGCCGCGACCTGGCCCGAGCTGCTCGCCGGGGCCGTGGCCAACTTCGCCTTCTCCGGCGCCCTGTTCGTCCTGACCCTCCTGCTCCAGGACACCCGCCATCTCACCCCCATGCAGACGGGCCTGGCGTTCCTCCCCCTGACCATCCCCATGGTGGTGAACCCCGTCCTGACCGGCCGCATCGTGGCCCGTCACGGCGCCCGCCCGCCGATCCTGGCCGGCCTCGCGCTGCTCGCGGCGGGCCTGGCCGGGGCGGCGCTGGCCGAGGGCCCGCCGCTCGGCTGGCTGATCGTGATCGGGTGCGGTCTGTCGCTCTGCTTCCCCGCCCTGATGGCCGGCATGGTCGCGAGCGCCCCACCCGGTACGGCGGGCACGGCCGGAGGCGTACTGAACGCCGCCCGCCAGGTGGGCGCGACCCTCGGGGTGGCCGTCCTGGGCGGCCTGACGGCCGGCGCCCGCCCCCTGCTGGTGGCGGCGATCCTCACGACGGCGACCTTCGTGGCGTACGGCGCTGTAGGCTTCCGGCGACGATCCGGACGCCCCATCACGGAGTGAGGCTCATGCACCTGCAGCATTCCGACGACATCTGGCGCGACTTCCCCGACCTCGTGCCGGGGGCCCTGCACGTCCAGGGCGTCTCGAAGGACGCCTCCGTGGACGATCGGATCGCCCGCCACACCGAGACGGCCGCGGCCAGACTGGCCACCGCCTCCGAGGGCGAGCTGCCGGAGATCCAGGCGTGGCGCAGGGCCTTCACCCGGATGGGGCTCAAGCCCACCCAGTACAGGTGCGCGTCGGAGTCGCTCCTGCGCCGCTTCAGGAAGGAAGGCGAGCTCCCGCGCCTCCACCCCCTGATCGACCTGTGCAACGCCGTCTCACTCGCGTACGCGATCCCGGTGGCCGTGTTCGACCTCGACCAGGTCGCCGGTCACCTGGAGATCCGGCACGCCACGGGCGACGAGACGTACGTGACCTTCTCGGGGGAGACGGAGCGGCCGCCCGCCGGCGAGGTGATCTTCGCGGACGCGGAGGGCAGGGCGCACGCCCGCCGCTGGACGCACCGCCAGAGCGGCCACTCCGCCGTCCGCGACACGACCACGGACGTCCTGATCGTCGCCGAGGCCCTGCACGCCTCGGCCCGGCAGGACATCGCCTCCCTCGTCGCCGCCCTGGCCGACGACCTGACCGCCCTGTGGCCCGTCGCCCCGCGGACGGCCGTCCTGCGCCCGTCCGCGCCGCGCTTCAGCCTGTGACGCCGTACGTCGTGATGGCCCGGTTCGGCAGCGGGCTGGAGTAGACGACGCTCGTCGTGACCGAGCCGAGCCCGGCGATCCGCCCGGTGACCTGCTCCAGGTGACGCATGGACCCGGCGAGGACCTTCAGCACGAAACAGTCCTCACCGGTCACGTGGTGGGCTTCCAGGATCTCGGGCGTGGTGGCGATCAGGTCATGGAACGGCCGGTAGTTGCCGGTCGGATAGCGCAGCCGTACGAACGCCAGGATGCCGAGCCCGAGCCTTTCCGGATCGACGACGGCGGAGTAGCCGCTGATCACGCCGCTCTCCTCCAGCCGCCGCACCCGCTCGGTGACGGCGCTGGCCGACATGGACACGGTCCGTGCGAGCTCCGCGTAGCTGGCCCTCCCGTCCCGCTGCAACGCCTCCAGAATCCGCATATCCGTCTCATCCAGCAAAACCCCGGCCATAACCGATATCTACCACGAAATGCCCGGAGATCCTCCTCAATCGCCGTTGAAGTCCCCTTCAACCGCAGGATTCACCCCCGTAGCCTCTCCCCATGACCGCAACCATCCCCTCCGAAGCACCTCTGACCAGCACCGCCGCAGCCGGCACCGCCGCAGTCAGCACCGTCGCGACGGGTAGCCCCGACCCAGGCGCTGCCGCGACCGGCATCACCCTGCCCAGCCCGGTGCTGCGGATCCCGCCTGCGGCCCCGGCCCACGCCGCGGCCTTCTTCGCGGCCCGCCTCACGTACCAGACGGACGTCTCCGACGTGCACGCCTCGATGGAGTCAGGCGCCCCCGGCTTCGTCCTCCTCGACTCACGCGCCGCCTCCGGCTGGGACCAGGGCCACGTGCCGGGCGCGCTGCACCTGCCCACCGCCGACATCCCGGCCCGCGCCGCCACCCTGCTGGACCCGGCGATCCCCGTCATCACGTACTGCTGGGGGCCGGGCTGCAACGGCGCCACCCGCGCGGCCCTGGCCCTCGCCCAGCTGGGCTACCAGGTCAAGGAGATGATCGGCGGCATCGAGTACTGGATCCGCGAAGGCTTCCCCCTCGAAACGCCAACCGGCCGCGACCACCGCGCCCCCGACCCCCTGACCGCCCCGGCGAACTCCCTCACCTGCGCCTGCTGAACCACTGTGCACGTCCCACCCGCATCCGCTACACGGCCGCACGGTCGCGGGTGCGGGTCAGCAGGTCTTGTAGTCCTGCTTCGTCGAGTTGTACGAGCAGGAGTCGACCAGCTTCCCGGAAGCGTTGCGCAGGTAGGCGGTGTCCGCGTTCTGGTTCCAGATGTAGGCGAGGGTTCCGCCGCTCCTGCCCCAGTAGCGGTTGGTGGCGGTGTTCGCGCCCTTGCCGGTGCGCACGGTGACCGTCTTCCCGGCTTTGAGGGTGAACGTACCGAACCGGTAGACGTGATCCGACCGGCTCGTCTGGTCGCGCACGGTCCAGCCCTTCAGGCTGACGGCCTTCTTGCCGGTGTTCTTGATCTGCACGTACTCGCCGTTCAGGCTGCTGTTCCCGCCGTTGTCCGGCGAGCCGGGGGAGTCGTAGTAGATCTTGGTGATCTGGACCACCGGCGCCGCCGCGTGGGCGGGCTGGGCGGCGAGGGCCATGCCGGCGGTCAGTGCCGCGGCCGTCAGCAGAGATCGGGTACGCACGGGGAGACTCCGGGGGGTGTCGGCAATGATGCGAACCGAGCATATTGACGCTCGCACGCCCCAATGGACCGTTCCCGTATCGGTTTGATACCTGACACACCCGGCGAACAACCGCACCAATCTGATGTCGGACGCGTCCGCCCTACCCGAGGAGATCCGCCGACGTCAGGACGGTCACCCACGTGACTGAAGAGCCACCCAGGGGAACACCCACTCCATACGGCATCCAGGCGTCCTGGTCCTGCGGCTCGTCGAAGAGGGCCGCTACTCGGGATGAGAAGGGCTCAGCGGACCAGCTCTCGGCCCAAGCCTCGTATACCTGGGTGACTCTGGCACTCGATGCAGAAGCGGCAATCATCGCTCCATGGGCCAGGAGGGGAGAGACAGGGCCGCCCCCGCCGCACCGCGTACCCGGCGCCTCTACACAGACGCCGGGTCGTCGGTCACGTCAGTTGTCGCCGTCCTGCTCCGTGTCGCCGTCCTGGTCGTTGTCACCGTCAGGGGCTTGCGTGTTCACCACATCGGGGTCGTCGTCACCATCGTCGCCGCCGCCGTTGCAGGCGCCGGTCAAGCCGATCGTCGCCACCATGGCGGCCGCCGCCAGCATCCTCTTCCGGCCGGTCCTACCCAAAATGCGCTCCTCCAGAATGGTCAGTCGCGGGTATCCACGACGTTGCGGACCATTCCTGTTTCCAGCGACAAGACGATCTAACACTGGCAACCCACCCCGACATGGCTTGTCCGTGAAGGCGAAGCGTCGGGGCATCCGACCGAAGACGGGCCGCAGCGAACAGAGCCGTCACAACCAGACGGAAACCGCGCGATGACCATGCAGGTCACCGCGCGGTCGCCGGTCGTCACACGTCGTAGTAGAGCTCGAACTCGTGCGGGTGCGGGCGAAGGCGGATCGGGTCGACCTCGTTCTCGCGCTTGTACGACACCCACGTCTCGATGAGGTCGGGCGTGAAGACGCCGCCCTCCAGCAGGTAGTCGTGGTCGGCCTCGAGGGCGGCGAGCACCTCGGGCAGCGAGCCGGGCACCTGCGGGATGTTGCGGGCCTCCTCCGGCGGGAGCTCGTAGAGGTCCTTGTCGACCGGCTCCGGCGGCTCGATCTTGTTGCGGATGCCGTCGATGCCCGCCATCAGCATCGCCGCGAAGGCGAAGTACGGGTTGCAGGACGGGTCCGGCACGCGGAACTCGATGCGCTTGGCCTTCGGGTTGGACCCCGTGATCGGGATGCGGACGCAGGCCGAGCGGTTGCGCTGGGAGTAGACCAGGTTGACCGGGGCCTCGTAGCCGGGCACCAGGCGGTGGTAGGAGTTGACCGTCGGGTTGGTGAACGCCAGCAGCGACGGCGCGTGCTTGAGCAGACCGCCGATGTAGTAGCGGGCGGTGTCGGACAGCCCCGCGTAGCCGACCTCGTCGTAGAAGAGCGGCGAGCCGTCCTTCCACAGCGACTGGTGGCAGTGCATGCCGGAGCCGTTGTCACCGAAGAGCGGCTTCGGCATGAAGGTGACCGTGCGGCCGTTCTCCATGGCGGTGCTCTTGATGATGTACTTGTACAGCATCAGGTTGTCGGCCGTCTTGAGCAGCGTGCCGAACTTGAAGTCGATCTCGGCCTGACCGGCGGTGCCGACCTCGTGGTGCTGCATCTCGACGTCGATGCCGCACTCGATGAGGTGGCGCACCATCTCGGAGCGCAGGTCGGTGAAGTGGTCCATCGGCGGCACCGGGAAGTAGCCGCCCTTGTAACGCGGCTTGTAGCCGAGGTTGCCGCCCTCGGCCGCCTTGCCGGTGTTCCAGGCGCCCTCGATGGAGTCGATGTAGTAGTAGCCGGCGTTCTGCTTCGTCTCGAAGCGCACGTCGTCGAAGATGTAGAACTCGGCCTCGGGGCCGAAGTAGACCGTGTCGGCGATGCCCGTGCCCTTGAGGTACTCCTCGGCCTTGCGCGCCACGTTGCGCGGGTCGCGGCTGTAGGCCTCGCCCGTCAGCGGGTCGTGCACGAAGAAGTTGATGTTGAGCGTCTTGTGCTGGCGGAACGGGTCCACCACGGCGCTCGAAGGGTCGGGCAGCAGAAGCATGTCGGACTCGTGGATCTGCTGGAAACCGCGGATCGACGAGCCGTCGAACATCAGACCGTCAGTGAAGACGCTCGCACCGAAGTTCTCAACCGGGAAGGTGAAGTGGTGCGTCGTCCCCGGCAGGTCGGTGAACCTGACATCGACGAACTGCACCCCTTCGTCACTGATGAACTTCAGGACGTCGTCGGCGGAGTTGAACACTCTCGAACCTCCCTGGGGACTGGTCATCATTGCGACGCTAGGCCGGGGCCGTTTCCATACGGTGTCCCGATTGTTTCGCACGTGTTACGCAGGTCAGGTGGCCTGTGATGCCGAGCAGCCGTCGTCGTGCCGCGGCTCGTCCTCCAGGTCGTAGGGGTCCTCGGGCGCCCCGGTGGCGGGCACCTTGTCGGGCGGCGAGTCGTCGTAGTAAGGGTGGATGAAGCCGTCCTCCACGTCGCAGCGGGCAGGCGTCGCGCTGCCGTCCCAGCTGCTCACCCAGACCACGAGCCGGCCGGCCTGGTGGTAGATCTGTACGGTGCCGGTGAGGTGAGTGACGAGCCTCATGGCGGTGGCGGGCTGGCCGGGGCGCTGCACCGCGTAGACCGCGAGGTAGTTGAACGTCGCCCGGACCCCGCGCAGGCCCTTCTCCTTGAACGTGGTCAGCGTGGTCCGCCCCTTGACCTTGACGACGTCCGTGGTGAGCTCGGCGGTCTTCGGCGCGAAGCTGTTCACGAGCGTCCGCGTGGTCTCCTTCGGGTCGTCCAGCCCTTCGCGGAACCAGTCGCGCTGCCCGCGGTCCAGCAGCCGGGCGAACGCGTCCGGAGCGCCGCCGAGCAGCGTCCTCTTGTCGAGGTACGCGGCGGCCAGCAGCTCGCGGGTGCGCCGCAGCCCTTTGGCGACGTCCTTTTCCGGAAGGCCGCCCAGCGCCTTGGCCTCCGGCATCGCGAACCCGTCGATCCCCTCGGCGTACTTCTCGGCCGGTGATCCGGCGAACGGGTCGGCCAGGTCGGTGCCGGAGCCGTCCGCCGGCCCCATGACCAGCTGGTCCAGCGGCGCCGCGACGACCGGCATGGTCTCCTCCGGCACCGCGCCCGACGCCGCCGACCTCAGCGGGGCCAGCACATCCGGGCGGTACGTGACGACCACGGCACCGGCGACGATCAGCGCCGCGACGGCGGCCGCCATCAGCCGGCCCCGCCTGCTGCGGGGCGCGGGTTCGGGCTCCGGTAAGTATCCGGCCAAGCGATCGGTCCCGTCGCCCGGACGCCCGGTCTTGGCGGCTCTTCTCGCCGCTGTCCGCATCCTGCGCTGCTCCTCCTTGTCGATCTGTGAGACCAGCTCGTTGAAGCGCGCATCAAGGTCATCTCCGTGTGGCATGGCGTACATCTTGATGGTCTTGCGACGCGGCCGGGTCACGATTCCGACCGGCCCACCGGGCGGATACCGTTGGAGGCATGAGCGGCAACGAGCCTCGGTGGACGCAGACCTGGCTGGGCGGCGTACGGTCCGCCGGCGTCGATCTCGGATACCCGGGCGAGCGCCTGGGCCTGCCCGAGGAGGGCAGCGGGTCGATCAGCGGCTGGGGGCGCCGCATCGGCGCACTCGTCATCGACTGGATGATCTGCACGTGGGTCGTCGTGCAACTGCTGCTGCGGATGAACCCCGCCGAGGCGCCGTGGGCGCCGGTCGCCGTCTTCGCCCTCCAGTACCTCCTGCTCGTGGGCTTCATGGGGCAGACGTTCGGCCACCGGCTCATGGGCATCAGGGTCGCCGCGATGGACGGCGGCGACCCGCGCCTGCTCCCCGTGGTGGTGCGCACCGTGCTGCTCTGCCTGACCGTGCCGGCCCTGATCTGGGACCGCGACCACCGCGGCGTCCACGACCGCGCCTCCAACACCATGGTCGTCCGCATGTAGCGAGCGGTCAATAAACCGTACCGGGTTCAGAAATGAACCCGGTACGGTTTATGCTGTCCGCATGATGGCGGGGCTCAGGGAACGCAAGAAAGAACAGACGCGGTGCCGGATCTCCGAGGTGGCGCTGCGCCTGTTCGACGAGCGCGGCTACGACGCGGTGACCGTCGCCGAGGTCGCCGAGGCGGCCGGGGTCGCCAAGGTGACGCTGTTCGCGTACTTCTCCAGCAAGGAGTGCCTCGTCCTCGACGCGGTCAAGGAGGACATGGCCGCGATCGTGGCCGGGCGTCCGGAGGGGCGGTCGCCGCTCGACGCGCTGCGCGCGCACTATCGCGGGATGGCCCGGCAGGGCGCCGGCGAGGTGGATGTCGAGGAACTCTTCACCCGGATCCGGGTGATCTCGTCGAGCCCGGCCCTGCTGGCGGGGCTCCAGCGGACGCACGCGGGCCAGCGCCACGAGCTGGCCGCCGAGCTGGCGCGGGCCGTTCCGGGCGACGGCCTGGCCGCGCAGCTCATGGCCGCCGAGATCAGCGCCGCGGTCACCACCGTGCAGGAGGCGTTCTTTCACCGGCTCTCCACCGGGGTGCCGATGGAGAAGGCCGGACGGCTCCTGGCAGAAGACGTCGAGCTGGCCTTCGACCTCCTCGAACACGGCTTTTCATCGCTAGAAGGGGAAAAATCGTGAAAAAAGGCATCAACTACGACACTGGCTTCCTACCGGGCGACTCCTGCTCCCGCCCCGTCTTCGACCCCGACGCCGTCGCCCGCGAGATGCGCGTCATCGCCCGCGAGCTGCACTGCGACGTCGTCCGGGTCTCGGGCCGCGACCCCGCGCGGCTGAGCGTCGCGGCGGAGCGGGCCGCCGCCGAGGGCCTGGAGGTCTGGTTCGCGCCCTTCCCGGTCGACATCCCCTCCGACGAGACCCTGCGCCTGTACGCCGACTGCGCGGAACGCGCCGAGGCCGTTCGCGAGAGCGGCGCGCGGGTGGTGTTGGTGACCGGCTGCGAGACCAGCGCCTTCTGCCCCGGATTCCTCCCCGGTGACACCTACGGCGAACGGCTGGAGCGCATGGCCACCGCCGACCTCGCCTGGTGGCAGTCGCTCGGCCCGGTGATGGAGCGCTTCAACGGCTTCCTGGCCGAGGCCGCCGAGACCGTCAGGCCCCGCTTCGGCGGCCCCGTCACGTACGCCTCAGGCCCGTGGGAGTTCCTCGACTGGAGCCCGTTCGACCTGGTCGGCACAGACGCCTACCGGGCGGGGTACAACGCGGACGCCTTCGCGGACGAGCTGCGCGCGCGGTTCACGCCCGGCAAGCCGGTCGCGGTCACGGAGTTCGGCACCTGCCCGTACAAGGGGGCGGGGGAGCTGGGCGGCATGGCGTGGTCGGTGCCCGAGGGCGCGGTGCGCGACGAGGCCGAGCAGGTGCGCTACTTCACCGAGCTGATGGACGTCTTCGAACGCGAGGGCGTCGACACCGCCCTGTGGTTCACCTTCGCCGCCTACAACCGCACTGACGACGACCTCGGCTCGTACGGCGTGGTCACCATGCTCGACGACACCCGGTGGCGGCCCCGGGAGATCTTCCACGCCATGGCCGCTAGGTATGCGCGCAGCTGAAGATCGCCGTGCCCGGCAGGTGACGGCCGCGCAGCGGGCTCCAGCCGCCCCACACCTGCTCGTGCCCCTGCGGCCACTCCGGCTCCAGCAGCCCGGTGACGGTGAGCTCCGAGGCCACCAGCAGGTTGACCCAGTCGGCCATCGTGCGGTGGTGCTCGACGTAGGTGAGCCGGCCGTGCTCGTCGCGCTCCTCGTACGGGGAGCGGTCGAAGTAGGACCGGTCGGACGTCAGCCCCCGCGGCCCCGGGTCGTCGGGGAACGCCCACCGGATCGGATGGCTCACCGAGAACACGAACCGGCCGCCCGGCCGCAGCACCCGGCGCACCTCGCGGAAGACGGCCGCCGGGTCGGCCACGAACGGCAGCGCCCCGAACGCCGAGCACGCCAGGTCGAACGACTCGGCCGCGAACGGCAGCGCCTCGGCGTCGGCCTGCACCACCGGCACCCGCACCCCGGTGTCGAGGTCGATGCGCTGGGAGTGGCGCAGCTGCCGGTGGGAGATGTCGAACGCGGCCACCTCGGCGCCCTGCGTCACCAGCCACCGCGCGCACTGCGCGGCCCCGCAGCCGATCTCGAGCACCCGCTGACCGCGCACGTCGCCGAGCAGCCGCGCCTCGGCCTCGTCGAGGCCCTCGGGACACCACACGAACCCGGTGTCACGCAGGAAGCCGCCGTGCTCGACCTGGTAGTCGTCGGCGTTGCCGTCCCACCACGAGCGGTTGGCGCGTGACGACAGGGACGGCACTAGCGCAGCTTGGGGCCGCGCGGCATGCGGGCGCCCTTGGGCATCGGGCCCTTCGGCAGGGGCATGTTGCGCGGCAGCGAGCCCAGCCGGTCCTTCACCTCGTTGACCGCGGGCTTCTTGAGGTTGCGCGGCAGCTTCATCAGGTGGCGCTGCAGCTTGCCGAGCGGCACCTGGCCCTCGCCGTCGCCGCACTGGATGTCATAGATCTCGACGCCCAGCACCACGCGCGCGACCCGCTTCTTCTCGGCCGCCAGCATCCTGCCCACCCGGTTGCCCGGACCTTCGGACACCAGCACGACGCCCGGATAGCCGACCACGAGATGGACGAGGTCCTGCTCGCGGTTGACCGCGATGGCCGGCGTGACCTGCCAGTTTCCGCGCATGCCCTGCAGCACGGCCGCCGCGGCGCCGGTCTGGCCGTGCAGCAGCGAATACTGCGCCCGCTGCGCGAGCTGCCCGAACACCACCAGGCCCACCGTCAGAGCGGCCAGGATGCCGATGAACAGGGAATACCAGAAGTAGTCCGTGACCAGGCCGATCACGATGACCACCGCCAGCGTGCCCACCGCCGAGAGGAAGACGATCGGCATCCCCTTGGGGTTGGCCTGCTTGATGATCTTCGCGATCATGCGGAGCTGCTTGATGCGCCCCGGCTTCTCTGAGTCCTCGGACTTTGCCATGCTCAGAAGGATACAAACCAACAGGTGCAGTGTGGAAAACGCGCCCGCGCCGTGCCTGCCCTGTGACTAGATCTTCACCGTCGCGAAGAGGCGGAGGTCGGCGGCGCTGCGACCGGCCGCTACCGGGTGTTCGCCCTCGACCGTGCGCCAGCCGCCGTCCCAGACCTGGAAAGCGCGTTCCGGCAGGAAGATCGTGCTGATCACGGTCTCGCCGGGGCCGGCCTCCACCACGTCGAAACCGGCCAGCCGGTGTTCGCGACCGGCGTAGACCTGCACGACCTCCCGGCCGGGCCGCGGGCCGGTGTTGGTGACGGCCACGCTCACGGTGGCGCCCTCGGCCGCGATCGAGTCGTACGACCAGGTGGTGTAGCCCAGGCCGTGCCCGAACCAGTACGCGGGCGCGCGCCCCGACCGTCGCCACGCCGGGTAGCCGATGGAGACGCCCTCCTCGTACGCGAGCGTCCCGTCCACCGGGGTCACGGCGGTCACCGGGGCGTCCTCCAGCGTCCGCGGCCAGGTGGTGGGCAGCCGCCCGCCAGGCTCGGCGTCGCCGAACAGCACGTCGGCCAGCGCCGCCCCCGCCTCCTGCCCCGGGAACCAGGTCAGCAGCACGGCCGCCACCTCCTCCGCCCACGGCAGCTCCACCGGGGCGCCCGCGTTCACCACGACCACGGTGCGCGGGCCGGCCGCGGCGACGGCCCGGACCAGCTCGTCCTGCCGCCCCGGCAGCCGGAGGCTCTCGCGGTCGAAGCCCTCGCTCTCGACCTGCGGCGTCGTGCCGGCCACGACCACCGCCACGTCGCACTCGGCAGCCACGCGCACGGCCTCGGCCAGCAGCTCGTCCTCACCCGGCGCGGGGTCGGCGTGGCCGAGGGCGAGCGACACGAACGCCATGCCGCCGAACGCCCCCGCCGGATGCGTCAGCGCCAGCTCGTACGCCCGCCCAGCGGTCATCGGCACGCTCACCCGGTGCTCGGGCGGCGTCAGGAACGCCACGGCCGGGTCGTCGCCCGGCGCGTCGACGCGGCCGTCGAAGACGCTCCGGCCGTCCACGGTCAGGGTGAACGCGCCCGCGCCGGTGATCGACAGCTCGTGCTCGCCGGTCGCCCCCGGCGTGTACGCCGCCCGCAACCGCACCGCGGCCAGCCGGTCGCCGTCCACGCCGGGCGGCAGGTCGCCCATCCAGCGGGCCTCACCGGTGGACAGCGGCTGCTCGCTGAGGACCGTGCCGGCCGCGTCCAGGAACTGCGCGGTGACCGGGCCGGGAAGCGGCGCGAGGCGGAGGCGCGGGTCGGCCCCGACGGCGTAGCGGACCTCCGTACGCTCCGACAGGCCCGCCAGCGGGGAGACGATCCGCTCGGGGAAGACCTGCGCGCTGCCGCCGCCCATGACGCGGGCCTCGCGGGCGGCCGCCCCGAGCAGGGCGATCACCGGACGGCCGGACAGCGGCAGGACGCCGTCGTTGGCCAGCAGCGTGAAGCTCCGCGCGGCCGCCTCCCGCGCCAGCGCCACCCCGTCGACGGGCTCCTGCACGCGCGGCCCACCGCCGGACCGCAGCGGCCCGAAGACGGCCGGGGCCTCGTAGGCGGCGGGTCCGGAGGCGGGGGACTCCTGCGCTCCAGGGGCGGCGGGCTCCGAAGCGGCGATCTCTTGTGCTCCAGCAGCGGCGGGCTCCGAAGCGGCGGTCTCTTGGGCGTCCGAGGGCGTGATGTGCAGGGCGCCGACGCGTTCGGCGAGGCGGAGGATGCGGCGGACCCGGTCGTCGACCACCGACTCCGGCACCCGCCCCTCCCGCACGGCCGCCTCCAGCCGGTCGCCCCACGGCCCGTACGGCCCCGGCATGGCCACGTCGGTGCCGCCCAGCGCCGCGGCCTCGGTCGAGCGCACCGCCGTCCAGTCGGACACGACGAGCCCGTCGAACCCCCACTCCTCCTTCAGCACCCCGTTCACCAAGGGGGAGTGCTCGGTCATGGTGGCGCCGTTCACGGAGTTGTAGGCGGTCATGAGCCCCCATGCCCCCGCCCGCACCACCCGCTCGAACGGCCGCAGGTACAGCTCCCGCAGCGCCTTCTCCTCGACCCGCACGTCCACGGTGAACCGGTCGGTCTCGGAGTCGTTGGCGACGAAGTGCTTCGGCGTGGTCGCCACCCCGCCCTCCTGCACGCCCTCCACGTAAGCGGCGCCGATCTCACCCGTCAGGTACGGGTCCTCCGACAGGCACTCGAAGTGCCGTCCGGCCAGCGGTGACCGGTGCAGGTTGAGCGTCGGCGCGAGCAGGACGTGGACGCCCTTGCGCCGGGCCTCCTGAGCGAGCAGCCGGCCGGCCCGCCGCACCAGCTCCACGTCCCAGGTCGCGGCCAGCGCCGTCGGGCTCGGCAGGGCGATCGAGGGGTCGGCGGCGCTCCACCGCCCCCCGCGTACGCCGATGGGCCCGTCGCTCATCACGATCCGGTCGAGGCCGATCTCGGGCATGGGCAGCAGCGACCACATGCCGGCGCCGGTGAGCAGCCGGATCTTGGCGGTGAGGTCGAGCCGGGCGATCAGTTCGTCGAAGTCCACGGCCACAGTGTTCACCAGGGGGTCGTCTCCCCGACGGACGCGACACGATCAGGCGACGACGAAGAACTCCAGCAACTCCGGCACCAGCGCCTCGGCTGCCACGTTGTGCGCCTGGTCCTCCAGCACCCGGCGGACCGCGCCGGGCACCGCCGCCGCGACCGCCTCGCCCGCGCGGCCCATCCAGCCGGGGCTGTCGGCCCCGTTGAGCACCAGCGTCGGCTGCGTCACCGCGGCCAGCCGGTCGGCGGGCAGCGCGTTGCCCGGCCCCAGCACGTACGCCTCGTAGGCCAGCGTGTGGGCGACGGCCTCCATCTCCGCCCACGACGGGTGCGCCCGCATCGCGGCCACGGCCTGCGGCGGCACCTCGGCCGCCGCCACCATGAACCGCTCCACGGCCTCGCCCCGTCTGCCGGCCGCGACCAGCGACGACAGTTGCCCGGCGAAGTCGAGGGGCAGGTCGGGCGCGCCGCCGCCCGCGTGGTAGGGCGGCTCCCACACGGCCAGCTTCGTGATCGCGGGGTTGCCGGCGGCGGCCAGGAGCGCCAGCGCGGCCCCCGACGAGCCGCCGAACACCATGGCCGACCCGCCCGCCGCCCCGATCACCGCCGCCAGGTCCTCGGCCTCCCGCTCGGCCGCGTACGGGAGGGTGTCGCCGCTCCCGCCGCGGCCCCGGCGGTCGTAGTCGTACACGGTGAACCACGGGGCCAGGCCGGTCGCCACGCCCGCCAGCACGGGGTGGCCCCGGCCGGTGAACGCGCCGTGCACGAGGACGACAGCGGGCCCGGAGCCGTGCCGGTCGTAGGCGATGACCGTGCCGTCGGCGGAGATCGCCTTGCCGCTCATCCGGCCGGCTGCACCAGGCACAGCGCCTCCCAGTGGTGGCCGTCGAGGTCGGCGAAGCCGCGCTGGTAACGCATGCCGTCCTCCAGCTTGACGCCCGCCGGGGTGGCCCCGGCCGCGAGGGCCTTGTCCACCAGCTCGTCCACCTGGGCGGGATTCTCCATCCCGAGCACCAGGATCGCCTCGGTGGCCGTGCCGGAGTCGGCGATGTCCTTGGTGATGTACGACGCGAACGCCGGCTCGGTCAGCAGCATGACCTGCGTCTGCTCACTGATGATCACCGACGCCATGGTGTCGGCCATGCCGAACAGCTGGAAGCCGAGCTCGGTGAAGAACTTCTTCGACCGGTCGAGGTCCTTGACCGGCAGGTTGACGAAAAGCTGCATCTTCGGATCCTTTTCCGTGGGGGTGGACACGTTCAGTCTCGCCCGGAGGGCGTCCCCCGGTCTTGGATCTGCGCGCCGGATGCGTTGACGTTCAGCGCACGGCGTTGGCCCGGCGGTACTCCGCGGGCGGCATCCCGTACGCGCTGCGGAACAGCCTGCTGAAATGGGCCGCGTCCGGCAGCCCCCAGCGCGCGCCGACCGCGCTGACCGGCAGGTGCGCGAAGGCGGGATCGGCGAGGTCGGCGCGGCAGCGTTCCAGACGCCGCCGCCGGATCCAGGCCGCGACCGTCGTGTGCTCCGACTCGAACAGCCGGTGCAGCAGGCGTACCGAGACGTGGTGCGCCGCCGCCACCGTGGCGGGATCGAGCTCGGCGTCGCCGAGACGCTGCTCGATGAAGGCGTGCACGCGCAGCTGCAGCGCGCGCTGCCGGGAGTCGGGCGGCAGCGCGTTCGCCTGCTCCGCGCGTTCGGCGACGGCCGTGCTGACGAGGTCGGTCACCACGGTCGACAGCCGCGCCGCGCTCTCCGGCCGGTACGTCGCGTGATCCATGGCCACCCGGCGCAGCAGCGGCACGGCCAGCGCCGCCGCCCCCGAGTCGGCCGTGATCGGCACGGCGGTCAGCCCGGCCACGGAGCCGTACGGCAGGGCCAGTAGATCGCGGGGGAAGCTGAACACCGCCAGCTGCACCGCCGCGTCATAGGCCAGCTCGTACGGCCGGTTGAAGTCGTAGATCGCGAACTCGCCCCGGCTGAGCCGGGCCTGCCGGCCGTCCTGGCTCAGGCACGGGCTGCCCGACATGGCGAGCACCACCCGGTAGAGCTCGGGCCCGTCGCTGCGGATGAGACCGGCCGTGCGGTACACGCTGTGCGGTGTGGACGTACGCACCCGGCCCACCCCCACGGCGCCGAGCTCGGCCAGCTCGATCTCGCCCCGCAGCGGTGCGTCGGGGTCGATGCGCAGGTCGAGCGGGCCCAGCGTGTCGCACACGATGCCGCGCCAGGCGTCGAGGCGCTGCCTGGCGGGCAGGTCGGTCGTGCGGATCAGAACGCCCATGCCCCGTCGCCCTCCGTCGGCTTGTCGGGGGACATGCTGTCACGGAAACGCCCGGAAAAAGAAGCGGCTCCGGGGGCGTACCCCGGAGCCGCTCAGGCAGCAGGACCTCAGGCGGTCTGGCGGGCCTCGATGGCCTGCTTGTAGAGCCTGCCCGCCCGGTACGACGAGCGGACCAGCGGCCCCGACAGCACCCCGGCGAAGCCGATGGCCTCAGCCTCGGCCTGCAGCTCGACGAACTCCTCCGGCTTGACCCAGCGCTCCACCGGGTGGTGGCGCGGCGTCGGGCGGAGGTACTGGGTGATCGTCAGCAGGTCGGTGCCGGCCGCGTGGAGGTCACGCATGGCCTCGACGACCTCCTCACGCGTCTCGCCCATGCCCAGGATCAGGTTGGACTTGGTGACCAGCCCGGCCTCGCGGGCCATCGTGATCACGGCGAGCGAGCGTTCGTAGCGGAACGCCGGCCGGATGCGTTTGAAGATCCGCGGCACGGTCTCGACGTTGTGCGCGAACACCTCGGGCTTGCTGGAGAAGACCTCCTCCAGCTGGTCGCGGTTGCCGTTGAAGTCGGGCACCAGCAGCTCGACGCCGCAGTCGGGCAGCAGCGCGTGGATCTGGCGGGCGGTCTCGGCGTAGAGCCAGGCCCCGCCGTCGGGCAGGTCGTCGCGGGCCACGCCGGTCACGGTCGCGTATTTCAGGCCCATCTGCTGGACGGACTCGGCGACCCTACGCGGCTCGTCGCGGTCGTACTCCTTCGGCTTGCCCGTGTCGATCTGGCAGAAGTCGCAACGGCGGGTGCACTGGTCGCCGCCGATGAGGAACGTCGCCTCGCGGTCTTCCCAGCACTCGTAGATGTTCGGACAGCCCGCCTCTTCACAGACCGTGTGCAGGCCCTCCCGGCGCACGAGCGATTTGAGCTCGGTGTATTCGGGGCCCGTCCTCAGCTTGGTCTTGATCCACGGGGGCTTGCGCTCGATCGGGGTTTCGGCGTTACGCACCTCCAGGCGGAGGAGCTTACGGCCTTCAGGGGCAACGGTCACGCCTTCAGCTTACGTCTCCCGGGGAAGCGGACCGCTCCAGGGTCAGCTGATGAGCCCGAACCCGCGGATCGCCCTGCTGTAGTGGGCCCGCAGCTCCTGGTCGATCAGCTCGGACTCGCCGGCGCCGATCAGCTCGGAGCCCGGCGGAGCGGTGAGCACGCCGTCGGCGGTGAGCCGGAACCGGGCCAGCGCCCCCTGCCGGATCGAGGTCACGCTCTCCCCGCGCAGCGCCGCCGCCTGCATCGGGGCGAGGTAGCCGCCGCCCGCCACCAGCTGCTCCAGCCGGGCCAGCTCCGCCTCCGCGACGGCCCGCAGGGCCAGCGCCCGCCGCCTGGCCTCCGCACGGCACTCGTCGGCCCCGGCCAGCCGGGTCAGCGCGTACTGCATCAGCAGCACCGGGCCGCCGAGCACCCGCCCGAACAGGCGGCCGATGAACCCCGCCACCTCGTACGCGGTGCCCGGCTGGTGCGCCACCCCGAGGGACGACGCCGTGATCGCGGTCTGGGCCTCCTGCCTGACCTTCAGCGGCGCGGCGGAGTCGAGCAGCGCGTCGCGCCAGGACTCCAGGGTGTTCAGCGCCTCGCCGACCAGCCGCTCGCCGCCGGTCGGCCGGCGCGCGTACGCGGTGGCCAGCAGGGCCGCGCGCAGCGTCGGCGGCAGCGCCAGCCACAGCGGCAGGCCGACGACCAGCACGGGCGTGCGCGCCAGGCCGACGCGTTCGTAACGGGTCTCGGTGGCCAGGTCGCGCACCGCGACCTTCCCGGGCGGCGGGACGCCGACGCGGTCGGCCACGCGGGCGGCGGCGCCGTACAGCTCGGGAGCGGCGGAGCGGTCGAGCACCTCGGCGTCGGCGGGCAGCCGGCCGAGCCGGGGCCGCAGCGCCCATCCGATGGCCAGGAGCGGGGCGCCGATCACCCACGACACGAACGAGCCGGGCTCGCGCAGGATCGCCGACGCGCCCAGCACGGCGAACGCCAGCGTCAGCAGGTGCACCAAGGACGCCAGCAGGACGGCGGACAGGCGCTTCACACGGTGATCGTAAGCTCGGCCCCGTCACGGCGCACCACCGCCGATCCGGCAGATTTCCCTCCCCGAACCGCAGCTGCGGCTAGCGGCGCAGCAGGTCTTCCTCGTGCAGGTCGAACGGCTGCTTGCCGAGCGCCTCGGCCAGCCGCTTCTCCGCGATCGGGATGACCTCCTCGACCACGATGCGCCGCCCCGTCTCGGCGGACAGCGACGACACCCCCACGTCGGGGATGCCGCACGGCGCGATCCGGTTGAACCAGCGCGGGTCGTTGGCGCAGTTGAGCGCGAACCCGTGCATGGTCACGCCGCGCGAGACCCGCAGGCCCACCGCGCCGAGCTGACGGTCGGGCAGGCCCAGCGCCGGGTCGCCCATCGCCCAGACGCCGCCGCGGCCGGGCACCCGCCGGGCCGTGACGCCGAAGTCGGCGCACACCTGGATCATGGTGTCCTCCAGGCGGCAGACGTACGCCACCACGTCGGTGATGGCGACGATCGGATAGGCCACCAGCTGCCCAGGGCCGTGCCAGGTGAGACGGCCGCCCCGGTCGACGTCGATGACGGGCGTGCCGTCGGCGGGCCGTTCGTGCGGGGCGGTGCGCTTGCCCGCGGTGTAGACGGGGGCGTGCTCCAGGATCAGGGCGGTGTCGGTGAGCTCTCCGGCGACCCGTTTGTCGTGCACCCAGCGCTGCAGCGACCAGGCCTGCTCGTAGGGGACGTCGACACCAAGGCGGACGATGGCGAGTGCGTGGGGATCGTCCCCGTGGTTGGGGCGCATGGGCCTATTGTGCCGTTCCCTCACCCTTGAAGGGTAATCAGGGGGTCAGCAGCCGCGGCTCGATCCGGAACTCCTTGACCCCGCCGTCACCGTCGCCCTCCACGCGGTACGCGGCCGCGCCGGGCACGGCGCTGACCGCCTGGATGAACTCCGTGCCGACGTAGTGGAGCGCCACGCCCTCGTCGGCGGCGTAGCCGGACGGCAGCTCACCGCTGGCCACCGACGCCTGCAGCAGCGGCCGGCGCTGCGCCTCGGCGTCGTAGTGGACGCCGCACGAGTAGGGCAGCAGGCCGAGCCCCTCGGACCAGACGCGCAGGTCGGGGCCGAAGGAGTCGGTGTTGCCGCCGACGTGCCAGCACAGCGCGCCCGCGCTCTGCCCCGACAACACCACGCCGGCCCGCCACGCCTCCTCGAACGCCTCGTCGTAGCCGTGCAGGCGCCACAGCGCCATGAGGTTGGCCACGCTCCCGCCGGAGACGTAGATCATGTCCTGCTCGAGCATCCAGGCGCGCGGGTCGGCGACGTTGGGCATCGGGAACACCGTCAGGTGGCTCACCTCGACGTCCCACTGCGCGAACGCGCCGTACATCTTCAGCAGCCAGTCGGAGGAGTCGCCGACCGCGGTGGCGACCAGGCCCAGCTTCGGGCGGTCCTGCCCGGTCAGGTCGAGGCCGTAGCGCAACAGCGCGCTGGCCTCGACGACGTTCTGGCGGCTGCTGGGGCGGAACGACCCGCCTCCGATGGCGAGGATGTGCGACTGACCTGACCGGCTCATGGCAAGATTCTCCCACCCGCTGAAGCACGAACGGCCACTAGAGTACGGCGCGCAGCGCCTCGTCGAGACCGGTATGGGTGAAGCGATACCCACTGTCCGTGAGTTTCCCTGGCACGAGCCGGTGACTGGGCAGCAGCCCCTCGCGGGCGAACTCGCCGAGCCCGAGCGTCAGCGCGAAGGCCGGCACGGGGATCGGCATCGTCCCCCTGCGCATCGCCTTGCCCAGCGCCCTGGTGAACTCCGCGTTCGTCACGGGCCCCGGAGCGGTGAAGTTGACCGGCCCTGAGACGTCCCGGTTCGCCAGCACGTGCAGGGCGGCGCCGACCCAGTCGTCCAGGGTGATCCACGACCAGTACTGCTTGCCGGTGCCCAGCGGCGCGCCCAGGCCCATCCGGAAGATCGGCAGGATCCGGGCCAGCGCCCCGCCGCGCCTGCTGAGCGCCAGCCCCGTACGCGCCTGGACGGTCCTGACGCCGGCCTCGCCGGCCCGGCGGGCCTCGGCCTCCCACCGCTCGCAGAGGTCGGACAGGAACCCCGTGCCCCTGCCCTGGCTCTCGTCCACCAGCCGGTCGCCGGTGTCGCCGTAGAAGTCGACCCCGGAGGCCGACAGGAGCACCTCGGGCGGTCTCGACAGCCGCCGCAGCGCGTCGACCAGCACCCGCGTGCCCTCGATCCGGCTGTTCAGCAGCTCACGCCGGTACGCCTCGCTCCAGCGCCGCTCCGCGATCGGCGCCCCCGCCAGATGCACGACGGCCTCGGCGCCCTCCAGCGCCGACACGTCCACGACCTGCTCGTACGGCTGCCAGAACGCCTCGTCGGCGGCGCGCGGCTCACGGCGGACGAGTCTCACTACCTCCCGCCCCCGCTCCCGCAGCGCCTCCACCAGCGCCGACCCCAGCAACCCCGACGCCCCGGTCACGACGATCGCCATGCCCCAACCGTACGCCGCCGCCCCGGCCCGCGCCGATCACCGGGCGGGCACGAAAAAGGCCGGGCGGCCCCTGGGGACAGGGACCGCCCGGCCGGCCGGCGCTCTCGGGCGCCGGGTGGGAATGTGTTACGCGAGCCCGAGCTGAGCCTCGAAGCGGCCCTCCTCCAGGCGGCGCTTCACCGTGGTGAGGAAGCGGGCCGCGTCCGCGCCGTCGACCAGGCGGTGGTCGTAGGTCAGCGCCAGGTAGACCATCGACCGCACCGCGATGACCTCGCCCTCCGGCGTGTCGACCACCACGGGCCGCTTCACGACGGCGCCGGTGCCGAGCATGCCGACCTGCGGCTGGTTGAGGATCGGCGTGTCGAACAGCGCGCCGCGGCTGCCGGTGTTGGTCAGCGTGAACGTGCCGCCGGTGATCTCGTCGGGCTTCACCTGGTTGTTGCGGGTGCGCTCGGCGAGGTCGTTGATCTTGCGGGCGAGACCGGCGAGGTTGAGGTCACCGGCGTTCTTGACGACCGCCGCGAGCAGGCCGCGCTCGGTGTCGACCGCGATGCCGAGGTTCTCGACGTCGAAGTAGGTGACCTCGTTGGTCTCGTTGTTGATCGTGGCGTTGAGCTTCGGGTGCTGCTTGAGCGCCTCGACCGTGGCCATCGCGAAGAACGGGGTGAAGGTCAGCTTCACGCCCTCGCGGCGGAAGAAGTCGTCCTTCGAACGCGCCCGCAGCCGCGCGATCTTCGTCACGTCGACCTCGACGACCGTCGTGAGCTGGGCCGCCGTCTGCAGCGACTCGACCATGCGCTTGGCGATGGTCTGACGCAGGCGCGACATCTTCTCCGTACGGCCGCGCAGCGTCGTGTCGACCTCGACCGGCTCCGGAGCCGCGGCGGCCGGGGCCTGGGCGGCGGGAGCCTGAGCCGCGGGGGCCGGGGCGGCGGCGGGCGCCGGCGCGGCCTGCACGGCCTGCTCGCGCTGAGCCTTGGCGGCCTCCAGGACGTCCTGCTTGCGGATCCGGCCGCCGACGCCGGTGCCGGTGATGGCCTCGAGGTCGACGCCGTGCTCGTTGGCGAGCTTGCGCACCAGCGGCGTCACGTACGGGCTCTCACCCCCGGACGGCGCGGGCGCGGGAGCCGCCGGCTGAGCCGGGGGAGCGGCCTGCGGCGCCGGAGCGGGCGCCGGAGCGGGCGCAGGCGCGGGGGCCGGAGCGGGAGCAGGAGCGGGCTGCGGCGGGGCCGGCTGCGGGATCGAGGAGGCCGGAGGGGCCGGGGCGGGCTCGGGCTCAGGAGCCGGAGCGGGCTCGGGGGCGGGCTCCGGCTGGGCGGCCGGCGCGGGAGCCTCCGGCGCCGGGGCGGCGGCGCCCGGCTGGGCGTTCTCGTCGATGATGGCGAGCTCGGCGCCGACCTCGACGGTCTCGTCCTCGGCCACCACGATCTTGGTGAGGACACCCGCGGACGGCGACGGGATCTCGGTGTCGACCTTGTCGGTCGAGACCTCGAGGAGCGGCTCGTCGGCCTCGACGCGCTCGCCCTCCTTCTTCAGCCAACGGGTTACCGTGCCCTCGGTCACGCTCTCGCCGAGCTGGGGCATCTGTACGGAGACCGGCATCGTTATTCTTCTCTCGCGTTCTGATCTCGAGGGCTGGACTAGTTGTGTACGTGCAGCGGCTTGCCGGCCAGGGCCAGCATCGCCTCACCGACGGCCTCGGACTGGGTCGGGTGTGCGTGGATGAGCTGGGCGACCTCCGCGGGCAGGGCCTCCCAGTTGTAGATGAGCTGCCCCTCGGTGACGAGCTCGCCGATGCGCCGGCCCACCATGTGGACGCCGACGACGGGGCCGTCCTTCTGGGCGATGACCTTCACGGCGCCCGAGGTGCCGAGGATCTGGCTCTTGGGGTTTCCCGCGAGATCGTAGACCTGTTCGACGATCTCGATGCCGCGCTCGGCCGCCTGCGCCGAGGTGATGCCGACGGAGGCCACCTCGGGGTCTGAGTAGGTGATGCGCGGCACGCCCGCGTAGTCGATGGGCGGCGGGTTGAGACCGGCGATGTGCTCGGCCACCATGATGCCCTCGGCGAACCCCGCGTGCGCGAGCTGCAGCGTCGGGATCAGGTCGCCGATGGCGTAGACGCCGGGCACGGACGTGCGGCAGTGCTCGTCGACCACGACGGCGCCGCGCTCGATGGCGATGCCCTGCTCCTCGAAGCCCATGCCCGAGGAGACGGCACCGCGGCCGACGGCCACGAGCAGGAGCTCGGCGTCGAGGGTCTTGCCGTTGGCCAGGGTGACGACGACGCCGGTCTCGGTGGTCTTGGCGCCGTCGAAGAAGACGCCCAGCTCGTACTTGATGCCGCGGCGGCGGAAGGCCCGCTCGAGCAGCTTGGAGCTGGACTCCTCCTCGGTCGGCAGCAGGTGCGGCAGCGCCTCGACGATGGTCACCTCGGCGCCGAACGAGCGGTAGACGCTGGCCAGCTCGACGCCGATGACGCCGCCGCCCAGCACGATCACCGAGCTGGGCACGCGGTCCATCTTGAGGGTGTGCTCGCTGGTGATGACCCGCTCGCCGTCGATCTCGAGGCCGGGCAGCGTCTTGGGCGCCGAGCCCGTGGCCAGGACGATGTTGCGGCCTTCGTAGACCTCGGAGCCGACCTGGATCCGGTTGGCGCCGGCCAGGCGGCCCTCGCCCTCGACGATCGTCACGCCCGCGGCCTTCAGCAGGCCCTGCACGCCCTTCCAGGCCCGACTGACGATCTTGTCCTTGAAGGCGTGGACGCCCTGGACGTCGATGCCCTCGAAGCTCGCCTTCACGCCGAAGGAGGCGCTCTCGCGCGTCTCGTCGGCGACCTCGGCGGAGTGCAGCAGGGCCTTCGTGGGGATGCATCCACGGTGCAGGCAGGTGCCGCCGATCTTGTCCTTCTCGATCAGGGCGACCGACTTGCCCAGCTCTGCCGCCCGAAGCGCACAGGCGTATCCGCCGCTGCCGCCCCCCAGGACGACGATGTCATAGGCCACGGGAAGGCTCCTTGTCGGGGTGTTCGTGTGCCGTCATCTTTTCATTTGTTTCACAGGCTCGCGTGCCGCTCGGCCAGTCCGATGAGGGTGCGCGTGAAGGCGCCGGTGCCGCCCTTCGGGATGTACCCGTACGGCTCGCCCTTGTTGAAGGCGGGGCCGGCCATGTCGATGTGGGCCCAGCGCACCCCGTCGGGCACGAACTCCTTCAGGAAGATGCCCGCGGTCAGCATGCCGCCCCAGCGCTCGGGGTGCAGGTTGGCGAGGTCGGCGATCGGTGAGTCGAGGCCCTTGCGCAGCTCCTCGGGCAGCGGCATGCCCCACGCGCCCTCGCCCGCGGCCTGGGCGGCCTCGACGACGAGCTCCCTGACGGCGTCGTCGTTGGCCATGACGCCGGCGGTGCGCCAGCCGAGCGAGACGATCTGCGCTCCGGTGAGGGTGGCGATGTCGACGATGAGGTCGGGGCCGTCCTCGGCGGCGCGGGCGATGCCGTCCATGAGCACCAGGCGGCCCTCGGCGTCGGTGTCGAGCACCTCGACGGTCTTGCCGCTGTAGCTGTGGATCACGTCGGACGGGCGCTGCGCCGTGCCGCTCGGCAGGTTCTCCGCCAGGCAGAGGTAACCGACGGCGTTGACCGGCAGGCCCAGCCTCGCGATGCCGACCACCGCGCCGAGCACGGCCGCCGCGCCGCCCATGTCGGACTTCATCCAGTCCATCGAGGCCGACGGCTTGAGGGACAGGCCGCCCGAGTCGAACGTGATGCCCTTGCCGACGAACGCGAGCGTCTTGCCGGCCTCGGGGTGGCTGTAGGAGACGCGGACCAGGCGCGGCGGGTTGGCCGAGCCCTGGCCGACGCCGATGAGGCCGCCGTAGCCGCCGTCCTTGAGCTGCTTCTCGTCGAGGACCTCGACGGTCAGCCCGGCCTGCGCGCCGGCCTGCTCGGCGATCTCGGCGAACTTCGCCGGCCACAGGTCGGACGGAGGCGTGTTGACCAGGTCGCGCACGAGGGCGACCGACTCGGCCAGCACACCCGCCCGCTCGGCCACGCCGGCCGGCTGGCCGGAGACCACGGTGAGCTCGCCGACCGGCGCCTTCTGCTCGCCGTTCGTCCGGTAGCGGGCGAAGGAGTAGGCGCCCAGCAGACCGCCGAGCGCGACGGCCTCGGCCTCCTCGGGGGTGGCGGCGGGCAGCGCGAGCGCGGCGCGGGCGGTGCCGGCGAGAGAGCGCACGGCGGCGCCGGCGGCCCGGCGCAGGCCCTCGGGGTCGGGCGAGTCGCCCAGACCGACGGCGACGAGCAGCGGGGCGGCGATGGCGCCGAACGTCGGCAGCTTGGCCAGCTCACCCGCCTTGCCGGTGAACGCGACGGCGCCGAGGGAGGCGGCGAGCTTGCCGCCGAAGGCGGACTCCAGGGACTCGGCTCCCGTGGCAGGGGCAGGACCGTCGGGCCCGGAGGTGAAACCGACGATCAGGGCGTCGGTGTCGACAGAGACGGGATCTGCTGAGTTCAGCCGCACAGTGGTCACGTAAACCGATGCTATCCAGGGTTTCTGCGTACCCACAAACAGGGGCTCATCCCACGAATCGTCATCGTGTGAACGATGATGCTAGGTTCATTAGCACCATGTTGCTGACGCTCGATCTCAACGACGCCCGGCCCCTGCACGAGCAGGTGGCGGGGGCGATCCGCCGCGCCATCGGCGAGGGCTCCTACCGGCCGGGCGACCGCCTGCCGCCGGCCCGCGACCTCGCGGGCGCCCTGGGCATCAACCCCAACACCGTCCTGCGCGCGCTGCGCGACCTGCGCGACGAGGGGTTGCTGGAGTTCAGGAGAGGCCGGGGCGTCAGCGTGGCGGGGCGGGCCGACGGCCGCGCCCTGCTCGTCCAGCGGACGCGCGAGCTGCTGGAGGAGGCCAGAAGGTACGGCTACGGCCGTGACGACCTCGTCTCGATCCTGGAGGAACTCCCGTGAAACCCCGTGTCATAGCCGTGGGCTGGGGCCTGCTCGTGGGCGCGGTGCTGCTGCTGTCGCCCTTCGCGGTGCGCGACCGGCTGCCCGAACCGATCGCCACGCATTGGGGGGTCTCCGGCCTTCCCGACTCCGCCGCCTCACTGACCGGGCACGCGCTGACCTCCGTGCTGATCTGGGCGGTGACCGGGGGGATCCTCGTGGCGGTCGCCGCGTACGGGCGCGGCCGGATCATGCGCATGTACCGCGCCTGCTGGTGGGGCGTGCTGTTCGGGATGGGAGTGCTCCTGCTCGGCACGAACGCCTCGACGCTGGCGGCCAACCTCGACGTGCCGGACTGGCGCTCGGCGCTGCTGCCCGGCTGGCACATCGCCGCCGCGCTGGGCTCCGCGGTCGTCGCCGGGGCGGTCTGCGGCTACCTGGGCAGGGGCGAGCCGGACGAGCCGTCCCCCGGCAGCCAGGCGCCGCCCCGCCTGCGGCTCGAACCCGGCCGGCGGACGGTCTGGATCGGCCACGTCACCAACCCGTGGCCCGTCGTGGCCGGCGTGGGCTCCCTGGCCGTGACCATCGCGGCGGTCATGCTGACCGTCACGGGCCCGGGGTCCGGCGGGGTCCTGACCCCGCTCCTGCCCGTGAGCGTCATCGTGCTCGTCGTCTCGCTGGCCACCATGTCGCTCACCGTCAGGGTCGGGGGCGAGCGGGTCGTCATCGGGTTCGGCCCGCTGGGCTGGCCGAGGCGCACGATCCCGCTCTCGAAGATCGATTCAGCCTGGTCGGAGCCGCTGCACCCGGGTCAGGTCGGAGGTTGGGGCTTCCGCGGAGTGCCCGGGAGCGCGACCATCATGCTGCGCGGCGGCGAGTGCCTCGTCCTCCGCCACCGTTCCGGCGGTCGGCTCGCCATCAGCGTGGACGACGCCGAGCACGGAGCTTCCCTCATCAACGCCCTCATCGCTGAGCGGGTGAACCCATGAAAAGACCTCTGCCCGTCTTCATCGTCCTGGCCTTCGGGCTGTCCTGGGCGGTGGCGCTGCCCCTGTGGTTCGGCGGCGGCCTCGCCTCGCCGCTGACCGGCGTGCTGGCCACGCTGATGATGTTCACGCCCACGGCGGGCGTGCTCGGCGTCTGGGCGCTCACCCGCACCCCGGCCCGCTCGTGGGCACGGGAGACCGGGCTCACGCTAGGGCCCGACAGGAGGCGTACCGGCCTGCTCGTGCTGGCCGCCTGGCTCGGCGTTCCGCTGCTGGTGTTCCTGTCCATCGGGCTCGGGGCCGCGACCGGGGTGGCCTCGCTCGACCTCGACGGGCTCAGCCTGCTGCGGGCCTCGCTGGAGGCGCGCGGCATGGACGTCCCGGCCGAGCTGGGCGCCGTGGCGGTCGTCCAGGTCGTGCTGGCGGTCGTGGCCGGCCCGGTCCTGAACGCGATCCCGGCCCTGGGCGAGGAGTGGGGCTGGCGCGGCTGGCTGCTGCCCCGGCTGGTCGACGGCAACGGCGTGCTCACCGGCCTGCTGCTCTCCGGGGCCGTGTGGGGCCTCTGGCACGCCCCGCTCACCCTGCTCGGCTACAACTACCCGCGCCTCGGTTCCTGGGCGGCGCTGTTCTTCATGGGTTTCTGCGTGCTGGCCGGCGTGGTGGTCGGCTGGCTGCGGCTGCGCACGGGCAGCGTGTGGCCGGCGGTGGTCGCGCACGGCTCGCTGAACGCGATCGCGCCGCTCGGCCTGCTGCTCGGCGACGCCGCCGAGCCGCCGAACGAGGTCCTGACCGGCATCACGGGCCTGGTGGGCTGGGTCCTGCTCGCCGTCCTGGCCGCCGTCCTGCTGCGTTTCGTGTCGGTACGCCCCCCGCAGCCGTCCCCCGAGCCGGTCGCGTGACGGAAACCTGAGCCAGGACCCGAGCACAGGACCCGAGCACAGGACCCGAGCACAGGACCCGAGCACAGGACCCGAGCACAGGACCCGAGCACAGGACCCGAGCACAGGACCCGAGCACGGGACCTCAGCCGGGCGCCTCAGCAGAGGATCGCGTAGACCGCGAGGGCCGTGGCCGTCGCGGTCTCCACGAGCGCGCCCAGCACGTCACCGGTGATCCCGCCGAGCCGCCGCCTGGCGCGCCGCAGGAGCAGCAGGGCGGCGGTCAGGCCGGCGAGCAGCGCGACCGGCGGCACCACCAGCGCCCACGCGGAGCCGAGCAGACCGGGGCCGGGCCCGGACCCCGCGGGCAGAAGCATGGGGCCCCACTCGACGGGGGGCTCCGACGCCATGCCGTGCCACTCGGCAAGATCGTGCTCATATACCAGGCCGGGGGACAGCTCGCTCGCCGTGTCGCGCGGGTCGGCGCCGGTCAGCCAGGCGCGGGCGTCCGCGATCCAGCCGCCCGGCCCGGCGGCCGCGGTGATCACGGGACCCAGCGCGGCGACCGCGCAGAGGGCGGCCACGGTGACGAGCCAGACGGCCGGGCGGCGTACCGTTCCGGCGACCATCGCGCCGAGCCCGTCGGGGCGGGCGGCGGGGACGCCCGCCCGGCAGGCCCACGTCAGCGCCAGCCGCCCGGCCACGCACGCCGTCACCAGCGCCGCGAACCCCGCCTCCGCCAGGCTGACGGCCTGGACGAGCAGCGTGAACACCAGCGTCATCACGCCGAACGGCCCGATGTCCGACTTTTTCATGATGTCGAGCGCCTGGCCGGACGGCTTGCCGCTGCCCAGCCCGTCCGCGAGATCCGCCAGCCCGTCGAGGTGCAGCCCCCGCGTCAGCAGGGCGAGCAGACCGAGCGCCAGCGCCGCCCCCAGTAACGGCGGGCCGGGCAGCAGCAGCGGCAGCCCGGCGACCGCGCCGAGCACCAGCCCCACGCCCGGGGCCAGCGACATCGCGGACCCCGCCACCCCCCGATCCACCCGTTCCACACGCACGGGGAAGACGGTGAGGGTGCCCACGGCGAACCGCGGCCCGTCCATCAGTCGCATAACGGGCGATCCTAGGGGGCCGTTATGGTGTCGGGATGCACGTGGTTGAACTGGAAGGCGTGGGCGTCCGGGTCGTCGGCAAGTCGTTGCTGGCCGGTGTCGACTGGCGGGTGGACTACGGCGATCATTGGGTGATCCTCGGCCCCAACGGCGCGGGCAAGACGACGCTGCTCTCGCTGGCCGGCGGCGTACGCCATCCCAGCGAGGGCGCGGTCAAGGTGCTCGGGCACCGGCTCGGCCGGGTCGACCTGCGGGAGCTGCGCCGCCACATCGGCCTGGTCGCGGCCAGCCAGCGGCTGGTCGACGAGGAGCTCATGGAGGAGGAGGGCGCGACCGCGCACACCGTCGTGCTCACCGGCCACACGGGCACGAGCGTCCCGCTGTGGGACAAGTACGGCGACACCGAACGCGAGCGGGCCCACCGGCTCCTCGCCGACCTGGGCTGCAAGGACCTGGCCGACCGGCCGTTCCGCGTCTGCTCGCAGGGTGAGCGGGCCAGGATCCGGGTGGCCAGGGCGCTCATGGGCGACCCGGCGGTGCTGCTGCTCGACGAGCCGTTCGCGGGGCTCGACCTGCCGGCCAGGGAGGACCTCATCGCCGCGGTGGAGGACCTGGCCACCATCCGGCCCGTGCTCACCACCGTGACGGTGACCCACCACCTGGAGGAGGTGCCGGCCACGACCACGCACGCCCTGCTCATGCGCGACGCCCGGGTGCTCGCCGCGGGCCCGGTCGAAGACGTGCTCACCTCGGCGCTGCTGTCCGAATGCTTCGGCCGCCCCCTGAACGTCGACCGCTTCGACGGCCGCTGGTACGCCAGAGCGGCCCGCTAGAGCTCCAGGAGGCGTCCCGCCACCACGAGGGCTACGTACTCGGATTCGGCCGCCAGGCGCTCGTTCAGCCGCCCCAGGGCGTCCCTGAACGCTCTCCCGCTGGCCGTCGCGGGCACCACCCCCATCCCCACCTCGTCGGAGACGGCCACGATCGGCCCCGGCGCCTGCCGCCACGCTGCCACGAGCTCGTCGCAGCGGGCCGCCACGGGCGCGCGGTCACCCTCCCAGGCCCCGTGCTCGTCGAACACCGCCGCCAGCCACGTCCCCAGGCCGTCGATCAGCAGCGGCGCGCCGGCCGCCCGGATCGCCTCGGCCAGGCCGGTGGTCTCGGCGGTGTCCCAGTGCGCCGGCCGCCGCTCGCGGTGCGCCCGCACCCGCGCGGCCCACTCGCCGTCGCCCGCGCCGTCCGGCCCGGTGGCGACATAGGTGACGTACGGCTCCGCCGCCAGCCGCAGCTCCGCCTCGGCCGACTTCCCCGACCGCGACCCGCCCAGCAGCAGCGCCCGGCGCGGTCGCTCCCCGGCGTCGGCGACGTGCCAGGAGCCGCCCAGCTCCGTCCCGTCCGGTACGGCCGTCGCCCCCCACAGCCGCAGCCGCCTGACCAGCTCCTCCTCCGACCGGACCCGGTGGTCCAGCCAGGCGGCCACGACCAGGGTCGAACCGGCGGCCAGGCCGGCCCGCCGCAGCTCACCCAGGCGCTCAGGCCGATCCAGCAGGTCGATCAGCACGACGTCGTACGGAACGGGCGCCTCCCGCGGCACGGGCACACCGCGCGGCAGGCAGAGCAGGCGGGAGCCGTCGGGGCAGGTGAGCCCCAGGCCGCCCGCGCGGGCCCGGTAGCCGTCGGGCGGCTCGTCGAAGGGGAACCGGACCATGCCGTCCACGACCAGCCCGAAGGGCCGGCGGTGATCCGGCGGCAGGACGGCGCACGAGGCGCACCGGCAGCCCGGCTCCGGCCAGCCCGATCCGCCGGCCGTACCGGTGAGGAGCACGTTCACCGCGCCGAGCGTACAGAACCCGCCGCCCGGCCCCGCGACCCGCGCACGGAGATCGATCGGCCCGCACACTCCGGAGTAGGGTTCCAGTGCCTGCTGAAGGGTGCGCCGGCGCACCCGGGAAAAAGGAGCGTATGGCATGACATGGCGGTGGCGTTATGAGGACGCACATGGTGGTGAGGTAACGGATCGCCCCTTGCCGCGGGAGGTTTTTCCGAGCCAGGCCGACGCCGAGTCCTGGCTCGGCGAAAATTGGCGCGACCTGCTCGAATCAGGTGTCGAACAGGTCGCCTTGCTGGAGGACGACCGCGTCGAATACGCGGGTTTGTCATTGCGCCCGGAGTGATGTCCGGTTGAACGGAAAACCCCTTGAGCCGCCGGCGGCGCTCAAGGGGTTTTTGTCGTACCAGGCGTCGGAGTTACGCGCGCGGGTTGGGGCTGACCGTCTTGGCCGGGTCGCGCTCGACGACCGAGTCGAGCACGTCGTCGATCCGCTTCAGCACGTCGGCGTCCAGCTTGACGCCCGCCGCCTTCACGTTGTCACGCACCTGCTCGGGGCGGGTGGCGCCGACGATGGCGCTGGCGACGTTCGGGTTCTGCAGCACCCACGCGACCGCCAGCTGCGCCATGGTCAGGCCGAGGTCGGCCGCGATGGGCTTCAGCTCCTGCACGCGGCTCAGCACGTCGTCGTTCATGAACCGGGCGATCATGGCGCTGCCGCTCTTGTCGGTGGCCCTGGAGCCCTCCGGCGGCTGCTGGCCGGGCACGTACTTGCCGGTCAGCACGCCCTGGGCGATCGGGGAGAAGACGAGCTGGCTGACGCCCTCCTTCTCGCTCAGCGGCACGATCTCCGACTCGATGACCCGCCACAGCATGGAGTACTGGGGCTGGTTCGACACGATGCGGTCGAAGCCCATCTCGTCGGCGATCTTCAGCGCCTGGGCGATCTGGTCGGCGGTCCACTCGCTGACGCCGACGTAGAGGACCTTGCCCTGGCGTACGAGGTCGTCGAAGGTCTTGAGCGTCTCCTCGAGCGGGGTCTCGTAGTCGAAGCGGTGTGCCTGGTAGAGGTCGACGTAGTCGGTCTGCAGGCGGCGCAGCGAGCCGTGGATCGACTCGACGACGTGCTTGCGGGACAGGCCGCGGTCGTTCTTGCCGGGGCCGGTCGGCCAGTAGACCTTGGTGAAGATCTCCAGAGACTCTCTGCGGACGCCCTTCAGCGCCCGGCCGAGCACCTCCTCGGCCTTGGTGCCCGCGTAGACGTCCGCGGTGTCGAAGGTGGTGATGCCCTCGTCGAGTGCCGCCTGCACGCAGAGCTTGGCGGCGTCCTCCTCGACCTGAGAACCGTGGGTGAGCCAGTTGCCGTAGCTGATCTCGCTGACCATGAGACCACTGCGACCGAGGTGTCGGAATTCCATGCGTCAGACTTTAATGCCGACGCATGGGCCCTCGTTCGGGGTAGGGTGCGCCGCGTGCTGAAGATCGTACGGCTGGCGCTGACCGCGGCGATCCTGGCCGCGGTCGCGGTACGGCTGCGCCGCCGCGCCCGCATGCCGGGGACACCGCCGGGGACACCGCCGGCGCCTCAGGGCCGGGAGAGCGGGCCCCGGACATGGCTGCGCGCATGGCCGGGCACACGGCTGGGCGCACGGCTGGGCACGGGAATGGGGGCCGTCTGGGCCGGGATCGCGGCGATCGTCGCGATCGCCCTGGCCCTCGCCCTGGCGTCCCCGACGTCCTCGGACCCGGCGCCCCCGCCCGACTGGCCGCTGGGGCAGGACGAGCGTCCCGCCCCGTGAGCCCGCGGCCTGTCGGCCGCGCTGTCCGGCTACCCGCGGCATGCTGCGGTGGAAGACTCCGTTCGAGCGGTAGAAGAGCCGGAATTTCGGAAAATTCCGGTCACTTCTTGGGCGGCACCGGCTTGCCGCCGGGCAGCACCGACGGCGGCGGGAAACGCAGCTTGCGGATCTGCAGCGCCCGCATCGCCGCGTAGAAGCCCACGCCCCTGACGCTCTCGTCGGGCATCTTCTCGGCCACCAGCTTCTTCACCTTCCACGCCACGTAGACGGAGGTGAACAGCACGCCGATCATCATGATCGGCCAGCCGACCGCGATGACGACGTTGAGCACCTGTGCCCGGATCTCCAGCGGCCAGGGAATCCACGTCGCCAGCAGGATCACCAGCGAGAAGGGCAGGAAATACTGGCTGGGGAGCCGGCGTGAGTCGACCCAGTCACGCGCGAACTTGCGCGCGGGACCCTTGTCGCGGATGGGGAAATACCGCTCGTCACCGGCGAGCATGCCTTTTCTGGCCCGCTCGCGTTCGGCGGCCTGCTTGGCGCGCATCGCGCGGTAGGCCTCCTTGCGGTCTTTCGGCGCGGTGACCGGTTGCCGCCTGCGGCTCTCGGCATCCCTGCGCTTGGGGGTGGGGCGACCTTTACCCTGGGGCTTAGGATCGTCAGCGGGGACGGGGGTGTCGTCCACGGAAGTTTGGGAACGGCGTCGCAACACACGTCAACCCTACCTGGACTGCAACTTAGTGACGCCCCCGTGCGTTATGCGTAGGGTAATCCCAAGGCGGCTGCGCTGCATTGGGTGAACACCAGCACGACCTAGAAGGGGACGGCCGACGCGCATGAGCGTGATGAAGAGACTTTCGATGATCTTCAAGTCCAAGGCCAACAAGGCCCTGGACAAGATGGAGGATCCGCGCGAGACCCTTGACTACTCCTATCAGCGGCAGCTGGAGTTGCTGCAGAAGGTGCGCCGCGGGGTGGCCGACGTCGCCACCTCCCGCAAGAGGGTCGAGCTGCAGATAACGGGCCTGGAGAATCAGTCCCGGCGTTTGGAGGAGCAGGGCCGCAAGGCGCTGTCGGTCGGCCGTGAGGACCTGGCGCGCGAGGCCTTGCAGCGGCGGTCCAACCTGCAGACGCAGATGGCCGACCTGAAGGTGCAGCACGACAACCTTCAGGCCGAGGAGGAGAAGCTCACCACGGCTTCCCAGCGGTTGCAGGCCAAGGTCGACTCCTTCCGTACGAAGAAGGAGACCATCAAGGCCACCTACACCGCCGCCGAGGCGCAGACGCGCATCAACGAGGCGTTCTCCGGCATCTCCGAGGAGATGGGCGACGTCGGCCTGGCGATCCAGCGCGCCGAGGACAAGACGGCGCAGATGCAGGCGCGCGCCGGCGCCATCGACGAGCTGCTGGCCAGCGGCGCGCTCGACGACGTCAGCGGCACCCGCGGCGACGACATCCAGGCCGAGCTCGACCGCATGGGCGGCGGCATGGACGTCGAGCTGGAGCTCGCCAGGATGAAGGCCGAGCTGGGCCAGGGGCCGGCGCCGCAGTCGGCGATCGAGCAGGGGCAGCAGCAGCAGCCCCAGCAGCAGGCCCAGCCTCAGCAGCAGTCCCAGCCGCAGCAGCCGGGCCAGACCCAGCAGCTGCGCCAGCCGGGGGAGGGCGCATGATCGTACGCATCATGGGCGAGGGTCAGGTGGAGATCTCCGCCGACGACATCTCGGTCCTCAACGAGCTCGACACCGAGCTCGAAGCGGCCATCGACGCGGGCGACGAGAAGGCGTTCCGCGTCAAGCTGCACGCGTTGCTCGACAAGGTGCGCCACGTGGGCAAGGCGCTCCCCGACGACAGCCTTGAGCCGTCAGAGCTGATCCTTCCCCCCGCGGACGCCTCGATCGAGGAGGTCCGGGAGATGCTGGGCGACCAGGGCCTCATCCCGGGCTGATCCCGGTGAACGCGCGGTTCGCGTCCGACCGCGGCCTGACCGGCCGCATGGTCGTGACGATGTTCCTGCTCGGGCTGCTCTACGTCGTCTTCGTCGGCGTCCTGATCGCTCTGGGTGTTCAGGCGCTGGCCGTGCTGGTGCTGGCGGGAGGCCTGCTGCTGGTGCAGTACTTCCTGTCCGACCGCATCGCGCTGTTCGCGATGCACGGGCGGGAGGTCTCGCCGCAGGAGGCCCCCGAGCTGCACGGCCTCATCGACCGGCTGTGCGCGCTGGCCGACATGCCGAAGCCGCGGGTGGCGATCGCCGATTCCGACGTCCCCAACGCGTTCGCCACCGGCCGTAACCAGAAGCGCGCCGTCGTCTGCGTCACGACCGGCATCCTGCGCCGCCTGGAGCCGCAGGAGCTCGAGGGCGTGATCGCCCACGAGCTGTCCCACGTCGCCCACCGCGACGTCGCCGTCATGACGATCGCCTCGTTCCTCGGCATCGTGGCCGGGCTCATGACGCGGTTCGCCCTCTACTCGGGGCTCGCCGGCCGCCGTAACGGCGGCCAGGGCGGGGTGCCCGTGGGGGCGATCATCCTGCTCGTCTCCGTCCTCGTGTACGCCGTCAGCTTCCTGCTCACCCGCGCTCTGTCGCGCTACCGCGAGCTGGCCGCCGACCGTGCGGGCGCGCTGCTCACCCAGCGGCCTTCGGCCCTGGCCAGCGCGTTGACCAAGGTCACCGGCGACATGGCCCGCATCCCGACCCGCGACCTGCGCGAGGCCGAGCCGTTCAACGCCTTCTACTTCGCCCCGGCGCTGGCCAAGGGCCAGTCGCTCGCGACGCTGTTCGCCACCCACCCGCCGCTGGAGCGGCGCCTGCAGCAGCTGGCGGACATCTCCGCGCAGCTCGGAAGGGGCTGAGCCGGCATGCGGTGGCTCGACGCGCTGCTCGGCCGGTCGAAGCCGGTCAGACCCGACCTCGACGCGCTGTTCGCGCTGCCGTCGGCGGCCGTGACGCTGCAGGCCGCGACCGGTCTCGTCCCCACCGGCCTCGGCTCTGTGGCCTTCCGCGCCGCCGAGGGCGCCGCGTTCGCCACCCTCGAACGCGACGTCAAAGCGCTGCTGGGCGAGCGCGTCGAGGAGTCCCACGACGGCTACGGCTACACCTGGCTGCTCGTACGCCGCTCCGCCGACGCGGTGAGCGACCTCGTCACCGAGTTGCACGCGGTCAACTCCTCGCTGGAGGACGCCGGGTTCGGGCCCTCGCTGCTGTGCTCCCTGGTGTCCTTCGCCGCCTCTGACGGCAGGCGGCTGGCCGTCGTCTACCTGTACAAACGCGGCACCTTCTACCCCTTCGCGCCGCAGAGCGGCCAGCGGCGCGACAACGCGCTCGAACTCCAGGCCAGAGGCGCCCTGGAGGGCGAGCTGCCGCTGGAGAGCGACCTGAGCCGCTGGTTCCCGGTCTGGGGCGCCCCCGGCCTGTGACCTGGGGGTGCTTTGCACCGATGTGTACGCAGGGTGATCTAATGATCACGTGGAGCGAAGGTTGTACGTGTTCGCGGCGTGCGCGCTCATCGTGGCCGCCGTGCTGGGCAGCGCCTGGGTCACCGGCCAGTTCACCACCCCTCTGGTGGACAGGACCAACGGCTACGTCAGCGAGCTCGGCGCCCGCGACCAGCCATGGACGCGGTTGTTCCGGGTGTGCGAGGCGCTGTCGGGGCTGGCCTGCGCGTTCGGCGTGGCCCTGGTGCCGAGGGCGCCGATGGTGCCGGCGGCGCCGAGGATGGCGCGCGAGTGGCCGGGCTGGCTGGCGCTGGCCGCGTTCGGGCTGCTGACCTTCGCGGGCGGGCTGTTCCCGCTCGACTGCGCCGCGCTCAGCGACACCCTCTGCGGGCGTACGGCGACGTCTCTGGCCCACCGGGCCCACCTGCTGGCGGGCGTGCTGTCCACCGGCGCCGTGCTGGCGGCCATGGCCGTGCTCAGCGCGTGCTGGCGTTCGTGGTCGTCGTGGCTGTTCACCCTGTTGACCCTGGCCGCCACGGCGCTCACCGGGGCCGGCCTGGCCGCCGGCCACGGCGTGGGCCTCGCGCACCGCGCCCAGCTCACGCTGATCGCCGTCTGGCTGGTGTACGTCGCCATGCGGCTGCTCGTCGTCGACGGCGACGAGGAGGAGCAGGCGCCGCTGAGGGTCGCGCCCGGCCGGGCGGGCGGCGTGGGCGGCGCCCGGGGCCAGGCCCCCGACCCCACGATCGGCTACGGCCGCCCCCACGTCGTCGAGGAGGGCACCGGCCCCACGGTGCTGATCACGACCGGCCCCGGGGCCGCCTGGTTCCACTGGGACGCGGTCGCCGTGGCGCTCGCCGCCGGCCATCGCGTCATCCGCTTCGACCGCCCCGGCCTCGGCCTCAGCCCTCGCTCTCCCGCCCCGCCCAGCCTGTACGCCGAGGTCGCCCGCCTGGCCGCGCTCTCACCCGACCACCCGGAGCAGGTGATCGTCGTCGCCCACGGAGTGGCCTGCTGGCACGCCGAGGCGTTCGCCCGGCTGCATCCGCTGTGCCTGGCCAAGCTCGTCCTGGTCGAACCGGCCTGCCCCGGCGGGCGCCGGCCGCTGCCGGCCGCCAGGTCCGCCGCCAGGTGGCTGCCCGCGCTGGGCGGCACCTGGGGAGCCGCCGCGCTGGCCCGTCTGACCGGGCCGGCCGCGCACCGGCTGCTCACCGGCCTGCCCGACCCGTCGGGCGTCTACCGCATGGGCAAGGTTCCCGCGGCGGTGGCGGGGGAGTGGCTGGCCCGCCGCGACATGGCCGCCGACCTGCTCCGGCTGCGCGCGGACAAGCCGTTCCCGCCGGTGCCGGTGACCGTGATCGACGCGTACGAGCGGGACGGCTGCCGTGAGCGGCTCCCCGGCGACCTCGGCGCAGCGCTCGTCCGCCTGCCCGCCGCCGGCCGCCCCGTCCCGCTCCGCGACCCGGACGTCATCGTCGAGGCGGTCGCCGCCCGCTGACGGCGCGGCCTAGGATCGGGGCGGAACCCGTGCGAAGGGGGCGGCCCCGTGGACATCACCGTGACCGGCGAGGGCGCGGTCCTGGCCGCGCCCGACATCCTGCGGCTGCACGCGGGCGTCGAGGTGCGCCGGGCCTCGGCCGCGGCCGCGTTCGCCGCCGCGCGGGCCGCCGCGGCTCGCCTGGCGGAGGCTCTGGCCGGGGCCGGGATCGCGCCGGAGGACCTCCGCACGATGGAGCTCTCCCTCGGCCCCGAGTACGAGGCGTACCCCAAGGTGGCCGCGTATCGGGCGGTGCGGGGCGTCGAGGTCGTCGTCCGCGACCTCGGCCTGGCCGACCGCGTCATCGACGCCGTGGCCGGGGTGGGGGAGGAGGCCAGGCTCAACGGCCTGGCCTTCGAGCTGTCCGACCCGGCGGCGGCGCTGGCCGAGGCCAGGACGCGCGCTTTCAGGGACGCCGCCGCCAAGGCCGCCCAGTACGCCGGGCTGGCCGGCCGCCCGCTCGGCCGGGTGGTGTCGGTGACCGAGGAGCCGGGGCTGGGCCCGCCCCGGCCCATGGGCATGTCCGCGCAGATGGCCGAGAGCGCCGCCACCGTCAGCCCCGGCCGCGAGCTCCTCGGCGTCCGCGTCCGCGTCGGCTACGACTTCGCCTGAAGCCCCGGAGCCCCGGAGCCCCGGAGCCCTGAAGCCCCGGAGTCCCGGAGCCCTGAAGCCCCGGAGCCCTGAAACCCCGGAGTCCGGATTACGGAAGGGCGAGCATGCGGTCGAGGGCGACCTTGGCCCAGTGAGTGGTGTCGTCGTCGACGGTGATCTGGTTGACGACCTCGCCGAGCACGAGCGACTCCAGCGCCCACACCAGGTGCGGCAGGTCGATCCGGTTCATCGTCGAGCAGTAGCAGACCGTCCGGTCCAGGAACGAGATGTTCTTGTCGGGGAAGGTCTGGGCCAGCCGCTTGACGAGGTTCAGCTCCGTGCCGATCGCCCAGCTCGACCCCGCCGGTGCGGCCTGCAGGGTCTTGATGATGTGCTCGGTCGAGCCGATGTGGTCGGCCTTCAGCACGACCTCGTGCCGGCACTCGGGGTGCACGAGCACGTTCACGCCGGGGATGCGTGCGCGCACGTCGTCCACCGACTCGGCGGTGAAGCGGCCGTGCACCGAGCAGTGGCCCTTCCACAGGATCATCCGCGCCCGCTCCAGCTGCTCCTGGGTGAGGCCGCCGTTGGGGCGGTGCGGGTTCCACACCACGCAGTCGTCCAGCGACATGCCCATCTCCAGCACCGCCGTGTTGCGGCCCAGGTGCTGGTCGGGCAGGAACAGCACCTTCTCGCCCTGCTGGAACGCCCAGTCGAGGGCCCGGCGGGCGTTGGAGGAGGTGCACACCGCGCCGCCGTTGCGGCCGCAGAACGCCTTGATGTCGGCGCTGGAGTTCATGTACGTGACAGGGATCACCTGGTCGGCGAGCCCGGCGTCCTCCAGGGCCTCCCAGCACTCCTCGACCTGGTCGAACGTGGCCATGTCCGCCATCGAGCACCCAGCCGCCATGTCCGGAAGAATTACCTTCTGGACGTCCGTGGTGAGGATGTCGGCCGACTCGGCCATGAAGTGCACGCCGCAGAAGACGATGAACTCCGCGTCGGGCCGCGCGGCGGCCTGCTGGGCGAGCTTGAAGGAGTCGCCCGTCACGTCGGCGAACTGGATGACCTCGTCGCGCTGGTAGTGGTGGCCGAGCACGAACAGCCGCTCGCCGAGCGCCTCCTTGGCCTTGCGGGCGCGTTCCACCAGGCCGGGGTCGGAGGCGGGCGGCAGCTCGCCGGGACACTCGACCCCCTTCTCGCTGTGCGGATCGGCGTCCCTGCCGAGGACGAAGAGCGGCAGCCCAGTCTGGGTGGCCATGGCCATACCCCCTTATCGTCGTTGTGACGATACTCATGATGACACACGGACGAATCTGGTTATTCCGGCGGTCGGCCACCCCGGGAATGTGTGGCATCGGCCCGGTGTTGGTAGCGTCATCTGTAGGACGTCGAAAAACAGACAGCCTGGTTAGGGAGTCAGCAGATGACGGTTGAGAGCAGCGAGACCACGACGCAGGGCCTGATCCTGACCGAAGCGGCCGCCGCGAAGGTCAAGAGCCTGCTGGAGCAGCAGGGCGAGGAAGGTCTCCAGCTGAGGGTCGCCGTGCAGCCGGGAGGCTGCTCCGGCCTGCGCTACCAGCTCTTCTTCGACGACCGTTCGATGGACGGCGACGTGGTGTCCGAGTTCGGCGGCGTCAACGTGGTCACCGACCGGATGAGCGCTCCCTACCTGATGGGCGCTTCCATCGACTTCGTCGACACCATCGAGAAGCAGGGCTTCACCATCGACAACCCCAACGCCACGGGCTCGTGCGCCTGTGGTGACTCGTTCAACTAGTACGGGTCGCCGGTTGCCGGCAGGTCCCGCTCGCCTTTGTGCGCGCGGGACCTTCGCGTATTCTCGTGGGGCTCATTGGCCTGCTGACAACGAGGAAGAAGAATCCCGTGCGCATCGCCGTAACAGGCTCCATCGCGACAGACCACCTGATGACCTTCCCGGGAAGCTTCGGTGACCAGCTCATCGCCGAGCAGCTCGACCGGGTGTCCCTGTCGTTCCTGGTCGATGACCTCCAGATCCGTCGGGGCGGATGCGCCGCGAACATCGCGTTCGGCATGGCCTGCCTCGGCCTCAACCCGGTCCTCGTGGGCGCCGTGGGCAACGACTTCGCCGACTACCGCTCCTGGCTGGAGCGCCACGGCGTCGACTGCGAGTCCGTGCACATCTCGGAGACCCAGCACACCGCGCGCTTCCTGTGCACCACCGACCAGCACCATAACCAGATCGCCTCGTTCTACACCGGGGCCATGGCGGAGGCGCGCCTCATCGAGCTGCGGCCCGTGGCCGACCGCGTGGGCGGCCTCGACCTGGTGCTGATCAGCCCCAACGACCCCGACGCGATGCTGCGCCACACCGACGAGTGCCGCCAGCGCGGCATCCCGTTCGCCGCCGACATCTCCCAGCAGCTCGCGCGCATGGAGGACGACCAGATCCGCCAGCTCGTCGACGGCGCCGCCTACCTGTTCTCCAACGACTACGAGAAGGGGCTCATCGAGCAGAAGACCGGCTGGTCCGACGAGGAGATCCTCGACCGCGTCGGCGTCCGGATCACCACGCTCGGCCCCAAGGGCGCCGTCATCGACCGCAAGGGCGAGCCGTCCATCCACGTCGCCCCCGCGCCCGAGCGTGGCAAGGCCGACCCCACGGGCGTCGGCGACGCCTTCCGCGCCGGCTTCATGTCGGGCCTGGCCTGGGGCCTGCCGCTGGAGCGCTGCGGCCAGCTGGGCAACCTCACCGCCACCCACGTGCTGGAACGCGTCGGCGGCCAGGAGTACGAGCTCGGCCAGAAGGTCTTCCTGGAGCGGTTCAGCTCGGCCTACGGCCCCGACGCGACGGCCGAGGTCGCCGAGCACGTGCGCTGCTACCACCCCTGAGCGGGGGCCGTCCCGCCCGGCTCGCGGGCGGGACGGCGTCTGTCCGCCAGCTACCCGCGGCGCGCGGCGCCATTCAGTAGTTGCGCCTGACGTGGATCGCCCAGCCCCCCTCGGGCAGCTCGTACGAGCCGACGTGGCGGTGCGACTTCAGCCGGCACCACGCCGGCACGTCCGTGTAGGCCGCCGGATCGTCGGCCAGCACGGCCACCACGGCGTTCAGCGGCACGTAGTTGATCTGTTCGGCCAGCATGATGATCGGGATCGGGCACTTCTTCCCGAGCGCGTCGATCGTCAGAGCCGGCTCGGTCACCTCGGTCATGCGACTCCTGCGTCCTGGCGGATGCGGCGCACCAGGTCGGGCAGCACGGCGAGGAACCGGTCGACCTCCGCCGCGGAGGTGCCCCTGGGCAGCGACACCCGCACATTCCCATGCGTCAGCACGCCCATCGCTTCCAGAACGTGCGATGGACGAAGCGTACTAGCCGTGCAGGAACTCCCGGACGATACCGCGAATCCCGCTTTGTCCAGTTCGGTGAGCAGGGCCTCGCCGTCGACGTACAGACACGAGAAGGTCACGATGTGCGGGGCCCGTTCGACCGGGTCGCCGATCACCTCCACGTCGGGCACCACCTTCGGCACCGACTCGCGGATCTTCGCGACCAGCTCCGACAGCCTGGCCTGCTCCTGCGCGGCCTCCGCGGCCATCGCGCGCAGGGCCGCCGCCGCGGCGACGATGCCCGGCACGTTCTCGAAGCCCGGCACCCGCCGCCGCTCGCGTTCGTCCTCCGGCAGGAACGAGCGGAACCGGGTGCCCTTGCGCACGACGAGCACCCCCACCCCGGCCGGCCCGCCCCACTTGTGGGCGCTGGCGGTCAGCACCGACCAGCCGGACGGGATCGGCATCCGGCCGGCCGTCTGAGCCGCGTCGACCAGCAGCGGGACGCCGTTGGCCCGGCAGGCCGCGGCGGCCTCGGTCACCGGCTGCAGCGTGCCGACCTCGTGGTTGGCCGTCTGCAGGCAGGCCAGCGCCGTGCCGGGACGTGCCACCGCCTCGGCGAACCGGTCGAGGTCGACCCGGCCGGTCAGGCCCACGCCCACGGTCTCGACCGTGCCGCCCTCGCGTTCGTGCACCCCGCCGGCGTGCAGCACGCTGGAGTGCTCCACCGCGCCGGTCACCAGATGGCGCCCGGCCCTTCTCCTGCCGTGTAGGGTGCCGAGCACGCCGAGATGCACGGCCTGCGTGCCCGAAGAGGTGAACGACACCTCGTCGGGCCGAGCGCCGAGCGCCTCGGCCACCTCCGTGCGGGCCTGCTCAAGCAGCAGGTGTGCGCGGCGGGCCTGGCCGTACAGTCTCGCGGGGTCGGCCCAGCCGACGTCGATCGCCGCCAGCAGCGCCTCGCGCGCCTGAGGGTGGAGCGGCTCGCTGGAAGCCGCGTCGAAATACGCCACGGACTCATCGTCCCACTTGCGGGGCCATCGAGGGGTCGCGCGGGAGGGCAAGGCACCTGCACGCTAATGTGTCTGCATTCAGCTGTGCATTTGGAAATACGAGCGCCCAAGGGAGAGACTCTTGGGCTTCATCTGTGGGGTAGGCGATCCGTGAGTCCGACTCGCCGTACGACGCGGCGTTCGTTGGCCCGGCGCAGGGTGCCACGCGCCGCCGCTCTGGCGTTGCTGCTGGCCACTGCTACGGCGTGTGCTAATGACGTCCCCGAGGCCGATTGGTCTCGCGGCCTTCTTCCTGATCACGTCACGCAGGAGGGCGGCGTGGTCCAGAGCCTGTGGAACGGGGCCTGGATCGCCGCACTCGCCACGGGCGCCGTCGTCATCGTCCTGATCTTGTGGGCGGCGATCTTCCACCGCAAGCGCAAGTCCAGCGCCGAGCTTCCGCCGCAGGTTCGTTACAACCTGCCGATCGAGATGCTCTACACCCTGATCCCGCTCGTCATGGTGTCGGTGTTCTTCTTCTTCACCGCCCGCGACAGCGAGACCCTCACCAGGGTCGACGGCGACGCGCCGGTCAAGGTGAGCGTCGAGGCGTACCAGTGGAGCTGGCGCTTCACCACGACGGTCAACGGCCAGACGCTGGCCCCGGTCGCGGGCGTGCCCGTGAGCGACTACAACCAGGGCCCCCAGCTCGTCCTGCCGGTGAACACGAAGGTCGAGTTCGACCTTTCGACCGACGACGTCATCCACTCCTTCTGGGTGCCGGAGTTCCTGTTCAAGCGCGACGTCATCCCCGGCATCCCCGAGGACAACCCGGGCCGCAAGTTCCAGATCACGACGCTCAACCGCACGGGCGTCTTCGCCGGTCGCTGCGCCGAGCTCTGCGGTGTCGACCACAGCCGGATGCTCTTCTCGGTGAAGCTCGTTCCGCAGGCTGAGTTCAACCAGTACATCGCGACCCACCAGGCTGGGAGTGCCCAGTGACCGCCATTCAAGAGCCACTGACGACGACGCCGGTCAGGCCGACCTCCAAGGGCCAGATCATCGCCAAGTGGATGTCCTCGACCGATCACAAGATCATCGGGCACATGTACCTGATCACGTCGTTCGCCTTCTTCCTCATCGGCGGCGTCATGGCGTTGATCATGCGGGCCGAGCTGGCGCAGCCGGGGCTGCAGTTCACCAGCAACGAGCAGTTCAACCAGCTGTTCACCATGCACGGCACGATCATGCTGCTCATGTTCGCGACGCCGCTGTTCGCCGGCTTCGCCAACGAGCTGATGCCGCTGCAGATCGGCGCCCCCGACGTGGCGTTCCCCCGCCTGAACATGGTCAGCTACTGGCTCTACCTGTTCGGCAGCATCATCGCCGTGTCGGGCTTCTTCACCCCGGGCGGCGCGGCCTCCTTCGGCTGGTTCGCCTACACGCCGCTGTCCAACGCGATCAACTCGCCGGGCGTCGGCGGCGACCTGTGGATCATGGGTCTGGCCCTGTCGGGTCTCGGCACCATCCTGGGCGCGGTCAACTTCATCACCACGATCATCTGCATGCGCGCTCCCGGCATGACGATGTTCCGCATGCCGATCTTCACCTGGAACATCCTGCTGACCAGCATGCTCGTGCTGATGGCCTTCCCGGTGCTGGCCGCCGCGCTGCTGGCGCTGGAGGCCGACCGCAAGCTCGGCACCCACATCTTCGCCTCCGAGAACGGCGGCGCGCTGCTCTGGCAGCACCTGTTCTGGTTCTTCGGCCATCCCGAGGTGTACATCATCGCGCTGCCGTTCTTCGGCATCGTGACCGAGGTCCTGCCGGTCTTCAGCCGCAAGCCGATCTTCGGCTACATCAGCCTCGTCGCCGCGACCATCTCCATCGCGGGTCTGTCCATCACGGTCTGGGCGCACCACATGTTCCCGACCGGGCAGGTGCTGTTGCCGTTCTTCTCGTTCATGACGTTCCTCATCGCCGTGCCGACGGGGGTGAAGTTCTTCAACTGGATCGGCACGATGTGGCGGGGACACCTGTCGTTCGAGTCGCCGATGCTCTTCTCGGTCGGCTTCCTCATCACCTTCCTGCTGGGCGGTCTGACGGGCGTCATCCTGGCCTCGCCGCCGCTCGACTTCCACATCAGCGACACCTACTTCGTCGTCGCCCACTTCCACTACGTGGTCTTCGGCACCGTCGTGTTCGCCATGTTCGCCGGCTTCTACTTCTGGTGGCCCAAGTTCACCGGCAAGATGCTCGACGACAAGCTCGGCAAGCTGCACTTCTGGCTGCTGTTCATCGGCTTCCACACCACGTTCCTCGTGCAGCACTGGCTGGGCATGCTCGGCTTCCCGCGCCGCTACGCCGACTACAGCGCGGCCGACGGCTTCACCGACCTCAACATGTTGTCGTCGGTGGGCGCGTTCATCCTGGGCGCCTCGACGCTGCCGTTCTTCTACAACGTCTGGAAGACCTGGCGCAGCGCGCCCAAGGTCACGGTCGACGACCCCTGGGGCTACGGCGGTTCGCTCGAGTGGGCGACCTCCTGCCCGCCGCCGCGGCACAACTTCACCTCGCTGCCGCGCATCAGGTCCGAGCGTCCGGCGTTCGACCTGCACTATCCGCACGTTTCCACCAAGTCCGCCCAGGAGGTCGAGGCCTGATGAAGGTCCAGGGTTGGCTGTTCCTGCTGTGCGGCGTGTTCTTCGCCGGCGTCGACATCGCCTACTGGTTCTGGACGAAGGCGGAGACGGGCCAGGGTGAGCCGGTCGGCACCACGGCCATGGCCATCTCGGTCGGGTTCGCGTTCATGGTGGGCTACTACCTGATGTTCACCGCGCGGCGCATCGGCGCGCAGCCGGAGGACAACAAGCAGGCCGAGATCAGCGACGGCGCGGGCGAGCTCGGGTTCTTCAGCCCGAGCAGCTGGTGGCCGCTGTTCGTCTGCCTGGCGGCGGCGTTCGCCTTCGCCGGCTTCGTCATCGGCTTCTGGATGTTCCTGATCGGGATCTTCCTGGTCATCATGGCCATGATCGGGTTCGTCTTCCAGTACTACCGAGGCCACTTCTCGCACTGAGATCCGTCCTGAAGCGGACATTCTTCCCTTGGGGAAGGGTGTCCGCTTTTTGGCGTTCCTTAACGGTCTGCGGATGTGGTGAACTGCTCACTCCGGGTAATAAAGGAGGCAGACGGATCGATCTTGGACGAGGGAGTACTCGTGGGGCGCGTAGCGTATCGACCGGCCGGCCTGCTGGCCATGGCGCTGCTGACGGCGTGCTCAGCGGGCGGCCCGGCCGTGGACCCTGACAAAGGGGCCGCCATGGCAGGCGGCGCCCGGAGTGTCTCGGTGGGGGTCTCTCCGGCGAACAAGACCGCGAACGTGCCGACCGACCAGCCCGTGGTCGTGTCGGCCCAGGGGGGCACGCTCAAGAGCGTGCGGGTCGACGGCGGCAAGTCAGGCCCGCTCAAGGGCGTCCTGAGCGCCGACGCCACCCGGTGGCGCAGCCTCGGCACCGCCCGGCCCAGCAGCGAATACACGGTCACCGCCGTCTCCGTGGACGCCGCCGGCAAGCAGACCGAGACGACCACCAGGTTCTCCACGGTGAAGGCCAACAAGACGTTCGACATCGAGTCGATCACCCCGAACAAGGAGATGACCGGGCTGACCGTCGGAGTCGGCATGCCCGTCATGATCGCCTTCGACCAGCCGGTCACCGACCGGGTCTCGGTGGAGCGCAACCTCATCGTCCGCAGCTCCAAGCCGGTGGAAGGCGCCTGGCACTGGTTCGACGACCAGCACGTGGACTTCCGGCCGCGCAAGTACTGGCCCGCGCACACGAAGGTGCGGGTGGAGGCCAAACTGGCCGGCGTGCGCGGCGCGGCCGGCATGTACGGCAAGCGCGACGTCAAGCTCGACTTCAAGATCGGCCGGGAGCAGATCACCAAGGGCAGCATGAAGACCCACATGCTCACGGTGCGGCGCGACGGCAAGAAGATCCGCACCATGCCCATGAGCGCCGGCAAGGGCGGCGTGTGGAAGTACCACACGACCTCCGGCATCCACCTGGCGATGTCGCGAGAGCCCGTCACGGTCATGACCTCGCCCGGGGTCGGGCCCGGCCAGTCCGGCTACTACCGGACGACCACCTACAACAACGTCCGCATCTCCAACAGCGGCGAGTACGTGCACAGCGCGCCGTGGTCGGTGGGCTCCCAGGGCAACGCGAACGTCAGCCACGGCTGCGTGAACGTCAGCCCGGAGAACGCGCGGTGGTTCATCAAGAACACCCTGATCGGCGACCCGATCGTGCTCACGGGCTCGCCCAGGCCGCTGGAGCCGACCAACGGGTGGGGGCACTGGCAGGAGAACTGGAAGCAGTGGCTCCAGTGGAGCTCGCTGAAGGACGGCCCCACCAACAGCCTGGTCTGACCCGGCAGCAGGACGACGCGGGCCCGAGTCTCTCCGGAGACCCGGGCCCGCGGTCGTGTACCTGCGGTGTGCGGACCGTGCGCGCCGGCGGGCGTCCAGGGGACGCCCCGCGGGCGGCAGGGCTGGTACGGCGCTCTCAGGGCCTCGCGTGGGGGAGTCAGGCGCGGGTGAAGGAGGCGCTGGCTTCGACCCAGCGCTCGAGGGTGGCCGCCGCGGCGCCCGAGTCGACCGCCTGGGACGCGCGGGCATAGGCGTCGGTCATGGCCTGGTCGAGGTCGTCGCCGGGGCCGTCGAGCGCCACCAGCGCCGCGGCCGCGTTGAGCAGCACGGCGTCGCGCACCGGCCCGGTCTTGCCGCCCACCAGCTCGTGCACGGCCTGGGCGTTGAACGCCACGTCGCCGCCGCGCAGCGCGCCCACGTCGGCGCGCGGGATGCCGAGGACCGACGGGTCGAACGTGGTCTGCGTCGCGGCGCCGTCCTTGACCACCCAGACGGTGGAGGTGCCGGCGATGGTCAGCTCGTCGAGCCCGTCGTCGCCGCGGAACACCAGCGCCGACACGCCGCGCTCGGCGAAGACGCCGGCCAGCACGGGCAGCATCTTGGGGTCGTAGACGCCGATGGCCTGCGCCGAGGGGCGGGCCGGGTTGGTGAGCGGGCCCAGGAAGTTGAAGAACGTGGGGATGCCGATCTCCTTGCGCACCGGTCCGGCGAACCGCAGCGCGGGGTGGTAGACCGGGGCGAAGCAGAACGCGATGCCGGCCTCGCGCGCCACCTGCGCGGTCTGCGCCGGCGTGAGGTCGAGCCGGACGCCGAGGTGCTCCAGGACGTCGGCGGCGCCGCACGAGGACGACGCGGCGCGGTTGCCGTGCTTGACGACGCGGGCGCCGGCCGCGGCGGTCACGATGGCGGCCATCGTGGAGACGTTGACGGTGTGGGCGCGGTCGCCGCCCGTGCCGACGACGTCGACCACGGGCCCCTCCACGCTCAGCGGCGTGGCCAGGTCGAGCATGGTGCGGGCCAGGCCGACCACCTCGGCCACGGTCTCGCCCTTGGCGCGCAGCGCGATCGCGAAGCCGGCGATCTGAGCGGGCGTCGCGGCGCCGGACATGATCTCCCGCATCGCCCAGGCCGTCTCGTCGGAGGTGAGGTGCTCTCCGGCGAGGAGAGCGGAAAGCAGCGTGGGCCAGGTCGTACGGGAGTCCATGGGCACCTACTTGGCGTTGAGGCGGGTGGCGGAACGACGGCGCATCAGGTCGGCCACGGTGTCGGCCAGCACGATCGGCTCAAGGGGCTGCGACACGACCGCGTCGGCCTTCGACCACTCGGCCAGCCAGCGGTCGTCGCGCCTGGCGATGATCAGGCAGATGGGCGGGCAGTCGTAGACCTCGTCCTTGGCCTGGCGGGAGACCCCCATGCCGCCCGCGGGCTGCGTCTCGCCGTCGAGGACGGCCACGTCGATCTCGCCGGAGCCCAGCCACTGGTGCACCTTGGGCTCGGTGGCGCACTCCACGATCTCGACGAGGGGGACGTCGGCGGCGGGCCGCCTGCCGATGGCCCGGATCACCTCGGCCCTGGTCGCCGCGTCGTCGCTGTAGACGAGGACCCTCATCTTGTCGTCGGTGCTCCCAGTGGACATCGCTCGCGCTCACTATCAGTCGAAGCGGTATGGTCACCTGGGATCGTACCGGTGTGTCGGTGTGCTGGCCCAGGCCACCATGCCTGGTGGGTGGTTTATACCGATTATCCCAGGTTGGTCGGTGGTTCGTACCTGCTAACGGGGGGTCGTGCGCCGGACCGACCACCGGAGCCGCAATAATGCTGCCCGTGGCGACAGCATCCGCAATAACTTCGACGACGACAGCACAGTCGTACCGCAGACCCAACCTGGTCAGTGTCGGGACGATCGTCTGGCTGTCCTCTGAGCTCATGTTCTTCGCGGCGCTGTTCGCGATGTACTTCACCATCCGGTCGGTGAGCGAGGGCAAGGGCCTCGAGTGGGGGCCCGCGCTTCTTCCCGCAGGCACGCAAGCGGCCGAGGGCGTCGCTCACCTGAACATCCCGTTCGCGACGGCCAACACGATCATCCTGGTTCTGTCGAGTGTGACGTGCCAGCTGGGCGTGTGGGCCGCGGAGAAGGGGCAGGTCGGTAAGCTCCGCTTCTGGTACATCGTCAGCTTCCTCATGGGCGCGGTCTTCATCGCCGGCCAGCTGTACGAGTACATGGAGCTGGCGTCAGAGGGCGCGACCCTGTCCGCCAACGCCTACACCTCGGTGTTCTACCTGACGACGGGCTTCCACGGCCTGCACGTGACCGGTGGCCTGATCGCGTTCCTGTTCATGCTGGGACGCACGTACGCCGCGAAGCGCTTCACGCATGAGCAGGCCACCAGCGCGATCGTGGTGTCGTACTACTGGCACTTCGTAGACGTCGTCTGGATCGGTCTTTTCGCGACCATTTACATCATTCGTTAAGGAACGGGATCTCTGTGATTAGGATCACCGCTTGGCGGCGGCATCCCCTCGCGAGATACGCCGTCCTGATTTTGGCGTTGGCGCTGGTCGGGATGGTATACGCCGCCTTTGTCCAGGCGGGTAAGCCTGCCGACGCGGCACTGGCGGCAGGCAAGGTCGACGATGTGGCCGAGGGCAAGAGCCTGTTCGTCCAGCACTGCTCGAGCTGCCATGGGATGAACGCCGAGGGCACCACCACGGCACCCACGCTCATCGGCGTGGGCGCTGCCGCCGTCGACTTCCAGATGAGCACCGGCCGCATGCCGGCCGGCGCTCCAGGGCCGCAGGCGCCCCGTAAGCCTTTGGCCCCGTGGGTCAACGAGACGACGACCCGCCAGATCGCGGCGTACGTGCAGTCGCTGGGCGGCGGCCCGCAGGTGCCCGCCGCCGAGCACGTCGACCCCAAGCTCGGCGACGCCGGCAAGGGCGGCGAGCTCTTCCGCGCCAACTGCATCCAGTGCCACAACTGGGCCGGCGCCGGTGGCGCCCTGACCCAGGGCAAGTACGCGCCCAACCTCAACTCGGCGACCCCCACGCAGATCTACGAGGCGATGATCACCGGCCCGCAGGCCATGCCGGTCTTCAACGACACGACGATCACGCCCGAAGAGAAGCGCAGCATGATCGCCTACATCACCCAGGTCCGTGAGCAGAAGGACCCGGGTGGCTTCGGTCTGGGACGCATCGGCCCGGTCACCGAGGGTCTCGTAGCGTGGATCGTGGGACTCAGCGCCCTCGCACTCGCCGCCATCTGGATCACCGCGAAGAAGCGACAGAAGTCATGACAGACAACGAGCACGAGATCGAGCAGCCGGACGAGCGCGTTCCCAAGCGCGTCATCGGCACCCCCCCACCGGGCACCTCGATGCTCGGCACCGTGGAAGCGCCCCGGGCCGAGGAGGAGGTCCCGGGCGTCACGCTGCAGGACGAGGCCAAGGCCCGTAAGGCCGAGAAGATCGTCGCGCTCTGCTTCGTGATCACGTTCCTGGCGGCCATCGCGTTCATCATCTCCTACGTGGTGTTCCAGGTCGGCAGCCCCGAGGCGACGGGAGCGTCCAACCTCGCGCTGGGCTCGTCGCTGACGGTGGCGATCCTCAGCCTCGCGATCGGCATCGTGATCTGGGTCCGCCAGATCATGCCGAAGTACTCCCTCGTCCAGGAGCGCCACCCGATGGTCTCCGACGAGGAGGACCGCGGGGTCGTGGGCCGGACGTTCGTCCAGGGCGCCAACGAGAGCGGCTTCGTCAAGCGCAAGCTGCTGCGCCGCACGCTGCTGCTGGGTGCGGCCCCGCTGGGCCTCATCCCGCTGGTGCTGCTGCGTGACCTCGACAACACCAAGATGCCGGGCTCGCAGTTCAACAAGCTGCTGCGGCACACGGTCTGGGGCGAGAAGACCAAGGAGGGCAAGCCGCTGCGGCTCGTCGTCGAGGGCACCGGCCAGCCCATCAGGGCGGCCGACTTCAACTCGCCCGGCGGCATCCTGTCGGTCGTCCCCGAGGGCTACGAGCACGACCTCACCGCCCTGGCCAAGGCCACGCTGATCCTGATCAAGTTCCGTCCCGAGGAGCTCAAGAGCGGCGTCAGGCAGAACTGGACGCACGACGGCATCGTGGCGTACTCGAAGATCTGCACCCACGTGGGCTGCCCCGCGGCCCTGTACGAGCAGAACACCCACCACATCCTCTGCCCGTGCCACCAGTCGACGTTCGACGCCGCCGACGGTGCGAAGGTCATCTTCGGCCCGGCCGCCCGGCCGCTGCCGCAGCTGCCGATCACCGTCGACTCCGAGGGTTACCTCGTCGCCCAGGGCGACTTCGAGGTGCCCGTCGGGCCCAGCTACTGGGAGCGCGGTGACGCCGAGGCCGAGGCCCGGGCCAAGGGAGGCCAGGCGTGAGCGAGCTGAAGACCGTCCCCCAGGCCATCACCGGGCCGTCGAACTTCCTCGACGAGCGCCTCGGTGGGGCCAATTTCCTCAAGCGCAACCTGCGCAAGATCTTCCCCGACCACTGGTCGTTCCTGCTGGGTGAGATCGCGCTCTACTCCTTCGTCATCCTGCTGCTGACCGGTACGTTCCTGACGTTCTGGTACAAGCCGAGCATGATGGAGGTCGCCTACGACGGCTCGTACGCGCCGCTCAGGGGCGTCATGATGTCCGAGGCCTACGCGTCGTCGCTGGAGATCAGCTTCGACGTCCGGGGTGGTCTGCTCATCCGGCAGATGCACCACTGGGCGGCCCTGCTCTTCGTGGCCGGCATGATGGTCCACGCGCTGCGCGTGTTCTTCACCGGCGCCTACCGCAAGCCGCGTGAGATCAACTGGATCATCGGCGTGCTGCTGCTGACGCTGGCGCTGGCCGAGGGCCTGACCGGCTACTCCCTCCCCGACGACCTGCTCTCCGGCGCCGGTCTGCGGATCACCGAGGGTGTGGCGATCTCGCTGCCGCTGGTGGGGACGTACATCACGTTCTTCCTGTTCGGCGGGGAGTATCCGGGTCACGATGTCATCTCCCGGTTCTACTCGTTGCACATCCTGCTCATCCCGGGCATCCTGCTGGCGCTGATCTCGGCCCACATGGTGCTCATGTGGGTGCAGAAGCACACGCAGATGCCGGGCAAGGGCCGGACCAACCAGAACGTGGTGGGCGCGCCGTTCTACCCGGCCTTCATGGCGAAGGCGGGAGCGTACTTCCTGTTCACGCTCGGCGTGATCGCCGGTCTGGGAACGTTCGCGCAGATCAACCCGATCTGGATCTTCGGCCCGTACACACCGGCCGACGTGTCGGCGGGCTCGCAGCCCGACTTCTACATGGGCTTCCTCGAAGGCGCGCTGCGCATCATGCCACCGTGGGAGATCAACCTCTTCGGCACGGCCCACGCGGGCACCCTGCCGCTGAGCGTCATCATCCCGGCGCTGGTGCCGATGGGCATCATCATGACGGGCCTGGCGCTCTATCCGTTCCTCGAACGCTGGGTGACGGGCGACCACCGCGAGCACCACGTCGCCGACCGTCCGCGCAACAACCCGCACCGCACCTCGATCGGCGTCTCCGCGATGACGTTCTACGGTGTGCTGTGGCTGCTCGGCGCCAACGACGAGATCTCCGCCTTCTTCCACATCAGCCTCAACTGGACGACGTACGCCGGTCGGGTGCTGATCTTCCTGGGGCCGGCGCTGGCGTACCTGATCACCTACCGCATGTGCCTGGGCCTGCAGCGCTCCGACCAGGCGGTCATCTCGCACGGCGTCGAGTCGGGCGTGATCAAGCGGCTGCCGCACGGTGAGTTCATCGAGGTCCACACGCCGCCGGCGGAGGACATCGAGGCTCACATGCGGGGCAAGCAGCCGGTGCCGATGCTGCCGGTGGCCGAGGACGCCGCCGGCATCCCGCCGAAGGGCATGCGCGGGCCGCTCGGCAGGCTGCGCGCCCGGATGTCCAAGGCGTACGGCGGGGAGAAGATCCCGCTGGAGGACCCGCACGGGCACGAGGAGCACGCCGCCATCGGTCATGGTGGCGAGGAGGAGCACGCCGCCGTCGGGTCGAGCGACGACGACCGCAGCCTCACGCACTGATTCCTGCCGCCACAACCGCACGGGCCCGGACGAGCTTGTCGTCCGGGCCCGTCGGCGTCTTCAGGCGTTCTTGACGAGTGACAGGTCGAACTCGAGGGTGATCTTGTCCGAGACCATCACGCCGCCGGTCTCCAGGACGGCGTTGGTCGTCATGCCGTAGTCGCTGCGGTTGATCGCGAGGCCGCCCTCGAAGCCGACGCGGGTGGCGCCCTGGGCGTCGACCGAGGTGCCGGTGTAGTCGAGCGGGATCGTGATCTGCCTGGTCACGCCGCGGATCGTCAGATCGCCGGTCACCTCGAAGCTGTCACCGCCGACGTGCTTGACATCGGTGGAGACGAAGGTGATGTGCGGGTAGTTGGCGACGTCCAGGAAGTCGCCGGTGCGCAGGTGGTCGTCGCGCATGCCGTTGCCGGTCTCGATGCCGGCCACGTCGAGGGTCACGCGAACGCTGGAGGCGCCCGGGTTGGCGGCGTCCAGGTGGGCGGGGGCCTCCTTGAGGGGGATGCTGCCACGGACCTTGGTGATCATCGCGTGGCGGGCCATGAAGCCGAAGCGGCTGTGGGCGGGGTCGATGGTGTAGTCGCCGGTGAGTTCGCTGGGGTACACGTCTGACTCCAATTAGTTCAGCACTGGAAGATTCAGCAGGACAATACATCTGCTTTATTTCAGCGCGCAACTATCCAGTACGATGCCGAGGTGACGCGATGGCTGGACGACGACGAACAACGCGCCTGGCGCGCCTTCACGATGGCGAGCCGGCTGCTCCACGACCGGCTGGAGCGTGACCTGCTGGCTGCGGCCGACATGCCGCCCACCTACTACGAGCTGCTCGTCCTGCTGTCGGAGGCGCCCGAGCGGACCATGCGGATGAGCGAGCTGGCGCACTGGACCAACTCCAAGCCCAGCCGCATCTCCCACGCGGTCGGCAAGCTCGAGCAGAAGGGATGGGTGCGCCGGGAGCACTTCGCCGGCGACCGGCGGGGCTGGCTGGCCGTCCTGACGGACGAGGGGCTCGCCGCGCTGCAGGCGGCGGCTCCGCCGCACGTGGCCAGCGTCCGCGAGCACCTGATCGACCTGCTGACGCGGGAGCAACTCCGGCACCTGGAGGACATCAGCCGCACCCTCCTCGACCACCTGTGCGCCCCGGCCTCTCGCCCCAGCGACCCAGACCGCCCCACGGGGTGATCCCAGGCGCCCGCCCCGGACGTCGGCCCAGCGCTCACCGCGAACCGCCCAGCACCTGACCTGGTGTCCAGGGACGCCGATACCAAGGGCTGCGGGGCGTCCAGGGGTGGATCGGTGCCAGATGGTTCACACCGAGGTCGCCGTGGTCGGCGAACGTGCACACCCGAGGACACCCTGCTGCGCGACGTCCGGATGGACCGCGTCGGCGCGGGTGACCTGGTCGTCTTCCCGTACCCGGGGTCCTGCGGCCGGGAGTTCGCCATGCATCGGTTCCTCGCCCATCCCGGGGTCGAAACGCCACCTGCTCTGCCCCTAGGGGATTCGATGGTCGCTCGGGGGTGGTTCGATGCCCAGGGGTAATTCGGCCGCCGAGGGGTGGTTCGGTGTCCAGCTTGGCGACCCGCGGCACCCCTCCGGGCCGGCCGCCGCGATGACTGCTTCTCCCCGACCAGTCATCCGCCCGTGGGGGGAGTGGTGTCGCCTCGCCAGGAAGCGTGCGCGCCCACAGGATGCGGGACGGCTCACCGTCCGCGCTCCACAAGCGGTGCCGGTCGGCAAGTCGTGCCGGTGATGAGCGGTGCCGGCGGAGGGTCGGACGGTTGTGATCGTCCTAGAGTGCGTGCCCGCGTCCGGCCCGGCGTCGATGCGGCTCGTTGTCCGTGGGCGTTCAAAGGGGCCGCGTACCTTCGCCGGAGTACCTGTGAGGGACGGCACAGCTCCGGGTGGGCCCTTCACCACCTCCCTTTCAGAAGGACCTGTGCCGTCCGGGACGGGGAGTCTCCGTCGGTGGGGCGGGTGGTTGGAGCTTGGAGGGGGTTGGCCTGGGTGGGGGTGGCGTTCCCCGTGGGTGGGATGTCGCGGTGGTGCTGGGGTGTGAGGTCGGCATGACGTCGTGGGGGCTCACCGGCAAAGTGGTGTCGCCGGCGTTGGCCGGTGCGGCCCTCATGCCGTTGCGCCGGCGGAATCCGGTTGTCGTGACGGTGTCGGTCGCGGTTCTCTACGTGGTGGGTGCTCAGCCGCCGGAGTACGGCGCGCCGGTCAGCGCCATGGTGATCGCTCTGTGCAGCGTGGGCCGTGACTGGGCCGTCGTGGCGGCGTTGTCCGTGCCCGCTGGCGCGCTCATCACCCGCGGTCTCGTGGGAGTCGGTGGCCATGGGCCTGTCCATCGCGCTGGTGCCGGCGATCCCGGTGGCGGCGGGACACATCGTCCGGCTGCGTGCGGAGCCGGACGAGCGGGCAGCCCGGGGGGAGGCGCCCTGGCCTCACTCTCATGCGGGTCTCGGGCTGGGGCCGGATCCTCGTGCGGGGCGTCAGCCGGCCGGGCGTGGGTGTGCGGTTGCGTCACCGGGGATGGGCTCGCGCACGTTCATGGTGGCCTCGTGCACGTTCGTGGTGAGCGCGTGCACATTCGTGGTGAGCGCGTGCACGTTCGTGGTGGGTGGGTGCACGTGTGCCCGGGCTGTGTCGGCGTGCGGAAGGCTTCGCGCGCAGGCGAGTGCGTGCGTGGGGGCCTCGGGCGCGCGGGCCTGAGGCTTGCGGGTCTGAGGCTTGAGGTGGGGTCGAGGGGACGCGGTCAGTCGGCTTCGGGGAAGCCGATGGAGAAGGCGGACTCGAGGTCGTGCCGGGAGTAGGTGCGGAAGGCGATGTGGGTCTCCGTGTGCAGCACGCCGGGCACCTTGTTGATCCGCCCCGGGATCACCTCGGCGATCTCCTCGTACGCGGCCACCCTGACCATGGCCAGCAGGTCGTACTCGCCGGTGATGGAGTAGACCTCGCTGACCCCCTCGATCTCGGCGATCGTCTGGGCGACCTCCGGGATCCGGTCTACCTCTGCGTTGATGTGGACGATAGCCGTGACCATGGATCTACTCTATCGTTTCACCCCAAAGGTCGTCCCTCTCGCCTGGGCTGCCGGTCGGGGAGGCGGTAGGCGAGGTCGATGCGGGCCTTGTGGCGGGCCGCTCCGCGGGCAGGCAGGGACCACTCGCCGTCGACCTCCACCAGCCGCACCCCGGGCGACTCCAGCCAGCGCAGGATGCACTCGGTCTCCTCGGCGCTCGCGGCGTGCACGGGGCCGGGGCCGGGGATCACCGCTTCCGCGGTGGCCTTCAGCGAGGCCACGAAGGGCGTCGGATGGACGCCCTTCGGCATCACCCCGGCCGCCGCGAGCCGGCCGTAGCGGACGACGTGGATGTCCCATCCGCCGCCGAACGCCGGGCTGGCCGCCACCAGCTCCGGGATGCGGGTGATGGAGCTGAGGCGCTGCATGCGGGCCGCCGTACGGACGAAGGAGGCCAGCCTGTCGCGGTCGACGGACGCCTCCTCGTAGCGCTGCTCCACCGACAGCCGCTCCATGCGGGCCGAGACGGCGGAGAAGACGGGGGAGGCGTCGAGCGTCATGGCGCGGCGGGTGCTCTCGACGTGGATCGCGTATTCCTCCGGGGTCTGCTTGCCCTCGCAGGGCGCGCCGCAGCGGCCCATCTCGTGCAGGACGCAGGCCGCGCGCCGGGTGCGCAGCGAGATCGGCTGGGTGCACTGACGCAGCGGCACGGCCTCGTGCAGGGCGATGCGGGCCTCGTCGGCCAGCCGCGCGCTGGAGAACGGGCCGAGGTAGGTGGCGCCGTCGTCCTTCAGCTCGCGGACGATCGACAGGCGGGGGAAGGCGTCGGTGGTGAGCTTGAGCCAGAGCATCTTCTCGGGGAAGCGGGAGCGGCGGTTGTAGCGCGGCTTGGCGCCGCCGATCAGGCGCAACTCCCTGACCTCGGCCTCCAGCGCGGTCGAGCAGACGATGTGGCGCACCTGCTCGGCGATGCCGATCATCTCGCGGATGCGCGGGCGGGTCTCTCCGGCGGTGAAGTAGGAGCGCACGCGGTTGCGCAGGTTGGTGCTCTTGCCGATGTAGAGGACCTCGCCGCGGGCGTCCTCGAACATGTAGACGCCCGGGGCGTGCGGCACGGACTCGGCCAGGTGACGCTTGCGCTGCTGCTCGGGCGTGGGCGCGCGGACGAACGACTTGAGCTCTTCGAGCGTGTGGACCTGGAACGACCCGGCCCGCTCGATCAGCCCGTGGAGCACGTCGACGGTGGCCCTGGCGTCCTGCAGGGCGCGGTGGCACGGCTCGACGGGGCTGCGGAAGAAGCGCGCCAGGGTGGCGAGCTTGGCGTTGGGGACCTCGTCGCGGGTCAGCACCCGCCGGGCCAGGTCGACGGTGTCGACGACCGGGTTGGACGGCGGGGGATAGCCGAGCGCGGCGCAGGCGGCCTTGACGAAACGGGTGTCGAAACCGGCGTTGTGGGCCACCAGCGTGGCGCCGCGGATGAACTCGAGAAAGCTCGGCAGCACCGACTCGATCTTCGGCGCGGCCATGACCATGGCGTCGGTGATGCCCGTCAGCACGGAGATGAACGGCGGGATCGGCCCACCGGGGTCGACCAGCGTGGAGAGCTCGCCGAGCACCTCGCCCGCCCGCACCTTGACCGCGCCGATCTCGGTGATCGCGTCTTCGGCGGGCGCGCCGCCGGTCGTCTCGAGGTCGAACACGACGAACGTGACCTGGCTCAGCGGCGTGCCGAGCTCGTCGAGAGTTCCTTGAACCGGTTCCACGAACCAAGACCATAGAGAGGCCCACCGACAGGAACGAGTAACCACCCCTCTTGATCCTTAGTTACCCTTCCCTTTATGTCGGCGGGAAGACTGGCCGGCCGCTATTCCCTGATTCGCCCCCTCGGGGCGGGCGGCATGGGAAAGGTGTGGCTGGCACGGGACGAGATGCTCGATCGCGACGTCGCGGTCAAGGAGCTCACGCTGCCCGAGGGCATGGCGCCCAAGGAACGGGCCGACTCGGTGACCAGGGCCGTGCGCGAGGCCCAGGCCACCGCGCGGCTGCGCCACCCCGGCATCGTGGCGCTGCACGACGTCGTCGTCGAGCAGGACCGCCCGTGGCTGGTCATGGAGCTGCTGCGGGGCCGTACGCTCGCCGACACCGTGCGGGAGTTCGGCCCCATGCCGCCCGCGTACGCCGCGAAGGTCGGCGCCGACGTGCTGGAAGCGCTGACCGAGGCTCACCGGCAGGGCATGCAGCACCGCGACGTCAAGCCGGCCAACGTGTTCCTGACCGAGAGCGGCCGGGTCGTCCTCACCGACTTCGGCATCGCGCGGCAGGAGGGCCAGGCCACCATCACCGAGCAGGGCATGATGATCGGGTCGCCCGGGTTCATCGCGCCCGAGCGGCTCGAGGGCCAGCCCGGCGGCCCGGCCGGCGACCTGTGGTCGCTCGGCGCCACGCTGTACGTCGCGCTGGCCGGCCGCCCGGCCTTCGAGGGCTCGGCGGCCGACCGGGTGCGCGCCACGCTGACGCAGCCGGTGCCGGTCGTGCCGGGGCCGCTCGGTCCGCTGGTCGCCGCCATGATGGCGCCCCACCCGGCGGCCCGTCCCGAGGCGCGCGTGGTCGTCGACGCGCTCCGGCAGGTGGCCGCCGGCGGGCCGCTGCCGCCGTTGCCGGACAGCCAGGCCCCCACCGCCCCGCGCCGCGTCCGGCGGCGCGGCCGTACCGTGCTCTGGGTCGCGGTGGCGACGGCGGCGGCCGTGGTGGTGGCCGCGGGGGGCTTCCTCCTGCTGCGCGAGAGCGGCGGGACGCCGGAGGCCTATACGGTGCCCATGGACGTCTGCACGCTGATCAGCTCCGAGGAGGTGCGCGGGATCTTGAAGACGCAGAGCCCGCCCAAGGCGAAGCCCGGCTCCGACGAGGTGGGCCCCACGTGCGAGTGGGCGATGCCCCAGACCGGCATCGGCGTGCAGGTGCAGAAGGACTCCGACACCGTCGACCCGTGGTCGATGACCCCCGTCACGGCCCACACGCTCTTCGAGAACCAGAAGCGCTACTGGAGCCGCTACGACGACCTCGACTGGACGTGGCCCGAGATCGGCGTGACCAAGAGCCAGAAGGCCAAGCGCACGCCGATGCGCGACATCAAGGGTCTCGGCGAGGAGGCGTTCGCGTACGAGCTGACGGGGTCCACGGGCCGGGTGCACTCCGCCCACATCTTCTACCGGGTGGCCAACCTCGTGGTGAACATCGAGTACACCACGCTCGCCGAGCGGCCCACCGACGAGGACGTCAAGCAGGCGGCGCTGAGGGCCGCGCGGGCGAGCGAGCAGGCGTTGCGCGATGCAGGGTGAGCTCTATCTGCTGGCCGGCCGCTACCGCCTGATCGAGCGGCTCGGCCAGGGCGGCGCCGGCACGGTGTGGCGGGCCATCGACGAGATCCTCGACCGCCAGGTCGCCGTCAAGCAGGTGCGCGTGCCGGAGGAGATGAGCCCGCGCGAGCACGCCGAGTTCGCCGACCGGGCCATCCACGAGGCCAGGTCGGCCGGGCGGCTGCGTGACCCGGGCATCGTGCTCGTGCACGACGTCGTCCTCGAGGGCGGCCAGCCGTGGATCATCATGGACCTCGTCACGGGGCGCTCCCTCGACAAGGTGATCAAGGATCAGGGGCCGCTCCCGCCCGCGTTCGTGGCCGCGATCGGGTTACGCGTGCTGTCGGCGCTGGAGGTGGCCCACGCGCACGGCATCCTGCACCAGGACGTCAAGCCGGGCAACATCCTGCTCGACGCCGACGGCTCCGCCATGCTCACCGACTTCGGCATCGCCGCGTCCATGAACGGGCGGGGCGACCGGTACGGCAGCGCCGGCTCGCCCGGCTACATGGCGCCCGAGCGGCTCAACGAGCAGCTCTCCGGCCCGTCAGCCGACCTGTGGTCGCTCGGCGCCAGCCTCTACACGGCGGTGGAGGGGCAGGCGCCGTTCGAGCGGGCGCTGCCCGCCGCGGTGGCGGCGGCGGTGCTGCTGCACGAGCCGCCGTTCCCGTCGCGGGCGGGGCGCGAGCTGGGCGGCCTGCTGATGGCCATGCTCGCCAAGGACCCGGCCACCCGGCCCACCGCGGCCCAGATCCGGCAGGTGCTCACCCGGCAGACCGACCCCGCCACCGCGCCCCGCCCCCGGCGGACCCCTGCCCGGCGCCGGTGGCTGCCGCCGGCGGTGCTCGCCGCCGTCGTGGCGCTGGGCGCGGGCGGCTGGTACGCCACCGGCGCCCTGGGCGAGCGGACGAAGGAGCCCGGCCGCTACGCCACCGCGCCCGACCCGTGCCGGCTGCTGACCGACGCCCAGGTCGCGGAGCTCACGGACGGCACCCCGCGGCGGTCCGCCACCCGCACGGGCGAGTGCCAGTGGACCGTCTCCCGCCGCACGGGGCAGGACAACCGCGTCATCGTGCGGGTCTGGGCCGAGCGTCCCACGAGCGAGCTGGCCGGCCCCCAGGTGGCCGAACGCCGCTTCGCCAGCGAGCACAGCACGCGCTCCGCCGCCGAGGGCACGGCGATGCGCCAGATGTACGGGGCTCTCCGGGACGTGTCCGGCATCGGGGACGCGGCGGTCGTGCAGAACAGCTTCGTGTTCTATATGACGTCCGCTGATTCCGGCAAAGCAGACAGCACGCTGCTTTTCCGAACGAGTAATCTGCTGGGCGAAGTGATCTGGCATCGTGAGGACGTGCCCGTCAAGGCCGAAGGGGACGAGGAAACGGCCATCGCCGCCGCGCGCCTGGTCTTCGCGGCTCTGGCGAAATGACCGTTGTAGGCACTTTGCAAGGGTTCTGACTAGCATGTCCCCCCGACGTCACGGCAACCTCAGGAGTCCCCGTGAACCCCGGTAGCGAGTACGAGCAGCCCACCACGCCTCCGCAGGGGCCGGGCGCGCCGTTCGGGCCGCCGAACATGCCGCCCCGCGTGCCGCCGGACGTACCGCAGAACACTCCGCCGAGAACGCCGCCGAACGTCCCCGGGAACACGCCCCCTGACGGGCCGCCGCAGATGCCCCACAACATGCCGCCGAGCGGGCCGCAGCAGATGCCGCCCGGCGGGCCCCATAACCTGCCGCCGAGCGGGCCGCAGGGCATGCCGCCGCACGGGCCGTGGAGCATGCCTATGGGCGGGCCGCGGAACGTGCCGCCCAGCGGGCCGCAGAACGCGCCCCCTGGGTGGCCGCAGAACATGCCGCCGGGCGGGCCTCCCGGCATGCCGCCGGGCGGGCCGCCAGGTAGGCCGCCGGGCGGGCCGCCAGGTAGGCCGCCGGGCGGGCCGCCAGGGGTTGGGCCCGGCATGCCGCCCCCGCCCCAGGGGCCGCAGTACGGGCAGCCGCCCGTCCAGCACCACGCGCCGCCGAACCCGCCGTCGACGCTGCGCATGTCCATGGGCGAGCAGACGGACGCCCCCAAGGCTCGGCCCACCTGGCTGCTGCCTTCGCTGGCCGCGCTGTTCGTCGTGCTGATCGCCGCCGCCGGCGTGGGGGCTTATCTCCTGTCCGGCGGCGACGCCCCCTCCGACTCGCCCCCGGCCGCCGACGGCGATCCCGCGCCCGCACGGCCGGCGGCGACCGCGGCGGCGGGGCCCGACGTGTGCGCCATGCTGCCGAAGGACGAGGCCGACCGCCTGGTGCCCGACGCGACCGTATCGAGGTCGTCCCGCGAGAACGAGAACACGGTCGACTTCTCCTGCAACTGGCTGAACCGCCGCATCTCGTTCGGCGAGTACTGGCGTGACAGGGAGATCGACGTCAAGATCGCGCAGCACAAGGGCGACGGGGCCAAGACCGGCCGGGCGATGGCGCAGAACTCGTACGAGATCGACTACGGCGGCGCCCGGTACGGCGCGACCGCCAAGCCGTCGCTCGACCCCGACGAGAAGGAGCAGATCTCCCAGGTCAAGGAGATCCCGGGCGTCGGCGACGGCGCGTTCGCCCAGTACACCTGGCGCCGCGACGACATGCTCTGGTACGCCTTCGGCACGGCGTACGCGCGGGTGGGCGACATGACGATGGAGGTCAAGTTCCAGGCGGGACAGCAGCGCAAGGACGCCGAGATCCTGTCCAACGAGACCACCCAGGCGATCACCGAGGCCAACGCGATCCGCGAGGTGAGCGGCCTGGTGAAGCACTTCGCCAAGGGTGCGGCCGACTGGCAGGCGCGCAACCCGAACGTGCTGGCCAAGCCGGAGGCCACGCCCAGCGCGACCACCTCGCCGACCCCGCGGGCGACGCCGTCGCCGACCGTGCTGGCGTCGTTCCCCGCCGAATGCGCGGCCATGTCGGAGACGGCCATCCGGCTCGTGCCAAAGGCCACCACCCGGGCGCGCGGCACCGCCGTAGGGAACGACAACCAGACCGAGTGCCGCTGGCTCAACCGGGAGCTTTCCGGCGGCCCCGGCATCACGAAGATCCGCAGCGCGCTGATCACCGTGCACCGGTTCACCAACCGGGCGGGCGCGATCGACGAGCCCGCGGCCAAGGCGTTCTACACCAGTCAGTTCGGCAGTGCCAAGACCACCGCCGAGTCCTCGATCGGCCGCGTCGTCTGGGGCAAGCTGACCGAGGTCGACGGGCTGGGCGACCAGGCGTACCGGCAGTTCACGCAGATCAGGCAGGGAGAGGTCTCCGCCTCCAGCGGCAGCGTGGTCATGCGCAAGGGCGCGGTGGTCGTCCAGATCGACTACAGCGGCCACCAGCGGCCCGAGGGGGAGGCGACCGACTCGCCCAAGGTCGAGCTCATGACCGAGAAGGAGGCGTTGGCGGGGGCGCACAGCCTGGCGTCGGCGTACCAGAGAGTGCTGAACGCGCAACCGACCGGCAGCTGAACGCACAGGCCGTCGACGCGGACCCCCGCGACAGCGGTTTCGACGCCACCACGGCGACCAACAGGCCGGCCGGCAGGGGCAGCGCCGGCTACGGTCACGACGGGCCCCGAAGCGGTGCGGGCGATCGCGGTGTTCGGGACGGGCGGTGGCCGCGGCATGGTGACCTCGCGTACCTCGTCGAGGCAAAGCCGAAAGGCGCCCGGCATGTCCTGCTGGGACATGCCCGAAGACCTCGTGGCCGCCCCGGCGGTGCGGCGCCATCGCCAGCGGGACGTGCGCCCTGGCAGGTGGGTGCTGGGCCCTTCCAGGCCGCCGGAGTGCTACGGGTTCTGATGCGGAGCCGGCCGTCAGCGCCGTCGCAGAGGCGGCGGTGTGCTCGCGCCGGACGTCTGAGTACATTAACAATATTCATCGGTTGAAGGGGGCACGATGGCCGTCCATCGGAAGGGCTCATCCCCGGCGGACGAGCCGGCCTGCTCGATCGAACGGAGCCTGCAGGTCCTGGGGGAGCGATGGACGTTCCTGATCCTGCGCGAGATCTTCCGGGGGAGGCACAAGTTCGCGGAGATCAGGGATGCCCTGGGCGTCGCTCCCAATCTCTTGAGCGCTCGGCTGAAGACCCTTGTCGATGCCGGCGTGCTGCGGACCCTCAGCTACAGGGAGCCCGGCAGCAGGCAACGGGAGAGCTACCACCTCACCAAGGCCGGCGCGGACTTGCAGCTGGTTCTGGGTGCCTTGCAGCAGTGGGGCGACGTCCACCGCGCCCGACCGGCCGGGCCCTCCACCCTGCGCAGGGCGCGCTCCACCGGCGAGCCGGTGCGGGTCGCGTTCGTCGACAGCGCCGGCCGTGAGGTGTCCGGTGCGGACGTCCTTCTCGACGTTCTGCCCTGAGGCCGGTGCGTTCCCCGGCGAGCTGCACGGGGCGGTCGTGGTGCCGCTGACCCTGGCCCCCGACCGTCACCCGGCAAGGGCTCGCCGACGCGCTCAAGCGGGACGGGCAATCCGGCCATGGGCCGAGGAGCTCGTGCCAGGGCCGCCCTGTCCGGGTCGCTGATCGCCCGGCGTGCTCGGCGGCACGGCTTTGCCGGATGTTGAGGTAGGGCGCAGGGCAATCGGGCAGGCGCGGTCGTGCCCGGTCACCCGCGCCGGCGCCGACGTGTGCGGCGGGGTCGCGCCGGCCGGCCGGATACGCCGGTGACGCGGGCCCTGGTCGGCCGCGGCGACACCCCGGCCGGTGGACCCCGGTCCTCCGTCACCCGCACGCCCGGCCTTGCCCGGCAAGCAGAGAAAGGAATCCGTGATGACTTCTGTGAGGGCCGACGCGTCCGGCCGATTCGTCATCGACGATGCTCTCCCCGTCAACCGCCTCGGCTACGGAACCATGCAGCTGACCGGCCCCGGCGTGTGGGGGCCGCCCGCCGATCCGGACGGGGCTGTGCGGGTGCTGCGCCGGGCGGCGGAACTCGGTGTGACTCTCTTCGACACCGCCGACTCCTACGGCCCGTTGGTCGCCGAGCCGCTGCTACGGCGTGCTCTCGCCCCGTACGACGAGGACATCGTCATCGCCACCAAGGCGGGGTTCACCCGGCAGGGCCCCGACAGGTGGACACCGCTCGGCAGGCCGGCCTACCTGCGCCAGCAGTGCGAGATGAGCCTGCGCATCCTCGGAGTCGACCGGATCGCGCTGCTCCAGTTGCACCGCGTCGATCCGGAAGTGCCCCTCGAAGACCAGGTCGGCGAGCTCAAAGCGCTGAAGGACGAAGGGAAGATCGCGCACATCGGCCTGTCGGAGGTGAGCGTCGACCAGATCGAGCAGGCCCGCGCCATCGCGCCGATCGCTTCCGTGCAGAACCTGTACAACCTGGCCGACCGCACGGCCGAGAACGTGCTCGACCACTGCGAACGCCACCACATCGCCTTCATCCCGTGGTTTCCGCTGGCCACCGGCGGCCTGGTGAAGTCCGGTGGACCGCTCGAAGCCATCGCCTCCCGGCTGTCGGCCACGCCGTCACAACTCGCGCTCGCGTGGCTGCTCCACCGCTCACCGGTCATGTTGCCCATTCCCGGCACCTCGTCGGTCGAGCATCTGGAGCAGAACGTGGCCGCCGCAGGCCTGCAGCTGACCGATGACGACATCACCGCGTTGAGCGCGGCCGTCACGTCGCCAAGCTGACCGGCGATCCCCCGGTGAGGGCGCCTGACGGGCACCGGTCGTTCACCGGGCGGGCGACAGCTCTGAGATCGGATTCCTTCCAAGGGGCCGAAAGAGCGGGCATTGCACCCCATGGCCTCATGGAGCCCACGGCGCCAGGTCACCCGGGCCGCCGGTCTACTCGGCGCAGCCGGCCGAGGCACCGTCATGGGCCGCCGGGGGCCGCCGACGCGGATGCGTGGCAGGACCGCCGGTCACGCAGGTCAGCGGCGTGGCGGAACCACGCGTCCAGCGATCCCGCCGGGCTGCCGAACACTGATGGGAACAGCAGCGTGCCGGCCGTCGCGGCCACAGCCGCGCCGGCGGCCACGAACCCGACGCCGGCGATCGGCCCTCCAGGACGTGGGAGAGGTGAGCGCCGTGGTCGCGAAAGCCGGCGGTGCCGCATGCCTGCCCATCGCCCGGCCCCGCCCAGCCTCGCGGGCGGGCGCGGTGGCGTGATGCCGGTGCCGGCCGGCAGGCTGGGCATCGCGCGCGGGCGCCGCGGCGCTGACGGCGGATGACGGCCGGTGGTCCCCGCCGACGAGATCGCACAGCACGTCCACGGCCGCTGGACGGACCGCCGGATTCTTGGCCAGGCAGGCCGCCACCAGCCGGCGCAGCGCGTCGGGCAGGCCGGACAGGTCGGGCTCGGCGTGCAGGACGGCGTTGAGCGTCGCCGGCACGGTACCGCCCGCGAAGGCCGGTCGGCCGGTCGCCGCGAAGACCATCGTGCCCGCCCACGAGAACATGTCGGAGGCGGGGGTGAGCGGCTGGTCGTCGAGCTGCTCCGGTGCCATGTACGCCGGCGTGCCCGCCGGCTCGGCGGAGCCGGTGGCCGCGTCCAGCGCCAACGCGATCCCGAAGTCGATCATCACGGGCCCCTCCGGGCCCATGATCACGTTGCTCGGCTTGACGTCGTGGTGCACGATCCCGGCCGCGTGGATCGAGGTCAGAGCGGTCAGCGTGGTGACCGCCAGCCGCTCCAGCCCGCTGCCGCTCCGCGGCCCGGCCTCCTTGACCAGGGCCTCCAACGACGGTCCCGGGACGTATTCGCTGATGATGTACGGACGCATCCCGGTGAAGCCGGTCTCCAGCACGCGGGCCGTGGAGAAGGCGGCCAACCGCTGGGCGATCTCCGCCTCGCGGCGGAACCGTTCCCCGGCGGGGGAGTCGGCCGCGAAGCACGGGTGCAGCATCTTGATCGCCACCTGCCGCCCACCGGGCGACTCGCCGAGGAAGACCGCGCCCTGGCCACCGTGGCCCAGCTGTCTCACCACGTGGTAGCCGCCGACGTGTGCCGGGTCTCCGGGGCCCGGCACAGGAAGATCCTGCATGGGACGTCACCTCTCCTGATCGTGCCGTGCTGCACGGTCCCGGCGGATGCCCCCGGCCTGGGTGTCGGGCGCGGTCATGGCGGGGCTCCTCCGGGAGTTACTTTTGGTCACTGATGTACTCTTCGATAACCGGTAACAGCAACGTGACCTGGTCACCTTCAGGTGACGGAGGAAGCGGGGGCCCCATGTCGCACCAGGCCGAGGCGGACAGGGTGCTGCGTTCGTTGGACAGGACGTGCCTTGAGCACGACCCGGATGTTCTCCGGTCCGTTCTGGACCGGGTCGGTGACAAGTGGAGCCTGATCCTCATCGGTTTGCTCGGCGAGGTGCCGATGCGCTTCACCGAGCTGCTGCGGACGGCGCCCGGCATCTCCCGCCGCATGCTGACGCTGACGCTGCGCGGCCTGGAGCGTGACGGGTTCGTCAAGCGGGTGGTCTATCCGGAGATCCCGCCCCGGGTCGAGTACGAGGTCACCCCGTTCGGACGCACCCTGTCCGAGCCCGTCCTGGCGCTCGCCCGGTGGACGGCCGACAACCAGGACACGATCCGCGCCAACCGCCGGGCCTTCGACAAGGCGGCCGGTCACGACACCGACGATCTCGACTGAGCCCTGGCCGGTATACCGCATGTGACCACGGTTCAGTTGAAGTTACCGATCAGCGGCGTGTACTCAGTACTCGGAAGCCACTGAGGTCGACGGCGAGCCCTGCTCGGACCGTCGGCGCACGTACGGGAGATGATCGCCATGCTTTCGCCCGCCCCCTGAGCCGATCGACGGTTCAGCGATGACCTGCCGACCGGGCAGGTGACCCGAAGTTCCGGCCGGCCGTGCCCTCACGGCGGATCAGGAACCCGGCGAGGTCCCGCTGGAACCGCCCCGAACACCCGGGGCGATCGGGCCTCTCCCGGAACCGGCGACTTCAGGCGCTCGCCGCGGACGCGCGAGCCGGCCGCCGCCGTCCCACGGTGGCGGCGTCGTGCCCGCGCAGCTCGCCGCGTGATGCTCCACGTCCTCGCCCTGGACCGCCCCAGGGCTTCCTTGGCGACCCCACATCACGGGTCGCCTGCCGTCTCACCCCTCTTCACCACCATGAACACATCCCTGTGAAAGGACCCCGATGACCCGCATCGGCATCATCCTCGGCAGCACCCGCCCCGGTCGCAGCGGCGAACAGGTGGCGCACTGGGTGCTGGAGCACGCCTCCCGGCGCACGGACGCCGCCTTCGAGCTCGTGGACCTGCTGGACTACCCGCTCCCGCACCTGGACGAGCCCATGCCGCCGGCCTACGGCCAGTACCAGAACGAGCACACCAAGGCGTGGTCCGCCAAGATCGGCTCCTACGACGGCTTTGTCATGGTGACGCCCGAGTACAACCACTCCACCTCGGGTGTGCTGAAGAACGCCATTGACTACCTGTTCGCCGAGTGGAACCACAAGGCGTTCGGCATCGTGTCCTACGGGAGCGTCGGCGGTGCCCGGGCGGCGGAGCATCTGCGGCTGATCGGCGGCGAGCTCAAGCTCGCCGCCGTGCGCACCAACGTGGCCCTGTCGCTGTTCACCGACTTCCAGGACTTCAGCAAGCTCGCGGCCGGCGAGCACCAGGTGGCCGCCCTCGCCACCATGCTCGATGAGGTGGTCGCCTGGAGCCGAGCCCTGGCTCCGCTCCGCCAGGCCGCCTGAACCCCGTGCCGGCCGGGGTCTTCCCGCACACGCCCCGGCCGGCACGGCGACCACCCGCCCGCGGAGACCGGGTGTACCGCGCCGCCCATGTCGGCGTCGGTGCCGATCCCTTCGGAACGCCACAGAGCAGGAGGAACCATGAGCGTCGCCAGGACTGAACGCCCACCATTCGAGCTGGGGCTCAACTCGTTCGGAGAGGTCGCGACGGACGGCGGGCGCGTGCTCAGCGACGCCGAGACCGTGCGCCTGCTCGTGGCGGAGGCCCGGCTCGCCGAGGCGGTGGGGCTGGACGTCTTCAGCGTCGGCGAGCACTACCGGGACGGGCACAACGACTCCGCCACCCCGGTGCTCCTCGCCGCGATCGCCACCGCCACGCGGCGCATCAGGCTCGGCACGTCGGTGACCGTGCTGAGCACGAACGACCCGGTCCGGCTGTACCACGAGTTCTCCACCCTCGACGCGGTGTCCGGCGGCCGCGCCCAGATCGTGCTCGGCCGTGCCTCCGCGACGGAGTCGTTCTCGCTGTTCGGCTACGACCTGGCGGACTACGAGCGGCTGTTCGAGGAGAAGCTCGACCTCTTCCTGCGGCTCGAACGCGAGGAGCAGGTGACCTGGTCGGGGACGGTGAGACCGCCTCTCACCGGGCAGCGGCTGCACCCCCGTATGCGGCCGGGAGGCATCCCCACCTGGATCGGCGTGGGCGGCAGCCCCGACTCCGTGCTGCGCGCCGCCCGCCACGGCCTGCCCCTCATGATGGCCGTCATCGGCGGACGGCCTGGGCGCTTCGCGAGGAACGTCGCGCTGTACCTCAAGGCGCTCGAGCGCTTCGGCCATGCCGAGTTGCCGATCGGCCAGCACTCGCTCGGCCTCGTCGCGGACACCGACGAGGAGGCCGTCGAGACCTGGTGGTCGTACTGGCAGCCCGTCGTCGCGGCGCTGGCGGCCGAGCGCGGCTTCTACGCGCCAAGCCGGGAGCGGTACGAAGCCGAGCTCGAGCACGGCGCGCTCCTCGTGGGATCGCCCGAGACGGTCGCCCGGAAGATCGTCCGGATGGCCCGCGACCTCCACCTGAGCCGCTTCGATCTCAAGTACGACATCATGCACCTTCCTCGCGACGCCCGTGCCCGCACGATCGAACTGCTCGGCCGCGAGGTCGCCCCGCGCGTACGCGAGCTGCTCGCCTCGGACACGGTCGGCTCCTGACGCCCGATCCCTCATCACACCTCGAGGAGGAAACCCAGATGAGCGACTTCCCCTCCGGGCAGGACGATGACGCCACCCGGCAGCGACGTGGAGCGACCATGAAACCCGGCGACGTTCGCACCATCGGCATCCTCGGCGCCGGCAAGGTCGGCACCGTCCTGGCCCGCCTCGCGGTCGCGGCCGGCTACCGCGTCCTGATCGCGGGCTCCGGCGAGGCCGCGCGGATCTCGTTGATCGTCGAGGTCGTCACGCCCGGCGCGACGGCGGTGACCGCGGCGCGGGCCGCGTCCGAGGCGGACGTCGTGGTGCTCGCCCTGCCACTCGGTAAGCATCGCGACGTCCCGGCCGGGGCGCTGCGGGGCAAGCTGGTGGTCGACGCGATGAACTACTGGTGGGAGATCGACGGGGTGCGCGACGACCTCACCGACCCGCGTACGTCCTCCAGCGAGATCGTCCAGGCGTTCCTTTCCGGAGCCCGGGTCGTCAAGGCCTTCAATCACCTGGGCTACCACGACCTCGAAGACGGCGCCCGTCCCGCCGGCGCCGCCGGCCGCAGCGCGATCGCCGTCGCCGGCGATGATCCGGCCGACGTCGAGGTCGTCGCCTCGATCGTGGACGCGCTCGGCTTCGACCCGGTGATCGCGGGCCCGCTCGCCGAGGGCGTCCGCCTGGAGCCGGGGACGGAGCCCTTCGGCGCGAACGTCGGCGCGGCCGAGCTGCGCGCCATGCTGGAACGTTTCCCGGAGTCGCCGCGCGGGCGCGAGGTGCTGCGCGCGCGGCGGGCACGTCCCCGGGCGGTGGAGCGCTGACATCCCGGCCTGAGTTGTGAATCTAAACTCAGGGGATAGGGTGGACTCCCGGCGTCGAGCCGAGCCAACGGCTCGGGCGTGCCTGAGCCGGCCCGCATGGCATGCCGTTCCGGCCGACATCCTGGGCATGACGCGCGCACGATGAGGAAGAACCATGGAGATCAAGGGATCAGTCGCCCTGGTGACGGGCGGAAATCGCGGTATCGGCCGCGCGTTCGCCCGCGCACTCGTCAATCACGGCGCGGCGAAGGTCTACGTCGGCGTCCGTGACCCGGCGAGCGTGCCGGATGCCGACGTCGTTCCTGTACGTCTGGACGTCACCGACGAGGAGAGCGTCGCGGCGGCCGCGGCCACCGCAGGCGACGTCTCCATCGTGATCAACAACGCGGGGGTCGGCGGTGCGAGCACCAAGCTGATGCAGGGTCCTTTCGACGGTGCTCGCCAGGCGATGGAGGTCAACTATTTCGGCACCTGGGCGGTGTCTCGGGCCTTCGCTCCCGTCCTGGCCCGTAACGGCGGGGGAGCCCTGGTCAACATGCTGTCGGTGGCGTCCTGGGCCGGTCAGCCGGAGTTCCCCGGGTATGCGGCTTCGAAGGCCGCGCAGTGGTCGCTGACGGACGCCCTGCGCAAGGCGCTGCGCGGGCAGGGAACGCTGGTGGTCGGGGTGCATGCGGGTTTCGTGGACACGGATCTCAGCGCCTGGACCGATGCGCCGAAGATCAGCCCCGGCACCGTGGCCGAGCTGACCATGGACGCTCTGATCCGTGACCGGTCCGAGGTCCTGGCCGACGAGCAGAGCCGCGCCGTCAAGGCCGCGCTGTCGGAGCCGGTCGGCGTGCCGCCCGGCCTCTGACGATCGACTCCGGGTACGCGGGGGCCTGCTTCTCCTGGACCTGTTCGAGCTGCTGGATCCGCGATGGCGGGACGGCGCCCCCTGCATGGATCTTGCGGGTCGCCGCTTTGTCCGCCTGCGAGTGGCCCCATGTCGGCCCTGCTTTTTTTTCTGGGGGCGGCGCAGTGGAATTATCGTGCATGTGGATGACAAGCATCATCCACATGCGCACGAAAGAGCATTTGACCTGGCGCTTCTTGACTCTTTGAATGATGAGAACAATTCTTGTTTGGGTATTTTCCATCACTTGCGGCAAGGAGCAGAAGCCATGTCACAGGCGTATGACCCCCGCCACACGGCCGTGCTTCTGGTCGACCCCTACAACGACTTCCTGTCAGAGGGCGGCAAGATCTGGCCGCGCGTGCAGCCCGTGGCGGAGCAGGTCGGACTGCTGGACCACCTGCGCTCCGTGATCGCGTCCGCCCGAGAGGCGAGCATGCGTGTGACGATCGTTCCGCACCGTCGCTGGGAGCCTGGCGACTACGAGACATGGGATCACCCCAACCCCACCCAGCGCGCCGTCATGGACCGGCACAGTTTCGCCCGCGGGACGTGGGGTGGGGAGTTCCACCCCGACTTCCAGCCCCAGCCCGGCGACATCGTGGCCCGGGAGCACTGGGCACAGAGCGGGTTCGCCAACACCGACCTGGACTTCCAGCTCAAGCAGCACGGCATCTCCCATGTCGTGCTCATCGGCCTGCTCGCCAACACCTGCATCGAGTCCACCGGCCGATTCGCCATGGAGCTCGGCTACCACGTCACGCTGGTGCGTGACGCCACCGCGGCGTTCCTCCCCGAGATGATGCACGCCGCGCACGAGCTGAACGGCCCCACCTTCGCCCACGCCATCACCACCACGGACAAGCTGACCGCCGCGTTCGCGGGGGCCCACGCGTGAGATGGCGAGTCCGTCGGCTGCGAAGGCCGCCTTCCATGCCTCTGCGTCGCGTTGACGGAGCTCCTCGTCCGGGGTTACGCATCCGAGCACGGCGATGAGGCCGTGGGGGAGAAGGCCTTCATCAGGAACTCGCTGTCGCCTGTGAGAGCGCGGACGTAGCCACGAGTGAACTTGCCCGGCCGGTTCTCTGAGATGTCGACGTGGGCTCGAACCGGCCGGTCCAGGGCGTGGATCGGCTGCCGGGACGGTGAGTGGCGTCACTGGTCAATGGAGCTGCAACCGCTCTGCAAGTGCGGCAAATACGGTTATGTCCGTAAGTATCTGAGCCGCGCGATCGGGTTTGTCCAGTACAGGGGCATGGGCAAGCGAAGGGGGATCACGCGGCTCAGTGCTGTCAGGGCTGTTTCGCCTGGCTGAGCCGCTCCGGGCGGACCAGGAGCGGCTCAGCGCTCCGGGCGGAGCACGAACGGGTCGAGCAGCCCGGGGACCGCCCGCGCGGCCAGGTCGAGGCCGTCGCCGCGGCCCACGTCCACCACCTCGTAGTGGCCGCGCCCGGCCGCCGTCGTCGCGCTGACGGTCAGCAGGCCGGAACGGCGCTGGAAGTACGACTCCGTGAACGTCCATCCGGAGATGCCCCGGCGCTCGAGCGCCACCGTACGGCGGACCACGGCGCCGCGGCGGGTCACGAGGTGACGGACGCCCAGCGCGTGACCGAGGCTCGCCGCGCTCGTCACGGCCGCCCACAGCCCCGCCACCAGCACCGCGGCCGGGACCAGCCACACCCACGTCCGCACGTCCTGCCACGGGAGGGCCCACCAGGCGACCCCGGCCGCCACGGCCGTCAGCGCCGTGCCCACCACCGCGCGGCTCATCCGCCTGCGCCGCGCCGCCGGCGGATGCGGCACCATGACCGCCTCCGGCGCATGCCGGACGGACGGACGCGGTTCTCCCCGCCCGTGACGGGAAGCCGGATCCGACGCCATCCGGGTGGCCGGAGGTGGTTGCGTCCGGCCATGCGGGACGGCGGGAGCGGGCGGTGGTGACCCGGGTGTCAGGCCTGGTAGGGGCTCGCCGGCGATGGCGGTGGCCAGTCGGGCGGCCAGAGGGCGGGGGAGGGGTGGGGCGAGGGCGGCGACGTCCTCGGTCTCGCCCTCGGCGGCCTCGCCCAGGCCCGTCGCGATCGCCCTGACGCGGGCCGCGCCGCCCAGCCGCAGCAGCAGCGGCTCGCCGACCTCCACCCCGCGCAGGCGGCGCTCCTCCAGCGTCAGCGAACGCGTGGTGAGCAGGCCACGGCGCAGCCGGAGCCGTCCCGGCTCCCGGTCGAGGCGGTAGCGGCCCCACGACTCCGCGAACAGCAGCGCCGCGCCCAGCACGCCCACCGCCGTGTTGACCACGAGCAGCAGCGGCACGGCCAGCAGCGGCTGCGCGGCGATCCACTCCCACAGCGCGGTCGCCGCGCGGGTGGCCAGGCTCTTGGCGCCGAACGACGTGAACACCTTGTACAGCGCCCCGAGCACCACCGCCGCCCCCGTGAAGGTCCACACCGACAGCGGCGCGTACCGCAGCCACGACCAGCGCAGCTCCGCCAGCGGCCCGCGCTCCGGCGCGTCCTCCTCCTGGCGCAGCAGCGTCCGGCGCAGCGCCTCGGCCTCGTGCCTGGCCAGCGGGTCGAGCGCCAGCTCGGTGTCGTCGCCCGCGTGCTCACCGGTGCCCACCTTGACGACGGTCAGCCCGAACATCCGGTTCACCGGGTCGGCGCGCAGGTCCACGCTGCGTACCCGCTCGCGCGGGATCGAGCGGTGACGCCGGGTGGTGACGCCCGAGAGCAGCTCCAGCCGCTCGGGGGTGAGCCGCCAGCGGGACGCGCGCAGCCGCGCCGCGTCGTACGCCACCACGGCCAGCACGATCAGCACCGCCGCCCCGGCGCAGGCGGCCGCGATGCCGGCGAACGTCCAGTCCTGTTCCGTGAGGAAACGGACGAGACCGGCCGTCGCGCCCGCCACGATCGCCAGCGACTTGACCGCGGACGCCCACAGGCTCCGCCGGGACAGCCGCCGCCATCCGTGCTCCCCGTCCGCCACGCGTTCCCCCGCGGACGTGCTCATGTGGCGTCCCCCGGGGTGGCCTGGGTGATCGCGGTGAGGCGTTCGGCCAGTTCGGCGGCCAGCTCGTGGTCCAGAGCCTCGATCTTCACCGCCCCCGCGGACGAGGCCGTGGTCACCGTGACGTCCGCCAGCCCGAACAGCCGCTGCACCGGCCCCCGCGCGGTGTCGACCCGCTGGATGCGCGACATCGGCGCCACCCGCCAGGTGTGCGTCACCCACCCCTTGCGCGTGTAGACCGCCTGATCGGTGACCTCCCATCGTTCCACCCGGTACGCGGCCCGCGGCGCCACCAGCGCCAGCGCCAGGCAGCCCGCCGCCGACACCGCGACGACCACCCCCAGCCAGAGCGGCCGGTCCGTGAAGATCCAGTACGCCGCCACCGCGGCCCCGGCCACCGGCACCATGAGGATCAGCCACTGCACCGTCCACCACGGGATCGCCCGCGGGTCGGCCTGGTTGCGCGGCGGACGCAGCGTGGTCGCGCTCAAGCCCCCTCCTTCGCCTTCTTCGCCGACTCCACCATGGCGAGCAGGACGAACCCCAGCACGCCGATCACGATGGCGCCGAACACCTCGTATCCCTTCAGGAACGGCAGGTGGTTGACCACGAGCAGGTCGTCCGCCCACCGCCACCATCCGAACAGCGTGTTCGCCAGCCCTCCTGCTCCTTGCAGGAGCAGCAGCCAGCCGAACGCCGTCAGAACCGCTTGCATGTCCCGAGCCTCGCCGCCCCGGCGGGCCGCCCGCGTCGGTCCCTGGTATCGGCCGGGACCGACTTTGGTCGCTGTCGCGGCACCCTCGGCAGGGCCTAACCTCGGTGGATGTGACGGAGCTGCGGGCGGGCGGTGGCCAGGAATACCGGTGGGCGCTGCCGTCCGTGCTGCTCGGCGACGGGCTGGAGGGCCGTCCTGTGCGGCGCTCCACGCGCGACTGGATCGTCGACGTCGCCATGTTCCTCGTGGCCTGCGGCATCACGTTCCTGTCGCTGGTGGAGATGAAGCCTCAGCCTGAGCCGCTGCTCGCGGTGGAGCAGGTGACGGGCGCGCTGGCGTGCGTGGCGGTGTGGCTGCGGCGGCGCTGGCCGGTCGCGCTCTCGCTGGTGACCGGGCTGTTGTCGTCGTACCTGGAGTTGGTGGGCGGGGCCTCGGTGGTGGCGCTGTTCACGGTGGCCGTGCACCGGCCGTTCAAGATCTCGGGGCCGGTGACGCTGCTCAATCTCTTCACGCTGGCCCCGTACGTCATGCTGCGGGCCGGCACCGACGACGAGCGCATGTGGGCGCTCGCGCTCGGCGTGACCTTCGTGCTGCTGGCGTTCGCGTGGGGCATCGTGGTCCGGGCCAGGCGGCAGCTCGTCTGGTCGCTGCGGCAGCGCGCCGACAGCGCCGCCGAGGAGGCCAAGCGGCTCGAACGCGAGCGCATCGCCAGGGAGATGCACGACGTGCTGGCGCACCGCATCTCGATGCTGAGCCTGCACGCCGGCGCCCTGGAGTTCCGGCCCGACGCGCCGCCGGACGACATCGCGAGGGCGGCCGGGGCCATCAGGACCAACGCCCACCTGGCGCTGCAGGACCTGCGCGAGGTCATCGGCGTGCTGCGCCACGCGGACCCCGCCGAGGGCGACCCGGTGCCCGACCGGCCGCAGCCGACGCTCGCCGACCTGCCCGCGCTCGTCGAGGAGTGCCGGCAGGCCGGCATGGACGTACGCCTGGACCTGCGGGCCGGCGGCGCCCCGGAGAGCCTGGGCCGCAACGTCTACCGCATCGTGCAGGAGGCGCTCACCAACGCGCGCAAGCACGCCGACGGCGCGCCGGTGACCGTCTCCGTCACGGGCGGGCCCGGCGAAGGGCTGTCGGCCGAGGTGCGCAACCCTCTCGGGGTCCGCCACGGCGCGCGCCTGCCGGGGGCCGGCGCCGGGCTCATCGGGCTGACCGAACGCGCCGAGCTGGCGGGCGGGCGGCTGGAGCACGGCCCCGCCCCCGACGGAGACTTCGTGGTACGCGCCCGGCTGCCGTGGCCGGCGCAGACGAGCGGGGAGGGCGACGCATGACGACCCCGGAGGGCCCGATCAGGCTGCTGATCGTGGACGACGACGCGATGGTGCGCGCCGGGCTGTCGATGATCCTCGGGGCCGTGGCCGACATCGAGATCGTGGCCGAGGCCGGCGACGGTGCCGAGGTGCCGCCCCTGGTGGCCGCGCACCGGCCCGACGTGGTGCTGATGGACATCCGCATGCCCGGCATCGACGGGCTCACCGCCACCGAGACCCTGCGCCGCACGTCCGCGCCGCCCGAGGTGGTGGTGCTGACCACGTTCCACGCCGACGCGCAGGTGCTGCGGGCGCTGCGCGCCGGTGCGGCGGGCTTCCTGCTGAAGGACATCGCGCCGGGCGACCTGGTGCGGGCCATCAGGAGGGTGGCGGGTGGCGAGCCGATCCTGTCGCCGGCGGTGACGCGGCAGCTCATCGCGCACGTGTCCGACGGCGGGGCCGACGATCGCGCCCAGCGCGCGCGCAGGCTCCTCGCGCGGCTCAGCGAGCGCGAGCGGGAGGTCGCGATGGCCGTGGGCCGGGGCAGGTCGAACGCCGAGATCGGGCAGGAGCTGTTCATGAGCGTGCCCACGGTCAAGGCGCACGTCTCCGGGATCCTCACCAAGCTCGATCTGAACAACCGGGTGCAGGTGGCGCTGCTCGTCTACGACGCCGCCTCATAGCCCGTCAGCGGGCGAGCAGCTCCTCCAGAGCGGCCCGGTGCAGCACGAGGTCGTCGGGGTCGGCCGGCATGGGCTGTTCGCCGAAGTGGATCCTGCGCCGCCACAGGCGGGCCATGATGACGCCGTGCCGGAGGGCGGCGTACATCTCGTAAAAATCCATGTCTCGCGGCTCGTAGCCCGTTAATTCGCGATATTTCGCGCAAACGGCGTCGCGCTGCATGAAGTCGGGCATGCCAGGAAGTCCCATGCTGACGGCGAAGTCCTGGAAGAACCGGTGCATGAAGATCATCCAGGACAGGTCCAGCTCGCGCGGCCCCACGGCGGCCATCTCCCAGTCGAGCACCGCGACCGGGGAGAAGTCGCGGAACACGATGTTGCCGATCCGGGCGTCGCCCCAGGTGAGCACGTCGGGCCCGGGGTCGTCCGGCCAGTGCGCCGCCAGCCAGTCGAAGGCCCGCTCCAGCACCGGAACGCGCAGGTCGCCGTGCGCCCAGGCGTAGTAGGCGCGCTGCGCCTCGACGTGCGCGCGCAGACCGGCGGGCCCGAACGGGGCCAGCTCCGGCCGCGCGAACGCCGTCTGGTGCAGCGCCGCCACGATCTCCACGCTCGCGTCCTGCAGCCGCCGCCGGTCCTCAGGGGAGGCGTCGTGCAGCCAGCCCCCCATCGTGTACGGCGCCACGTCCGGCGGCACCTCGCCGTCCACGCACTCCATGACCAGGAACGGCGTGCCGAGCGGCGCGGGGTCGGGCTCGAACCAGAGGGCCCGTGGTGCTGGGATCCCAGCTTTTTCCCGGGCCAGCCGCATGATCTCGAACTGCGCCCGCAGGTCGTACGAGGGGAACATGGGGACGGCCTCCAGCGCCGGCGCGAGCCGGGCCACGCAGCGGGTTTCCCGCCCGCCCCAGGCGGCGGTGAAGAAGAGGGTCTCGCTGGACAACCCGTTTCCCGACGGCCTGGACATCTCGGACACCACGGCATCGCCGCCCACCTGGGCACGGAGCCACGCTGCGGTGCGCCCGCGCAGTTCATCCAGGTCGCGGGTGGAGGTACGCATCTGTTCCGTCACTTCATGTCTCCCGGCTGGACATCCGTCCTTCGACAGTCGTACATCGGCGAAGGAAAGCGATCAAGCGCTTGTCCAGACCGGAGTGACCGTTACGGTCAGGTACGCAACAGCCGTACCCTTGTCTGAAAGGGCATGTCACGAAGGGACAAGTGGGATGAGTTCAGCGGGTGAAGGCCTGGCTCGCCCGCTTCCCGAGCCGGTCCGGCTCAACGTCGTCGACCTGGCGTCCCAGGTCCTCAGCTCGATGCCGGCGGCCCTCATCCCGCCGCCCTTGCGCGGCATCGCCAAGTTCGACCCCCGCAAGCGCGCCAAGCTGGGCAGCGCCCCGATAGCGGCGCAACTGGAGAACGACAAGAAGTTCCGCGAGCTGGTCGCCGAGTCGGTGGAGTCCGGCTGGCCCGAGCTGGTCGCGTCCCTGGCGGAGGGCAACGTCCCGCCCGCCGCCGACCCGGTGCTCGTGGCCGCGGCCGCCTACCTCACCCGGCCGCCGGGCTGGGCCGAGATGATCGAGATGGCCCGCGCCGACCTGGAGCGGTCGGCCGTGGCCGCCGAGGGCTCCGAGCGCGAGGAGGCCGTCACGCGGCTGCGCGAGCAGCTCGCCGCCCAGAAGAGCGCCGCGAAGGAGGAGTCCGACCGGCTGCGCGAGCAGCTCAAGGTGGCCCGCGCGGAGAACTCCGAGCTGCGCCGCAAGCTGCACGAGGCCCGCGAGCGAGCGAAGGCCGCCGTGCGCCGGGCCGAGGAGATGGAGCAGGCGGCGGAGGAGGCCAGGTCGGCCGCCTCGGCCGCGGGCAGTGCCGGCGAGTCAGAGCTGCGCCGCCTGCGCGAGCGGCTGGCGGACGTGGAGCGGCAGCTGGAGGCCTCGCGCCGGGCCGCGCGTGAGGGCAGGTCCATCGAGGACGCCCGCATCCGCGTGCTGCTCGACGCCCTGCAGGACGCCTCGGCCGGGCTCCGCCGCGAGCTGGCCCTGCCCACGACGATCAGCCGGCCGGCCGACTCCGTCGTGGCGGTCACCGGCGAGCGTCCCGGCGTGCGCGGGGTCCCGGCCCGGGCGCTGGCCGACGACGATCCGCAGCTGCTCGACCAGCTTCTGGCGCTGCCCCAGGTGCACCTGATCATCGACGGCTACAACGTCACCAAGTCCGGCTACGGCACGCTCACCCTCGCCGACCAGCGCAACCGGCTGATGACCTCGCTCGGCGGGCTGGTGGCGCAGACCGGGGTCGAGGTCACGGCCGTCTTCGACGGCGCCGAGCTGAACGCCCCCGTGCAGGTGGTGAAGCCCCGAGGGGTGCGCGTGTTGTTCAGCGAGCCGGGGGAGACCGCCGACGATCTCATCCGTCAGCTCGTCCGCGCCGAGCCGCCGGGCAGGGCCATCGCCGTGGTGTCGTCCGACCGGGAGGTGGCCGAGTCGGTCCGGCGCATGGGAGCCAGACCCGTTCCGTCGGGTTTGCTGCTGCGCAGGCTCGGCCGCGCCTAGATTGCGAATTGGTACGTTCGGCTGAGCCTCACGTGCCACTTCTGTACTATTCGCCCCAGATGTAATCCCTGGGAGGCGAAACAGTGAGGTTTGGCCGGGTGCCGGTTGCCGCGGGTCTAGCGTTCGGGCTGGTGGTGACCCCGATGGGAGTGGCCGTCGCCGATCCCAGACCCACCCTCAGTCAGGCCAAGGCCAAACTCGACAAGCTCAACGAGCGGGCCGACAAGGTGGTCGACCGGTTCAACACCGCCAACGAGCGCTACAAGAAGGCCAAGACCGGCTACTCCAAGCTGAACGACAGCTACAAGCGCAAGCTGGAGACGGTCGCCGACCTGCGCGCCCAGGTGGTCGGCATGGCCGTCGACAGCTACAAACTCGGTAACGACGTCACGTCCTGGCCGGGCCTGGTCGGGGCCGACAACCCCGACGCGGTGCTGAACGGCCTCGCGGTGGCCGGGCAGCTGGCCCAGGAGCGGGCGCAGAAGCTGGCGGCGTTCGACCGCGAGAACCGCGGGCTGAAGATCGAGCGCGACAAGGCGGAGGACGCGCTCCAGGAGGCCGACAAGGAGCGGGACGCGGTCGAGAAGGAGCGCAAGGAGATCCTCAGCCTGATCAAGGAGCAGAAGAAGCTCCTGGATCGGCTCGGGGCCTACAACCCCGGCAACCCCAACAGCACCGGGATCAAGTACACCGGCCCGGCGTCGGGGAGCGCGGCCGCGGTGCTGCGGTTCGCGTACGCGCAGGTGGGCAAGCCGTACGTCTACGGCGGGACGGGGCCGGGCGGCTACGACTGCTCAGGGCTGACCCAGAAGGCGTGGGCGGCGGCGGGGGTCTCGCTGCCGCGTACGACGTGGCAGCAGTGGTCGTGGGGCGCCAGCCGCCGAGTCTCCCTGGACGCCCTCCAGCCCGGGGACCTGATCTTCAGCGAGGGGCTCGGGCACGTCAGCATCTATGCGGGCAACGGGAAGATCGTCCACGCGCCGCAGACGGGCGACGTCGTCAAGGTCGTCAATCTCTCCGACTACGGCCGCTCCCTCTACGGCGCCGTCCGCCCGTAACCCCGCTCGCCTCGCGGCCTCGGCCGCGAGGCGACCTCGCCTCTCTCACCGGTGCCGTCTTCTTTCCTACACGGCTGCGCCAAGTGGGCCCCGCCCGCCGTCGCCACCCTGAGGACCCTCCAGGGAGACGCACCTCCGCCTCACCGGCGCACCGCCGTGACGCACGCCTCCTTGCCCCGCCCCTTCCGCTACCCGTGGCCGTCGAGATCGGCGAGGAGGTCGTCGAGGGCCTTCCCGAGGGCTGCGGAGTTGGCCGGGGTGAACCAGGTGGTCCGGATGCGTTCGTTGCTTCCGCCCGGGGTCTCGTGGTCGGCCGCGAGCCGGTGCAGGGAACGGCTCTCGTCGCTCAGGGAGCGCCCGACGCCCTGGAAGAGACCGCGGACGTAGGCGTCCGCGTCGCCGGAGGCGATGCCGTGCCCGACGGCCCACGACGTGAGCGCGGCGAGGTACGAGTAGTGGGTGGTCAGCGTCCCCGTCAGCGCGGAGAAGACGTTGAAGGCCGCCTCGTCCTCGACGGGGAGCACCCCGCCCAGGTGTTCGAAGACAGAGCTCACCACCGGGTGCGACGGGCACGTCACCGTGACGGAGCGCCGTTCGCGTACGGCGGGCAAGGGGATGGCCCGTACCAGCGGGGCGTCGGTGGCCAGTGTCCGGCGCAGGTCGTCGTTGCCGACGCCGGCCATCACGTTGACCACCACCTTGTCGCCGTCCACCCGCAAGCCGGCGAGTGCTTCGTGCCGGTCCTGGCGGCGCACGGCGATGATCACCACCTCCGAGCGGTCCACCACCTCCTGGTTGTCGGCGCACACCTGTACGCCCTCGTGGCGCGCCGACAGCTCCGCGGCCGTGCGGGCTCCCCGGGGGGAGAGGAAGACCTCTGGTGGCTTGTCACCCCCGTCGCACAGGCCCGTCACGATGGCCCGGCCGATCTCGCCCACCCCGATGACGCCGATGCGCTTCACTGCGGCTGCCTCCATGCTGCGTGGTGTCCTGAGCCATTGTGGTCCAGGCCGCGACCGAGCCGCTCGGCAGGTGACCCGCTGAACAGCGCCCAAAAGGGCGGCTTCGGACCGTTCCTTCGGTCTTATGTGTGATCACGGTCACGTGGAGGCGGGGCAGTGAGGCCGATGGGAATCCGGGTCGCGGAAACCGATCGCTGCGAGTGATCGGCCCGGTTGGAGCGGTCCCGGATCGCCGAGGGCAAGCCTTGTGACAGATGTGACTTGAGTGACAATTGGTACCTGACAAAAGGTCTCGTTCGGAAGTGTGAGAAGGGTCACATTTAGGTAACAGAGCCTGGGGCTCCAGCAGGGGTTTCGCACCTTACTGACCCCATTGATTGATCTTTACAAGCTGACTGACCCTTTGCCGATTTTTGACCTGCGAAGTAGCTTCTGGCGTCGTCGCGGTGGACAAGCCATGTCGCCGCGAATCCGCATCGGTCCCTCCCGATGTGAGAGAAGAACCCTCCGCCGGTCGCCCCCGGTATCCCCATCTCGAAGATCGGGCGGCGGCCTGCCGAATCCGTGCAGCCAGGAGGCACGGAGCCGGGGAACCAGCGATCCCACGTCCCCTAGGGATCAGGGGTGAATCGGCGTGCCATCACGCCGTAGGGCGATCTTCCAGGCCCGAATCCGTCAGCTAACCCGGTAGGCGTTCGTGGAAGACCCAAGGAGAAATCCTGTCTACAACCCTGCAGAACCCCCGCCTGTCCCGTCTCGTCCTGAGTGGCGCTGCGCTCACGGTGTCCGTGGCGGCCGGAGGTCTGGTCCTCCATGCCCCGGCGGCCCAGGCGGCGACGGCGACGAGTGAATCGGCTGACTCCTCGGCCCGGGCGGCGACGACCGCCCGTACCGCGAAGTCGGCCACGGCCGCCCGCAAGGCGGTCAGGATGGCCCGGCAGCAGGCGAAGGCCCACAGGGCCGTGGCAGTGGCGAAGAGCCAGATCGGTGACCCGTATCGGTACGGCGGCACAGGGCCTGGTTCGTTCGACTGCTCCGGTCTCGTCCAGTACGCCTGGAAGAAGGCCGGAGTGAAGCTCCCGCGCGTGACGAACACCCAGTTCGCCCGCGTCAGGACGAAGGTCTCGTGGCGCGATCTGAAGCCCGGTGACCTGATGTTCTTCAGCGGGCTCGGCCACGTGGGCATGTACGTCGGCAAGGGCAAGATGATCCACTCGCCTCGGACAGGCGAACGGGTGCGCATCGACAAGCTGGGCGGATGGCGCAAGTCGTCGTTCGTCGGCGCGGTCCGTCCCGGCCTGTGAGGAAGCCCCGCCCGGATTCTGGGAGTCCCCCTCCCCGGAGCCGGGCGGGGCTCTTGCACGTCCACGGGGGTTACCATCGGGCATCATGTCCGAGCAGGTGAGCCGGCGGGCCGCGATGACGGGCCTCCTGCTCCTCGTCTTCGCCTCCGGCGGCGCCCCGGCCGCCGACACCCCGATCCTTCCCCCCGAGCTGCGCGGCCTGTGGCCGGACACCGCGGTCGTGAGCCGCGGCATCCGCTCCACCGTCGCCGGCCACCGCACAGACCCAGCCGTGCTGGCCGAGGTGGCCCGCAGGGCCGACACGGCGGCGCAGCGCGTCTCGGCCGTGCTCGGCGGGCCCGTACGCCCCCTGGTCGCCGTGCCGGCCTCCGCCCGCGAGGCCGCCGCGCTGGCCGGAGCGGCCCGCCTCGACGGGCTCGCGGCGGTCGCCGACGGCCGGCGCGTGATCGTCGTGCCCGAGGCGTTCGCCACCCTCAACCCCATCGGCAAGGACGTCGTCCTCGCCCACGAGCTCACCCACGTCGTCGCCGGAACGGACGGCGTGCCGCCCTGGCTCAGGGAAGGATTCGCCGACTACGTGGGCTACCGCGACGCCGGGCTCCCCGTGGCGACGGCCGCCGCCGAACTGGCGGCCGAGGTCCGCGCCGGACGCCTCCCGAACGCTTTGCCCGAGCCTGCGGCATTCGCCGCCGACGGGCGTGACCCCGGCCGTCTCGCGCGGGCGTACCAGGAGGCCTGGCTGGCGTGTCGCTTCCTCGCCGACAGGTTCGGTGAGGCCACCCTGGTGAGGCTCTACCGTGAGGCCCGCGCGGCCGGCGTCGGTCCGGCGCTCGCCGCGGTGGGTCTGTCCGTCGCCACACTGACGGAACGGTGGCGCGCGTACGTACGGGACCTGCTCGTATGAAGGGGAGGCAGATGAGCGAACGACAGGACGGTGACCGCACCGTGGACGCCGCTGAACCGGCGGGGGCTTCGAACCAGGATGCATCTGATCAAAGTAGACCGGATCGGGATGGACCTGCCCAGGGGGCGTCGCGAGATGGTGGGGAGGTGTCCGTGGCGGAAGACGACCTGCGGGCCGGCGGCGCCGACCCGTACGACGGGCGTTTGAGGCGCCAGGCGGCCGTGGCGCTGGTCCTGCTCGGCCTCGTGACCGTGGCCGCGGCGGCCCTCACGACGCCCTGGCGGGTGCTGACCGGAGGCCCGCCCGATCCGGACCGCGACTTCACGGTCGCCCAGATCACCAGGGCGCAGGCGTTCGACGCCGCCGTCAGCCTGTCGAGCTACCTGTCGCTGGCGATCACCCTCGTCTTCGCCGGCGTCCTCGTCGCCACCCCCTTCGGCGCCCACGTGCTGGCCCGGCTGAAGGGCCCCTGGTGGCTGCGGGTGATCCTGGGCGTCGTCGTGCTCACGGCGATCGTGGAGCTGCTCCGCTGGCCCCTGGGCGTCTGGGCCGAGACACTGATGCGCGACTACGGCCTGTCCACCCAAGACTGGGGGAGCTGGACGGCCGACCGGCTCAAGAACCTCGCCGTGGAGGTGTTCCTGACCTCCCTGATGCTGGTCGCGCTCGTGGCGCTGGCCCGCAAGGTGCGGCGGTGGTGGATCCCGGCCGCGGCGGGCGCGTTCGCGCTGACGGTGGCGGCGTCGTTCGTGTACCCGGTGGTGTTCGAGCCGCTGTTCAACGACTTCACCTCCATGCGGCAGGGCCCGCTGCGGACGAACCTCATGGCCATGGCCGAGCGCGACGGCGTGCCCGTCGAGGACGTCCTCGTGGCCGACGCCTCCCGCCGGACGACGGCGCTCAACGCGTACGTGTCCGGCTTCGGCGCCACCCGCAGGATCGTCGTCTACGACACGCTGCTGCGCGCCCCGCAGCCCGAGATCGAGCTCGTCGTCGCCCACGAGCTGGGCCACGCCAAGAAGGACGACGTGCTGCACGGCACGCTGATCGGCGGCCTCGGCGCGGCGCTCGGCGCGATCCTGCTGTACCTCGTCTTCGGCGCCCTGCGGCGGCGTACCGGCGTCACCTCGGTCGCCGACCCCCGGGCGGTCGGCGCCGTCATGGGCCTGATGACCCTCGGCTCGCTGCTCATGAGCCCTGCCCAGAACCTGCTCAGCCGCCACATCGAGGCCAGGGCCGACGTGCACGCGCTCGACCTGACCCGCGACCCGGCCACGTTCGTCGCCATGCAGAGACGCCTGGCCGTCACCAACATTTCGGATTTGTCGCCGGATGCGATGGAATATCTGCTCTATGCCTCCCATCCGTCCAGCCCGGAACGCATCGCGATGGCCCGCGCCTGGGCGAAGCTGAACGGCGTCCCAGTGCCGTGACAGGGCCAGTGCCGGCTGCCATGTCGAACGTGCTCATCGTCACGAACGACTTCCCGCCCCGCCCGGGCGGCATCCAGTCGTTCGTGCACGGGCTCGCGCTGCGCACGCCCGGCGTGGCCGTCTACGCCCCCGCCTGGCCGGGCTGCGCCGAGTTCGACCGGCGCCAGCCGTACCGGATCGTGCGTCATCCGACGCGGCTCATGCTGCCCACCCCGGCCGTCGCCCGGACGGCGGCCGGGCTGGTGGCCGAGCACCGCGCCGGGACCGTGGTGTTCGGCGCGGCAGCGCCGCTCGGCCTGCTGGCGCCGGCGCTGCGCCGGGCGGGCGCGCGGCGCGTGGTGATGCTCACCCACGGCCACGAGGCGTCATGGGCGAGCGCCCCCGGCTTCCGCGCCGTGCTGCGCCGGATCGGCGGGCACGCCGACGTGGTGACGTACCTGGGGGAATACACCCGCGCGCGCCTGGCGGCGGTGATCCCGCCCGCCAAGCTCGTCCGTCTCGCGCCCGGCGTGGACGCCGGGCAGTTCCACCCGGGCGCGGCCAAGGCCGAGCTGGGCCTGGACGGCCGGCCCGTGGTGCTGTGCGTCTCGCGCCTGGTGCCGCGCAAGGGCCAGGACCGGCTCATCCAGGCCTGGCCGCGGGTGCTGCGCTCGGTGCCGGACGCCGTGCTGCTGCTCGTGGGCGGCGGCCCGTACCGCGGGAGCCTGGAGCGGCTGGCCGGCGGGCGGGAGTCGATCAGGTTCACCGGCACCGTCCCGGCGGCCGCGCTGCCGGGCTACTACGCGGCGGCCGACGTGTTCGCGATGCCGTGCCGTACCCGGTGGCGCGGGGTCGACGTGGAAGGGCTCGGGATCGTGTTCCTGGAGGCGTCCGCGTCCGGGCTGCCGGTGGTGGCGGGCGCCTCCGGCGGCGCGCCCGACGCGGTGCGGCCCGGCGAGACCGGGCTCGTGGTCGACGGCGAGGACGCGGACGAGATCGCCCAGGCCGTCGTCGAGCTGCTCACCGACCCGGCGAAGGCCCGCAAGATGGGCGCGGCCGGCCGCGAGTGGATCACCGGCGAGTGGGCGTGGGAGCGCGTCGCCGCCCGATTCCACGCCCTTCTCTGACCGGCCTCTAACCTTTCGTGGAGCCGAGCGTGAGCCCGGCGACGAACTGCTTGTGCAGCAGCTGGAAGACGATCAGGGTCGGCAGCGCCACCAGCATCGAGCCGGCGGCCAGCAGGTTGTAGTCGGTGAAGAACTGACCGCGCAGGTTGTTCAGCGCCGAGGTGACGGGCAGCTTGTCGCCCGACGACATCAGCACCAGCGCCCACAGGAAGTCGTTGTACATCCAGGTGAACTGCAGCGTCGACAAGGCCGCCAGCACCGGCCGGCACAGCGGCATGGTCAGCCGCCAGTAGCGTGTCCACACCCCCGCCCCGTCGACCAGCGCCGCCTCGTCGATCTCCTCGGGGATCGTGCGCATGAAGTTCGCCATGACGAACACGCAGAAGCCGAACTGGAACGCCACGTGGACGAGGATGAGCCCGAGGTAGGAGTCGTACAGCGACATCGAGTCCGACAGCCACGCGGGCAGCGGGATCATCGTGTAGACGGTGTAGAGCGGCGTGATGAGCACCTGCGGCGGCAGCAGGTTGCCCGCGGTGAAGACGATCAGCAGCGTCCTGCGGCCCGGGATGCGCAGCCGCGCGATCGCGAACGCGGTGAACGACGCCAGCAGGAGCGTCAGCACCACGCCGGGGATCACGATGATCAGCGTGTTGAGGTAGTAGCGGGGCAGCTCGGCCTGGCTCCACGCCTGCGTGTAGTAGTCGAGCGTGAGCTGCTCGGGCAGCGAGAAGTAGCCCAGGCGCGCCGTCTCGTCGTACGGCCGCAGCGAGGCGTACACCGCCAGGGCGAGCGGCAGCAGCCACCCGAGCGCCACCAGCGTGAGGAAGACGTGCAGCAGGATCCGCAGCGGCCGGACCCGCCGCGACGGAGCCGGGGGAGCGGAGGCGGTGACGGTCATCGCTCCTCCCGGAACATCTGCGACAGGTACGTGGCGATGAACCCCACCGAGATCGCCAGCAGGATCACCGCGATCGCCGAGCCGAACCCGATCCGGCTCGCCTCGCCCACGATGTTCTCGGTGACCAGCACCGACAGCAGCTCCAGCCCGTTCCTGCCGCGGTTGATCGCGTACACGATGTCGAAGGCCCGCAGCGCCTCGATCACCGTGATGACCAGCACGATCACGTTGACCGGCCGCAGCGTCGGGAACACCACCCGGAAGAACGCCTGCCGCTCGCTGGCCCCGTCGATGGCCGCGGCCTCCTTCAGCGCCGGATCCACCGCCTTCAGCCCGGCCAGGTAGATCACCATGACGTAGCCGACGTGCCGCCAGGCGGCCGCCACCATCACCACCCAGATGTTGACGGAGCTGTCGCCCAGCCAGTCCACGCTCAGCCCGGTCACCGAGTTGAGCACGCCGTAGTCGGAGGAGTAGACGAGCTGCGCGATGAAGCCGACCACGGCCAGCGACAGCACGACCGGCATGTAGAGCGCGCTCTGGTAGAACCGCGACAACCGCAGCCGCCGGTCCAGCAGCACCGCGCAGAACAGCCCGAACGGCGTCGCCACCAGGGCCAGGAAGCCCAGCCAGAGCACGTTGTTGCGGACGGCCGACCAGAACGGCGGATATTCGGCCGCCAGGTCATGGTAGTTCTGGCCGCCCACCCACTCGATGGGCCCGATGCCGCTCCAGTCGGTGCCGGACAGCCCGATGGAAGCCAGCGCGGGCCCCCAGATGACGCCCACGTTGACGACGATGGCCACCCCCAGCCCGATGACCAGGGCGGCCATGTCGCGGGCGGAGTAGCGACGGGTCTTGGCGGCCATCAGCGGAAGATGTTGGCCTTCTGCTGCTCGATGCTCGCCAGCAATGAGTCGATCTCGTCCGGTTCGCTGACGAACGACTGCAGTGACGGGATCATCACGGTGGAGGCGAAGTCGGGACGGGTGTCGCGGTCGAGGAACTGCGCGATGTGCGTGGCCTTCGACACCAGCTCGGCGCCGCGCTTCTGCAGGGCGCTGTAGCCGGAGGTGTCGGCCTTGGAGCTGGCGGCCAGGGTGCCCGGGTCCAGCTCGGTGGCGATGTTCTGCGACGAGGCCTGGGCGAGGTGCTTGAGCAGGGCCTTGGCGCCCTCCACGTTCCTGGCCTTGGCGGAGATCATGTAGCCGTCGATGGGGGCGTCGATGGAGTCCGTCCCGTACGCCGGGTTGATCTCGGGGAAGGTGAAGAAGTCGAGGTCGTCGCGGTCCGCCTCCGGGAACTGCTGGGCGACGAACATCCCGAGCACGTACATCCCGGTCTGCTTCTGCGCCAGCGACTGCGCGGCCTCCTGCCACGTACGGCCCAGTGCCGCCGGCTGGTGGAACTCCATCAGGCCCCGCCAGGTGTCGAACACCTGCCGCACCTTCGGGTCGGTCCACGACTGCTTGCCCTGCATGAGGGAGACGTGGAAGTCGTAGCCGTTCATCCGCATGTTGATGATGTCGAACGTGCCCATCGCCGGCCAGCCGTCCTTGTCGGCGAACGCGATCGGGATGATGTCGTCGCCCTGCATCCTCCTGGCCAGCGCGGTGAGCTCGTCCAGCGTGGCCGGGACCTCGTAGCCGTTCTCCTCCCACACGCTCTTGCGGTAGAAGACCGCCCACGGGTAGTAGCTGAACGGCACGAAGTACTGCTTGCCGTCCACGCCGGTCGACTGGTCCTTGAACGCCTGCGTGTAGTCGGCGCCGATCTCCTGCCAGACGTCGGAGATGTCGACGGCCAGCCCCTGCTCGGCGAAGAACTGCATGCGATAGCCCGCGAACCAGGTGAACACGTCCTCGGGCGTGCCCCTCAGGTAGCGGTTGATGTTCTCCTGGAACGTGTTGTGGTCGACCGTGTTGATCCGCGTCGTGGCCTGGGTGAAGCCCTTGACCACGGTGTCCAGGGTCTTCTTCGGGATCTCGTCGGAGGCGTTGGAGCCGATGGTGACCGTGCCCAGGTTGCCGCCCGGCCCGCTCGCCGGGCTGTCGGAGCCGCACCCGGCGAGGACGGCGGGGACGCCGAACGTGGCGGCGGCACCGAGCAGGAGATGACGGCGGGAGATCGGCAGACGTTGGTCCATGGTGGGGCTCCTCCTTGCCGGACCCTTCACGTTCCCCCGAGTTCGCGCACTTCCATTCATCGAAAAGCGAACATTTCGGACTGTCAACGCACAATTCCATGACGAATCACGCGGAGTATTGGCCGTGCCGCCATGTCATGATGCGAAAAGAAATCCACTTTGAGCCCTTGGGGACCGTGTCGGAACCTGTCGGGATCTGGTGATGCGATGCTCGCCCCTCAGCGTCAACGGGCGATTCTGGAGCTCGTCCGGCTGAACGGCGGCGTACGCGTGGTCGAGCCGGCGCGCGCGTTCGGCGTCTCCGCCGCGACCGGACGGTGGTGCTGGTCGGCGGCGTACGCACGCCCTCCGACGCGCTGGTCGGCCCGGTCGCGGTGACCGCCATCCGCCGCCTCAACGTGGACGTGCTGTTCCTCGGGGTGCACGGCATGACGTTCAGGGCCGGATTCGCCACCCCCAACATGACGGAGTGTGGACGATCGTGCCGGCGAACGCCGGCAGCAGCGGTTCTCGCCTCAGAAGGATCCACGCGTGGGGGATGAACGGGCCAGGAGGCCCGCGAGCGTGGTCTGCAGGATCTCGCCGTACATGGTGGCGAAGTCCACCCGGGAGCCGGCCAGCCGGGGGTCGGCCGTGGCCGCCACGATGGTCGGGGTCGGGTTGCTGAGCGGCCACAGGCCCACCAGCGCGACGACGGCGTACCGTGTGAGCGCGAGCGCGTCGTCCACGCCGAGCCCCGGCACGCGGTCGCTGACCAGGCGCGCCAGCGCGGTGCGGTCGTCCAGGTCGGTGAGCTTGTAGGCGCGTACGGCCTCGGCGGAGACGTTCCGCTCCAGAACGGTCGGCAGCAGACTCCACAGCTGGCACAACATGGGCCGGGCGGCCAGCGAGCCGGCCCACGCCCGCATCACCTGGCCGGCCTCGCACGGCGGGGCCGGCCACTCGCTCGCCAGCGCCTCGAGCCAGGAGCGCCGCAACCGGCTGAGGAGCTCCAGGAAGACGCCCTCGCGGCTCTCGAAGTAACGCACCACATGCGTCTTCGACACGCCCAGCCGCCGCCCGAGCTCCCGGAGGCTGATCTCCTCCACCGGCATCTCCGCCAGCAGCGCCTCCGCGGCGTCCAGGATCTCCCGCCGGCGGAGCTCACGGTGCTCGGGGCGCCGGGCCCGCTGGAAGGCCGGCGCTTCCACGTCGTCCATCGCACCTCCTAGGGACTTCAGGATAGCGGTCCATCGGCCACTTGCTAAGTGTCCGGTGGACCGCTAGCGTCATCCTGTAACGGTCCACTGGACACCTACTTAGTAAGGACGTCTCCTGCCCGCCGGCAAGACCAACGGCGCCTGAGAGTCCGGAGGAGGACCACCGTGAGGGAAGCCCGTGTCACCCTCGGACACACCGGCATCTCCATCCGGCCGATCGGCCTGGGCTGCATGGGGATGTCCCAGTTCTACGGCGACGCCGACGAGGAGGAGTCCGTCGCCGCGATCCACGCCGCCATCGACGCCGGCATCGACTTCTTCGACACCTCCGACATCTACGGCGCGGGCGGCGCGGCCACCGGCCAGCCCGTCAGGGGGTTCGGCCACAACGAGGAACTGCTCGGCCGCGCCGTGCGGGGCATGCGCGACCAGGTGGTCCTGGCCACCAAATTCGGTGCGCGGCTCGGCCCGGACGGCTCGGTGGCCGTCGACGGCCGCCCGGATTACGTCGCCCAAGCCTGCGAGGCCAGCCTGCGCCGCCTCGGCGTCGACCACATCGACCTCTACTACGCGCATCGCCTCGACGCCGCCGTGCCGATCGAGGACACCGTCGGCGCGATGGCGGAGCTCGTGGCCGCGGGGAAGGTACGGGCGATCGGGCTCAGCTCGGTCGGGCCCGACCTGCTCCGCCGGGCCGCCTCGGTGGCGCCTCTGTCGGCCCTGCAGAGCGAATACTCGCTCTGGGCGCGGGAGGTGGAGCAGGAGATCCTGCCCACCTGCCGGGAGCTGGGCATCACCTTCGTCCCGTACAGCCCGCTGGGGCGCGCCGCGCTCGCCGGCCGCTTCACCGGCGACACCGCGTTCTCCGGTGACGACTTCCGCGCCACTCTGCCCAAGTTCCAGGGGGAGAACTTCACGGCGAACCTGCGCCTCGTGGAGGAGCTGAAGGCGTTCGCCGACGAGCGGGCCCACTCCCCGGGGCAGATCGCCCTGGCCTGGCTGCTCGCCCAGCCGTACGACATCGCGCCCATCCCCGGCACGAAGCGGGCGGCGTACGCACGCCAGAACGCCGCCGCCACGGCCGTCCCGCTCAGCGCGGACGACGTCGCCTACCTGGCGCAGCTGTTCGACCCCGCCCGGGTGCGCGGCGGCCAGTACGGCGCGCTCAACGTCCGCCCCCGTGGAGCCGGCGAGCATGCGAGCCGGTGAGTCACCTGGAAGGCGGGCCCGCCTGCTGCGCGGACCCGCCCTTCACGCAGGAGCTAGTTGACGTCGAGCTTGCGCTGGATGCCGAGGAGGATCCGCATCATCTCCGTCTGGGTGTCCAGCATGGACTGCTGAGTCGCCAGCATGGACTGGTGGCTGCCCTCCAGCCCGTCGAGCCTCTTCTCGACCCCGTCGAACCGCTGCTCCACCGCGTCGAACTTCTTCTCGAACTTGGCGTCCAGGCGCTTCACGGCGTTGGCGACGCCGTTGATGCGTTCGGTGAGGTCCTGGCCGAGCTCGAGCTGGTCTGCACGGATCTTGATGAGTTCGTTGTGGATCTTGCTGACGAACTCGATACCCGCTTCCTTGATGCTCACGGCATTCTCCCTTACCTTTGGGCAAGGGACCGGGGATGGTAAGGATCTCCGGTCCCGTTTTCTTTGCCCCGAGAATACTCCGCGACGTCCGGGCGGCAAGGAGGGATCGAATGGAGATTCCCCTGTTCAGGTAGCCAATGGGTCGGGCAAATTCGGAATAATCCGCATATGTTGCGGCGACGATTTCCGGCGGCCCTGGTGTTCCTTCTCGTCCTTTCCGGATGCGAATCAGGAGCTCCGAATTCAGCGCCCCATCTCGAAGCCCGGAGAGCGCGAGACTTCGCAGAGGACGGGCTCGGCGACGCCGGCCGCCGCCGATCTCGTCGGCGCGCCGTACGCGGAGGTGGTCGGTCAGGGTGGGTCCGCGGGCGCGGTCCACGTTCCGCGCGGCGGTGCACAGGACATCAAGCCGTGCGGTGATCTACAACGTAAAGGCGGGCGATCGGGGCGGTCAAGCTCCGGCTGCGCGTACGGCGACGCCGCCGCCCACCTGCCTGGCAGTCGACGGGCGATCACGGCCCGGCACCACGGGCTTGTCGAGGTCCGCGACCGAGGTGGCCGACTCCTCGTCCTGGCGTGCGCCACCGCCTCGGCGCCCCTCGGCCGGACGGCCGCCTCGTGGTGGCGCGGGCGACTCGGCGCCGGTCATGTCGCCCAGGATTGCGGGCGCGACCTGGTCGCCCCGGCGCTGCCCGGCGGCAACCGGCCGGTCGCATTCCATGGGACGGTGTTCGGCGTGCCGCGGAGTGACCGTCTTCGGCCCCGGCCACCGGCCGCGGCGAGCCGGTCATGAGCCGTTCCGGCCAGATCGAGGGCGCGGCGTCGGCGAGACGCTCGGTTGAACGCTCAGGCGTACAGCTCGTCGATCTCCTTGGCGAAGTCGCGCATCACGATGTTGCGCTTGACCTTGAGGGTGGGCGTCAGGTGACCGCTGTCCTCGGTGAGGTCGTTGCCGAGGATCGTGTACTTCTTGATCTGCTCGGCCTTCGACACCATGAGGTTCGCCCGGTCCACGGCCGCCTGGATCTCCGCCCGCGTCTTCGGGTCGGCGCGCAGCTCCGCCACGGAGGCGCCCGGCGGCAGGGCCTCGGGGTCGAGGGTGATGAGCGCGGCGACGTAGGGCCGGCCGTCGCCCACGAGCATCGCCTGGGAGATCAGCGGATGGGCGCGCAGCGCGTCCTCCAGCGGGCCGGGCGCGACGTTCTTGCCCGCCGCCGTCACCAGGATCTCCTTCTTGCGCCCGGTGATGCGCAGGTAGCCGTCGGCGTCGATCTCGCCGGCGTCGCCCGTGTGGAACCAGCCCTCGGCGTCGATCACGTCGCCGGTGGCCTCGTCGTTCTTCCAGTAGCCCTGGAAGACGTTGCGGCCCTTGGCCAGGATCTCGCCGTCGTCGGCGATGCGCAGCGCGACGCCCGGCAGCGGCTTGCCGACCGTGCCGATCTTGTTGGCGCCCGGCAGGTTGACCGAGCACGGCGCGGTGGTCTCGGTCAGCCCGTAGCCCTCGAACACCTCGATGCCGACGCCGCGGAAGAAGTGGCCGAGCCGGTCGCCGAGCGCCGAGCCGCCGCACACCGCCGCCGAGAGCCGGCCGCCGGTGGCGGCGCGCAGCTTGGCGTACACCAGCTTGTCGAAGACGGCGCGCTGCAGGCGCACGCCGAGGCTCGCCCCGCCCGTGCTCTCCGCCTTGCTCCAGGCCACGGCCACGTCCACGGCGCGGGCGAAGATCTTGCCCTTGCCGCCCGCGATGGCCTTCTGCTCGGCGGCGTTGTAGACCTTCTCGAACACGCGGGGCACGCCCAGCAGGAACGTGGGCTGGAAGTCCTGCAGGTCGGGGGCGACGTTCTTCATGTTGGGCGTGTGCGCGAGCACCGCGCCCGCCTCGACGATCGCCACCTGGATGATCCGGGCGAAGATGTGCGCCAGCGGCAGGAACAGCAGCGCGGACGGGCTCTTGCCGGCGAACAGCGGCTCCAGCGGCCCCCGCAGCGTGTTGAGCGCGGTGAACAGCAGGTTGTCGTGGGTGATCCGGCAGCCCTTGGGCCGGCCGGTGGTGCCGGAGGTGTAGACGATCGTGGCCAGGTCGGCCGCGACGACCTGCTTCCTGCGCTCGGCGACGTCGAACGCGGTGACCTCGCCGGTCTCCAGCGGCTGGTCGACCCGCCAGACGCTCTTGATGCCGGGCGCCGCCTGCATGACGGTCTCGTCGTGCCCGTCCAGCTCGACGAACACGGCCGTGGCCCCGCTGTCCTCCAGGATCCAGCGGACCTGCTCGGCCGAGGAGGTTTCGTAGATCGGCACGGTGACCGCGCCGATCGACCAGACGGCGTAGTCGATGAGCGTCCACTCGTAACGCGTGCGCGACATCAGGGCGACGCGGTCGCCGTGCTCGACGCCCGCCGCGATCAGCCCCCTGGCCAGCTCGACCACCTGGTCGCGGAACTCGGCCGCGGTGACCGCCGGCCATCCCGCGTCGGTCTTGCGCCGCAGGACCACGGTGCCGGGCTCCCGCTCGGCCCGCTCGAACACGGTGTCGGTCAGGCTGGCGGAGCCGGGCACATCGACCAGAATGGGCACGCTGTACTCGCGCACGGATCAACTCTCCTCTTTGGTGACCGCCAGGACGTTACCGCGTCAAGTTACGCACGGGTAGGTTTGTCATAGAGGCGTTATGAACGGCGTTCAACACGCTAGCAGCCGACACTCGTAGGATTTCCCTCATGAGGGTCCATGTCGTCAGCGACGTCCACGGCAGAGCAGACGCGCTGGCCAGGGCCGGTGACGGCGCGGACGCGCTGATCTGCCTCGGCGACCTGATCCTGTTCGTCGACTACGACGACCACGCCCAGGGCATCTTCCCCGCCCTGTTCGGGGCCGACAACGCCGCCGAGTTCATCGCCCTGCGCACCGCCAAACGCTTCGACGAGGCCCGGGCCATGTCGGCGCGGCTGTGGGCCACGCTCGACGGCGACCCCCGCGAGCACATCGAACGCAACGTGCGCGCCCAGTACGCGGCCCTCTTCGCCGCCATGCCCGTCCCGGCCTACCTGACGTACGGCAACGTCGACCTGCCGCGCCTGTGGGCCGACTACCTCAGGCCCGGCCACCAGGTGCTCGACGGGCAGGTGGCCGAGATCGGCGGGCTGCGGTTCGGGTTCGTGGGCGGCGGGCTCCAGACGCGCTACCGCACCCCGCACGAGATCAGCGACGAGGAGTACGCCGCCAAGGTCGAGGCCGTCGGCGAGGTGGACGTGCTGTGCTGCCACATCCCGCCCGCGGTGCCGGAGCTGCTCTACGACGTGGTGGCCCGGCGCTTCGAACGCGGCAGCGAGGCCACGCTCGAGGCCATCCGCCGCACCCAGCCGCGCTACGCCCTGTTCGGCCACGTGCACAACCCCCTCCGCCCCCGCGTCCGCATCGGCCGTACCGAATGCGTGAACGTGGGGCATTTCCGGGGGAAGGGTGTGCCGTACGTGCTGGAGTGGTGACCTGACCGCTTCGCGGTGCTGCGTCGGCCGGTCCACCGCAAGTTGCGGGTTGTGCACTACGGTGGTCGCATGCCTGATCGCACCACTTCGAGCATCACCATCGGAGCCGGCCGCGCCGAGGTCATGGCGGTCATCGCGGACTTTCCCAGCTACCCGGAATGGGCCGGGCAGGTCAAGACCGCCGAGGTCGTCGACACCGGCTCCGACGGCCGGGCGCTGACGGTGCGGTTCAAGCTGGACGCCGGCCCGATCAGCGACACCTACACCCTCGGCTACACCTGGGACGGCGACGACGGCGTCAGCTGGAAGGTCGTCGAGCCCGGCACGATGGTCTCCGATCTGCGGGGGAGTTACCGGCTCTCCGATGCGGGCAGGAGCACCGAGGTGACGTACGAGCTGGCGGTCGATCTCAGCGTCCCCATGATCGGCCTGATCAAGCGCAAGGCGGAGAAGGTGATCGTGGACACCGCGCTCAAAGGCCTGAAGAAGCGCGCCGAGAGCCGCGCCAGTTGAGCCCGCGCGTCCTGCTCTTCACCGGCAAGGGCGGCGTCGGCAAGACCACGGCCGCCGCCGCGACGGCCACGCTCGCCGCGCGCCGCGGGCTCAAGACGCTGATCGTGTCCACCGACACCGCCCACTCGCTGGCCGACGCGCTCGCCGTCGAGCCCGGTGAGATCGCGCCGGGCCTGCACCTGCACCAGGTCGACACCCAGAAGTCGCTGGAGCGCCACTGGGGCGAGCTGCAGGACTACGCCAGGAACGCCCTGGTCGAGCTGGGCCTCGACGAGATCACCTCCGAGGAGATCACGGTGCTGCCCGGCGCCGAGGAGGTCATCGCGCTGCTGGAGCTGCGCGAGCGGGCCCGCGAGGACCGCTGGGACGTCATCGTCGTCGACTGCGCGCCCACCGCCGAGACACTGCGGCTGCTGGCCCTGCCCGAGGCGCTCGACTGGCACGTCAACCGGCTGCTGCCGGTCGGCCGCAGGCTCGTCCGGCTGGTGTCGCCGTTCATGCGCAGCGTGGCCCACGTCAGCGCGCCCGGCCAGGACGTCATGAGCGCCGGCGAGCGTTTCCACCGCGGACTGATGGAGGTGCGCGAGTTGCTCACCGGCGACCACGCCTCCGTGCGGCTCGTGCTCACGCCCGAGACGGTGGTGCTCGCCGAGGCCCGGCGCACCCTGACCTCCCTCAGCCTGTACGGCTACCGCGTCGACGCCGTCGTGGCCAACCGGGTCTTCCCCGCGGAGGGCGCCGACGGCTGGCGGGCCGGCTGGGTGGCGGCGCAGGCCCGGCTGCTGGCCGAGGCGGAGGAGTCGTTCGCGCCGCTGCCGGTCCATGTCGTGCCGTACCTGGCCGCCGAGCCGGTCGGCGTGGACGCCCTGGCCGAGGTGGGCGCCAAGATGTACGGCGCGTCCGACCCGTTCGCGCCCCACGAGGTCGAGCCGCCGTTGCGGCTCAGCTCCGACGAGCTGGAGCTGGCGTTGCCGGGCGCCGACCGCGACGACGTCGACCTGGCTCGCAAGGGTGACGAGCTGATCGTCACGGCGGGCCCGTACCGCAGGATCCTGGCGCTGCCCGCGGCGCTGGCCCGCAGGAAGATCAGCGGGGCGGCGCTCCGCGACGGCGTGCTCCGCGTGCGGTGGGCGCCGTCGGGCCCGCCCACGGGGTCCCCATCTGGACTACCGTCCAATTCGGGGAGCGAATCCGCAACCTGATGAGTTGAAGAGATGAGCGACCCCGGACGCATGGAGGACCACATGACCGAGAGCAACGACAGAGACCCCATCGGCACCGTCGCCGACGAGGCACGCAAACTGTTCGAATCGATTCAGGGGCGGGCCACCCGCCAGGTCGGCAGGAGCGTGGTCAACTCGTTCACCGACTCCTTCACCGGAGGCGGCCGGCGTGAGCGCGACGTGTGGGAGGAGGCGGTCTCCGACACCCACGACGAGTACGTCTGCCGCGCCTGCCCCCTCTGCCGTGCGATCGCCGCGCAGCGTGAGTCGGGCCACGACGTGACGGGCCACCTCGTGGCCGCGGGCGGTGAGCTGTTCGCGGCGTTCCGCGGCGCGCTCGACGCGCTGAACAGGCCCGCCCCCCGCAGGCCGGCCGGCGAGCGCGGCAGCGACGGCCACAGCGACGGTCACAGTGACGGTCACAGTGACGGTCACGGCGAGCGCGACAACGTGGAACGCATAGATCTGGGATAGAGGAGACACGGGGCATGCTCACGATCGGTGTCGACATCGGCGGGACGAAGGTGGCCGCCGGCGTGGTCGACGACAACGGCGAGATCGTCGCAAACACGCTCAGGCCCACCGCCGCCGACCGCCCCGACCTGGTGGCGGAGACGGTGGCCGACGTCGTTCGCGAGCTGTCCGCCGGCAGGGAGATCGAGGCCGTCGGGGTGGGCGCGGCCGGGTTCGTCGACGAGACCCGGTCGATGGTGCGCTTCGCCCCCAACCTCGCCTGGCGCGAGGAGCCGCTGCAGAAGAAGATCAGCGGCCTTGTCGGCCTGCCCGTCGTGATCGAGAACGACGCCAACGCCATGGCCTGGGGCGAGACCCGGTTCGGCGCCGGGCGGGGGCAGTCCCACGTGGTCTGCCTGACACTCGGCACCGGCATCGGCGGCGGCCTGGTCTTCGACGGCGCCCTCTACCGCGGGCGCTGGGGCATGGGCGCCGAGCTGGGCCACATGCAGGTGCTCCCCGGCGGCCGCCCGTGCGGCTGCGGCAACGTCGGCTGCTGGGAGCAGTACGCCAGCGGCCAGGCCCTGGTCAAGGAGGCCAGGGAGATCGCCGCCGCCGACCCCGGCCGCGCCCGCACGCTGCTCGGCCTGGCCGGCGGCAAGATCGAGGGCGAGGAGGTCACCGAGGCCGCGCAGCGCGGCGACGAGGCCTCGCTGGCGGCGTTCGACGTCTTCGCCGACTGGCTCGGGCAGGGCATGGCCGATCTGGCGGCCATCCTCGATCCCGGCTGCTTCATCATCGGCGGCGGCGTCTCCAGGGCCGCCGACCTGTTCCTCGACCGGGCCAGAAGGGCCTTCGCCGAACGGCTCACCGGCCGCGGCCACCGCCCGCTGGCCGACATCCGGCTGGCCGAGCTGGGCGCCTCCGCCGGCATGGTGGGCGCCGCCGACCTCGCCCGCCGGCGTTAGGGCCCGCCGTACGTGACGATCAGGGTCGCGACCTACAACCTGCACGGGATGCGCGACAGCGTGCCCGCGCTCACCAGGGTCATCACCGCCATGCGCGCCGACGTGCTGTGCGTGCAGGAGGCGCCCAGGTTCGGCCGCTGGCGGGCCAGGCGCGCGGCGCTGGCCGCGGCGGCGGGCCTGGCGGTGGCGACGCCGGGCCGGGTGGGCGGCGTGGCCGTGCTGACCGGGCGGCGAGCCCGCGTGGTGCACGCCGAGAGCCACCGGCTGCGCGGCTTCCTCGGGCTGGAGCGGCGCGGGCTGGCCGTCGCCGTGGTGCAGGCGGGCGGGACGCGCCTGGCGGTCGGCTCACTCCACCTCGACCTCAGCGGCCCGGCCAGGATGCACCACGCCGCCGAGGCGGTGGCGCTGATGGAACGCGTGTCCGCCCGGTTCGGCGCGGCCGTCGTGCTCGCCGGCGACCTCAACGAGCAGCCGCACCAGCCGGCCTGGCGCTATCTCGCCGCCCGGCTGGCCGACTGCTACGCCGCGGCGCCCAAGGGCGACGGCCCGACCTTCTCCGCCCGGCGGCCGTCCGTACGGATCGACGGCGTGTTCGCCGCCCGCGAGGCGCGGGTGGTGTCCTGCGGGGGAGTGGACGCGGAGATCGCCGACCTCGGCGCGGCCAGTGACCATCTCCCGGTCGTGGCAGAGTTGCGACTTGGGCACTAAAGGGCAAGAGGGGCCGGTCAGCCCGTAGCATTTGTTCATGACCCGTCGCTCTCAGCGGCGTGCGCTCTCCTTGATCTTGGCGACGTTCGTGGCCTCGACGCAGGTCACGCCCGCCGCGCATGCCGATCCCCGCCCGCGCTCGATCGAGGCGTGGCAGCAGTCGACCAGCGTGCGTCTCCAGGCCGACGGCTCATTGTCCGACGTGCTCGCGCTCTCCTCAAGCGATGTGTGGGCGGTCGGCCAGCAGGAGATCTGGGACGTCTGGAAGACTCGCGGCGCCATCCGCCACTGGAACGGCAGCAGATGGGCGGAGGTGGGCATGCGCGACGACACCTCCGCCGGAAACCTGCGCGGGCTGGCCGCCGCCTCGCCGTCACAGGTGTGGGCGGTCGGCGACGGCCACGACGGCCTGCCGTACATCGCCCACGGCGACCCGGCCGGCTTCGACCGCGTCCGGCCGCAGGGGCTGCGCGCCGGAGACTGGCTGGGCGGCGTCGACGCCAAACCCGGCCGCGTCGTCGCGGTCGGCGGCCGCGACCGCAACGGGCTCGTCCTCACCGGCGACGGCACCACCTGGACGGTGCAGGAGACCAAGGAGAAGGGCACCCTCTACGCGGTCGACGGGGGCTTCGCCGTCGGCGACACCGGCACCGAGCCGCTGATCGTCCACCAGTCCGGCGGCTCGTGGAAGGCGATGGAGGTGCCGTCCATCCGCGGCGGCTACCTGCGCGACGTGCAGGTCGACAGCGCCAAGCGGGCGATGGCCGTCGGCGGCGTCTACCACGGGCCCGGCGACATCGAGCCGCTCGTGCTCACCTGGAACGGCAAGCGCTGGCGTGAGTTGCGGCTGCCCGGCTCCGAGGCGAGGCTCTACGGCGTGACCGGCGACGGCAAGGGCCGTTACTGGATCACCGGCTACGACCCGGCGCGGGCGGCCGAGCCGTTCCTGCTGCGCTGCGAGAAGGACGAGTGCGCCGCCATCCGCGGGGGCGCCCAGGACGGCCGGCGCAGCGTGCGTCTGCAGGCGGTGACGTACCTGCCGGGCAAGGGCACGGTGTGGGCCGTCGGGCACCAGGTCGACGAGGACGACCGCTACACCGACGTCGTCGAGTCGTTCGCGCCGAAGACCCCCACCGCGAAGTCCTGATCTTCTAGACGACGGCGCCGTCGTCCCAGCCGGAGTCGTTGGGCGGGCCGTCGCCCATGCGCACCACCAGCGCCACGAACCCGCCGATGAACGCCGCCACTGCCGTGAACAGCGCCCAGCCCTCGATGCGCCAGCCCGCCAGCGCCGCGACCAGCAGGTAGGCCGGGCCGCCGAACAGCGCCACCCATGCCACCTTGGTCGGCAGGTCGACCTTGGGCAGCGGAGGCGGCGGCGGGGGCTCGAAGTGGCCCTCGTCGGTCTCGTCGGTCTCGTCCGCGTCGTCCGCGTCGTTCTCGTCGTCCGTGTCGTCGGTCCGGACGGCCTCGAGATCATCGACGAGCGGGTCGTCGTCGAGGCGTTCCTCCGAGGGTTTGACGACCCGGCGGGTCGGCTCCGCCGGGAGGTTCTCGCTGTCCGGCCATGGCTGGTCGGCCGAGTCGCGCTCGGCTGTGTCGTTGAAGGACGCGACGATCTGCCGCCAGACCTCGTCCTCGTCACTCTGGGGCGTCACCTAGATGGGCCTCTCCGCAGCGATCGCGACTTCCCCCCGGGGGCGATCAGTCCCTCTGCAAGGGTACCGAGGCATGTGTCCGGATGAAGTCGAGGCTACCGGCAAAGATCCTGTGGGCATCGTTGTCCAGCGTCGCAACATGGTAGCTATCGGTAAGCTCCTCGATCGTGGCCTGCGGGACCTTCTCACGGATGATCGCGACACTCGTGGGCTTGACCACGTGGTCCTCGACGCTGTGGAAGACCAGCAGCGGTTGTCTCACCTTCGCCAGGTCGGCCTGCACCAGGGACCACAGCCCCGGCAACGAGGCGGCGGCCTTCACCGGGGTGCGGCTGTAGCCCAGCTCGGTCACGCCGGGCTTCTTGACGTCGTTGGCGACGCCGGCCACGGACGGCACGAACCACTTCAGCAGCGGAGCGAGCCTCAGCAGCGGCACGTCGTTGGCGATCGACGGGTTGACCACGATCAGGCCCCTGATGGCCGGGCCGTGCACCTCGGCCAGCCGCAGCGCCAGGCAGCCGCCCAGCGACAGCCCGCCCACGAACACCTCCGCGCAGCGCCCCCGCAGGTCCTCGTACGCCTTCTCCAGCTCGGCGTACCAGTCCTCCCACCGCGTGCGGTTCATCTCCTGCCACTTCGTGCCGTGACCCGGCTGGCGCGGCAGTGAGACGCTCAGCCCGTGAGCGGCCAGATACTCGCCCCACGGCCGCAGAGACTGGGGTGTGCCGGTGAACCCGTGACAGAGCAGCACACCGATCTCGCCCGCCTCGTGATGGTACGGTTCCGCGCCTGGCATGAGCGGCATAACAGCTCCTCCGTGCTGTTTCATTCCGGCGATTTCCTCCAGAACGGCCCGATCGTCGCATGTTCCGGGGTGTTTGTGCGAGAGCTGGTGTAGGAGCATCGCCGTCGAGATGGGAAGATGGCACTGCTCGCCCCCACTGCGCTGAGGAAGAGGTGCCAGGTGTTCTACTGGGTGGTCAAGGCCATCTTGGGGCCGTTCCTCCACCTTGTGTTCCGGCCGTGGACCGAGGGCGCGGACAATGTGCCCAAGCAGGGCCCAGCGATTCTGGCGGGCAACCATCTGTCGTTCGCCGACCATTTCTTCGGCCCATTGCAGATCAGGCGCAAGGTCATCTCCCTGGGCAAGGCCGACTATTTCACCGGCCGCGGCATCAAGGGTTTCTTCACCCGCCTGTTCTTCAGCGGCGTCGGCACCGTGCCCATCGACCGCTCCGGAGGCAAGGCCAGCGAGGCGGCGCTGCGTACGGGTCTGCGCGTCCTGCGTGAGGGTCACATCCTGGGCATCTACCCCGAAGGGACGCGTTCGCCCGACGGACGTCTCTACAAGGGCAAGACCGGCGTCGCCCGGCTCGCTCTGGAGGCGCGGGTCCCGGTGATCCCGTGGGCGATGATCGACACGTACGACATGATGCCGCCCGGGCGCCCGCTGCCCAAGCTCGGCATCCGGCCGGGCGTGCGGTTCGGCAAGCCGCTCGACTTCTCCCGCTACTACGGCATGGAGGACGACCGGCTGGTGTTGCGCGCGGTGACCGACGAGATCATGTACGCGCTGATGGAGCTGTCGGGCCAGGAATACGTCGACAAGTACGCCGCCAGCGCCAAGGTGGAGATGGAGCGCGCGCGGCGCGCCGCGGCGACCGGAAGCTGACGGTCACCCCGACCGTAAGGCCTCTTCCGTCTTGCGCATGGCCGACGTCATCGCGCGCAGCTCCTCGCGGCTGAGCCGGTCGATGAGGTATTCGCGCACGATCTCGAGATGGCCCGGCGCCACCTTCTCCAGCAGCCGGGCGCCGGCCGGGGTGAGCACGGCCAGCACGCCGCGGTCGTCGGACGGGCACGTCGTCCGCTCCACCAGCCCGGCCTCCTCCAGCCGGCCCACCTGATACGTCAGCGCGCTCTTCGACGCCACGACGCCCTTGGCCAGCTCCGTCATGCGCAGCCGCCGCCCGGTGGCGCCGGCGAGCCGCACGAGGATCTCGTACTGCGGGTGGGTGAGGCCGGCGGAGGCCTTGAGCTGCTCCTCGATCCGGCGCTCCAGCAGGTGGGAGGTCGTCAGGAAGGCGCGCCACGCCGCCATCTCGGTCCGGTCGAGCCAACGGGGCTGCGTCATCGGGTCAGTCTACTTCTCGTTCAGATTTGAACGTTCACTGTTAGAGTTGCCGTTCAAATCTGAACAATCATCGAGGAGTCCGCATGGTCGACCAGGCGCGTCCCGTCGTCCTGCTGCTGGCCAGGATCGCCATCGGGGTGATCTTCCTGGTGCACGGCTACCACAAGTTCGTGACCACGGGGATCGGAGGCACGATCGAGTTCTTCCAGTCCGTCGGCATCCCGCTGGCCGCCCTCGCCGCCCCGGCCGTGGCCATGCTGGAGGTGGCCGGGGGCCTGGCGCTGATCCTGGGTGCGGCGCTGCCGCTCGCCGGCACGCTGCTGGCCCTCACGATGGCCGGCGCGATCGTCTTCGTGCACGCCCCCAACGGCTTCGGCGCCGAGGACGGCGGCTACGAGTTCGTCCTGGCGCTGGCCGCGGCCAGCCTCGCGGTCGGCTTCTCCGGCGGCGGCGCGTTCGCGCTCGACCGCGTGCTGCTGCGCCGCCGCGGCCCCGCCACCGCGACCGCCTGACTCCCGCGCCGGTCAGGACAGGTGCGCGCGGATCTGCCTGATGTGCTCCGGCGTCGTACGGCAGCAGCCGCCGATCAGCGACGCGCCCGCCTGCTGCCACTCCTTGGCGGCCTGGCCGAACTCCACCGGGTCGGTCAGGCCCAGCCAGCGCCGGTTTCCGGCGTCCCACGTCTCGCCCGAGTTGGGGTAGACCACCACGGGCAGCCCGCCCGACAGCGCGCCGATCAGCCCGGTCATGTGGCGCGGCGCCGTGCAGTTGGCGCCCACCGCCACCACGCGCGGATTGCCGCCGAACAGGGCGGCCGCCTCGCGGATGGGGGTGCCGTCGCTGATGTGCTCGCCGTCACGGCACGAGAAGCTCACCCACGCCTTCACCCCCGGCGTGCCCTCCAGCAGCCTGGCCAGCGCCCGCGCCTCGGCGTAGGACGGGATGGTCTCGCAGGCCAGCAGGTCGGGCTCGGCCGCGACCAGGATCTCCCAGCGCGGCAGGTGCCAGGCGTACAGGCCGTCCTCGTCGAGGTCGTAGTCGCCGGTGTACTCGGCGCCGTTGGCCAGGAAGGCGCCGTACGGGCCGACCGAGGCGGCCACCAGCCCTCGGCCCGCCTCGTCGCGGGCCTGCCCCGCCAGCTGCACCGACAACCTGATCAGCCGCTCGGCCTGCGCGCCGTCGAGCCCGCGCCGCGCGAAGCCGGGCAGCGTGGCCTGGTAGCTGGCGGTCGTGGCCACGTCGGCGCCCGCCGCGAAGTAGGCGGCGTGCACGCGCCTGATCAGCTCGGGCTCCTCCAGCAGCAGCCGCGCCGACCACAGCTCGTCGCGCAGGTCGGCGCCGAGCCGTTCGAGCTGGGTGGCCAGCCCCCCGTCCAGGACAAGTGTCGTCACTTATCCAGGGTAAGAGCGTTCCAGCGCGCTTTCGTCCGTGCTCCTCACCCGGGGATGGCGGCGATACGCGTCAGAGCCGGACGATCCAGCACGATCACCTCGCCGGGGCCGATCGCGATGATCCCGCGGCGCTCGAACCCGCGCAGCGCGCGGTTGACGCTCACCCTCGTCGCGCCGATCTCGGCCCCCAGACCCGCCTGGCCGCCGTGGAGCGCGACCCGGCCGCCGGCGCACCGGCGTACCAGCCAGGAGGCCACCCGCGCGGGCACGTCGCGGACCGCCGCGTCGAGCAGCCGCTCGTCCAGGTCGCGCACGGTGGCGGCCAGCGTGCGCAGCAAGCGCACCGCCACGGACGGCTCCGCCTCGACCAGCTCCAGCACGGCCGCCCGCGGCAGATAGGCGACCCGCACGGCCGTCATGGCCGTCCGCGTGGCCCGGTGAGGGCCGTCCACGAGGAGGGCCGTCTTGTCGAACGCCACCGGCGCCTCCTCCACGGCGAGCACCACCTCCCTGCCCTCGGCGCTCACCCTGGCGGCCTTCACCCGCCCCGCGAGCAGCACGACGAGCTGGTCGGCCGGGTCGCCCTCGGTGCACAGGACCTGCCCGGCCGGGTAGCGCCGCCACCGTGCCAGGCCCGCCAGCGCGCCCATCCGCTCCTCGGTGAGCGCGGCGAACATCGGCAGGTCGGCCAGTGCGAATGTCATGTATCCCGCTATACACCACCCGCGTGCCCCGCGATGCTGAGCCCGGCGGGCGCCGGGGCCTAGCGTGCGGTGCCATGGCGAGATACGTGTTGCACCTGGCCTTCGACGGCGACCCCCGGCGGCTGGCCGCCCGCCCCGCGCACCGCGACCACCTGCGGCGGCTGAAGGAGGAGGGACGGCTGCTCACCGCCGGGCCCTGGGCGGACGACAGCGGAGCCCTGCACGTCTACGAGGTGGCGGACGAGGCAGAGCTCCGCGACATCCTGCGCGAGGACCCGTACACGGCGGTGGACGGCTACGAGATCGTGCTCCTGAAGGAGTGGACCCCGATCCTGTAGCCACCGCCGCTCAGGTGCGCTTCCAGAAGGGCGCGCGCGGTCCGCCGCCGGGGGCGCCCGGTCCGCCGGAGGCGCCGCCGCCTGGGGCGGGCGGCCGCTCGTCGCTCGCCAGCCTGGTCAGGACGGCGACGGCGTGGTCGTGGAGGGCTCGCGCGTTCGCGCCGGGGCGTTCGGCGGCCTCCAGGTCGCGGGCCAGGCGCTCCAGGTCCTCGTTCCCGCCGAGGTAGGCCGCCAGGGCGGCCAGGCGGGTGCCGAGGTCGGCCAGGTACAGCAGGTCGGGCGCCGGAAGCGCCCGCAGGCGGTCCAGCTCGGCGACGAGCTGGGGCCTGACCGACTCCGGGCGGTGCCCGCCGCGGCCACGCCGGCGACCCGGCGTGGGCGCCGGGGAGATCGGCGGCTGACCCGGCGGGTACGGCCGCACACCGGCGTCCGGCCCGCCGAAGTCGGGAACGGACACGTCAGCGCCACCGGCCGGGCCACCGGCGAGGAACTCCGGCCGGGCGGAGCCGAGGCCAGGACGCGGCAGCCCCATGCGCGAGGCGGCCCGCGGTGCGGCGGCGGGCCCGGCGGCAGGCGCGGCGGCCAGCATCGCGCCGAACCCGCCCGCCATCGGCGCCTGCGGCATCTCCCACCCGCTCGGCGGCTCGACCGGCTGGATCACGCGGTGCTCCGGCTCGCCGCCGGCGACCTCGCGGGTGTCCACCGCCACGTACGCGGTGAAGCGGCACAACACGCCGTGCTCCAGGGACGTCCGCACGATCCTGGACTCCAGATCGTGCTCGCCCATGGCGTACCGGTCCTCCAGCTCCCGCAGGTGGGCGCGGGCCCAGACGGCGCGCAGGGCCGGGTTGTCCACGGTCACGCCTTGGACGTGCTCCTCCCACGGCCCGCCGGCCGCCATCCCGCGCACGGTGACGGTGGAGCCCTCGCGGCAACGCCCGTACACCCGCAGGGGGACGCCAGGGAAGATCGAGCCGAGATGCGTGACCGTCTCCGGCTCGACGTCGAGACCCTTCAGCGACAGGTCGGTGACCAGGGGAGCGCCGATCCGGCGGTGGATGTGATCCATCGCGGCGTCCAGCCGGTCCTCCGACTCGACCAGCTCGCATCGGCCCGCGCCCAGCCCGGCCAGCCGGCCGAGGAAGCCGGCGTTCACCGCCCGGTCGATGCCGACGGTGTGCACCCGCATCGCCGACAGCGCGCCGCCGGCCTGCTCCAGGATCTGGTCCTCGTTGCCCACCTGGCCGTCGGTCACCAGTACCACGACGCGTTCGCGTTCGCCCTGCGCGCCGAGCAGCGCCACGGCCTGGCGCAGCGGCGTGAGCAGCTCGGTGCCGCCGCGGGCGTCGACCCGCGACAGGTGCTCGACCGCGCGGTAACGGTTGCGGTCGGACGCCTCCACCAGCCCCTCGAACGCCTGCTCCACCACGGAGTCGAAGGTCAGCACCGCGAACCTGTCCTGCGGCGTCAGCGTGTCGACGATGCGCGCGGCGGCCCGGCGGGCGCAGACCATCTTCCAGCCGCTCATGCTGCCGGAACGGTCGAGCACCAGCACCAGGTCGCGGGGCGTCCGCTGGGTCTGCAGCGGCGGCGGGAGCAGGGTCAGCGCGAACGTGCCCCGCCCGTCGAGCTGCAACGACGTGGACGCGTCGAACGTCAGCCGCAGGATGAAGTCGCGGTCGAGCCGCTCGCCGGGGCGCAGTCGTACGGTGCCGCCCTCCTCCTCCACGACGTGCAGGCTGGAGGCCAGCTCGCGCAGTTCCAGGCCGGCGGCGTCCACGTCGGCGCTCACCGACAGCCGGACCGGGTCGGGGAAGCCGGGCAGCAGCACGGGTGGGCTGATCCTGGAGGCGTCGGGCACCGCGTCGGTGTCGGGGGCCGTGCCGTCGCCGGCCGGCTCGCCGTCGACCGGGCTGCCCGGGATGTAACGCGGGGCCACGACCAGCGGGAAGCGGAACGTGGCCGCGCCGTCCTCGTACGGGAGCGGCTGGCTCATCGTGAGGCGGACCGAGACGCGCTCGCCCGGCAGGATGTTGCCCACCCGGATCGTGAACACGTCGGGCCGGTCCTCCTCGGCGATGGCGGCCCGTTTCCCCTCGCGCAGCGCCCGGTCGTAGTCCTGCCTGGCCTGGCCGCGTTCCTTGAGCACGCCCTCGACCACCCGGTCGTCGGCCTCCATCCGGAACCCGGTCACGGCCGCCCGGTCGGGCAGCGGGAAGACGTACGTGGCCTCCAGCGTGACGTCGAACGGGTTGGTGAAGTCCTGGGTGACCTCGACCCCGGCGACGAGCCCGGAGATGGCGGCGTGCACGTCGACGCTTTCGAGCGGCAGGTTGCCGCGGCCCGTCCGCAGCGCGCCGAACCCGGCGTCGGGCACCGGCAGGCACCGTGCGGGCTCCAGCGAAGTGATGTTCATAGGAGTTTCCTCTCTTCGAGCACCGCGAGCAGCGGCCCGGCCGCGGCCAGCACCGCCTGTACGTCTTCCTCGGACGGGGCCCTGGCCGTGTCCAGCACGATCCGCACCCGTTCGCCCACCCTGATCCCGGTGACCGTCTGCCCGGCGCCGGTCGGGCGGTGGGCCGGGACCGTGGCGGAGCGCGGCGGACGCCAGGCGTCCCCGGCCTGGGCCGGGGCACGGCGGGTCTTGAGCGCGTCCGGCGCCGTGCCCGCCGCAGGGGTGCCCGCCGTGGGGGTGCGCGGAGCGGGGCGAGTCTCCGGGCGTTCGGCCCAGAAGCGGCCGCGGGACTGGCCGTCACCGGCAGGACCCTCCGCGGCGCCGCCGGTGGGCGGCGGGCCGGGCGGGGAGCTCGCGGACGGCGCGCGCCCGGGTGACGGTGAGACGGCCGGCCGGGCCTGCTCCATGAGGACCGGCGGGACCTGGTCCGTGAGGGGGAGCCGGGCCGCGGTCTCCAGCATGCGGTCGGTCGCGCCGGCCAGGGCGGTCTGGATCTCGGCGATCGAGTGGCCGGCCGCCTGCAGGCGCTTCACGGCCACGAGTTGCAGCAGGTGACGGCGGCCGTAGCGGGCGACCCGGCCGCGCCGGGCGAGCGGCGGGTCGACCAGGCCGATCGTCGTGTACCACCGGATCAGCCGCTCGCCGGGCACGTCGCGGACCCGGCCGCTGGCGGGCGGGGGAGCGTCGGAGCGCAGCGCGCGCGCCGCGTGCTCGGCCAGCTCACCGATGGTCCAGGTGTCGCTCATACCTTCACGATGACACTGTCACCATTACAGTGTCAATGATGCAATCGGAAGAACGGCCTTCCTGATTTCGTTGTCACTAGGGAAAGTCCGACCGACGGGGAGGAACTACTCATGGCTACGATCACCGGCCCGCTTTCGGGTGATGCCAGGAACACCGTCGCGGAAGTACTCCAGGGCACGCTGGTCGACCTCATTGATCTGTCTCTGGTCGCCAAGCAGGCTCACTGGAACCTCATCGGTTCCCACTTCCGCCCGATCCATCTCCAACTCGACGAACTGACCGACCTCGCCCGGCAGCACATGGACGCCATCGCGGAACGCGCCGTCGCCATCGGCGTCAACCCCGACGGCCGCTCCGCCACCGTCGCCCGTTCCACCAAGCTGGCGCAGCCGGACGGCGGCTGGATCGAGGACGGCAAGGTCGTGGCGACCGTCACCGACATCCTCGACGGCATCAGCAAGCGCATGTACGAACGCATCCGCGCTGTCGAGGAGCCCGACCCGGTCACCCAGGACCTGCTGATCGCGGTGGCCCAGGACATCGACAAGCAGCACTGGATGTTCCAGGCACAGCGCTGACAGGCCCAGCACAGGCATCGCCGAAGGGCGGTGCCGGTGGTGCGCCGCGGGAGGCCCGGGCCGAGCGCCCGGGCTTTCGCCTGCCGCAGGCGAATCCGCCGGGACGTCGTGCTGGTGTGCTCGGGCCCGCGCATGCCGTAAGCGGCACGTAAGAGGTGAGCGGCCCTTGCCGATCTAGCGTGCGGGTCTATGAGCAACACGCAGATCGTCGTGCTCGCCAAGCGCCCGCGCCCCGGTTTCGTGAAGACCCGGCTGACGCCGCCGTACACGCCGGAGGAGGCGGCCGCGCTGGCCGCCTGCGCGCTGCGCGACACCCTGGACGCCGTCGCCGCCACCCCCGCCGCCGCCCGCGTGCTCGCCGTCGACGACGTACGCGGCTTCCACGCCGACCCCCGCTTCGGCGGCGGTGCCGGTTTCGCGGTGATCGGGCAGCGGGGTGGCGGGCTGGACGAGCGTCTGGCCGGGGCGTTCGGCGACGCGTACGCCCGCTGCCCCGTCCCCGTGCTCCTCGTCGGCATGGACACCCCGCAGGTGACCCCCGAGCTGCTCTCCCTGGCCGCGGCGGCGCTGGACGGGCGCGACGCCGTCTTCGGGCCGGCCGCCGACGGCGGGTTCTGGCTGCTCGGCCTGCGCCGCGCCGACCCCGCCCGGCTGCTCGGCGTCCCCATGTCCCGGCCCGACACCGGTGCGGCCCAGTTGCGCCGCCTGGACGGACTGTCCGTCGCCACGCTGCCCGTGCTCACCGACGTGGACGACGCCGCCTCCGCCCGCGAGGTCGCCGCCCGCGCCCCGCGCACCCGCTTCGCCGCCGCCCTCGCCCGCCTCTCCGCCGGGGCCACCCCGTGATCGGCGAGCTGTACGCCGACTCCCTGACCGGAGCCGAGACCGACATCGAGTACGAGGACGGCCGCCGCCGCCCGCTCCACGCCACGCGCTGGCTCGAACCCATCGACGGCGACGAGGTCATGCTGTCGCGCTGCTCGGGCCCCACCCTCGACGTCGGCTCGGGGCCCGGCCGGCTGACGGTCGCGCTCGCCCGGCGCGGTGTGGTGGCGCTCGGCATCGACGTCACCCCGCACGCCGTCCGGCTGACCAGGCTCGCGGGCGGCATGGCCCTGTGCCGGGACGTCTTCGGGCCCGTACCGGGGGCCGGCCGCTGGACGACCGCGCTGCTGGCCGACGGCAACATCGGCATCGGCGGCGACCCGCCCGCGCTCCTGCGCCGCATGCGGGAACTCGTCCGGCCGGGCGGCGAGGTGATCGCCGAGCTCGCCCCTCCAGGCGCCCCCACCCGTGCCGAACGGGTGCGCCTGCGCCGCGGCACGGTCACCGGCCCCTGGTTCCGCTGGGCCGACGTGTCGGTCTCGGACGTGTCCCGTCTCGCCCACGACACCGGCTTCACGGTGACGACCTGCGAGGAGGCGTCCGGCCGCTGGTTCGCCTGCCTCCGACGGACCCGCCGAGCCTGAACGGGCCGCCATGCGGCAGGTCCGCGGAAAGGGGAAGCGCTCGGCGGGTCAGGGCAGGCGCGGGCCGCACCGTGCGTGGGTGAGCGGGTGCGGCTGGGTGGGGTTTGCGCAGAGTTTGGTGTCGCGAGTCTCTGCCATTCATGTCCGTGCGGTCGACTAGCGTGGCATCCAGAGGGAGGCCCACGATGTCCCACAAGACTCTCCTCCGCACGGGCCCGCTCGTGCCGGGCGGCGTCAGCCCGTACGGCCCGATCGGCCTGCCGGGCGAGGGCGGCCTCGCGCTGCCCCCGCACTTCACCGGCCGGGTCGTGGCCCGCTCGGGCGCCAAGCTGGCCGGTCTGACCTGGCACGCGGCCCCCGACGGCGGCGCCTGTTTCCCCGACGGGAGCGGCTGGATCTACGTGTCCAACTCCGAGCTCCCCCTGCTCGGAGGGGCCTCGGCCGTGCGTTTTCGCGCCGACGGCGGCATCGCCGACGCCTACCGCATCCTGTCCGGCACCGACCTCAACGGCGCCGGCGGGGCCACGCCGTGGAACACCTGGCTGTCGTGCGAGCTCGGCCACCGCGGCCGCGTCTTCGAATGCGACCCCTACGGCGCCCGTGCCGCCCGCCCCCGCCTGGCCATGGGCCGCTTCAAGCACGAGGCCGCCGCCTGCGACCCCGAGCGGGGCGTGATCTACATGACCGAGGACGAGCCCGACGGCTGTTTCTACCGGTTCCGGCCCGGCGACTGGGGCGACCTGACGGAGGGCACGCTGGAGGTGCTGTGCTCCTCGGGCCGCTGGCGGCCGGTGCCGTCACCGGCCGCGCTCCTGAAGGAGGCCCGCCACCAGGTCGAGGACGCCCGCCACTTCGACCGCGGCAACGGCTGCCATTACGCGGGCGGCGTCTGCTACTTCACCACGAGGGGCGACTGCGGCCTGTGGGCGTACGACGCCGAGACCGGCACGCTGGAGCGGCTCGGCGGGGGCGTGCGCGCCGTCACCGCCGCCCCCTCGGGCGACCTGCACGCGGCCGGCCCCGGCACCCGGATCGACCTCATCGCCCCGGACCGCGCGGTGACCCCGTTCCTGCGGCTGCAGGGTCACGACGGGGCCGAGCTGACGGGTCTGGCGTTCTCGCCGCGCGGCGACCGTCTCTACTTCTCGCTCAGGAGCGGCCGGACCGAGGGCCTGACCTTCGAGGTCTCAGGACCGTTCCGCGCCTGACGGCGAGGTTGCGGGCCCGGTCCGCGCGGGTCTCAGCCGAGGTAGCGGACCAGCAGGTGCTTCAGCTCGGCCACCAGCTCGGCCGAGCGTTGCGGCGGTGACGAGGTGACCATCGGCATCACCGCCTTCACCATGGCCAGCGCCATGGTCCCCATGAGCCGGGCGCGTTCCTCGGGGAGCCCGGGGGAGCGGCGCCGCAGCATGTCCGCGATCCGCAGCGCGACGTCGTCGTGCAGCCGCTGCGACGCCGCGGCGAACCGGTCGCCCGTCGCCGTGCCGTACAGCAGCGACCAGTACGCCGGCGACTCGCTCTTGAACCGCACGCTCTCGTCCACCAGCTGTCCGACCAGCGCCTCCAGCGGGATGCCGGGGGTGACGGCGGCCAGCCGCGCGGACCAGTGCTCGGCCCGGTCGACGGTGTAGCGGGCCACCAGCCCGTCCAGGATCTCCTCCTTGTTCCGGAAGAACTGGTACAGCGTCCCCGGCGACACCCCCGCCCGCGCGGCGACCTGGTTGGTCGTCATGTCCGGATAGCCGAGCTCGGCGATCACCGCTTCGGCGGCGTCGAGGATCTCGGCCATGCGCTTCAGGCCGCGCGCCTGCCGGCGGACCGTGCGTTCAGTCATGCGTCCCCTCGTTGACAAATGCGAGCTTTGACTTGTATTTCTGGTAAGGCCAACAAACACGAGTAGTTTACCGATTTATCGGGAGTTCCCCCATGAAGAGCGTGATGACCAGGACGGCGGTGGCGCGATGGCGGTGAACACCCGCACCCGGGCGCCCGGCCCGGCGACCGCCGGCCCGCCTCTGCGCCGGCTCGGGTTCCTCCTCGTCCGCCACCGCAGGCTCGTCCTCTCCTTGGCCCTGGCCCTGCTGGTCGCCGCCGGAGTCCTGGCGGCCGGGGCGGTGCCGCGGCTGTCCCTGGCCAGGTTCGAGGCCCCGGGCTCGGAGTCGGATCGCGCGCAGGCCGAGCTGCAGGCGCGCTTCGGCACCGGCAGCCCCGACATGATCTTCCTGGTGACCGCCAGGACCGGCACTGTCGACGATCCCGCGATCGAGGCGGCGGGCCGCGAGCTGACCGCCCGCGTCGCCCGCGCTGACGGCGTCGCCGAGGCCGCCTCCTACTGGACCCGTGGCCGGCCCGTCACCCTGCGCAGCGAGGACGGCCGGCACGCGCTCATCCTCGTCCGCGTCCCCGGCGACGCCGACCACGTGCGCGCCGGCGTCCTGCCCCGGCTCGTCCCCGAGATCACCGAGGGCACCGAGCTGCTCCAGGTGCGGGCCGGGGGAGGGGAGGAGGTCTTCCGCGAGACCGTGCCCCTGTCGCGGCAGGACTTCGTCCGGGCCGAGCTGATCATCTTCCCGCTGGCGTTCGTGCTGCTCTGGCTCTACCAGCGGCGCGTCATGGCCGCGCTGGTGCCGATCCTGGCCGGCGTGTACGCCATGGTGATCGGCCTGGCGCTGCTGGCCGGCGTGCTGGCGTTCGCCGAGATCTCGACCTTCGCCCTCAACCTGACCCTGGCCATGGGCCTCGGTCTCGGCATCGACTACTGCCTGTTCGTCGTCCATCGTTTCCGCGAGGAGGTCCGGCGCGGCGCCGACCGGGCGGCGGCGGTCGCCGGTGCCGTCGAGCACGCGGGCAGGACCGTGCTGTTCAGCGGGCTCACCGTGGCGGCCTCACTCGCGGTGCTGTTCGTGCTGCCCTTCGACTTCCTGCGCTCCTTCGCGTACGCGGGCGTCGCCGTGGTCATCGGCGGCCTGGTCGCGGCGGTCCTCGTGCTGCCCGCCGTGCTCGCCTCGATCGGCGGCACGATGTTGCCCGGGCGCGAGCGGCCTGAGCGCGAGAACGGCCTCTGGCACGGCCTGGCCACCCGGGTGATGCGCCGGCCGCTGGTGTTTGGGGGCGTGGCCACGGCGCTGCTGCTGGTGCTCGCCTCGCCGTTCCTCGGCCTGCGCTTCGGCGTGGCCGACGACCGCGTCCTGCCGCCGCAGGCGTCGTCGCGGCAGACCCAGGAGGTGATCCGGCAGACGTTCCCCGCCGAGGAGACCGACGCCATCCAGCTCGTCTCGCGGGACGCCGTGACCGCCGACGTCACCCCGTACGCCACTGCCCTGTCCAGGCTGCCCGGCGTCGCCCAGGTGGACACGGCGGCGGGCTCGTTCGCGGGCGGCGCGCGCATGGGCGGCGGTGACCCCGCGAGGTTCCGGGGCGAGGGCACGTGGTTGTCCGTGGTGCCCTCCGCCGCCGTCCTCGCCGACGACCCCGTCCGCCTGGTCGGGGCCGTACGCGCGGTCGAGCCGCCGTTCCCGGTGCTGGTCGGCGGCTACCCGGCCGAGCTGGCCGACTACCGCGCCTCCGTGGTCGACCGGCTCCCGCTGGTGATCGGGCTCATGCTCGTCATCACGTTCGCGGTGCTGTACGTCATGACGAGGAGTGTGCTCATCCCGCTCAAGGCGACCCTGCTGAACGTCCTCAGCCTCGCCGTCATGTCCGGCGTCCTCGTCTGGGTCTTCCAGGACGGCAACCTGTCGGGCCTGCTCGGTTTCACCGCGACGGGCACGCTCGACCCCAGCATCCCGATCCTCATGCTCTGCGTCGCCTACGGCTTGTCCATGGACTACGAGGTCTTCCTGCTCTCCCGCATCAAGGAGGAGTACGACAGGACCGGCGACACCGAGCGGGCGGTCGCCGCCGGGCTGCAGCGCGGCGCGCCGCTGATCACCGCGGCGGGCGGCATCCTGGCCCTCACGTTCGCCGCGTACGCCACGGCGGAGGTGATGTTCGTGCAGATGCTGGGCGTCGGCATGGCGGTGGCCGTGCTGGTGGACGCCACGGTGATCAGGGCGGTGCTGGTGCCGAGCCTCATGCGCCTGGCGGGTCCGCTCAACTGGTGGCCGAAAGGTCGCGCGACCACACCTGGTCGGTGACCTCGACGCCGTTCTCGACGCCCTTCTCCTCCGACTCCAGCGTGAACCCGGCCGCCTGGTAGATGCGCCGCGCGCTCACCAGGTTGTCGCGTGTCCACAGGGTGATGCGCTTGCAGCCCATGGCGCGGGCGTGGCGCAGGCACTCGTCGACGAGCCGCCGCCCGATGCCGTGCCCGCGGGCGGACGGCTCGACCAGCAACATCCGCAGCTTGGCCGTCGTGTCGTCCTGCCGCACGCAGAACACGCAGCCGGCGCGTTCGCCGTCGACCTCGGCGATCCAGCCGGCGTCGCGCGAGAGGTCCAGCTCGCCGACGATGCGGGCGACGAGCTGCTCGAAGTCGATGCCCCAGCCGTACTCGGAGCTGTAGAGCTCGCCGTGGCGGAAGACCACCCAGCCGAGATCGCCAGGACGCGGCGGCCTGATCACCACTGCCTCCCGCTTCTCCTGCGCGCCGAGCAGCCGCCTGATCGCCGCCATGCTGGAGACCAGCCGCTCCTGGTCGGGCCCGGGCAGCCCGGCCAGCAGCCGGTCGATCTCCTCGCTCTGGCGCCGGTCCAGCCCGGCGAAGACCTCGGCACCCGCCGGGGTAAGCATGACGAGCTGCCGGCGCGCGTCGGACGCCGACCGCTCCCGTGCCACCAGCCCGTCGCCCTCGAAGCGGGTGAGGATGCGGCTGAGGTAGCCCGCGTCCAGGCCGAGCAGCCCGCGCAGCTCGCCGGTCTCCATCGAGCCGGTCCGGGCCAGCTCGAAGAGCACCCTCACTTCGGTCAGTGAGTACGGCGAGTCGAGCATCCCCGCCTGGAGCGCGCCGATCACCTTCGTATAGAACCGGTTGAAGGCCCTGACCTCAGAGACATTTGACTCTGTCAACGAACTCATTGCTCCAGTCAACCATAGGAGGATCCCCGCTGTGAAGAGCGTGTTCATCGGCGGCTACGGCCCGGGCATCGTCATGATCGGCGGCGGCCTCACCAGAGTCGCCTCACCGTCGTTCCTGGCCGTCCATCCCACCCAGCGGGTGCTGTACGCCGTGGGTGAGCTCGAACGCGGCTGGCTCACCGCCTACGAGGTGGAGCGGAGTCTCGCGCCTCTGGACGAGCGGCCGAGCGAGGGCGACAGCCCCTGTCACGTCGCCGTGGACCCCGAGGGAGCGCTGCTGGCGGTGGCCAACTACGGCGACGGCACGGCCACCCTCTACCGGCTCGACGAGCGCGGCGCGTTCGCGGGCGATCCGATCGTGCTGCGTCACGAGGGCTCCGGCCCGAACGCCGAGCGCCAGGAGGGCCCCCACGCCCACCAGGCCGTCTTCCACGACGGCCTGCTGCACATCTCCGACCTCGGCACCGACGAGATCCGCCGCTACCGCTACGACGGCACCCCGGTGGAGCCGATCAGGCTGTCGCCGGGCACCGGCCCGCGCCACTTCGCCTTCTCCGGCTCCCGCCTGTACGTCGCGGGCGAGCTCGACGGCTCGGTCACCCTCATCGACGGCGAGCGCCGCACGGTCGTCCACGCCAGCCGCCGCCCGGGCGAGAACGCCCCCTCGCACCTGCAGCTGGAGGGCGACCTCGTCTATGTCGCCAACCGCGGCCCCGACACCATCTCGGTGCTGCGCGCCGCCGACCTGTCGCCGGTGGGCGAGGTGCCCTCCGGCGGCGACTGGCCGCGCCACTTCGCCATCGACGGCGACCGCATGTACGTGGCCAACCAGCACTCCGACCAGGTGACCGTCTTCGCGCTGCGCGACGGCCTCCCCGAGCCGACCGGGGAGGCGTACGACGTCGACAGCCCCGCCTGCGTGCTGATCAGCTGAGCGGCCGGGCGGCGGCCGTGGTCAGTCCCACCGCCGCCCGCCACCGCTTGTATCCGGCGTCGTCGGCCTGCTCGGGCTCGAAGCGCCGGTCGAGGCGCCAGGTCTGGCGCAGCTCGGCCTTCGACCCCCACACGCCGGCGCCCAGCCCCGCCAGGAACGCCGCGCCCAGCGCGGTCGTCTCCTGGATCGCCGGCCGCTCCACCGGTGTGCCGAGCTGGTCGGCCTGCAACTGCATGAGCAGGTTGTTGACGCTGGCCCCGCCGTCGGCCTTGAGCACCGGCGCCGAGCCCGCGGTCATCGCCTCCACCACGTCGCGCACCTCGTACGCGATCGCCTCCAGGGTGGCCCTGACCAGGTGCGCCCGCGTCGTGCCGCGCGTGATGCCGGTGATCAGGCCGCGCGCGTCCGGCTCCCAGTGCGGGGCGCCCAGCCCGGTCAGCGCCGGTACGAACACCACGCCGCCGGTGTCGGGCACCGTGCGGGCCAGCGCCTCCGACTCCGCCGCGGTGCCGAGCACCCCGAGCCCGTCGCGCAGCCACTGCACGGCCGCCCCCGTCACGAAGATCGACCCCTCCAGGGCGAACGTGCGCTCGCCGGACGGCGTCTGCCAGGCCACCGTGGTCAGCAGCCCCGACTCCGAGCGCGCGATCTCGCCGCCCAGGTTGGTCAGGACGAACGAGCCCGTGCCGTAGGTGCACTTCACGTCGCCCACGTCGAAGCAGGTCCGCCCGAACAGCGCCGCCTGCTGGTCGCCGGCCACCCCGCTGATCGGCAGGTCGAGCCCCAGGAAGGCCCCCGGATCCGTACGCCCCAGCGGGCCGTAGTTGGGCACGATCTCCGGCAGGGCCGACTCCGGCACGCCGAACAGCTCGCACAACTCCGGCTCCCAGGCGCCGGACTCCAGGCCGTACAGCAGCGTCCGGGAGGCGTTGGACGGGTCGGTCACGTGCCGCGCGCCCGCCGTCATCCGGGCGATCAGGTACGAATCCACCGTCCCAATCGCCACATTTCCGGACTCGACCCCTTCCCACAGTCCAGGGTCGTTCTCGGCCAGCCAGCCGAGTTTGGTCGCCGTGAAGTACGGGTCGAGCCGCAGCCCGGTCAGCTCCGATATACGCGGCTCGTAGCCCGCCTCGCGCAGCCGTACGCACTGCTCGGCCGTGCGGCGGTCCTGCCAGACGACGGCGCGGCGCGGCGCGGCCAGCGTCCGGCGGTCCCACAGCACCGCGGTCTCGCGCTGGTTGGTGATGCCGACGCAGGCCGGCGACGCCGCGGCGCCGCTCAGCGCGGCGGCGCAGGACGCCAGCGTCGCCTGCCAGATGTCCTCGGGATTGTGCTCGACCCAGCCGGGCCGCGGGAAGTGCTGAGCGAATTCCTCGTATCCCTTGGATTCGATATGTCCGTTATCGGTGACGACGACTGCTGTGACCCCCGTCGTCCCGGCGTCGATGGCCAAGACGCTCATCGATATTTCCTCCCGTTCGAGGTTCGGCCGGTGTGCCCTGGCGTTTGGTCTAGACCACTGGCTGTGATGGAGGGCACAATGCGAGTCTGTCATCAGCACTGGTTCGTGACCCTCATCGGGAGGAACCCGCCATGCGTATTGGAGTGCTCACCGGAGGCGGCGACTGCCCCGGGCTCAACGCCGTCATCAGGGCAGTGGTGCGTAAGGGGGTGAGCGTCCACGGCCACGAGTTCGTGGGTTTCCGTGACGGCTGGCGCGGCCCCCTCGAAGGCGACACGATGCCGCTCGACATCCAGGCCGTGCGGGGCATCCTGCCGCGTGGCGGCACGATCCTCGGCTCCTCCCGCACCAACCCCATCAAGATGGAGGGCGGCGTCGACCGGATCAAGGAGAACCTGTCAGCCGCCGGAGTCGACGCGCTGATCGCCATCGGCGGCGAGGACACCCTCGGCGTCGCCCGGCAGCTCTACGAACGCGACGTCAACGTCGTGGGCGTGCCCAAGACCATCGACAACGACCTGTCGGGCACCGACTACACCTTCGGCTTCGACACCGCCGTCAACATCGCGACGGAGGCCATCGACCGGCTGCACACCACGGCCGAGTCCCACCACCGGGCGCTCATCTGCGAGGTCATGGGCCGCCACGCCGGCTGGATCGCCCTGCACGCGGGCATGGCGGGCGGCGCCAACGTCATCCTCATCCCGGAGAAGCCGTTCGACATCGACCGGGTCTGCGAGTACGTCGAGTCGCGCTTCCGCACCCGTTACTCGCCGATCATCGTGGTCGCCGAGGGCGCCCATCCGATCGAGGGCCAGATGGAGCTGCAGGCCGGCACGCTCGACGCGTTCGGCCACGTACGGCTCGGCGGCATCGGCGAGGCGCTGGCCAAGGAGATCGAGAAGCGCACCGGCAAGGAGGCCCGCACCACGGTGCTCGGCCACATCCAGCGCGGCGGCACCCCGACGGCCTACGACCGCGTGCTGGCCACCCGGTTCGGGCTGCAGGCGATCGACGCGGCGCACGAGGGCGACTACGGCATCATGGTCGCGCTGCGCGGCACCGACATCGTCCGCGTCGGGCTCGACGAGGCCACCGCCGAGCTGAAGACCGTGCCGGTCTCCCGCTACGAGGAAGCCGAGGTGTTCTTCGGCTGAAAGCGGTTTGCAAGCGGCCGGCCGTACCCTCGGGCACAGCGGTTCCTCCGCTGCATCCCCTCAGGGTACGGCCCGCGCCGCAGCGAGTCGGCGGCCCACCACACGCGTCGCGAGCCGTGCCCGGGGGAGGCTACCTCCGCCTCGGCGCCTGCTGCGCGGGGCGCGGGGCGGTGCCGTTGTAGAGCAGCTCCTGCTGGTGCTGGGTGGCGCGCCGGCGCAACTGCAGCTTGGCCACGAGCTCGGCGTCCTCCCGCTCCTCCTCCTCCGACGGCGACAGGATCACCATGAGCAGCATGGTCAGCGTGATCAGGCTGATCACGGTCATGAGCGGGACGAGGAAGTCCAGCGCGTCCGCCCCGCCGACCTCGCCGGGCTCGGGGTGCACGGCGACCTGCATGGCGTACATGCCGGTGTAGTGCATCCCGGCCACGGCCGCGCCCATGACGAGGGAGGCGGCGGTGATCCAGAGGGTCTTCTTGACGCGGAGGGTGAACCACAGCGCCACGGTGGCGGCCACCACGGCGATGCCCACCGAGGCGCCCACCAGCAGCCGGTCGTAGGAGACGTGGGCCGACATGTTCATCGCGTACATGCCCAGGTAGTGCATCGAGGCCACGCCGAGGCCGGTGAGCAGGCCGCCGCCGAGCAGCGACGGCAGGCGGCCCTGGCCGTACGAGACCAGCAGCAGACCGGTGCCGACGACCACGATGGCCACGACCGCGGAGGCCGCGGTGAGCCAGACGTCGTACTTGATCTGGGTGCCGTTCACCTGGAAACCCATCATCGCGATGAAGTGCATGACCCAGATGCCGGTGCCGCCGATGGAGACGGCGGCGCCGAGCAGCCAGCGCACCCGCGCGCCGCCGCGCGAGGCGTGGGCCTGCGCGGTGAGGCGCAGCCCGAGCATCGACCCGATGCAGGACATCACGTACGCCAGCACGGGCGTGAGCAGTCCGTAGGTGAAGTGATTCACAGCAGAGGTCATCGATCGGTTCCTTGCCTTAGGGGTCCGAGGATTCTGGCATCCGAGATGTCCCTTTCGCATGGATAACGCAACTATCTGTCAACTGGACTGTCCGAAAACATGAAGGTCATTCACGCCTTCGGCGTGCGATCGAGCGGGTGCGGGGGGCGGACTAAACTCGATGCGTCGCGACGTTGCCATCTAGGCGCGCTTCTCCCCGTCTTCCGGAGGTTCCACCATGACGATGACCGCCCTGGGCGAGCCATGCGTTCTGCTCAAGCTGGGCGAGATCGTCCTCAAGGGCAAGAACCGCGAGCTGTTCGAACGCCGCCTGATCAGCAACATCCGCGAGGCGCTCCAGAGCGTCGACATCAAGGTCGACGTGCGCAAGCGGCACGGCGTGATCGCGATCTTCCTGCCGCAGGGCGCCACCGCCGAGCAGGCCGACGCCGTCGCGCGGCGCGTCGCCGACGTGCCCGGCCTGGTCTGGATCCACCGCGCCTGGCGCGTCGCCAAAGACCCCGACAGCGTGCTGAAGGCCGCCGTCGAGCTGGTCGGCGAGAGCGAGGAGGTCAAGCGGGGCGCCCGCTTCGCCGTGCGGTCCCGCCGCCGCGACAAGCGCTTCCCGATGACCTCCAACGAGCTCGACCGCTTCGTCGGCGGCGCCATCAACGACGAGTACGGCCTGCCCGTCGACCTGTCCAAGCCCGAGCTGACGGTGTCCATCGAGGTCGACCGCGACGAGGTGTTCGTCTTCACCGGCGGCATCCCCGGCCAGGGCGGCCTGCCCGTCGGCAGCAGCGGCCGGGCGCTCGTGCTCATGTCGGGCGGCATCGACTCGCCGGTGGCCGCCTACCGGATGATGCGGCGCGGCCTCCACGTCGACTTCCTGCACTTCTCGGGCATCCCGTTCACCACGTCCGAGTCGATCTACAAGGCGTACGCGCTGGTCAGGAAGCTCGACCGGTTCCAGGGCCGGTCACGGCTGTGGGTGGTGCCGTTCGGCAAGGCCCAGCAGTCGATCCGCAACTCCGGCCAGGACCGCCTGGCCGTGATCGCGCAGCGGCGGCTCATGCTCAAGACGGCCGAGGAGGTCGCCCACCGCATCCACGCCGCCGCGCTGGTCACCGGCGACGCGCTCGGTCAGGTCTCCTCCCAGACCCTGGCCAACATCACCGCCCAGGACAACGCCGTCGAGCTGCCGATCCTGCGCCCGCTGGTCGGCTGGGACAAGACCGAGATCATGGCCGAGGCCCGGCGCATCGACACGCTCGCGATCTCGGAGCTGCCCGACGAAGACTGCTGCTCCCTGCTGGCGCCCAAGCGCGCCGAGACCCGGGCCAAGATCGAAGACCTGAAGCAGATCGAGCGGCGGCTCGACGCGGAGGAGCTCTGCGTCCAGCTCGCCGACTCGATCCAGGAGTACACGCTGTAGGCGTCACACGGTGAGGGCCGCGGCGGCGGTCTTGCCGAGCAGCGCCGGGAAGTCGTTCATCACCTGGGCCAGCTCGCCCAGGTCGGCGCCGACCAGAGCCTGCGGGCCGTCGCAGAGCGCCTGCTCAGGGTGCGGGTGCACGTCGATGATCACACCGTCGGCGCCCACCGCGACGGCCGCGCGGGTCAGCGGCAGCACCAGCTCGCGCCGGCCGCCCGAGTGCGACGGGTCGACGATCACCGGCAGGTGCGACAGCCGCTGGGCCACCGGCACCGCCGAGACGTCGAGCGTGTTGCGGGTGGCCGTCTCGAACGTCCTGATGCCGCGCTCGCACAACACGATGTCGAGGTTGCCGCGCTGGGCGATGTACTCGGCGGCCATGAGCCACTCCTCGATCGTGGCGTTCATGCCGCGCTTGAGCATCACCGGCCGGCCCGCCGCGCCGACCGCCTGCAGCAGCGCGAAGTTCTGCATGTTGCGGGTGCCGACCTGCAGCATGTCGGCGTACGACGCCACCAGCTCGACGTCCTGGGCGTCCACGATCTCCGTCACGATCGGCAGGCCCGTCTCCTCACGCACGTCCGCGAGGATGCGCAGGCCCTTCTCGCCCAGCCCCTGGAACGCGTACGGCGACGTGCGGGGCTTGAACGCCCCGCCGCGCAGCAGCACCGCACCGGCGGCCTGCGCCATCCTGGCCGCCTCCAGCGTCTGCTGGTGGGTCTCCACCGCGCACGGCCCCGCGATCAGCGTCACGGTGTCGGGGCCGATCGGCACGCCTCCCACGTGGACGGTGGAGCGTTCCGGATGGTTCTCCCTGCTGACCAGCTTGTACGGCGTCGACACCCGCATCACGTCGCGCACCCCGCCCATCCCGCGCAGGGCGGCCGCGTCGAGCTGCGTCACGTCGCCGACCAGGCCGACGATCGTACGGCGCACGCCCTTGCTCACGAACGCCTCGACGCCCGCCGCCTGGACGACGGCCACGATCGACGCCAGATCCTCCGCGGTGGCCTCGGGCCCCATCACGATCACCATCTGCTGCTCTCTTCCTCGTCGGAAAGTCTCCAGGGAACACGAAAGGCCCCGGGTCCTGGAGGACCCGGGGCCTTTCGTTCGCCTTGTCTGCTAGCGCAGCGTCAGGTGGCGAACGGACTCGGGTCCGTCGCCATACCAAAAAATGAACGCGGTGCGCATAGTGCGTTCATCGTAGCGCACCCAACCCGCTCGCGAACCACGCGAGGTCCGGTGGCAGGATGGCTCAAGATGCGAGACCGGTGAGGAGAGTGATCGTGGAGGAGTCGCGCCTGCCTCCAGGCCAGTACGTCCCACGCGGCCGGCCCGTGATCCACTACGGCAGGGTGCCGGCGTTCAAGCCCGACAGCTGGGATTTCCGCGTCTTCGGGGCCACCGCCTCGGGAGAGGAGCACCGCTTCACCTGGGACGAGTTCGCCGCCCTGCCGCGCGTCACGCGCATCGCCGACTTCCACTGCGTCACGAAGTTCTCCCTCATGGCCAACGAGTGGGGCGGCGTCTCCCCGGCCACGATCATGGCCGCCGCCCCGCCCGACCCCGGCGTGCGGCACGTGATGATCTGGGCCGAGTACGGCTACAGCGCCAACCTGCGCATGTCCGACTTCACCGCCCCCGGCACGCTGTTCGCCCTGGAGCTCGACGAGAAGCCGCTCAACCCCGACCGCGGCTTCCCCCTGCGGATCGTGGTGCCCCACCTGTACGCCTGGAAGAGCGTCAAATGGGTGCGTGGCATCGAATACCTGCTGGAAGACCGGCGGGGCTTCTGGGAGGAACGCGGCTACCACAACATCGGCGACCCCTGGCACGAGCAGCGCTACTCCTACCAGGAAGAACCGGGCGACGGCCCGGCCTGATCGCAACCGTACGTTTTCCCCCGGGCACGCAGCGTTCTTGGCTACGGTTGCCCGCATGCTGACCACCGCATGGGTGGCGCTGTCCCCCCTTGCCTTCCTGCTCGGTTACGTGGCCGCCCGGGCCCCGTGGCGCCGTCCCGCTCGCTCCGGGGAGCGTGGCGGGGGCGGCGACGCGACGTCCGCCACCTATACGACCTTGCACGCCGCCGCGCTGGCCGCCCCCGCCCTGCGCGCCGGGCTCGACCGCGACTCCGCCCGCGGGGCCGTGCACCATCTGCGCGCCCTGCTCGGCACCCGCGGCGTGGCGATCACCTCGGCGGAGGCCGCGCTGGCCTGGGACGGCCCCTGCACGGACGACGTCCTCGTCTACGCCAGGGCCACGGTGGCCGCCGGGAGCGCCCAGGTCTTCCCCGGCGAGCCGCACGGGGCGGTCGTGGTGCCGCTGACCGTGGACGGCGCGGTGGTCGGCACACTGGCCGCCTACCACGACGCGGTGAGCGCCGCGCTCGTGCGGGCCGTCGTGGAGCTCGGCCGCTGGGTGTCCGGCCAGCTGGAGCTGGCCGAGCTCGACGCCCTGCGGCGGCGTGCGCTGGAGGCCGAGATGCGCGCCCTGCGCGCCCAGATCTCGCCGCACTTCGTCTACAACGCGCTCACCACGATCGCCTCGTTCGTCCGTACGAACCCCAAACGCGCCCGCGAGCTGCTGCTCGACTTCGCCGACTTCTCCCGGTACGCGCTGCGCCGGGCGCACGACTTCACCACGCTGGCCGACGAGCTCACCTGCGTCGACCGCTACCTGCTCCTGGAACGCGCCCGCTTCGGCGACAAGCTGCGCTTCAGCATGCAGGTGGCGCCCGAGGTGCTGCCCGTGCCGGTGCCGTTCCTCTGCCTGCAGCCGCTGGTCGAGAACGCCATCAAACACGGCATGCGCGGCCGGGGCGGCGGCGGCGAGGTGCGGGTCGTGGTCCGCGACGCCGGCCCCGAGGCGCACATCTCGGTGGAGGACGACGGCGCCGGCATGGACCCCGAGTGCGCGCGCCGCATGCTCGACGACGACCCCTCACGCGAGGGCAGCGGCATCGGGCTGGCCAACGTGGACCTGCGCATGCGCCAGATCTACGGCGACGCCTACGGGCTCGTCGTGGAGACGGCGCTGGGGGAGGGGACCAAGGTGCGGCTGCGCGTACCCAAGAGGCGATTCAGCTGAACGTGGCTGAATGATTACGCTACGCTTGCGTGTCCCAGCCGGGCTTTGCTTTCATACGGCAGCGTGGACATGCTGAGAGTTCTGGCCGTGGACGACGAAGTTCCCGCTCTGGAGGAGCTCGCCTACCTGTTGCGTCAGGACGAGCGGATCGCGCACGTCACGACCGCGGCCGACGGCGTCACGGCCCTGCAGGACATGGTCCAGATGATCGGCTGCGGCGAGCGGCTCGACGGGGTGTTCCTCGACATCCGCATGCCCGGGCTCGACGGTCTCGACCTCGCCCGCCTGGTGGGCGGCTTCCCCTGCCCGCCCCGGCTGGTGTTCGTCACGGCGCACGAGGAGTGCGCGGTGCAGGCGTTCGAGTTGGAGGCGGTCGACTACCTCCTCAAGCCCGTCAGGGCCGAACGGCTGTCGGAGGCCGTACGCCGGCTGGAGGCCGCCGCCTGCCCAGCCCCCGAGCCGGGCCAGGACGACGTGATCCCGGTCGAGCTGGGCGGGCGCACGCGGTTCGTGCCGCAGCAGGCCGTCTGGTTCGCCGAGGCCAAGGGCGACTACGTGCGCCTGCACACCGTCGACGGCAGCTATCTCGTCCGCATGTCGCTGGCCGCGCTGGAACGCCGCTGGTCGGAGGCGGGGTTCCTGCGCATCCACCGCAGCACGCTCGTGTCGGCGCGGCACGTCAGCGAGCTCAGGTTCGAAGGCGGGCGCGTCAGCCTCACCGTCGGCACCGAAACCCTCCAGGTGAGCCGCCGCCACAGCCGCCAAGTCCGCGAACAGCTGGTCCGCCAACACCGCAACGCCCTCTCCTGACCTCTCCCGCCCGCCTCCACCTCGCCGCTGACGCGCGCCCCCGGCACCTCGATTCCGCGCGCCTCCACCTTGCCGCTGACGCGCGCCGCCGGGCGCGTGGTCCCGCGCGCCTCCACCTTGCCGCTGACGCGCGCCCCCGGCACCTCGATTTCGCGCGCCTCGCCGACGTGCCGCCCATGATCCCGCGTGACTTCGCGATGCCGGCACCGCCTCGTCCGCCCAGCGACGGCCACGCCCGACCTCCGGCCTCCCCGCGTGGGGCGAACACCCGTGAGCGTCGCTCCCGCCTACCCGGCTGCGCGCCTGTCCGCGGGGTGGCGATCCGGCGACACGCGCCAGCCCGCCCGTGAGAGGCCCTCTGCGCGGCGGCGCTGCTCGTGTGGCGAGCCTCCCGTGCGAGTCGGCGCCCGGCCGTCCGGGTACGGCCTTGTGGCGCGGCGATGCGGTCGCCCTGCCGGCCGGGCCGCGCTTGCCGCCACCCCTCCGGCGAGCGTCGCGGGGCCGGTGGGGAGAGGATGGATCCGCGCAGACTCCGCCTCGCCGTCGCGAGCGCGCCTCCTAGGTCGTGTTTTCAAAGTGATCTAGGTGGTGGATCATGGTGTGGTGATCCGGCGTCATGAGCTCATTGATGAGGAGTGGGACAGGCTGCGGCCGTTTCTGCCCGTCTCGCGGTTAGGTCGTCCACGTGAGGATGACCGGCGGGTATTGAACGGCATCGTGTGGAAGATCCGTACCGGTGTGGCATGGCGCGATGTACCGCCCCGGTACGGGCCCTGGCAGAGCCTGTACACACGGTTTCGGCGCTGGGCCAAGGACGGCACGTTCACCACGATGCTGCAGGCGGTGCAGGCCGAGGCCGATGCCCGTGGCGACATCGATTGGCTGGTGGCGGTGGACTCGACCATCGTGCGTGCGCACCAGCACGCGGCCGGCGCCCGAAAAGGGGGCTCAGTCTCGGCGCGCAGGAGGATCACGCCCTCGGCCGATCCCGCGGCGGCCTGACCAGCAAGATCCACCTGGCCTGCGAGGGCGCCGGACGACCGCTGGCGTTCTGCCTGACCGGCGGCAACGTCAATGACTGTACCCAGCTGGAGCAGGTCCTGGCCGCCATCCGTGTCCCCCGCCCCGCCGGCGGCCGTCCCCGCACCCGCCCTGATCAGGTGGTGGCGGACAAGGGTTACAGCACCCGGAAGATCAGGGCGTACCTGCGCCGGCGGGGCATCGGGCACACCATCCCTGAGCGCAGCGACCAGATCGCAGCCCGGAAGCGGCTCGGGCGCCGTGGTGGCCGGCCACCACGCTTCGACCGAGCCCTCTACCGGCGCCGCAACGTCGTCGAGCGCTGCTTCAACCGGCTCAAGCAGTTCCGCGCTCTGGCCACCCGCTACGACAAGACCGCGACGTCCTACACCGCGGTCGTCACTATCGCGTGCCTGATGCTCTGGCTGTGATCATTTGAAGACACGGCCTAGCGACAGGGTCGCGCGGCGACGTGGCTGCCTGCGTGGTGCGGCGTCCGCGTAACACCGCCCTGGTCGTGCACTGCAGGCCTGTGGCGCGCGCGTGACGCCGCCGCGGGGCGTCAGGAAGTCGGTGCGGGGGGCGTGAAAGGGGGGTGTGCGGCGGGGTGGTGCAGGTTGGTGGCCGTTGTGGGTGCCGGAGCAGGATGGCGCGTCGCGCCTCAGGTGGGGGAGCAGGGGGCGGTGGGGGTGGTGGAACCGCTGGTCGGTGAGGGGGCATGCGATGGGCGCGTGCAACCCCTGCAACCTACCGCTCGTCGCGTACGGGTGACCGCTCGTCGTCTGGCCACTCTCCGTATGTCGATGACTACAGACCGCTCAACGAGCTGTCCGTAAACGGGGTTTCGCCCACAAGATCGCAACCGTAGTGTTTCGGCATCGGGAAGCCACTCCGGCGCATCGGGGGGACGAGCCGCAAGGCTCACAACAGGACTGATGCGCCGGCTTCACCGGCGACACGCACGTCGCCACGGCTGTCGGGCCCTTGACCGGGGGGTGGGGCCCGCCAAGCCGGATCTGTGAAGGGGCGTCTGCGCGGCCATGGAAGAGGCCCCGCGATCCGGCCCTCGGGGGCGGTCGGATCGCGTGAGCAGGCGCCCCTATCACGATTCCTACTGGGTTACCGGTCTTATCCGCCTTCGCCGCGGGCCCGGCGGCGCCAGCGGTCAGCCGTCGCGGAGCTTCTTCAGCAGCGTGATGTCCTCGGCGTGTTGGGGCGCCTTGCCGGGGGTCTCGATGCAGATGGGCACACCCGCCACCGCCGGATGGCGCATCAGCTCGGCGAACGCACCGGCGCCGATGTGGCCGGCCCCGATGTTCTCGTGGCGGTCCTTCTTCGCCCCGCACACGTCCTTGGAGTCGTTGGCGTGGATGAGCTTGAGCCGCCCGGGAGCGATCGCGTGCAGGGCGTCGAACGTCTCTTTCACCCCGCCCTCGGCGGCCAGGTCGTGCCCGGCGGCGAAGGCGTGGCAGGTGTCGAGGCAGACGCAGGCCCGCGGGTGCCGGTCGAGCGCGTCGAGGTACGGCTCCAGGTCCTGGACGGTCGCGCACAGCATGGCGCCCTGACCGGCCATCGGCTCCAGCAGCAGGTCGGGCCCGTCGTCGGGGATCGTGTCGAGCAGCGGCAGCAGGTTGTCGTGCAGCTGCCGCAGCGCCGCGTCACGGCCCTGGGTGACCGCGGAGCCGGTGTGCACGACGACGCCCTTGGCGCCGGTCTCCACCCCGCGTCGCAGCGCGTGGCGCACGACGGCGATGGAGTTGGCCAGCGTCTCGGCATTCGGCGAGCCGAAGTTGACGAGGTAGGGCACGTGGATGAACGCCGGCACACCCGACTCGGCCAGCTTGGCGTCCTCGTCGGGCTTGCCGTCGTTGAGCGCCCAGCCGCGCGGGTTGGTGACGAACACCTGGATCATTTCGGCGCCGATGTCGGCCATGTATTTCAGGCCGCCCGTCGCGAGGCCGCCCGCCACGGACACGTGTCCGCCGATCAGAGAAGTCGGGGTCATGATGCCTCCCAGTCTAGGCCCCGCCGGCAGGACCTCTGACCTGCGTGATCGTACGCGGTGCGACGGACAAAGCTTGCGCCAAGACCCCGTCGGACCCCCCTGGCGCGCCCCGCCTCGGGGAACGATCCGCTGCGTCCGGAACACGTCCGTCCAGACGGGGAGAGCCCATGCGTGCCGTCGCCATTTCCGCCTTCGGGGCCGACCCGGAGCTCGTCGAGCTGCCCGAACCGCAGCCACGCCCCGGCGAGCTCCTCGTACGCCTGCGCGCCGCCGGCTACAACCCCGTCGACACCAAGATCGCCGACGGCGCCATGAGGGACCGCATGTCACCGTCGTTCCCGTTCGTCCTGGGCCAGGACGGCGCCGGCAGCGTGGCCGCGCTCGGCGAGGGCGTGACCGGCTTCCGGCTCGGCGAGGAGGTGTACGGCCGCTTCACCGACCCCTCGCGGGCCTGGGCAGCTACGCCGAGTACGGCGTGGTGGCGGCGGACGGCCCGGTGGCCTCGATCCCCAAGGGCATGATCCTGGAGCAGGCCGCGGCCGTCCCCACCGCCACCGCGACCGCGCGGGCGCTGGTCGAGGAGTCCCGCCTGGACGAGGGCCAGACGGTGCTGATCGTCGGGGCGACCGGCGGCGTGGGCCAGGCGGCGACGCAGCTCGCCGCGCTGCGCGGCGCTCGCGTCATCGCGACAGCCGCCCCCGACGCGGCCGACACCATGCGCCGCCTGGGCGCCGCCGAGACGGTGGACCACCGCGGCGGCCCGGTCGCCGACCAGGTGCTCGCCGCCCACCCCGACGGGATCGACGCGGTCTTCGACCTGGTCTCCACCGCCGGCGGCACGGCGCCGCTGGAGGGCCTGCTGCGCCCCGGCGGCGTGATCTGCAGCGTCCTGCGCGCCGTCGACCCCGACGCGCTGGCCGCCAGGGAGCTGCGCGGCATCAACGTGGTCAACACGGTCACCGGCCCGGCGCTGAGCGAGCTGGCCGACCTCATCGACAGCGGCGAGCTGCGCGTCCAGGTGCAGGCGCAGATCCCGCTGGAACGGGTGCCCGCCGTGCTGGCCGACATCGCCGCGGGCCACGCCCGCGGCAAGACCGTGTTCACCATGTGAGAGCGGCTGTTGGAGCATGGCACGAAAAGTACGGGCCATCCGGGCGGTCAGTTCGGAGTTCTCGCGGATGGACCGGGCACGGAACGCATGTGTGTACTTCTGACATGCCCGACACGCTGGAAGCCTTCAACGCCCTGCCCACGGCCGAGGCCGAGCGGGAGCTGCTCGCCTGCTGCGCCAGCCCCGCCTTCGCCGGCCTGGTCGCCTCGCTCAGGCCGTACGGAAACCTGGACGGGCTGCTGGAGACGGCGGGAAAGGTCGTGCGGGAGCTGGAGTGGGGCGACGTGCTGGAGGCGCTGAAGGCGCATCCCCGCATCGGCGAGCGCGCGGGCGGGGACGGCAGGGAGGCGACGTGGTCGCGCCAGGAGCAGTCCGGCGTCGAGGAGCGGCTGCGCGCGGCGCTCGCCGAGGGCAACCGGGACTACGAGGGACGGTTCGGGCACGTCTACCTCGTCTGCGCCACCGGGCTGACCGGCGCCGAGATGCTGGCCCGGCTCCGCGAGCGGCTGCGCAACGACGAGGAAAGCGAGCGCGACGTCGTACGCGGCGAGCTGGCCGCCATCGTGCGGCTGCGGCTGGCCAAGCTCATGGGGGCGGGCGGATGAGCTTCTCCACGCACGTGCTGGACGCGGTGACCGGCCGCCCGGCCGCCGGCCTGCGGGTCCGCCTCGAACACGAGGGCGGCGTCGTGGCCGAGGGCCGCACCGACGCCGACGGCCGGCTCAAGGGGTGGCAGCCGGAGGCCGGGGTGCACCGCGTCGTCTTCGACACGGGGGCCTACCTGGCCGACACGTTCTACCCGGAGGTCGTCGTCACCTTCACCGTGACCGACCCGGCGCAGCACTACCACGTGCCGCTGCTGCTCAGCCCGTACGCCTACTCCACCTACCGAGGGAGCTAGATGTCCGTCAAGCTCGGCCCCAACCGATACGGCAAGGCGGAGACCAGGCTCGTCCACGTGGCCAGGGAAGGCCCCGTCCACCGCATCAAGGACGTCAACGTCAGCACGTCGTTGTCCGGCGACACGGAGGCCGTCCACCTCACCGGCGACAACGCCGCCGTCCTGCCGACCGACACGCAGAAGAACACGGCGTACGCGTTCGCCAGGAAGCACGGCGTCGGCCAGATCGAGGAGTTCGCCCTGCTGCTGGCCCGGCACTTCGTCACCTCGCACCCGTCGATCCACCACGCCCGCGTGGAGATCGAGGAGTACGGCTGGAACCGCGCCGGGCCGCACTCGTTCGTCCGCGACGGCGGCGAGGTGCGGACCTGCGTCGTCCACCACGACAGGCGGGGCGACAGCACCGTCGTGTCGGGGCTGAAGGACCTGGTGGTGCTCAACACGACGGGCTCGGAGTTCCACGGCTACATCGTGGACGAGTACACGACGCTGCCGCCCACCCGCGACCGCGTCCTCGCCACCGCCGTGACCGCCCGGTGGCGGCACACCGGCGAGACGGCGTCGTACGCCCAGTCGTACGAGCGGACCCGGCAGGCCCTGCTCGACGCGTTCGCCGGCACCCACAGCCGCTCCCTCCAGCAGACCCTGTACGCCATGGGGGAGCGCGCCCTGACCGTCTGCCCCGAGATCTGCGAGGTCAGGCTCGCGCTGCCGAACAAGCACCACCTCGTCGTGGACCTGTCGCCGTTCGGGCTGGACAACGACAACGAGGTGTTCCACGCCGCCGACCGCCCGTACGGGCTGATCGAGGGCAGTGTGCTGCGTGAGGACGCGCCCGACCCCCGATTCGCCTGGGAGTAGCCGATGGACTTCTTGCGGCCCACGACGTGGCACGAGGCGCTGGCCGCCAAGGCGGACCGGCCCGACGCGGTGCCCCTGCAGGGTGGCACCGACGTGATGGTCGAGCTCAACTTCGACGTGCGCAGGCCGGCGGCGCTGCTCGACCTCACCCGGGTGCCGGAGCTGCGCGCATGGGAGATGACCGGCGGGTACTGCCGGGTGGGGGCGGGGGTGTCGTACGCGACGGTCATCGACGAGCTGTCCGGGTCGCTGCCGGGGCTGGCGCAGGCGGCGCGCACGGTCGGCTCGCCGCAGATCCGCAACCGCGGCAGCGTCGGCGGGAACCTCGGCGCGGCCTCGCCCGCCGGCGACAGCCACCCGCCGCTGCTGGCGGCCGGGGCGGTGGTCGAGGTGGAGTCGCGCGAGCGCGGGGTCAGGATGATCCCCGCCGCCGAGTTCTACCTAGGGGTCAAGCGCAGCGCGCTGGAGCCGGACGAGCTGATCAGGGCCGTGCACGTGCCGCCCGCCACCGGCCCCCAGTACTTCTCCAAGGTCGGCACCCGCAACGCCATGGTGATCGCGGTGTGCTCGTTCGCGATCGCCCTGCACCCGCGGGAAAGGCGGGTCGGGACGGGCATCGGCTCGGCCGCGCCCACCCCGCGCCGCGCCCGGGAGGCCGAGGACCTGCTGGCCCGGGAGCTGGACTGGTCAGCGCCGCTGGACCCGGCGCTGGCCCACCGCTTCGGCGAGCTGTGCGCGCGGGCCGCCGCGCCGATCGACGACGTACGGGGCAGCGCCGCGTACCGGGCGCACGCCCTCGGCGTGCTGGCCCGCCGGACCCTCACCTGGGCCTGGAACGACTACCGGAGGGCCGCGTGATGCGCGTCACGTTCACCGTCAACGGCCGCGAGCAGAGCGCGGACGACGTCTGGGAGGGCGAGAGCCTGCTCTACGTACTGCGCGAGCGCCTCGGCCTGCCCGGCTCGAAGAACGCCTGCGAGCAGGGCGAGTGCGGCTCGTGCACGGTGTACCTGGACGGCGTGCCGGTCTGCGCCTGCCTGGTCGCGGCCGGGCAGGCCGAGGGGCGCGAGGTGCGCACGGTCGAGGGCCTGGCCGACGGGGGCGCCCTCGACCCGGTGCAGGAGGCGTTCGCGGAGTGCGGGGCCGTGCAGTGCGGCTTCTGCACGCCGGGCCTGGTGGTGCAGACCCACGACCTGCTGGCACGCGTGCCGGGCCCGTCGGACGCGGAGATCAGGGAGGCGCTGGCGGGCAACCTGTGCCGGTGCACCGGTTACGAGAAGATCCTCGACGCGGTACGGCTCGCCGCCGCCCGCAAGGCGAAGGGAGCGGGCGATGCGTGATGCCACGGATCAGACGGTGCTGATCACGGACGTGGCGATCGCCCCGGTCGCCGGCCCCGAGATCAGATCCGGATATATCAGGATCGAGGGTGACCGCATCGACGAGCTGGGTCCCGGGCCCGCCCCCGACGTCCCCGGCGCCGCCCGCATCGACGGCGCCGGCTGCCTGGCCACGCCCGGCCTGGTCAACACCCACCACCACCTGTACCAGTGGGCCTGCCAGGGCCTCGTCCAGGAGGCCACGCTGTTCGAGTGGCTGGTCGCCCTCTACCCGGTGTGGGCCGCCATGGACGCCGAGGTGGTCAACGGCGCCGCCACCGCCGGGCTGAGCTGGCTCGCCCTGTCGGGCTGCACCACCACCAGCGATCACCACTACGTCTTCCCCAAGGGCCGGGGCGACCTGCTCGCGGCCGAGATCGAGGCCGCCCGCGAGGTCGGCGTGCGCTTCCACCCGGCGCGTGGCTCGATGGACCGGGGACGGTCGAAGGGCGGCCTGCCGCCGGACTCCGTGGTCGAGGAGCTGGACGACATCCTGGCCGCCACCGCCGAGGCCGTGGACGCCTACCACGACCCGTCGCCGTCCTCGATGCTGCGCGTGGTGGTCGCGCCGTGCTCGCCGTTCTCGGCCAGCGCCGAGCTGATGACCGAGTCGGCCGCCCTGGCCAGGGCCAGGGGCGTACGCCTGCACACGCACATCGCCGAGACCCTCGACGAGGACGAGCACTGCCTGGAGCAGTTCGGGATGCGCCCGGTCGACTACATGGACAAGCTCGGCTGGCTCGGGCCGGACGTCTGGTTCGCGCACGCCGTGCACCTGAGCGACGCCGACGTCGGCAAGCTGGCCGCCACCGGCACCGGCACCGCGCACTGCCCGTCCTCCAACGGGCGGCTCGGGGCCGGGATCGCGCGCGTGTCGGAGCTGCTGCGCCGCGGCGCGCCCGTCGGCCTCGGCGTCGACGGCAGCGCCTCCTCCGAGCTGACGCCGCTGGCCGGCGAGATGCGCCAGGCCCTGCTGTTCCAGCGCGCCCGCTACGGCCCCAGGGCGCTCACCGCCCGCCAGGCCCTGGAACTCGCCACGCTCGGCGGCGCCCGCAACCTCGGCCGCGACTCCGAGCTCGGCACTCTGGAGCCCGGCAAGCTGGCCGACATCGCCCTGTGGCGGGTCGACGGGCCTTTCACCGCCGCCGTCGCCGACCCGGTCTGCGCGCTGGTCTTCGGGCCCCCGCCGCCGCTCGCCCGCGTCCTGGTCGGCGGGCGTACGGTGGTGGCGGACGGCGAGCTGAGGACCCTCTCCCAGGACGCCGCCGGGCGCGCGGGCGCCGCCGCCCGCCGTCGCCTGCTGCGCCTGGCCGAGGAACAGGGCGTCACCGCCGCGCCGCACTAGCGACCGCCCGCACTATGGTGTGAAATGTCCGGAACGAGGAAGAAGGGCGGTCCCGTGGCGGGAGATCTGACAGAGGAGCGGCTGGCGCGGCTCAAGAGCACCTTCGCCGCGATCGACACCGACGGCGACGGTTACATCAGCGAGGCCGAGCTGAAGCGGCACTTCCCCGACCTCCCGGCGGAGGCCCTGGGCGCGCTGAGCCAGGAGGCCGACTCCGACCAGGACGGCCGCTACTCCCTGGAGGAGTTCATCCGCACGGTTTCCTAGAGCTGCCCGCTTCCTAGAGCTGCCCGCTCAGCGGGCGGACAGGGCGCGTTCGAGCGGGGTGCGGAAACGGGGCGTGACCGTGACGCCGCCGAGCCAGGAGGCCAGGGCGGCCGCCTCGGTCTCGACGGCAGACCGGGCATCGGCGCCCACGTCCTCGAGCAGCCGCCACACGATCTCACCGCCGGGACGCTGCGCCCAGCCGCCCACGACCCGGCCGTCCCACCACACCGTGGGCCCCACGTTGCCGCTGCGGTCGAACAGCTCGGCGCGGTGCTCCTGCGGCAGGTACCACTCGCGCGCCTGCCAGCCCATCGGCGTGGGGTCGAGCGCGGGCAGCAGCGCGGCCCACGGCTCCGACGCCCCGGACCCGGCCACGTCATCGAGGTCGCCGGGCAGCACGTACCCGGTGCCCTCGGCCAGCTCCACCGCGACCGCGCCGACGGCGGCCAGCGCGGCGCGCACCTGCTTGAGCGTCCAGCCGGTCCACCACTTGAGGTCGGCCTCCGTGCCCGGCCCGAACGCCGCCAGCCACCGGCTCACGAGCCGCGCCTGCGCCTCGTGCACGGCCAGCTCCGCCATCTCGGGCGCCAGGCCCCAGCGGTGCTGCCCGCTGAGCCACGTGCCGGACGGGCGCGCGCCCCGGACGAGCAGGCCGTCCATCGCCATCAGGGCGAGCAGCCGCGAGCCCACGCTCACCTCGGCCTCGTACGGCTTGCCGGCGGCCACCAGGAACTTCTCACGCAGCCGCGGCTCCAGCGCCCCCAGCTCGGCGGCCGTGGCGTCGCCGTGCTCGGCCAGCAGCCGCCGCACCGACGCCTCGACGTCCTTGACCCGGGCCTCGTCCCAGCCGCCCTCGGCGAACAGCTTCAGCACCGACGCGCGCTCCCTGCGGGCGATCGCCACCGCCGAGGAGTGGTGGACGACCGGCACCAGCTCCGCGGGCACCACGAACACCGTGCGCCGCATCCCGGTCATGCGCACGAGCGTGCGGTCGGCGTACAGGGCCCGCTCGACCGGCTCGGGGCCGGGGGCGGACAGGCGCGCGCCCGCCGACAGGAACACGGTCGCCGGGTCGGTGCCGTGCAGCGCCACCACGGACGCCGCGGCCTCCTCCGGTGTGGCCGCCTTGACGGCCAGCCGGTGCCGCCGGGCCAGCCGCGCCTGCCGCTGCCGCGCCGAGATCCGCAACGACGTCTCCTCTCCGGCGGGCCCCTCCCAGGGAGTGAGGGTAACGGCCCGGGATGTGATGATGAGTCACGCCTTCCTGCCCGCTCGCACCGGGCAGGAAGGCGTGTCAGGACATTGTTCATCATCAGGTGGGAGTTCGTAGTGGTTCAGCACGTTCTGGTTGCCCCTGACAAGTTCAAGGGGTCGCTGACGGCGGCCGAGGTGGCCTCCCGGGTCTCGGCCGGACTCGGCGTGCCCACCGTGGAGCTGCCGGTCGCCGACGGCGGCGACGGCACCGTCGACGCCGCCGTCGCGGGCGGGTTCGGCCGGATCACGATCGAGGTCACCGGGCCGACCGGCGAGCGCGTGCCCGCCTCGTACGCCTGGCAGTCCACCGGAACGGCCGTGATCGAGCTCGCGGAGGCCTCCGGGCTGCGCCGCCTGCCCGGCGGGCACGAGCCGCTGACGGCCACCAGCTACGGCACCGGCGAGCTGATCGCCGACGCCGTGCGCCGCGGGGCCGGGCGGGTCGTCCTCGGCCTCGGCGGCAGCGCCTGCACCGACGGGGGAGCGGGCATGGCCCAGGCCCTCGGCGCCCGGCTGCTCGACGCCGAGGGCCGCGACCTGCCGCGGGGCGGGGCCGCGCTGAAGGACCTCGCGCGCATCGACCTGTCAGGCTTCCTCGACATCTCCGGCGTCGAGTTCGTCGTCGCCAGCGACGTGGACAACCCGCTGCTCGGCCCGCACGGCGCCGCCGCCGTCTACGGCCCCCAGAAGGGCGCCACCCCCGAGGACGTCACGACGCTGGAGGCGGCGCTGGCCCGCCTGGCCGCCGTCGCGACCACGACCCACGGCCTCATGGGAGCCGTGGAGCACGACGGCGTGCCGCGCACGATGGGCGTGGCCGGGGCGCCGGGGGCGGGGGCGGCCGGCGGGGTCGGGTTCGCGGCGCTGGCGTTCCTGCACGCCGAGATCCGGCCCGGCATCGACTACCTGCTCGACCTGCTCGGCTTCGGCGAGGTGGTGCTCGGCGCGCGGCTGGTCGTCACGGGGGAGGGCTCGCTGGACGCCCAGTCGCTGCGCGGCAAGGCCCCCGTCGGCGTCGCGCAGGCCGCCGCCCGGGCCGGCGTGCCCGTCGTGGCCGTGTGCGGCCGCCGTACGCTCACCGACGCCGAGCTGAAGGCGGCCGGCATCGAGGCCGCGTACGCGCTGACGGACCTCGAGCCCGACCCCGAGCGGTGCATGGCCGAGGCCGGCCCGCTGCTCGAACGCCTCGCCGCCCGCCTCGCCGCCGACCGCCGCCTCGCGGAGGGCGCCGCGTGAGCGCGTACGACCTCGTCGTCCGCTCGCGCAGGACCGTCACGCCCGAAGGGGAGGGGCCCGCCGCGGTCGCCGTGCGCGGGGAGACGATCGCGGCCGTGGCCGGATACGCCGACCCGCTGCCCGCCGCCGAGGACGTCGACCTGCGCGACCTGGCCCTGCTGCCCGGCCTGGTCGACACCCACGTGCACGTCAACGAGCCGGGCCGGGCCCACTGGGAGGGTTTCGCCTCGGCCACCAGGGCGGCCGCCGCCGGAGGCGTCACCTCGCTCCTCGACATGCCGCTCAACGCGCTGCCGCCCACCGTCAGCACCGGGGCGCTCGACGCCAAGCTGCGGGCGGCCGAGGGGAGGTGCCACGTGGACGTCGGGTTCTGGGGCGGGGCCGTGCCGGGCAACGTCAAGGAGTTGGCGCCCCTGCACGAGCGCGGGGTCTTCGGGTTCAAGTGCTTCATGGCGCCGTCGGGGGTGGAGGAGTTCCCGCCGCTCGGCGCCGGGGAGCTGCGCGGAGCCCTGGAGGAGATCGCCGGGTTCGGCGGGACGATGGTCGTGCACGCCGAGGATCCGGCGCTCCTGCGCGAGCCGGGCGGGCCGACGTACGCGGAGTTCCTGGCCTCGCGGCCCGGGGAGGCCGAGCGCGGCGCGGTCGAGCGGCTGGTCGCGCTGGCCGCGGAGACCGGCGCCCGGGTGCACGTCCTGCACGTCTCCAGCGCCGCCTGCCTCGACGTCCTGGAGGACGCGCGGGCGCGGGGCGCGGCGGTCACCGCCGAGACCTGCCCCCACTACCTGACGCTGGCGGCCGAGCAGGTGCCCGAGGGGCGCACGGCGTACAAGTGCTGCCCGCCGATCCGTTCGGAAGCCAACCGTGACCTGCTGTGGGACGGGCTGGCCAGAGGAGTGCTGAGCTGCGTCGTCTCCGACCACTCGCCGTCGCCGGCCGACCTGAAGGTGCCGGACTTCGCCGCCGCCTGGGGCGGCATCGCCTCGCTGCAGCTCGGCCTGTCCGCGGTCTGGACGGAGGCCGCGCGCAGGGGTTTCGGGCTGGAGGACGTCGTCCGCTGGATGTCCGCCAATCCCGCCGCAATGGCTGGTATTTCGCGAAAAGGGGGGATAAGGGTGGGCAATGATGCTGATCTCGTCGCCTTCGACCCCGCGGCGGCCCACGTGGTCGACGCCACCCGCCTCCACCACAAGAACCCCGTCACCCCGTACGACGGCCGCACCCTCACGGGCGTCGTCCTGACCACCTGGCTGCGCGGCCGGCCCGTGGACGGCGAACCGCACGGACGATTCCTCTGGAGGGCTCACTAGATGCCCGGATTCACCGCCCTGCCCGACCTCGCCCTGCGCACCTTCGGCGGTGCGGTCGTGGCCGCCAGCGACGAGTCGTTCGCCGAGAAGGAGAGCCTGATCAGGCCCGGACGCCCCGGCTTCAGCCCGGAGACGTTCGGCAGCAAGGGCCAGGTGTACGACGGCTGGGAGACCCGCCGCCGCCGCGAACCCGGCCACGACTGGGCCCTCGTCCGGCTCGGCGTGCCGGGCGTGATCCGCGGCGTGGTCGTCGACACGGCCTGGTTCACGGGCAACTACCCGCCGCACGCCTCCGTCGAGGCGGCCTCGGTCGAGGGACACCCGTCACCGGCCGAGCTGCTGGAGGCCCGCTGGACGGAGATCGTCCCGCTGTCCGCGCTCAAGGGCGACGCCGAGCACCGCTTCGAGGTGGCCGACGAGACCCGCTACACCCACGTACGGCTGAACATCCATCCCGACGGGGGCGTGGCGCGCCTGCGCGTGCACGGCGAGGCCCGCCCCGACCTGTCCGTCCACGACGGGCTCGGCCTCGACCTGGCCGCGCTCGCCAACGGCGGCCTGGTCACCGACTGCTCCAACGCGTTCTACTCCGCGCCCAACAACGTCATCGCGCCCGGCCTGGCCCGGCATCAGGCGGAGGGCTGGGAGACCGCGCGACGGCGCGAGGGCGGCAACGACTGGCTGGTCATCCGGCTGGCCGGGCGCGGGGTCATCAGGCTGGCCGAGATCGACACCACCAACCTGCTGTACAACGCGCCGGGCGCGGTGGCGCTGACCGGCCTGGACGGCGAGCGCGAGGTGCCGCTGCTGCCCCGCACGCGCCTGCAGCCCGACACGCCGCACCGCTTCCGCCTGGCCCACCGCGACCCGGTCACCCACGTACGGGTGGACATCCATCCCGACGGGGGGCTGGCCAGGGTGCGCCTTCACGGCCATCTGGCCTGAGAGGGCCCCTGAGGGCGCTCCCGGGGGCTACTGCCAGAGGTAGACCGTCGTGCCCGGCGGGCGCTCGCTGTTGGGCAGCGGCCGCTGGAACTGCACCACGCCGCCGTTGCCCAGCCGCTGCACGCGTACCTTGAAGCCGAGCGCCTCCAGCTCGGCCTTGGCGTCGCGCACGTCCTTGCCGATCACCCCGGGCACCAGGGCGAACTGCTGGTCGTCGCGGGCCTCGGAGTCGTCGTCGCCGTCACCGTCGCGGTCGCCGCCGCGGAACCACTGCCAGAAGTCGACCTGACAGCGCGACACCGTGACCATGACCGGCGCGCCCTGGTCGACCTCGGTCTTGGCCTTGGGCGACTGGGCGATGACGGTGCACGGCTCGGCGTCGTCGTCGACCTCGTTGACCTGCACCTGGAAGCCCTGGGCGCCGAGGTAGCCGGCCGCCTCGTCCTTCGGCATGCCGGACACGTCGGGCATGACCAGACCGGCGCTGACGAAGATGTCGACCTTCGCGCCCTTCTTCACCTTCTCGCCCACCTGCGGGGACGTGCGGATGACCTTGTCGCGCTCCACCTCGTTGTTGGCCAGGCGCTTGACCGAGCCCACGGTCAGCCCGGCGGCGGCGATCGCGGCGCGCGCGTCGTTGCCGTTCATGTTGGCGACGTTGGGGACGACGATGCGCTCAGGCCCGAGCGAGAGCGTCAGCGTGACCGTGGAGCCCTTCTCCAGCTGCACCTCGGCCGCCGGGTCGGTGGCGATCACCAGGCCCTCGGCCACCTTCTCGCTGTACTCGCTCTCGCCCTTGCGCGCCTGCAGGCCCAGCGCGGCGATGTTCTTCTCGGCCACCGCGAGGTTCTGGCCCGCGACGTTGGGCACGCCGACGAGCTCGGGCCGCGAGAAGAACCAGCCCGTGAACCCGACCGCGACCACCATCACGGCCGCCAGCGTCACCAGGAGCCAGTGGGGACGGAACCCGCGCCGCTGCGGCACCTCGGCGCGCGGCTGGATGAGGGTGTGGCCCGGCGGGGCCTGCGGCACGGAGGCGGCGCCGGACACGGCGAAGTGCTGCGGCGGCAGCGAGTGCGCGCCGGACACGGGCGGGGTCGTCGTGCGCGGCAGCGCCCGATGGGACTCCACCGCCCGCACGAGCATCGCGGTCGCGTCCTTCGGGCGGTCGGCCGGCTCACGCGCGGTCGCGTGCGCCACCAGCGCGTCGACCAGCTGCGGCACCTCGGGCACCAGCGACGACGGCGCCGGCACGGTGTCGTGGACGTGCCGGTAGGCCACCGACATCGGCGTCTCGCCGTCGTACGGCTGCTCCCCGGTCACCAGCTCGAACAGCATGATGCCCGCGGCGTAGACGTCGCTGCGCACGTCGGCGGCGCCGGTCATCACCTGCTCGGGCGCCATGTAGCCGATCGTGCCGATCATCATGCCGGTACGGGTCTGGTTGGTCGCCTCGATCGCCCTGGCCAGGCCGAAGTCGACGACCTTGACGCGGCCGTCGTCGGTCATCAGGACGTTCTCCGGCTTGACGTCGCGGTGCACCATCCCGGCCTGGTGGGCGGCGCCCAGCGCGGCGAGCACCGGGATCAGGATCTCCAGCGCCTCGCGGGCGGGCAGCCGGCCGCGCTGGCGCAGGATGTCGCGCAGGGTGCGGCCGGGGACGTACTCCATCGACAGGTAGACGACGTCGTTGTCGGTGCCCTGGTCGAAGACGTGCACGACATTGGGATGGGAAAGACTGGCGACCGACTTGGCCTCGCCGATGAACCTCCGGACGAACGCAGGGTCGGCGGCCAGCGAGCGGTGCATGACCTTCAGCGCCACCGTCCGGTCGAGACGGATGTCGAGCGCCAGGTAGACGGTAGCCATACCGCCCTGGGCGATCCGGCTCTCGATGCGGTAACGCCCATCGAGGAGTCGACCGACCAGCGGGTCCGCAGTCGTCGTATCCACCCCGCTGAGTTTACGGGCGTTTTGCCACTGGCAGGGCCCCACCGCCCGAAACCGATGCGGAGACGTGCCTCTCGGCGTGTCCCCGCACCGGTTCCGGCGTCGGTCTCCGCCTCGGACGGGATCGCGTCACGGCGTCATCGGCGACGACGCCTCGGCGTAGCGGCGGCGCGGGATGCGCCCCGCCTGCCGGGCCAGCCGGCCCGCCCTGACGGCCTCCTTCATGGCCGCCGCCATGAGGTCGGGCCGCTGCGCCCGGGTGACCGCCGTGGCCAGCAGGACGGCGTCGCAGCCCAGCTCCATCGCGAGCGCCGCGTCGCTGGCCGTGCCGATGCCGGCGTCGAGGATCACGGGGACCGAGGCGGCCTCCACGATCAGCTCGATGTTGTGCGGGTTGCGGATGCCCAGGCCCGAGCCGATCGGCGCGCCCAGGGGCATCACGGCCGCGCAGCCGGCCTGCTCCAGCCGCCGCGCCAGCGCCGGGTCGTCGCCGATGTACGGCAGCACCACGAACCCGTCGGCCACCAGCCGCTCGGCCGCGTCGAACGTCTCGATCGGATCGGGCAGCAGGGTCCGCTCGTCGGCGATGACCTCCAGCTTGACCCAGTCGGTGCCGAGCGCCTCGCGCGCCAGCCGGGCCGTCAGCACGGCCTCGCCCGCGGTGAAGCAGCCCGCCGTGTTGGGCAGCACCTTGATGTCGCGCCGGCGCAGCACGTCGAGCACGGAGCCGCGCGCGGCCGGGTCGAGCCGCCGCATCGCCACCGTGGTCAGCTCGGTGCCGGACGCCGCCAGCGCCTGGTCGAGCACCTCCAGGGAGGGCGCGCCGCCGGTCCCCATGATGAGCCGGGAGGAGAACTTCTCCCCGGCGATGATCAGATCATCCACCTTGCACCGCCGTCAGCACCTCCATGCGGTCACGTTCGCGCAGCGCCGTCGTCTCCCAGGCGCCGCGCGTGACCACCTCGTCGTTCACGGCCACGGCCACTCCGGTGGTGGCCGAGGTCAGCGTGCGTACGGCCTGCGCCACGGTGATGCCGTCGGCCACCTCGTGCGCGGACCCGTTGATGGTAACAATCATGAAAATTCCCGAAATCTCCCAGGCGCGCACAGGGCCGCCAGCTCGCTCTCCTCGCCCAGCAAAATCGCCGTCGTGAGCGGCGCCAGCAGCACGCCGCCCCGGTGGTGCCCGGTCGCGTACACCAGGCCCGGCGTCCCGCTCGGCCCGATGACGGGCAGGTTGTCCGGGGTGCCCGGCCGCAGCCCCGCCACCACGTCGGCGACCTCCAGCTCGGTGACGCCCGGCACCAGCTCCCTGGCGTCGCGCAGCAGCTCGTAGAGCCCACCGGCGGTCACCTTCGTGTCGAACCCCATCTCCTCCTGCGTGGCCCCGACCACCAGCTCGCCGTCACCCCGGGGGACGAGGTAGACGGAGGAACCGTGGACGGTGCCGCGTACGCACCGGCCGAGCAGCGGCTGAGGCGACCGCAACCGAATGATCTGCCCCTTCACGGGCCGCACCGGCACGTCGGCCAGCCCGGCACTCCAGGCCCCGGCGGCCAGCACCACCCGCTCCCCACGCACCTCGGCGGGCACGTCACCGCCCGGCTCCAGCCGTACGCCGACGACGGCGTCGCCCTCGTGCAGCAGGCCGCTGGCGCGGGCCCGCACCAGCGGGACTCCGCGCCGCTCCAGGGCGGTCAGCAGCGCCGCCGTGACGCGGCGCGGGTTGACCCAGGCGTCGTCCGGCGCCAGCAGCCCGCCCCGTACGGACGGCGCCAGCATCGGCTCCAGACGGCGGCACTCCCGCCCGGTCAGCCGCTCCACCGGCAGCCCGAGCTTGTCCATGAACGCCGCCAGCTCCTCCAGCGCGGCCAGGTCGTCGGCGCCGAAAGCCACGTCGAGCGTGCCCTCGGCCCGCAGGTCCAGCCCACGCCCAGCGGGACCGCCCTGCGCCGGCCGGAGCCCCACCGCGTGTCCCACGCTCTGCCGGCCTCCGGCGTCCAGGCCGGTCGTGCCCAGCCCCGCGTCGGCGGCCAGCTCGGCGGCGAAGGCCGGCCAGCGGCGCAGCGAGGCCACCCCGAGCCGCAACAGCGGCGCCTCGGTGTACGTCACCTCGCTGACCGGCGCCAGCATCCCCGCCGCCGCGTAGGAGGCGCCCGAGCCGGGCGCCGGGTCGATCACGGTGACCGGCCGCCCCTCGCGCGCCAGCCGCCAGGCCACGGACAGCCCGACGACCCCGCCACCCACGATCACATCCACCTGCGCTCCCTTCGCCGGCATGATCCGGATCAGGTGTCTTGCGGTCGAAGGCCCGTGCAGCCTTCCTCTCAGCCCGGTACCGGCCGGACTCCCGCGCGTCTTACCGCCCCCAGCCTACGGCCTCGGTACGGCGTCCGGGCAAGCCCCCCGTTAAGGTCATCACCGTGGAGCATGTCGTCGTGGTGGGAGCGGGCCTGGCCGGACTGCGGACGGTGGAGGCCCTGCGCGCGCGCGGCCACGCCGGCCGCATCACCCTCATCGGGCGCGAACGCCACCGCCCCTACGACCGCCCGCCCCTGTCCAAGGCGGTGCTGTCCGGCAAGGCCGACACCAGCTACGTCGAGACCGACCTCGCCGCGCTCGGCGTCGAGTTCCGCCCAGGCGTCGAGGCCAAGTCGCTGCGCGAGGGCGTCGTCGAGACCACCGAGGGCGAGCTCGGCTACGACGGCCTGGTCATCGCGACCGGAGCGGACCCGATCCGGCTGCCGGGCGACGGCCCCCAGCACGTCCTGCGCACCCTCGACGACGCCCACGAGCTGCGCGCCATGCTCGTCCCCGGCGCCCGCGTCGCCGTCATCGGCGCCGGCTGGATCGGCGCGGAGGTGGCCACCGCCGCCCGCCGCGCCGGCTGCGAGGTCACGGTCATCGAGGCCGCCGAGGCCCCGCTCGCCACGGCCGTCGGCACGGAGGTCGGCGCCCGCACCGAGCGCTGGTACGACGGCATCGACCTGCGGCTCCGCACGATGGTCGAGTCCGTCGAGGAGGGCGGCGTGCGCCTGGTCGGCGGCGGGTTCGTCGAGGCCCACGCCGTCGTCACCGGCATCGGCGTGCGCCCGGCCGTCGAGTGGCTGGCCGACGCCGACATCGACCTGCACAACGGCGTGGTCGCCGACGAGCACCTGCGCACCTCGCTGCCCGGGGTGGTGGCCGTGGGCGACTGCGCGGCGTGGTGGTCACGGCGCTGGCAGACCAGGCTCAGGGTCGAACACTGGGACACCGCCCTCAACGCCCCCGACGTGGCCGCCGCGACGCTGCTGGGTGAGCAGGCCGTCTACGACCCCGTCCCCTACTTCTGGTCGGAGCAGTTCGGCCACATGGTCCAGTACGCCGGCCACCACCCCGCCGGCCGGCGGCTCGTCCACCGGGGCGGGCCCGAGGGCAAATGGTCGGCCGTCTGGCTCACCGCCGGCGACACCATCGCCGCGGTTCTCGCCGTCGACCGGCCGCGCGACGTCGTCCAGGGGCGCCGGATCATCGAAGCCGGTCATCGCGTGGACACGGAACGCCTGGTAGATCCACAGGTATCCCTACGAGATTGTGTTGTTTGAGCAAGCACGGCATGTGGTAGTTGTGGGACCGTGACGCTTTCTGTTGCACAGATCGACCGGGAGACCGAGGCACTCGTCGACGAGTGGCTCACGCTCCCCGAAGTGGCCCAGCGCCTCGATCTCTCGATCGGCCGGGCCAAACAACTGCTCAAGGATCACAAGCTCCTCGGCGTCCGCCGGGGCAGCGGCGGGCCACAGGTGCCCGCGGTGTTCCTCCAGGGAAAGGACGTGATGAAGGGCCTGCCTGGCACGCTCACCGTGCTCCAGGACGCCGGTTACGACGACGCCGCCGCGTTGCGCTGGCTCTTCACCCCCGACGACTCGCTGCCCGGCTCGCCCATCGAGGCGATCAAGGCCGGCCGCCACACAGAGGTCAAGCGGCGTGCCCAAGCCCTCGCTTTCTGAGGCCCGCCTCTATCTCTGCACAGACGGCCGCCGCGACCGCGGCGACCTGGCAGAGTTCCTCGACGCGGTGCTGGCCGGCGGAGTGGACATCATCCAGCTGCGGGAGAAGGGCCTGGAGGCACGCGACGAACTCGCGCTCCTCGAGGTCTTCCGCGACGCCTGCGACCGGCACGGCAAGCTGCTCGCCGTCAACGACCGGGCGGACATCGCCTACGCCGCCCGACCCGACGTGCTCCATCTGGGGCAGGACGACCTTCCCGTGACGGTCGCGCGAGAGATACTCGGCGACGACATCGTCATCGGACGGTCCACCCACTCCGCCGCCGAGGCCTCCGCCGCGGCCGTGGAGGAGGGCGTCGACTACTTCTGCTGCGGCCCCGTGTGGCCCACGCCCACCAAGCCCGGCCGCCCGGCCCCCGGCCTGCCGCTGCTCGACCACGCGGCGGCGCTGGAGGCCACCCGGCCCTGGTTCGCCATCGGCGGCATCGACCTCGACACCCTCGACGAGGTCATGGCCCGCGGAGCGAGCCGGGTGGTGGTGGTCCGGGCCATCACCGAGGCCGACGACCCCGGGGCGGCCGCGGCGGAGTTCGCCAAACGCCTTTCGTCCCGCTGACCATGAGAAGGCGCCCGCCCGGCGATCCGGGCGGGCGCCTTCCGCTTTCCCGTCACATGGTGCGCGAGGTGGCGGCGATGGCGAGCTCCTTGAGCGCCGTACGCGCCTCCGGCGTGACCGGGGCCGCCTCCAGCGCCGCCAGCGCCTCGCCCAGATACTCGCCGATCAGCTCCTCGCACTCCCGCAGCGCCCCGGTGTCCCCGATGATCCGCCGCAGCGTCTCCACCCCGCTCTCGTCCAGCGCGGGATCGCCGAGCAGCCGCCGCACCGTCGCCGCGTCCTCGGCGGAGGCCGCCGCCAGGGTGCGGGCCACCAGCATCGTGCGCTTGCCCTCGCGCAGGTCGTCGCCCGCCGGCTTGCCGGTCTGCGCCGGGTCGCCGAACACGCCCAGGATGTCGTCGCGCAGCTGGAACGCGATCCCGACCCGCTGCCCGTAGCCGGTGCACAGCTCGTCCATCCACGGCTCCAGCCCGCGGCCGGCGAGCGCCAGCCCGAGGCGGAGCGGATGCTCCACCGAGTACTTGCCGCTCTTGTACAGCGCCACCCGCAGCGCCGACTCGAACGTGTTCTCGCCGTGCGCCTGCTCCAGCAGGTCGAGGTACTGGCCGCACATCAGCTCGGTGCGCATGTGGTCGTGCAGCGGCTGGGCCGCCTCCAGCACCTCACGCGGCAGGCCGCTGGCCCGCCACATGTCGGCCGACCAGATGAGCAGCAGGTTGCCCAGCAGGATCGCCGCGCCCTCGCCGAACTGCGCGGAGGAGCCGTGCCAGCCGGACTTCTCGTGCATCGCCTGGAAGCGGCGGTGCGCGGACGGCATGCCGCGGCGCAGGTCGCTCTTGTCCATCACGTCGTCGTGCACCAAAGCGCTGGCCTGCAGCAGCTCCAGCGAGGCGGCGGCGGTGAAGATGCCGGGCTCGTCCGTGCCCCCGGCGCCGCGCCAGCCCCAGTAGCAGAACGCGGGCCGCAGCCGCTTGCCGCCCGCGAGCAGCTCGTCCGCGGCGGTACGAAGGGGCCGGAACTCCGGCTCGCCACCCGAGGGCAGCTGTCGTTCGACGAACTCTCCGAGAACCTGTTCCACGTGCGTGCGCAGGGTGCCCATGCCGGCGGCGTCGTTGGTCATGTATTGAGACTAATGGTCGGATCCCGGATTGGGATCTCCACAGCGGGCCCCTTGCCCCGGTGCACCGCGAGAACGTACCTGTACCCTTGCCCCATGGCGCTTGGTCGACCTTCCATCCGGCCCGATCGGGTTCCCACCGTCCGCGAGCTGCTCGCCTCCGGTGGGCGTTCGTTCTCGTTCGAGTTCTTCCCGCCGAAGACCGACGAGGGCGAGCGCCAGCTCTGGCGCGCGATCAGGGAGCTGGAGTCGCTGCGGCCCACGTTCGTCTCGGTGACGTACGGCGCCGGCGGTTCCACGCGCGACCGCACGGTCGACATCGTCGAGCGGATCGCCCACGACACCACGCTCACCCCCGTGGCTCACTTCACCGCGGTCAACCACTCCGTTCGCGAGCTGCGCCACCTCGTGGGCCGCTTCGCCGACGCCGGGGTGCGCAACATGCTCGCCGTGCGCGGCGACCCGCCCGAGGACCCGATGGGCGAGTGGGTGCCCCACCCCGAGGGCGTGCTCTACGCCGAGGAGCTGGTACGGCTGATCAGGCAGGCCGGCGACTTCTGCGTGGGCGTGGCGGCCTTCCCCTACAAGCATCCGCGATCGCCGTCCATCGAGTCCGACACCGAATACTTCGTGCGCAAGTGCGAGGCGGGGGCCGACTACGCGATCACCCAGATGTTCTTCGAGGCCGACGACTACCTGCGGCTGCGCGACCGGGTGGCGGCCAGGGGCTGCGAGACGCCGATCATCCCGTGCATCATGCCGGTCACCCAGATGAGCACGATCGCCCGCTCCGAGCAGTTGTCGGGGGCTCCGTTCCCGGCCCGCCTGGCGGCCCGGTTCGAGGAGGTCGAGGACGACCCGGCGGCGGTGCGGCGGCTCGGCATCGACCACGGCGCCGCGATGTGCCAGCGGCTGCTCGACGAGGGCGCGCCGGGGATCCACTTCATCACGTTCAACCGGTCGAGCGCCTCGCGAGAGGTCTTCCAGCGGCTGGAGCGCGTGCCGCTGTCGGCGTGAGCCTTGGGGTGCTCGTCACCCGCCCGCAGGGGGACCGGGCGGGTGACGAGCAGGGAGCGTAGCCTCTCGGTAAAGGGGCGGTCACTATCTGTCATGGATGGTGCCCCTCGGTCACGCTCGGCAAACCCGCCGGTCACAGCTTGCTCAGGAAACGCTCAAGAGAGCGGGAGCGGACGGCCCGCGATCACGTACTCCTCGTGGCCGCCCGGGAAGACGAACTTGGTCAGCAGGTCCGTGAAGCCCATGCTGGCGTAGAGGTGGCGGGCGGCCGTCGGCTGGTCGTGCGTCGACAGCACGGCGGAGCGCTCGGGGCGGCCGGCGCACAGCGTGCGGATCATCGCGCGGCCGATGCCCTTGCCCTGGTAGTCGGGGTGCACGTGGATCTCGGCCAGCTCGAACGCGTACCCGAGCCAGGCGTCGGCGGCCTCCCGGCCCATCTTGTCGACCAGCCCGCGGTGGACCACGTCGTGCCACCACTGGCCGGGCTCGCCCCTGAAGCCGTACGCGAAGCCGACGACCTTGGGCTCCGGGGCCGGCCAGTCGGTGGATGACTCACGCAATTCCGCGAAATAGCACTGGAAACGGGGATATGTTCCGTGATTGCGCATGATGCTCATCCGGCCGGCGATCTGCTCGGCCGGCGGCCTCATCGCCGCCGCGTAAATGCCGATCACCGTTTCCAGCCGCTCGGCGAACTCCTCAGGGCCGGCACCCCGAAACTCGATCACGCGTCGCACACTACTCGACGTCCACCGGCGTTCCCCCGGTGATGCCCACGAGCTCGTCGAACGTCGTGGGGAACACCGTCGACGGATGCCCGCCCGCCGCCCAGACCACGTCGTGCTTGCTCAGCCAGTTGTCCACCAGGGTGCGCACGGGCGCGGGATGCCCGACCGGGGCGACGCCGCCGATGGGCTGCCCGGTGGCGGCGCGGACGAACTCCGGCGTCGCCCGGCGTACCCGCTGGACGCCCGCCGTGCGGGCGATCAGCTCGACGTCGACGCGGTGGGCGCCGCTGGTGGGCACCAGCAGCGGCTCGCCGTCGGCGTCGAAGATCAGGCTGTTGGCGATGGCCCCGACCTCGCATCCGAGCTGGGCCGCCGCGGCCGCGGCCGTGGGCGCCTTCTCCGGCAGCACCACGATCTCGCCGTTGGCTCCGCGTTCACGCAGCGCGGACTCCACGAGGACGGCGTTCGCCGGCAACTTCTCAGACATGGAGCCACTCTAAAGGGATTGGCGACGCCTTACCGGTTCATGGTGAGTGATGTAAGGTCATTTGATCTGTTCGTGATGGATGGTGGTGCGCATGGTGGCTCGACTGCTGCCCCGGGTGGCCGCACTCCTGGCGGCGGGCCTGCTCGCCCTCCCGGCCTGCGGGGCGCAGGCCGGGCACCGCCCCGATGCGTCACCGGCCGCGATGCGGCTCGGCCCCGCCGCGCCGTCCGTAACCCCTGACGGCTTCCCCGCGCCGTCCGCGGCCTCTGACGGCGCCGCCGGGCGCGACACACCCCCGCCGGTCACCGCGCCGCGCAGGACGTTACGGCTGGGCGCCGACGGGCAGGCCGTCACCTGGCTGCAGAAGCGCCTCATCGGGCTGGGCTACCGCCCGGGCGAGGCCGACGGCCAGTACGGTCCCACCACGCTCGCGGCCGTGTGGGCGTTCCAGAAGGTCAACGGCATCAAGCCGACCAGCACCGTCGCCCGCCGCACGTGGGAGGCCCTGGAGACCCCGAAGACGCCGCGCGTGCTGGCCCCGCGCGGCCGGGAGACCCGCGCCGAGGTCGACCTCACCCGGCAGATCATGGTCCTGTACGTCGGCGGCGAGGTGGAGCTGATCAGCCACATCTCCTCCGGCAGCGGCATCCCCTACTGCGAGACCGCCACCTGGCAGGGCAGTGAGCAGGAGTTCTGCGGTTCGGCCAGTACCCCCACCGGCAACTACCGCACGACGTGGCGGGTGAGCGGCTGGCACCGGTCCTACCTGGGCGAGCTGTACAACCCGATCTTCTTCAACGGCGGCATCGCCTTCCACGGGGCGCTGTCGGTCCCGCTCCACCCGGCCTCGCACGGCTGCGTACGCCTGCCGATGAACGTCGCGGAGGAGCTCCCCGGCAAGCTCGGCAAGGGCGTCCCGGTCCACGTCAGAGGCAAGTTCCGCGGCGCCTGACGCCGCGCTCGCACCAGGCCCGGCCGGGCGCTCGCCGACGTCTCAGGCGCGGGACGAGTCCGCCCGCCGGCCCTGGGCGGCCGCCAGCGGCAGGCCCACGGCCTGGGCCAGCCCGGCGGCCAGCAGGAGGAAGGCCGTGGCCGAATGCCAGGCGGGCAGGCCAGCGGCGAAGTCGGGCACGTCGTACAGGCTCGCCAGCAGCTTCACGGGGTTGACCAGCGCGACGGCGAAGCCCAGCACGTACGGGACGATCAGGGTGCCCGAGAGCACCAGGAGGAACGCTCGCCCTCGGCCGTGGCGCCGCAGCAGGAGGCCGATCACCACGTAGGCCAGCGCCACCACGCCCACGAGCAGGGCCGTCCACCAGGTCACCCGCCAGGCGTCGAGGCCCAGCGACGTCATCCCGTCGGCGTCGATGCGGCCGCCCTCCCACCCGGGGCCCGAGATCTGCGCCCGCACCGCCGCCTGGACGGCCACGTGGCCGGCGCCCGCGTACGCCGCCGCCAGGACCGGCCCCAGGGCCAGCAGGACGAGCCCGGCCGGCCGGCCGCGATCGCTCCCCGCCATCCGCACTCCTCCCGCCCGCCTTGCGCGGCATGGTCACGACACATGCTGCCATGATCGGCGGCGGTGGATCACCCCGCAGGGTCCTTCTCGACGCCGCCGGGGGAGCGCAGGCCGGAAAGAGCCACCTCGGCCGCGCGGCGGCCGGTCTCGTACATCGCCTGCTGCGAACGCTCCTCCTCCAGGTTGGCCACGACCGCCACCTGGACCGCGCCGACCATCGCCCCGACCGCGGCCGCCGCGTCCACCGGCGTCAGCTCCTCGGGGAACGCCTCGTGCAGCGCCTTGGCCAGCTTCAGCTGGGTGTCGAACAGCACCAGCAGCGCCCGTGCCTGCAGCGCCGGCTCCTCCAGGACGAGCCGCAGCCGCAACCGGGCGCCCTCGAACGTCATGTTCTCCTCGGAGGTCGCCCAGAGCAGGCTCTCGTCGATGATCCGCACCAGCAGGCCGGTCACCGTGTCGCCGGGCTGCCGGCCCGCCAGGATGGCCGTGGCCAGGTCCAGCCGCTTCGCCGAGTCGTGGAAGACGACGTCCTCCTTGCCGGCGAAGTAGCTGAAGAACGTCCGCGTCGAGACGTCGGCCGCCGCCGCGATCTCCGCGAGCGTCGTCTCCTCGAAGCCCTTCTCGCTGAACAACCGGAGGGCGGCCTCGATCAGCGCCTGGCGCGTGCGCTGCTTCTTGCGCTCCCGCAGTCCGACCATGCCGGAACTATACTGCACCGCCTTATTTTTTTCGTCCATTGAAATTTTGCAATCGTTGAGGTTTTCTGGGGGAGGAGCGAGGAAAGAAGCCGAACATGTCCCATCTGTCCCTGCCCATCACCCGTCAGCGGCCACTCGATCCGCCTGACGAAGTCTCCGGCCTGCGGCAACAGGGCGCGATGCACCGCATGACGTTCGCCGACGGCCACCTCGGCTGGCTGGTGACGGGGTATGCGGCGGCCCGCGCGGTGCTGGCGCACCCGCACTTCAGCAACCGGCCCGACCGGTTGCACCCGCTCGTGCCGAACCGGGTGGAGCTGGCCAAGCGGGGGAAGATGCCGGTGCCGCGCGGCTTCTTCCTGCGGATGGACCCGCCCGGCCACACGCGCTACCGCAAGCTGCTGACCGGGCAGTTCACCGTGCGCCGGATGAAGATGCTGGAGCCGAGGATCGCGGAGATCGCCGACGCCTGCCTGGACGAGATGGAGGCCGCCGGCGGGCCGCTCGACCTCGTCGAGTCGTTCGCGCTGCCGATCCCGTCGCTGGTGATCTGCGAGCTGCTCGGGGTGCCGTACGAGGACCGCGCGCAGTTCCAGGCCGACTCCGAGATCCTGCTGAACCTGGAGACCGAGGCAGACAAGGCGCTGGCCGCGATGGGCCGCATCTCCGCCTACCTGTACGAGCTCATCCGGCGCAAGCCCGAGGAGCCCGCCGACGACCTGCTCAGCGGGCTCGTCGAGGGCGGCGAGCTCGACGACGAGGAGCTCACCGGGGTCGCCTTCCTGCTGCTGGTAGCTGGGCACGAGACGACCGCCAACATGCTGGGGCTCGGGACGTACGCGCTGCTCACCAACCCTGACCAGCTCGCCGCCATGCGCGACGACCCGTCGGTGGCGGAGAACGGCGTCGAGGAGCTGCTGCGCTACCTCACGATCATCCACCTCGGCCCGCTGCGCTCGGCGCTGGAGGACGTCGAGATCGAGGGCAAGGTGATCAAGGCCGGCGAGACGGTGGCCGTCCACCTGCCGGTCGCCAACCGCGATCCCGAACGCTTCCCCGACGGGGACCGCCTCGACGTCACCAGGCCCGCCGGCGGGCACCTGACGTTCGGCCACGGCATCCACCAGTGCCTCGGCCAGCAGCTCGCCCGCGCCGAGATGCGCATCGCCTTCCCCGCGCTGCTGCGCCGGCTGCCTGGCCTACGCTTGGCCGTATCACCGGAGGAGGTGCCGATGCGATCCGACATGAGCATTTACGGAGTGCACCGCCTCCCTGTCACTTGGTAGGTCGCCATGAAGATCAAGGCAGATACGTCGGTGTGCATCGGCGCGGGCATGTGCGCGCTGACGGCCCCGGAGGTGTTCGACCAGAGTGAGGAGGACGGCACGGTGGTGCTCCTGCAGGAGTCGCCACCCGAGGATGTGGAGGAGGCCTCCCGCCGCGCCGTCACTTTGTGCCCCTCAGGCGCCCTGTCACTCGAGTAACCACCCGGCGGATCCCACGGGGGCCGCTCCGGAACACCACTGAGCGCCCGGGCCGTTGCCGGCCGTCGAACGCACCTTCAGGAGAGGCCGCCTTCGCGGGCGGCACCTCCTGGGGAACGCGCTGTCCCCGTGGGCCGCGCCGGCCGGGACACGCCTGAGAACGGCCCTGGCCCTGTGGACACCGCTTATGGGAAACATGCCGAAGCGTGGAGGTCCTGGCGGTCTGTGCCCGCCCGGCTCGACGGCCGCAATGGGCGGTGGCGCCGCGGTCTCTAGGTATCCAGGGGTGTGTGGGAGGCCACCGGTTCGGTGGCTCCCGCCTGCCGTCCGCCGGCAGAGGCTACGAACTGATCGTCGCTTCTCGCGGCGGAATCACCCTCGCCGGGGCGGACACTCGCTGGTCGGACGGGCGTGGACGGCTGGCGGTGCGCGTTCATGGTGGCCGACGTCGTCGTCACTGCGTCGTCACTGTTGTCGTCAGCTTGCTCACCGCGGCTCAGGCGGTTGCATCAGAATTTCTTCCACTCGGATGCGGGGACGTGGTCCCACTCTGCCATCGCCCACTCGCGGATGAGGAAAAGTGGCCGGCTGAGGACGACATCCCCTGCCCGTTGTGCGCGCACGAGGAGGCCGACGTCCGCCGATCCCGGATTTCCTTCGTGGACGTAGTGCAGGTCAAGTCCGTACGCCTGCGTGTAATCGTGAATCCAGGCTTCCAAGGCGGACGGCACGCGTCCGACCAGCGCCGTGCCGTCCAGCATGACCTGGGGACCGTTCAGCGCGTCAACCGCAACACCTGCCAGGCGACCGGCGCCCTCGTAGTAGGCCGTCACACCTAGCTCCTGAAACCACTGCACACTGGGCGTATCGGGGTATCCAATGCCGCTCACCGGCCCGGCATGGTCGAGCGCTACGACGACTTCACCTGCGCTCATCCCCAACCGCAGCGGCCCGACGCTGACGAGCGGAGTGCATGTCCACTGCGCCCGATCCCCGTCCTTCCTGACATCCCATATCCCCATCACGCCCCCGTAGATCCCCACGAAGCTGGCCTAGATCATTCAATCAAGGCTTGACGCCCGCGTGGCCCGCGCCGAACGGGCATGCCACCCGGCGCGGTGCGGTGCCGCCCGCTATCGCCCTGACAAGCCGTTGGATGCGCCAGGCCGTCGTGGGCGAGGCGTCCGGGATGAACGTTCGGCGAGGGATTCCGGGTGTTGCCTGGGCAGGGCGTTCCGGGGGCTCCCAGGGCGAGCGCGTTCCGGGGTGGCACCCGGTGCGTCATGGTCGCCTTCGTCGCGAGCCCGTGCCGTGGCGCGGCTCTTCGTTCCTCCGCTTCATGCGTGCTCCCGTCCCGATCACGGGTCCGAGGGTGTCGCGGGTGAGGCGTTCCGAGTGGTGTCCCGAGCATGCGTGTTCGGGGTGCCGCCCGGCGTGTCGTTCTCGCCGCCGAGGCGGGACGCTTTCGCGGTGGCGGGGTTTCGTATGTCCTTTCTGTTCGTGTGCGGGGCCTTCTTGTCGGTCGGTACGGCGTGAGGCGGGCGTTTCCGTTCATGGTCATCGAACCTGTGTTCGTGGAACTGGTTGACACCGCGCGTGATCGAAATTATGTTCGACCTAGTGACGGTGAGGCTCGCGGCTCAGCGTCACCAAGGACCTGGTCGCGGGCCGTTCGCTTCCCCAGCGACACCCGCGGCCAGGCTCCACGGGCGAAGGGCATGTCCTCGTCGTCGGCGGAGACGAACGGGCGTGTCCTGGCCGGACGGGGAGAGGGGAAGCTCCTCGTCCGGCCGGCCCGGCGGAAATGTCGGTGGGGTCTGCGATTGTTGGCTCCACCGGCGGAGACGTCGGCCAGCCGCCCACGACTCCAAGGAGGCGCGCATGATGGCACCACGGCCTAGAGACACACCCGGGCCCCGGCTGTCGCCTGCGGTTCGGGCACATCTGACCGATTCACGTTCGTGCCTGGCGGAGGCGACCGGCGCTCGCACCCCGGCATCCCGATATGTCGCCGCTCACTTGGCGGCGCTGCGTGCGGCCGCGGCGCTCCTGGCCGCACGTCCCCGTCCTCTGGAGGGTCGCCGGCGCCGGCTGCGCAGCGCGTGGGAGCTGCTCCCCGAGGCCGAGCCGAGCCTGGCGGAGTGGGCCGCCTATTTCTCGACGACCGCTGCCAAGCGCGCGGCCGCCGAGGCCGGCATGGTGCGCCGCATCAGCGCCGCCGAGGCCGAGGAGATCCTGGTCGAGGCGGAGACGTTCGTGGAGACCATCGAAGACCTCCTGGGCGTCCCCTCACAGCCACAGCTCCCGGCGAACGTCCCCCTCGCGGGCTGACCTCGCCGGGAGCGCCCGACCCTCGCCGCACAAGTCCGGACCACCCCGAGAGCCTGGACATCCCGTACGAGAGTCCGGCTGATCGCGCGCCTCGGACAGGCCGCGGCCTGAGGCGAGCGCATGTCAGGGATGAGCACAGGGCACCAGATCGGTGCGCCGGTCGCGTTCCGCCAGAGCGGCGGAAACCTTCGAGCGGCCCGGATCGAAACGCCTCGCGCCGGCCGCGACGGCGAGGTCCGCGTGAGGCCGCGACGGCGATGCCTGCGTGAGGCCGGGGCGGTTGTCTGCGTGGCGGCCAGGGTGACGCTGCCGTCCGCCACATCGCCATGGTGGGTCGTGCGGAGCTCTACGTCGACGCCCATAGTCGGCCCTGGACCGGATCAGGGCGCCCAGCCGCCGAGAGGCGGGGCCCACGGGGGCGTTCTCCACCCCGGACGCGTTCTTCTTCCTCAAGGGCACGTCAGCCCGCGGCGGCGCAGTCGGGCTGCTGTGCGGCGTCGGTTGTCACCCGTCGTCTTGTGTCGACGTCCTACGCAGGCTTTGTGCGGGATGTCGCCGGAGGAGGCGACGGCAGGTCGGCTGGGCGCAGCGTGCACGCGCGGTGTGGTCCTTGGCGCCGCCTTCGGCGCCCATGGGGCGCAGGCATGCCGATGAGGGGTCGCACGTGGCCGTGGGGGCGCGGGGGGGGGGGCCCCCGCCCCGGGGGGGGGCCCCCCACCAGAACAGCCCCCGGGCGAGCGCGCCCGGGCGCGGACACGGCGCGGGGGCACACCCCGGCACCCCCACCCCCGGAAGGGA